>JAFWDH010000019.1 GCA_017513135.1 Oscillospiraceae bacterium
ACCCATTCTCGCTCCTTCAGCAAAAGCCCAGTCCATTGCTTCCGCAAAGAAAGCTGCCTTTATCCTTCCCTTGAGAGTATTGATGCTGAATACTCTTTCCGTATGTTCCCTGTTCCATAGGAGCGAATAGTCTCTTCCTCTTACGAGATCGAGCTGAGGAGAACGGAACTTCGGAACGATATCCCTCTTCTTCCTGAATAACTCAGGATGCTCTTTCCGACTGGTACGCAGAGTTCTATAAGAGGCCGTAACTGTTCTGATGACGCTCTGAGCCATCTGGGAAGGAAGAGAGAAGCGGGAACGCACCTGTCTGTAGACAGCATCATGCAGTCTGTATCTGTCAGGAACAACTGTCCGTGAAGAAGCGACTGCAGACACGAAGCTGCAGGCATCTGTATAGGCTCTCATAGTATCCAGGAGAACACCGATGTCATCTGTATCAGGACAGATCCTTATCTTAGCAGTACGCGTCTGAAGCAATAAAAACACCACCATTCTGTTACTGATCACAAATACAGGATAGCACAGTCATAGTACTAATTACAGTACAATGGTTTATTGCTTAAGAGAGTATAAAGCAAACAAGATCAAACAAGCAAAATCGCAGAAAAGGAGGCTGGCGCTCCTCCCACGACTGAAGTCACGGGTCTCCGCGCCAGGTCAATAATGAAAGAAAATGACAGATACAGCACAGTAAGCCCGGAAAGAAGAAACGGCGCGGCCTGTGTCCTGGTGACCGTCACAGGCGCGTGGCTGTGCATCGCTCTCTACAAGACAGCAGGGCGGTTCGTCATGAAAGCCGTTTCAGACAGTTACCTGGCATATCTGATATCACAGCTGATCCAGGTCGCTCTCGCTTTTCTTTTTGCGCATATGCTCAGGGAAAGAGACCTCTTCCGGAAGGACGGAAGGGGAAGGCGGGGCTGGGTCGCAGCGATACCGCTTCTGCTGCATACTGTTTTCCTGCTGTTCATGGGGACCCCGGAGATGGACAGCGCTGACGTTACTGCCGCTGAAGCCTTATGCTTCGTCGCCCAGATGCTGCTGATAGGACTGGGGGAGGAACTGCTGTTCCGGGGACTTGTGCAGCGCTCGATGCACAGGGCTTTCGGGGAGAAAAGCACGGGACGGGTCATCGCGGCAGTGATCCTGAGCGGCATCGTCTTCGGAGCGACTCACCTCGGAAACGCTTTCCTTTCGTCGGTGAGCCTGGGCGCAGCGGCTTCGCAGGCGGCGGTGACTTCGTTCATGGGAATGTACCTCGGAGCGATTTACTACCGCACGGGAAAGGACCTCATCTTCATCTCGGCGGTCCACGGGCTGTACGATATGGCGGCAATGATCGTCAACGGCAGGCTCCGCGGCGAGGAGATGGGACAGATACTGGAGCAGGCGAGCTCTTTCAGCCCTGCCGGCATACTCCTGTGGTCTGCAGCATATCTTGCGGCTGCGCTGATCGTTCTCAGACCCGGGAGGACCGCAAGGCTCTTGGATGCCGCGCAGACGGCTGACCCGGAATAGATGCGATCATATATCCCGATATAAAAAAGACCGGCATCTCACGATGCCGGTCATCTGTTTATGATGCTGCCGAAAAGATCTAGAATGTCCCGGTGCTCCTGCGGACGCTTTCCACGGAAGGATATCCGAAGTGACCGTAGGAGAGCCCTACGCCGCCGTTGCCGTCAGGAACCACGGTGATGTAATCGGCAAGGACGCCGTCCTTTACCTTTACCTGGGCATAGCCTTTCTCTGCGATCTGATCGGAGATATCGATCTTGTGATCCCTGATATAGATCCAGTAGTTTCCGTTCTCGTCATATTCGAGATCGACCTCAGTGAGCAGCTGCTCGATGATCTCATCCATCGTGGCTCCGCGCATCTTTCCGCCGTCCTCGACCATTCCGCCCGTGGACCTTTTGTGTCCGTCGGGGTAGGTCACCTCGAACGCTCCGTCGCCTACCTGTTCTATAACTGCTTCCGTCATTTCACCGTGAAGCCAGATGCTGACCGGCTTGCGGATCCCGCCGAGGTCGGATGCGTAAGCAACAGCTCCGAGACCTACTGTCACTGCCAGTGCCGCCAGCACTGCGCCGACCTTCCTGAAAAATCTGTTAGGCTTTTTTTCCTTCATCTCATTTTCCTCCACATAATCCATGATGTCCATGTTCTCGGAGGGTCCTATCAGATCGAAAGCTCTCTTGTATCTCTCTCTGTCAGTCATTGTCCCAGCCCTCCTTAAGCCTTTCTTTAAGTAATGTCCTTCCGCGGAACAGCTGACTCTTTACGGTGTTCTCACTGATCCCCAGCAGCGCCGCGATCTCATTGATGCTGTAGTCCTCGTAGTAAAACAGGTGGATGATGACCCTGCACTTCTCCGGAAGTTTCATGACCTCTCTGAGAACATCGCTCTCATCATCGGGAGCGGCAGCCATGACATCCGCGTAATCGTCCAGGTTCTCCCGGTTCCTTCTCCAGAAGGTGCGGCAGAGGTTTTTGGCTTTGTTGATGCCGGTCCGCAGGAGCCACGCGCGTACATGCTCATCACTGTCGAGATCGGGATCGCTGCGGTAGAACGCAAGAAAAGTATCCTGCGTGATATCCTCCGCGTCCTGCCTGTTCTTTACGATGGAGAAGGCGGCCCGGAACACGTTGTTTCCGTACAGTTCCATTGCCTGCCGTAATGATAGGCTCATAAGTCAGCTCCTCACCTGTCTCAAAGGACCTTTCACTATGTATACACTTCAGAAGGGCAAAAGGTTCAAAGAGTCAGAAAAGTTTTTCGGAAATTCTTTTTGTCATTCCCGGTCAATAATATCATATGCGCCGATTGTTCAGACAGGCGGCGCAGTGATATGATTTTCTCAGAGGGTATAATCACAGATAAATACATATCAGGAGGAAAAGATGGATAAGTTTTCCGGACTGGACAGACTTCTGGAGGAAGTCGTTGAAAAGTGGCCCGCCGGAGCGGGAGTCAGGGTGTTCAAGGGCGAGGAACTTGTGTATGAGAAGTTCACCGGCTATGCCAGCGAGCAGAAGAAGACCCCGTTCGACGGTAAGACCATATGCCAGCTTGCGTCGATGACAAAGCCCATCGCCAGCGCCGCGTGCATGATGCTGTTCGAGAAAGGCGAGTTCCTGCTCACGGATCCGGTGAGCAGGTTCATACCCGAGTTTGAGGACCGCAAGGTGTTCCGCTATTCTCCCCGCGGCGACCTGACCGTAGAGCCCGCCAGGAACGCCGTCACTGTAGGGCACACGTTCGACATGACGAGCGGAGTCACCGTCAACTGGCATCTGAAGAACCCGAACAGCGAAGGCATCTCGGAGCTTTCCGACAAACTTGAGAAAGAGGGAAAGTATACGCTCCAGGAGTTCGCAAAGGCAGCGGGGACGGTCCCCGGCGCGTTCGAGGCAGGAGAGCACTACTACTACGGACAGAGCCTGGACATCACGGCAGCGATCGCTGAAATCATCTCGGGGATGACCTTCGGAGAATACCTCAAGAAGAACGTTTTTGATCCGCTGGGAATGACAGACACATATTTCCATGTGCCGGAGGAGAAGAAAGACAGAGTCTCTCCGCTTTATTTCCTCGGTCCTGAAGGCAGAAGGGAAGGCGACTTCCCGGCTATATTCTACAGCCCGAACTACGAGTCTGCGTGCGGTGGTCTGTTCGGAACGGTCGATGATTACTGCAATTTCGCGCTTGCGATGACGCTCGGAGAATACAGGGGAGTCAGGCTGCTGAGCGACAGCACCATCAGGCTCATGGCGATGAACCGCCTCTGCCCGCAGGCGCTCTCCGAGTTTGAGAACGTGTATCACTCCGGCTACGGATACGGCTTGGCGGTGAGGACCAGGATGCATCCGGAAGCGGGGAGCAATTCCAGCATCGGCGAGTTCGGCTGGACCGGCGGCTTCGGTTCATGGGTCCTCATGGATCCCGAGAAGCAGATAACCATCGTGTACGCGCATCAGGCTGCCCCGAACATGGAGGAATACGTCCATCCGAGGATCAGGAACATCGTCTATTCCGCGCTTGCTTGATATCGGGATCATATCCGAATAAAAAAGAAACTGTCCTGAGGGATGTCCTGCAGGACAGTTTTTGTCATGTATAAGAAAAAGTTCCGCGTTCAGTGCCTGAACGTCCTGCCTGTGAGAAAGTACCGCTCATCCTCTGTGCGGCGGACATACTTCGAGTGTATCATCCTGTCCATGATCCTGTGATTGGCAAGGCCGTATGGGGCAAGATCAGCCGCCGTATCCGCAGAGACCGCTTTGGATGCCGCCAGTATCTTCATGAAACGCAGGCACTCGATGTAGTCTGCGCCGTATTCTCCGGGAGCAAGCTCCGAGGCGGCAGCGAGCAGGGAACAGATCACGGGAACATCATATGAGTTGCCGGAGATAAGCGGGATATTCCTTCCTGCCTGCGCGGCATCAGTGAGCTCCGCGACAGAGAAAGCATTGTGTATGACAGTCTGGCCGCCGCCCGGTACCCGGTCCATGTACAGGCATGGCTCATATGGACTGCTTGAAAGACGATACCGCCTGCCGCTGTCAGTGAAGAATACGCTTCCGTCCCTGACATAAAGCGCGGTGCCGCCGTCACGGTACAGGCAGGTGCCGGCTGCCGCGATCAGGTCTTTCTCAAGCAGGATCGTCTTCTCCGACCTCAGAACTTCCTTAAAGCCGAAGTCCAGGAACATCTTTATTGCGGTGTTGCCGGAGGCTATGTCGTCATAGATGAGATCGATGCCGCTGTCGAAGGCGTGGCTGCAGAGCAGCCTGAGCCCGGCGCTGCCGATGCCTCTGCCGCGGTATCGCGAATACACGATGATGTCTGAGACATATATGCCGCGCTCTTCGTCCAGGTGGTATGCCGCCTCGCCCAGGAAACTTCCGTTCTCATCGATGAGATATCTGTAGAAACGCTTTCCCTCCGTGTTCAGGACCCAGTGAGCGTACCAGTCCTTCCAGCGGGATTCGGGGAACGGGATGGTCCCGCCCCACGCTTCATTGTAGGACATGGTATCGGGGTCCGAGAGCATCTTCTGCCTGAACCACATGTCTTCCGGCTCGGGTCTGTAGAGGCTGACCATATGTTCTCCTTTCCGTGATGCGGTATGATCTGCCGGATCACCTGCCGATGCGGTCGACCATCTCCCGGTAGACAGAGCGGGAAGAGAGCTCTTCCGTGACTTTACCTGCAAGGATGACTTCATCCGTTATTACGTAATCTATTCCGCTGTCCAGGAACTTATAGAGGGCTTCCTCTTTGTTGACTGTCCAGACGGCGGCTTTCCTTCCGGAGTCATGGATCCTCCTGAGACGTTCCTCGGTGACAGATTCCTCCTCCATCATTATCAGGTCGCAGTTCAGGTTGGAGATGTCTCCCAGACCGAGGAAGAAGAGGGTGCCGGTCTCGAATTCCGGGTAATTGGTCTCAGCGTAAGCCATCAGGTCATAGTCGAGTGAGATCAGGACCACATCATCCACGCAGTCTCGCTCCCTTATCATGCTGACAAGGTCATCCACCATCCGCCTGTCGGCTGTGGCTCCCTTGAGCTCTATGAACAGCTTTATCCTTCCCTTTGAGGCGTCGAGGAGCTCTTCGATGGTAGGGACCGTGAGTTCCTTCCCGGAGCCTGTGGTGTCCCTGATCCTGAGCTGCATGACCTCGTCGAAGGTCATCTCCTCGGGCTTCCTGTTCACACCGGTCAGACGCCTGAAGGTCCCGTCGTGGTTGATGATGTAACGCCCGTCAGAGGTCCGCTGCACGTCGGTCTCGGCTCCGAAGCATCCCTGAGCGATCGAGAGCTCAAGGCCTTCCACCGAGTTCTCTGAAGCCATGGTCCCGCCTGTCCTGTGAGCTATGACGCCGGCGATCTCTCGGCCGTACACCGATTCGTAGTAGATCCCGGTATATACCGACCAGAACAGCAGTAGGGCGGGAAGCAGCAGCGCAAGGATAAGCGTGCGGAGAAGACGGAGCCGTCTCGGCCTTTCCGGATAGCGGTCTCCCGTATCCCTGGTGCAGCGCAGGTATATCATCGTGCGTGTGAGCGAGATCAGGAACATCAGCAGCGAGCCGGCGACTGAGTTCAGGAAATTGGACATGATGATGTGCGAGGCGCAGCTGATCCGGTAGAAGATAAGATCCTGATCCTTATCGCTGAGGGATGTCAGGCTGAAGATGCCTGCTGAGCCTGCCTCCAGAACGTTCGGCGTGCCCGGGTCATCTGCCGAGAGTTTCATCTCAGGCCTTACGGTAACGAAGTAAAAAAACAGGCATGCCGCTACGACGACCGTCAGCCAGAACCTGAGCGTTATCCTCCATACTTCTTTCCGGTGCTCCTTCATGATGCGGGCGGAAGTCCTGTCAGCTTCCCTTACGGACTGTCCGTCCAGCAGCACCGCCTGCAGAGAGAATCTGTATACCGAGAGCATCACTGCGAACAGTATCATGAGAACGGTATATGCGGTGCTGTACAGCGGGCTGGCGTCTATGACCTCCTTGATGAAGTTGGGCACGTAGAGATCCTCTGTCAGGCTCACTGAGATGCCGACTCCGCAGAGAGGAACCGCGATGAAAATGAACAGTATACTGCCGACCCCTCTGAGGCTTCCGAACTGTTTAAGGGCCTTTATGCCGTCAACAGCCTTGCGCAATACCCTGGAGCGCCTGCCGCTGAGGATGTCATAGCTCACCAGCACCGGAACCAGCAACTCGATCACGAAGAACCACAGAAGCGTGAGCAGGGACAGCAGGATGATCACCGGAGCCCTCCAGCTCGAGAAAAAGGTCCTGATGTTCGCTGAGGTTATGGAAGTGTCGTATCCGGACAGAAGCCGCGACATGAAGCCTGTAAGCAAGGATGCGGGCAGTGAAAAGACGAGGCTGGACATCAGCTGGAACGACAGAAGTTCCGGCAGCGATCTGTATATGAGCCTTCCGTATCTGATCCCGGTCTCCTGAGACATATTCAAGACCTCCGGTCAATCATTGATGCCGGCTGTCATGTCTGCGTGTCGGCATGAGCGGCGCGGCAGCAGGCTTCTGAAAATCTTCTGTTCCCTGAGAAGAAGCCTGTAATTCTTTGTCTAATTCTACCACTAAAGAGGCACGCGGAACCGTGTTCCGGATGCATTATTTATCAGTAAGGCTGAAAAAACAGGTGTAATCTACGCATGATTTGATATACTGAATTTACAGTAAAAAAAATAAGATAAGGAGCATATAAAAGAATGTTCTGCACGAATTGCGGCAATAAACTGCCGGATAACGCGAAATTCTGCCCCAGCTGCGGAGCGCCGGTGCCCGAAAACAGGGCGGAAGAAGTCCTGCAGACTGCTGACGCGGCCGCAGAGGCTATTCCGGTCATGGCGGAAGCAGCTGCGGAAACTCTGCAGCCTGCAGCAGAGGACGTCACGGAAACAGCGGAGAAGGCTGTCGCGGAAGTCCTTGAGACTGCGGAAGAAGTCGCTGAGGAAGCCGCGGACACAGTCGCCGAAGCGGCGCAGGCAGCTGAGGAGACTGCAGCTGAAGCGGTCAGCGGGATCATCGAGTCCGCTGAATCAGTCACGGAGGAAGTGACAGACGCCGTTTCCGAAGCGGTCGTGACTGCAGAAGAAGCAGTATCGGAGACTGTACAGGAGACCGTTGAGGCTGCGGAGTCTGCCGCAGAGGAACTGACAGATGCGGTCACAGAGACAGCAGAAGACGCTCAGGAGGCTGTCAGGGAGATGACAGAGACTGCGGAAACAGCCGCGGAACAGGTCCCGGAAGAGGTCGCCGAAGCCGCCGAAGCTGCCGCCGCACCTGTTTTTGACAGCATCCCGCAGGAGATTCCCGCAGAGCAGCCCGCGCCTATGGAGCCTTCCTCTGCACCGGAGATGCCTCCCGTTCAGCCGCAGGAGCCCGCGCCTGTGGAGCCTTCCTCTGCACCGGAGATGCCTCCCGTTCAGCCGCAGGAGCCCGCGCCGTTCAGCCCGTATGTCCAGAGCGGATCCGCTCCCGCAGCAGAGACGCCCGTGAACCCGTATACATCAGCGGCAGTTGCTCCGCCCCAGCCTGAAAAGAGCGGCGGAAAGAAGAAGGGTAAAGGCATACTTGCGGCGCTGCTGGCCGTAGTGCTGATAGCCGGACTGTTCCTTGTGTACTGGAACCTTCCCAACACCAAGTTCGGCAGATATACCAAGCAGGCTGCCGAAGCATACGGGAACGGGGACTACGACACCGCCACAGACCTTTACAATAAGGCTCTCGAGATACACCCGGACGACATCGACACTCAGAACGCCCTGGTCGACATGTACAATGAGGTTCAAGATGAGGCTGTCGGAGCGCTCGAGGAAATGCGTTATGAGGACGCGATAGCCGGCGTTCATCTGATGCAGAAGATAAGCCCGAGCGACGCCGAGAACAACGAATACGCGATGTTCGACATCTTCTACACCTGGATATATGATGAAGCGGAGAAGGGCAATTTCGATGCGCTCCAGTCCATCCTGGACAGGGCGGGAACGGAACTCACGCCTGAGTATTCCGAAGAGCTGAACATCGAAGTAGCAAACATCAGGGAAAAGATCTCACTTGAAGAGCAGTTCAGGACAGCCGCGTCTGCGATCCTCGACTGCAATGCCAGCAAGGATTTCAAGGGCGTCTATGACCAGATCGAAGGCATCCTCGACAGCATGAAGAGATACACGGATCTCGGCGGATCACTTCCTTACGTGCTGACTGATTCGGAAAAGTCCGGCGTAGAGCTCAATTACGACGCCGGAAGAGACGCCGCGCAGGCGTATGTCGGAGGACTGATCGACGGATATCTCAAGAGCGGTCATGCCGATACGTACTACATCGAAAAGGTGAGCAGCAGTCCGGGATACGAGTATTTCTCCGCGGATGAGTGGTTCGCCGGAAGACCGAACGGAAAATTCACCGAGATCACATTCAACGGGGAGCCCGGAACTCCTACGGACGACAACTGCGCCGAGGTCAACGGCGTCCTGAAGGACGGCAAGTACGACGGCGAGATCACCAACAGGAGATCCGGCGGCAAGACGTACTACATGCAGTTCGAGAACGGAACCGTAAAGGTGCTCGATACAATAGATCCCAACGGTGATCCCGGGAACGTGGTAGGATACACCTCCGACAAGAACGGCTGGATCACTTTCAAGGATTCTGGCCTGACCGGAAGCTACGGAGTGAGATATATCCCGTAAGACAAAAAATAATAAAAATGAGCCGGATGCGCATCAGCGCATCCGGCTTTTCCGTATAAGTTGAGTGATCCGTTTCAGCTGCTGACCGGATGCTTCTTCTCGTAGGAGGTCACGATCATGTATATCGCGCTGCCTGCCAGGAGTATCAGGGCTCCGTATCCCCAGTACATCGTTCTGTAGCCGTGGGCTTCAACGACGGAGCTTCCGATTATCGGACCGAGAACGTTTCCGATATCCATTCCGATGAAGTTGGTGCTGCTTACGACGCCCGCGCGGTCCTTGCCGAACTTCTTTATGCAGTCAGCCTGGATGCCCTGGGATCCTGCGGACATCCCGACTGCCTTGAAGCAGGCGGAAGCGACCAGGACCAGAGTGGAGGCGGCGGTGCCGGTCAGGAAACCGCACAGCGCCATCGCGATGAATGAGGGATAGATCACGAGATCCAGGCCTTTTTTATCCAGAAGCTTTCCGAATACCGGCCTCGTGAGGAACATGCCGACCGAGTACGCGGTGAAGAACAGGGAATAGCCGGCTATGGACCGCTCCTTTCCTATGAGAGCGATGAAGGTGTTGTCCAGTCCGCTGCAGGCGCTGAAGAGACCGAGGATCAGCGCGTAGGGTATGACGCGCACCATTATGATGTCGTTGAGGGAGAACTTTTTGAAGGTGAACTGTTTCTTCTGCTCCTCATACCTGATCATCAGCATGCAGATCAGGGCAATGAGACCCATTGCCGCGCTTCCGATGAAACAGGCGGTATAACCGAAGTGATCTATGAGGAAGATGCCGACGCCGGGTCCTAGAGACTGGGATATGACCTGCCCGAGGGACAGCCACCCCATGCCCTCGCCGAGACGGGAGTCCGGGATGAACAGGGTCCCGAAAGCTATTATGGAGACGCTTGAGAATGAGAATGCCATGCCGACGAGGACCCTGCACGCCGCGAGGACGCGCACGTCCTTTGCAAATATGTGCAGAAGGGCAAGTATCACATATACGAGAGACGTTACTGTGATGAGGCGCTTGCGGTTGACCTGGTCAGATACCATTCCGGCGACAGGCCTGAGTATCATGGCCGCCAGGGACATCAGGGACGCCACGAATGAGGCGGTCTTGAGATCGGCGCCGAGCTCAAGGCAGTAGGAGCTGACCATGGGGACTATCGTCCAGAAAGCGGAGTTGAGGAACATGCTGGTCAGGAACACGCATATGAAGGAGCGGTTCCAGACCCTCTCCTGAGGGATCGCTGCGGTGTTTGTTTCAGGCATCGGTTATTCTCTCTTTCTGTTTTTGTTTGATCGTATGATGCGCCGGACATAATCCGGATGCAAAACAAGAACTATTATAACACTATGTCCTGATGCTGAGAAAAAGATTTATAATATCCGTGGCCGGCAAATGACCTCTGCGGTGTTTATATGTGGTCTGTCAGGCGGAAATGATGATATCATTAATACATATCTACTTGGAGGAAGACCGAGTCATGAAATTGTTTTCGACCATAGCGCAGATGTGGCGGGGGTTTTTCTGCCCGCTGTTTATCGCGGTGATCTATATAGTCATCATTTATCTGAACAGGCTGAGACGCGGTTTGATAAAAGGATTTCTGAAGACAGCGGTCAATATCGTTTTCTGGCCGTTAGCAGTATGCTTCACGGTATTTCAGCTGTATGCAGTGCTCGGATATCTCTTTTCCGGAAGGATCATACAGTTCGTCCTCTGCGCGGCAGTGATCTTCTTCGCGTGCAAACAGCTGTTCGGTAAAATAAGGACTACGAAACTCGCAGATTCCATTGATGCGCGCAGGATCAGCAGAAGCGGTCTGACGCAGATGTTCGTCGACAGAGTGTCAGCGCAAAGACCGGCCCGGATAGATCTGTTCTCGGACAGGCTGGTGTTCCATGATTCTTTACCGCTGCCGGATCAGGGAGAGACCCGTTCAGAAGAGATGAGATTCGATCAATACGGCTACGGCGAGATGGACAGCAATGCAAAGAGAACACTGGCAAACATGATCGCTGAAAGAGCAAAGGATTACACTGTGATCGAGAACGAGATCTCTCATGAAGAAGAGGTCGTCATAAGCGGCGGAAGCGGCTCATATACGGGAACGGTCGATTCTTCCGGCAACATCTCGATCAGCGGAGGAGGATCCGGACCCGTTGAAACGACCATGGCCAAGGTGATAGACGGGTATGATTACACCCTGCTCAGAAACGATCTGATACCGGACAAGCCGGCGAATGAGACCGCGGCTGCTCCGGTCAGTAAACTGAAAAAATGGTAGCTTTATAACATTTTCCGCAAGAATAGACAGAAGAGTCCTGCTGGTGGATCCCAAGAGCATGATGAACGACTCATTCAAAGCCGCCGGATACTTCACAGGTCTCATGATCGGAAGCTACATAGAGAGGCACTATATCCGTTACGAGATCCCGTACGGATCCCCGAACCTCGGCATACTTTCATGCGTCGGAGCCGCGATCATGATCACCTGGAAGGAATATCTGGGACCCGCCACAGTTGTGCTGGCATTCGGAAAGCACTGGGGCAGCTTCGTCGCGAGATTCCTGCTTACTATCTTCGCAACGGTAGTCTGGCCGCTGGTCATCAGGAAGGAATGCGGTACTTCGCCGGCTGATACCGAAACAGAAGAAACAGCTGCTTGAGACCGCTCACGAAGCATCATATCGGAACAAAAGGCATGACCCCGCGGTCATGCCTTTTTCGTGTCCTGTGTTGACAGGAGGTATACCTCGTGATACGATGTATACAATACTTCGTGATGTGAAGTATTGCGTGAGAGGAGGTATATGATGGATATACAGCTGAAACGCGGGCTTCTCGATGTCTGCGTGCTCGCAGCGATCAAGGATGAAGACTCCTACGGCTACAGGATCATCAAGGATCTTAAGCCTTACATGGAGCTGTCCGAGTCTACTCTCTACACGATACTTAAAAGGCTGGAATCCGCCAGGATGCTGACGGTCAGGACCGCCGAACACGACGGGAGACTGAGGAAGTATTACCGGATCACTGACCGCGGTCTCAGAAGGATAGAGGAGTTCAGGGAGGACTGGAAACAGATGATGTCGGTCTACAGGTTCATCACAAAGGAGGAGCGGGCAGATGGATAAGAACAGGTTTCTTCAGGAACTGAGAATCAGTCTCGCCGGGCTTCCCGCAGATGCGCTGGAGGAGAGGCTGAGCTTCTACAGCGAGATGATAGATGACCGTATCGAGGACGGGGCGTCCGAGGAGGATGCCGTCGCGGCCACAGGCTCCGTAGAAGATGTCGCAGGACAGATACTGTCCGAGATACCCATCTCCGAGCTGGTGAAGGAGAAGGTCAGGCGGGAGAGAAGCGGAAGAGGCATCTGGAGCACGGTACTGATCATACTCGGGTCCCCGGTATGGCTGCCGCTGCTGGCAGCGGTACTGGCGGTGCTGCTGTCCGTATATGTCGCTGTCCTGGCTGTCGTTCTCAGCATATGGGCAGTAGCCCTGTCACTTGCCGTCAGCGCGGTGCTGGGCATCGCAGCGGCAGCCCTGAGACTGATAAGAGGACAGTTTGCGCAGGCATTCGTCTACTTGGGCGTAGCCGCCATACTGGCAGGGCTTTCGATGATGCTTTATCCGGTATGCCGCGCACTGACGAATGGAGTGCTGAGCCTGACGGCAAAAGCCGGCCTGGGCATCAGGAATATGATAATAGGCAGGGAGGTCAAATGATGAAGGGATTGTTTTTGTGGGGGACGGTAATGGTGCTGATAGGTATCGGGATCTGCTTTTTTGCGGCCAGATACATGGGGTTCAGCCTTGAGAGCCTTAAGGCTTCTGACTTCACTGAGAAGACTTATGAGGTGAATGAAAGCTTCGACAGCATATCCACGAATACTTCGATAGAGAGCGTCAGTTTCGTGCTGTCAGAGGACGGCAGGTGCAGGGTGAGATGCATGGAGAACGATAAGCTCGGACATGAGATCACCGTGACCGACGGCACGCTGATCATAAAGTCATTAGACAAGAAGAAGGATATCCTCAGCTTTGACCTGTATACGCACTCCCCGGAGATGTTCATCGAGCTCCCAGAGAAAGAATACAGGCAGCTGACTGCTAAGACCGATACCGGCGATATCGTCGTGTCGCTCAGATCGGTCGGTAGCCTGGATGTCAGCGGCGACACCGCTGACGTCTCCGTATTCACCCCCGTAAAGGGAAACGTCAGGATATCTCTCACCACCGGCGACGTGTACCTGAGAGCCATGACTGCCGGAAGCATAGATGTGACGACTACCACCGGAAAGATCGGGATCGTCAATGTCAAGACTGCCGGAGGCATCACTGCGAACGTGGACACGGGGGAGACGCTTCTTGAAAAGGTTGACTGCGGTAATCTCATGTCAGACGGAGATACAGGGGATATCGTCCTGGACGGAGTCACTGCATCAGGCTCGTTCAGCATCATAAGGAGCACCGGCGACGTGAAGTTCATCGGCAGCGATGCGGCTTCCATCTCCGTCAAGACCAGCACGGGAGACGTGACCGGGACCCTGCTCACCGGCAAGGTGTTCCTTGCGAAGAGCGACACCGGAAAGGTCGATATCCCGAAGACGGCCGCCGGCGGAAGGTGCGAGATAACCACCGATACGGGCAGGATAAAGATAGAGATCGCGAAGCAGCCCTGAAAAACAGCAGACGGAGCGGGCAATGGCGCGCTCCGTTATCTTATGCGATGCCGTGATCAGTCAGAAGCGCAACTTCTGATTTGAAGGAGACAGCGATGAGAGACAACTACGAGACCACGAAGAATGAGATGCAGGACGCGTTCCTGGCATATCCCCAGGACAGGATGATCAGCAGGTTCGGCCTCAGGCATGACGCAGATCACCTGTACATACGCTTCTTTGACCGTAGTTACAGGATAGACCGCAGAAGCGGAAAGGCTGAATGGCTGGATGAGAGCAGCGGGGAATGGGTGTCTGCGGGCTTCAATGATGCCATGACGATATACGATGTGCTGTGCCAGTCAAAGGAGGGCTGTCATCCGGCATTCGAGTGGGTGAGCGTCTCAGGCTTTTCCCCGATAATGGGAGGATCGCTCAGCAGGGGACTGGACTTTTTCAGCAATGCCGGAGCCTCGTTCGAAGGGAAGTCGGCAGAACTGGCGGCTGCCTGCGAGAGGATAGGAGGACGGAAGTGGCGCGGCGGCGACGCTGCGTACGAGCTGGATATGTTCCCGTTCCTTCCGGTGGCGCTGCGCTTCTATGACAGCGACGATGAGTACTCCGCGAGCCTTCAGTTCTACACGGACAGGAACATACTCGATTACATGCATTACGAGACTCTGATGTTCGCTCTGAGCTATCTCCTGCACAGGCTGAAAGAGGAGACTGCGTAAGAAGAGCACAGATCCGCAAAATATCGGGCCGCTGAACAGCTCAGCGGCCCGTTGCCATATCATTGCAACCTTTGTTTTATAAAAAGCACCATCCTGTCAAATGCATCCTTTGCCACCTCGTTCACGCGTTCCGAAGCAACGAAGCAATGCTGCATCTGAAGACCCCGTTCAGCCAAAGGATCGACTATGGCATGTTCCACGCCTGCGCCGGTCAATGCAGCGTCCATTTCCCGCATATCCGCGTAATACTCGCTGCCCAGCAGGAATGCATCAGGATAGTTTGGATCGACCCACAGGATGTTGTTGTATTTCTGCTTTTCCTCACGGCTGAGGAAGACAGATCCTTTTACATAGTTGCCCACAAGGACTTTGGTCCCTAAAGAAAACTTATCATAAACGAGAGGCGCATCGTCGAGCACGACTGCCTTGACCTGCTCCGGCTTCATTACCGGAGAGATGCCCAGGGCTTCAGCATAATCCGGATCGGTGATGATGCTCCCCAGCTGACTTGTCATGATCGCTCCCGCGGAGGAACCCATGATCACCACCCGATCCATATCCAGATGATATTCGCCGGCGTGACCGATCAAGAACCGGAATGCCTCGTTGGCCTGGATCAGCGGATCCGGAAAATGGTACTGAGGAACCAGCACGTAATCAACGTTTACGAGATTAAACCCTTCAGCGCAGATATCGTCCAGTAATGCTGTCGCATCGCTTTCAGCGAGGGGATCTCCGGCGCTCTTGCTGCCGCCGAAGAATCCGCCGCCGTGGAAATAGATCAGTGTGGGCCGCGGGGTTTCCCTGTTTTCATCCGGGTAGGTGATATCCAGGAAACTGTTCGGGTAATCACCGGAATACCTGATCTCGGTAATTATGTACTGACCGTTGTCCTTTACGCCTTCCATAGGCTCACCGAGAGGCTCATAGATGTTTTCAGTGTTGACTGTTCCTGCCGAAAGCTTCTGGATCGCGCCTACGATGATCTGCGTGTGTGTCATAAGGATCAAGGCTGCTGCCGCCAGAACAACGAGAAAGACCGCAAGAACGGTCAATAGGACATGTCTCTTTTTACCTGCTTTTCTGCTCATGTGTTTTTCTCCACATCCTGCCAGTTATCGTTATGAAGGATCTCTGCATCCTCACCGGTGAAGACGGTTGCTGCCTCTTCATCTCCGCAGAGCTGCCACAGCATCCATGCAGTCATGTAGCCGTCACTGCGGGCAAGCATGTCTTCGTGCTCCGCTCCTGCCGCCCTCGCACGCACCTTAAGAACATCACCGCCGATCGTTTCATAATTTTCTATCAGGGAAACAAGCGGCGCGACTCCGGCATATTCCCTGGTGATATCAGCAACACCCTTATCATCTGTCGCTCCGGTTCCTGCCGCCATAAAATAAGGGATCCTGATCCTGGAGATGTCATATTTCCACCCCATGTTTCCGGCAAGGAACGGATAAGCCGCGCTTCCGGTGAATATCGTTTTATACGCTGTGCCGTTACCGTACATCGTTACTGCTGCCAGTGCTCCGGCACCGCCCTGTGAGAATCCCACTATCCCGATATTCTCCGTGTCCAGCCTGCCGCTCAGTTTATGGTCATCCGGGAGATCCAGAAGATAGTCGAGCATGATGGAGGTCGTTTCACCGGTCCCCGCCTGCGGGTCTTCGTTCCCGACAACAATGAATCCCCACGACGCAAGCCGCCTGAACCACGGTTCATACTTGAATGCGGGTGTCCCGCTGGCATTGACGACTGCGATCACGGGATACTTTTCATCGTTGCCTGCCAGTTCTGAGGGATACCAGAAGCGTACCTTTCTGATAGACTTGTTATCTGACGGGTCATCGAAGGAGATGACTTCATACTCACCCGGCTGTGAATACTTCTGCTCAAGAGGAGCGGAAGAAGAGAACCCGTTATAGTAACCCTCCTTGACGGAAGATCTCTTTGCCTCTACAGACCCTTTGATCACAAGCGCAGCCACTGCAGCTGCCGTGACCAAAACGATTGATCCGATGATCTTCATGAACCTTTTCAAAATGACCTCCTTGACAAGTCGTTGAAACAAGTGTATCGTTGAATCAACGACGAAACAAGTGTTTCAGCAAAAATGATACACCGGAGGGAGGTTTGTATCATCGCAATGAATATGAATAACGAGCAGAAAAACACCTATGTAAAAAAGCAGATCACCGCTGCGCTACTTGAGCTTCTTAAAGAAAAGCCTCTCTCAGATATCTCCGTCAGTGAACTTACCGGCAGGGCTGAGATAGGCCGCGTTTCTTTCTACAGGAATTATCAGAGCAAAGAGGATATTCTGAAAGAGGAGTCAGACAGGCTCATCAATGAATGGGGCAGGCTTTATGAAGCAGATCCGGAATCGGCGCCGGAGACCCTGTTCCCGTCATTGTTTGATTTCTACCGGGATCACAGGGATTTCTACACCACTCTCTACAATGCCGGAATGTCCTCCATAATGATGGAAACGATCATAGGCACCATTCAGATCACGCCTGAGATGCAGAATCTTGAGGCATACATGAAATCCTTCTGGGCTTACGGCATATACGGGTGGATGCTCGAATGGATCAGACGGGGCATGCAGGAGAGCGGAAAAGAGCTGAGTGCCATCTTTTCACTTACCCGCCCAAACAACACCGCTGGACCATCGGATGATCACTGACCGGGCAGCGGGATCACTGTCTTCCGGTCATCGGATCATTGCCAATGAACATGAAATAAGAGCCGCATTATGATGCGGCTCTTATCTTTTGCGGTTCCGGACCGCTTGTTTCATTCGTTCCAGGAAAGAAGCACCGTGGTAAGTATCTTGATCCCGGTGATGTAGTCCTCTTCGTCTATCCATTCCTCTCCGGGACCGGAGGGAAGACCGCAGGAGGGACCGATGCCGAAGGTCTCGCTGTTTCCGTACAGGATGGGGAAGCGGACATCGCTGCCGCCGTGGTACTGATAGATGAACTCGACCGGACCGCAGACGTCCCGTATGCTCCCGGTAGTAACTTTAACTATCCGGCTGTCTTCCGGAGTCTCCGCGGGCATCGCGGTTATCCCGGCGCGCTCCAGTTTCCATCCGGCTTCGGGATATCTGCCGGAGAACAGGGATGCAAGCTGCTCACGTATGCCTTCCTCCGCCGTGTCGGCGGTGAGGGGATGATAGAACCTGCAGCGGACTGTGCACTCCGCCTTCAGGGCGCTGCCCTGCACCGAATTGACGCTGATGCCGTATGAGGGCTGTCCTTTGAAGGTGCCTTCCGGGAAGGTCTGGGTCTTCTTCATGGAGTCGCTGTATTCCTGCAGGCAGCAGACAGCTTCCGCCATCACCCTGTTGGCGTTGATGCCTTCCGACAGGTCGTCGTGAGGAATGCCGGGAACGCCGTCGACCGTGAGCTTCAGGTCTATGACTCCGAGGGAGATGTTCTTGATCTCACGGAAACCGTGGCCGGTCTCCGCCGGGTGTATGTAAAGGGTGCTGTTTGCGGTGTATCCCTTCGTCAGGGCGCTGAGCGTCCCGAAGGCTCCTCCGCGCTTTCCGAGTATCGACATGACTGTCAGGTCATATCCGAGGTCCGGCCTGAAATGCAGCGCGGTCCTTACCGCTTCCAGCATCATCGCAACGCCGCCCTTGTCGTCGGCAGCGCCGAGACCGTATATCTTTCCGCCGCGCCTCTGCGCGACTACCTTTCCGTCGCGGAACTCTCCGTACACGGAGGGGCGTGTGTCGATGTGCGCGAACAGCATGAGGGAAGGTGAGCCTCCGGTGCTCTTCCTTACGCCTGCGACATTGTAGATGCCTTCCCTGAATTCCGCGCCGGGATCGCAGTAATCGGGCAGCGTGCTGACTCTTTCAAGATCCCCGCGGAACGCCTCGGTCTCAAAGCCCATCTCCTTAAGGCTGTCCAGGACGATCTCCTGGGCTTGAGTCTCTTCCAGATCGGGGCTTGGAGACTCTATGAGCTCCATGAGCGATGAGATCATATCCTCTTTGTTGCTGTCTATGTATTCGTAAACCTTGTTCTTATTCATCGTCAAACCTCTTCCGCAGCCGGAGCTGTGTCCTGTTTCTTCCTGTCTGTCTGCCTTCTGCGTTTCTCCTCTATGGCCTGCTTTGTCTTGATTATGGATTCTGCAGCACAGACCGCGAGGAACGCCGTAACCGCGACGGCAGTGAATATCATGGTGAAATCATAGCTCTTTTTTCTTGTTCTCATTTTTCCACCGTCCCAATACATCGATCATCCAGGAAAGCCGCCATGCGTTCCCTGTAGTCAGGCGCGGTATCGTAGACTGCGTGTCCGTATCCCTCGTACATTTGCAGTTCCGCGCGGGTGTGATCCCTGAGGAGAGAGTATATCCTTTCCGAAGCTTCCGGGCCGAGGACGCGGTCGTCTCTGTCACCGATGACCAGTACGGGACAGGAGACGGAGGCGAGCCTTTCCCTGAGATCAAGGCCGTCCATGCCGCGGGCCATTATGACGAAACGTCTGAGATCCCTGTCTGTGACGGTCTTTGCCGCTTCAATGAGCAGTTCACGGGAAGCTTCGAACAGATCCTTCGGGTATATGCTCTCCCCGAAGGCGAGATAGAGGGCTTCCGCGTCACCGGCTTGGGCAAGCGCGATCCAGTTCTCAAGAGCGCCGGTGCCGTCGGAGGACACTGACGCAGAAGTCGAGCCGAGGATCAGTTTCTTTACCAGCTCCGGATGATCAGCGGCGATCTCCATGGCGATCATGCCGCCCTGGGAAGCACCGAAGACGCAGGCATCGCTGATGCCCAATTCGCTGAAAGCAGCCGCCGTGTCGCGCGCCATGCCGTCAACTGTGTAAACGTCCGGAATATCGCTTCTTCTGTCGAAAAGATATACGGTATATCTCTCTGAGAACATGCCGTAGGCCTGTACTACGGCTTCCGCGGATCCCATCACGCTCTGCACGCTGAGACCGGGCAGTATGACCAGAGTCTCTTTCCCGCTCCCGAAGCGGAGATAGTCCATGGAGAAACCGTCAGTCTCGACGGAAGCGGCGGTATATGAAGGCATTTCGTGCACCTCCCTGAGTTCTTTCTTAATACGGCGCATCCCGGATAGGGGAGACTGCCGATATGCTGATGCGGAATGAATAAGGGATATCCTTCAGGACATGGACTCCACGAACGCCCTGAAGATCTCCCTGCTGTCGGCGTCCGTCCTGAACATGAATTCCGGGTGCCACTGGACAGCCCAGAGGAACCTGCTGGACGGCCTGTACAGGGCTTCAACGAGTCCGTCCGGCGCTGTGCCCATGACGCTGAGGCTGTCCGCGAGGTCCTTGACACCCTGGTGGTGGTAGCTGTTGACCTTCATCGAGGTCTTTCCGAGATATCTGCAGAGCGGAGAATCCGCGACGAGCTCCACGTCATGAGTCGGGGCGTCGTAAGCCCCGCTCTGATGATGCTCAACGGCAGAAGGCCTCTGCGTCGGCAGATCCTGATACAGTGTCCCTCCGAGAGCGGCGTTTATGAACTGGAGACCGCGGCAGATGCCGAGAACAGGCTTGTCCTGTTCTATAGCCTTTCTCAGCACGATGAGCTCCATGTCGTCTCTTTTCCTGCAGCATTCCTGCAGCTGGGGAAGGGGATCTTCTCCGTATATGTCAGGCGAGACATCGTGACCGCCGGTGAGAAGGAAGCCGTCGCAGCGGTCCATCAGCTGCGCGAGCTCTTCCTCGTCGGAAGTGAATGGAAATATGAGCGGGACACCGCCTGCCTGACTGATCCCGTCAAGATACCCGGGCAGCATCCAAAGGCTGTCTCTCAGTTCGTCCCAAAGGGGCATGACTCCGATGACTGGTTTCACTGTATCTACCTCTTCTTAATGTCTGATATAGGTGTTTCTCTTTCTATAAGGATAGCACATATAAGGCAAATATCCGACCGTAATGATCTGCGTGTGCAACAAACAGGAATGCATTTCTCACATATATGGTGACAGAAAGGATCTGAAGAAGTGTGAAATACAGCTCTGTTCTTCCGACTGACAGGGGAGAGGGGCGTACAGACTGAGATCCGGGAGGGAAAAAGATGAGATCATATAAGCAGACGGTTCATGACGCGCTCAGACGCACAGAGGGATATCAGACCGGAAAAGTCCGCCGCAGAAAGGCTGTTACGAAGACTGTGGTGCCGATCCTCTCTTTCCTGCTGGCAGCGCTTATAGGATTAGGCATATGGAAGACCGGCATGCCTGAAGAGAGGCGTGTTCCCGTGATCGGACCTGAAGATACTGCGCCGCGGACGGAAAAGGGCAGTAAAGACAGCGTCCCTGAGATCTGCGGTACTGATGAGCGTGTAATAAACGGGACTATGGATCCTGACGAACACTCAGGACAGGAGCCTGGACCCGGCAACGTGAACGGACCATTCGCTGAAACCGGCGACGGATCGCCAGCGGTCTCTCCGACGGTGATCATCGATGATTTTCCGAACGCACCGGAGGCATGCTATGCGCTGCCGGGAGCGGGAGAGTTCGGCATCTCAATGCCGCTGAGAGCAGCGATGGACGAGTACGGCGGTGATGACGTGTTGTTCCGTGTGGCAGTGGACATCTTCGACGGGACCAGGATCATCAGCGACAGGGAGGCTCTCCAGGAGGAGGCGGACAGGCTGTATCAGCTGGGGTATACCGCTGGAGTCGAGACCGTGACGTTCGGATACGTTCCTTTCGAGACGAACTGTTTCTTCCTGATCGCGAGCAGGGAACAGTTAGAGAACTTCGCTCCGAGACCGGACCGCGCCTACTTCATGTTCCTGTACAACGAATACATGAGAGCTGCGGAACTGATCGATTACTAAAACAGAAAAAGAGACAGTGGAAAGCTGATGCTCAAAAAAGCCGGGGACTGACCGCCTGTCAGCCTCCGGCTTTTCAATAGACAGTATTTAATTCGGTAATCGGACAAATGACAGTTACTTCAGACATGGAAGCAGGACATCTTCTATGAAATCGACCCGGTCAAATACGGTCGGCTTGAAGTAAGAAGACACAGAAACTACAACGTTTTCTTCAGGATCGACATAGATCACGTTGCCGCTGTTTCCTATCGCGGCGTAAACATTCCTTTCAGGATGAATGATCCACCAAAGGTAACCATACTGCATCCCGCGAAAATAGCTGCTTTCGACCGGCCTCGGACAGGTCATGGTAGAGATCCACTCTTCAGAAACTATCCGGTTTCCTTCCCATATGCCATTGTTGAGGCAAAGCTGTCCGACCTTAGCCATATCCGCCGCGCTCATGCACAATCCGTATCCCGGTGTTCCGAGTCCGTCCGGATCTGCAAACCAGACATCATCTTTCGGAGACTTCGATATAGTGAACTGTCTGTGCTCCTCAGCGCTTTCGGCATAATAATTGCTGTGTTCCGCGATGCCTAACGGCGAAAACAGGTATCGATTTGCAAAATCTACCGTTTTCATTCCGGTTGCCCTGTACAAGATCCCTGAGAGAATATGCAGGCAGACCGTCCGGTAGTCAAACTCATCCGTAATGCCTTTTTTCCCTCCGAGAAAGTCGAGCGAAGAAAAGGTCCAGTTTTCGCTCGAACAGACCTTTGTCCACGGATCACCTTTCCCTTTATACGGAGCCCGCATAGTCAGAAGATGCCTGATAGTGACATCGTATATGGTCTTTTCCCCTCGCTTTACAGTGTAATCCGGGAAAAATGAGATCACCTTTTCTTCCGTACCTGCGATCATTTTCCTGTCAATGGCGATGCCGACAAGAAGGCTTACGATACTTTTCGTAGCGGACATGATGTGAGTACAGTCTGTTCTTTTATATCCGTTCCGTTCTTCGGAGAAGATCTCTTTTCCGTCCTTCCAGACACAGATCTGGCAAATATTATCCTCATTTCCGGAGATATCCGATATGAGTCTGTGAAGCTTTTCTTCGCTCATTGCTTCCTCCGCTGTATCAAAGTTGTATGTTTTGAGAACAAGGCTAAATCAATTAAAAATCATTTTCAAGGTTTTTCCTGATATCGTACATTAACAGAAAATGCGGCTCATGATCTCATGAAGCCGCATTTTTCCTGTGAGGAAAAGCAGTATACTGCGATATCTTCAGCGTGTCTGATGGTATAATCTGGACAGTGGAAAACTCTCATGCCGAAAGGAAATGCTGCTATGGCCAAGAAAACAGTTAACGCCTGCTTTGCACCGGAAGACGCAGATTATGTCAGAAGTGTAGTTGCAGAGATCCGCCGCCGCGGATTCCCTGTGACTGAGAACGGCGTGGAGAATGATCCGGAAAGCATTTTCAATATCATCTTCTACTCAAAACACTTTGAAGAGGAGCCTTACCGCAAATTATTCCTCAGAAACACGATCACATCTGATATTCCGTTCGGGCTCGTGAGGCTCGATGACACTCGGTCCGACGAGACGACCGAGATGTATTTCGGTGAGAGACAGTATCTGTTTGCAAGGGATTTTGATTCTCCGCGGGCACTGGCGGAGAGGATCATGTACGGGGTATCTGATACAGATGACCCCGATTCGGGCCTGCCTGTGCCGAGGTACGACGGAAAAGGCAAATACGCGTTCATCAGCTACGCCCACAAGGACAGCCAGATGATCATCAGGATACTTACCGAACTCAGCGGAAGGAAGGTCAATCTCTGGTATGACGGGCACATGAAGCCTTTTTCCCCGTGGGATGATCAGCTTGCCCAGCGCATAGACAGTTCACGCTCGTTCCTTGCCTTCGTGTCTAAGAACTATACGAATTCAACGGACTGCAGGATAGAGATCAAGCACGCGACTCACGGACACAAGACTCTGGTAACGGTCGTGAGGATAGGCGGTGCGACACTGGGCGCCGGGATAGAGATGTACATCATGATAGGCGCGACTATCCTCAGATACGAGAGGTTCGATACGGTATCCGAGCTGGTAAACGCGCTGATAAGATCAAACGGCGTGAGGGACTGCCTGAAGCCGGGATACGGACTGATACCGTTCGGAGAAGGCGGGAAATTCAGCAAGCTGTTCGGTAAACTGAAGCCCGCAGAGAAGCCCCCGAAACTGCTTGAGCTTTCCGAACTGGCGTCGATGCTGCCGAGTCTGTACGCGTTTGATGCGAAGAAGAAAGAACAGAAGAAAGAGACCGGATCGGGCTTCAGCACTCAGACTATGGACAGGATCCTGTCGGCTGCAAGAAAAGCAGCTGACGAACAGTATGCATATATGACTGACAGCCAGCTGTCAGAGAAGACGACCGAGCTCAGAGACAGGCTGGCCGGAGGAGAGAGCGCCGACGAGCTGACCGCGGAGGCTTTTGCGGCAGTCGTCGAAGCAGCCAAGAGGGTCTGGGGAAGATATCTGTCCCAGGCGTGCCTTACGAGCGGGTATGTGATGTCGCGCGGAAAGATCGCGGAGACATCCGAGCCCGGGGAAAGGTACATGAGCCTGCTGCTTGCGGCATACCTTTTCTCTCTTCAGGGAAAAGGCGCTCACATAGTCACTAACTGGGATTTCGATACTGAAAGCATATATGAAGAGCTCAGCCCCGTGTGCGAACTGCTCGGCGTGAGCATGGGCTATGTCGTGCGCGGCATGACGGAAAAGGAGAGAAGAGAGCAGTACAGCTGCGACATAACCGTCGCGTCTGTAGATGAGATAGGTCTCGATCACCTGAGGGATCAGTCGGTCATGTATCCAGACAGCTTAAGGATGAGAGGGCTGCACGCTGCGGTCTTCAGCGACGCGGACATCCTGATGGCTGAGAACGGGGAGAACACTATAAGCATCGTATCCTCAGAAAAGATATATACTGATCTTTATATCCTCTGCTGTGATCTGACGGACAGGATGGTACGCGGAAGGGACTATGAGCTGAAGGACGGGTTAGTGAACTTCACCGAGAGCGGCATCCGCCTCATGCAGAAACAGTTCAGCCGTGACGAGAGAGCTGTCTTCAGGACGCTGGTCGACGAGGAGAACAGGGACAGAGGTCATTCTTATTCCGGCGTGCCGGTCCCGGGCGATAACATAAGGCCGGAGCCTCCGGAGGAAGACGAGCTGATAATGTTCTATCAAGTCAGGGTGGCTGATGCGATAAAAGCCCGCGATCAGTATGCCAGAGGGACAGACTACCTGGTACAGGACGGCGTGATCCGCCCCATCAACAGGGAGACCGGAATAGCGAGCATGTACTCCTCATACCCGAACCGCATCCGCCATGCGCTGGAGGCAAAAGAGAAACTGGAGATCAGCGGCGACAACTCACCGCTCTATACGATCGACGTGCGTAACCTGACGAAGGCTTACACCCTGAGGTCGGGGCTTGCCCGCGCCTCCCTGAAGGGTCAGGATGATCTGAAGAAAGCGTGGGGATTCTCCTCGGTGGAGGTGGGCGAGAACCGTCCCAGTCTCAGGAGGGATCTCAGCGAGATCGTGTACGTCAGCAGAGAGGCCAAGATCAGGGGTATTGCCGAGGACTCAGCGAAGATCGCCGACAGCGGAAGGGCAGTGGTGATAGGCACTCCTGCCCCGGACGACTTCAGGGACCTCCAGAAGGAGATCGTCGACTGTGTGAAGAGAAACGGATACAAGGTGCGCGTCAATATCCTGAGGCCCGGAGAGGACCACAAGACAGCTGAATGGATCATCAGGGACGCGGGGAGGAGCAGGCAGATAACGCTGCTGACCGGAGGCTTCACCAGAGGCATCGAAGTCGAAGCAGATGAGGAATGCAGCAATGCGGGAGGAATCAGGATAGCTGCGTCATCCTATTTCCGCAATGAGGCCATGGACGAGCAACTGCGCAGCATCTGCGCCCCGGATGTTCCGGCGGAAGCGGTGACCTACTTAAGCCTGGAGGATCCGCTGATAAAGGCTTTCATAAAAGAAAGGCAGCTGACCGCTATGGAGGGACTTGCGGGAGACGCGCCGCTGGAGAACAGATTCCTCACCCGTCAGATAAGAAGGAAAAGGGAGAGAGTCAGGGAACTGGAATACAAAGCCGAAAAGGTCAAGGCCAGGTACAACGATTTCCTTGAACTGCAGAGGAGCAGCATATACGCGGACAGGGACAGGGCGCTCCGCAGTTATGAGATAGATAAGCTTTACGGCGGACTGATCGGAAGATTGGCCGGCAGTCTTCTGGACGAAGAAAGCAGCTCCGTTCTAACAGCCGGTGAGGCGGATGAGATCAGACAGGCGCTGGCTCAGCTGGGCCTTTCCGGCAGTGAGACGGGGATCGATGAGATAAGGGACGGACAGAGCAGGGCAGACGCGGTCCGCATGCTGACTGAGATCATAAACAGCGCTTATAAAGCGAAGATGGAGAGCTTGCTCAGTGAAGATCTTTATGAACACCTCATCAATGAATTGAAACGGGTGATCCTTCTCAGGGCGATCGACATGAACTGGTCGGCTCATCTGTCAACGCTGGAAAAACTGAAGGGGACCGAAAGGACGACCGAGGAACTGAGGGATCAGTGTTACGACTACGAGGAGACCGCTGTCTCACTGTTCAGAAGAATGACAGGCGATATCGCGGCATACGCGATCAGGATCTTTCTGGCTCTCAGCCCCAGAACAAATGAGACGGGGCGGACCAGTGTACAGATAGGGGAAACAGAAAAGAGACCTTATGACATGTTCCGGAATGTCAGAAGGAACGATCCGTGCCCCTGCGGCTCGGGAAAGAAGTACAAGAACTGCCACGGCAAAGATCTGTACAAGGATTGAAATGAAGATTATACAACAGACAGGCGTGACGTAAGGTCGCGCCTGCCTGCCGTACAGGATGTTTTCCGTCGACCCGTATGCGGAGTATTGTATAATGAAAACAGGAGAAACGTGTTTCAGTGAAACGGCCTGAAGCCGGAAAGGAGGCAGCACTTGTCCGTCATCATCGATTATCTGGGGCACAGCGGCTTTTTTGCGGAGACCGCAGGCGCGCTGATGCTTTTCGATTACTACACGGGAGACATCTCGTTCATAAGAGACAGATCCCCGGAGAAACCTCTGTTCGTGTTCGCGAGCCATGCGCATCACGATCACTTCAACGATGAGATCTTCCGGCTTGCAGACGTCCGGAACGACGTGCGTTACCTGCTGTCCTTTGACATAGAGGGGAGCAGGGAAGTGCCTGACGGCGTCGATGTCAGCTACCTTAAGGCGGATGAGACGTATGAGATCAGAGATCTCGGTACGGTCACCACGCTGCTTTCCACTGACGAGGGAGTCGCCTTCCTCGTGAAGACGCCGAAGGAGACGCTTTTCCATGCCGGCGACCTTCACTGGTGGGACTGGCCGGGCGAAGACCCCGCGTGGCTGGCGGAACAGGAAGAGGTGTTCGCGAGGGAGATCGGAAAGCTCAAAGGTGTCCCGATAGACATCGCTTTCGCCGTTCTCGACGACAGGCTGGAATACAACTTCCATAAAGGGATGGAACTGCTGATATCCGTCTGCCGGCCGAAGTACGTGCTGCCCATGCATTACTGGAAAGACGCTGGCGTCATAGAGCGGTTCCGCGAACTGCCCTGCATGAAGGATACTGACACCGTGCTGCTGGATACGGCTTCGGAGAAACACTGGGAATTATGAAAGGAGATACATAAGATGAAGTTCAAGATGATCCATGAGAACTACAACGTCACCGATCTAGACAGGTCGCTGGCGTTCTATGAGAAGGCTGTCGGGCTGACCGAGAAACGCCGCAACGTCGCGAAGGACGGTTCCTTCATCATCGTGTTCGTGGGAAACGAGTACAGCGACTACGAGCTGGAACTCACATGGCTGAGGAACCATCCGCAGCCCTATGATATCGGCGAGGAGGAGTTCCACCTCGCGTTCCGCGTGGACGATTTCGAGGCTGCGCACAAGCTGCACGAGGAGATGGGCTGCATCTGTTTTGAGAACCCGTCCATGGGCATATACTTCATCCAGGATCCCGATGGATACTGGCTCGAGATCATTCCCACAAGATAAAAGCCATTCAAAAGAAAAGCCGCGGGACGGAAACGTCCGGCGGCGTTTTTTCAATTAAGGGGTCTGTACATGACCTTTGAAAACTCGTGGATTATCTCTATGACCGTCTCCTCCGGAACAGGCGGGCCGTTTTTGAGCCATTCAAAGAGAAAACTCAGGACCCCGGCGTTGTGGATGTAGGCTGCGGAGTATCTCACCGGATCCAGGGAAGGGCCCAGGGTCAGTTCTATATGGGCCCTTATTATGAAGTCCCGGTAGCTGGCGCTCTCGGAGCATGTGCAGAACCTGCTGACCGTGGGGTCGCTGAGAAGCCTGCGCAGATAAACTGCGATGGCTGCGCGGTCGACTCCGCCGTCCTCCAGAGGAAGCTCCCACTGGCTCCCGTAGCCCTCTATGACCCTTCCGATGCTCTCCATGAGCACCTCTCTGATCAGCTGCCCCATGTACTCGTAGTGCGCGTAGAAGGTGGAACGGTTGAGACCGGTCTTCTCGCACAGCTCCACCACTGTGATATCACCCGGCTCCTCGGTCTGAACGAGCTCAAGAAAAGCCTCCTTGAGCTTGGCTTTGCTCGCCTGTCCGCGGGCTACTCTCTTGTCCATACAGGCTCTCCCTCAAGTATTCCGACACTTGTCGGATTTTGTTTGTTGTTTACCATTATACAGGATTCTATAATCTTTTTGAACTATATACAGGCGTCGAAAAGGCGCCTGCAAGAAACAAAGATTTTTACTGAGGAACGACGAATGAGCAGACTTGAGATCAGAACAAAAAGCCAGGCTCAGGAGCTTGTGGACAGCATCTTCCAGGGCATGGAGCGGCGCATAACCGCGAGCCCGGACGGACTCTGCCCCATAGATATAATGCTGAGCTTCCTGAACCTGTGCCACGCGCAGTCCTGCGGGAAGTGCACACCCTGCAGGATCGGCCTTGGTCAGCTTGCCGATCTGCTTAGGAGAGTACTGGACGGCGAAGCCACGGCAGACACTCTCGAAGAGATCAGGACGACGGCGCAGACCATCTCCGACAGCGCTGACTGCGCAATCGGCTTCAACGCGGCGATGCTCGTGCTGAACGGCCTCGCGGCATTTGAGGACGATTTCCGTGAGCACGTGATCAATCACACCTGCGTGGCAACGCACAACTACTCGATACCCTGCGCCAGCCACTGCCCGGCAGGAGTTGACGTGCCCGGATACATCTCGCTGATAGCTGACGGACGCCCTGAGGACGCCGTCAGGCTCATAAGAAGGGACAATCCCTTCCCGACGGCATGCGCGTATATCTGCGAACATCCGTGCGAGGCGAGATGCCGCCGCGCGATGATCGACGATCCGATCAACATCAGAGGGCTCAAGAAATATGCCGTAAACAAGTCGAAGAACGTCCCGAACCCGCCCTGCGCCGGGGACACAGGCAAGAAGGTAGCCATCATCGGAGGCGGTCCCAGCGGACTCTCCGCAGCCTATTACCTCAGGCTCATGGGACACGCGGTGACGGTCTTCGAGAATCACAAGCAGCTCGGGGGAATGCTCCGTTACGGCATCCCCAGTTACAGGTTCCCCAGACAGAAACTGGATGAGGAGATAGCGTCCATACTTTCCACCGGCATAGAGGTCCGCACCGGGACGACGATAGGAAAGGACATCTCCTTTGAAGAGATAAAGAACGGTTACGATGCCGTATACATCGCCATAGGCGCCCAGAACGACCGCAAGGCCGGACTGGAGGGAGAGGACAGCCGCAACGTCATCTCAGCCGTGGAGATGCTGCGCAGCATCGGAGACGGCGAGATGCCCGATCTCTCCGGCATGAAGGTGGTGGTCATCGGAGGCGGAAACGTCGCCATGGACTGCACCCGCTCGGCACTGAGGCTCGGTTCCCAGAAGGTCACATGCGTGTACCGCCGCCGTCAGGTGGACATGACCGCTCTGCCGGAAGAGGTGGAGGGATCCCTCGCGGAAGGCGCGGAACTGCTCACGATGATGGCTCCCGCCCGCATCGAGACTGACGGAAACGGCAACGCCACGGCGCTGTGGGTGAAGCCGCAGCTGGCAGGCATGTTCGACAGGGGAGGAAGACCTTCTCCCGTGCCGTCCGACCAGCCTGAAGTCCGCGTGCCCGCCGACCTCATAATCGTCGCCGTCGGACAGGGAATAGATTCCGGAAGGTTCGAGGAAGCCGGAGTCCCCGTGAAGCGCGGAAGCATCATAGCCGGACTCGACACCGCAGTTGACGACAAGGTGTTCTCAGGCGGAGACTGCGTCACCGGACCCGCGACCGCGATCCGCGCGATCGCGGCAGGCAAGGTGGCTGCCGCCAACATAGACGAGTTCCTGGGCTTCCATCATGAGATGTCGGTCGACGTGGAGCTGCCCGCCCCCAAGATCGTGGGCGTCGTTCAGCGCGGACGCGTCAACCTGACCGAGAGGGACGCCAAGGAGAGAAAGATGGACTTTGACGCCATAGAGCACGAGATGACAGACATGCAGGCGATAGTGGAATCCTCCAGATGCCTGCACTGCGACAATTTCGGCTGCGGCAGTTTCAGGGGAGGGAGAGTGACAAGATGGTAAAGCTGACGATAGACGGGCGTGAAGCCAATGTCAGGGAAGGATCCACGATCCTGGAAGCTGCTGCTTCCGTAGGCATAGAGATACCCACTCTGTGCTACCTTAAAGAGCTCAACGAGATATCCGCATGCCGCATCTGCATGGCAGAGGTGGAGGGATATGAGAGACTGGTCCCTTCCTGCAGCGAGAAGGTCGCCGAGGGCATGGTGGTACACACCAACTCAAAGCGCGCCAGGACCGCAAGGGAGACCAACCTCAAGCTGATCCTGTCACAGCATGACGGAGACTGCACGACCTGCGTGCGCTCACAGAACTGCAGGCTGCAGGACCTTGCGAAGGAATTCAACATAATCGATAATCCATATGAGAAGGACGTTAAGAAGAACGTCTGGCCCGAGAACAGCTACCTCATCCGCAAGGAGAGCAAGTGCATCAAGTGCATGCGCTGCATTGAGGTCTGCGACAAGGTCCAGTCGCTCAGAGTCTGGGACATCACCGGAAGCGGATCGCGCACCACGGTAGGAGTGAGGCTCAACCGTCCGTTCACCGAGGCTGACTGCGCTCTCTGCGGACAGTGCATAACCCACTGCCCGACCGGAGCCCTGTCCATCCGCGACGATACGGCGAAGGTCTCGGAGGCACTGGACGATCCGGAGATCACGACCGTAGTGCAGGTCGCTCCCGCCGTGCGCACCGCATGGGCGGAAGACCTCGGGCTCAGCCGCGAGGAAGCCACTGTCGGGAAGATGGTATCCGCTCTCAAAGCGCTCGGCTTCGACTACGTGTTCGACACCAACTTCACAGCGGACCTCACCATAATGGAGGAGGGAAGCGAGTTCATCGAGCGCTTCACTCACAGGGATCAGTACAGCTGGCCGATGTTCACGTCATGCTGCCCCGGATGGGTGCGCTTCGTGAAATCCCAGTACCCGGAATACACTACGAACCTCTCAACGGCGAAATCCCCGCAGGGGATGTTCGGAGCCGTAGCCAAGAGCTACTTTGCCGAAAAGATAGGCGTCGATCCCCATAAGATGCGCGTCATATCCGTGATGCCATGCACCGCGAAGAAGAGCGAGGCAGACATCCCGAACCTCAATGACGCGTGCGGAGACAGGGACGTCGACGTGGTCATCACCACCAGGGAGCTCGGACGCCTCCTCAGGCAGTATCATGTGAATATGAAGGACCTCGGGGAGACGCAGTTCGACTCTCCTCTCGGTTCAGGCACCGGCGCCGCGGTGATCTTCGGAGCTACGGGCGGAGTCATGGACGCCGCTCTCAGAAGCGCCTATTTCCTGGTAACCGGGACCAATCCTCCCGCTGACGCGTTCACCGCTGTCCGCGGAATGAAGGGCTGGAAGGAAGCGGCCTTTGAGGTGCCCGGAGCCGGCACCGTGCGCGTTGCCGTAGTAAGCGGCCTCGGAAACACGAGAGCGCTCATGGAAGCCGTAAAGAGCGGAGAAGCGGAATATGATTTCGTCGAAGTCATGGCATGCCCCGGCGGCTGCGCCGGCGGCGGCGGACAGCCGATCCGCGACGGACAGGAACTGGCAGACACCCGCGGCAAGGTGCTGTGGAACCTGGATCAGAAGAGCGCCATCCGCTATTCACACGAGAATCCTGATGTGCAGGCTCTCTATTCCGAGTTCCTGGTAAAGCCGCTCGGAGAGAAGTCACACCACCTGCTTCACACTGATCTGACCGAGTGGAGCGTACCGCTCAACCCGGCGCTCAAATAAAATGCTCAAAGGAGTAATTAGATTCTAGATGAACAAGAACATCAAATGGATCACACGCAGCGCAGCAGCGATCGCGCTGATCATCGTGGCACAGTTCGTGACGGCGCCTCTCAAGCAGCAGCTTCTCACCGGTTCTCTCGTCAACCTGATCCTCGCTCTTACCACGATGCTGTTCGGATGGAGCACAGGAGCGGCGGCGGCAGTAGTATCGCCGTTCATCGCTTACCTGCTCGGCATCAACGCGCAGATATTGGTGGTGCCGGCAATAGCAGCGGGAAACCTGATCTATGTCCTGGTGATCGCGCTCCTTACGAAGAAACTCGACGGCGCGGTCAAGAACGGCACGGTCAGATCCTTCATATCAGTGGCGGCAGCAGCTCTTTGCAAGTTCGCGCTTCAGTACATGCTGATCGTCAGATGGATCGCGCCGTCCTTCCTTCCCGAGAAGGCGCAGGCAGTCATGTCCGTCAACTTCGGCGTGATGCAGCTGTTTACGGCATGCATCGGCGGAGCGCTCGCATGCGTCATCAGTCCCTTCATCAGAAAGGCGTTCAGGGAAGACTGAGATATTAATAAAGATCAGTGGATTTTCCGTTACCCGCGGTCTTTGAGCATCCGGCACATTCATATGTGCCGGATGTCTTTTATCTCCGGAACATTGCAGAGCATGGCCATACGGGCGATATTGCATGTGCAACACCGATGGACAAACTGCTATAATCTGTTGTGTGATGATAAGGCTGAAGCGCATCCCGCTTCAGTCAATGAATATCCGGAGGTCGATAATGGATATAGTCCTCGCATTTGCGGCAAGCCTGATACCCGCATGGCTGGTGTACATGTTCCTGGTAAGACAGGACAGAGACAAGCCGGGTTATAAGGAAGACTGCAGAAGAGCATTCCTGTACGGGCTTCTGACTACGCTTCCGGTGGCCGGAGCCGCCATCCCTCTCTACATGATAGGCAACCTGGCAGGTCTGTCGGAATCGAACATCTTCTTTCAGCAGTTCTATAAGGACGTCATACTTGCGGCTCTTCTGGAAGAGATATTCAAGCTCGTCTTTTCCCGCAAGGTCATAAAGAAGAGCGTGACCGAGTATTCGAGCCTTGACATTACAGCGTACATGATCCTGGTGGCTCTCGGCTTTGAGGTCCTGGAGTCCGTGGCATATCTCATGGAATCGGGCCCGATCCATGTGATAGTCCGCGGCGTAACGATGATGCACGGAGTGTTCGGATTCATAATGGGCAGGTTCTACAGCAGGGGCGTCCGCACCGGGAAGAAGATCTGGTATGTCCTTGCCCTCCTGGTGCCCTGGATCTATCACGGACTATACGATTTCACACTTTCACAGGAACTGTCCGGATACAGCGATCTCTTCATTTACACGCCGGTCACACTGGCGCTGCTCTCGTTCATTCTGGTCTTCGTGATGGTCGGGTTCTTCCTCAAGGCGAAGAAGAAGGAAGAATACACCGTGTCACTCAGACAGTGAGGACCGGGAATAAGCACGGGCCGCGGATTACGGTAAAGAGCAAATGAAAAAGATGGTGATCCTGCTCAACGGACCCTCCAGCAGCGGAAAGTCGACGCTGGCCGGGGAACTGAGCAGTCTTATAAAAAAGAGATACGGCCTGGATTATCCCGTCATATCCATAGACGATCATATGAAGCTGCCTGCGGACGAAACGATCTATGAGGATGACGTATGGGAGATAGAGCCGGACATACGCAATGCGGTGTGTTCCGCGCTTGAGCGTGCTGACGGCGCGGTAACGGACCACGTCATCACCAGCGCGAGGATCTACGAGGATTTCATGCAGCTGGAGGACACGGCGCCGGTCCTGAAGGTCCGGGTCACATGCCCTCTCGACGTGCTTCTTGCCAGAGAGAAGAGCAGAGGCGACAGGGCAGCGGGCTCCGCGCAGGCTTCCTACGAATATCTTTACCCGCGGGAAGGATATGACGTCACCGTCGATACATCAGCGACGACGGCGGAGGAGTGCGCACAGATCATACTCGCGGAAGCGGAAAACAAAGACCGTAACAACCGGTAAAGGCAGGTATCTTTATCAATGGCAGAAAAGAAAGTCAAGGTTTACAGATACGTACAGAAACCCGCAAAACCCGAGAGAAGAGCAGTAAGCATCCTCCTGAAGGCGCTGCTCGTGATACTTGCGGTGATCCTGGTCGCGGCGGCAGGCTTCTGGTTCAAATGCCGCGTCATGGACGGACGCTCCTTCATGGCAGGATTCGTGGATCTCTTCCTCACACTGCAGCACAGGAGCGACAAGTTCACCTATGCGGAAGAGGCTGACAGATATGTAGAACAGATGAGGCAGACCAACAGCGAGCCGGTCGTGATAGAGAAGGCGAGATTCAGCGTCAGCCTCAGGGAGGATTCGCTGGAGGCCCTGCAGGCGTTCATCTACAACGACCAGGAGCATCCGGCGCAGACGGTCTTCTATTTTCACGGCGGAGGCTACGTGAACCAGCCCAACGCCCAGCAGCTGACGATGGCGGCAAGAACGGCCGCAGAGACCGGGTGCGAGGTGGTCCTGATAGTCTACCCGAAGATGCCGGTGTATGACTGTGAGTACGCATACGGCCTGTGCACAAGGTTCTATCTTGACTACGTCAACGAGAACGACTGCGGAAAAGTCGTGTTCATGGGCGATTCTGCGGGCGGAGGCCTGGCGCTCGGGCTTGCCGAGGCGCTCAGGGACGGCAATGAGAGGATGCCGGAAGAGCTGATCCTCATATCCCCGTGGGTAGACCTTACGATGACAAATCCCGACATGACCGGATACACGGCTCACGATCCGATGCTCGGCATCGACGGGGCAAGGCGGATGGGAGAGATCTGGGCAGGCGATCTCGCGCTCGACGATCCCAGAGTCAGCCCGCTTTACGGGGATCTCAGCGGACTGCCTCCAGTGACCCTGACTGCAGGCACCTGGGAGGTGTTCTACCCGGATGAGGCGCTGCTTAACGAAGGACTCGTAAAAGCCGGAAACAGCTGCAGGTTCATAGTCGGCGAGAAGATGATACACTGCTATCCCATAATTCCCGTACCGGAAGCGAAGCCGGCTCAGGCGGAGATATGGGAAGCGATAACGAGATGACCGCCGATCAGCGGTAAATATAAAAATGACAGGAGCAATGCAATGCTGAAGAAGATCGCGACGATACTGCTGATACTGTTCGCAGTTGTAAATGTACTTGTGTTTCTGTTCTCGGCGGGAACGGTGTTCACGGCGATCCCGGTGATCGGGAGCGTGGCGAATATCGTGACCGTCGGATACCTGCACATATGGCTTCCCGCATGCGCGGCGCTGTTCGTGTGCTCGGTGATCATCGCCGCTATAGACAGGAAGAAAGGCCTGTGGCTCGTAGCAGTCTCGTTCCTTTCGCTGATCGCGGCGGTCGTGTTCATGTCTGCAAACGCCATAAGGCTGTTCAAGTACGGCGTGAAGCCCAACATCTTCCCCAAGGAAGCGGACGTTTCGCGGGTTAAGAAGGAGGAGCTCACCTATACGAGGTCCCAGTACGGGGATGTCGCGATAAATGTCTACACCGTTGATGACGGGCAGGAAGGCAAGCCCGTGATGATATACATACACGGCGGGGGATGGATACAGGGATCCAACGAGGATCACGAGTATTACTCAAAGACTTTCGCGCAGAACGGATATGTAGTATTTGCGCCGGAATACGATCTCTCCTCCGAGGAGAGGCATCTCGCTTCCTCGACCGAGCTTCAGCTGTGCGAGGCGTTCGCATGGGTGTCTGAGCATGCCGGCGATTACGGCGGAGACGTATCGAGACTTTACGTCACCGGCGGGTCTGCCGGAGGCAATCTGGCGCTCAACATCTCGTACAAGATCAATTCGGGACTGTACTCCGTGTCTGCTGACGGCACTCCGCTGCCCGCAGTCAGCGCGGTAAGCGTCACGTTCCCGGTCGCGAGTCCGGCTGATTTTTACCGCAATGACGACACTGTTTTCCGCAATACGGCTCACCGGATGGCCTACGGCTATACCGGATGCTCGCCTGAAGAGGACAGGTTCCTGTATGACAGCCTCGAGCCGGTGAAGAACATAACTTCGGACGCACCCGCGACCCACATAATGGTGGGAGCCGGCGACGCCCTTGTCCCTCCGGGACCGACGTACGCGCTGGATGAGGCTCTCGACAAGGCTAAGATAGACCATCAGACGGTAGTGGTGCCTTACGCGAACCATATCTTCGACACGGTGGACGGAAGCATGCTCAGCAACGCGTACCTCGACCTGTCGCTCAGGTGGTTCGAAGAACACTGAAAAAAGGACGGAAACCATCCATGGACATTGGGACAGTGACTCTGAACAACGGAGTGGAGATGCCGCTCGCCGGACTCGGGACCTGGGATCTCCGCGGCCGGGAATGCACCGAGACGGTCAGCACCGCGATAGGCATGGGATACCGCCTAATAGATACCGCTCAGATGTATGAGAACGAGCGCGAGGTAGGCGAGGGCATAAGGAAGAGCGGGATACTGAGGGACAGGATATTCCTGACCACGAAGATATACAGAAAGAGCAACAGCCGCGAGAAGGCAAGGGAAGCCATAGACGCCTCTCTCGAAGCTCTGCAGGTTTCCTATGTCGATCTGCTCCTGCTGCATGAGCCGTACCCGGAAGGTCCGGAGATGTACGCCGCGCTGGAGGACGCTCTGCGCGAAGGAAAGGCCAGAGCCATAGGGATCTCGAATTACAGCGAGGAATGGTACCGCGGATTCATGGCTCAGTGCGGGATAATCCCCGCAGTCAACCAGCTTGAGACGCATGTGTTCTTCCAGAAATGGGAATTTCAGGAGGAGATGAGAGAAAAAGGCACCACGATGCAGGCGTGGGCGCCTCTCGCCCAGGGCATAGGGAACATCGCGGGCAACGAAGTCCTGACGGAGATAGGGAAGAGCCATAACAGGACTGCTGCACAGACAGCGCTGCGCTTCCTCGTGCAGAGAGGCATCTCAGTGATACCGAAGTCGCGGCATGCCCGGCGCCTGAGAGAGAATCTGGATATCCTTGATTTCGAACTGTCGGAAGAGGAGATGAGACTGATCAGGACACTCGACAGAAACAAAACGCTGTTCCCGTGGACTGAGGAATTCTGAAAAAGCGATACAAAAAAGCCCATGACCTTTGCGGGTCATGGGCTTTCGCTGTTCAGGAGATGACAGTTATATGATCTTAGAACATGCAGCAATAAGTTTTTGAAGTATGTCATGTTGTTGACCTGCAATTATAGTATGATATAATAAATGCGTAAATAATAATATAAATACGAAAATATAATATCAATAATATGAAGGTGTTGGTTTATGACATATAAAGAGTGTGTTGAAAAGTATCTGATTCAGAAAAGAGAAGGAGATCCGATCTATACATACGAAATTGCTGAGTTGCTAACAACTAATTTTGGGATGGACAAGAAGAAAGCAGCTGCTGCAGCAGCTGTAACTATGAAACGTATTTATGAAGATGATGCGATAGATGATCTGCGTTGTTATCAGAAGGGCATTTACTATAGAACGGTCAATACTCCTTTTGGAGATATGAATATCAATAAAGAGAAGGTGATAGAGCATAAATACCTCATAGATGATAAAGGTTACGAAACCGGACAATGGTTGCTTCATTATATGGGGTTAACTACACAGATGCCTGCAAAAAGAGTGATTGCTACAAATTCTGCTAAAGACTGTATTAGATATGATAAAAAACTAGATGTTTCAATATGTCCGCCAAAAGAACCGATAAATACTGATAATAAGATGTATCTGCAGACGCTTGACGCCATTGAACTACTGGATAAATCACCAGTAGATACTGAAGATCCATATATGTTGATCGCTGATCATATAAAAAAGCACAATCTTCAATACGAAAAACTCCTGTATTATGCAGATAAATACTACACCAGGAAGACTATACTGCATCTTGCACATACTGCTGGACTGAGGTAAAAAAGATTGAAACTTCATCTCGACAAAAATGCATTCAGAGTTTTACTTGATCAAATACATGAACGGACCGGGTACAGGACAGATGTCCTGGAAAAAGATTATTATGTTGTGCTTATGCTTCATGAACTAGCAGAAAAACAGATGTCTGGACTTCGTGCTTATTTCAAGGGAGGAACTGCTTTATACAAAGCACTTAAAACAACGAACCGTTTTTCGGAGGATATTGATCTTTCTGTAGATACACAAGGATGCAGCAGATCGCAAAATGACAGACGTCTAGAACAAGCAACGAAGAGATATGATGCTCTGGAGCGCGATGTTTCTGCAGGAATAACAAACCGATCTGAAGTAGTTTCAGTTTATACGTATACCCCAATAACTTCATATGATGCTAATGATGCTTTGCAACGCTTTGGAATAGTAAAGATCGAAGCGACGTCATTTACCATAAGTGAGCCGACAGAAGAATTGGAGATTGCCCCTTTGATTTACGATCTGGCAACAGAAACTGAGCAGTTGATTTTAAGTGAACAATACGATGTAAATCCATTTAAGGTAGTTACGATAACGATTGAACGCATATTTATAGATAAATTGTTTGCGGCAGAAGCATATGCTAGACGATCAGAGGACAATAAGAAAGCGTTCGAAGCAGCAAAGCACATCTATGATTTGAGCGTCATGATAAAGCAGCCCTGTATTCAGGATCTTCTTGAGAATGAAATAACGTTAAAAAGACTTCTTGATATACGCATAAAGGAAGAACTAGGTCGCCTTGACGGAATTCCTGGAGTGCTTCCGGCTGACTTTATATTATTTGATTCTGCAATCAACAATAATGCAATAAAAAGAGCATATGAAGTAATGCAGACACAGTATGTTCTTAAGGCAGAAGATCGAATAGAGTATAGTGCAGCTATGAGTTCATTGGATGAAATCCATGAAATGCTGATAAACAATATGGCTTGGGTTTATTATCAGCCAAGTGAAGAATTAGTCAGTGTTTTAAGACAAAAAGAAGCTCATTATACTGACTCAAAACATGAGAAAAACAGAGAAGTTGAAGATTTGGATCTTTAGTATGAAAAAAGCCCATGACCCTTGCGGGTCATGGGCTTTCGCTATTCAGGAGATAACGGCTATATGATCTCAGAAGATATAGTCGTAGGCTTCCTCATGATACTTGCTGACGAGCTTGCTGTCGATGTCTACGCACATCGTGTAGCGGGTCTCGCTGTCATAAGGTCTCCAGACAGGCATGTAGGGGTTGGAGGGGTTGCCGGTCCTGGCAAATGCTGCCCAGGCAGAACGCGCTGCTACGTTGAGCTTCATCGCGTCATAGTGGGTGTCGCAGTTCCAGAGAGCCGGAGCATAGTCCGCGTTTCCGAAGAAGAACGGGATCTCAACACCGTGAACGGCCCTGAACTCGGGGTCGTTGCCCTCTCTCATGAAGCAGTAGCTGTAGACCGGTGCGCCGCCGCCGACCAGCTCTCTTGAATGAGCCCTGGTGTATGTGGCCTTGGTGTGGTTGCGGTCATTGAGGAAGGTGGTGTAGATGTGCACGGGCTGTGCGTCTTCGCCGATATAGCCCTTGTAGATCCTGATGATGTCATCAGCCTTGGCTGAATCGAAGCCGAGCTCCATGATGGCGTTCTTGACGTCCTCGATGCTCCATTTGAACATCTTCGGGTTCATCAGCGCCTGCAGGACTGCGTCGTCCTTGTCATAGCCGGTGATGAGGGTGATGTCCTTGCAGAACTCGGAGCCTTCCGCGCCGTCGAACGGATCATACGCGACTACTCTGCCGTCGATGACGACCGGGCATACGAAGTATGTGCCGACTGTGCGGGTGGCGTTGATGTCTCTCTGAGCCTGGATGAGCTCCTGGGGGGTGTAATCCCAGAGCTTGTCGATGTTGGTCTCATCGATGCCGAGGAAGTCGAGGAACTGCTTAGTCATGTCGATGCCTTCCTGGATCGTGGCTCCGCGGAATCCGCCGGACTGGATGATGGCTTTCTGGACGTTGCCCTTTACCATGGGCATGGACATGAGGTTGGCGACCTTTCCGCCGCCGCCGGACTGTCCGACTATGGTGACGTTGCCGGGATCTCCGCCGAACGCCTCGATGTTGTCATGGATCCACTGCATTGCAGCTGCCATGTCCTGATGGCCGACGTTCGCGCAGTCCTTGAAGCGCTCGCCGAGGTTGCACAGATAGAGGTATCCGAAGATGCCGAGCCTGTGTCCTACGGAGATGAAGATGATGTCCTCATTCTTCGCCATGTTGAATCCGTCATGCCAGTCGGCTTCCGCCGCGCCGGCGATGTTTCCGCCGCCGTGGAACCATACCATGACGGGGCGCTTGCGGCCGTCATTGAGGCCGGGGGTCCAGAGGTTGAGGGCCAGGCAGTCTTCGTCGCCGTCGCCGCCCATCTCGTTGCTTCCGGTCATGAGCTTCTCATAAGCGGAAGGATATCTTGTGCTGCGGATCTCGGGATCCTCCATACGGGGGGTGTCGCACTGCCATGACTTGCCTGCATATGTAAGAGCGGGCTTTACGTCATCCCAGGGGATCAGCGGCTGGGGGGGCATGAACCTGTTCTTGCCTGCCGAGGACTGAGCATAGCGGATACCGAGGAAACGGTAGACGCCGTCGATCTCTGCGCCCTGCAGCTTGCCGGCTTTGGTCTGAGCGATGGAATTAGCATCGATCTTGATCATAGATTTGTCTCCTTTTTGTTTATTGATCGGGCTTCAGAAGCGCTGCCGCAAAGACATTGCGTTAGGCTTCAAGCCCGTTTGTTAATGATGGTTCCGCAGGATGGGGGAGAGGCTTTTTGAAGGGCTCTCTGACCGTCTTGCGGGCCTTCTGTTCCACCAATAATTTTAGCACAGCAAACTGCCGCAATAATATTAAATAGAGTAACCAAACTTTATGCCTGCGAGTTGTGCAAGAGTTTCAGTTTTCTGAAAGCCTGATACATCACAGACCTGCATGGCAAAATGAAAAGCCGCCGGAACTTATGCCCGGCGGCTGATGTTATTATGTCTGTTTATGTCAGATGCGCTGTGTGTATCATCTTCCACTGTACTGTGAGAACTCCAGACAGTGCGATGTGAGGGCGTTTGCCGCGGACACGTACATCTTTTCGTATCTGGAACCGCTGTCCATGGGATCCGCGGTTACGGCTTCAAAGCCGTATTTGGGCCTGATGCTGGAATTGGCGACCGGTTTCTTCAGGAAGACGAACGGAGCGTCGTTGTCGCCGTCCTTATAGCGCTTATAGACCGTGAGAGCAAGATCGCAGTAATCCTTAAGCACCGTGTTGAGGCTGTCAAGGGCAGTGACAGTGCTGCGGAACAGATCGTTCTCCAGCTTTTCGTTCCTGCTGGTCAGAACGGCTTCCAGCTTATTGCATTCTTCGATGCAGTTCTCCAGAGAGCTCTGGATGTTCTCCTTCATGGCTTCGGCTACCTTGCTGGTGTACTGGTCCAGCGTCCTCACCAGAAGGACCATGTTGAGGTCGACGCTGAAGTGCCCGGCTTCATTGACGCGAAAACTGTCCTGCGCCCTGGCGCAGAAGGCCTGGAAGGCGGTGATATAATCCTTCCTCCTTGCGATCTGATAGCCGTCCAGCAGGTCTGTTTCGGAGATCTTGCCGTGGTTCTGTCTGTAGTACTCCTTGCTGCGTGTCTCAATTGAGCTGTCAGGCTTGTTGAGCAGGTCGGAGACCGACACAAGGTCGCTGTTGATCTGTTCCCAGAAGCTGTCATCGAAGCCCATGTCGTCCAGCGTCATGGTGAGCCTTACTATCCTGTATGATTCCAGAAGCGGGATCTTCATCATAAGGAGCATCATCTGGTCTAGGGGCTTCACCAGCTGAGACGCGTCCTTCTGGTATGAAAGGCCCAGATCGAACTTCTTCTGTTTCTCCAGGGACAGCTCATGATACCAGGAAGGCTTGTCGCCCTTCATGCACTTTTCATATGTGCCCTGGTTGGCGAAATAGAACTCCTGGATCCAGCTGTTGCGGCCGATCTCCTGGTCCCTGAGCTGGTTATAGGCCGTGGACGTATTGGAAAAGTCGCTGTTATAGCACATGTGGTCCACGAGATTGGCCACGTTGAGGATCATGCTGTTGAGATGAGAGATCTCATTGGTCGCAAGGCTTTCGTCGATGCCCTCCCACGAGAAGTCATAAATATCTAAAGAATCAAAATCATTCTCATTATATCCGTCCATATCGATACCTCCTGTCGTTCTTTAAGGGTGTCAGAACCTGATCTCGTAGTCGCGTACATACCATCTTCCGCCGTTGGTCCTGATGAGGTTCCTTCTTACAGGGCTGCCAAGCTGTTTGCCGTTCCTGTCAAAGGATACGGTCTGTACGGAAGCGTACTCGACCTTCTCACCGAATTTGGCGGCTATCTTCTCCTGATCTTCCTGAGACAGGAAGTAGGATTCCAGTCCGGTCTCGTCGCTGTAGCCCTTGACTACGGTGATCTTCGTGGCTTCCGGAACGACCTCGGCGTGCACGTACTCGCCGTGGAATCTTTCCTGATGCAGATCCCAGTAATACAGCATAAGGGATTCCTGCGTGGGATTCTGCCTTCTCTCGGGCTGTATGCAGTCGGCATAGAGATCGTAGTTCTTTTCCTTAATGGCCTGGCGGAAGATCTCGACAAGCCTTTCGGGCGTGACGTCATCCGGCACGGTTTTCTCCGTGTACCAGCTCTCCTTGATGGCAGCGACCTCGTCTTCTCCCTCGAAGTAGCCGCTGTTCTCCAGCTCTCCGTCATAGATGCCGAGAACGTGACCCGGCACATACAGCGCGACCGGCTCCACCACGACCGCGAACACCGCTCCGCCGACCTTGTTCTCGCCGGCTTCCGGGATCTCCATCGCAGTGTCCACGATCCTTCCGAGCACGGTCCACTGGTCGACTTCCATCATGGTGCTGTCGACCAGCCTTCTGTAGCGCTTGACAGCCTCATACGGTCCCAGCCATTTGCGGGTGTCGATCCTGATGAAATACATTCCGGAGGAGCGTTTACCTACATGAATGAACTCGCCGGTTATGCCCATGAACTGGTTCATCGGGTATCTGACCTCATCAAGGACGATGTACTTGTCATAGATATCGTCGAGACTGGTCTCTCTGGGATCCGGAGCGGGGAAGGCCTTGTCCAGAAGCTTGTCGCTGTATTTCGCAAGAAGATCGTTCCAGCCTTTCTCGCTCTTTTCCGCGTACAGCTTCCTGATGTTCTCCTCATTCTCAAGATACACGACCATGTCGTGGGTGATCTCTGTGGAGTTGCCGGAGGCTCCCATTATGCAGGCTTTGGCGCGGGCGAAGAGATCCTTGACGCGGGGATCGTCCGGCGCGAACTCATTAAGGATCATGACGCGCGAGAGGGCGTCCTCCTTGGAGCGGAAGTTGCCGGTTCCGCCCTGGGCTCTCTTGACCTCGTTCTCAAATTCCTTGAGGTACATCTCAGCCTGGCCGATGCGCATGGTGAGATTGTCCTTGTTAACGTTGAAATTAGTGTTGTCTACCATATGTACCGTTCCCTTCCTCATAAAGCAGATGAAAACAGAAATACGATCGGATCAGTCGGTAAAAACAAAAAGCCCTGAAAAGATATCCTGGAAACTTATGACGCCGGCACTGTGCGGCGTTTTCCGCGGATCGTTTTTTGCGGGGCATCAATCGATTCAAGACTACCATAAGTCCGGCAATGCCGCAAGCAGGACAGCATACCGGTATTGCTTCCGGGCTGCCGCGCTATGCTGAGAACGCCGCCTGGATGTGTCTGATAAACCGTTCGGCGATCGGCGTGAAGCTCTGGTATCTGTTCCAGATAAGGTACATCCTCATCTCGAGGTCGGGATAAAGAGGACGGAAAACAAGACCGCTTCCCTCAGATGTATCGATAAGGTTGTTCAGTGTCAACAGAATGCCGAGACCTTCACGGGCGAACATGGACCCGTTGTATGCCAGGCGGAAGGAGCCTTCCAGATGAAAGAAAGGGAAGAGATCTTTTGCCCATGGCCGTATGTCGTTTTCCCAGCTCTGCTGCGATGTGAAAAGGGGAAGCCCGGCAAGATCCTCCGCCGTGATCCGGTCTTTTCCCGCAAGCGGCGAAGCGGCAGGAAGCACCGCCCCGAAATGATCTGCTTCAGGGAAAGGAACATAGCGGTATTTTCTCTCATCAGGTGTCTCGAAGATCGCGGCGAAATCCAGCAGGCCCTTGTCCAGCTTCTCGGTCACCTGCTCAGTGTCGCCGCTTGTTATGTGATATCTGAGGTCCGGATAGAGCTGCTTGAAATCCCTGATCTCTCTTGCCAGATACCTGATCAGCCAGGATTCCGCGAGACCGAAATACAGGTCGCCGCCGGTCACGTCGTCAAGGGACACGAATTCCTGCTCGATCTTGTCAGCCATGGATACGAGATCTTCCGCGCGGTTGCGCAGAAGCACGCCTTCCTCTGTCAGCTCGATGCTGAAGCTGTGTCTGGTGAAAAGCTTTTTCCCCAGTTCCTCCTCAAGAGACCTGAGAGCCTTGGACAGGGTAGGCTGCGTGACATGCAGCAGATCTGCGGCGCGGGACATATTCTCTTCTCTGGCTACTGCCAGGAAATATCTCAGGGTACGTATCTCCATGCGTTCTTCTCCTGAACCTTCTTTTTGTTTAATGATATGCAATAATGGAATATCACGATATAAATTATAACCATTGGTGGAGGTCAGATAAAGAGGATAGAATGAAAGCGCAGACAAAAAAAGAAAGACCGGAGATACACGTCCGATGGAAAGTGAACTGGAAGAGCTGCTGACCGACCTCTCGATGGCAGGATGCGGAAGCGGAGAACTGAACAGAGCAAGACAGCTGTATGAGTCGGCTGACAGGAAAGCTCTCCTGGCATTTCTGCGCAGATGCAGATGCGCGCTCCTTGAGGAGCTTCATGTGAGCCAGCGCAGAGTGGACCGCATCGACAGCATAATCCGTCAGACGTCTGCCGGAACCGGCCTGAGATAAAAAAGGAGAAGACGGCAATGATAAGAAAAGAAGAACTGATACTGACAAGCGAATGGGACAAGACTTTTCCGAAAAGCAGTAAGACTGAGCACAGCAAGGTCACTTTCGTGAACCGTTACGGAATAACGCTGGCAGCGGATATGTATGTGCCGCTTGGCGCTGAGGGGAGACTTCCCGCGATAGCCGTTAGCGGACCGTTCGGGGCTGTCAAGGAGCAGTGCGCCGGACTGTACGCGCAGACGCTGGCGGAGCGCGGATTTCTAACGATAGCTTTCGACCCGTCTTTCACGGGGGAGAGCGGAGGAAACGTTCGCTATATGGCTTCTCCCGACATAAACACCGAAGACTTCATGGCTGCTGTTGACTTCCTTGTCCTCTGCGGCAGGGCAGACCCTGAGAGGATAGGCATCATAGGGATATGCGGGCTCGGCGGCATGGCGATCAACGCCGCGGCTCTGGATACCCGCATCAAGGCTACACTGGCTTCCACCATGTACGACATGACCAGAGTGAACGCGAAAGGGTATTTTGATTCAGCTGACACCGAGGAAGCCAGATATCAGGCTAAGGCTGCCATGTGCGCCCAGAGGACGGAAGATCTGAGAAACGGAGAATACAAACTCGCGGGCGGAGTGGTGGATCCGCTGCCGGATGACGCGCCGTTCTTTGTCAGGGACTATTACGACTACTACAAGACCAGGCGTGGCTACCATCCGCGTTCCCTCAACTCAAACGGAGGGTGGAACGTCACCGGATGCGAGTCATTTATAAACCAGCCGATCCTGCAGTACTCGAACGAGATCCGCAGCGCTGTGCTCCTCATACACGGCGAGAAGGCGCATTCCTGCTATTTCAGCCGCGACGCATATGCTGACATGATCAGGGACAGCAGATATACTGACAACAAGGAACTGATGATAATTCCCGACGCAGTGCATACGGATCTGTACGACGGCGGCGGAAAGGATGCAATACCGTTCGGGAAGATCGAATCGTTCTTTACCGAATACCTGAGATAAGGCGGGCAGGAATGAAAAACTGCAGTAGTAAAAAATACGGAAGCGTGGAACTGCGTGTCTTTGCGGCAGTGCTGGCTCTGCTGTTGCTGCTGACAGGATGCGCAGTGTCAGAGAAAGGCTCCGGAAACGGTATCACTGAGCCTGTCCAGCAGGGAGAGCCTGCACCCGGAGCAGACGTGCAGGAGCAAGCAGAAAAAGGGGCAGAGGAGATGGATGACCGCGTTTTCTACGCGCACGTAAACGGAAATGTACTGACGGTCGCAGCGGAGGACAACTCATCGGCAGATGCTTTCCTGCAGCTGCTGAAGGCCGGCGACGTCACGGTCGAGATGAGCGATTACGGCAGCTTCGAGAAGGTCGGACCGCTGGGCACGTCGCTGCCTACGAATGATGAGAGGATCACCACGGAGCCCGGCGATGTGATACTGTATCAGGGCGACCAGATAACCATCTACTACGACGAGAACACCTGGAGCTTCACACGCCTCGGAAAGGTCAGGGACCTGACCGCGGAGGAGCTCAGGGATGCCCTGGGCAGAGGAGATGTCACCGTAACGTTCTCTCTGAACCCGGACGGGCAGGAAAAGGCAGAAGGATCGGTCCTTGTTGTCGTATTCTCCCGCACCGGACACACCAGACCGCTTGCCGGGTATATAGCCGATGAGTTGGGCGGAGACCTGTATGAGATCCAGGCAGAGGTCCCGTATACCGACGACGACATCAAGTACTATACGGACTGCCGCGCGGACAGAGAGCAGAAGGATCCGGACGTCAGGCCGGGGATCGCCGGAGAGCTTCTCGACGTAAGCGGTTATGACACTGTGTTCCTGGGATATCCGATATGGCACGGGCAGGCGCCGAGGATCATAAGCACTTTTCTGGATGGCGTGGATCTTTCGGGCAAAAAGGTCATACCGTTCTGCACATCGGGGTCCAGTCCCTTGGGATCCAGCGCGGAAGACCTCCATTCACTGGCTCCCGGAGCTGATTGGGACGAGGGAAGGAGATTCGCCATAGGAACTTCCAGGGAGGAGATCCTGCAGTGGCTGGATTCCCTTGGGTTCTCATCAGAAACAGAGTGACAGTCTCCATTGAGTCAAGAGACAGTTACGGATCACATATAAAAAAAGACACCCGGTACTGCTGGAAGTATCAGGTGTCTTTCTGTATGCCCAAATATGCTGCGGTCAGCTGAAGACGGCTTCAGAGATGATGCCTCCGCCTATCAGATCGCCGTTTGCGTCATAGAACACGGCGGACTGTCCGGGCGTTGCTGACCTGACGGGTTCGTCGAAGCTGAGCCTGAACCGGTCCTCCGCTTCCTTCTCCAGCACGGCATCCTGTCCGGGGTGGCGGTAGCGGATCTTTACCTGGCAGCGCAGTTTCTCTCCGTAAGCCGGCTCTTCTATGCTCATGAAATTGAGATCCCTGCAGTATACCGTATCGCAGTAGGTGGAGCCGGATGCGCCGAGAACCACTTCGTTCGTTTCCGGCTTTATCTGCTTTACGTAGGCGGGATATCCGAGGGCTATGCCCAGTCCCTTGCGCTGTCCCACGGTGTAGTGGATGATCCCCTTGTGTTTTCCGAGGACCTTCCCGGACTCATCCGTGAAGTTTCCTTCCGGCGGAAGCGTGACTCCCGGCTGGGAGGCAATGAAATCGGTGTAATCTCCGTCCGTCACGAAGCATATCTCCTGCGAATCGGGCTTGGAAGCGACCGGCAGTCCGGCTCTCTGCGCGATATCCCGGACCTCCTGCTTGGAGAGGTCTCCGAGAGGCATGAGGGTCCTTGCGAGCTGCTCCTGGCTGAGGCGGTAGAGCATGTAGGTCTGGTCCTTCTCGCCGTGCAGCGCTTTGCGCACGGTATACCTGCCGCTGTCAAGCTTTACGACATGAGCATAATGTCCGGTGGCGACGTAATCAGCTCCCAGCACGTTCGCGTGATACAAGAGACGCTCCCACTTGATCTCCCGGTTGCAGATGACGCAGGGATTGGGCGTGAGACCGCTGAGGTAGTCATCTATAAAGGGCTTTATGACCCTGTTCTCAAAATCCGATACGCAGTTGAATACATGATAGGGGATGCCTATCTTCTGCGATACCGCCCTGGCGTCGTCTATCTCGCAGCAGCGGCTCTCCTGACCGTCCGAGCTGACCCAGGTGCGCAGGGTGACGCCTATGACATCGTAGCCCGCCTCCTTGAGAAGCAGAGCCGCAACGGCGCTGTCCACGCCTCCTGACATTCCGACGACTACCTTTGCCATCGATGATCCTCCTGTGATGAGTAGCCCGCGATGAGCGGGTCTTTTTCGTGTTTAAGCTTCTAGAGGTCTTCCGGGGAAGGGAGCCTGTTCCATCCCTCCATAAGGACAGCGTGTCCTTCTACGTATTTGTCCCGGAAGATCTGTGCGGCTTCCCGGTCAGCATCTATATCTGTGGGATAGTCTCTGCTGATCTGATAGTACTCTGCTTCCGATATCTCGCTGGTGGTGAAGAGATCGTCGTTACGGCTGGGGTATCCGTGAAAGGCAAAATACTGTCTGTTCCCGTCCGCTGTCCTGTACCCGCATCCGAACCTCACCAGGTTCGAGATGACCCTCATGTAGAAGTTCTGCCCGTTACAGGACTGACCGGCCTCCAAAGGCTCGTCTTCGCAGGTGACGCCGTCTCTTATGTCGCAGAGCATGTCCGCGAAGCTGTCAAACCAGGGAATGACGATTCCGGTCCTGATTCCGTGCGGCATGTCCTCAAGGGATCTGTCTGTCACGGCGTTCCGGGTCAGGGAGAGCAGAAAGTCCGCGTCTTCTTTGAGGGTATCTTCTGACCATGGCATCTCGTCCAGGTCGAAGCCGGCAGTGCCGGGAGCTATATCATTGATGTCCTTCCGGTCAGCGAGGAAACCGATCAGCGCCTGCTGTGACGGAGTCTTATCCAGCGGTTCCGCCGCGTTGAGGAGCAGCTCCAGGAACATATCAGTTCCCTGGTTGGATATAGAGAGCCATTTCTCTTTCGGCGCGTTCCCGTTGAGCCGTATGATGTTTCCCATAGGGCCTCCTGTTAACGGATCAGTTTTCCCTTGCGGTATCTATCATTGTATTCCATGTTGATCTCGGCTATCTCACGTTTGCCTTCTATGTAATCCCTGTATATCTCTGCGGGATCTCCGCCGCCGAGCCAGCAGGAGGAGCAGTTCTCGCAGCCTCCCCCGCAGCCGAGAGAGGAGGAGATGATCTGTTCCCGCTCCTCGCGGGTCGTGTCTTTAATAAGAATGGACCTCATTCTGCATCTCCTTCCGGAGGATCATAACAGAAGATCTCCGGCTCCTTTGTCCCGATGAAAAGCTGGGCCTCCATGGTCCAGGGTTCCCCGTTCTGCCATATCCAGCACATGTGAAGGACTTCCTGATATCCCTCGTACCTGTAGGCGAACTCAAGCTCCCATTCCTTGCTGTTCACCTTTTCTATGAACTGCGCCGGCTCATATTCCTCACGCACGGTCTGTCCGCCGGTCTCCCGGAACGCGTAGAAGGTGATCCCGCGCATGCTGTCGACATTGTACACCAGGGATGCGGCGCCGGTGTTTGGCCAGTCATCGCCGTAATCCGTGCAGAAGATGCCGGAAGGGAAGAAGAAGGTCAGCCTTCCGTCTTCCAGCTCGATATGGTCGGACCTGCAGTCATGAAGGCTGAATTTGTCCTTGTCCGTGCTGTTGTATCTGTAACTCATTTAGGAACGTGCTCCTTGTGTTATCGTCCGAGAGATGATCCAGCCAGGCATCCGCCTCGTCTCTGGATCTGAAAATGATGTACTGTCTGTCCGGATAGCGCTCCGTCAGGCTGAGGATGACAGGCCGGTTCTTTGTGCGGTACTTTCTGACCTGCATGACAAGCTCCGGATCCAGGCTGTCCTCCGACCATGGGATATCCGGCCTCACTGTCCCGACTCTGCCTTCTATGCCCCTCAGGCATTCCTCCTCGCTGAGATCCAGGAAGATCACGGTGTCGCACGCGGCGAATCGGGGCTCATATGTCCTGCTGTAATCGCCGTCGATGATCCAGCTGCCGCCTTTAAGGATCTCCGAGAGGCGCAGGTCGAACTCGTCTCTGGATATATGAGTGCGGTCAGGCTTCCACCAGACATTGTCCAGGTGGTACAGCGGGATGCCGGTGATACCGTGCAGACGCAGAGCGAGGGTGCTCTTGCCGCTGCCCGGACATCCTATGATCATGATCCTGTTTCCAATCATCTGTCTCTAATCTCCCGTGCCTGCAGCGCCGCATCATTCCGGTACGTTTCTGACGAGGCTGCTCAGGGTCGCGTACAGATCCGGATGCTCTTTCCTGATCTTGAGCGGTTTTCCTTCCGCATCGAAGAACGCATGAAGGGAAGTTCCGGTGAATACGGTGTTCCCGTCCTGATCCTTCATGGTGTAGGAGAAACGTATGGTGACTGACCTGAGCTCCTCTATCTCAACATGGACGGAGACCTTGTCGGCGAACTTGGTCGGGTGTTTGTATTCGCAGTTCAGGCTGACGACAGGGGAGACGAGTCCCATGTCCTCCAGCCTGGAGTAATCCCAGCCTGTCTGCTCCAGAAAGCTTACTCTCGCTTCCTCCATCCACCTTATGTAGTTGGAGTGGTGGGTGACGCCCATCTTGTCGGTCTCGTAGTACTGGACGGTATGTATATGGTCGTTGATCTGAGGCATATGTGTGATCCCTGTTTTTGTTATATGCTGCGCTGAGGTCAGCGCTTATCGTGATCTCTCTGGAATATTATACCGATACTTAACGTGAACATAAATACGGCGCGCAGATGTTAGTTTCCGGCAGAAAAAAAGCCGCACATCCGTGATGACAGCGGCCTCGGACCTCGGGAATAATAGGGGATCAGCAGTAGAAGCTCTCGGTCTTCTCATCGCGTCTGACGAATGCCGTGAAGCCGTTCCTGCCGCGGAGCACGGCCAGATCGGTGCCGGGCAGGATCGGGAAACAGTTTACATAGGACACATACCCGAACATCTCATCGCGGCCGTCGATGACCCATCCGCCTTCCGCCTTCTGCACGGTGACCCAGTCGATGTGAGCCAGGCTGCAGTTAAGCTTCTGCGGCATCAGCTCTTCAAGCTGTTCCCCGAAATGTCCGGCCTTTGCCCTGCTGTAGTCGAGATCGTCGAAAATGAGGTACAGGACCGGCAGCGAACCGCCCGAGATCACCAGGGCCGCGCAGCCTAGCCCCGCGAAAAGCTTCGGATGGGAAGATACGAAGCCGGGGTACAGGACGGCCCACAGAACGAACAGCAGTACCGTTATAAGCGGGGGTATCAGAGCCTTGCCCAGCGAGACGCCGTGCCTGAAGGCGCTGTACGGGTCGAACATCACCAGCTGCGGATTCTTCAGGAGCGTCTCCCGCTCCTGCGGTGTTACCTCACGTGCCATTGTACTTTTCCTCACTGCTGCGGCAGTGCCGCGGTCTCAGAAGTCTATATATGATCTGTATTCCTTTTGCGGATCTCTCCGCAGAAGGGTCCAGTCGCGGTCAGTAATAGACTCGCTGTCAGCGAACAGGAACAGGTGTGTCCTGTTTCCCCGGGAAATGAACCTGAACGGGTCGTCTCCCGGATAGCCCCAGTTGTCCATGGAATAGCTGGAGCGGCTGATGCCGGAGTAGCTTATGCTGTGCGCGCAGAGATAGAAGCCGATAAGCCTGCCGTTCTCGAACACGGCTCTCTCGGGGATCGGGTCGAAGTATCCGCAGTAGTATCCGCGGGCGTCCTCGCCGCTGTCGGAGTCCGCGAGGAACATGTGCTCTCCCGAGCGGCGGAAGATCCATTCGGATCTGTGCTTTTCGAACACCTCAAGCTCTGCGGGGGTGTATTCAGCTTCTGCGAGGGTGACGGTCCTGCCTTCTGAGAGCTCCGCCTCAGCGGTCCTTGCGGAAATACTGTTCGTCGATGAGAGGATCACTGCGTGTTTCATGCTATTTTCCTTTCAGGTCAGCCCGAGCTTCTGAGGCTGCCTTTCTCTACATTCTTCTTTATGATGGAGTCGATGACCCCGAACAGCTCCTCGGAGCCGAGCTTCGTCTTGTTCTGCCTGCCGTAGACTGTGGCCGCGTCGACGCCGTGCTCGGTCCAGTCCGTCCCTCCGTTGCTGTCATTGAGCAGCACCGGCTGGAAGTTGTCCATGGCGTGCGCGAATCTGGATTCAGGAGTCTCGTATGCCTCGAACTCGTCGAACAGCGACATGAGCTCCTGCTTCTGGTCATCCGGAAGCAGGGAGAAAATGCGCTCCTTGGCTCTCTCCTCGCGCTCCTTCTGCGTGGCAAGCGCCTCCTTGTCATATGCGTATGTGTCGCCTGCGTCTATCTCCACAACGTCGTGGATGAGGCACATCAGCATGACTTTTGTGATGTCTACCGGCTCGTTGGAATACTCCCGGAAGAGATATGCCATTATCGCCATGTGCCACGCGTGCTCGGCGTCGTTCTCGTTCCTGCCGTGTCCCGACAGGTGAGTCTGCCTGAAAACGTTCTTCTCCTTGTCGAGCTCCAGGGCGAAATCCATCTGCCTGCGCAGTCTTTCTTCCATGTGTTCCTCCGTAAGTCTCTATATCACCGTATCGGGGCGGTGCGCGCAATGGATCACCCTGGGACAGTGATCCGTGATAAGCTTCCAGTCCTCCGCGAGTGAGGATCCCTCTCCGTATGCCTCTATGTATGACGCCGGCTCCAGGTCCCCGACGAAGCAGTCGCCGCCGTCCAGAATGAGCGAGACGCTGTCCGCGCTGTGACTTGGCGTGGATATTATCTCTCCGCGGATCCCCAGCTCCTCAAGGAAAGCGCGGCTCTGGGCGCAGGAGATGACTTCCGCAGTGCTCTCATCGGGAGGCAGGTAGGACCTCTGACGCTCCCGTTCGAAAATGCGGTCGGAGAAATGGAGGTGCGGGAGCTGAAGGTCTATGACCAGAAGCTTCACTCCCTGCTTTTGTAACTCTCCGATCAGTCCCATATGGTCGGGGTGGTAGTGGGTGGCGAGGACATAGTCTATATCGCCGATCCTTATATCCTGCGCGCTGATGGCTCTGTAGAAGGAGGGGAGAGTCCCCGCGTAGTCAGTGTCGACGAGAAGGCTTCCTTTTCCGCCGGAGATCAGGAATGTATTCGTGTTTCCGTATCTCAGTCTGCGTACCATGTATCCTCCCGTAAGACGTTCAGACCGTCAGCTGTGCATCGCCAGTTCAAAACTGTCCAGGAACTGGCACATCGAATGATTGAACTTTTCATAATCGGCTTTTTTAAACTCGTCTGTCGACTGCGCTACTGTCACGTCGACTGCGGACAGCTGGTTGTACAGCCTGATGGAGACGTGGGCTTTTATAAACTGAGAGAGGCCCCGCAGCGTCATGTTGCCGCTCTCAGGGATCTGAGAGATGTCTTCGTCGCTGCTTATCTGTACCGGCTCGCCGTTCACAAGAATCTCGGGCTGATCGAAGTATCTGTAAGCTGAACTGACTCCGTTAAGTATGCCGTTCCAGCCGGTCGGGTAGGTGAGCTCCCATCTGGAGGAGAGCCAGCCGCTGCTTTCCTTAACGCCTATGAGATGCATTCCGTGCTCCTTTCAGGATAATCGCTGTGTCATTGTTATTTCTAATATAGCACTAAACGAAGAACAGCGCTTCCGGAGAAGCGCTGTTTAGTCATGTCATTCAGTTTTTGCCGGAGCGCTGTCCTTAAGATAGATGGGCTCTATGTGCTTCCTGTTTCCGAGGATGCAGAAGGACCATACGGCGATGCAGGATCCCCCGAAGATCAGCATCACCAGCCTGTAGGGAAGGACCTCCCCGAGAGCGCCTATCGCGAGAGTCAGGATCGAGTTGAGTATGAGGAAGAACACCGAGTCGAATGCGAAGAGCCTGGCTCTCATCCTGTCAGGCATGTAGTTCGAGAAGGCTGCGTATCTGATGTTGCTGCTCTGCACCCCGAAGAAATCAACCGCGGCTCTGTCGATGAGCTGGAGCGGGAAGGGAAGATACAGCTGTATCGCGGTCAGGATGTCGTTGATGAGATATATCCTCGCAGTCAGAGAGTATTTCTTCTCCTTAGGCGTCTCCCTTTTGACCAGAAGAAGCCCGCCGGCTGTTCTCGCGAAGAACGACACCGATTCCAGTATAGCGTATAGCTGAGGACTGAATCCGGCAGCAGTCGAGTAGAATGCGACCTGAAGCGCAGAGAATCCGGTGACGGTCCCGTTGCTGTAGCTGGAATAGACCGCCTGTGTCAGTATGCCGGTCTCTTCCTTGAGGTATTTTATGACGTCCTTGATGTCTCCCCACCACTGCCGGACCGAGAGCTCGGTGCCTTCCACCACGGATTCCTCCACCTGCACGGTGCTCTCTATAACGCACGCGAGAAGTGAGCAGACAGCCTGGAAGAATAGGATGCTGGCGAGCCCGACCTTCTTGTATACGATGGACACGAGCGGAGTCATGATAACCGAGATAGTGGGGTAGAGCAGCGAGGAAACGGTATATCCCTTCTCCTCGAAACCTTCCGGAATGAGCTTGGGGAACAGCGCGTTGAAGGACAGCCCGTCCAGCTCTCCCACCGCCTGGAAGACCAGGGACGCCAGAAGGTATTCCATGTAGTTGAACTTGCTCAGATACATCCAGATCCCGGCGATGAGGTACATGACCGCGAACAGGCCGTCAAAGAACACCAGGAACGGCTTTCTGGGATAGCGGTCCAGTACGGGAGATACGAGCAGCGGGACTATGAGTCCCGGAATGGTCTGCGCGGCGAACAGAACCGATGCCTTGAGGGTGGAACCGGTCTCGTCGAACACTATGAAGGACAGCGCAAAACTCAGAGCCACGTTTCCGAGGGCTCCGAGCGCTGTGGCGACCATGATGGTCGTGTAGTTCTTTGTCCAGAGAGTCTTCTTCTCCATCATGAAATGACGGCCTTTCTTAATGTTTGCCGAGGCTGAGGGAAACGGGATCAGTCCTCGCCGTACCGGGAGAACTCGTACTTCACGAATGCTCCGTTGTGCGTCGTCTTGATGATAACGGTGCTGTCATCTGACTGTATTATATCGAGGTCGCAGTCCGGCTCGAGTCCCCGGACATATGCGACCGGATCGTCCGTACGTACGTCGAGTATCTCGGTCCTGAAGGGCGGCTTGCCTCCGCAGGACGGCTGCTGGTGCTGAATGACAAGTTCGTACAGTTTCATATAGATATCCCTTATCCTTTTCAGATGATGTTCTTGAGCGCGCCTGCGCTGTGTATACGTACAACGCGGTCAGGGTCGTTCTCAGCGAGATCTGCAAGCTGTTCCGCAAAGGGAAACACGAGATCGGGCCTGCTCTTTCCTATCACCCGGAAGATCTCCGGCGCCTCCATACGCACGCGCACTTCGGCATCGCTCAGCAGATCAGAAAAAACCTGCATGTATACTCCGTACGCATCGGGGGAGACAGAGGCTATGTTCTCGCTCGCCCATATGAAGCTGAGCCTGACGCCGGGATCGCTGTCGGACGCGAGTTCTGCCATATCACCCAGAAAAGGCTGTACGCAGGAGAAGCAGCCGCGTCCGGCCCTGCCGAGGGCATTGAGAGAGCGCTGCCGCAGAAGAGGTTCGCTGCTCGTGAGGAAAGAGGCGATGCACGGGACGCAGTCCCGTATCTCATTGGGATGCCTGAGCCCCATCTCGCCCAGAAGCCACAAAGCCTTTGCAGTGACCCTGACAGAACGGCCTTGCAGAAGCGACGCGACGAACGGGATGTTCTCAGGCCATTCGTCCTTTCTGTCGGTGAGCTCAGAGAGCCTGCTGCAGATCATGCTGTCCGTCATGTCAATCAAACTTGCGGTCCTAAAACAACATTTGTCTTCTGAATAACACCAATATAGACACAATTGTACCAGATAAGTAAAGGGGCGGACAGAGGTCCGCCCCTTCTGACTGTTAAGCTACCCGGATCAGATACCTGCGAGCCTGAGGATCTCGGGGACCCTGGCTTCCCAGCCGAGCGCCATGATGTGGACGCCCTGGCAGTAAGGCCTGCACTCGCGTATGATACGCGCCGCGATCTCTACGCCGGTGATGCCGGCCTTGGTCTTCTCCTTGTCGGCCCTGAGCTCATCGATGACGGAATCGGGAACGACTATGCCTGCGACGTTCTGGCTCATGTAGCGCACCATTCCGACGTTCTTGGGGATGATGACGCCCACCTGAACGGGGACGTTGAACTGCTTTGCCTTCTCCATGAAGGAGATGAATCTCTCGGGATCGAACACGGCCTGCGTCTGGAAGAACTCGGCGCCCGCCATGACCTTGCGCTCCATCTTTGCGAGCTGCGCGTCGACGGAATCGCTGCAGGGAGACACGACTGCTCCCTTTGCGAACACGGGAGGCTCTCCGACCAGCTCGTTGCCGCCGAGGTCGCGGCCCTTCTCCAGCTCACACACTGTGTGCAGCAGTGAAACGGAATCCAGGTCGAAAACGGGCTTGGCGCCGGGGTGGTCGCCCAGCTTGGTGTGGTCGCCGGTGAGGCAGAGGACGTTGTCGATGCCGAACAGCGCGGCTGCCAGCAGGTCTGACTCGAGAGCCATGCGGTTGCGGTCGCGGCATGTCAGCTGGAATATCGGGTTCAGGCCCGCGTCCTTGAGGGCCTTGCAGAAACCGAGGGAGCTCAGCCTCATTACGGAGGACTGGTTGTCGGTGACGTTGACTGCGGCGATGTCGCTGAGGTACTCCCTAGCTTCCGCGACGAGCTCATCGACATGGAATCCCTTGGGAGGGCCTACTTCTGCAGTTACGACGAATTCACCTTTTGAGAAACGATCGGTAATCTTCATTTATCAAAATCTCCTGATCTTCAGAATGTAAGCGTCATTCCGCTTTAACTTCGTTGTTGTAATCACGGATCTGTACCGGGCTCCTGAGGGCGTCGAGGCGTCCCACCATGGCGAGACGGCGCTGGATGCGCTCCCAGCCGCACTCCATATCCGGGTCGACTTCGCACTTTCCGTCCTTGGCTCCGCCGCACTGCCCGTTCACGAGGCCCTTTGAGCAGGCCGTGAGGGGGCAGATGCCGCCGGTCAGGTTGAGGTAGCACTCTCCGCACTGCCTGCAGTCGAACTCCAGGGGAGTTACGCCCTGTCCGCCGGGAACGGCGTAGGTGTCGCAGGCGGCGTAGACGCGCTTGTCCTCCAGCTGGGAGGATACGGTCTGGACTCCCACTCCGCAGGAGAAGACCAGCACGCAGTCAGCCTCATCGATCTCGTTTTTGCGAAGACCGAGATTCAGAGCGATATTGTCCGGGTTGCAGATGTAGTCCATCGTCAGCACGCCGGTGACTTTGCCTTCCGCTGCCAGCTCCTTCTGAAACTCGTCCGCCTCCTTCTCGGGGAAGCCGACTTCCTTGCAGCCGTGGCAGTTTATGATGAAGGCCTTTCCGGCGATCAGCGATCTGACTGTGTCTTTATCTTTAAGTTTCGTAACCAGCATTACTTCCTGTTCATCTCCCTTACCGCGTTTTTTCCGGCTTTGATCTTCGTGACGAGAGGGATCTTGGAGGAGCAGATGTACTCGCAGCTGCGGCACTCTATGCAGTCCATCACGTTCATGTCCTGCATGCCTTTCCAGTTGCCCTCGTCATGGTACTTCGCGAAGTAAAGCGGTTTGAGTTCCATCGGGCAGACATCCACGCACCTGCCGCACTTGATGCAGCTGACGGTCTCGAAATGCTCCTTGTCCACGGCTATGACGCCGTTGGTGGCCTTGATCACGGGAACGTCGGTGTCTGTCAGGTCTATGCCCATCATCGGGCCGCCGGTCTTGAGCGAGACGTCTTCGGCGGTCACTCCGCCGCAGTAGTCTATGAACTCCCTGATCGGGGTGCCTATCTTTACGATGAAGTTGCCGGGATTCTTTATCCTCTCGCCCGTGACCGACACGACGCGCTCAACGAGCGGCATGCCTGTCCTGATGGCGTCGGCTACTGCCTTTGAGGTGCTGACGTTGCAGACCACGGCTCCGACGTCGGCGGGAAGCCCGCCGCTGGGGACCTGCCTGCCGAGGATGCGCTTTATGAGCATCTTCTCAGCGCCCTGGGGATACTTTGTCCTGACGCCGATGACCTCTATGCCATCCAGCTCCTCAGCCTTAGCCTGAAGAAGCTCTATGGCGTCCGGCTTGTTGTCCTCGACCGCAATGATGCCTCTGGGGGCGGAAACGGCCTTCATCATGGCGCGCAGTCCGTAGATGACGTCGTCGGCGTACTCAAGCAGCACGCGGTGGTCGGCAGTCAGTATCGGCTCGCACTCGCATCCGTTGAGGATGACGGCGTCGATCGGCTTGTTGGGAGCGAGTTTGACCGAGGTGGGGAAGCCGGCGCCTCCCATTCCGACGATGCCGCTCTCCTTAACGATATCCACTATCTGCTCGGGCGTGAGGTCTTCTATCTCGCCGTACGGCTTTACCGTCCCGGCGATCTCGTTCTTCTTATCGTTCTCTATGACTACGGAGAGGACTCCGCCGCCTCTTGTCGGATGAGGCCTGTTTTCCACGGCGGTGACGGTGCCGCTCACGCTGGAGTGCACGTTGCCGCTGATGAACGCCGCGGCTTCTCCGATCTTTTGGCCGATCTTTACATGGTCGCCGGCCTGAACTGTCGGGTTTGCAGGGGCTCCGGAGTGCATCGACAAGGGAATGACAACCATGTCGGGCTCAGGGAACCTGACGAGTGCCTTGTCCTCGCTGAGCTCCTTGCGCTCGGAGGGATGCACGCCGCCGTAATAGCCGTCGAAACGCGATTCGCGGGCGGCCTTTACGAACTCGCTTATGGCCTTGTAGTTGACCTTTGAGTAGTCGCGCACCTGAACGGGCTGATCAAGGAACTCCTGAAGGCGTCCCTGTCTGGAGAGACGCTTCTCGATCTTCTCCCATGCGCAGTCTTTGGTCGGGTCGACCTCGCACTTGCCGTCCTTGGCTCCGCCGCACTGCCCATTGAGCAGGCTCTTGGCGCAGTCGACGACGGGGCAGATGCCTCCTGTGATATTGAGGTAGCACTGCGCGCAGGCGTCGCACGCCTTGTCGGTCAGCGCCATGCCGTGATGCCCTCTGTAGTTGAGGGAGTTCGCGGCGGCGAAAACGGGGACCTTCACGGAGTCGGCTATGGTCTGGACGCCCAGACCGCAGCTGACCACGAAGACGTTCTCGGTCCCTTCCGGGATCTCCAGAGCCTTCTCGGTCTGGGTCCTGTTGCAGAGGAAATCCGCCTTCAGGGAGCCTGTCACGGTCTTTCCCTGATCCTGCAGCATCTTTACGAACTCGTCGCAGTCGGTCTCCTCAACGGACTCGAACTCCTTGAAGCACTTGTTGCAGGCGAGCACGAAGATGTTGTCGGCTCCGTCAAGATACGGAGCCAGCTCATCCGGGGATTTAAGGCTGTACCTGGTATAGTTAAGCAATTTCTCACCTTCTTTGGATAAACAACAAAAGCGTCTGATCTGCGTCCTGCGTTATTTTCGAAGGGTCCGCAGCGTACCAGCCGCTTCAGTAGTTTTATTTCTTTAATAATATTAAAAAAACGCCCTATGCTTTATCAAGTTTCCAAGGATGCGTAAGTGCCGAAAATGAAGGGCGTTTTTGTCGCATATTCAACAAAAACGGACCTGTCGGGGAAAGAGGACAGGTCCGTAAATGTATCAGCCGGTCAGCAGCGGGAAGCAGTCAGGTCCTTCTCATCATGATCAGGAATTCGGAAGTTTCTTCCTCGGGCTTCTTCTCCGGTGTGAGACGGAAGCCGTGCCTCTCATAGAAGCGTATCGCGTCCCGGTTCTTCTCGAGGACCCACAGGTGATCTGCGCCGTGCTCCATGACGGCGTACTCCAGAAGGGCGGAGCCGATGCCTTTTCCGTGAAGGACGGGCTCCACGAACAGATTGACCACCTCCGTGCCGTTGATCATGACGTAGCCCTTTACAGCGCCGTCATCATAGACGTACAGGCGGTCCATCTCGCCGGCGAAGTATTCGGCGAGGGACGGGACCTGCAGCTCGCAGAAATAATAGATGTCGCTGCGGAAGATGGGGTAGAAGTACATGCGGTAGTTGAAAATCCTTATCTCGGCGATCCTCGCGAGATCTTCTGCTGTTGCTTTTCTTATCATTGCGCTTCCTCAAACAGTAGAGAAGGGATCAGTCATTGAGCATGATCCACATGGCGGGTCGGACCGCGTTGAAGTCGCTGTCGACAAACGATCCGTATTCCGGACCGACGGTACCGATCCCGTATATGAACATAGCGCTGTCCGGGCTGTCAGAGAGAGTGCGCAGCCACCAATCGCAAGGCGCATCATCGGGTATCGATCTGCTCTTGCTGCTGCAGTATGCCGTGGCGCTGCACTGGCGTTCTGAGTCATCATCGAAATACTGCTGAGCTTCGGATACGCTGAGGAGGAATACCTTATCCACAGTATCGTTTCCGGGGTCCGCGCTGCTTTCATCCGTCGAATCGGCTGTTACGGCTGTGTCAGCTATCATCTCAATTTCTCCCGGTGTGAATGCGGTGTTCAGAAACTCCCCGTTGAGCCATTCTCTCAGCGCGCTGGTCTCCCATGTGACATCTGAGCGCTCGGAATGGTAACCGCGGCAGTCTAGCGCGTATTTGCTGATGACGAGGAGCTTCTCTTCATCGCTTGCAAGAACTGTCCATTCTATGAATTCGGTTCCGTCAGAGCGTCTGTTATCCTGTTCGTAAGTGCCGAGGTACAGTGTGTTTCCCGGCTGATGGGAGTAACGGTACTGTTTAGCCTCATAATCTGAACGCAGTTCTTCCGCTCTCTCCCTGCTGTCCAGGAACCCGCGAAGCTCCACGAAATACTCGAATGCAGTGATAGGATCGTTGATCTCGATCCTCCACAGAGCCTCCCTGTATTTGCGGTAAGGCACCACGAACCTGTTCCAGAAGATCAGAACAGCTGCTGCCAGAACGGCGATGACCGCTATGATGACCGCTGCTTTTGCAGGTCTGCTGAGCTTTTTGGCGATCTTTTCCGGATCGCTTACCTGATCATCAGCATGTCTGTTTTTCTTTATCCTGCGGAGCTTGGAGAGCGCGCTCAGCAGCATGCAGAACAGGAATCCCCCGAAGAAGAGCAGGTTGAAGAGTCCGAGTTTGTTCAAAAGACTATCAACGTTTCTGTTCATCCAGACATAGTAACAGACCTGGACAGCTGTCACAGCGGCACATGAGATGATCTCATACAGGATGTTGTCCGCCTGCGGGCCGATCTTAGAGGACCACAGTCTCTTTATCGGATATACGAATGCCCACACGAGGAACAGAGATCCCAGGATGATCTTGAACCTGTCCTGAACGGTAAGAGAGAAAAGTATCAGCGGGACGAAAGCCAGCAACTGCCAGATGTTCATCGCGCTGCTGTCCTTGCCGCTCTCATGAGTTTCGGCATATTCCTTGCGTACCGAAGCCAAAGATACAGATTCCTTCGTATCAGGCATCATGCTGATAAGGGACTCCGGCCACTTATCTATTGAATTCTGACCGTTTTCTTTACAGAATTTGGCATATTCTCCAGCCAAACCGGACAGCTCCTGTTCCGCTTTCTCTTTTTCCTTTGACGAACAGCTGACGGGTGCCCCGCGCAGGAGTGCATTTCTCATGACCGAATCCCTTAGTTCATCGTTCTCTATCTTGAGGATATTGTCGATATACTCTAAATCAATATTTGTGAATGTTCTTTCTTTCGACACTCTTCTGTTGTGTGTCAAAGAGAGGATAAGCGCCAGGACAGGAGTGAAGACCAGAGGCGTGAACCAGAACAGTTGCGCGGCAAACGTCATCCAGAGCCCCAGCAGCGTCAGAATGACGATAACCGTGATCTTCCACGGCTCATCCCATAGGTGCCATATCGACTTGGTAGGCTTACTCACGATAGCAGCTTTTTCAGCTTCAAGATGATTTATGATTTCCTCATGGTGCTGTTTCAAGGCGTCATTTGCGGATAAGACAGCAGAGTTGTACTCCTTCATGATGCCGATGTAGTCCGAGAAGACCTTCCCATACTGATCCTTGTCGGATTCACTCATAAAAGCCGATGCCGATTCATACAGACTGCTGAGCTTTTCGATATCCGGGTCAGTCAGACGCAGGGCATGGAAGTTCTTGGTGAAGGATACGATCCTGCCCCACCAGCACCTGCAGTCCTGAGGAGTCAGCTCGCATGCTTCCTCACAGGCTTTTTCCGCCTTTTCCCACTGTTCCAGCTTTATGAAAGCCTCCGCCGCCTCAAGGCATGCGGCCGCTCTCTGCTTGTTGTCCGCTGCGGACGGTCCGGTCTTCTGCCCGCTGCCGTTTGACGGCCTGAGCTCGCCGTTTATCTCTTTGATGCCGTTTACGATGTGGGTGACTATGTCATTGAGTGAAAAGAACTTCTTCTCGAAGGACTGGTACTGTCTCAGTGCCCTCGGCAGGTCGTTGGGGCTCAGTCCGTCGACGTAGGTGAACAGCTTTCCGCGTTTCCTTCCGCTCAGCAGGTCGTTGTGGAACCCGTACCACTCGTACCTGACCCACTGCGATTCGATATGCTCCGCGGTAGTGGCGACCACGACCAGCACGCTGCATGAATCGAGCTCACTGTCGATCGCTTTGGCATAATCGTCCTGCCCCAGCTCCCGCAGCGATTCCGTCGCGAAGAAACAGCTGACGCCGACTGCGGTCAGTGCATCGTAAAGTTCCCTGGCCATCTCAGCGTCTCTTGTCAGAACACCGTTATCGGTATTCTTGTAGGAAATAAACACCTGGCTTGGCATGCTCTTCTCCTTAGAGATCAATTGATCGGATGTCTGCATCGTACAGACGGATCCGCATATATCTTTATATTATGCTTCCGCAGGCCGCGGAACGCTCACTTCATGTTTATGAGGGCGAGACCGGCGAGGCACACGGCGACGCCCACCAGCTTGTTCCAGGTGAGCGCTTCCTGAAAGAGAAGGACGCCCATGGCTATCAGCGCGAACTCAAGGAGAGCGCTCATCACAAGGTGAGCGGTGCTCATCTCCCATCCGGCTCTGAATGCGTATATGAAGCCCGCCTCCAGCCCCACGAGGGATATGCCCAGCACGAAGGGCACCCAGTTGAGCCTGTGGTACTCCTGAACCAGGCTCTTTCCTCCCAGCGCATAGAACATCACGGCGCTGACGGCTGCGCCGACAAGATAGGTGACGGTCAGCGACGCGAGGGGATTCAGATCCTCAGGCGCCGATTTGGTGCACAGCTGGTAGATGACGCTAGACAGGACGACCAGCGCGATCGGCCATACATATGAGAGCATCGGATACCTCCGGGGAAATGATGTTATGGCTGCAGCTCTTTTGAGAGCAGCCTGAATCCTTTTTCGTCGTACAGGGGCTTCATGCCGGGATCCCTGTCGCAGGGATCGTAATGGCAGTGCTTGACGAGCCTGTCGAAGCCCAGGCGCCTGTACAGTCTCTCGTTGCGCTCCTCGTCTACTCCTATGGTGACGCGCCTGATGCCCATGGCCCCCAGCTCGCTGAGCACCGTGTTCATGAGAAGAGTGCCGATGCCCTGACCGCGGTACTCTCTCTTTATGCGGAAGGCGCAGAGATAGGCGGTGCCTTCTCCGTCTGCGAAGTCCCTGTCTTCCTCTATGTCGAAGAAGGCGTAGAGCTCTCCTATGAGATCTCCGTCTTTCTCGACGGTCCAGAACACGGCGTTTCCCTCAGAGATGTTTTTCATGAAGTAGACCGCGGTGGCCGGCGCCGTGTCAGGGCTGTAGCCCCACAGAGCGAGCATCTCGTCCGCTCCGGCTCTTCTTATGACCATTCCGTCCGCTGTCATCCCTGTTTCTCTTCTCCGTACCCGAAGAATTCACGCAGCCCCTCCTTTGAGAGAAGGATCTCCCTGGTGAAGCCGTAATGCGAAGCCGCAGACAATCTGAGGACATTGTCAAGGAATTCCCCGTAGGGAAGGGAGAACCACTCCTCGGGTATCATGGTGTGGATCGTGCCGCCGTCGTTGTGGCTGCCGCCCCACCACCATGATTCGTCCAGCTCGGCTTCGTAGGTGCCGTCGTCCATTTTATTGAAGCAGTAGTGGGTAGCCCATTCCCGCATGCCTTCCGGCGTATCCGGACCTTCCCGGTGCGGGGCGTCATGGGGAAGTGGAGAGTAGTCCGGACTGTCCTTGTCCGCGTCCCTGCGGTAGATGTAGAACGACTCTCCTGTCCATTCCGGAGTTCGGACGATGCGGAAAGGACCGCTGACGTATATCTTCTGCCTGAGACCGGGGACCCGGTTCTCCTCGCTGATGAGCCCGCTCATCGCCTTCATCTGCCTCTTGAGATCCTTGTCCCTGTCGAGACCGTACTGCTTCAGCTCCTCCCTGACATCGTCCTCGAGCATCCAGGAAGTGTAGTAGCGGCTGCTGCCGTCCGACAACACGCTGTAGCTGCCCACAGCCTTTCCGTTGTAGTAGACGGTGTATCCGTCGGTCACGCGTGCCATATCGATTCGCTCATCCTTTCAGTCTTCAGTGTCTGCGGCGGGCAGGTCCGGCACTTTGCAGATGACGAGCTGCGCGGATCCGTCCTCCAGCGAGTTGTATTCATCATAGTGGATGTGGTCGCCGGGAACTCCGTCCGCCAGCGCGGCCAGCTGACCCGCCAGGGAGAGCAGTCCCTCGCGGTTTGCGTTTATCACGACCTCGTCCTGAAGCTGATCGTAGCTTACGCTGATCTCAGATCCGTCGATCCATTTTATCTCCATCTGTTTTCCTCCGTTTCTGTCTGCCGTTCCGTGAGCGTCAGTTGTTGGTCCCCGACATGAAGCAGAGCGTGAACCCGTCATACTCGCAGAACATCATGCCGAATACGAAGAAGAAATACGCCCAGCCCCTTGGGCCTTCCATCTCGTCAATGAGCGCGGAGTCGTCCCTGAACACCCTGACGCGCCGGGGCAGGCCGAAGAGTTCCTCGGCCTTGTCGGCGATCGGCTCATACCGGTCATAGCCGGAGACCTCTCTCAGCGTCTCACGGAATCCTCCCTCAGGAGAATCGATGAGCTCAACGTTCCTGTTCTTCCTTATGCGGAGAAAGTCGAGGAACTCGTTAAGGTAATCCTCCTCGAACAGGGGAGTGACCTTGGTCTCATAGTACACGGAGATCTCGTCCAGGATATCGACCCTGGCGAATATCTCTTCTCTGTCAGTCATGTGCGGCCTCCTTATATGAAAGGGGATGGGAAACTGTCAGCCGTCCAGGCTCCCGGTCAACTACCCACGACTGAAGTCGCGGGTAGTTGACCGGTGTCCTTTTTATGCAATTTATGATATTTTTACTACTAAAAATCTTACCATAAATCATGCCTTTGGGATAACAGAAGTTTCAGCGGATAGCACGTGTCTGCCGATTAACTCAAATAAGGAAATACAGTCTTTTTTGCCTTAGTTATATTGTTGTATCAGCATTCCGGGCTATAGTATATTATTCATAGAAGCAAGACAACCGCAGTGGTGGATGAAGGAAAATGGCACAGGAAGTATTCATAAGCTACTCACATTTCGACGCAGAGATGGCCGATGCGATCGCTGAGCGTCTGGAACGCGGCGGAATAAGCTGCTGGTATGCCCCCAGGAACATAGAGCCCGGGGATGACTGGGCCTCCGCTATCATAAGAGGTATCAACGCCTGCCGCGTCCTGGTGCTGGTCTTTTCTGAGCCCTCGAACGAGTCGGTGCAGGTCCTCAGGGAGGTAAACAACGCCATATCCGCAGGCAAGGCGGTTATACCGTTCAAGATATCCGATACCGTTCCTACCGGCGCGATGCAGTACTATCTGTCCACTCTTCACTGGCTGGATGCCAGCGCGGACGACGATCCACGGGAGAGCCTGGATGAACTGTACGAGCGCGTGCAGCAGGTTCTGACCGGAGAGCGGGAGAAGTTTGAGGCGGAGCTCCTCGCGCAGACGACCAATACCAGGCGGGACAGCAGGAAGAAGAAAAAGAAGGGCGGATTATTCTCGTTCCTGTATGGGATACCCGCGATAATCATCAACGCGATCTTCGGGTTCATAATGATAGGCAGCTACACCGGGCTCTGCGGGTTCAAGAACTCTACAGCCGCGGGGCTGATGGGGCTCTTCGTGATGTCGCTGACCTTCCTTTTCTTCCAGATCACAAAGCTTATAGGAAAGCCCATAACCAAGCATCACTGGCTCATCTGCGCAGGCGCGCTGCTGCTGGTCGTTGCCGGGATTCTTTTTGCGACTAAATATCTCGACAGGGGATTCCCGACATCGAATATCCCTGATAACGGTCAGGAAGTCAGCATGAACGCGACCAACCACTCCTATTCGATCCGCTCAGAGGACGGCATGGTGTATTTCTGCCACAATGAGCGCGGAGAGTCTCCAGGCATAAGGAAGTGCACCTACGAGCAGTTCCTCGCCGGAGATAAGGGTGAGGAGATAGTCAGCGGGGTGTGGACCGACTACCTCGCGCTGGTGGGCAGCAGATATCTCGTCTTCCGGGACTATACGAACAACAAGCGTCTCATGAAGCTTTACGATCTCGAGACGGGTGAGATAAAGATCCTTAAGAAACGCAGCTGCTACTGCTTCTACGGCTCGGATGACGCCGTGTTCTATGCCGCGGACACGAGTGCCAGCAATTCGGTCGGGGTGGTCACACTTGACGGGAGATATGACGGAGACTATTTCGATCAGGACTGCTCCTCGGGATGGGTCTGCTATTACAACAGGGACGTGTATTACGTGGACCCGAACGGTTTCCTTACGAACTACCGCTTCGGGACCCTGCAGTTCGAGCGGATGAACAGGTTCCTCATATACGATGACGTGGTCTATTACTGCGCGGGCAAAGGCGGTCTGTACCGCGCTCCGCTGAGCGACCCTGATGACTCCGTGAAACTCACCGGTTACAGCGTGCTGTCGATCTCGGTGTGCGGCGACTATCTCTACTTCATCAATGAGAACGACAGCGACAGCCTGTACAGGGTACCGCTTGAGGGCGGCGAAAATGAGCTGGTCCTTGACGGGACCTTCAGCGAGATCAACGTGATAGGCGACTGCCTGTACCTGTCAGACAGCGCTGAGAACTACACCAGGCTGAACGTCAATGACATCACCGCGGCGGAACAGCCGGCCGAGGAAGCGGCGTAAAGCAGATCAGCCTTACATGTCAATAACAGTAAAAGCCGGACTCGCGTTTGTGAGACCGGCTTTGGCGTATAAGACCGGGAACGGCAGAACGTCCGGTCTCTCAGAATGTCACGTACAGACTGCAACAATTACTGAGGACTGTGACACATAACATGCAGAATAACGATCAAGGAGAGTCAGATGAAGAAGACATTTATCTTTCTGATATTCCTGCTTATGCTGTCGCTGTTGGTGTCCTGCGGAAAGAATGCAGAGACGGAGCCTGAAGAGGATATCCCGGAGGAACAGGGACCGGCGCAGGACGTGCAGACTGACGGAATGATAATTCCGTTCCGAAATTGGTGCGCGTACGCGAACTGGTCGGAAGACCCGGTCATGACACAAAACTGCATCAACGGAGAATTCTTCGTGTACAGCGACATGCCGAGACTCCCGCTGTTCCGCATAACCTCGGAAGAGGAACTTGATACGTTCTTTAATACCTTTGAAGGCGTGATAGAGTTGCACCGCGGTTATGACGAGATGCCGTCATTTGAACAGCAGGTCAGGGACTATGACAAGACGTTTTTCGAAAAGAACGATCTTCTGATAGCGTATGTGACGGCGTCCAGCGGGACCTTCCGGTTCGGGATCTCCGACATGAAGGCGGAGGATGATACGCTGAGAATGTACGTAATACGGACGAACGATCCCGAGGTATACGATACGGCGATGGCGGGATGGCTCATGACCGCAGAGGTCAGCAAGGACATCACATCAGACTTCCGCAGGTTCGACGCAGTCATGGACGGCAGAAACCTTGTCTTTGAGACACTGCCGGGAATGATAGAATTCGGATCATTCTCATATAAAGAAGTGCTGGAGAGCATTGATATGGAGTCGCCCTCCGTTAAGACGGAAGGATTCGTCAACACGGATGAAGTGATGGACTTCCTGGTCGTAGAGAGAGCAAAGGCCGAAGTCACGCAGGAGTACGATCTTGTCCAGTATTTCCGTGACGATGAAGAGGATGTCTGGATGGTGAGATTCTTCTGCTCAGATCAGGCAGGGGAGACCGATGTATTTATGAACGGAAAAGGAGTGACTCTTCTTGTCACATACAATGAATAAGCTGAAGAAACTGGTCTGCCTGACAACGGCAGCAGCGCTCATATTCGTTCTGGCAGGCTGCGGCGCCGTTTCCGAACAGGAACCGGGACCTGTACCGGGAAATACTTCTCCCGGCGGAAAGGAGATGCTGCCTCTTCAGTACATGCCTGCGGCAGAAGTCGAGCTGGAGCCCGACCCTCCGAAATATGAGGATATTTCTCTGGAACTGATGCATCCACCCGAGACAGGGGAGATTCGGTTCAATAAGGATCTAGCCATATTGGATGCATTTGCCGGGTTCATCAGGGAGCGTTTCGGCATAGAGCTCGATGAGAGATGGAAAGTGTTCATACACTGGTATGACGGCGACGAGACGACGGGAATGGCGGAGTTCCTGTATACGATAGGTGAGATAGACACAAACAGGTCCGTGATCTTCCAGATAGAAGACGACGTGGCTGTCAGGGTCTATTACAAATTTCTGAGCAGCGTCACGGATGAAGAAGATCTCCTGGAACGTGTCAGGCTGTTTAAAGAGAGGTACGAGCAGGAGCGCCTGCAGCTCAGAGATGACGAGCATATGGAGGAGGAGACATTCTCCTACGTGTACTATTACGGTACTGACAAGCTCGTGTACTGCTATAACGCCTTCTTCTCATACTCGGATCTGGGTGTCATCAACAACGACTGGGGAACGCAGTGCTTCATAGGGAAGAAAGGGGAGGCGGCGTTCTTCGGGATATCGGGAGGCATGAAAAGCTGATCCAAAAGCAATGAATAATATGTTTGGCTTATTTAGAATCTTTATAACCTGCGGACCAGAAGGTCGGGGATTCGAATTCTCCATGGCGCACCATAAAAATCGCTAGTACCGAAAACAGGCGCTAGCGATTTTTTGCTTCTACAACTTAACATGTGTACGATGTTGAAAACCCCTGTAAAATAAGGCGATTTTGCACTTTTACAGGTTTTTTTGTGCCCAAAAAGATTGATCAAAATGCTTGTTTCTAGCACTTAAACAGTCTGACACGCGATCATAAAACGGCCCCAATGGGCTCTGAAACATTTTGCTAACACTTTTCTCTCGAAGGACAATTTGGGGCATTTTCTGCTAACAGAATTATGGGAGGTGGTCGGGTAAAATTGAGAATTCGAATTCTCCACAGCGCACCTAAACATGTGGTTTTCAGCCTAAAAACACATTCTTGATTTAGGTGCGATGATGGTCACATATGTAAATAATATATGTAAATAAAAAGAGAAAAAGGAGAGTAAAGTAGGACAAAATCATGACCATTATCGATCCATAAGGAAAAAGCTATAGCGGAAAGATAAGTGTTATCACGAACGGTTCTTTGACAGTTCCGGAGATAAAACTGTTTAAAAAGTGCTGTAGTTCAAGCATAATATAAAGAAAGAATCAGTTTTTATCTTTTATCATAGAAGGTAGATGGTTTTTCAGGCTTTTTGGAGGCGACGACGGTCATGGGGAAACTGAATCATAAACATCATGAAAGATGCGGCCTTTTGAACAGATCATTGAATCGTTTCTTTGCATTACTGGTAATGCTTGCTCTTATGATTGGCGGAACGAACACTGCCGTCAGAGCCTTAACAGTTGAAGGAAACAACTATATCGTTTCGTCGGATGAAGAATTCAGAAATGCCGTATTGGCCATAAACTGCAATCCGAGCGGCGAATACAGCATCACACTTGCTGCCGATATTACTGTCGGAGGAGGCAGATACCCGGAGCTGCTAAAAATAGAAAGTAATTCTGTAACGATCTACGGAGAAGACCACACGCTGTATCTTGCTAATGCCTACATTGTTGCTTCGAACAAAGCAACGCTGTGTCTGGGCAGTTCAAGTTACAGCAAATCTTTATTCATAAAAGATAGGGCGACCGCCTTCGACGGGTCGGTTTCGCTCATATATATTAATGATGCCACGTTAAACATGTATAACGGCGTGATCCTCAGCGGACGGCAAGGTTACGACGCTGCTGGCGGCGTACAGATGGAAAGAGCCACTTTCAACATGTACGGTGGAGAGATCCTTGACTGCAAATCGGATTCGGTAGCAGGTGGCGTTCTTGCGTATGACAATTCCCAGTTCAATATGTCCGGAGGAACGATAGAAAACTGCATCGGCAATTCTGGCGGCGGCATATCAGTTATCAGATCCAGAGTTCATATGAAAGCCGGCACGATAAAGGGCTGCATCGCATATAACTCGGGCGGCGGGATACTTGCTTCCACCGAATCCAAGATCGCCATGGAAGGCGGAACTATAGAGGAGTGCGGCAGCGGCTATTACGGCGGCGGAGTCCATCTGACCGGTAATTCCGAGTTTTCGATGACGGACGGCGCTATAAAATGTACTAATTCAATTATCGGAGGCGCCGGGGTCTGCGTCGGAGTTGCGGGCGTTAATCATAAGAACAGTTTTGTGATGACCGGAGGCGAGATCACAGGCTGCGAGACCGAATCAGACAGATACGGATACGGCGGCGGAGTTCTGGTCATGAACGGTTCAGCGCAGATCACAGGCAGTTCCAAGGTATATGATAACCACGCATCCGCGGCGGGGGACGATATACTCTCTTACGGCCCTTCGACCGGAAGTAATCCCACGTCTACCGGGCTGAAGTTCGGCAGCGTCCCGGAAGGGCTTGTTTTTGCCGGGACCAGTCATGAGATCGATGGCTGGTATGTGGACGGAGTAGCTGACGGAGCTGAAACGGACAGATGGGACATAGACAGTTTTGTTCAAAAATACGACCCTTCACCGGAAACAGCAATCGAGACACAGATCGCGCTGAAAGCCGCATACGGCGAGCACGACTGGGAGTGGGTCACAGATCAGGAGGCTACCTGCGAAAAGACCGGTCTGAAGCACGAGGAATGTAAAAACTGCAGGAAGAAGCAGAACGAGAACACAGTGATAGATGCTCTCGGACACGACTGGGGCGAGCCGGCTTTCAGCCTCAAGGATGACGGCAGCGCGGAAGCGACCTTCACATGCGAGACTGTCAGCAGCCATACAGAGACTGTCGAAGCAAAGTTGAGCGGAGAACCGTCTCTCGTTAAGCCGACCAAGACGGAAGACGGAAAACTGACTTATAATGCTACAGTTACACATGATGGAAAGGAATATAAGGGAACCTTAGAAAAGGTGATCCCTAATGCGGGCGGAGATATCAAATACTCCTATACAGGAGAACCTGCGACCTATACAAAGGGAAGCGGTCAGACTGTGGAGCTGCGCTTCTCCAGAAGTGAATTCGATGAATACACTTATAACTTCTTCACCGAACTCAAGACAGATCATGTGAGCGTTGATGAGAGCAATTACACCACTAAGGAAGGCAGCGTCATCATCACTCTCAGTGCAGACTATCTCGACACACTTACAGAAGGTGACCGTCTTGTCGCAGCAGAATTTACTGATGGAAGTGCGGAAGTGATTCTGACGGTCAGAGATGAATATGCTCTGGTAGGATTTGCCACATCAGACCACACTACGGTCTCAGAAAACTACTTTAAGTTCGGTCTCGGTTCCGAATATGTGCTTCCCACACTTGAAGAAGCAGAGAAGATCGCCGGTATAGATCTGGGCGACGGAGAGTTGGACTACTGGGAGATATGGAAGTTCAGGCCTCAGGAAGAGACAGAAGACAGGAACCTGCAGAAGAGATGGGGCGAAGGAAGCATCGGCGACGCAGAAGACGGCGCGGCGACATGTGAAAAAGGCCAGCCCGGCGACAAAATGATCCTCACCACCGATATAGTTCTGGCTCCTGTGTTCAAGGAAGTAGTTCCCGCGACCGGAGTGAAAGACCATATCGCGATGTACAGCTGCCTGATGATCGTATCCATAATATCCATCGCAGCACTGCTTGAGTACAGAAAAAAGAATCTAGAATGATTGGATATAGAGGCTGACGATCACATTATTTTATACGTATCGCAGGGAACCAGAAGACCTAATCGTTTTTGGGTTCCCTCCTTGTATTTAGATGCGCTTTTACGAATACGTCTCTTCCCATCCTTCTCCGAACTTATCGGGAGAAGAGTCAGAAACAGTCTGGAAATGTCGCGAACAGGAATGATCAGAAAATAGATTTTGCAGTACATACTGCAAATAGGCAGCTGTTTTTCGCGAATATCAGCCTTTATTGATAAGCTGTCAGAAACTATAATTCCACAAAAAGGAAAACGTTTACTGATAAGGAGCATGAGATACTACATACGACAATTTAACAGCAGCCACTGGGAGAGGATCGGCACACCTGCGGCAGTACTGACTTTCCTTAAACCGAGAAGATGGGAGAGTTTCTTCGTCATCTGGCATCTCGACATGCTGAGCGTGCCGAACAGGATAGACTGCGCGGACGTCGAGATGATCGTGATCGGCAGCGACGGCGCAGGCCCAATAGAGGGCATGAAGAATCTAAGGCGCAGAAGGTACTACGAAGAGCTTAAAAGAGAAATCACGGAATGGTACAGGGAGATAGAAAGGAAACTGTACAAGACCGAGCATCTGGGATATATACGGGTACCTTGCAAGCCAGATATGACCGGATCACGGATGTGACCGCATAAGTATCAGAAAAAGAGGATGACATCAGTCATCCTCTTTTAAGACGGATCATTTGTTGATTCGGATCATTTGACTATGACGGAACCGCCGATAAACTCGCGGATTATAGAGTTGTTGACGATATCACTGTCCTCGTAAAGAACATCAAAGAACTTCAGGAAATCCAGCAGACGCTGGGCCTCGGCGTACTCCGGCTGCGTCCTTTTGACTCTCTTGAGGAGATGCTCCGCGTATTTCTTGATCAGCGCTATCTCGTAGATGCAGTTCGAGTTGAAGAACACGTCCGCCTCAGAGTTGTAGGGGAATATGTTGGTGTCCTCGCTTGCCCTGACCTTAGGCCAGAACCTGATCGTCTCGGCAGCGTCGCTGTTGCGGGTCCTGCTGTCGCGGATCAGCCTGCGCAGGAGTCTCGCGTCTGTGGCAGAGATGCGGTTGTGATGGTCTATGGATATGGGCGTGAGAGGGGAGATGTAGATCTTGAACTTCTCATCATCCGGTATATTGTCGGTCATCTCTCTGTTGAGGGCGTGGATCCCTTCAATTACCAGAAGAGTGTTTTTGTCTATTTTGGTGATGCGCTTTCCGTAGACCTTTCCGGGAATGGAGAAATCGAAGTGCGGGATATCGACCTCCTCACCGGCCAGAAGCGCTTTAATATGCTTGCGAAACAAATCGGTATCTATGGCTCTTATCGATTCAAGGTCTGCTTCGCCGTTCTCGTCATAGACTCGTTCGTGGAACTCTTTATAGTAGTCGTCCGTGCCCATATAAAGAGTCCTGAAGCCGTTGACTCTCAGCTGGATGCATAGCCTTTTCGCGAACGTGGTCTTGCCGCTTGAGGAAGGGCCGCAGATGAGGACTACGCGGCTTCCTTTGTCTCTTATCATGTCAGCGATATCGCTGATCTTTTTCTCATGCAGGGCTTCCTGCAGAAGGATCAGGTCATCGACGCCGCCTTCTATTATCTTCTCGTTGAGGTCGCAGACGTGGTCAACGCCCATGAGATGTCCCCATTTTATGGACTCGGAGAAAGCTTCATACATCTTGGGCTGCTCCACATAATCCGCCACGCGGGTAGGATCGCCCTGCTGAGGATACTGAAGGATCAGACCGCTTCTGTACTGCCTGAGTCCGTAGTACTGTATGTAGCCGGTCGAGGGGACCAGGATGTTGTAAAAGATCTGCAGCTCGTCGTCCAAAGAATAGAGCTGGATATCGTCGATGTTGGTGATGCTGTCCAGAAGCTTCATGGTCTCGGTCATGCGCTGCTTCCTTGCGACTATCATCGCTCCGTCCTTTGTGTAGTGCTCCTTGGTGATCGGCATATCTGCGTCGGTGATCTCGCGCATGCGGTCTTCTATCTTTTTCAGGATATCGGTATCGATCCTATGGGACAGCGTCACGAATATGCCCATGTTCAGGGCGTTCCTGATGCTGACTCTGGTATCCTTCCCGAGAACGTCGTGTACGGACTTGATGAAGATCAGCACGAGGCTGTTCTGATATACCTGCCATGCCTCCTGGTTTTTCAGGTCAAGGAACTCGATGTGTGAGTCATGGGTAAGTTTATGGGTTAGAGCCCTGTAGGCGTTGTCAAGTTTGGAAACATAGACCGGAAGAGGAAGTTCATCTCGTACGTCCTTAAGCACCGTTTCGACATCAGTGCCTTCCGGATAGGAAAGCTCTCTGTTATCAAGATTTTCAATAAAGACTTTGTACATTTACTGCACCTTTATCGGAATGGTGATGTATCAGAAAAGAAGCGGGTCTCACATCTTTTCAGTTTGTTTAGCACATAATATACTAAATTAGTTACGATATTCTAATTATAAACAAAGAACACAAAAGGAAAAACCCCGCATCACTGCGGGGCTTTCCTGAGGAACTTTTGTGTTCTGATCCCTGTTACTGTTTTCAGAAGGCACACGATCAGAGAGGTGGCAGCTCTCCAGGCACCGTATGTCATATAATGACAACCTGCGGAACGGTGCTATAATGTATATCAATGTATTACAATTATGTAAAATAGTAATTAATTATCATAATAATACATATGGCGCATAGTTTGCTGCGGGCTGAAAAGATCCCGCTTATTCGACAGAGGTACTGATCATGGATATGGATATGCTCAAAAACTTTCTACTTATCGCTCAGGAGGAGAATCTGACCAGAGCATCGGAAAAGCTGCATATCTCGCAGCCTACGCTCAGCAGGCAGATACAGAGCCTGGAAGAGGAAGTAGGAAAGAAACTGTTTAACAGGAAGAACAAGATAATGAGTCTCAACGCTAACGGCCGCATCTTCTGGGCAAGAGCGCGTGAGATACTGGATATCTATCAGAGGACACTGGATGACATCGATCCGGAACCCGGAGTCGTATCCGGGGATATATGCATGGCGGTGAGCGAGTCGTCAGCTCTGAGAAGAATATTGCAGCTGGCAAGGGAGTTCCAGGATGAGTATCCCATGACTACTTTCAGGGTGCTAAACGGAGACAACAATACTGTCAAGGACAGACTGGAGACCGGGGAAGCGGACATAGGGATGCTGTTCAACAACGTCGGCGAGAATCAGTTTGACAGCTTTATGATCAAAACGGATGAGTTCATAGATGTCCTGATGCCTGCCGACCATCCGCTGGCTTCAAAGGAAGCACTCGAGGTAAAGGACCTTGAAGGGTATCCGCTCATTATCCACGATGACTCGCTGAGACGCCGTCCGAAGAGCTACTGGAAGGGATTCAGGGCAACGTTCACGATGCTCTACACAGCTGAGCTCATGGTGGAGGCAGGCCTCGGAATAGCGCTGGTCAATGACAGCATACTCAATTTTGAGTCCAACGGACTTGTTGCAAGGAAACTGAAGGATTTCAACAGCCTGACCGTTTCCATAGCGTGGAAGAGAGGCGGAATGCTGTCGCAGCAGGCAGAGCTGTTCCTGGACAAGCTCAGAAAGGAAATGATCAGCTGACATTTCAATAAGAAAGCGCCGCGGAAGATCCGCGGCGCTTCCTTGTAAGTAGCAGAACTTTATACCTGAATGGTACGATCAGCTTCTGTTGGGATACATATCCTCATCGAATACGTTCTCGAGAGTGACATAGAATGTCGGGGTCTCATAGAAGTCGGTGTCGGGATCCTGTCCCAGAGCGATCTTCTTGAACATGTAGTCGACGCCGTAGTATGCCCAGTTGGCCTGCTTCTGAACGAGGGTCGCTGTGGCGAGCTTGTCCTTGATGGCGTTGATGACCTGGGGAGCGTCGTCCGAAAGGACGGAGCAGCGGGTCTTGACATCGGGAGCATCGTTCCAGCCGTTCTCTTCCCAGACAGCAGCAACAACGTTACCGCCGGCGTTGTCGCACATAGTGGTGTTCCAATCCGGGTGAGAGAGCATCATCTGCTCGCAGAGGGCCTGTCCGTCGGGACCGCCGGAAACACCGGACTGATACTCGAGAAGCTCAGCGCCCTTGCTGGCGTTCTCGTTGAGGACATCGGTGATGCCCTTAAGACGCTGGATCATTCCGAGCTGAGCGATAGCGCCGTGGTTAAGGATGACCTTTGCATTGCCGTCCATCCAGTCAACGGCGTACTGAGCGAGCTTACGGCCGAAGTTCTCGTTGTGTGTGCCAACGAACATGGCGCGCTTGCTGTCAGGGCAGTCTGTGTCCATGCAGACAACGAAGATGCCTGCATCAACTGCAGCGTTCAGGGTGGGGGTCATGCCCTCAGCGTCAGCCGCAGCAACGCACATTCCGTCATAGCCCAGGGAGATGAGGTTCTCAAGGACCTGGATCTGAGCGGTGATACCGAACTCAGACGCAGCAGTGCACTCGAGTTCGATGTCCCACTCAGGATACTCTGTCTTGAGCTCTTCAACTCTCTTCTTGCCGCCGCTGCCGCAGATGTCCCAGAAGTCGCCGAGCGCTGTATAGACGATGGCGAGCTTCATGGTCTTCTTCTCTCCGCCGCCCTCTCCGCCTTCTTCCTTATTGCCGCAGGCAACAAGGCTCATAGCGAGGACGAGGATAAGAATGACAGAAAACAGTTTCTTCATTTACTCCTCCTGTTTTGTTATTCTTTTGTAATCATTCAACAAAAGAATCTGTTGTAATGTCCACGTATTTATCTATATGGACTACAACAAATATACCAACGGATATCTGCTATGTTAAATCGGAAATAATTATGAAAATCATACGAAAAGTGAATGGATAACGAGGCGGACGGAATCGAAGCTTCTGAACTCGGATAGTGTATGAGCCTGCGCATTTATTGATATAGAAATCCCCGGATGTGCCTACATGCATCTGGCTTTTTCTGATATGGTCTTGTAAGGAGCTGCCGAAATTGTGTGTGCTTAGGCAGGTTTAAGTTTTGAAGGTTTTTGCAGGCGGAAGGCAAATTAGACTATGTTTTTCCGCAGATCTTTGCATTTACCGTAATTCCTGTATCAGTACAATTATTTACAGAGATCAACGAATCCAATGAAAGGAATGTGACAGTGTTCTGGGGCATGAGTGAAAAAAAGAAAAGAGAACGTCAGGACAAGATAATCAGAAACGTTAAGAGAGTACTGAACAGGCATCCGGAAGCCAGAAGAAATGACGATGCCTTATATGAGTGGTATTACTGGGACACATATATGAGCAATATAAATCATCATTTAACTGAAGAGTATCACCTAAAGAACGGAGACCCTGACAAAAAAGAATTGGTAACTATCAGGAACAAGATCCAGGAAGTCGAACCGAAATACCGTCGGGGATTCCTGTTCTGAGTGGAAAACGAAGACTGATCTGATCAGCTGTTTTACTGTATACCGGGAGGTTTGATATGGGGATCTTTAAGGATCTGCTGCTCGGAACCGGCAAAAAGGATGAACGGGCGGAAAGAACGGAGCGCATAGATGTCAGGGGCTCCGATGAGAGAAGAGAGATCTACGACAGCAAGGGTCACTGGAAAGAGGAACACAGGTGGAATCCCCGCACCGACAGGTGGGACAAGCTCGATATGCACGGCAACGTGATTGGACATGTTGAGCGCGACTCGCATGGAAATATGGTGCACAGGGATTACTCTGAGAATGTGACGGGAGTCGACAAAAGAGATGACTACAGGACCGTGTCACACTATGACAGCAGGGGAATGAAGACCGGTTACACCACAAAGGACAACATGAACAACCTTACAAGGCACACTTACATCGGAAGCACCAAAGCTTCGTCCGGCAGCAAGCCGACTGGATTCTTTCTGTATGATCTGTTCAAGGGCGTATCGAGCAATATAGGAAAAAAGAAATAAAAAGTATATATGTAAAGCCGTGCGCAGCATCCTGACGGGATAAAGCGTGACGGCTTTTTGTGTTCAGGCAAAGCCTGAAAGAGAAAGAAGTACCATCAGGGCAAAGTTTGCTTTTGGAATCTGCTATAAGAAGAAAGCAAATTACAGAAACGGGAAAAGTAACAGTGATACTAAACTACCGGATCGCTTCAACTTAAAAGTCGTCTGTTTTATAATCAGTCTAGAAAACTTTCGTCATAGGCCTTATCAGGTTAAGGGGGCATGGCAATGGAATATGTAGTCTATCTGTCCGACAGCAAGATCGACATGCTATACGATCAGATCAACAGGGCTGATGCCGAGACAGAGACAGAGGGCGAGATCAAGCTCGGCTTCTTCACGATCAAGCGGTCCAGGAAGAGGGACAATAAGCTCAACAGGTTCGAGAAGCTTGAGCGCGTCACGACTGCGCTCATGAACAGGATAGGAAGTCCTTTTGACGAAAGAATACCGTCGTATGTTTCCGATACGCTCAGTATGACGTGGAGGTCTTTAGAACACACTAAACAGGCGACCTACTGGATCGGAGAGGGAGGAAATAACGGCATATACACGAAACTTCTCCTCATAGGATCCACAAAGAACGTCATAGGGGAAGATCCTGAGGGCAGCGATTCGGCAACACACTCTTCTCTCATGCACTTTCTGAATGCGTTCAGGAAGGAGTTTGAGATACCCGATAACGGATATGCCGCGACATACATCAGTTTAAGCCAGGACAAAAACGGGAATACGGTCAAGACCCTTGTAGACGCCAGCGAATTCGATCCCAGCAGGATGATAGATATACTCTACAACTCAACTGGCAGCCGGCGGGGGTTCTATGATGAATATAAATTCCTGGCGAAAGTGCTGACTTCAGAAGAGCATCATGATAAGTACGGAAGAACGGAAAGATACATCATTGCAACTCCATTGTATGTGTCGTTGGCCGAAAAAGAAAAACAGAGTAAAGAACCGATCAAATAAAGATAAGACAAGACAAAAAGCAAGGCGGTATAAGACCTCCTTGCTTTTTGTTATGCGCTGTTCCGATAAAATTTAGTATAATCTGTGTAAGAAATACAGTTTAAAGATTGTAAAGCAATAATGCTTTACAGTGCCGTTTGAAGGCCGCAGAGGGCAGACACGCGCTTCTTAAGAGGAGAATCATTATGAAGACCATCATCATCAACGCAGGCCCCAGAAAGAACTGGAACACCGACCTTATGCTCAAGGAGGCGCAGAAAGGCGCCGGATCAGCGGGAGCAGAAACAGAATACATAGACCTGTATGACCTTGATTTCAAGGGCTGCAGAAGCTGCCTTGCATGCAAGATCAAAGGGGCGGAGAGAAACAAGTGCTACTGGAAGGACGATCTGTCGCCGGTAATAGAAAAGATACTCAGCGCGGATGCCGTCATAATAGGATCGCCTATATACCTCGGGGAGCCCACAGCCGTGTTCCGCGCGCTGTACGAGAGGCTCGTGTTCTGCATTCTGTCATATGAGGGAAATCCTTATTTTGAAGGAAAGCTCAATGTAGGCCTTATATTCACAATGAACGCGGGCAGGGAGTTCTTCGACGAGACCTTCAGGCCGTATGTATCGAACCTGGAGAACACCTTCAGGAGGTTCTTCCGCGGGAAGGCTGAGACCGTTGCCGCATGCCTCACGATGCAGGTCAGCGACTACAGCAGATACAGCATGGGCAGGTTCGATCCGGAAGAGAGAAAGCTGAGCAGGCAGGAACAGTTCCCGCAGGACCTCGCAGCAGCGTTCGAGCTCGGAACCGGACTGAGCAGGGCCGAATAACGGGAACAGAAAAGACCGGGCAAATACGCGTATAAGGAGCTTCAGTCATGTTAGAGAAACTCACCCCCATATCCATAGGAAAGGAAGCCACGGAATACAGGAACCTTATGGGTGAAGTGGTCTGCAGGGCGTACAAGGACAGCAGCGGACATGTGACCTTCTATGACGCCGGAGGCAGAGAGATAATGCTCCAGAGGATCACGGGTCCTTCCGGAAGAACGGATACGTATGACTATTCCGGAAATCTCATCTCAACGACAGCTAGGGACGACAGAGGGGTCGCCGTCACGACCGACCCATACGGATACGAGCTGGGCAAGACCTATACAGACGACAGCGGAGCCATATACGTATCACGCGTGCACGGAGAGCACGGAAAAATGACCTTCAGCGATGTCGTCGACGAAATGGAGCTGGAAGCCATCGCCAGTAATGAAAAACAGCTCCGTGAGTACCTCGGCAGCAGAAAAGAGCGGTCCTTCTGCGTGCCGAGCGCTGATCAGCAGAACAGGATGAGACCATCGGTGCCGTGCTCACCTCAGGACGCAGCTGAATACCTGAGATTTGCAGCGCAGCTCCTTTACGAAAACGGAGTAAAGCCGGAGTCCTTCGTCGGGGAATACCGGACCAGAAAGGATGTCATAAAGCGCGGACCCTTCGGGCTTCTGTCAAGAGACGACAGCAAAAAGGTAAGGGTGCCGGTGGAGAGGTACTGGGAACTCAGGGATTCCGGCATAAGGATCGAGCACAGGGACGAGACAGTCGATATCTATGAAGACCATGAGTACATCTGCCTGCTCCCGGGCGGGAAGCTCATGAAGCGGACTTCAGAGGAGAAGAGCTTCAGGGACTACAAGATCCCTTATCAGGAAAACGAGAAGGGATCGAGCGCTCTCAGTACGGACTACGATCCCGCCGGATACGTGGCACTCGCGGACTGGCGTCTCAGTGAGTCTAAGATAGACATGTCCTTTGAAAAGTACATACAGCAGAAAGCCGTCTCACCGGTCAATGATCTGTACATCGAGGAGATCCGGCAGCAGGTAAATAAGGAACAGGAGGAGCTCATGGAGCCCCGGACGACGGAACAGCGCGAATTCAGCGACCTTCACTGGTCGGCCGCGATCGTGTTCATTCTCGTTCTGCTCACGAGCAGAGTTTTTCCCGGATGGGTCCCGTATATGATAACGGGAACGGCGTTCATAGTACTATGGACGCAGTATATACAATACGACGCCGGGCTCAGGCCGATGAGCGGGACCGTTTGGTTCGAGGTCATAGTCACAGCGCTTACCGGCGTTACGATGCTGGTCAAGTACAAGTTCAATGAATGGCTGTATCACAACTATTACGACAACCGGGTGCCCTTGATCCTGCTCGGCTGTATAATCGCCATAATGCTGGCGAGCGCCATAGGAAAGATCTCCGCGTCCGCGAAAGGCACAAATGCTCCGGTGAAGCTCAGGGCAGGAAGTATTTCCGCGGTCAAACTGGTGTCTGCGCTGGTCCTTATCGGGGCGGCGGCGCTGAGGCTCTGGTCAAAGAGAACTTTCATGAGCGATCCCGCGAGGTATTCGGTGATACTTCTTGCTGCTGAGGCAGCCTGTATCGTCTTCGGGGCTGACTGGAGGATATGCGCAGGGCTCTATCTGCTCTACGGGATATTCAACGCAAGCGATCTGATCGACGCGTTCCGCCCGAGTGAATGGAGCTGGTTCTTCCGCACCGAAGTCGGTGTCTGCGGTTTCATAGCGGCAGCTGTTGCAGGCCTCGTGACGCTTTGGGCCATCCTTGAGGCTGTCAGAAATAAGAAAGACACGAAAGACAATAAGTGAACTGTTATCTTTTGTATGTCCGTTTCTTGTAATGCGTTTCGGGATGTGTCATTATTCCAGTAGCATTAAATGCTAAGCGTAAACACTTGGAGAAAGTGTTTGAAATATAAAGAAGTTTTCCGGAAGGCTGATCCGCAGCCTTCCTTTCCGGCGAATGGATCGCATATATAACACGGGAAAGGAGATCTTGTGATGAAGAAGACGCTTGGAGTATTCATAGCGCTGCTGATGATACTGTCGATGGTTCCCGCCGCGGTCATGGCGGAGGACGTCAAATACCCTCTTTGGGTCGGGGACGTGCAGGTGAGCAGCGATGTCCATAGCGGAGAAGGGTGGTCATTTGACGGAAATGCCTCAGGAGGTACTCTGACGCTGGACGGCGCTTCGATAAGCGCATCCACTCCGATAGCACCTTATTTTGAGAATAAAGCGAACATCAGGATCGAGGAGAATGCTGCATTCGATCTGCAGATATACGTTTCCGGGAATAACACGCTTTCCGCACCGGGAAACGGTTACGGCATATATGTCTATTCGGAAGATGCTTCGAAGAATTCTTTGACTATCACCGGTCCGGGCAAGCTTACGGTATCCGGAGCCGGTTGGGGCATTAGTGTCACTTCCGGCGATCCTTTCTGGATAGATAAAACAACGATCAGTGTTGAAGCAAAATCTACCGGGATCGTCGCTGATGACATAACGATCAGCGACAGCGATGTTACAGTTTATGGCCGTTCGTACGGATTATCGTGTGATTCGCTGACCATCAGCGACAGTAATGTTTCATCCGAAGGCGGAGATGGAGTCGGGATCTACTGCATTGAAGGGAAGGGACTCAAGGTCTCCGGTGACAGCTATGTGGATGTTATCGGCAAAACTGACACGCAGAGTGAACCCGGTGCAATTTACTGCTGCAATGTCGAACTTGGAGAAGACGTTGAAGTCATGGGACCGGAAGGTGTCAGTATCAAGAGAGAGTCTGAGACCGGACCCTATCGTGCCTACAAAGAAGACGGAAGCCTCGCGACCGAAGTTATCATCGGAAGGGCATATCCGCTCTGGGTAGGCGAGGGACAGGTAACGACCGGGAATATGAAAGATCTGACCGTGATCGGCGGAGTTACAGCTGCGGAAGGCGGGAAGGTCAGTTTCCGGGTCGAGAAAGACAGCGAGACCGGCGATAAGAAAAACATACTGACTTTGGATAACGCTACCATTGACGGCTTTCATGAATCTAATGGCACGAAAAGCAGAATCAGATTTGAAAAGATGGATCTTACTATCGAAGTGAGCGGTGAGAGCCGCGTAGGCAGCGAGGATTTCGGTTACGGGATATCAAGCAATGGAACGCTGACCTTTGAAGGAGACGGCAGCGTGAGCGTCTCAGGAGGTAGCACAGGGATCAATGCTTACGGAAATGATGTGATCATAAACGGCGGAGATATCAGCGCCATAGGAAAGGTGTATGGATTATACGCTGTTTGCAGAACAGCATATGATTTTGTTAGCGGTGAAAATATAGATCACGGGGGATTCGTCACAGTGAACGCGGGATCGCTGAACGCAGTTTCCACTGACACCGTCGATTCCTGCTCGGCTATAAATGTCCGCAAGCTTACTGTTAACGGAGGGAAACTGACCGCAGAGACCAGGAATGAAGAACTGGTTATCTACGAAAGCGAGATATCAGCGATAGTATCAAGAGACGTACCGGCTCTGGGAGAAGGCATATACATCATAAGTCCGCAGAACGGGGAGTTCATGCAGTTCAAAGTCTATGGACGGGATCAGTACCTGATCACAGACGGGGAGAACAGAGTCGGCAAAGCTGTCATAGGACCTGCCGGAAAGATAGTCTTCCAGAACTATGACGGCGCAGTCCTGCAGAGCTCGACCGTCGGGATCGGAGAGATACCGGTATACGAGGGCGATGAACCGGAGAAGGATCCTGACGCGCAGTACACATACAAGTTTGCCGGGTGGGATACGGAACCGGTCGCTGTTACCGGCGACGCAACGTACACCGCGAAATATGACAGTTTTCTCAGGGAATACACCGTTACATTCGAGAACTATGACGGCGCTGTCCTGCAGAGCGGGAAGGTCAAATACGGCGATATACCTGCCTACAGCGGAAAGGAACCTGTAAAGCCTGAGGATGAGAAGTATACCTATTCCTTTGACGGCTGGACGCCTTCAGTGGTAAAGGTGACCGGCGAAGCCAGATACACAGCCGTGTTCAAGGCAATTGAGAAGGATCCCGTATACACCGTGACCGAAGGAGCAGACGGCAGCTGGACCAAGGGAAGCGGCGAAGGCTTCAGCATCACCGTGAAGCGCAGCTTCGACGATGACGAGTGCTTCAGCCACTTCACCGGAGTGTCGGTGGACGGCAAGGCTCTGGAAAAGAGCGCGTACACCGCGGTGAAGGGAAGCACGGTAGTCACTCTCGGCGCGGACGCTCTGGAACAGCTCTCGGAAGGCGGACATACCGTCACGGTGGAGTTCGACGACGGCGAAGCGGAGACCGCGATCACCGTGAAGCCGGAAGAGAAGAAAGACGATGTACCGGATACCGGTAACGAGGATCATATGGTCCTGTTCACCGTGATATCGTTCATCTCGGCGGTATCGCTCGGAGCTGTCCTGACCCTTAAGAAAGAACTGCTCGGATCCAAATAAGCACATATACGTTTTAAACAAAGGCGGAAACATTAAGTTTCCGCCTTTATGGTTTTCCGGGATCGGTAACGGTTTTTTCTTCTTAGTACATTATTGCGTACAGGTCCGTGATTATCCTTATAGCATACAGCGATTATTTGGCAGTACAGGAGGTTCACGGATCATGGAGATCAAAAGAGAAGATATCACAGCGTACAGCGCGAGCGGAGCGTTCGAAAGAGAAGCAAGAAACTATTTTGACGAATACTTTGAACTCACGGGAACAGAGTTCCCGGCATGCGACAGAAACAGGTGGAGCAGCCTTGATGAATGGCTGACCGATCTGAAGCTTGCGGTATACAGGGAACAGGCGATACGGGAGGTCTACGGGAACATAAAAAACCCTCAGGGCTCTGAAAGCGGCGCTTTCAGAGCCGGCTGAAGGCCTATTGAATGATACGGCCTGGGTCAGCGCCGGAAATGTAAACCTTCGGTTGACCTGTTCGTCGTCATATAGAGTATTATTAGATCAATGATACAGAAGGAGGCATAATACTATGTCTATGATAAGCCCGAAGACTTTTATTACCGAGGCGAGAATACCCGTGCTTTCAAACATGGGATGAATCGCCACAAAGTACATGTAAATGAATATTGAACTTTCTTTGTGTTTGCAGTAGAATGATGCCAACGAAAGATGATGCCGGCGGTATATGCCGCAAGTGAATGATTCAGTTGAATGACCAGATACTTACACGCTCATCTTTGGATGAGCGTTTTTTGTTGAATGGAACCGATGAAGAGATGACAGACACGACTGATAAATACATAAAGATCAAAGAAAAAGGAAGAGCCACGAAAAAGCGGCATTCAGACATGATCTGCAGATGCTATGAGGTCAAGGTGGATTCTTCCAGAATGTCAAAGGCTCAGAGGCAGGCAGTCAGCGCTCTGTTCCGTGAGGCCAAATGGTTCAGGAACGCGTATATCGCTGATATGCATAACGTGACCTGGAAAGATAAAAGCGTTTCTGTAAAGGCCGGAGAAGTATCTGAATCGAGAGAAATCAAAGTCCTCGGAAGCCAGATAAGGCAGTCCATCATCAATGAAGTCAAAGACTCGCTGAAAAGCCTGTCAGCGCTTAAGAAAAAAGGGTATAAGGCAGGAGCCTTGAGATTCAGGTCTGTCTGCAACAGCGTGGGACTGAGCCAGTATCGTGTAACGTATGACATCGACAGAGAACACTCAGCGATCCGTGTGCAGAACATAAAGAAGCGCTTTAAGGTGAGAGGGCTTGATCAGATCCCCGAGGCTGCTGAGATAGCAAACTCGAGATTTATCAGGAAGGCGTCAGGACTGTATTTCCATATAACGTGCTTCATGCCGAAAGAGGAGAAGATACTTCCTCACAAGCAGGTGGGAATAGACTTCGGGATAGAGAACAATCTTGTCTTCAGCGACGGCAGAGAGCCAATAAACATCTCAGTGCCCGAAAGCAGGGGAACTAAGCTCGCAGCAAAGAGGATGAACAAAGCTCTTACTCATAGCGGGTATAAGAAGAGCAGGAAGCACTTCAAAAGAAAAGCAAAGCTGCAGAGAGCATACGAGAAAGACAATAACAGAAGAAAGGATCTCGCCAATAAGGCAGTACATGAGATCCTGAGCAACTATGACTTCATCGCCATCCAGGATGAGATGATACACAACTGGCATAAGGGGCTGTTCGGAAGACAGGTCCAGCATTCAGCCCTGGGCGTGATCAAAGCGGAACTGAAGAAGAGTTCAAACGTCCATGTGGTGAGCAGGAACTATCCCTCCACACAGATATGTCCCATGTGCGGCAGACTGACAAAGCATCCTCTGAATGAAAGAAGCTATACCTGCGATCACTGCGGATATCACCATCGCTCAAGAGATGTAAAGGCAGCGATTTCGATCCTGGAAGAAGCGGTAAAGGAATACATGCTCTCCGGAACAGAGAGCTCAGAGTCCCGCGGAGGTCAGACCCGATACTCCAGGACGGTAATATACCAGTACTGGAGCAAGGTCATTGCCTGTGAAACGGGAAGCTCGTGCTTTCAAGCATGAGTAGTTCACTGAACTGGAATGTAAAGGCAAGACCTATAAGGAACTGACAGAGATCAGGGACGAACTGATCAGGGATATATTTGAGTTCGAAAAAGGGAAGATGACAGTGCAGGAATACCAGATCCTGCCTTCTCCTGAGACCGTCTATGAAATGAACCTGGAGTATCTCGGGGAGCTTTGCAAACTGATCTCGGAAACATACGCCGAAGAAACTGCAAAGGAAGATGAAGAAGCATCGGAAGTCTGTCCGGGATGGATGATCAGGCTGCTGATCAAAAATCTCAAGGCGGAAGGGGACGGATATACTACGACGACATGGCAGCTTCTGAAAGATACGGGATTCGATATGGACAAGATCGATGAAACAGTTCTGAGAGAAGTTCATACCGCTCTGTTCGAAGCGGCTGATAAAGAGGGACTGATACTGGACATGTTTGCGCATGACGGCAAGCTGGAAGGTCTGTTTTATGTTCTCGATTATGTTGTCAGGAAGAAAGAGGAATAACAATCCACTTACTTGTTTCTGTTATGATCAAGTCTTTCCATATGATGAGGGACGGTTTAATCTATAATAAAGGAAATACTATATAGGATCTAAGATCATGGAGGAAGTCTTAATGAAAGAGATCTGCAAAAACTTCGGTGAACATCAGCTCGAATTAGTTAACAAACTCAGTTTCGTAAGATACGGAGGCACTCCCGAAGAGGAAAAGGCAGCCAGGATCATAATGGAAGAGATAGAGCAGTCCGGCGGAAGCTGCGAGCTTGTTCCTTTCCAGATACCCGCATTCGAATGCTCAAAGTGCTCCATCACAGTGACCGAACCGTATAACAGGGAGATAGAAGCTGTCCCGTTCGGATGTACGGGTTCTGTTGAGGGAGATTTCGATCTCATCTATGTCGAACGCGGTGAAGAGATGGATTATGCCGGCCTCAGGGATCTGTCCAACACGGTGGTGCTCGTCAACAGATGCTCATACGAAGCTTACAGGCAGATATGCGACAGAAAGCCAGCAGCTTTCATAGCGATCAGCGGAAAGTATTACGATACTCCCGACAATTCGGATCTCGTTGCCCAGCCGCTCAGATACGAGTACAGGGATATGGGAAGGGTACCCGGATTCATCATCCGCGCTAAGGATGCCACAGAACTTGTCAGGGACCGTGTAAGCAGGATCCATGTCGAACTGCAGCAGGAAGAGAAGGAAGCTACTTCCCATGACGTCCTGGCAGTCATACCCGGAACGGAAGATCTGAAAGGTGACATCGTACTTACTGCTCACTACGACAGCATTCTTGTAGGGACAGGTTCGTGGGACAACGCCACAGGCAGCGTCAACCTTCTCCACCTGTACAAATACTTCCTCAGAAATCCCGCAAAGAGGACACTGAGATTCGTGTGGTGCGGAAGTGAGGAGCAGGGCCTTTTCGGAAGCCATGCTTACATAGAACAGAATCCCGATCTCGTAGACAGGATCAGCTTCTGCTTCAACTTTGATATGAACGGGACCGTTCTCGGACCCAATGAGATATTCATAACAGGCGGAGAGGATCTCAAGACTTATGTAGAGCAGTACTGCAGGGAAGTCGGATATTCAGCAAGCAAGCACATCGGAGTGCATTCCAGCGATTCTGCTCCGTTCTGTGACAAAGGGATCCCGGCATTAGGTCTTTCCAGAGGGACCAACACCGCAGAGATCCATACGAGACGCGACCTTGTCGGACCTCTCGGCGCGGATCAGCTTCAGGATATCGGCGTGTTCTCCTCCGGCCTTGTTGCCAGAGTGGCTAACAGTGTCATCCTCCCGGTAGAGAGAAAGCTCGACGACAAGATGAAGGAAGAGCTTGATAAGTATTTCTATAGGGCTCAGAAGAGGAAGGACGAAGAAAAGAGGAATCCGGAAAAGAAGGATCAGAAGAAAGACTGAGCTTTTGCTCTGAGAGTTCCTATCAGAAAGATATTCAGAGAAGAGCAGGAGAGATCATGAGAGGAATAAGCATCGACAAAGCCGGCATAACGGATGTGAATGCCGAAGCTATCGTGAATGCCGCGAATGAGAGCCTGCGTGCGGGAAGCGGAGTGTGCGGCGCGATCTTCCGCGCCGCCGGCTATGAAGAGCTGCAGAGAGCCTGCGATGAGATAGGTCACTGCGACACAGGATCCGCGGTTATAACGCCCGGCTTCCGAAGCAAAGCAAAGTACATCATCCACGCGGTGGGTCCGATCTGGCACGGCGGAAACAGCGGAGAGCCGAAGAAACTGTATGACTGCTACAGAAGCGCGCTGCTTCTCGCAAGGGAGAACGGGATTCATTCCATATGCTTTCCTTTGATCTCAACAGGAGTATACAGTTATCCCGCAGACGAGGCGTTCGAGGTGGCACTGAATGTGTGCAGGGAGTTCCTTCATGAGGAGGAAGGGTATGACATGCATATCATCTTTGCAATACCGGACGGCGATAAGTATCATTCCGCAATGATCGCTCTTCAGGAAGATGCACCCGGTCTGATCATCGCCGTGAGATCCAACTGGAAAGCCCTCGATATGCCGCAGCAGCATGGTGAGTTCATCTTGCACCGTCATTTCTCCGAGGATGAGATGAACGCTCTGAGAAGGGGAAACGTCCCTCAGGAGATGGAAGACAAGTGGTTCTGGTATGTGGAAGGGGACACTCTCTATGCACACAGGAGCTGGACGGGGAACTGTATCTTCATCATCAGGTTCATGGAAAATGATGACCATATCGTCACCGTAAACAGGGATCCTGAGCAGTACAGTGAAGCAGATACGGATAAGAATCGTAAGACTCTCAATAATCTCCTTGACTGGTGGAGCCAGCCTTCTTATGACTACTATAATGAATGGCTCTCCGAGACAGCTGATAACCTGAGAGAACACGGTATGATCAGGGAATAGGATAAATAGAATGATCGTTCCTTTATGTAGAACGAGACAAGCTGTGATATTCGGAGAGAGATATGAGATCAACGGGCATTAACAGTGTCTGCATTCTGCATTGAGGGAGATAGCATTAAGAATGGCTTGGAGCTTTATTATGTGATTCAGCTATGTGTTATTATTAGAATACTGATCTGTACTGCTAATTAATCTCGTTAACAGGAGATCTCAAAATGGGAGATTTTGCAAAAGAACTCAACAAAATGGCCGATGAAGCCAAGGGAAAATCAAAAAACGTTCTTTCAAAAGATGAATTCATTGCTAACAGGATCCGACAATACACAAGTGATATAAAAGACCTTTGTAAACAGAGTGCCGGGAACGGTTCCAGATCTCTGAAAGGGTTCTTTGTTCCAACAAGGCAAGACAACAATTACGATGTCTCGACCGATGATTCATATATTATTGATAAGCCTAAGAACCTGATCAGCAAAAAGCCCGGAAAGAGTGTTCTCAGCGGAGGTCTGAAAGGCGGAAATGAAGAGATCCAGTCTGCAAGGATATATTTATTTGATGGCTGGAGTTATGATAAACCGATAACCTTTACAGTTGATAGCAACATGATAGAAAAGGTCCGGCTTGGAGTTGTCAGAAACCTTTCAAAGGAAGGTTTTAAAAAACTCAATATAGAGCATCTTAATGGACCGATCTACAAAACAAAAGAGGTTCTCTTCAGTGAGATCATAGTACAATCCGGAACTGCCAGTTATTTCTATCTTGATATTGCCTGGTAAAAGGCTTGTACCTGATATTATTCGACTCGAAAAGTACGATCCCTGGCTTGTGAAGCCAGGGATCGATTTTTGTTGTTAGCGTTTTAGCGACAAAAGATAATAACGTAGAAGGCATTACACAGCCATTATAAAGTTAATGCCATATTTGATAATCGCTAGATAACGATACAGTCATAATCGATATGGTTATCGATAAGAAATCCTAGGATACCGTTAAGGTGTTTTTCTTTGCCAAGGGCGATAAAGTCATCGAGTGATATCAGAGAAAAGAGCTTTTTAGTGTTCTCTTCCGAAAGTGTGTAATGTCCTTCGCTGTCCCAGTAATCGTCCCCGCCGTAGACCTCGGATTCCAGTTTCAGGCAGTTGTCACGTACTTCTCCGCCAAGATATACATCACGTGACGAGTAAATTACAAATGACCTGTTTTCAAATTTTTCCTCAATGTTTATGATGGGTATTATCTTTGTCTTCATCGTTTTCCTTCTTTCTGAAGTGGGAATAGAAGATCTTGCCGTAGACAGACGGACTTGCTTTTTATGAGCACATCTATCTCTTCGTCAGACATGTTTCTGAGGGCAATTTCTTTTTCTTGTTTTGTTGGATATCTGGCATGAAACGCGTTGATGATATTCCAGTTATGTTGATTCCTTTATTTTTCTTCTCTTCTCTTGTGACGTTTATTGATGTGTTCCTGCACAGCAACGTCTGAATAGATATCCAGGATCGGATCATCATAATCGATCTCGCACAGTTCGAATACCGGCCAGCGTCCGGTCCTGCACTGCATCATAGTGGTTTCTTCGATCAGACTTTCGTAAAAAGCTTCCTCGGTCATGTTTCTGAACACATACTTCTCCTTGGGGAGACGGTAGTTTACATGACGTATGATATCGTTCTTTCTCCAAGTGGGCACATGGCTCAGTTCGTTTAGATAGTCTCTATATTCTTTGCTGTTATGATCCATACTCCATACCTCCTGATTCTGCTGTGAAGTCTTTCTCTTTACACTTTGATTCTAGGCAAAACAGCATTGCTTATGAAGCAAGGATATATTGAACTTGTTAAATGCTATTCAAGTTATGCTTGAGTGAATGTGTTGAAACAGTTTATAAGGCGTAAGAAAGAAATGCCTAAAAAGCGAGGGGGATATATAATGGAGATATATAATACTTGAAAATTGAGAAATTCATCTTGTTATTGGGTGTCTGAGTGTGTATTGGAGAAAAACATGGCTCTGATTACATGTCCGGAGTGCGGTAAAAGAATATCAGACAAAGCTGAAGCCTGTCCCTATTGCGGTTTGCCAGCCAGGTATTTCTATTCTGCAAAAGACAAAAACACAGATAAGAACGATAACAATCAAAAAGAAATAAATGTGCCTGAAAGTGTAGATCTGCATAACATCGGCAACATGCTAATTGGGTTTGAAAAGGATTACAGTAGACTGTTTAATTCTGAACACTATATTTCGTCCAGAGATAAGCAGAGATTGCTCGAGTTATATGGAGGGTATTATCGGTATCTGAAAGACAAACTTGTCTTTAATTATGTATGCAATCATGCCCAGAAACTCAGGGTAGATATTGACACTTTAAAGAAGTTCCTTACGCATATGCATTATCTTGATAATGAGTCCCAGATACATAACACAGATTATTTGGACAGAAAACTGGATCAAGAAAAAGAGTATTTTGATCACATACTTGAGAAGATAGATCCCAATATCATTCTTGATGAAGAACAGAGAAAAGCCGTTATCACTGATGACGATTATTGTCTACTGGTTGCCGGAGCCGGTGCGGGAAAAACAACTACAATGGCGGCAAAAGCAAAGTATCTGGTCGATAAAAAAGGTGTTATGCCGGAAGAGATAATTGTTATTTCATATACCAATAAAGCAATAGGTGAACTGAAGGATCGGATTAACAAGGGATTGGGAATCAACGCACGTATATGTACTTTTCATTCATTCGCCTTTGATATCGTCAAGAAGTTCACTGTGCAGCCTCCAGAGATAAACTACTCATCTTATAAGATCATTTTTGAGATGCTTGAGAAAGCGATTTTCGATAACAAGGATCTCATGAGAAAACTAGTTTTGTTTCTTGGCTATTATTTCGATCTGACAGAAGATGTTTTCGATTTTGACAATCTTAATCAGTATCATCTATATAAGGCAGAGCAGGATTACGAGACTCTGAAGAGCAGTCTAGGCGAGTACGTTCAGAAAGTTGCTAATCAGCGCAGTAAACAGACAAAGACAATAAACGGTGAGTACCTTAGGTCTATCCAGGAGGTCCAAATAGCGAATTTCCTTTATCTTAACGGACTTGATTACGAGTATGAACATCCGTATCCGTTTGAATCTCCGTCCAGGAACAAACTCTATACACCGGATTTCTATATAAGTCAGGGTGAGCATGAAGCATGGCTCGAGCATTACGCAATTACCGAGAACGGATACAGTAATGTACTGACTCCAGAAGAGATAAACAAGTATAAAAGATCGATCTTAAACAAACGTCAACTGCATAAAACGCATGGGACTACTCTGCTTGAAACATGGTCTGTTTATAATGACAAGCTGCCTCTATTGAATCACCTTAAAGAAACTCTGGAAGCAGAAGGTTTTGTCCTTAAACCCAGAGATCTTACAGAAGTATATAAGACGATAGTTGATACGGGTAAAGATAAATATGTTTATAGATTGATACAGTTTATGATGGATTTCATAGAGCATTTCAAGACAACCGGTTACGATGCGGGAGGTTTTGATCTGCTCAGAAAAAGAACGGACAATCCCAGATCTTTACTGTTTCTGGACATTGCCGAACAGGTCTATCATTACTATCAGGATCAATTAAAACAGAAGAATCAGATAGACTTTGCGGATATGATAAATGACGCGAATTTCTATCTGCAGGAGATCGAAAAGCAGAAACTGGAACTGCCGTACAGGTACATAATAATAGATGAGTTTCAGGATATTGCCCGTCAGCGATTCAATCTGACAAAGAAACTGTCGGAGATCACAAAAGCTAAAGTAGTGGCAGTTGGTGATGACTGGCAATCTATCTATGCGTTTTCTGGTTCTGACATCACGCTGTTTACAAAATTTCTTGAACTGATGGGTACCGGAACTGAGCTCAAGATAACTCATACCTATCGCAATTCGCAGGAACTGATAGATATTGCTGGCACATTTGTTCAGAAAAACTCTACTCAGATACGTAAGCAGCTCATATCACCGAAGCATTTGAATGACCCAATCATTCTTGAAGAATTTGATGACAGTTACAAGCCTTTCAGAGCTTTGTCCGAAGCGACTGAAAAGGCAATCGGAAAGATCATAGAAGAGTTTGGAATCGATTCATCAATACTTTTGTTGGGTAGATACAACTACGATATGTACAAGCTGTGCCAGACAGATCTGTTTTATGAAACACATGGAGGGCAGATTAAGAGTAAAAAATACCCTGATGCGAATCTTACCTATATGACTGCTCACAGTTCTAAAGGCTTGGGATTTGATAACGTTATAATCATAAACATGTTCGAGGGAAAGTACGGATTTCCGTGTCAGATCGAAGACGATCCAATAATGAAGCTGGTCACAGTGGATGATACGAGCGTACCGTTTGCTGAAGAGAGAAGATTGTTCTATGTTTCATTGACCAGAACAAAGAATCGCGTATTTGTGATCACGCCTCAAAAGAAACCGTCACGTTTCTTAATAGAACTCGTAAAAGACTTCGGTTTACAGCACTCAGATGAGCTGAACATGGAAATCGTTGATTTGTTCAACATTAGATGTCCTGTCTGTGGTTACCCGCTAAAGTTTGAGTACAACAAGAATTACGGTATTAGTCTTTGGATGTGTACTAACGAGCCGGAAGTATGTGACTTTATGACCAACAGTAAAGAATACAAACATGACATTATGAAATGTCCTGAATGTGAAGATGGATTCTTGGTCGTGAGAACGTCAAAAAAGAGTAACGCAGTGTTTTATGGCTGTACTAATTTCTATACTGACAGGAAATGCAAATATACCAAGACACTTCCTAGTGAACCTGTATAGGAGAAAAAAGATTATGCCGAGACAAAGCATTTTTGATATGAAACTCTCAAAGATATATCCGTTATTACTTGCTAAGGTCGAGCGCAAGGGAAGGACCAGTCAGGAGCTTGATGAAGTCATAACGATCCGCTGTTCGACCCTGCAGGTCTTCACATAGCGAAATGGGACAGCAAATATGACAGGTTCGTACCGCAGGGAGCGGGAACATTCCGTGGCGCCAGATACAGGCTGGACTACTACGACAATGAGAGTTGGCAGGGCGATCCCAGGGCATCTTGGGTGTTCGAGAGCGACAGGAACGGATCCATCTACTATCTTCCGCAGTACAAAGTGGAAGGCCCCGATCTGTATGAGCATAACGGCGCATACATACTTCCTCTGGGAAGCGTTAGGATCAGCGAGATACAGGCTCCGGAAGGGTACATGATGTCAACGGATGAGCTCAGAGCTGTCATCGTTCAGAACGGGGAAGGAGCAAGGTTCACCTGGACCGAGGAGACGAAGGGTCTCATAAAGGCTTTTGCCGACGGTACCGGTATACCGGAAGTTCCCATACGGGGCTCTCTTGTGATCGAAAAGGCGGATGCCGTTACCGGACAAAACATGCCGCAGGGCGACGCGAGCCTTGCCGGAGCGGAGTTCACGATATATGCGGACGAAGACATGGAGATAGACGGAACCTCATACAGTAAAGGCGACGCTGTGTTGACTATCGTCACAGGAGAAGACGGTGTCGCCCATACAGAAGACAGAGCATTACCTTACGGCAGTTATATCGTAAAGGAGACCAAAGCACCGGAAGGATATCTCTTAAATGATGAGAGCGTAAGTTTCCGAATAGATACGGACGGTCAGGTCATCGATCTCACGGGTACAGACAGCAGGATCAGAGAGGACCTCATATACGGAGGAGCCGTCTTCAGGAAGGTCGACTCATCCACCGGAGGAGAGCCTCAGGGCTGCGGGACTCTGAATGGCGCAGAGATAACAGTCTTCAACGAGTCAGAGAGATCCGTATGGATAGACGGAAAGGAGATCGGCACAGGAGAAGCGGTATGCGTCCTCACCACGGACGAAGAAGGCTATACCGCGACGGACGGATTCATACTGCCTTACGGAACATATTCCGCCAGAGAGACAAAACCCTCCGAGGGATATGATCTCAATGAAGAATGGAATCCGGTATTCTCAATTAGAGAAAACGGCGTGACAGTTGATCTCACCGGAGGAAGCAGTTTGCTTCCGGAGAAGCTGATTCGCGGCGATCTTTCGCTGATTAAGCTTGACGTAGACGGGACTCCTATGGCAAACATACCCTTCATGATATGCGCTCTGGACAGAGACGGCAGCGTCATGGAGAGACACGTCATAGTATCGGATGAGAGTGGGATGATAGACACCTCATCCTCCTCAAGACTGCACTCAAGTAAAACGAATTCACTTGACGGCTTCACTGACGGAGCCGTCTTTTATTATGACGATATGCTGGACCCGGCAGTAGGAGTCTGGTTCGGAAAAGGAGAAGTCGACGACGGGCTCGGAGCGCTGCCATACGGACCCTACAGGGTATATGAACTTCAGTGCGGAACGACCAGAGATATGCAGATGAATCTGCTTCAGACGGGGATAGAGACGGTGGACTCGGAGCACAGGACCATATCCTTCGGGGCGATGGTTGACTTAAGCGTTGAGCTGGAATCCGACGCCTGCTGCGCTGATACCGGTTTCAGTCTCGTACCTCAGGCAGAAGAAGTGAACGTGCGTGATACTGTCATTTACCGCAATCTGAGCAAAGGCAGGAGATACACGCTCGATACCAGGTTCGTCCTTAAGAACGACATCATGACGGAACTCGGCAGCTGCAGCACAGATTTCATTCCGCAGGGCGGACTTTACGGAAAGAACACATCCTCCGGTACCGTGACCTCGGAAGCAGTGATAGACACTTCGATGTATCCGGGACAGACGGTGGTCGCGTTCGGGAGACTGTACGAGTGGATAGGAGACAGCAAGGTACTTATAGCCTGCCATGAAGATCCGGATGACGTAAGGCAACAGCTCAGGATACCCGGGATATCCACCAGAGCTAGGGATACGCGGACCGGGGACAACGCGGGAACTGTATCAAATGATGCCGGGATCATAGACACAGTCACATACAACAACCTAAAGAAAGGAGAGACGTTCCGGCTGGCCGCGTCGCTGGCGGATCCGCTGACCGGCGAGATCATCACCGGTTCTGACGGAAAGCCTTGCACTGCGGAAAAGACCTTCATATGCGGCGCGGAACAGGGAGCAATAGAGATGCCTGAGATAAAGATAGATTCGAGACTGCTCGCGGGAAGATCCGCCGTGGTCCTTGAGCGGCTCTATATGGAACATGACGGAAAAGAGATCCTTATGGCATACCATGAAGAGCTTGCGGACAGCGGCCAGACTGTGTCATATCCGTCTTTGAAGACTATGGCATGCGGAAAGGATACAGGCGGTCACACAGCTCCTTCGAAAGAGCGGACTGTGATAGAGGACAGGGTATCCCTCAATGGACTTGTTCCGGGACTGGAATATGAAGTTAAAGGCACTCTCATACTAAAGGGCACAGGAAAGCCTGTCGTCATAAACGGAAAGAAAGTAATATCATCCGCCGTATTCACCGCCGATTCTTCTGAGACTGAGATCGTCATGGAATTCGTCTTTGACGGAAAGAAGCTTGCGGGAGAGACTGCGGTCGTTTTCGAAGAGCTCTTCCACAACGGTACGGAGATCGCTTTTCATGAAGACATAAACGATGATGACCAGAGCGTAAATATCATTGGGATAAAGACGTTTGCAAAGGACAGGAAGACCGGAAGAAAGGAAATGGTCCTTGACAGCTCCGCGGTCATATCGGATACCGTCAAATATATGAACCTCATTCCGGGAAGGACCTACACGCTCAAGGGCACAGTCATAAGCGCGTCGGACGGCTGCGCCGTTGCGCAGAACGGAGAGTTCATCAGCTCTGAGATGGAGTTCGTCCCGGATGAGCCGGACGGGGAAGTGGAAATGCTCTTCGTGCTGGATACGAATAAGCTTCAGGGAGAGAAGCTTGTCGTCTTTGAAAAGCTCTATGCCGGCTCTTCATCAGATAATCAGAACGGTGATACCGAACCTGTTGCAGTACACGAAGACATCAATGATGAAGGTCAGACGGTATATGTTCCTGAAGTTCCGGAAGAAGTCCCGGATACCGACGGGGATCCTCATCTGGGATCCACGGCACTGATGATGGCTGCGTCAGGCGCAGGTCTTCTCTGGATCATGATGAGAAGGCGTTTCTGAACTGTAAAGCAATTGACTTTACAGCCTGAAATGGAAAGAAAAAGGCACCGGATCAGCATAAGAAGACCGGTGCCTTACAGCTTGTTTCAGAATAAAGAGTATTGGGGCTTCCGTAATGGTATAATCACAAAAAGAACTGATAACGGAGAAGCATCGAGGATTGGACAGGACGGAGCTGCTGATAAGAGGTCTCAGGATAGACTGGGACAGCATTTCCGCGGACAGCTATCTGAGGAACATACCAGCGATAGCCGGACTGGAAAGCCTGGAGTTCAATAAACACGTGACCATATTCCAGGGCGAGAACGGAAGCGGCAAGTCCACTCTGCTGGAAGCCATAGCCGTGGCGTACGGGTTCAACGCTGAGGGCGGCACAAGGAACTACAGCTTCTCCACATATGATTCCCACTCGGAGCTTCATGACGCCCTGACGCTGGTAAGAGGATATAACAGATCGAACTGGGGATACTTTCTCAGGTCGGAGAGCTTCTACAATGTGGCTACCGCTGAGGAGGAGTACAGCCGGGGACCCGGAGGCACGCCTCAGTATTTCCATGAGAGATCCCACGGTGAGAGCTTCCTGCAGCTTGCGCAGAATAGCTTCCGGGACGGAGGAATGTATCTCATGGACGAACCGGAGGCGGCGCTGTCTCCGCAGAGACAGCTGACCATGCTGCTTGAGATAGTCCGCGGCGCGCAGAACGGTTCCCAGTTCATAATCGCGACCCACTCTCCGATACTCATCGGCATCCCGGACGCTGAGATACTATGCTTCGACGGGGGAGAGATACATCCCGTCAGCTATGAGGATACAGACAGCTACAGGATCACCGAGATGTTCATCAACGACCGCAGGAGGCTTCTGGACAGGCTACTCTCGGAAGAAGAATAATATCGATTATCTGATAACAGAAATATAAAGATTCAGGAGGATCTGAATGAACGGGATCCTTGCAAGGCAGCTTGCCATCGACTACTGCTGCTCAGTGGATGATGTGACCGGGAAGAGTAACGTCTTCTCGGTGTTTGAGCCGCTGGACGGCAGAAGGCGCTGGAAGGATGACGGGGACCGTCCCTTCTCCATGTGCGCGGTAAACGGAAAGCTGCTCTTCACCGGAAGGGAAGACATAATCTCAAAAGTACGGGAGCACTATGCGGAGGAAGGGGCAGAGTGGTCCTTTGAGTACAAGGCTCTCAGGAAGCTTGACGATATCCTTCATGAGTTCGGATGCGGGATAAAGATGGCTCATCCGTTCTACATATCGGAGGAGAAATCTGAGGCAAAGGATCCCGGCACTGATATCAGGATATACCGCGACGGGGAGATAGAGCAGTTCCGGGGCGACGGCAGGTGGGATGAGGCGTTCTATTTCGCTGAGAACGCGCCGGACCGCATCGGGATAGCCGCTGTTCTTAACGGAGAGATCATCGGAATGGCTGGAGCCAGCGAAGACAGCCCGACCATGAGACAGATCGGGATAAACGTCCTGCCGGGCTTCCGCGGAAAAGGCATCGCGGAATACCTGGTCACCACCCTGAAGAACATGATACTGGATGAGGGATATCTGCCGTTCTACGGAACATCGATGTCTCATCTGGCTTCCCAGAGAGTAGCGTTATCGGCAGGGTTCCGTACCGCATGGACGGAGCTCACCGCGGAAAAGATAAAGAACACGGAGGAATAGAAGATGGATCCCATTCTTGAGAATCTTGATAAGGAAACGCTGTTCGACTTCACGAGACCCAGCAGATACGAGCTTGTCAATTACCTGATAGATGACGGGAAGAAGCATCCCTTCGCGCTGATCCTTCCGGGAGGAGCATACGCTATAGTGGCGAATTCCATAGAGGGAAAGCCCATCGCGGAAGCTCTCAATGAAAAGGGCTACAACGCGTTCGTTCTGTTCTACAGAGTCAAGGATGAGGCGAGGTTCCCGAATCCTCAGGACGACGTAAAGAGAGCAGTGAACGAGATATCCGCCCACGCGGATGAGTGGGGAGTGGATACAAAGGGCTGGTCGCTCTGGGGCTTCTCCGCAGGAGGACACCTTGCAGCGAGCTACTGCCTGGATGAATTTGACGCTCCGAAGCCTGCGACCGTGATGCTGGGCTATGCCGTGATCACAATGGGCGAAAAGACACATCTCGAGTCCCGCGATTTCCTGCTCGGAAAGGACGCGGATCCCTCCATGATAGACAGGATGTCTGTCGAGAGACATGTCACTTCATCATATCCCTCCGCTTATGTATGGTGCGGGGACGCCGACGACCTGGTGGATCCCGACAATACCAGAATGATGGGAAAAGCCCTCGATGAAGCCGGGGTCCCAAACATAACTCAGGTCTTCGAAGGCATCCCTCACGGCGCCGCTCTCGCGAAAGGAACGAACGCGGAGCACTGGTTCTCTGACGCCGTGGAGTTCTGGGAACAGCAGAGAAATTAAGGAAGGAATACGGTGATATAAGATGGAGAGACAGGGACTGTTAAAGGACGCGCTGGTCAAGTTCACGGCCGGAGTCATACTGATAGGACTGCTGCTGTTCCTTCCCGCATGGGACATAAGATGGCATAACGGATGGATGTTCATGGTCCTTCTGTTCGTGCCGATGTGCATCGCGGGCGTCGTCATGTACCTAAAGGCTCCCGATCTCCTCAGGAGCAGGCTGCGCAACAGGGAGTCGGAGGGAGAGCAGAAGCAGGTCATAAGAGGCAGCGGCCTGATGTTCCTCGCGGCTTTCATCACCGCGGGGCTGAACCACCGCTTCGGGTGGATCCGGTTTCCTAAGGGCGTCGTCACGGCAGGCTGCGTCATCTTCCTTCTCTCATATTTAATGTTCGCGGAAGTCCTCAGAGAGAACGCGTACCTTTCCAGGATCATAGAGGTCCAGGAGGGACAGAAGGTAGTGGATACCGGACTTTACGGCGTTGTGAGGCATCCGATGTACTCCGCTACGGTGTTCCTGTTCCTCAGTATGGCGCTGATACTGGATTCACCGGTATCCTTCCTCATAATGATCATCTATATACCGCTCATAGGAAAGAGAGCGAAGAACGAGGAGAAGGTCCTGGAGGAGGGACTTGAAGGATACAGGGAATACGAGAAGAAGGTCAGGTACAGGATAATTCCATTCATCTGGTAAGACCGTAATTATTCGTCATACAGGTTTAAATCGCAGTCTCGTATTCATGAGGTGGAGAAATGGATCTCAGCACTTTTAAGAAAAGATTCCTTAAGAACGGATTCGTCAGATGGACGGCTTATGTCCTTCTGGCTCTGACGGTCTTCCTGATCGCTCTGGGGTATTTTACCGACAGGTCGGGAAGGAAATTTGCTGTGAACCTGATGGATCACTGGGACGATAAAGGCGCATACGCATATCTCGAAGTCGCTTCATTCGACGAATGGGTCTGTAAGTATGACGATGAGACCTACTACGTCATATTCGACACCGAGAACGGGGCTTATCTGTCCGTCATATCGGACAGGCAGATGAGGAAAATGGAACGCAAGGCATCGAGCGTAGAGAACTTCACCCACTATTTCGATGAGCCCTATGTCGTGTACGGCCTGGTAAAGAGTACAAGCTACCAGCTCATCAGTTATGTGGAGGACGTTTACGGCCTGGAGCCGGACCAGTTCCATCAGTATTTCGGAGACTGCTATATAAACACGACCGAGAATCCTAAGACCAATACGGCATGGATGTGGTGGACCTTCTCCATCTTTTCAGGTCTGTTCGGGCTGCTCTTCGCGGTGCTGTGGCTTGGAAATGACATACCGTTCAATAAGGAGAGCCGCGGACTCACGGAATATGAACGCGCTGAGGCTGTCCGCCTGCTGGATGAGAATGACAAAAAGCAGAACATAATCTTCGGCGACGATCTGCTGATCAGCCGTAAGAGAGCGATGGCGGTTAGATATTCCGATATAATCTGGATCCATCTCGTAGACTCCTACTACAATGGCATCTATACGGGACAGACGCTCAGCATCCATACCAGGAGCAGGAACGAGTTCAGGCTCTCTCCGTCTGACAGAAAGTCGACGTACGAGCTTAACAGCATAATGAGCGGAATCCAGGAAAAGAATCCCGATGTGATCGTCGGATTCTCCAGAGAGAACAGAAAGCAGTACGATCAGCTTACCAAGAGCAGGACCTGAGGATTAATTGGAAATCAAAGATACGTTATGAGCACGAGGAAAGAGATAATAGGCGGTTTCTACGGCGAGTATGACGAGGACATACGCCTCATAAAGAGCAGGCACGGCCAGCTGGAATACCGCATGACGATGAACTACATTCACAGGTACGCTTCCGAAGGCACCAGAATACTTGAGATCGGCGCGGGGACCGGCAGGTATTCCGTCGCCCTCGCTAAGGAAGGAATGGACGTGACCGCTGTGGAGCTGCTCGAGAGCAATCTTGAGAAGCTCAGGAAGAACAGCGAAGGCGTTCCAAACATACATCCTTTTCAGGGCGACGCCACGGATCTCGGCATGCTTGAGGACGATTCCTTCGACGTGACGCTGGTCTTCGGACCGATGTACCATCTATATGAGGAAGACGAGGTCAGCAGGGCGATAAATGAGGCGGTAAGGGTCACCAGGACCGGCGGCGTAATACTGTTTGCCTTCCTGTCGGTGTTCGCCATAATGTACGCCAACTACTTCTACGGCAGATGGAAGGAAGGACTTGAGGAGAACTTCACGGAAGACTATAAGGTGAAGCACTTCAAGGAACAGCTTTTCACGGGATACGATATCGCGGAGTTTGAGGAGCTGTTCAGAAACAGGCCTGTGGAGCATATTACGACTGCCGGAACTGACGGACTGCTCGAGCCGATCGAGGACAGGCCTGATTTCCTGATGTCGGATGAGGATATGGACTCACTGGAGAAATGGTATATGTCTTTCTGCGAAAAGCGCGAGCTGCTCGGAATGACGAACCATCTTCTCTATATCTGCAGGAAGAACTGAAAATAATATCGGGAAGGATCCCGGAAGAGCTGTCCAGAACTGTTCTGAAAACGAAATACAGTAGCTGCGGAACACGCTTCCGGAAAGATAGAACTGATACGGGGTGATGAAAGCCATGAGATTGCTTTTCGATATGGACCTCAGGGACTACGACGGCTGCACCGGCCGATTCGTGAGAGATTCCGCGAGGAGCATAATAATCCGCGGGAACAGAGTCGCCATGCTGTATAACAGAAAATACGGCTACTACAAATTCCCGGGCGGAGGTATAGAGGATGGCGAGAGCCCCGTAGAAGCAATGATGAGAGAGACGAAAGAGGAATCAGGTCTTCTTGTCATTCCGAATACCGTGAAGGAATACGGCCTTGTCCACCGCGCTCAGAGAAGCGTCATAAAGACGGATGAGGTGTTCATACAGGACAACTATTACTATCTGTGCGACGCGGAAGGCGGAATCGCAGAGCAGGATCTCGATGACTATGAGAAGGAAGAAGGCTTCACGCTGGAATTCGTCGATCCCCATTATGCTATGGAGAAGAACAGAAAAGTCACGAACCGTCCTTATGAGATGATGTTCGAGAGGGAAGCGCGGGTACTGGAATGTCTCATAGAAGAAGGATTGCTCAGTTGAGGGATACATGTCTGTTGAGGTCTGCGGATGATGCGCTGCAGACCGGAAAATAAATGACAGTCAGGAGAATGACTATGAACCATACTAACGAAGCCGCCGTAAAGATCAGCGACGCCCTCAAGCTGACTCTCAACATACAGGCAGTCAGGTTTATCGAGGATCCTTCCGAAGTCCCGGAAAGCGCGGTTAACGCTCATGATAGATTCGGGCATCTGTCGCTCTGCCAGGCTTTCGCGCTGGTCAAGAGGGACGGCCTTACGCTGTACACCGACAAAAGCTCGGAATGGTGCTGGGCTCCCGTGGTGGCCCTGGGCTATGCGGACTGCTCGCCGGGCTCCGAGACCTTTGAGATCATAAAGCCCCTTATGGGTGTGAGAGATCTCGAAAAGGCGGATAAGTTCTTCCGCGAGTATCCGAGGCTGCCTCTCGGGAAATACAAGGGCCTGCTGTTAGCTCCCGCAGACAAGGCGGAGTTCGAGGCGGACGTGCTGCTCATTAACTGCGACGACAACTTCCAGATGCGGTCGCTGCTCTCTGCCGTAAAGGTGAGAAATGAGAAGAAACTGGAAGTCAGCCTGGACCCGATAGATTCCTGCATCTATACGCTGGTCACAAGCTTTATCACCAAAGATTACTCTGTCGCCCTGCCGGATCCGGGCGAGCAGGAGAGAGCGCTCTCCGGAAAAAACGAGATCATCATGTCGGTCCCCGCGGAGAAACTGGACGACCTCATGGCGGGCTTTGAGTCGAGAGGCTTCCGCCATGTGCAGGATCCTGAGCTTCCTCAAGAGATGGAGTTCGACTTCCCGAGACCTCCTTTCTACAACGAGGTGTTCAGGCTGTGGGGAATGGAGCAAGGGAAGGACTGGTCGCTGCGCTGACAGTGCGATACTGATGAGCTTCAGCCGATGACTATTGAGGTATATATAAATGAAGAGACTTGTAGTCTATTATTCTCTCTCCGGGAACACGGAGGAAGCCGCGAAGAAGATCGCGGAAGCGCTCGGAGCAGACCTTCTTAAGCTGGAGACCGTGAAGAAGATGCCAAAAAGCTTTGCCGCTCAGATCATAGTCGGCGGAGGACAGGTGGTCTTCAATCATATCCCCAGGCTTAAGCCAATGGATAAGGATGTCATAGCTTATGACGAGATCATCCTTGGCTCTCCGATATGGAACAGCAAGGGCGTTCCCGCGGTTAACGCTTTCCTAAGGGATAGAGATGCCGCTGAGAAGGTCACGTCCCTGTTCTTCCTGAGCGCAGGCGGGGATACAGAAAAAGGGCTTGAGGCGATCACGAAGCAGCTTCCGAATCTTCGCAATTCCGTATCTCTGCTGGACCGCAAGAGCAAGGGATCGGAAGAAAACGGCGCTAAGATCGCATCATTCACGGAAAAGATACTGAACGGAAAATAAGACGATATCAGGAGAAAAGGACTGAGAAGCGTCTGTTGATAAGAAAACTGTTTTTATTTGCGTAAATAGCTAGCGAGGTAAGAACCATGGCAAACTATTGTTTCAAATGCGGGCAGCCGGTAGGTCCGGATGACGTCTTCTGCGTGAAATGCGGAGCGCGTTTATCGGATTCTGCGATGACGGCGGCGGGAAATGCGCAGCCTGTGTATCAGACACCGCAGAACTATTCTCCCGTTATGAGTCAGGCTCCGGTATATGCCGGAAACGGCGCCGTAAGGGAAGGCATACCTCAGCCCGGTTTCTCTGACAGGGTGAATCATCCCGAGATACTGGCGGCTGTAAACAGGACGCGCAGGATGTCGGTGATCTCTGCTTTCTTCATCGTGCCGATCCCGCTCGTCGGCTTGTTCCTGTACGCGTCGTTTACCGGGAAGATGGAGATCGGGGAAGCGGTGCGCAACGGCGGAATGATCTCTCTGGTGTTCCTCGTATTCGCTGTATGGAGCTTCTTAAAGAGCCGCCCTAAGCACGGCTACGATGCCGTCGTAACGAGCAAGTATACGAGAGAGCGAGCTGACAGATCTTCTGACGATGACGATGCTACCAGGACCGACTACATAACAGTTGTTCAGACGACTGACGGAAAGACGAAGAAGATCGTAGAGACTGACCACAGCAGGATATGGGCATACGATCACCTTAAGGTGGGTGACCGCTTCCGCTATCATCCGCAGTTCGCTTTCCCGTACGAGCTTTATGACAAGACAAAGGCTGACGCGCTCTACTGTCCCGCTTGCGGCGCCAGCAACCCCGTCACGGCGGACCGCTACAAGCGCTGCAGGGTCCCGCTGTTGAAATGATCGTTTTTTACTTAAGATCAGGAATAACATATTAGTTTTAGCTGGGAACACTTCTTTTTAGGAAGAACAGCATGAAGAAAGACTACAGGAAAAACATGACCGGTCTTCAGTACAGGCTGATACTAGGAATTTTCATACTCGGATTCGTTTTGGGCTTGGTGCTGATGATCATGACCTTCGATTTGAGGAGCTTTATGACATGGGCGTTCATCCTGTGGGAGGTCTTGTTTGCCATAACCATATACTGCTGGGTGGACGAAGAGCGTTACTCGAAATTTGAGTATTACGGGATACCCGTGGCTTTCGGGCTGCTGTTTATCCTATGCGCTCTGTTCGCGGCGGGAGGACTGTATTTCGCTTTACAGGCCGTAACTGGAGAAGAAAAGTCCTGGAGCGATTTCTTCGGCGGTATAGCCGGCTCTGCCTGCTGCGGAATGTACGCTTATTTCGCCTGGGTGTTCTACCTCCGTCCATACATTAAGAAGGACAGGGACGGGAAAGATGACTGAGTCGGGAACGGGTACAGACTCTTAACATCGGGAAATCATCCTTTTATTCGGCGATCGTTTTCGGAGGAGATAACTTGGAAAAAGGAACTGTTATTTACCGGATATCCCCTTTATGCATAGGATGCGGAAGATGCGCCGATGTGTGTCCAACAGGATGCATTGATACCCACTCGGTTCCTTTTGTGATAGACAGCGGCAGATGCGCCGGGTGCGGCAGCTGCTTCAGCATCTGCCCCAGGGGAGCCGTTGAGAGAGAAAAGAAATAGTTTTATATATTAATTAAGCATATTAAACACAGGAGGTCCCCAAATGGAGACGAACAGAAGATTCTACTGCGACGAGCGCACCGAAGTGGAAACTGCGGAAGGCAGGGTCCGCGGAGCGTTCCTCAACGACCACTACTATTTCCGCGGCATCCCTTACGCGACCGCGAGGCGCTTCGAGATGCCGGAACCGATGCCTCACTGGGACGGCTTCAGGGAAGCGGTGACCTACGGGCCTACAGCTCCTACCGTCCAGAAACCGGCAGTCCTCGGAAGAGGCACTCTCACACAGCAGCCTCTGTTCGGATACAGGTTCTGGCCTGAGGACGAGTTCTGCCAGTACCTCAACGTCTGGACAAGGGAGATAAAGCCCGGACGCAAGCGCCCCGTGATGGTCTGGGTGCACGGCGGCGGGATCGGCACAGGCTCAGCAATAGAACAGATCTCCTTTGAAGGAGCGAACCTTGCCCGCGACGGAGACCTGGTAGTAGTGTCGTTCAACCACAGGCTCAACATCCTCGGTTATCTGGACATGTCCGACTTTGGCGAAAAGTACGTGAACTCCGCCAACTGCGGCATCGCCGATATCGTGGCTGTCCTGGAGTGGATACACCGGAACATCGACAGGTTCGGCGGTGACCCGGACAACGTCACTCTGTTCGGACATTCCGGAGGCGGCGGCAAGATCCGCAACATCATGCAGGTGCCCGCTGCTGACGGACTCTATCACAAGGTCATATTCCAGAGCGGACTCATGAATATGGGCGGAAGACCCGATCCAAATACCGGAAGAAGAGTCGCGGCGCGCATGGTGGAACGCCTCGGATACACCAAAGAGACCTTTGACGAGTTCTGCAAGGTTCCGTTCGACGTCCTCAGACAGGCATATCTTGACACTCAGGACGAGTTCAGGGCGGAAGGCGGATTCTTCGGGGGACTCGGTGTTAAGAAGACCGGTTACTGGATCGGTGAGCCTCATGAAGTCGGCTTCAATGAATATGCCAAGAAGGTCCCCGTGATCGCCGGCTCTGTGCAGTGCGAATCAGCGCTCTACGCTCCCTTCCACCGCTACGACAGCCCCGAATCCGAGAAGGAAGCTCTGCTGGACAACATCCTCGGGGACAAGAAGGCTGAGACGGTCGAGATCTTCAAAAAGGCATATCCCGACGGAGACCTGCTGGATCTGTTCGCGCTGGACTACATCGTCCGCAAGGGCACATACGACTTCCTTGATTTCAAGGACCAGTTCAACGCTCCCCAGTACAACTACCTGATAACATACCGCATGCCCTACATGGGCGGCATGCCTTCCTACCATGGGATCTGCCTGCCTCTCGTATTCGGCAATACGGAGTATGTAGACGCGTTCAACGAGCCGGATCTCGTGGCTCTCGGACAGAAGATGCATCAAGCATGGATCAACTTCGCGACCTGCGGAGATCCCAACGGCGGTGACGTCCCGAAGTGGGAACCCTACCGCAAGGATGAGGGCGGCACAATGGTGTTCGACCGCCAGTGTTCGATGAAGTACAACTTCGACCGCGAGCTCATCCGCGTTTACGAGGAGAACACGAACTTCCATAACGCGTTCATGCACCTGTGATCTGTTTGATCTGATATAAAATAACGGAAGAGGACCTTTCAGGTCCTCTTTCCCTTATCCGGCTTATTCGAATACTGTGTTCTGTTGTCTTTGTTGACCGTGTCTTTATGCGGGTTTATGATTATTTTAATCAAGATATGCGGAGGGTACGCAATGGCTTATCCCGATGATAAATACGACCAGGGAGCTGACGGCTGGGGCGACCATTACTACAGAGACAGTCAGGGCAGAGAGTACAACGAAAACAATCAGGAGACCCTCTGGTCCAGAAACAATCAGGCGAGGATCGCCGGGGAAGAAGCCCAGCGGCAGCAGGCGATCAGCGCGCAGATGGAAGCTGAACGTTATGCCAGACAGCAAAGAGAGCTGCAGATGTGGAAGGATGCCTGGAACAGGACCGGCGGGATACAGATAGGTCTGGGTTCCGGCAGGAGCGTAGGCGGCATCAGGAGCCTGTTTCCTCCTCTCAACTCACTTGAGAGCTTCCTCATAAAGGCTGCGGCTGTCTTCATGATAGGGTACGTCGCGGTATATACGGTCTACTATACGGTGATAGATCCTGCCGTCAAGGCAGTCAACAGAGGCGTGAGCAGGATAAAGCAGTTCTTCACGAGCGTTGGCATAGCCATAGGGAACTTCTTCAGGTTCCTTTGGAACCACTTCACCTGGATATTTACTGTATGGTGGGACAGGATTAGGTTCATCCACTGGAGACCGGAAGGCATCGGCGGATTCACGGAATTCGTTATGGATATAGTCTCAGTTGCGATGATAGTCTTTACGGTCATCTGGCTGGTCGACTACTATCTCAAGAGAAAGAATCATGAGCGCATTCCCTACATAATGCCTAAAGATATATGGATACCCGCAGCTTCACTGCTGGGACTCAGCGTGATCTGGTGGGCTGTCATCAGGAAGTACTACGTATGGAGTTTCTTCGACGCTGTCTATGACACTTTCTGTATGTCTCTCTGGGTTGTGGCAATAGAATGGATCATAAACAGATACATGCAGAAACACGGCAGATGACCTCATCTGCGATAATAAACGGAGTGATCAAATGAATCCCGAGATCGATCTGAGCAACGTTATCCTTAAGACCGAAAGAGTTACGCTGCGTCCCTGGACTTTGGACGACGCGCAGGCGATGTATGAGTATGCCTCTGTGGACGGAGTGGGACAGATGGCGGGATGGGTCCCTCACAAGGGCATCGACGAGTCCCGGGAGATCATCAGCAACTTCATCAACGAAAAGAAGACTTTCTGTGTCGATATTGACGGAAAGGCTGTAGGATCACTTGGAATAGAGTTCTATGACGAAAAGCTTTTCCCGGAGTTTGAAGACAGGAAGGTGAGGGAGCTCGGCTACGTCCTCTCCAGGGAATACTGGGGACAGGGTCTGATGCCGGAGGCAGTAAAGGAGACCATTCGCTACTGTTTTGAAGATCTGGACCTTGAGATCCTTCTCTGCGGTCACTTTGACTGGAACAGACAGTCGGAAAGGGTGCAGGAGAAGTGCGGCTTCAGAAGATACAGGACGCTGGACTACGTCACCCGAGCCGGAAAGCACGAGAACGCCGTCATGGAGATACTGACAAGAGAGGACTGGCTCGCGCTTGACCCCTCGATGAAGGTTTGAGTAATCATCAGAAGAGTTAAAACTGATATAGGCATATTGGAGATCTCAATGGAGATAAGCGACAACATCCTGAAAAGATACCTGGACAGAGTCTGGTTCGTGTGCGGTACAGCGTGCGGAGGTAAGACCACCGTCAGCAGAAGGCTGTCTGAGAAGCACGGCATCCCGGTATACGACATAGACAGCATGTTCGATGTCCATCAGAAGATGTCGGATCCGGTCCTTCAGCCGAACATGAACAGGCAGTTCAAGGACGCCGATGAGTTTTTCGGAAGAAGCGTTGAGGAGTATAAGGCATGGCTTCTTGGAAACAAGGCTGAGCAGCTCGGGTTCATAATAATAGACCTCGTAAAGCTTGCGGAAAAGGGAAGGATCATATGCGACTGCCACATGACCCCGTCCGAGGCGAGAGGGATCACTGTTCCGGAGAGGATCGTGTTCCTTACAAGGGATCCGGGAAACAGCCTTGTAGACGAGTACTGCAGCAGACCTGACCACCAGCCTTTCAGCAGGTGGCTGCACAGCGCCACCGATTACGAGAAGGCTAAGGCGACCTGCTCAGAGACGCTGAGGCAGCTCAACGAGGACGCAATTAGCGAGATAAAGAGCAGCGAGTTCCTCTATCTTGACAGAGCTCAGGGACTGTCGGTGGAAGAGACGGTGAACGAAGTCGAGAAGCATTTCGGATGGGACACAGCAGAAGGTGTCACTGTGAGAAAGGTGAATAAAGGCACAGACCTGGCTAAGGATCTTCTCCAGTTCGTTGAGAACTGCAGCTGGACGGAAGTAAGGGATCATGTCGCGGATCTCATAAGAAGATGGCGGTTCAGGGACTGGGAGACCATGTTCGCAGCCGTTAAGGATGGCAGGATCGTCGGAATGGCGTCGGCTCTGAGATCCGACTACTATCCGCTTCCGGATACATATCCCTGGGTATCATGCATCTTCGTGGAGGAGGAAGAGCGCGGGAACAGGATAAGCGGAATGCTTATCTCACAGGCAAATGAATACCTCAAGGAGAAGGGCTTTGCCAGAAGCTATATACCGACGGATATTACAGGGCTGTATGAGAAATACGGATACCGCTTTGACGACCATATAATCAACTATGGCGGAGGAAGCGACCGGCTTTATGTAAAAGACTTTTCATGATATCGGAACAGGACCGGAATTGTATAAATCCGGTCCGTTTTCTGTAAAGGCATAGATTTATCCTTTTAAAAGGGAGTAAAGTTTTCAACAAGGTGGTATAATCTGTTTATGTTTTGAAAAAAGTCTTGAGAGGGAAGAGTCGATCATGAGAAGAAGAACGCTGTATGCGCTGTTGATGAGCCTGGTGCTTATTACAGCACTTTTTGCCGGCGTATTTCCGGCTTCAGCAGCAGATTTCACCTTAAACTCGAACAATACGGGAAGGCCGTATGCCTCGGTAGAGATCCAACCGGGAGGAAGCGCTAATCTGACTGCGAACGTGAGTCCCGCTGATATATCCGTGACGTACAAATGGGGTCGTTCCTGGACAGATGCCAACGGAAACAATCAGTATCAGGATCTGCCTGACACGGGAAGTCAGATAACAGTAAGCGGTATTGATAGACCGTACTACTATATGTGTACTGCGACTGATTCTGACGGTGTTTCCAGATCTTGCTCGTTTAATGTCTCGGTAAACAATGGCCTCAGATTCGATGAGAGGTCTATGAACGGGACCGTTAACTCCACCAGAGTCACCGCGGCTCTTGGAGATACGGTAAAGATCATCGCGAGGGCAGGCGCAGCCGACACGACCGGCATGACTTACAAATGGTACAAGTATCCCGGACAAGATTATAACAACAGAACAGAAGTTTCCGGTCTTACAGGGCCTGAAGCCGATATAACTGTCTCCGGATCCGAGACATATGAAGTCCAGGTAACGGACGCCTACGGCAACACCATTCAGGCCAACTTCACCATCATAGTGGAGAACCACTTCAGTGCTGTAGACAAAAATACCGGCGACAGATTCCCGACTGTTGACACAGTGCCAGGAGGAAACGTTACGCTTGAGATCCTGGTTTCCGGAGATGACCTGACCGGTGTCACCGCCGGGTGGAGCAACGGAGCCGCAGGCAGCACTTCTGCAGGTCCTGACGGCACCGTGATCCTCAGTCAGACGATCACCGGAGTCAACGAGCAGAGAGGTTTAGGTTGCACTGTTTCCGACAGATTCGGTAATACCGCAGATCTTTATTACGACATCAGGGTCAACCATCTCACTGCTACGGCAGGGAGCACCGGCGAGACGACTCAAACAATAGACGTTAATCCGGGCGACAATCAGGAACTTAAAGTAACAGTCACCGCGGATGACATGTCTACCGTCAGCTACAGTTGGAGCAAGGGGCATTTCGATGAAAACGGCTACAACTTCACGGAAGATGAATACCTCATGGGAGAGGAAGGAGACACACTCAAAGTCAGCTCTATCTACAAGACGGTCGCTTACAAGTGCAGCGTAAACGACAGCTACGGCAACTGGGTAAGCGTATATTTCAAACTTAACATAGACAATAACTTCTCTGCGTCTATCGTCGGAACAGACCAGGATTATAAGACAGTACGTGTTCCTTACGGCGGAGACGCGGTTCTGGAAGTCAAGGCATCCGGCAACGATCTGAACGGTGTCACATACGTCTGGGAGAAAGACGGAGTGACTTACAGCACCGGTTCAGCGAGCATCACGATCCCTGATGTTTTCCAGTCACAGTCCTTCACCTGCACGGTCACGGACAAGTACGGGAACTTCAAGGTGCTGAGATTCACCGTTCTGGTAGATCTGTCGGATGATATCTACGCTGGATTCTCCAATGAGTCGCCTGCAAGCGGTCTGGATGACGCATACTATGCCAAAGCCTGGGTGGAGTACGGTGAGAACCTGGTCTATGTCACTCCTCTCAAGACAGTGGAAGAGGCATCTGCTTCCAGCGGACTGGATCTGACGAACAGCAAGGTGTACATCTGGGTGACCTTCAACAATTCAGACGGAAGCTTTGACGAGGATCTGTTCAGAAGCGACTGCCAGAGAGCGGGAGTCCTGGCCGGAACAGTGACAAGCTCGAACGGGAACACCAGATTTAAACTGGGCGTTCCCCTCTGGTCAAAGATCAATGCGGAAGAGACCTCCACAACTTACTTCAGCGTAATGTCACGCAAGGACAAGTTCGTGTTTGCTTCCGGTCCTGCAAGTTACGGCGGGCTTACGATAGGTTTCCAGGGCGCCGGAACAGCTACTGTCAGGGACGGATGGCTCGACGTGAACCGCAGCTATGAGTTCAGCAAGTACTTCAAAGCCGAATTCGACGATGAAACAGCTACTCTGACTGTGACGCCTCTTGTCTCCTATACCGATTTCCTCAGGGATTCCGGCTGCAAGGACGGAACATTAGTCGGATTCGACATGGGACTCACTCTGGACGGGATCCTGTTCCCGGATACCGGCGCTGCGTTAGGCAGCTGGCAGGATATCTATGATAATAATGCAAATATGAACGGAACCGGATCCGGCGGATTCTGGACCGGAATGGGAAGCGGCTTTGCCGTACGTGCGTGGACCGAGAATGAAGAGACTTTCTCAGCGACCGGTGAGGATCCCGACGGAAATCCGTTCACTGTCTATGTAAAACTGGTAACGCTCGACGGACCTCCTCCTGTAGAAACAGTCGTGTCAGAGCCGGTGATCGATACGGCATCCACAAGTACCGATGACGCTCAGGCAGTGGAAGAGATCGTACAGGCGATAAAGGATTCAGATTCCCTCGGCATCGGCGAAACCCTGAATGATGCTGCTTATGATTCCGCTAACAGCTATGTCGAAGGTCTTATGAGCAACATGACTCAGGAGGAGATAGACAACATCGACAAGTTCGAAGTGCAGTCCTATCTAGAGGTCGCAGTGACGGAGCTTGTGACTGATGAGGCTGGTCCCGCGCTGACGCTGGAGATCAGCCCGAAATACGACATAGTACAGTACAATAAGGACGGCACGGAAGCAAAGCTGGACAGCAGCTCATTCGAAGTGCATGAGGAAGTCGAGATAGTCCTATATGTAGGCAATGTATTCGGAGACGCTACATCAGTAACTGTCACCCATATCAAGGACAACGGCAACACCTACATGTATGTCGGATCAATCGACTCCGATGGATATCTGAGATTCACTAACCCCAACGGCTTCAGCTCCTTCAAGATAGAAGCAGCCGAAGATCCTGTCATCGTCAACAGATTCGTATCAGGCAACGAAGTCGATACGGATTCCGCGAAGTCTGACAGCCCCGAGCTGCTGGAAGAGATCGCCGGAGCTCTGGAGGATTCCAACGCTCTAGGTTTCTCAAAGGCGCTCAACGCCGCCGCGTCTGATGCCGTGGACGTTGATGCGATACTGGAGTCCATGAGCGAGGCTGACAGGGAAGCGGTCGAGAAGATCGAGGTCCAGACATATGTCGAGATCAGCATCCTGGAGCTCTCCGCAGACGAGAAGGCGCCGAAACTCGTCGTCGAGATCAGTCCGAAATATCGTGTCGTGAAGTACAACAGGGACGGAAGTACATCGGTCATAAAGACAGGAGATATCGAGATATCCGAAAGCGTGGATATCGAACTGTATGTCGGAGATCTTTTCGGAAAAGCGACAAAGGCCGTGATCAAGCACACCAAGGGCGGAAAGAGCTTCGAGTATAGCGGCACGATAGATGAGGAAGGCTATGTCAGATTCACGGATCCCGACGGATTCAGCACATTTGAGATCACTCCTTCTGAAGTAGAAGAGCCTTCCGACCCGAACGATCCGACATCTCCCAAGACTGACGACCTGTCAGGCACTGGCCTTTACGGCATCATGACAGCTATATCTCTCATAGGTATCGCGGCATTCATGATCCTCAGGAGAAGGCTCGGATAATTCATTTTAATAACGTAACAAAGGAACCGATCCATCTCAGGACCGGTTCCTTGTCTATTATCTTCTAATCTGTAAAGTCACTGCCTGTCTTCTTCCAGGACTGCGTAGATGTAGGTGTCTTTCCATACTGGATCACCGTTCTCATCCCTGACGAAGCACATGTTCTTCCTCAGATGAGCCTCTCGCGTCATACCGAGCTTCTCAAGCAGTCTCCAGGATCTCTCGTTGAGAGGGTCGCACTGCGCGTAGATCCTGTGTATTCCGCAGAAAAAGGCGGCGTCGATGACGGCGTCAAGAGCCTCGTAGGCGTATCCGTTTCTGCGGTAATACTCATTTACGATATAACCGACTTCCAAGGAGTTCTGATCGCGGCTGCCGCAGAAGATATTGCCTATTACTTTTCCGGTATCGCTCAGCTCCATCGCGTAGAACTCGCCGGAATTGATGCGCTGTCTCAGAAGCGCGAGACAGTTGTCATATGTTATGCCGGGATATCCCTCGAACTCGTCGTCCTCGAGCTGGGAAAGGAACTCGAACACATCATCCCGGTCTGATTCCCGGAACTGACGCAAAATGAGTCTCTCTGTTATAATTCTTTCAGGAAGCATGTGTCTTCACCTCGCAGTGAAAGGATACCACATACAAACGACAATGAGTACACGGCAGATCCGGAAGCCTGTGTGAAATGATTAAGTACAAAGAGCGATCATAAGGAAGGGATGACAGGATGACTGAAGTAAAGGACACGGCCATAAGCGAGCTGCTTAAGAGATACGACAGGTGCGTCATCGAATACAGTTTCCTGTCGGATGACAGGCCTTACAGAGGCATTGATTCACACAGGGACGCTCTTGAGCAGGCAATGATCCTGACAGCGCAGAGGAATGACGAAAAGGCCGTCAGAGTCGGGGAGCTTTTAGGAGAAGAACTGGCGCAGAAACTGAGACCCTGGACCTATGACACGGATGCGGCTGAGGCTGTAAGGATAGATCCGGCGAAGTTCCTGTCCGTTCCGGACGTGCTGAGGACAGACAGGAACGGAACAGTGTTCTACGACACGGACTGCGACCCGGAGAGCGACAGCTTCGAGGGAACGATACCTTACTGGTACGCATTCCTTGAGCCGCCTCACGGTAGCGGTTATACTCCGGACGACCTTCGAAAGCTGAACGGCGTGCTCTTTCCCGACGGACCGGACGGTCTGGAGATATACGAGTGGACTACGGAATGGTCAGACTACTTCGATGACGGTCATGAGTGGTGGGGAGCTGCCTGCTGGAGCGTATATGATGCTCACAGGGACAGATATACGGTGATGCTCGTGTCTGCCACGGACTGAAAAAAGATCAATAGGGAAAAGGACAGCTGAGGCTGTCCTTTTTTGGTGCTCAGAAGGAGGTGCGGATATAGAGAACAGAGAAACGAAAGGAGGAAAAGGAATGCTCAGCGCGTCAAAAATGAGCGTTGATGAGATACTTAAAAGCCTTGAGGAAGGCATAAGGCAGTTCATGGAATCAGACAGATACAAAAGCTATCTGAGAGCCGTGAGCCGTTTCCACAACTACAGCGTCAACAACATAACGCTGATAACCATGCAGAAGCCTGACGCTACTCTGGTAGCCGGATACACGACCTGGAAGAACTCCTTCCGCAGGAACGTCAGGAAAGGAGAAAAAGGGATAAGGATAATAGCTCCGTTTCCCGTGAAGGTGGAGAAGGAAAAGGATGTGACCGACAGTCTCGGAAACGTCAGAAAGGAGAAGGTGACCGTAACAGTCCCGAAGTTCAGGGCGGTGAGCGTTTTCGACGTGTCACAGACTGAGGGAGAGCCTCTTCCAAACATAGATCCCGGCATACTTACAGCGGAAGTGGAGGATTACGCAGGATTCATCAGGGCCCTTGAGAATGTCTCTCCGGTACCGGTGAGGTATGAGGAAATCGAAGGAAACGCAAGAGGCTACTATGACAGCGGAAGGGAGATAATAGCCGTTCAGGAGGAAATGAGCGAGGCTCAGACGGTAAAGACCCTGGTGCACGAGATAGCTCACGCGACCCTGCACAGAAGAGGTGAGGAAGGAGCGCAGAGAGATCCCGCAGCAAAGGAGATAGAGGCGGAGAGCGTGGCGTTCACGGTATGCAGCAGCTTCGGGATAGACACTTCCGATTACAGCTTTCCGTATGTGTCCTCATGGGCAGGACATACCGAGACGGGAGCGCTCAGGGATTCCATGGAGCGCATAAGGGAGACATCATCCGCGCTGATAGATTCCATAGGAAAGGAATACGAGCAGGTCAGGCAGCAGCCTGTATATGATCTTGCTGCCGAGATACAGAGACTGGAGAGAGACTATCCCGAGATATTCGGCGAGCATGAGGAGGATGAGGAGACGCAGAGGATAGCGGACAGCCTCAGCGGAGGAAGGATACTGTCGCTGATGTTTTTTATGGGCGAGGCAAAGCTGTCAGAGACGGATCCCCGGGATCAAGAAAGGATACAGGACCTGATGGACAGGACGAGGCAGTACGGAAGAAGACTGCCTGAGAGAGGAAGGGAGGATTTATCCAGATGAAGCCGTTCACAGAAGAGGAGAAGAGCATTCTCAGGATGTTCTTCCGGGATGACGCGGTAAAGACTGCGGAAGCGATATACGAATCGATGAGCGTCATGGAGGAAAGTCCTGAACTGGAGCTCATGAGGACAGCTCTTCAGAAGATAATGACTTCCGACGAAGAGACACTCATGAGAATACTGGATGAGGTACCCATGCTACCGACAGAAGAAGATCCGGAGGATCTGTGATCAGGACGGGAAAAGGAATAAGGAGGATAAGAGCTATGAGAAGAAGAGACAGGATCATTATCGAGATGAATCAGAAGGAGATAAAGCTCCTGAGAAACGCTATGCTCATCTACCGTAACAGGATATCCGAAAAAGGCATGTCCACAGATGATATCGATCTGATCATTTCTAAGCTTTATACGTGAAAATTGATCAAGTTGCACTGTAAAGCCGGTGTGCTTCACAGTGCAAAACGGATATTAGAGAAAGGAGGAAAGGCAATATGGGAAACAAAGTGAAATTCGTCATAAGGTTCGAGCCGGAAGACCATGATGCAGTGAAGAGAAATGCGGAGATCGCCGGAATGACCATGAGCAGCTACATAAGAAACAGTCTGAAAAGCGCTCAGATAATGCAGAAGCCTGAAGCAGATGTGCCTCAGCTTCTCATAGAGATGAGAAGATCGGCAGAGTCTCTCCGGAAGCTTCTTGAAGTGTCTTACGCTGCGCCTCAGGGATATGCTGAAAGCATCAGGAGAGCGCTGGAAGAAAACAGAAAGGCTGAGCAGTTGGTCTCGGATGCCTACGGGATGAGATGCCCGTGACGTACATGGACGCTTCCGTAAAGGGCATAAGACACGAGATAGCATACGCGTGCGACCCGGAAAAGACACTGTATGTCTATGAGTCGAAGGATCACAGAGGTACGGTGTCACAGAGGAGAAGGAACCTGGTGACCGGCATAAACTGCAGTCCAGATACAGCAGAAGAACAGTTCATTAGGACGAAACAGTTCTGGAGCAGGGTCACCGGCAATGACCTGACGGCGGGGATACCCTGCTATCACGGATACATATCATTTGAAGAAGGCGAGGCAGACCCTCTTACCGTTCACGGAATCTCCGTTGAGTTCGCAGAGCGTTCATGGGGAAAAGACTGTGAGGTAGTGATCGCGACTCATGTCAACACACGTAACCCTCATTCTCATTTTGTTGTAAATTCAGTCAGGATATCGGACGGGAAGAAACTGCATCACGAGATGAATCTGTGGAAGAGAAGATCTCTTGCCGACAGGATCTGCCGTGAGCATGGGCTGAATGTGCGGGAGGAAAGATACGGACGCAAGGTGAGCAGAAGCGCGTATGAGGCAGAAAAAGCCGGAAGACCGACACTCAAGGGACTTATAAGAAGAGATATCGACTATGCCGTGAGATGTTCTTTCACGCTTGCTGAGATGGTAAATACGCTGAAGGAGATGGGATATTCCGCTGACCTTGCAGCTGAAAGAGAGACGGTCAGACCTCCCGGAGCATCCTATGACTACAGCCTGAAGCTTCTGGGTAAGGAGTATTCCGCGCAGCGGTTGGCACAAAGGATACTTGAGAACCGTGACAGACCGGATCCCGTATCGCTGTCAATGGAAAGAGATGAGGCGCGCGGAAAGATAGATGATATGATCGCTGGAATGCGGGATGACAGCCTGTACAGCTGCGTCAGAACATACAGGAACTGCCTTGACGTGATAGTCAGTCATCCCGGGGCGTTCGGCGCGGTCTCGCAGGATATACGGGACGACATCGTTCACATGGACAGGCTGAACAGGGCCATCGGTTTTATGGAGCGGGAAGGTCTGAGCGGAAGGGATGAACTTCTGACATACCTTGATTCAAAGAAAGCCGAGCATGAAAGACTCAGGACGAGAAGAGACATGCTGAGGAACAGGGGCAAAAAGGAGAACATGAGAGGCGAAAGAGAAGAAGGTAATGCGCATCTCATCATGGCATCAATGATCACGCCGGAGCTCAGGGAGATAAGAAAGCAGATAAGAGATGCTGAATATGCAGCGGACTGCCGCAATGATGTCAGAAGGAAGCTCGAGTCCTTAAGGCAGCGGGGCAGGACCGCGGATATAGCTCAGCAGATAAGAAAGGAGGAGATGGGGGATGGCAAGCTACTCGTCGGAAGCGGCGGACCAGGTCGTGAGGATAGCGCTGGAAGGGACAGAGACCGCGGTGAAGCTGGCGGGATCCGGAGCTAAGGAGGCAGCGGCTCTTATCTATGCGATGCTCAGGGATGAGAGGAAGACCAAGGGCAGGACGAGGCTCGTCAATATGCTCAGGAGCGGTAAGGAGCTCAGAGTCTTCGCCGTAAGGGACGAGGATCTCAGAAGGTTCTGTGAGCAGGCAAAGAGATACGGGGTCCTGTATACGGTCCTCAAGGACAGGAGCGCGGACGACGGCATAACCGACGTCATGATCAGAAAGGAGGACGCGGCAAAGGTCAGCCGCATCTTCGAGAGATTCAGTCTTGCCCGCGTGGACACGGCGGCAGTGAGAGCCGAGATAGAGAAGGACAGGGACAGACCGAGAAAGGACCCTTTCCTGTCGCCTCAGGAGAAGGCGGAAGAGTATGTGGATGAGATCCTTGAGAAGAGTCCGGAAAAGGACCCTGCAGAAGGCATGGCCGCAGCCTCCCCTCGGTCCATGCCTTTCTCAGGCAGGAGATCAGATACAAAAAGGGGAGAAAGTGAGCTGTTCATGCAGGACAGGCCTTCTGTCAGAAAGCAGCTTGAGGAGATAAGAGCGATGATCAGGTCTAAGACAGGCAGGAAGGAGAGACAGCTCGCAAGGAATACACGTTCGAAAGGAGAAAGGGCATGACGGAAGAAATTGATGTAAGCAGGACAGAGAACGGGAATGAGACAGTCAGCTTCGACATGCAGGAATGGATAAAGCAGAAGAGGGCGGAGAGAGACCGGGCATTCCGGATGATGGACGGGATGGCGCAGAGGATAAAGGAGAAAAGCGGAGATCTCAGAGCTTTTCTGGATCTTATGGTGAGGTTCCCTAACTACTCGGTAGGGAACCTCCTTCTTATAGCAGCGCAGAAGCCGGACGCCACGGACCTCAGGGCTTTCAGCGAATGGAGATCACTGGGAACATCCATAAAGAAGGGACAGACAGGGATACTGCTGCTGGAGCGGGGCAGCGAGTACACCAGGAGGGACGGGACTGCCGGAAGGAACTACAACACAAAAAGGCTGTTCGACGTAAGTCAGACAAGAGCGCTCAAGAATCCCCCGATAAGGTTTCCCACCGATTACAGCAGATTGTTCAGGGCAGTTATGGAGATATCGCCCTGCGAGATAGTGGTGGACGAGGAGATGAACATCTTCCGCCATCAGGACGCTGTATTCGATGAGGATGCCGGGAACATCCGCATAGCGATTACGAATGACCTGGAGAGGCTCATAACTCCTCTTATCAGGGAAGTCTCAAAAGCGTACATGTCCGCCGGAGACGCGTCTCCTGAGTATATGGATGCCGCTGCATCCTGCATAGCTTACGCTGTCAGCCTCCGCAAAGGCATCGAGCTGGGGGATTTTTCGCTCGCAGAATCTGCAAAAGCCATAAGGGAGCTGGAGGACGTCAGGGAAGTAAAGAAGGTCCTGGGAAGGATAAGGGACGTCACATCATCGATCCTGGAGGATATGGACATCTACTTTCGCAGCGGCAGGGAAGTCCCGGTCAGCGAGGCTGTCAGGTGAAGGAGCGAGGTGCCTTGAGAAAACGTTCGCAGGAACATTTGAAGGTAATAACGGACAGATATGGAGCGGGGCTCATGATCAACTCTCTTGTCGGCATGAGGATGCGGCAGAGACAGGACGGGACTGAAACGGAAGAGACTGACGCGCTGATCATCAGGCTTCTGGACGCGCTGGACATATCCGCCGGCAGGAAGAGGTAAACGATCCTATATAAAAATACCGGGCTTATCTGCGACGGATAAGCCCGGATGCCTTTATTGGTTTTCTTTGTCAGTTGTCTGCCCTGACGTATCTCCAGAAGGAATAAAGCATATTGATGTAGCATATGGTCTTGGGCAGCATCAGCATACCGAGGATCGGGACGAAACCCGCCCCGACTGCTACCGGGATATAGAACGCGAAGGAGAGAAGTATGTTAACCCAGACAGAGCGGAGCTGCGGGATATCCTTTCTTTTCCTGAAGTAAAGGACGCAGATGACCGCGCCGAGGATGACGAACGGGACGTTCCTGATTATGCTCCAGGTCAGCCCGCTGTCGTTCGTGAGCCATCCGTTCTGAGGGAACAGGCAGAGTATTATCCTCACTGCGGTCAGAAGCCATACGCAGACCGTGGTGTTCCTGTTCTCTTTCTCTTCATATGCTCCCAGCCATACATAGTAAAGCAGCAGGTAGAAGACCGTCATGGTGATGGAAGTCACCAGCTTTCCGATGCCCAGAGCCGCGGAGAGATCTGACTGAGAAAAGTAGTTTATGACGCGGGGCACAAGATGAAACGCGTCGCCGCATCCCAGCACTACAGCTGAGATCCCCATCAGCTTCTGAGTTCTGTTGCGGGACTTTCTGATGATCAGGCATCCGATGATCACCGCGAATAGCAGGTACAGGATGTCAAAAGTCGATTCGCCGTATTTCATTAAGATCAATACCTCATATCTTTTTTTCAGATTATAACCTATTGCGCAGTTTCAGTGCACTCTAAAATGATTAGATAGATATCGAAATGAATATTGACATCAAATATCAGGCATGATATAAATGATTCGATAATCATCGAAGTAAATGCAACAAACAGGAGATCGATATAATGCACGGATTTCTGGAATACCTCATTGAGCAGGTGAAGGCTGCTGAAGAGGAGATTAAGAAACTGGAAGCGGAAGGGCGTCAGGACGAGGCCGACTTCTGCAAGGCTAAAAGGAACATATACGAGATATGCAATACGGTGACCAATGCCCTTTGGAGCAGGCCTGAAGCGGGGCTGAAAGCCGTCAAGGCTCAGTTCGAGAGATTCAGGACACAGTGGTCGGCAGCTCTTGACAGGGCTAAAGCATCAGGTGATGCCAGGAACACTGTCATAGAGGAGACGAAGCTTGCCGCTCTCGAGGACGTCATTTCGCATTTCGCGGAGGTCCGCTCATGACGCAGGAGAATGCCCTTAGGATATTCAAAAGCCTGTCGGACATGTCGAGGCTCAGGATCGTGCAGTCTCTCAGCAAGGGGGAGATGTACACGGAGCTTCTTGCGGAGAGACTAGATCTTACCCCGTCCACTGTTTCCTTCCACATGAAGAAACTTGAGGAGGCGGGCATCGTCTCGTCGCGCAAGGAACAGTACTACACTGTCTACTCACTCAACAAGGACGTACTTGACGAGTCTCTTTTCTCTGTCGCGGCGTCGGAGCCCGAGAAGGTGGACGAGCAGCAGAAGAGGGAAGAGGAGTACAGGAGAAAGGTCATAGAGTCTTTCTTTGATGGCGGAAAGCTGAGATCCATTCCTGTGCAGAGGAAGAAAAAGGTCATTTGCTATGAGGTGATAGCGGAGAAGTTCGACATAGGAAAGGAATACTCCGAGAAGGAACTGGACGGCATCATCTCGCAGATTCATGAGGACTACTGCACCATCAGAAGGGACATGATCAGCGAGGGGATGCTGACACGGGACGGCGGCATATACAAAAGGATCAGGTGAAGGCAATATAAGAAGACGCCCTGCAGAACTAAGCTGCGGGGCGTTCTTATGTATCAAAACAGAAGATCAGAGCGCGATCAGGGACTTCCCGTTAAGGTCAGTTGAGTAAAACCTGTTGAAGTCCCAGAAGAAGAGCCTCCCGTCGGCGAGGCATACGTAGGTGACCTGTTTGTCGGAGAGCTGGTATGTCCTTCCGGTGGAGGGATCGAACTTCACGAGATATCCGTCATTTGAGCTGTTTCCGTAGATACCGTCGTTTCGGACCTGATAGTAATCCATCATGTACGGTACCAGCGTCAGCATCTTTCCGGATGATAGATCGTATGCCTTTATGGATCCGTCAGTGAGGTCGTTGAAGTATATGTATCTGTCATAAAGGACTATGCCTGTGACCATGTCCTTTACTATCTTCTCGGACTTTCCGTCAGCGATATTCAGGCGGTAAAGACCGTTGACCTTTGTAGTCGTGTAGTAGATGTATTCTCCGTCGAAGCACATCTCGAACATGCTGTCGCAGAGATCCTCGTCCTTGCAGACAGACTGCCCGCTGAATTCTATCTCATCCGGATCAAGTGTAAGGTCAATAAAGCTCAGTCCGTCGAAGTAGTCGAAGTAATACAGGCGGTCTCCCATGAGACTCATATAGGGCACGTCGGTACCGTATATCATCTGCTCGTTCTCACCTTCTGTGGTGACGCGGTAGATGCCGACATACCCGTGTTCCTCCTCGAAGTAGACCCAGCCGTCATGGACAAAGATGAACTTTGCGCTGTGGTCCGAGAGCTTCTTCGCCTCGGAGCCGTCCTCTCTCATCTTATAGAGCTTCTCGTCGTCGTTGCTGCGGAAGTAGTACCACCCGTCAGAATAGGCGATGTATCCGCCGGTGCGGATGTTGCCTGGAGCGGTGCCTTCTGCGAAGAATGGCTCCGTTCCGTAGCCCGGTGACAGTTCGCCTATGGGAGAAGCTGCGCCCAGAGGCTCGTAGTCGCGCAGCCTTATGGCACCGCTGAGTCTCAGCATCCGCAGCACGAATCTCCCTCCGAAGAACAGGACCGCGGTAAGGACCGCAAGGATGATCGCTTTCTTTACGGTGAAGCGCCTCTTGGAGCCTTCTCCCGACTGGGCGTTGATAGTTTCCAAGACTGCCGCGCAGAGCGTGTAGAGATCGTCAACTGAGGACTCGAGCTTCTCATCCACTGCGTCCAGCCAGTGCGTGCCCTCGAGATATCCCTTCATGACATCTCCGGGCTCTATGTCCTCCATCCTCATCGGAATAACGGTGGCTCCGTCCTCTACGGCCTGCGCTACCTCTCTGAGCACCTGGATGGATAGATTGGAGTTCTGCGTGAAGATCAGCACAAGTATCTTCGAGGCGCTTATGGCATTGGTGATGGATTCCGCCCAGTCGGATCCGGGGACTATGTCCCTGGGAGCGTACCAGCAGCGTATGCCTCCGCTCTCCATCCTTGAGACGACAGCGTCAGCGATGATCTTGTCCTTGGACGAATAGCTGATAAAGATGTCGTGAGTCATGATATCACCCCTGCAGCTTTCTCGCGTTGGAACCGTCGAGGTCCATGATGAAGTACTTATCCGTATCGCTGTCGCGGTAGAATATCCTGTCGCCGGCGACGTTCACGGTATCGGCCCATCCGTCGGTTAGGATCTTTACTCCGGGCTTTCCGAACGGAACGAACACAAGCTTCATGCTGCCGCTTGAGCCGTATATGCCGTCTTTCGTTATGACGGGGGAGTTGACAGGATCATTTGTCAGCTGGTAGACCTCGCCGGTCGAGAGATCGTACACCGAGCTCCAGCCGTTAGCGTCGTCGTAGAATACGAGCATGTTTCCGGCGAGCCTGAGGTTCGCCGCTTTTTTGTCCCAGATGCAGACTGCGTCGGTACCGTCCGTCTTTGCCCTGTAGATATGGCTTCCGTGCCTGGGATCCAAGTAGTAGACGTATGTGCCGTCGATAAGAATGTCGTAGCCGTCTATGCCGTTCTCCTCGCGGCGGTCGGTGCCGTCAAGAGCGACGGACTCCATGGAATACTCACCGAAGTAGATCCTCCCGTTCAGTATCCTGGGACAGTCCGCGCCGTACGAGACGAGCGATGTCAGTTCCGTCCCGTCGGTCTTCATGCGGAAGAGCTCGGCGGCGTCGGAGGTGAAGTAAAGCCAGCCGTCGAGAACGCTGATGCAGGAGACGGGAATATCGGTAAGTGTCACATCGGAGGATCCGTCCGCGTTCATGCGGTGCAGCCGGTCCCCGTCATTTCCGGTGTAGTAGTAATATACGCCGTCGAAGGCCAGGTGCCCGCCGTTGAGTAAGTTGTTCTGGTTGTTGCCGTCGGTGTATGTCACCGACATGTCGTCAGAAACGTTTTCCGAGACAGCTCCTATCTGAAGGTTCTCATCGGAGGAGGGGTCGTGACCTATGGAGATGCCTTCCTCGCCGTCATTTCCCTCGAAGGAGACGACCTCGCCGTCCGGGTCATAGAAATAGACGTCGGAATCAGACAGAAGCTTTGCCAAGGACAGTCCGCCTATGCCCAGCACGAGGGCGGCGATGACTGCGGCGATGATCAGGCGACTCCTGCTCTTTTTGGTATCCTTCCTGGATGAGAAGGGAGTAGGCTCAAGGGTCTTTCCGTCCATGACGGTCTGACAGAGATCTCCGAGCTCAATGACGGATCTCTCGAGCTCCTCGTTCATGGCGTCCATCCAGTGGACCGTAGCGAGATAGTAGCGCATGCCCGCTGCGGGCTCTTCATCGGTCAGCCGGAACGGTATGATAGCGAGCCTGGAGTTGACAGCGTTGTTGACTTCGCTCAGGACCTGTGCAGAGAGGTTGGCGTCCCTGGTGAATATCAGGACCATTATCCTGGCTTCCTCTATAGCCTTCAGAGAGGCTGCGGCGGTATCCTCACTCGGAGCGACGTCCCTCGGCGCATACCAGCATCTGATGCCTCTGCTCTCAAGATGGCTGCATATGGCGTCGGCAGTGGTCTTGTCCTCGTGTGTATAGCTTATAAATACGTCATGTGCCATGTATCTGATTCTCCGCGGGAAAAACGAAACGGAACAAAAAAAGGATTTTACTAATTATATTATATTGAGCTGCTTAAAATCTCCCTGGATAGGACCGGCAATAAAGAGAACGGGAACAGCGGAAATACCGCCGTTCCCGTAAATGCATTTAAGTGTTTTCTGCAGGACCTTTCATTTCAGAAGTCCCGACAGCAGGTTGAAGAACCAGTAGAGCGCCACCACTATCCAGTAATTGCGCAGTGTGGCGTTGTCTGACTTTTGCTGCTTGTAAGCGAGATAGCAGCTGAATATCACCAGGATCGCCTTGAGGATATGTACTATCATGCTCATGTGAAAATACCTCTGTTAGCAGTGTTCAGTTAATATCTTAAACGTAAGGATCGTCGGCTACCTGCCAGCGAGCGGCGTTAGGATTGGGATTGGGATCGAATTCCGGAGTGCCTTTGCCGATGGTCCCGTCGCCGAATACCATGGTGAAGTCGTTGTCCTTAGTGAATGCCTGCCACTCGGGCAGTCCTTCTCCGTTGGGATCTCCGTTCTTGCAGAAGTTGGTCCAGTAGGTGACCATCGTGTCGGAGAGCTTGTAGTCATACTCCTCGAAAGGCCTCCAGCATCTGGCCAGGGTCCCGTGTACGTACCAGAGGTCGCTGGAGTGCCAGGATCCGGAATCATCGCCGGGAAGAGGACGGCAGAAGAAGTACAGATATCCGGGCTTTCTTCCGAGCTCCTCATGCTTGAGAAGCATCTCACGCATCCTTCCGTTGATCGCGGGAGGCATCCAGGGTATCGGCTGTCCGCCGGCCATGTCGTCCTTTGTGGAGCCCATCAGCAGCTGGACGTCGTTGTAGTCTCCGTTGTTGATGCAGTCGTCATATGACTCTGTTAGAGCGTAGCCGTCCACGAAAGGTCCGAAGGGAAGTCTGGAGCTCGCGTTCCTTGAGAAGTCAGGCTTGAAGGACTTGTAGAACTCCATAAGCTGTTCCGCCGGGAGGTCTCTCATGTCTCTGGGAGAATCATATCCGCAGTGTGCTACGAACTGCCTGCCGATCTCATATGCGAAGTCCTTCTGGGCGAATCCTCCGAGTCCGCTGTGGATGACTGCCTTGTGCATTGCGCCTTTCATGAGAGGCGAGCAGATGAGGGCGATGGTGGATCCTGCACCGGCGGACTGACCGAAGACCATGATGTTTTCCGGGTCGCCGCCGAAGGCTGCGATGTTGTCATGCACCCATCTCACTGCAGCGATCTGGTCCAGAAGTCCGTAGTTCCCGGATCTTCCTGCTTCATCCTCGAGCTCGGGATGCGCCAGGTATCCGAAGACGTGCAGCCTGTAGTTGATGGAAACGTAGATGACTTTCTTGGATGCGAAGGCTTCTCCGTCGAATTCTCTCTCGTGAGCGAATCCGGACATGAAGCCGCCGCCGTAGATCCACACCGCTACGGGAAGCTTCTCGTCTTCCGAATGGGCGGGTGTCCAGACGTTCAGGTAGAGGCAGTCCTCGCTGCACTCAAAGGGCTCGTTGCCCCATTCAACGTCATAGAAGGATCCTTTTCTGTGGGGGGCCTGCCAGGGAACAGGTGTAAAAGACTCTGCCTTTCTGACGCCTTCCCAGGGCTGGACGGGCTGAGGCGCTTTCCAGCGCAGCTCACCGACGGGAGGTGCGGCGAAGGGAACGCCCCTGAAGACAGTTATGTCTTTTCCGGGGATCTCCACTCCGGACACCGTGCCGGCTTTGGTCTTGGCCAGTGTTAATGCCATCGTTATTCCTCCGTAAATGATCAAGCGGTCTTAATATATAAAAGCATATTGACATTATACATTTGCGAGCCTTTCTTTGAAAGAACGAAACGCCCGGCATCTGACTGCCGGACGTTTTTGATGAGACATACGGTGGGAAAGGATCGTTCACTTGTTTCCTAATGATCTGATGGCTTCAGCAAGATTGATGAAATCATCCGACTTAATCACTGCAAGACCCTGACCTTCGTCGCCGAGGATGACGAGGGAATCACCGGGCTCGATCCCGAAGATCTTTCTTGCTCTGGCCGGAATGACGATCTGTCCCTTGTCGCCGACAGTTACTATCCCGAAGATATGCTTGCCTTTCGGAGGCACTCCGAGACCCATGTCTTCGCTGTTTTTATGGTTCGCCAGCTCGTCCAGGGACACCCCGAAGGCTTCAGCCAGAAGCCTGCACTTCTCAAGGTCCGGAACAGTCTCTCCCGATTCCCATTTTGCCACAGCCTGTCTGGATACGCCGGCTATCTCCGCGATATCCTCCTGGGTAAGGGATCTCATCTTTCTGAGCTGATAAAGATTGTCCTTGAACATGACATGATCATCCTTTCTTTTTAATGCCGAGCACCGCCCACCGCAGAAACGGTATGCGGGATATGACTTCATACAGGATACAGCCTGCCGCGAGACCTGCGATGAGGCTGAGCATGTATACCGGCAGCGGTCCCAGAAGCCTTGGTCTGGCTATGAAGAGCGCGACGGCTGATATCCCGAGATAATGGAACACATACATCCCGAAACTGTGGCGGTTCATCCATCCCGTAAGCCCGGTCTCAAAGTCGAAGTATCTCGCGTATCCGCCAAGTATCGCAAGGCAGCCGAACCAGCTGTATGCTGTGAACAGCCATGAGCGGTATATAGGCTCGTCCGCATAGTTCTTACCGAAGCTGTATACGCAGAACGCGGCACAGAGCGCGGCTGCGGCGGCAGCCAGAAAAGGGAAGTTCCTTTTGAGCTTTTCAGTAACTTCATCGTGTGAGAACAGGAAGTATCCGAGAAGAAACATGGTGCTGTACAGACCAAACCTGTATACGACGACAACAGGCGTGTTTCCGATCTGGGCTGAGAGCCATACGACGGGAGTGAGCAGGATCAGGACCGGCAGTCCGGCCTTAGCGCAGAGCTTCCAGACTCTGTCCTTCTCAAGCTTTCTTATCATTGTAAGCATAACACAGAAGAGCCACAACATCTGTGCGTACCACAGCACTCCGCTGCCGCTCAGAGACATTATAAGATGCTTCACGGGATAGGGGACGTCCTTCATCTGATCCAGCGCGCTGCTCAGGGACATGTTGATGTAACCCTGTATGAACTGGAACACTAAAAGCCCTACCGTGGAAGGGACCAGAAGCTTCTGTGTCCTGCTCTTTATGAAATCCCTGTCGCTGTGATTCTCAAGATACAGTCTGGAGGAGATACCGGATACGATAAAGAGCACCGGCATCAGCCAGGGATAGACGATGTTCAGGAACAGATCGTAGTACTGAACTTCAAGGTCAGTTATCTTCCCGAGCCCTCCGGCGATTCCTTCCGCGTTGTACATATAGAGCACATGGTATATGACAACAGTAAGTACCGTCGTCCAGCGGATGTTATCCAGATAATGTTTTCTCATAATTTTCCTACCTTTGCTACTGATTTTGACATTATTGTAGGAGAGCAAGCGACAATGCACCACCAACCTGACATAACATTGAAATACGATTTCTGTTATATCTGGTTGCTTTTGTTCGATTAGTCAGAAAAACGATCATCGGTTTAGCCGTGTGTTAGTAAGACAGTTTTGAATAAAAAACCGGCTAACTCACGACTGAAGTCACGAGAATTCGCCGGTTTGTTATTCAAGAGACTTTTAAAAACCGCGCTACGGCTTTTTTCGGACGTTTCACTTCCTGCATGCAGGGTTCCACCAAAAAAATATACATAGATGGCTTTGTGATGCTGCTCATTGGAGAGGCTTACGATTCTATTGCCGTCTCAGCCTGCAGGTGGTGGAGAATACGGCTGCTGATCCGCTCATCCAGATTGTGATACAGCCGGATCTCTTCTTCCGTAAACCCGGCAAAGCATACCGTGTCCACATCCCGATCCAACTGCAGCAGTTCTTCTGTGAGCTCCGGCGCCCGGAAAGAGAAGCGCTCTTTGCCTTCTATGGGTGACTCGCGCCTCACCAGTCCGTCCGCCAGGAGTCGGGCCATTGCCACGATCACGGCAGGTTTTCCCATACCGGTCAGCAAACACAGACTCTCAACGCTGCAAGGTTCGTTTATCTTTTCCATGCAGTATAAAAGCCTGATTCTGGCCTCGTCTATTCCGTGCTTTCGGCCAAGCGTTTCCAGATATCGTCCAAGCAGCCGCGTTTTCAGGATCGCGCTGCGCATGGGGAAGGCCGTGCCGCTCTCGTCGGAAAGCGCGGAGAGGTCTGTCCCCGCGTTCAGCTTCCGTGTCCCCGGCGTGAAAGGCAACGACAGACTATCGTGGCTGACGGCCAGCAGGTAGCCGTAGATCACCGGCAGCCGCTCCTGATAGGCGGGAGTATCAAAGGTTTTTCTGAAGAACTCGTTATAATAGCCGATGACGCTTTTCTTCATTTTGATGGTGCTGCTCAGATTCAAGCTCTGGTCTACCAACGAGCCCTTGGTGTACTGATAGTAATAAACCGGGGCTTTCAGGATCGCTATGTTCTTGACATGGAGAAGGTACTCCAGATTGAAGATCATATCTTCGCTGTAGCTGATATTTTCGTCCATGCGTATGTCGTAATGCTCTATGATGTCCCTTCGGTACAGCTTGTTCCACAGGACACCATAGTACAGGTCTGCCGGCGACAGCATCATCTCATCGGCATACTGTTGGAGCGAAAGGACCCCGCTTGTTTCGATGGACCCTTTTTCAGACACGTTTCCATCCACAACGCGATAAAAGTCACCAACTGTGAGCTCCGATGATTTTGCCTCCATCTCCCGCACCAGCAGCTTTGTGGCGTCCATCGGCAGCCAGTCATCCACATCCGCAAACTGTACATAGGTTCCTCTTGCTTCGTCGAGGGCGCGGTTGCGTGCAGAGGAAACACCCCCATTTTCCTGATGGATCGCCTTTACTCTGTGATCCGCGGCGGCAATCGCCTGCATGATCTCCCACGATCGATCCCGGCTGCCGTCGTCTATCAGGATCAGTTCCAGCTCGGGGTAGTCCTGGTTCAGGATGCTCTCCGCACAGCGCTTGATGCATTTCTCTCCGTTGTAAACGGGAACAATGACACTGACTTTTTCCATTCTTTATTCCTTCTTGAACAACACGTATTTTTCCAGCGGGAACAACACCGCCACCTGCACGAGCCCTGCGGCCATGGCGGCAAGGGTTCTGGCCAGCGCCGCGAAGGTCGTTGCAGACAATCTGGCGGTGATCCATCCCTGCAGCCATGTGGAAAAGAGGATCAGAGCTGTCAGGATCAGCAGATAGGCGACGAGACCTCCCCGACTTCCTTTGCCACGGAACGTAGTCTTCATATTCACATAATAGCCGTAAAGATTGGCAATGAAATTGGACAGGAAGAACGGGAGCACATATCCCCAGGTCACGACCCCGTCAACCACATAGGGAGAGGTTCCCTCAAACAGTGTGTCCGGCCGAAAGACCTGGCGCAGAAACGGGGGCAGTTTGGCCGCAACACTGTCAAAAATCAGCGGCAGCAGATTGGCGAGGGCAAGCTGCAGCAGCGTGATACTAAAGGACACCAGGTTAAACTTTATAAACTGCCAAAGGGTATTGTCACCGAATCGGGTGTCGAGCTTTTTCAATAAAGACATTCCAGACTTCTTTCGCACGCTTCGTTTTTCTTCGGACGGTTACAGAATCCAGGGGCTGCAACCCAGGTAAATCAGGTTGACGCCTGCTGTGATAACGCTGCAGCCGATCAGTACGCCGATCACGCCAAGCCCAAGCATGGGATTGAGGATAACGATGACGCCGAAGATGGTCAGCAGAGCGCCGAGGATCAGCGCGATCCACCAGTTGGAGCCGAGCATTTCACCAAAGCCAAACTCGTCGGATTCTCTCTTGAGCTTGAGCAGGTGAAAAGCGTGGACGATCCGGATAACACCAAGGGCCAGGATCCACCAGCCCGTCAGCAGAATGACAAATACACCAACGGACATCTGAAGCACCGGCGAGAATGTAAGCATAAGGCCAAAAAGCAGAGATACAACTGCGCTCACCAACACCCATGCACTCTGCCGCACGATATCCCGGATATCGAACCAGGTAACGATACGCCCGATACCGTCACCGATCATGACGATCCCCAGCACAAAGGGGATCACTGCGGATGTCTCCACGGGCGTGAAGAAGCAGTACACGCCGGCGATGATCGTAAGAACACCAAGTATTACAGATATAACTTTTCTTGTCATCATGATTCACACCCCCCTCATGAAAGCAAACTCCCCACCGGGATCGGTGGGGAGCTGTCAAGAGATCGATTAGCCTTCAATGGCAATGTACTTCTTTTCAGGCAGCTGCGGCTTTGCTTCTTTTTTCGGGATCTGCAGCGACAGAACGCCGTGCTCCAGTTTGGCCTTGATATCCTCTTCCGTGAGCTCTTCGCCCACATAGAAGCTGCGGCTCATGCTGCCGGCATAGCGCTCCTGACGGATGAGCTTGCCGGACTCTTTGTCCTTCTCATCCTTGTCAAGGCCTTTGGCCGCCGTGATGTTCAGGTACCCGTTCTCCAGGCTGAGCTGAACTTCATCCTTGTGGAAGCCGGGCAGCTCGATATCCACTTCATAGCTGTCATCGTGCTCCCGCACATCCGTCTTCATCAGGTTCTTGACGTTGTGACCGTAAAGCGGCATCTCCATCCGGGCGAATTCACGATCCATGTCGTCGAACCAATGATCCATCAGATCCTCACCAAAAATACCAGGCATGTACAACATAAGTCAAACCTCCTTTTATTTTCGGTCCTGGATGCTGTTCAGGGCTGTTGCTGTGGTATATGTCTCAAGGGGAGAGGAGAAACCCTGGAACCCAAGCTCCAGATCTCTTTCCCTTTTGCAAGCATGTTATAGCACTATAGTTGGCACTCGTCAAGGGAGAGTGCTAATTTATTCTGTGAAGAATTTGTTAACTAAGTGGAATACGAATTATTTGCCTACTCGAGCGCAAAAAGTCAGTCGCTTCCTCCTTCTGTAAGTCATGCCGTCCCTGCAAAACACTAAAAAACTGTTTTACGACACCCGCCCATTAGCCGACGGATCTTTTTTTGTCAGGAGGCTAAAGGAATGCAGATTTTCCCGTTGTTTTGCGTGATCCGAAGATATATAATAACCAAAGTAAGAATTCGGGCTTTGAGCCTGAAACATTCTTATTTATAATGCAGAACAGCTCTTTAGGGAGTGCATATAAGACTGCAGTGCCCCGTCAGGCGTTCGGCTTCGCGGGGAGAATAGGGAACCGTGTGTGATCCACGGACGGGACCAGCCGCTGTATACACTGACTTGCAGTTCGTCGGCGAAAGCCGGTCATTGGGTTATTCCTGAGAAGGCAGAACTGCACGGATGGAGACTATGTCTCCGCATGTGTGAGTCAGAAGACCTGCTGTAGATTGCTTACACCTGCGTATATTTATACGCAGTGTGTACTGTTTGCGGAAAAACGGCCGTAACGTCGGGAGATTTTCTGTCGTTACGGCTTTTTTATATTGTATTGGAGGTATCTGAATATGAGAGGAACGGCATACGGCGTCGGAGTAGGTCCGGGAGATCCGGAACTTATGACACAGAAGGCAGTCAGGCTGATCCGCGAGAACGATGTTATCGCAGTTGCCGGAAGGGACGCAAAGGAGGCTGTCGCATACAGGATAGCAGCAGCTGTCGTGCCCGAGATCGCCGATAAGGAGCTGGTGCCCGTATACATGCCGATGGTGAGGGACCGTGAGCTCATAGAGGAAGAGCACAGGAAAGGCGCAGCTCTGCTGGAGAGCTATCTGGATCAGGGAAGGAACGTCGTCTACATAACGCTGGGAGATCCTTCCATATACTGCACCTTCAGCTACCTTCAGGAGATATTGATGGCTGACGGATATGATGTTGAGCTGGTGCCGGGGATCACATCCTTCTGCGCTGCGGCAGCGGCGCTCAGGACACCTCTCGCCGAGTGGGACGAGCCCCTTCACATAGTGCCGGCCGTGCATAAGACGGATGACAGGCTGGATCAGAGCGGGAACTACGTGCTCATGAAGTCTGCCAGCCATATGCCGCAGATCAAGCAGCTGCTCAGAGAGAGCGGCAGGAAAGTCTCGGCAGTGGAGAACTGCAGCATGGAGAATGAGAAGATATACCGTTCGGCGGACGAGATACCGGATGACGCAGGATATTTCTCACTTATAATTGCGAAGGAATAATATGATTGAGATCAGAGACCTTACAAAGAGATTCGGCGATTTCACCGCGGTGGATCACCTGGACCTGACCATAGAGACCGGCGAGTTCTTCGGGCTGCTGGGACCCAACGGAGCGGGAAAGACCACGACTATCAGTATGATGTCGACGGTGCTGCTTCCCTCCGAGGGTGAGGTGCGCATAGACGGACAGGTGCTGGACCGCAAGGCGTCGGAGCAAAAGAGCAAGCTCAGCGTGATCACTCAGGAGTACTCCATGCGCCAGGACATGACCATAGATGAGGTCATGGAATACCAGCGCAGGCTCTACCGCCTGCCGAGGGACAAAGCAAGGGAGAAGTGCGACGAGCTTCTGGAGTTCGCCGGGCTCTCAGAGTACAGAAAACGCACCGTCAGGCATCTTTCCGGCGGCATGAAGAGAAAGGTCATGATATGCAGGGCGCTGCTCACAGAGCCGGAGATCCTGCTCTTGGACGAGCCTACGGCGGGGATGGACGCGCTCTCGAGAAGGCAGATGTGGAACCTGCTGCGCCAGGTCAACGGACGCAACATGACGATAGTACTGACCACTCACTACATAGAGGAGGCACAGGCGCTCTGCGACAGGGTCGCTCTCATAAACCGCGGAGCCCTGCAGAAGCTTGACACTCCTCAGGCGCTGATAGACGAGCTTGGCGCCTACGCCGTAGACGAGACGGGAGATGCCGGCCTTAAGAGCAGGTTCTTCCATGACCGGGACGAGGCGATCGCCTACCTCTCTTCCGCGGGACATCAGGCTTCCTTCCGCGCGACGACGCTCGAGGACGTATTCGTCGAGTGCGCCGGAAGAAAGATCTCTTAGGAGGCGGCTATGGGTATAATCACTGTTCTGTGGGAGAAATGGGTCGAGTTCAGAAGGGACTTCTACAAGATCACGGTCTCGACCATGATATCTCCGCTAATGTACCTCATGATATTCGGGCTGGGGATACAGACGACATCGCACGGCGAGCCGTATCTGCATTTCCTGATACCCGGCATAGTCGCCATGTCCACGATGACCGGAAGCTTCGGCGCTACGGCTCAGAACATGAGCGTGCAGCGCATATATGAGAAGGCTCTGGATCAGGTCATGGTGTCGCCGACGCCGCTGTGGCAGTTCATTATCGGGCAGGTGATAGGAGGAAGCCTGAGAGGGCTCTACGCCGGCTGCGTGATCCTTCTGCTGACTTCGCCGATCAGGACAGACCTCATATTCAACGGCCTGTCCCTGCTGATAATGTTCCTCAACGGCATGGTGTTCTCATCCATAGCGCTGGTGCTGTCCTTCTTCGCAAAGACATACTCCGACGCGCCTAGATACACTTCATTCATAATCACCCCGATGTCGTTTCTGTGCAACACCTTCTTCTCGACCGAGCAGATGCCGGCAGGGTTCAGGCAGGTCATATCGCTGCTTCCGCTGTCGCAGGCTAGCAATATGATAAGAGCTATAGCGAATGCGGAACGGCCCGGGTTTATCGGATTCGTGATCCTGGGTCTCTATCTTCTGGTGTTCGGGATCATTGCTGTCGTATTCATCTATAAAAAGAAGAATCTGTGAGGAGAGAGAAGATGGGAAACGCGAAAAAGGCTCTGCTCACAGTGAGCTTCGGGACGTCTTACGGTACGGAAGGCTTCCGCACGCTGGAAACAGTCAGAGATTATATCCGCGCTGCGTTCCCGGACAGGGAATGCATGGACGCATGGACCAGCCGGGTGCTGAGGAAGAAGCTTCTTGACGGCGAGGGCATTGAGATACCTTCCGTCACGGAAGCGCTGGAGAGGCTCAGAGACCAGGGAGCGGAAGACGTGACGGTCCAGCCGACTCATCTGCTGCGCGGTGAGGAATTTCAGAGGTTAGAGCAGGAGATCGTTCAGTTCTCAGACTGCTTCAGGAGCATCGCGCTGGGAGCCCCGCTCCTCTCGGATGAAGATGATATAAGGAAGATAGCCGGGATCCTGGAAAAGGAGTATCCGGTAACGGAAGGAGAGCTGCTGGTCCTGATGGGACACGGAAGCGCGGTCGGCGGCTTTCCGGTATATGAGCTGCTTCAGAAGCAGTTTGAAGCGGACGGCTTTACCGGAGCGTGTGTCGGGACGGTGGAGTTCGAGCCCGGCATCGGGCCGGTGCTGGAGCGCATCAGAAAGGAAGTGCCCCGCAGGGTGCATCTCGCTCCGCTGCTCCTTTCCGACGGAGGCCATGTGCTCAGCGACATGTCCGGAGACGGTCCCGGTTCCTGGAAGAACCAGATCCTCAGGGAAGGCGCGGAAGTCATATGCCATCTCAGAGGACTCGGCGAGATGGAAGACGTAAGAGTAATGTATGCGGAACACGCCGCCAAAGCGGAGCCTGTCGGCAGGAAGGAGCTGAAATGAGAAAGTTCAGAATCAGGGCTCTGTTCCTGCTGATGATACTGCTGCTGACGCTCGCGCCTGCAGCTTATGTCTCCGCAGAGACCACGGAGGAGGATGAGCTTCTGGCTCAGAGGGTGGCGGACGCCCAGGATGACATCGCGATGAGAAGGGCGGGCCATTACGGAATGGTCCCGGTATACGGCAGGGACATAGCTGACGGGACATATGACATCACCGTCGATTCATCTTCTCCCTACTTCAGGATAGTCAGGGCGACGCTCACGGTCAAGGACGGCGAGATGACCGCCAGGTTCACCATCGGAAGCATGAGCTACAGATACGTATATCCCGGCACGAAGAAGGAAGCAGAGAAGGCGGATGAGTCACTGTGGATACCGTTCGAGGAGGAAGACCACCAGACCACCTTCACGTTCCCGGTCCCGGCTCTAAACGCAGAGCTTGACTGCGCGGCCTACAGCAAGGGCAGAAGGCGCTGGTACAGCCGCACGCTGGTCTTCGACGCGTCGTCTCTTCCGAAGGAGGCGATAGCCTTCGACCTGCCGGACTATGAGCTGATAGAGGATGCCGTCAAAGCCTATAAGGTCGTGGGCAGCGACGAGCTGAGGAAACAGAGGGAAGAGGCCGCAAAGGCTCTGAAACCGGTAGACCTTGAGTTCGAGGACGGCGAGTACTCCATAGAGGTCAACATGACGGGAGGGAGCGGCAGGGCCAGCATAAGCTCTCCGACCCTGCTGATCATAAGGGAAGGAAAGGCCTACGCCAGGCTGATCTGGAGCAGCGTCTACTACGACTACATGATCCTGGACGGAGCGTATTTCTACAACCAGACGGAAGACGGAGGTCTCTCGACCTTTGAGATACCGATAACGGCGATAGACGAGCCGATACAGATAATAGCAGACACGACGGCGATGGGAGACCCGGTGGAGATCCACTACACGCTGACATTCTACGCGGAATCGGTCGGCAGCAAGGGACAGATACCGCAGGAATCAGCCAAGATGGTGCTCATCATCGCAGCGGTGATAATAATAGGCGGAGGAGCCGCCGACTGGCTCATAAAGAGAAAGCGCGGCAGCTAGGAGGACTGATACATGTCGTTTTATCCTGTAATGCTGGACTGGGAAGGAATGCCGTGCCTGATAGCGGGCGGAGGAAAGATCGCCCTTCACAAGGCCGAGGTGCTATGTTCAAACGGCGCGGATGTCACGGTAGTGGCTCCCGAGATATGCGAAGAGATGAGGAAGCTCCCCGTCAGGATCATAGAAAGGCCTGTTACCGCGAATGACCTGGACGGGATGAGGTTCGCTGTGGATGCCACCGGAAGCAGCGAGGCGCAGGAGATGCTCTCTTCGGAATGCAGGTTTAGGAAGATACCCTTCAACAGCGCCTGCAGGGTGGATGACGGCACCGCGATGTTCCCGGCAGTCAGCAGAAGCGGAAAGACCGTCATCGCGGTATCTACGATCGGGGCGAGTCCCGCCGCGAGCGCGTATCTGCGCGATGAGCTGGCCGGACACATCCCGGATGAGATAGACGGGATACTGGATGTCATGGCGGAGCTCAGGCCGCTCTCCAGGGAACACATAGCGGTGCAGAGCGACAGAAGGCTGTTCCTGCGCAGATGCCTGTCCATGATGCTGAAAGAAAAAAGAAAGCTTGCGGACTCCGAGATAACAGAGATCCTGCAAGAATTCAAAAAATAACCGAAAAGAGGAAGATCATGAGAAATCTTATCAGACTTCTGGCAGCTCTCATGTGCGTAATGCTGCTCGTCTCCTGCGGGGCGGGAAAAAAGGAAGAGCAGGGAGAACCGGAACCTGGCGGATGGCAGCCGGTGACCGTAAAGGACGACATGGACAGGGAAGTGGCCATAGAAGCTCAGCCTGAGAAGGTCGCTGTGCTTATGGGAAGCTTCGCCGAGACCTGGGTTCTCGCGGGCGGAGAGATGGTCGCCGCTCCCAAGGATGCGTGGGAGGATTTTGACCTCAGCCTGCCGGAAAGCGTCGTGAACCTCGGAAGCTATCAGAAAGTCAGCGCCGAAGCCCTGTTCGATGTCGAGGCAGATCTTGTCATCGCCAGCGCCAACACAAAGGCGCAGGTCGAGCTCAGGGAGACTCTTGAGGCGGCAAAGGTAAATGTTCTCTACTTTGATGTCAACGGATTCGAAGACTACCTCCGCATGCTCAAGGCATGCACCGATATAACCGGAAGAAGCGATCTCTACGAGAAGAACGGTCTCGAGGTCCAGAAGCAGGTCGAGCAGGCAAAGGAAAACGCAGCCGATGCCCTCAAGGGAAAGGACGCACCCCGCGTCCTGTTCATCAGGACCGCAGCGTCCGGCATACACGTAAAGGGCTCTGACGGCACCGTGCTGGGCATCATGCTGAAGGATCTCGGCTGCGTGAACGTCGCGGACGGAAGCGAACTGCTTGAGAATCTCAGCATAGAGAAGATCATAGAGGAGGATCCCGACATGATCTTCATCGTAATGCAGGGCAGCGATCAGGAAGGCGCTCAGAAGACTCTGGAAGACGCGCTGCTGAGCAACCCCGCATGGTCGGGCCTCACCGCCGTAAAAGAGGGCAGGCTGTTCTATATGGACAAGCAGCTCTATCATCTCAAACCTAATGACCGCTGGGGTAAAGCATATGCCGAACTCGAAAAGCTCCTCTATGAAGACTAAGGCAGCTCTGCTGATCGCCGCGTCCGCGGCAGCTCTCGTGCTGTCTGCGGTGCTCAGCATCTGTTTAGGCGCGTCGGGCCTGTCGCCCGGCGAGCTCTGGCATGCTCTCATATCAGGACCGGGGACTTCCAAAGCCTCGAGGATACTGTGGTACGTAAGGCTTCCGAGGACTTTTGCATGCATAATGGCCGGAGCTGCCCTTGCGGTCTCCGGAACGGTCATACAGAAGGTGCTGGCGAACAACCTGGCTTCTCCGGGTATTATCGGAGTCAATGCCGGAGCGGGACTCGCCGTGGCTGCGTGCTGCGCCGCGGGCAACTACGCTGCGTGGGCTATAGCAGGATCATCCTTCCTGGGAGCCATGGCGGCCACCTTCCTTGTAGTCATAGTCGCGAGGAAGAGCAATGCGTCCAGGACCACGGTCGTGCTCGGGGGAGTCGCAGTCACCGCATGCATAAACGCGGTGACCGAGACCATAGTCACGGTATTTCCGGACGCGGCGCTCGCAAGCGCCGACTTCCGCGTGGGCGGATTCTCATCGGTGAACCAGGGCAGGCTGCTTCCCGCGGCCGTGCTCATCTTCTCGGGCATCGCCGTGATCTGCACCCTTACCAACGAGCTGGATGTCATGTCCCTCGGGGACGATACGGCGAACGCTCTCGGGCTGAGGGTCGCAAGGATGCGCAACATGATGCTCACGCTTGCCGCAATGCTGGCAGGCGCTAGCGTCAGTTTCGCAGGGATCCTTGGCTTCGTCGGACTTATAGTCCCGCACATGGCGAGAAGGATCATAGGAAACGACAGCGGGCACCTGATCCCGTTCTGCGCTCTTCTGGGAGGCAGCTTCATAACGGTGTGCGATATCGTCGCGAGGATGCTGTTTGCCCCGTATGAGCTCCCGACCGGGATCATAATGAGCTTCCTGGGAGGACCGTTCTTCATATGGCTCCTGCTCAGGAGAAGGGAGAGGCAGCCATGATATCTGTAAGAGGACTGCATGCTTCCTACGGCGGAAGCGAGATACTTCACGGGATCGATGCCGATTTCCCTGAGGGCAGGATAACGGTCATCATCGGACCTAACGGATGCGGAAAGAGCACCACCCTTCGGTCGATGGTGCGCATGGTGCCGGAGGTCTCCGGACAGATCATGATAGACGGAGCTGACCTTCTTTCCATGGAGCCCCAGAAGGCGGCGCAGAGAGTCGCTTACCTTCCGCAGAACCGCAACGTGCCGGACATAACAGTCGAGAGGCTGGTGCTTCACGGGAGGTTCCCGTATCTCAGCTATCCCAGAAGATACCGCAGGGAGGACTGGGACATGGTCACGAGGTCACTTCAGCAGGTCGGACTGGATGATCTGAGATCCTCCAGGATGGAGAGCCTGTCCGGAGGGCAGCAGCAGAAGGCATATCTCGCCATGGTCCTTGCCCAGGACACCGAAGCCGTCCTTATGGATGAGCCCACAACCTTCCTGGACATAAAGAACCAGCTGGACATGATGGACAGGGCGAGATCTCTCGCGGAAGACGGAAAGACCGTTATAATGATCCTGCATGATTTCGAGTCCGTGCTCCATTACGCGGATCACGTCATCCTTATGAAGGACGGCAGGATACTCCTTGCGTCCGATGCGGAGACCGTGTTGAGATCTCAGGAGATCAGGGATGCCTTCGGGGTCCGGCCCTGCTTCTACGAAACTGAGGACGGACTGCACTGCTACGTGAAGAAATAGTCGTTTTAATATCAGACAACACCTGTAAAGCATATCGGCTTTGCAGGTGTTTTTGTGTCAGAAAAGGAGGATCTGATATACAGGATCGAAACAGAGTGAGATCAAAAAGAACTGCGCTAATGATCTTTTCAGTGTTAATGGCAGTGTGGGCGGGACTGCTCATATCGCCTTATATCTCCGGAGGGCTCCCGGCTGTGATACGGGAGATCCCCGGTATCTTTCAGGATCCGTTCAGGATTACGATATCTGCCGGAAGCATCAGGACTGCCGTTTCGGCAGCCGCGGTCACCGCGCTGATCGAGCTCAGTATCTTTTCTTCCGAAAAGAAGAAAAGACCCGGAGCGGAACACGGCTCAGCATCATGGGGAAAGGCTTCTGACATTAAAAGAAAGTACGGATCGGCGCATGGGGAAGGAGAGAAGATACTCACGGACAGAGTGAGCATTAGCCTGGATGCGAGAAGGCACGGCAGGAACCTGAATGTACTGATAGTGGGAGGCTCAGGCTCCGGAAAGACCAGATCATATGCCATGCCAAATATTATGAACGCAGACTGCAGCTATGTCGTGCTTGATCCGAAGGGC
>JAFWDH010000020.1 GCA_017513135.1 Oscillospiraceae bacterium
GGGATTGTCACAGGGCTTTCTTTGCTCAACGCCTATGTACCTGTTTAGCAGGATCTCGATTTTGTTCGATTCGGATCCCTATACTATAGACATATACGATCAGCTATATCTTTATATCGTTTCCGTTGTGTTGATGATGGCAATCTTCATGCTGGGTTACTATTATGGAATAAAGTCAAGGAAGAATAATGATAAATCAGTTGAGGCAAGTTGAATTCTTACATCCTTCTTTATCAGAAAACTACTATATTTATAGATGGTTACAGACTCCTAATCACAAGGGGAGATGATCATGCTTGGTCAGCAGAAGCACAGACGATCCATATGGATCGTAATCAGTATTCTGATTGCTATTGTCATTCTTTCAGCCGGCTTTTTGAGAATGTACAGGACAGAGCTCCTGTTTCTTGAAGATGTCGGGCTGGATTCTATATTCTCAGAAAAAATAAAAACAGTTATATATGATATAGACAGGCCTGACGGAAGAATGGAATCTCAGGATCCGTCTGAGATCATCCCTGTACTCGATACACTGAAAACTGCAGTGTTCCGCAGGGCTGGAAAGCCGCGGAACCCGGTAGATTGGCAGGGAATGGTCTGGATCGAAACAGACTGTCACATCTACGGATTAGGGATCATATCTGGCAGGTTTGCGGTTTTCATAGATAGTGTTGAGCGTTATTATGAGTGCAGCGCTCAGAGAGCATTTTGGCTGGAACTATTTCCAATCATTCGCATTTATGAAATGAAACTGCAGTCGTAAGCTATTATTTCCTTCATTTAGACTAACCTTCAAAGCAGTACTTTTTATTTGGCTTCTATACTTGTAACTGTTTTTTAACCGCATTTTCAATCGCAGATAATAGCGATTGAAAATGCGGTTATTATTGTTTTCGCTAACCTGATGAATCAGGTTTTTCATTCTTCAAAAAAAGCTTTTCCAAGGCATCAGAATTATCCTTACCTACATTAGACTGTCAGTCCGCTTGTTGATTTCGGTGATAATGCCATATGTTTCTGGGTGTTGCTGTTCATGTTTTTAAATTCACAGAACCATAAAAGATACTAAAAAAACATATAACTAGAATCCGTTTCAAGAAAGGAAACGGGTTTTAGTATGTATAAGGACTTGACAGATTCAGTTTATAGATATAAACTGACTATAGTTTATAATTATAAACCAAAGAATCAGTAAAAGGAGTTTCCAATGGAATACTGCAGTATTGGAACAATGGAACGTCGTTTCCTCAATATCATCTGGGACAATGAGCCCGTTACATCCATGGATCTCGTAAGACTGTGCAGCGAACAGCTGAACTGGCACAGATCCACTACCTATACAACTCTCAGGCATCTTCAGGAGAAAGGCCTGGTTAAGAACGAGAATACTGTTGTCACGACTCTGTATTCCAAGGAAGAGGTACAGGCGATGACCAGCGAGAATATCGTATCTGAAGCTTTTTCTGGGTCTCTGCCCAACTTCATCACTGCATTTATGAGCGGAAAGAAGATTTCTGACGATGAAGCGGAGGAACTGAAGAAACTGATCGATTCCTATAAGGAGTGATCAAAATGAGCAACATGTTTATACAAATCCTGCGGATGAGCATAACCGCAAGTTATGTGATCCTGGCTGTTCTGATCCTGCGGACACTTCTGCGGAATGCACCGAAGAAGTATTCCTATATGATGTGGGCAGCGGTCCTGTACCGCCTGTGCTGTCCGTTTTCATTCAGTTCGGTCATGAGCATCTTTAACCTGAAACTGAAAAGGAACGACAGCGTGATTATAGATCTTTCCGAAGTTCCTGTCTCTGCTGTGACACCGGAAAGCGAAGTGACCCAACCGATAAGTACCGGTGTTCCTCAGCTTACCGAAGTCATCAGCGGGACATTTTCTGCACCGCAGCAGCCGGTAACAGTGCAGCCCTCCGGCACATATTCACCGCCTGTAGTTTCACCGCCGGAACCTGAGCAGACTTTCTTTTCAAAGATAAACCTGATTGATGTGCTGTGTTTCATATGGCTTGCAGGTATGCTATTCCTGATAATCCGGGCGATAGTGTCATATGTGCGGCTTAAGAAAACTCTCAGAGGGTCAGTAGCTTACAGGGACAACATAAGGCAGGCGAAGATAGATTCACCATTCCTTATGGGATTGGTCAGGCCTGTGATCTATATCCCGTTCGGCCTTGATCCGGAATACGAAAAGATCTCAGTTGCCCATGAAAGTTACCACCTGAAAAGGAAGGATAACTGGGTAAGGTTAGTATCCTACTTCCTGCTCTGCGTCCATTGGTTCAACCCGCTCTGCTGGCTTGCCTATTATCTGATGGGAAAAGACATGGAGATGAGCTGTGACGAACACGTTCTGTCAGAAGAGCAATGGTCCGCAAAAGCCTACAGTAATGCGCTTCTTTCAGTAGCGACCGGATTCCGCTTTCCTTCTGCGAACCCGGTAGCCTTCGGGGAGAACAGTGTAAAGGAAAGGATCATAAACAGCCTGAAATTCAAACATCCCAATAAACTGATCTCCGTTATAGCAACACTGGTTTGTGTAATTATGCTTGTATCATGTGCGTCAAACGGTATACTTACAAATCCTCTGGTTCCGACTGTTCCGGAAGATAACGGGCCTGAAATCGTGGGGGATGATCAGGGTTATGAGCCGATAAGACAGATCGGACAGATAATAGGATCAGTATTGGGGTCTCCGGGAAGAACGTCTCATGGTTATTATGAGATCAGTAAGTGGGACAATACGGATTACTGCAACATAATATATACGGACTATGCCACTCAACAGAGATCGTTCCTTTGCAATGTTCCTGGGTGCGCGCACAATACCCCGGAATGCACAAGTTATATATCCGAGAGCAGATGTACTACTGCTTTGTTTACAGATTATTCAGAGAAACATCTTTATCTGATGGTCTTTGGCCGGGTGGGGTCAGAATACATAGAAGCTATTCCGGCCAGCATTACGGAAATGAACATGGACGGCTCCGGGAAAAGGACCATATGTGTTCTTTCGGAAGATGAGCTGTTCACTCAAGCGCTCATCTTTGTGGCAAGTGATGACTGTTTGTTCGTGTCGGTGGATCACTGGACAGTGTCAAAAATCACCAAATCTATTGAGCGAATTTGGTTCAAGGACGGGAAGAGAGAGAAGATACGGGATCTTGACAATACATATGAAGGACTAACCGGAACGGTGGGTGACAGATATCTGAAGATTACCAAGGTTGAAAACAAGGACGGTATAGACAAGAAGATAATAGAAGTCGTTGATCAGGATGGACAAACGGTAGAAACCAAAGAGTTCCCGGTATCGGGCGACAGTTATGTGTGTCCTGGTGAATGCACTGTCAAGTTAGAAAGAGGCGAAACAACATCGAAAGCAACACTTGTACTCACCGATTCCGATGAAATAAGAACCGTGGAAGGTATTCCCTATCCGAGTACAGCTCCTCTTTCAATTGTGTTCGGCGGATATGATAACAAGTATCTATTGAACTTCATCTCGACAGACAGCAGCGGAGAAAACCAAAAGGGATATATCCTTGATTTTGAAAGTGAATCATGGAAAGAATTCGATTTGCGGAGAGAGGACAACAGCTACTATTTTGTTACGCCTGTGGCTGAGTTTGATGACAATTATCTTGTTCTCATAGACAGAGAAGACACAGCGATAGTTCTTACGGATGCGCAGGGAGAGTCTTACTCGTACGAGTATTCCGGACTCGGCAGATATGCCCTGATGTCAAAGAGCGATTTTTACAATTCGGTTCCGAATTACCGCGTGATTGAAGATGTTATGGAAGCATAACGCTGAAAAAGTTTCTAATTCTTCTGTATCGCCTGAAACTGATTCTGATGATCATACCTGTGAATATCAGTGTGTTCGTGTGCGAGAGAAACAGAAGTTATGAGAAGTGTCTGCTGATGAATGGACTGATCATAGCGATCCCTGCGTTTATCTATCTCCTGCACTTCAGCCGGATCTCGTTCTATACACCGATATCATTGCTGGCGGACAGGAATCCGTTACTGAAGGGAACATCCAGTCTTGCTGAATTGATAATTGATAGTATGGGTCATTATAGGAGCAGCAGCTCTGATTTGGGCGAAGAGGGAATGGCGCAGTCTCAAGTCATGAGACACAGTAAATTATTACATCCTTGAGTATAAAAAGCGATGATCCATTATTAGTTCGGATCATCGTTTTTCGTAGAAGCTTGTCTGCGTATAGCGTGAATAGTCCTTTTTTTAAACTCGCATCATTTAAAAAATCGCCTAAACAAAGGGGTTTCCCGAGTTTAGGCGATTTTCTTTTATGCAGGTATACAGTGCGATTTTGAATATTTTTTACATATTTTTACATATCGGATATGTAAAAAACACTCAGTACCGTTTAGAGATCGAGTTCAAATGCCTTTTCCAGTTTCTCAACACTGTCCTGATCCCGTTTGGGATAACTGTGCGCATAGATGTTTGCAGTGGTGCTGACCTGTGCGTGACCGAGCCTTGCAGATACCGATACACTGTCCATCCCTTCCATGAAAAGGATGCTTGCCATCGTGTGGCGGAAAGCGTGGGCATTCAGCTTGGGAAGACCGTTTTTCTCAGCGAAACGGGTCAGAAATGTGCCGACTGAATCCGGATGCATTGGGGATCCGTCCTCCTTGGCGAACACGAAACCGTTCTCGTAAGGGAAGGCTCCGACTCTCTCAAACTCCGCCTGCTGCCACCTAAGCAGTTCCCAGAGCATATCCATAACCCGCTGCGGCATGGAGATCGTCCTTACAGATCTGGCGGTTTTAGGCGTTTCTTCATAGACTCCGATGTCCGGCTCATAGAGAACATTCTTCTTTATTGAGATGGTCCTTCTGTCAAAATCGACACAGTCCCATTTTAGTCCCAACAATTCACCTTTCCTTATTCCCGCATACATAAGAATGTTGATTGTTGCTTTCCACTTAAGCGGCTCGTCTTCTGCTGCCAGGAGTATTTTCCTTGACGTCTCCTCATCAAAGAAGTTCGGCTCCTTTTGTCTGACTTTTGGATGGGTCGCTCTTTTAGCCGGATTTGCGGCTGTGAGACCGATTCTGAATGCTTCCTCCAGGACCATGGAAACGAACCGATGGTGTTCCAGTATCGTCTTAGAAGAGGGCGGCTGACCTGTCCTAGGACCTTTTTGCTTCTGCATGTCCATATACATCCTGTTCAGGGTATCCGGACGGATAGCGGAGAGTTTCTGATTACCGATATATCGGTCGACTTTCTTTAGGGAATCCCTGTATCTGTTAGCGGTCGAGTGTTTGATCACTCCCATGGATTCCTTGGTATCTATGACTTCTTTGGCATAATCACGGAAGCGTATGTTCGTCCCTGGAGAGATTCCTTCTGCAACACGCTGATCGAGTAACGCGGCATAGGATAGAGCTTTCTTCCGGGTCGTCTCCTTGGACCATGAAGCTTCGCCTTTATACGTGTGTGCGGAATAATTAGGTTTTCCGTTACTGTCGTTTCCGACAAACACACGGATCACAAACGACCAGCTGCCATCCTTGTTTTTTCTGCCTTCGCTTATGGATGCCATCAACGATCTCCACGATTAGACTCATAGATCCTGCTGTCTCTGGAGTTGATCAATTCCAGAAGCATATTGTAGTTGATGAGACACCTGTTTCCGGAATATATGCAGGGAATGTCTCCATTCCTTACCATTCTCCTGAGGGCATATTCTGACATAAGGCCTGTCTCGGCGATCTCTCTTATAGTGTAAAAAATCTTCTGCTGCATTCACTTATTCTCCTTTGCATTCAATAACGTGTGACTTCCTTGCTCTGTTCTCGTTCAGACAGATCGATCTTCTCGGCCGTCTCTTCAAATGATCGTACTCTGTTCAGGTCTTCGATACCTAGTCGGTCAAGAAGCTTTTCAACGAAGGAAGAGATGATATCCGGCACCATTCTCAAGGCTAATAGAAACGGCTTGCACTTTTCTACCAGAGCATTATAACGGTCAGCAAGACGATTGTATTTCTCCTGAAGCGCCGACAGTTTCCGCTCCGAGTCTCTTATGACGGAGCGGCTTGTTACGGATTCGACCGCAAGTCCCTCAACGAAATCATAATCCTCTTTATTGAGACTAATCTGACCATCATCAGATTCTCTCGTATAAACTGAACCGATATCGTAATAATCAACTCTATCCCGTTTTACAAATTCATATTCAAGCGTGTCCTCAATGATCTTCAGGTCTAGTACATCCGCTTTCTTCTGAGCTGAATCGATTTTGTCTTCATACTGTTCCAGACGGGTTTTGTCCTTGTCGATCTGGAATTGCAATGATGACAGATGTTCCGCAGTGCTCCCTCTTACACCGCGTTCGATGTCTGTATAGCCGGCGCTCCTCATGTGATCGATAAACTCATCCTGAAGTATGCTGTAGGACGCGCGGTACTTGAGTTTTCCGTCGGATCGGTATACAGCGTTCCCGTACTCGTCCTTAAGCGGTTCGTTTGATACCCATTTCTTTGAGTGACTGACCTGGTGAATCACCTCTTTGACGGTCCCCCTTAAAGCCGGATCCTTGCAGCGTTTGCTCCACAGGATCTCCTTGTCGACAACAGGGATAACTGTTGCGTGAAGATGGTAATGGTAGGTGGGGACATTAAGTTCATCTGTGGCTGCTTTGTTGAGCTCATCAGCATGCATCACTGCTGATATGACGTAGTCGGCTCCGAACTTATTCTCTATGAAACGGTAGGCTTCTTCATAGAACTGACGGGCGTATTCGTAGCCTCCGTTACGGGCGAAGTACATCGTGTTCACATCGATGATGATCTCATCAAAGAGAGTGGCGTCAGGCCTGAGGCCTCTTCTTGAGAGCTTTCCGGAATGCTCCAGTTCAAGAAGTACCTCCATGTAGGTCTTGTCTCCGGGATCTTTGAAATGAAAGTTGTTCACGGTCATTTCAGAGTCTACGTTGATGTTCGAGTACGAAAGGTTTTTCCGTTCGTTGTGCTTCTCAGAGGGTGCAACATCAGAGGGCTTTAGTTGTTTCACCCTGACACAGCTCATATCTTTCTTTGGCATTTATCACTTCCTTTCTTTTGCGGGATAAAGGTATTTCGCTCTGATCACTGCAGGCACAGTGAATGATGCATCGCTGGTTACACAACATTCTCTGAATGTGTGTACTCCTGAGGATTATTCTCCATTTTCAAACAGAAAGAAATGGTGGACCTGCAGCAGGGGACATAGTTTCGAACAAGTTATTTCCAGCAGAACAAATCAAAAACAAGGCTGTCCATACTGCGCAAGTACAAAAGTATTAGCAGGATTTAATGATCTTGAGACTTTATATCCTGAGATAGCAGCTCAATGGGATTATGAAAAGAACGACAGAAAACCTTCAGAGGTTCTTTCCAAATCAAACTATAGAGCGTATTGGATATGCCGAAATGGGCATAGTTACCGGACTGCGGTCAGTGAACGCACAACAAGCAAAAACATGGATTATTGTCCATATTGTTCTGGAAAGAAAGTTCTGAAAGGTTTTAATGATTTGGCAACTGTCAGACCAGAACTGGCTGCTCAATGGGATTATGAATTAAATGGAGAACTTAAGCCGACGGATGTCACTGAGTTCTCGATGAAAAAAGCGTGGTGGCGCTGTGAAAAAGGCCATTCATGGAAAGCGGTTATATCTGGCAGATCCAGAGGTAACAACTGCCCGTATTGCTCAAACGCAGCCCTTCTCAAAGGCTTTAACGATGTCGCCACATTATTTCCCGAAGTAGCAAAGGAGTGGTCGGAAGACAATGAAAAAGGACCGGACGAATACATCGCCGGTTCCCATACCAGAGTAAAGTGGAAATGTAGTAAATGCGGGCACGAGTGGAGCACTATCATTAAAGAGAGAACTTATAGCGGAACAGGATGTCCTCGATGCACACATTATTTCAAAACATCTGCACCGGAACAAACGGTTTATTATTACGTGAAACAGGCCTTTCCTGATGCAATCAACTCCTATAGGGATAAAGACATACAAAACGCTGAGATAGACATATTCATTCCTTCAATAAAACTTGGGATTGAATATGATGGCGGCTTTTGGCATGGTGATGAAACAAGAGACTTAGAAAAAACAGCAATACTTAAAAAGAATGGTATTGCGTTAGTTCGAATCAGAGAAGAAAACGCGGCGCCAATCACCGATGGAAGCATTCAGATAGTGACAAAAGAAACATCTGATGATTTGACGAAATTGAAACCAGCTACCTGATATGGGTATATGGTGAAGATACACTTTCCAGGTTTAATGGTGTAGTGGTTTTGGGGAATAACGTGAGCTCTTTCAGTACTGTAGAAAAGAATGGGCTTGTATACACAGACTTCAACAGAACACTGGCAGATGCCTTAGCAAACGAGTCTATATTGGATATGCAGGGTATCACCGAAGCTCTGAGCAAGTATTATTATTCTAACGGCAGCAGTTTTGATGGGATTTATCCTGTTCCTGAGTATCAGGATGCTTTTGAGAAGTTGGCGGCAATTGCTATAGATTATTACGACAGCTAAGAGGTGAGGGATTGTCATGTATGTAACTGAAGAAAAAACTGATGTATCGTGTCATGAAAGCTATATAACAAGAAACTGAAGATCATACCCGGCGCCAGCCACACTGATCTCTATGACGGAGGCGGTAAGAACGCAATTCCCTTTGATAAGCTGGAGAGTTTCTTCCGTTAATATCTCGCGTAAATAAAGACAGTGAAACCTAGGATCGGTTGATTTCAGAGAAACAACGGCTTACATTGAGATCAGTAATGTGTAAAATGATTCGGGCGGGACCGGGACGCGATGATCAGAAAAAAGGATCGTACGGTTCCAGTTTTCTCAGCGATGCTTGAGATGATAAAAAGAATGGAGGGTGCAGATGATGAGATACAGGACCAACAAGAGAACAGGAGATCAGATCAGCGAGATCGGGATAGGTTCGTCCTATATGTACGAAGCCGGAATGGAGGAAGCAGTCCGGGCTCTGCGCCGGGCGACAGAAGGAGGTATCAACTATTTCGATCTTGCCGCCGGAGACGGCAGCACTTTTCCTATCTATGGAGAAGCGCTGCATGACCTGAGAAAGGATCTTTATTTTCAGATCCATTTCGGGGCAGATTACACCAAAGGTTCTTACGGATGGTCGCTGGATAAAGACACTATTAAAAGGTCAGTTGAGAAACAACTGAAGGAACTGCGCACAGACTATATAGATTACGGGTTTATACACTGCCAGGATGAGATAACGGACTGGGAGACGTACTTGGAAAACGGGGTATATGATTATATACTGCAGCTCAAAAAGGAATGCGTCGTAAGACACATCGGTCTGTCATCACATACTCCTTCCGTTATCCACCGGATCCTTGACGATGCTGAAGTCGACATGTTGATGTTTTCAATGAATCCTGCTTATGATTACGGGCAGGGAGAGTATGCCAACGGCAGCGTAGATGAGCGCACTACGGTCTATCAGCGGTGTGAGAAAGAAGGTGTCGGGATATCTGTCATGAAACCCTTCTCCGGCGGTCAGCTTCTGGATGCAGCGCAGTCTCCTTTCGGCAAGGCGCTGACGCAGTATCAGTGCATACGTTACTGCCTTGATAAACCCGGTGTACTCACGGTTCTTCCCGGTGCCCAGAGCACCAAGGAAGTGGAAATGCTTTTGGCATACTGCGATCAGTCGGATGAGGAAACGGATTATTCGGTGATCAGTTATTTTGCTCCTCCGCAGGCCAGCGGAAAATGTGTTTACTGCAATCACTGCAAGCCTTGTCCGATGGGGATTGATATCGGCCTTGTTAATAAGTACTATGACCTGGCTAAGGCAGGAGATGTCATGGCAATTGAGCATTACCGTTCGCTGGAAAAAAACGCTTCCGATTGTATCAGCTGCGGCCACTGCGACAGCCGATGCCCGTTTTCTGTTCCTCAGAGCCAGAGGATGAAGAGCATAGTGGAATACATGAATAAAGCAGACTGATCTTTCTTGAAGAGATCTGCCATAATAAGAGAACATGCCTCCTGTGAAAGCAGGGGGCATGTTGACTTAATGTAGTTTTACCGATACGTTGCGGTATCGCCGCGAGTCGGTCAATTGAAGCCGGGCTGGTCATCAAGAGCCCTCAGCGGGGGATCCGATCCCTGCATTCCGAAGAAATGCTCTAGGATATCTTTCAGGTCATCAAGATCATTTATCTCGCGTTCAATGCGTTCTTCCGTGGTGTGCAGGAAAAACTTCTTTCCACTGATCCATACGTTACCGTCTTCACGTCGGAGATTGACATTGAGAACATTACGGAAACCGCTGCCGGGACGTCCTGAAACAAAAAAGTTCAGCGGGATCAGATCCACCGGAAAAGCGGGAATGTCACTGTAAAGCATGACTTTGCGGGTGCTGCCGTCTTCATTGATTATTTCAAGACAACGGTAATGACTTTCCTGAACCACACGATATCCGTGATGAACAAGACCGTCATACTTTACACATCCGTCAGGCACGGGTCCGCCATAGCCGACATCGCAGAAGTATTTCTCTCCGTCGATCGTACAGATAACTGCACAGTGTGCGGGAGGAGGAGTGAAATCTCGCATAAGATGGACCACGACGATATAGGCGTCATAACCGACTGCACGCAGAAATGCGCAGAACAGGCTGTTAAGCTCAAAACAGTAGCCGCCGCGCTTGTGGTGGACAATCTTGTCAAAGAGGTCTTCAGTAGCAAGAGAAGGTGTGTCACCACGACCCCAGCAGTCCATAGCATCAAACGGGATGTGGGTGAGCTGGGCGTGGACTAGCCTGTCCAGCCATTCGGGAGTAGGGACAGGTCTTTCACCAGTCAGTCCGATGCGTTCGAGGTACGCTTCGGCATCAGGCAGAGGCGCATATAGTTCTTCATACATAGATGTTTTACCTTTCGAACTCTAGAAGAGGTTCTTTGAATTGCGTTTTTTATATCGGATACGAACACTCGCACCTTAGAACAGATAGGTGGGGCTTATTCCTTCTCGAAACGGAACACGTTCCATGAGAGTTTTTTAAGGGTTACGGTTATACTGCCGTCTATGCACTCGGTGTCCTCACAGACAACAGGTTTAATGATATCCGGATGTTCATAACTGTTAGCTGCATCAAAATCGTCAGAGAACATGGTCGTATGCTCTACGAAGCGGTATCCTTCGAACGATCTCACATCCAGAGTTAGTTCTTCCTCTTCTTCCCAGTCTCCATTTGCAACGAAGACTGTGAATTCACCTGCTTCATCATTAAGAGCAGCCGCGGCAGTCACGTAGGGGACATCATGGAAGTCGTGATACTGGTTCTGGTCATCCACCGCATATGAGGGGACATCATATGTCTCGCATTCGACCATGGGAAGAATAGATCTGCCTTTTGCATGGCGGATCAGGTCAGTCATGGGGTAGTAAGCAGCCGCTTTCCATACATGATCCTTATCGGTAGCACAGAGCATTCCGAGACCTCCGGTCGCACAGCCGATCTTCACGCGGTCTGCGCGACGTATCATAGCAAGCATTGTAGAGGCGTTCGCAAGCGCCATTGCCATCTCTCCGGTTCTCTGTCCGCCGGGGCCGAAACTTCTCCAAACATTGGGATCCTGAGTCGTGAATCCGCGATCTGGGAAGCTGAAGAACTGACTGACTGGCATATTGCCGTTCATGCCGTACTGAGGATTTCCCCTCTGCGGACGGAATGAACTGCCGTACTCATCTAGTGAGATGTACATAGTCTTTTCGGTGCGAAGCATTGTGCGGATGTAGTCGCTTAAAGCTATCTCGGTATCCATATAACTCTCATAAGCCTTGACTCCAGCCATAAGGGCACCGATGTCTCCGGGAAGAGCAGAATGATAGTGGTGGAGAGATATGTAATCAACTACCTCATAGCACTGCTCCAGCACCTGACGGTCCCAGTCCGGGTAATGTGTAAGGAATGGACAGGATGAGACGCAGGCTATGGTCTCAACTGAACCGTCAGTATATTTCAGTGCCTTGGAGACTTCTCGTGCCTTTACCCCGTATCCAACGGGATCTTTTTCCCATGAAGCGACCTGCCAGGGACCGTCCATCTCATTGCCAAGATAGAATAACTTTATTCCATAAGGCTTTTTGCGGCCGAACTCGATGCGCTTGTCAGCCCATTCAAGACCGCTTTCCACGTTTGTGTAGTCTATGAAATCGATAGAAGCATCGATATCATCAGTGCCGAGGTTCAGCGTCCACATTATATCTGCGTTTACTTTCTCTATCCATGTCAGGTACTCGTCAACGCCGATCTCCTTAGGGATAAAACTTGAGCGCGAGCGGTCTATCAGAGGCTTTCGGGATTCAAAAGGTCCCACGCTGTCCTTCCATCTCCAACCGGACACATAGTTGCCTCCGAAACGTACGCTCGGAAGTCCTGCATCGTTGAGAGCGTTTATGAAGTCCTGACGGAAGCCTTTGTCGTCAGCAGTAGGATGATCCGGCTTCCACATGGAGCCTATTACCATATTACCTATAGGTTCGAGAAATGCGCCGAAGAGACGCGGAGAGATATCTCCCTTGACGTAAGAAGGGTGAATAGAGATCCTGGCTTTTCTGGACATTGAAACTACCTCCTTTTGCAGAACTACCGCAGGCAAAGGCTATGGATATTATAAACATCGTTTTATATATAGTTTTTTATTACAAGTTAAGTATAAAGCCAGAACGATGGACAAAGGAAGATAATAAAACGCAATTATTTATACAGAAAACCGTATATTTTGAGGAACATACAATTCATTAGGATGATAAGGGCTGTCCGTTCAGATCGATGAGTATATCCAGGCATCATCTGACGAAACTAAGAAATGATATAAAAGAATAATCTATTACGTGATGAAGAACATAAAATCGACTGTTGATATTAAAGAAATCAAGCAAAACACATATCAAATAACTGTTTATGAATTGAAACATAATTACATTATTGATAAAATAGATGACATATTTCACTAATGTGTTGATATATAGTGAGAAAGACAAAAGGGTGTCTGTTGTTTATAGTGCTGCAAACAAGAATTGCATATATACAGTATGTGAGATTGTTTGCATTTGAAACAGCAGGATATAACTGAAAGGAGAAAGAGTTTAAATGAAGCGCAGCCCATTGAAGTATTTCACGCTGCTTCTCGTTCTAACGTTGTTCTTGGGAATGATGCCGGCAAACATCTTTGCAGGCGGATGGTATAGCCAGTTCAGACTTGGCTATAAAACACAAAACGGGAATGATGCCATACTGGAAAGCCCGACTGGCGTTACGATTACGCCGCCGAGTTTCAGTCGGTTTCCTATACCCAAGGACGGGGAAAAAGGGGACAATTATGTAATAGTAGACGGAGAGAAATGGGAGTTCCTCGGCTGGTTATGGGATAATGAGATGGTAGATTTTGCGTATACCAATTATATGTCTAATCAGACGTACATATTCTACGCCTATTGGAAAAAGCCAGGGGATGAAACAGTCACAATAACCTTTGAGTCTGGTTTTGATGATGTTGAAGCTCCTGCGCCCATCATAGTTAAAAAGAACAAAGACGGTCAGTATGTGATTCCTCAGACTCCGCCCCTGAATTACCAGCCCAAGAAGGAGGGATTCACAGAAGCGGGGGAGTGGATCAAAAAAGACGAGCTGGAAGCGTTACAAAGCGGTTTTAATTATTACGATCATTGGGAAAAGGTTCAGACTGCTAAAGGCATTGACAAGTACCGGATCAGAGGTACTGTTGTCGAAAGTGATACTACTTTTGTCCTGAAGTGGCTGAAGACGTGGAATGTCAGGTTTATGGACGGTGAGACGGTAGTTGAGTCTCAGGACATTGTTAACGGCAAGACTACAAACAAACTAGCTAAGACTCCTGTCAAAGACGGTTATGTCCTGAGCTGGTACTATGTTGACGGTGAAAACCGCATAGAGTTTAAGATCGGAGAGACTGCAGTTGAGAAGGATCTCACCGTTTATGCAGACTGGAAGAGAATGGATCACGTTACTTACTACAACGTAGATCCGTTTGGCTGGGTCACAGGCGAGACGAAGCAGGTCGATTATTCAGAAACCGAAAACTCGGATGAGTTTAATGCGAGACAATTCAAACTTGCTACTTTTGAATCGACCGGGTTCCAGGATTTTAAAGGATTCGATTTCCTTGGATGGAGAATTGTTGAAAAGGAACCCTCCAATCCGAGTTTTCCGATAGATCCCGGTGAGGGTACTGTCGTTAAGAAGAGCCCCGCGAGAGGCGAAACATCTTCTAATGACCAGAAAGAAATCATGACAGAAAGCAAGGATGATGGTTCGGATGCGCCTATCGCTCCCGGAACGTCCTATGATCTTGCTGCTCATGTCTATGTCGTTCCTGTTTGGGGCACAAAGAATCTTGTGACATATCTCACAAACTACTATGATGCGTATCCGGATGGACGGATGGATGCGGAAGAAGACAGAGCTTTTTACGAGTTCGATGGCGATGTCAAGGAGTTCAAGGTACTCACCTTTGAAGAGGCATTCAAAGGTGAGAAGGACGAACCTCTCGGCTTCAGATTCGCAGGTTGGATGATGGCATATACAGATGATCTGGAAGATGATCTTGTCGTGCCAATAATACCCGGAACCATTGAACCGGGTCTGGTTGATGATGAGAAGAAGAGGTCAGGAGGCGACGGTGAGGCAACGAACGAGCCTGCCGAAGAAGGCGGATTTGTAGAAGTAGAAGGCCTCATAGATCCCAATACTACTCAGGATATGCATCTGCGTGTATACCTTGCAGCAAAATGGGAACCCTGCTTCAAGGTCATTTATCACAGAGTCGAACCCGGTTCTACACTGGCTTCTGATGCCGAGTATAAAAAAGAATATTCCATAAAAGAGGTAAAAGATGCAGGCGGGAAGTTCACTGTTCTGGAATACAGCGATACAGGTCTGGAGACAGTGCCCGGCTATGAATTCGATTTCTGGACGAAGGAAGTCATCGACATTGAGCCTAATAACGGTGATGTCAGACCTCCGGTAAACCCGCCTTTAGTAGAGCGGGAAGAAGATGCTTGGCAGGAACAACTCAGAGATGACGTGGTATTTAGAGTTGTTAAGGCATCTGATAAGACAGCTGAACTAATCAGCGCAGAAGAAGCGAAGCCTAATTCTTTCCTGGACGAAAAAGAAAAGGAAGATGATATCGCCGTAGTGGTGAAGCCCACAGACGGACTCTCAGACAAAGATGATCCGAATGAGGATAAGGATAAACCGATTCATCCCGGAGATACGGAAGAGTTCTATCCGGAAGTGCATTTTTACGCACACTGGAAAGCTATCGTCTACAACGTAAAGTGGGTGGACGAGGACGAGACTGTTCTGCATGGCCCTGAAAAGTTCACTGTAGAAGACGATAAACCCAAGGATACCGACTATAATACTGTCTACAAAAAGGATAATCCGACCAAGAAGGAAGACGAGAAGAATACATATGAGTTCTCCGGGTGGAAGGAAGAAGCTGATAAAGACGGCAATATAACCTTCACTGCGCAGTATACTCCCACGCCTAAGGTTACTGAGACTGAAAAACATAGTGCGACCTGGGTGGATGAGGATGGAAAGACCGAACTGAATAAGGAATCCTTCGATGACGGTAAAGAGCCGCCGAAGGCTGACAGCTTTACCGCCCCTGAAAAGGAAGGCAAGGAGTTCGATCATTGGGACGAAGAAAATGTTAAAGATGAAAACGGAAAAGAAACCGGAGACGTCATCTATACCGCAGTGTATAAACCTATTCCTGTTCCGAAAACAGCCGATACGGGGAACATGGGGCTTTGGATGATGATCAGCCTTCTGTCACTGGCAGGGATCGCATTGATTACCAGAAAACGCAGAGAAGATTAATCTTTAATATCGATTAATTGGCAAGGAGCTGTGACTAATGTCACAGCTCCTTTTCTATAGTATTTTGAAATGTAACAGTTTATGTAAACTGCTTATGGAAGAATAAAAGGAGTACTGCGTTCATTTCTGCTCTCTCATGCCTCATATTATAACCCTGATTTTCACTATATATGTGGCATTATTTATATGCGCTTCGCTTAATCTTATCTATTCTGCTCTCGTTGCAAAAAGTGATCCAAATCAGACAGAAAATAATGAGCAGTGTCTATATTGTTTAGCTAAAGTGGTTAACTATATACCCTGCGATATGCAAGATAATAAGTCATATAGCCGATTAAACTCAGCATGGTAAGCACGTACAGCTCAGAAACAGCAGATGCGACCACATATGATTTATCGTCAAATATGTTCAGAACAGCGAACGCACTTGATATAAGAGTGAAAATCAGAAATGCAGCCAACAAACCGGCTCCGTCTCTATCACTTTTCCTGATAAATGCTGTGTAAGTGCAATATGTCAAAAAGATCATAAGCATTCCGCCGAAGCTTAGAACACCATGCCATACGTTTTCTGTTGTCATTGTATTTCCGTCACTTGGAGCGACTTCCATTGCTCCTATATAAAGAACAATGCATGACAGTATCATCATCCATCGGCAGGTAACCTTTTGCCCCTTCTGTAAACCAATCAGGCGGTGTGCCGCAAAGAAGGATATGATCATAGGCAGAAACATTATGATCATTGCGATGAATATTCTCAAAGCGTCACCGGAATACCAGATCATCCGGGAAAGTGAAGCGAAAACTGCCGTCTCATCAGTTGCGATCACACTGCTCCAGGCAAGTACGGGTGAAACAAGAAAAGATAACAATGCCAAATACTGAAGTTGCTTTGAAATCTTCCTCTTCTGTTTTTGACTATAGTATTCGGCAGTTGTTTCTATGTGTTTTTCAAAACGAAACATGCCATCCTTATCACTCTCATCTGCAGCATCCGATTCGCCGGCATACTGATCGCAAGGTTCAGGGTGATGACTGTTAAAGAATTCGACGATATGGAAGCCGCAGCGGTTGACATAGAAATGGATGTTCCTGGTCTCAAAATATGGGGTACAGGTCTCCCATACCTTCACCTCGGGATGGAGGCCCTCAACAGCGCACCAGGCAGAGTACCCGATTCCTTTGCTGTGAACCGTTGGAGATACAAAAAGCAATTCAAGATCTCCGTGATCACCATCAACACGTATAACAAGGCCGCCGACCTTCTCATCGCCATGCATGATGCGGTACGCCTCACCAGTATCAATGGATTCTTCGATGGTTTTTCGGGAAATGATCTCACCATCCTCTTCAAAATGGTTATCGCGTATTCCGAATTCTTCCATCGCACCATATTTGAAGGCGTACTGATTATCACGAATGAACTGTTCGCGATCATCATCTGTCAGTCGAACCAGTGTTATTGCTGTCATTTTTATCCTCCTGTACAAAAAAGCCCGGCAACGAAAGGCTTACTAAAGCCAATCGTTCCGAGCTCACCCGGCATCTTATCCAACAGGCGGCCTGCAAAGCAGTCACTTTGCGATCCCCTACGCTACGGCGTACTGTCCTCCGATGACCGATATTCTATTGAGTTGCCTTACACAATTGAAAAGCAATGTCATTCTATCACTTCAAATGTCGGAAAACAACAAAACCGACTGATCGTGTTGCATACGAATAACAGATATCAGCAGCACAAAAAAAGAAGCCCGAAACCTCTTAAAACGCAAGAGCTTTCAGACTTCTGTAAATACATGCTATTCCCACTCTACGGTCGCAGGGGGCTTGGAAGTAATGTCATAAACGACACGTGCAACGGAGGGTATCGTATTTGTGATCCTCACACTGACTTTTTCAAGGATATCAAAAGGGATCCTTGTCCAGTCGGCAGTCATGAAATCTTCCGTAGTGACCGCCCTGAGGGCTATCACTGAGCCGTACAGCCTTGAATCTCCCTTCACACCTACAGCCGATGTGTCGGTAAGGACAGCGAAATACTGATCGGGGTGGCCGGCAAAATCGGACAGATCGATCTCTTCGCGGAAGATTGCATCTGCTTCCCTCAGAATGCCCAGTTTTTCCTCTGTCAGTTCTCCCATTACCCTGACCGCTAGCCCCGGACCGGGAAAAGGCTGTCTGTTAATGAGATAAGCCGGAAGCCCGAGCTCAATACCGACTCTGCGGACCTCATCCTTGAAAAGGTCTCTGAGTGGTTCTACGATACCTAAGAAACGGATATCAGAAGGTATACCTCCCACATTATGATGGCTCTTGATCACGGCGGAATCACCTTTTCCGCTTTCAATCACGTCAGGGTAAATAGTTCCCTGAGCCAGCAGATCGAAACCTCCCAGATCACGAGCCGTTTCTTCAAAGACTCGAATGAACTGCTCACCTATTATTTTCCTTTTAGCTTCCGGATCAGTGACCCCGGACAGTTCACGGAGAAACCTTTCTCTCGCATCGACACAGACCAGGCCATTACCAAGCCGCGGACGGAAGACTGTCTCCACTGCCTCGGCCTCGTTTTTTCTGAGCAGGCCGTGATCAACAAAAACACATGTGAGATTATCGCTGATAGCCTCGGCCAGCAGTGCGGCAGTCACGGAAGAGTCGACGCCTCCGGAAAGTGCCATAAGAACTTTTTTGCCGCACAGTTCTCTGCGGTATCTGTCAATTGCGGAAGTCGCAAACGCCGACATAGCCCATTGACGTTCGCAGCCGCATATATCAAGGAAATTCGAGAAGATCTGAGAGCCGTATTGTGTGTGGGTCACTTCCGGGTGAAACTGCACGGCATACAGTTTTCTGGATCTATCGCTCATCGCGGCGCAGCTGCACTGGGGCGTAGCTGCGGTCACGCAGAAACCTTCAGGAACAGAAACGATCCTGTCCCTGTGGCTCATCCAGCAGATACTGGATTCAGGTATGCCTCTGAATAGTTCGTCATTTTCCCTGGTAAGCTGTGTCCTTCCGTATTCACCTTCTGCTCCTGCGGCAGCGACGGTACCTCCGGCCATATAAGCAATGAGCTGTGCGCCGTAACATATCCCGAGGACAGGAACTCCTGCATCAAGCAGAGACGGGTCGAAATGAGGAGAAGACTGGTCATTCACGCTGTTCGGCCCTCCGGTCATAACGATCCCTTTGTAGCCTCTGTCGATAATATCCTTTACGGTAATGTTCCGGAAGGACTCAATAACGGCATAAACGTTCTGTTCTCTTATTCTCCTGGCGATAAGCTGGTTGTACTGACCGCCGAAATCCAGGACCAGAATGGTATCCAAAGTGACTCAACTCCTTATTCCTATATTTCTATTCTGATCTGCTCGTTGTCTGCGGAAGCTGTCAGCGGACGGATCTGCTTCAGGAAGGAAGACACCTGCTCTGCACATCTTCCGGTGTAAAGAGACGGATCCATCAGCGTCTCGAGATCCTCCCGAGACAGACCGAGTGACTCATCCTGCGCCAACTTTCCGAGAATATCATAATCCTCACCCTGTTTCAGAGCTTCTGATGCCCCGACAGTGATCTTCCTGATATGCTCGTGCAGTTCCTGCCTGTCGCCTCCATGTTTGACTGCTTCCATGAGTATGCTTTCGGTCGCTATGAACGGGAGGTACTCTTTAAGCGCTTTTTCGGTCATCTTTTCGTTGATCCTGAGACCCGAAACGACATTGCATGCAAGTCTCAGAACCGAGTCAGCGCACAGGAACGCCTCAGGAACGACGATCCGCCTGTTCGCAGAGTCATCAAGAGTCCTTTCAAGCCATTGTGACGAAGCGGTCATCGCAGCGTCTGCAGGAAGCGTCATCAGGTATCTGGAGAGGGAACAGATCCGTTCACAGCGCATCGGATTCTGCTTGTATGCCATTGCGGAGGATCCGATCTGATGTTCTTCAAAAGGCTCTTCCATCTGTCTGTCATGCTGCATCAGGCGTATATCATGAGCCATCCTGTAGCAGCTCTGACCCAGAGAAGAAAGAGTCGTGATGATGCGGCTGTCCAGTTTTCTCGGATATGTCTGACCGCAGACTGGATAACACTCTGAAAATCCGAAATACCCTGCTATCCTCCTGTTCATCTCATCGACTTTTTCTCCGTCACCCTCGAAGAGGTCCATATAGCTCGCTTCTGTTCCGGTGGCGCCTCTGCTTCCGAGAAACTTCATGCTCCCTATGACATAGTCGAGTTCATTTATATCTTCGAGGATATCCTGCATCCACAATGATATCCTTTTTCCTGCAGTGACCGGCTGCGCCGGCTGATAATGGGTATATCCCGGGATCGGGAGAGCCTTATATCTGTCTGCTTTCTCCGAAAGGGATGCCAACAGCCGGACCGCTTCCTCCCTGACATAGGTCAAGGCATCTCTGTAGATGATAAGGTCTGCATTGTCGGTGACAAAGCAGCTGGTAGCACCGAGATGGATTATCCCTGCTGCAGACGGAGCGGCTTTTCCGTAGGTCCAGATGTGGGCCATAACGTCATGCCTGACTTCCTTTTCTCTCTGCCTCTCTGCCTCGTAATCGATATCATCGGTGTGAGCGAATAATTCATCGACCTGCTGCTGTGTAACAGGCAGACCCAGTTCCATCTCTGTACGGGCAAGAACCGCCCACAGCTTTCGCCATGTGCGGTACCTGGTATCCTGAGAAAACAGAGAGATCATTCTGGACGATGCGTATCTTGTGACCAAAGGCGATTCATATCTGTCCGTCATAGAAACCTCCGCGCAGGATTGATCAATGTGCCCTGCGCCATTCCTCTTTTCTGTTTTTTCTGATTATTATGCTTTCTCTTTCCGGTCCTACCGAGATATAGGTGACCGGACAGCCTGCTGCTTCCTCAATAAATGATACATATCGTTTGGCTGCATCCGGAAGATCCTCCCAGGTCCTGACTGAGGAGATGTCACAGTTCCATCCCTCCATATACTCTGTAACCGGAACAGCGGAATCAAGGGCAGAAGGAAACGGAAAATCCTCTGTTCTCTCACCGTCTACGAGGTATGCTGTGCAGACAGGTATGCGTTCCATATAGCTCAGAACATCGAGCTTCGTCACGGCGATCTCCGTGGCGTTCTGCATCATTACCCCGTGCCTTGTTGCGACGCAGTCAAATGAGCCGACGCGGCGGGCTCTGCCTGTTTTGGCTCCGTATTCTTCGCCGGCTTCTCTCAATTGCTCTGCTTCCGCTCCTGACCATTCGCTGACGAAGGGACCTTCACCGACACATGTGGAGTAAGCTTTGACTACTCCGGTGACGTCATCAAGAACCGCTCCCGGCATTCCTGCACCGACCGGGATATATGAAGCAGTGGTGTTCGATGAGGTCGTGAACGGCCATATGCCTCTGTCAAGATCTCTCAGCGCTCCGAGCTGCGCTTCAAACAGTATGTTCTTCCCTTTAGCCTGCGATTCGCGCAGATACTTTCCTGTATCACAGATGAACGGGATGAGAGGACGGCAGTATCTGTCTACCCAGTCATTCACTTCCTCTTTTGAGTAGGTAAGGGCACCGTACTCTCTGTCGAGAGTCAGGTTCTCGTATTCCATAAGCTGCTGGAGATGTGCAGCAAACGCCTCAGGATAGAACAGCTCCCCAGTAAGGATGGTCTTCTTTCTGCTCCTGTCTGCGTAAAACGGCGCGATGCCCTGCTTCGTTGAGCCGAATTTGCTGTCACCAAGGCGTGATTCCTCAAGCTCATCAAGATCCCGGTGCCACGGAAACAGCAGGGAGGACCACGAGCTTATCAGAAGATTATCAGGTGTTACGGAAACGCCATTGGAACGGACATCTTCGATCTCCTTACAAAGATTCTCGGGGTCCAGAGCGACGCCGTCGGCCAGTATGTTCATGACTCCCTCTCTCAGTACCCCTGAGGGCAGAAGATGAAGCGCAAACCTGCCTTTTTCGTTTACAACAGTGTGGCCGGCGTTTCCTCCGCCCTGATATCTGACAACTATGTCGTAAGATTCGGTCAGAAGGTCGACCATGCGGCCTTTGCCTTCATCGCCCCAGTTGATCCCAACGATAGCTCTGTTTGACATTTTTGCTCCTTTTCAGAAAGACCGGTTAATCGGGGCATACCTCGCGGATCCACCCCTTGGGTGCAGGGCGGTCGCCCTGCTGTATCTCTGTGAGAACTTCCCTCAGCATATGTGTCACACTGGATTCTTCCGGAGCATTCCGGAAGAACGACAAAACAGTTCCGTGATCATCTATGCTTCCGACGGGGGAGATAACTGCAGCTGTACCGCAGAGTCCGCATTCCGTAAAATCCGCGATCTCGGACAGCGCTATCGGCCTCTCCTCAGTCTCGAGTCCGAGGTAATCCGCCGCGACTCTGAGCAGAGAATCCCTCGTTATCGAGGGAAGTATAGTGCCGGAATCCGGTGTGACCAGTTTATTGTCCTTTGTTATGAAAAAGATGTTCGCACCGCCGGTCTCTTCTATGTAGGTCCGGGTCGCAGCGTCCAGATACAGGTTCTCATCGTACCCCAAAGCATGTGCTTCCGTGATCGCATAGAGACTCATCGCATAGTTCAGACCCGCCTTGACATGTCCGGTGCCATGCGGAGCGACCCTGTCCAGATCGCATATCCTGAGTTTGATCATGCTGCTGAAATATCTTCCGACGGGAGACCCGAAGATCCGGAATTCATATTCCGATGCGGGTTTGACCCCGAGCACAGGATCCGTCCCGATCATGAAAGGCCGCAGGTAGAAAGAGCTTCCGTCTCCGTACGGCGGTATCACATCAGCGTTGGCCTTCACGACATCGTCAACAGCTTTCAGAAACAGATCCTCCGGATAAACCGGCATAGCCATACGCATGCAGGATTCGGTCATCCTTGAAGCATTTCTGTCAGGACGGAAAACGATGATCTTCCCGTCGGCGGTGCGCCTCGCCTTAAGTCCTTCGAAGACATTCTGAGCATACTGAAGTACGCATGCACTTTCGTTCAGGACGATACTGGGATCATCGGAGAGAAAACCGTCTTCCCAGACACCGTTCTTATACCTGGCTATATAGCGGTAGGGTGAAACGTGATATGCAAATGCCGAATCGCTCATGACTGTAGTCTCCGTTCAGAACAGATGATCAATACTTTTTCATTGTAAAGACGGCGCATTATAATGTAAAATACATATAATATAGTGCCATTCATATAAAAACAATATGATGAGGAGCAGCGTTATGGATCTGAAGACATTATCTTATTTCGTCACGGTCGCGGAGGAACTCAATATTTCCCACGCAGCAGAAAAGCTGAATATGAGCCAGCCACCGCTGAGTTATCAGATCAAGAATCTGGAACAGGAACTGAATACTGTGCTTTTCATAAGGGGAAAAAGAGCCCTTCAGATGACGGAATCAGGTCAGCTTCTCTACAGAAGAGCAAAAGAGATCCTCAGCCTTGCAAGCAAGGCTGAGGAGGAGATAATATCCATGGGAGAGGGTATGAAGGGGACCATCTCGATCGGACTTGTAGAAGGAACGGCTCCTCACATAGCGGGTGAGTGGTTCGCGGGATTCTACCGTCTTTATCCTAATGTCAGGTTCCGGATACTGGACGGAAACAGTGATGATCTGGTCGACAAGCTGAGAAGCGGGCTTATCTCCCTGGCTGTAATAACGTCGCCATGCGACGGACAGCTTCTGAACAGTTTTACCGTTGGTAAAGAGCCCATGACGGCTTTCATCCATCCCGAGCACCCGCTGGCAAAAGCGGAAGGTAATACACTGAGCGTTTCCAGCCTGATCGGCGAGCCGCTCATCGTACCGAGCAGAAGAGCCGTGATAGATAACATATACCGCTGGTTCAGGGAATTCAGAAGCGAGCCTACGATAGTATGCGAGATGGACAGCTATCTTGACGCAACGGCTCTGGCAGAGCGCCGCATGGGGATCAGTATATTTCCCCAGACTGCTTATGTGCCCAACTCCTCTCTGGTAAAAAAGAGAATAGAGGGAGAAAACCGGTCGATGGAGTACCTTTTCGTGTGGAGAAAAGGGCATCCGCTTCCTACTGTTGAAGAGCAGTTTATAGATTTTGTGAAGCTGAGCACTGAAAAGAAAGCTCAGTTCTAGACAGTTATAGATCAGCGAAAAAAAGATCCGTTCCTGACGGAACGGATCTTTTCTATAGCATCTTTTATGTAAGTGATCATGGATCGCTAAGTATATCGTCTGCTGCGTTTATGGCGGACATTGCGAGCAGAGCCGCACCTATAGGCAAAGCAGCAGGATCAGTCCTGAATTTCGGACTGTGCCATGAATAGATGCAGTCCAGATCTTCGTTTCGTACACCGAGCCAGTAGAAGAATGAAGGAACGCCGGCTTTGCCTTCGATGCCGATAGAATAATAAGAGAAATCATCGCCTCCGCCTGACGGCGCCGGCGAAACTGCTGCGGCACCAATATCGGCGACTGTCCTGTAAGCGATAGCTGAAAGGTCCCTTTGTCCGTGGAACGGGGCATTCGTGGTGACCGGAAGATCATCAGAGATCTCAAAAGAAGCAGTACAGTTATATGCTGAAGCGATCCCCTCTACGATCTCAAGTATCCGCCTGTTTATCATCGCTTTATCTTCTTCGGAATAGAACCGGACGGTGCCTTTCATATGGACATTGTCGGGGATCACATTGCTGATAATGCCGTTCGATGTGTGAACGCTGCATATCGATACTACTGCCGAGTCAGTGGGAGCTACGTTCCTGCTGACTATGGTCTGAAGCGACTGGATGATCGCTGCGGCAGCAACGACAGGGTCGGTGCTTCTGTGAGGAATACCGCCGTGTCCGCCTTTTCCGGTGATTTCGATGTCGATAGTATTGAGCCCCGCCATTATGGGACCGGGAATTACGGCAACGGACCCGGTAGGTATCTCTGCGGTCCCGTGCAGACTGAAGCAGGCTTCTACCCGGGGATCTTCCAGGACGCCTGAACGTATCATTGCCGTCGCTCCGAGATTCTTCTCTTCCGCCGGCTGAAAAATGAACTTTACGGTGCCGCGGATATCATCTCTCATCTCTGAGAGGATCAGAGCGGCACCGAGCAGAGAAGTGATGTGCGTGTCATGACCGCAGGCGTGCATCACCCCTTCGTTCTCTGAAGGGAAAGGACATGAGGATTGTTCCTGTATCGGGAGAGCGTCTATATCCGCTCTGAGGGCAATGCACGGACCGTCCTGCCCTCCCCTGAGAATACCGGCTACACCTGTATCCAGACCGGTCTCGACCAGTTCTATGCCCAGTTCCATGAGAATGGCAGCGATATGATCCGATGTCTGATACTCCTTCATGCTTAATTCGGGATGGCGGTGAAAATACTGATAGAAGTCCTGCAGTTTCTGCCTGTTTGAATCCGCGATAGCGAGGATGCGTTCGGAAAACGTACTCATTGTATTGATCTCCGGAAGTTGTATGGTTTGAAAGGCTGTTTCAGAAAATGTCGAGGGAGACCCCTTGCTGTCTGAGAAGTCTCCCTCTTGAAAACGACCCGTTGCTGACTGTTCAGCCTGAACTTGTCACACCTTGAACAATACTTTCAGGTAGTTCCAGAAATAGTAGGGAACAAGGTAGTCGGTATGGTAGTAGTCTGACAGTGAATAAAGGATATTGTTTTTGGAGGGATCGGAGCCGTAGGAGAAACAATCCTGCTCAGTCAGCAGTTTTACCTGCAGCCTCATTCCGGGGCCGTCTCTCATACCGCCGCTTGCAGCGTAGATGAAGAACGGAAGATCGGGATGGGCTTTGATCGGCGCGGTGATATAGTCAATGATCTCTTCATCGGTACAGGTCGGGAACGGACCGCTTCCGGGAGGCATGGGCAGGGGCTTGTCGCAGGAGATGCCTCCACTGGTTGGGCAGAACCATCTGAAATACTCGAAATCATAGTGGAACATCCTCCAGGTCCACGCCGCTCCTCTGGAATAGCCTGCAAATGCACGATGGTCGCGGGATGCCTTGATCCCTTCATCTGTGGCTTCCTCCAGGTACGTGTTAAATCTTGTCTCCACTGCGGGAATGATGTCCTGGACGATCTCCTTGTAGTAGTTTCCGGGAATGCCGGGAGTCCATCCGTCTCCGGCTTCAGCGCCGCCTGTCTGGATCCTTATGTCGGCGTCGCGCATCGGATCCATATAATAAGTGACAAATACGATGATGCACGGATCCAGTTCTCCCGAATCGAAAAGCATGTCGAACATGTACTTGTTTCCGCCGATCGCAAACATTGCCGGCTCACATGTATTGCCGTGCTGGAAATACAGGACATTGTATTTCCTGTCCTTGTCATCCTTGTCATAGCAGTACGGCAGATATGCGTAGGCTGTCTTGTTGTAGGTCTTTCCGTTCTCATAGACGGAGGTGGAATAGTCGATCCTCTCGACTGTTCCCATTCTTTCCGGAACTCCTGTCCTCAGATAAGGGTTCTCTTCGAAAACAGTCTCATAGGCAAGGACTTCGCCGGGCTTGGTAATGACTTTTCTGTACTCGCTCATTAAGACACCTTCTTTCCATAATATCCGTATAGTCAGATAACTTCTTATTTTTATGTTAACTCATGATAGTATAATTATGAAAGAGTACAGAGCATAACAAGGAGGCAAAATCGATGGATCTGGAAAAAATGAAGAGAAAATACGCGTATATGCTCGCCAGGGTAGGCCTGAACGTCCAGCCGGGGCAGACGGTCCTGGTGGAAGCGGCTATAGAAGGAGCTTCCTTTACGCCCGTCTTTGCAGAAGAGTGCTACAAACTCGGTGCGGGCAACGTTGTCGTCCATTATCTGGATGAGCCCAACCTGAAGATAGCGTCTATGTACAGAAAACTTGATGACGTGCGTAAAGTCGAGGACTGGGAGGAGCTCCAGTGCCAGAAATACCTTGATGAAGGCGCATGCTATATCAGGCTGGAAGGAGTCAATCCCGCTCTTATGGAGGATCTCCCGGAAGATCAGGCGAACGCTATATTCGCCCATGTGGATGCGGTGAGAAACATAATGCGCAGAGCCTCCAGAGAAAAACACTGCCAGTGGTGTATTGCCATGATACCGACGCAGGAGTGGGCTGACTATATCCTCAAGGACATACCCGAGGAAGAGAGACTTGAGCATCTGTGGGAGCTTCTGTTCAAGCTTTGCTATATAGATGAGGACAACGACGTTGTTGAGACATGGGAGGAGAAGAGCCGTACAAGAGGTGAGAAGGGCAACAAAATGGATTCCTATCACTTCACCAAACTGCACTACACCGCATCCAACGGCACCGATCTCACTGTTGAGCTGACTCCCTATTCCCATTTCGGCATGGGGAACAGGCAGCTGCCTGCCAACTACATCAGACATGCCGCGAATATCCCGTCTGAAGAGATTTGCACAACTCCGGAGAAGTACGGCACCAACGGTGTAGTTTACGCCTCAAGGCCCCTTATACTGGGAGGGAAGAGCGTTGAGAACTTCGGTTTCCGTTTTGAGAACGGAAAGGTAGTTGAGGTGCTTGCCAATGAGGGCAAAGAGATGCTGGAAGCGCTTGTGAATATGGATGAGAACGCCGGATATCTGGGTGAGTGCGCGCTGGTCGAGTATCATTCGCCCATCTCCATGAGCGGCATCGTGTACTACACCACGCTGATAGATGAGAACGCATCCTGCCACCTGGCGCTCGGAAGAGGACTCGGCGGGAGCTGCCCGGACCCGAAGTACACTTTCAACGACTCGGTGATCCACATCGACTTCATGATAGGCACCGAGGACATGCACATCGTTGGAACGACCGAAGATGGCAGAGAAGTGGTGGTATTCGACAAGGGAGACTTCGCCATCTGATCTTTTTGGCAAATTAAAAGCGGACCGGTCGGTCCGCTTTTTGTATGCTTCTCTATTGTTTCCGAGCCAGAGCGAGGAGCCTTGCGTGTTCCCCCTGTGCGTCCCTGAGTTCGACCTCCTCAGTCATTCCCCATTCGCGGATCATGCTGTCCACGATCCTTCCGTAGGCTTCCGCAGCCTTGCCATAGTCGCCGAGGATCTGCCAGATATCCGCTATCCCCTGAAGGGCGTCTATAAACCTTGGCCTGTCGGTATCCTTCTCATATGCGAGTTCGTAGAGGTCTATGGCGCTGCGGTAATCACACTTCTTTGCGTAGTACTGAGCCGCTTCAAAGAGTATACCGCTGTTTTCGGGCTCGTCTCTGAGAAGACCTTCCATGATGCTGTCCGCTGTCTTCCCGTCAAATCTGGCCAGAGCTATGTGGGCGGGATAGACCTTGCACAGCACATCGCCGGCGCCTTCCAGACTGCGGAGCTTCCCAAGATACTCCTCAGCCTCGTCAGCGCGGTGGTCCGCGATGAGATTGTCTATGAGGTAATAGTAGGGGAGGGGTGTGCCGGGATCCTTTTCGACCAGACCGCGGTAGAACTCTATCGCGCTGTTGTGATTGGAGATGTTCCAGTCCCACACGCTGTGTCTTTCCGCCTGGGCCAGCATCCACTGGCTTTTCTTCTCGCCGGGAGCCATCCTGATGGAGTCTTTCGCGTACTGCTTTACCTTCTGAGCCGCGGCATTCATGCGGTGCCAGTAAAGGTATGCCATCAGGTCGGTCGCCCGCTGCTTGTATTCTTCTTCTGCCATGAGAGGTCTGAGAAGATCCTCGTATTCCCTGAACAGATCCTGGGGCAGATCGTCCTCGATGTCCAGACTGTTCTCTATGCGGTTCAGTCTCTGCTCGGTGCTCAGGTCGAACAGTTCGTCGATGCTGACACCGAAAACTCCTGAGATGGAGGGGAGCAGAGAGATGTCCGGCATGGCCACCGAGTTCTCCCATTTGGAGACCGCCTGCGCACCTACGCCCAGCTTCTCAGCCAGCTGCTCCTGTGTGAGCCCGGCCTTGTATCTGAGAGCCCTTATCTTATTTCCAAGTTCCATTTTCCTGATTCCTCCGTTGTTGGTGTTCAGCTGACAAGCCTATTGTACGGGAGGAACAAGGCGCGGGCAATAACTCCGTTTTCGAGTAGGGTAGCCTGTCAGGCGAGTTCTCAGAATTCCTTTTCAGTAATGACTTTTCTGCTGATGCGGTAGGACAGGTACATGATGCCGAGGGCGATGACGGCCAGCACGGCAGGTATGGTCCAGAAATATGTCGCTCCGAGGGTCTCGTCAAAGAACACCTTTAGCTTTACAAAGAAGGGATGCCCGGCGCTCGGGAGGATGTCCTGCACCAGCACCGCTACTAAGGCGACCACGGCGCCGACGATGCCGTAGGATATCATCATGACGAGTCTCGCCTTCTCCGCACCGTACTTCAGATTTATCGGTATCATGAAGGATATCAGGCAGAGCATGACCGGGATCACGATCAGGGCAGAGTGGATATCGTCCATGGAGACGAGAATTCCGGTTTTGATCAGTGAGATGATCTCACACACCGTCAGGCCAAACACGGCTCCGGCTGCCTCCATCATCAGGCACAGCAGATATTTTTCCCTGACATAGCCCTGACGGTCTATGGGCAGGGTGAACAGGAAGGGCATCCCGTTCTCCGCCTGGTCATACGAAATGGTGCTGATGCCGAGCACGCCGCACAGCATCACGGTGTATCCCACCATGAAAGCTCCCTGCGTGGAGAAGCCCATCATCACGCACAGCAGAACGTACATGATCCAGGTCTTCTTCTGATTGAACAGCAGCCTCAGATCCTTTATCATCAGTCCTTTCACAGCAGTTCACCTCCCGCCATAATGAGTATGAGATCGTCGATCGATCCCTTCTGTATAACGATACCGGGACAGTTTTCCTCATAATATCTTCTGTCATCCGCGAAACAGCTGTATCCGAAGTTCTCCTTCCTGACGGCAAGTATATGTTGCTTGTCCAGACCGCTGTAGGTGTCCTCATCCACTCTCATTACTCCGTAGCTGTCAAGCAGCCTGTCGGTCTCCTCGTGCAGGATGATCCTGCCGTTGTTGATGAGGTATATGTCATCGCAGAGATTCTCCAGATCGGATGAGATATGCGATGAGATAAGTATCGAGCAGTCCTCGTTGCTCGCCAGGAAATCCCTGATCATGTCCAGTATCTCGTTTCTGGCTTCTATGTCCAGCCCGGCGGTGGGCTCGTCCATAATCAGCAGATCTGCGGAGTGGCTCAGGGCGGTGAGCACCCTCAGCTTGGCCTTCATGCCGGTCGAGAATTCCCTGACCGGTTTGTCCTCGGGCAGACCGAATCGTCTGCAGAGACCGAGGAAGCCCTCTCTGTCCGCGTCGTCATACATGGCAGCCAGGATGTCCGCCACGTCCCGGACCCTCAGCATCCCGCTGAACCCCGACTCCGACAGCGCAGCGCCTATCTTTTTCCTGTCCTCCGGCGTGAGCAGGGCAACGTCCTTCCCCATGACGGTGACACTGCCTCCGTCGGCCCTTATGAGACCCAGCAGTGCCTTGATGGTGGTGGTCTTGCCTGCACCGTTCCTGCCGACCAGACCGGTCATATTTCCCCTGGGTATCTCCATGGAGACATCCAGCGTAAAATCGCCGTATCTCTTTACGAGATGATCTATCTTTACCATTTCAGTTGTTTTCCTCCAGAATCAGATCCAGCATGGTCCTGATCTCGTCGTCGCTCATGCCTGCCGACCGCGCTTTTTTCACGGCGGCGGACAGCTCGTCTTCCGCAGACCTTCTTCTGGCTTCCGTGGCCAGCTGTCTGTCGGCGGCGTTGACGAAGGTCCCCTTGCCGTGTACGGTCGTCACGAAGCCCTCTTCCTCCAGGAGGTCGTAGGCCTTCTTGACGGTCAGGGAACTGATTTTCAGGTCAGCCGACATCGAGCGGACAGACGGCAGTGCTTCCTCGTCAGAAAGCGCCCCGTTAAGGATCATGTCCTTGAGTTGATTTACCAGCTGCTCGTAGATCGGCACCATCGATTGATTGTTGATGATAATGCGCATTTTCATTCACCTCGCAAACAGTATATAACAGAATATAACTGATGTCAACAGTGTATAACAGTTTTTCCGGAGATGATTCAGGTGCTCAGGCTATGGTGCGGTGCCCGGTGGTTTGTGATATGATTTTTCTGATAAATAAAGTGCGGAGAATTATGATGGAAGATCTGGTAAGGATCAGGCTGTCCCCAAGGGCGGAGAAAGAGATAAAGAACGGATTTCCGTGGGCGTACGATACCGAGGTGACTGCGGAGCGGCAGCCTCGGGACGGCGATGTGTGCCTTGCATACAGCGAAAAGGGGAGATACATAGCTTCCGGTTTCTACAACTCCGCATCAAAGCTCAGATTCAGAGTGGTGTCCGTGAACGCCAATGACAGGATTGATGAGCAGTTCTGGCGCAGAAGGATCAGGTGGGCAGTGGATTACCGCAGAAGAGTGATGGGGGACGACTTCTCCTGTTGCAGACTGATCTTCGGCGACGCGGACGGGTTCCCCGGCCTTACTGTGGACCGCTATGAGGACGTGCTCTCTGTTGAGGTCAACAGTCTGGGGATAGACAGGATCAAGGATACTCTATACAGACTTTTGCTTGAGTATTTGAGTGAGACCGGCGTAGTCATCTCTTCTGTCAGGGAGAGAAGTGAAGGCAGGAACCGGCAGTTGGAAGGACTTGACGATTACTCCGGATATGTGAAGGTCCGGGGTTTTGAACTTATTGATAAAAGGGAGGTCTTTATCACCGAAAACGGCATCAGATATGCGGTCGACGTAGAACAGGGCCAGAAGACAGGGTATTTTCTGGATCAGAAGTATAACAGGGCTGCGGCTGCGAGGATCGCTAAGGGACTGAACGTGCTGGACTGCTGTACGCATACCGGAGGATTTGCTCTCAACTGCGCAGCTGCAGGTGCCATGTCGGTGCTGGGTATCGATATATCTCAGGCGGCGGTGGAGCAGAGCACAAGGAATGCTGAACTGAATGGATTGGATAATGTCTCATTTGAGAAGCACGATGTCTTTGATTTCCTGTCAGACGCACTGAATACCGGCCGGAGGGACTGGGATATGATCATTCTCGATCCGCCTGCTTTCACGAAGAGCAGGGCTACGGTGAAAAATGCGGATGGTGCATATGAGGAGCTTAATCTCCTCGCCATGAGGCTGCTGCCCCGGGGAGGATACCTGGTGACATGTTCGTGCTCAAGATTCATGACCCCGGATCTGTTCCGTAAAGCCATAACCAGAGCGGCATATCGGGCAAGAGTTTCGCTGAGGCAGATAGAGAGACGCGGTGCGTCGCCGGACCATCCCGTTCTTACAGGCGCTCCGGACACGGAGTATCTTAAATGCTATATATATCAGATTGTATAATACATGAACGATTATACAGATAGAAATAATGCGCTGATGATCAATGAGTAAAAGGACCAACATCGGAATACTGGCACATGTCGATGCCGGAAAGACAACGCTGACGGAACAGATGCTCTACCGGACAGGTACTGTAAGGAGCGCCGGCAGTGTCGATGACGGCACCGCGACGACCGACTGGATGGAGATCGAGAGAAGAAGAGGAATCTCGGTCACTTCAGCCTGCGCGGAGATGAGATACGCAGATCATGATATCTGTATCATCGATACTCCCGGTCATGTCGACTTCGCCGGGGAGGTAGAGAGAGCGCTGTCTGTTCTCGACGGCGCGGTCCTGGTCGTCACGGCGGTAGACGGAGTGGAACCGTATACCGAAGTTCTGTGGAAGGCTGCGGAGAAGACGGGACTTCCTGTCATTGCGGTAATAAACAAGGTGGACAGAGCCGGAAGCGACGTGGATTCTGTCATGGCTGATCTTCGGAAACTGACGGAGGGAAGGACTGTACCGGTAAACAGCGTATTCAGGCAGGGAGAGCCCGAATGCGAAGTCTGTTCCCTGACAGACTCGGCGAGAGAAGATATGCTTCTGGATCTCGCGGGAATAGACGGCAGCATCGAAGAAAAACTCTTTTCTGAAGAAGAGATCACTGACGACGAATGGAGATCGTCGCTTGCTGACGCATGCAGACAGCGCAGAGCTGTTCCTGTCATCTGTACCTGCGCCAAGAAAGGTCAGGGGATAGATGATCTGCTGCGTGCGGTTACAGAGTTCCTTCCCGACTCATCTGTCAATGAAAGTGAAGCACTGTCCGGAAAGGTATTCCGTGTCATTCATGACCCATCCATAGGGAAGGTGTGTTTTGTAAGGCTCTTCGGCGGCAGGATCTCCGTAAGGGACACACTTAACGGACCCGGAGGGGATCAGAACAAGGTCACGCAGTTAAGGAGATATACCGGTTCAAGACATGAAGACATACAGTCTTTTGGTGCGGGGGAGGTCGCTGCGGTCTGTGGTCTCGCTGATTTCAGAAACGGTGACGTTATAGGTGAGATGCCTCCGGGGAAGGATACGAACATAGCAGAGACGATGCTTCTGGTAGGCGTGTCGCCTGAGAGCGAGGAGGACAGACCGGCACTGCTGTCTGCACTGCAGGAGCTGACTGATGAGGAGCCGCTGCTTGCTCTGGACTACAACACGTCCACAAGAGAGATCAGCATCAGGATCACCGGCATCATCCAGAGGGAAGTCGTTGAGGAACTGCTGAAGGAGCGTTACGGACTGAACGTCCTTATGACAGAGCCCAAGATCATCTATAAGGAGACTCCTGCATCCGCCGGGATCGGAAAATGGGCGTATGTAATGCCGAAGCCCTGCTGGGCGATAGTAGAGCTTACGGTTGAGCCTCTTCCCAGAGGCAGCGGCTTGGTGTTCCGTTCCGCCATAAAAGAGAATGTTCTTGTCAGGAGATACCAGCACCATGTGGAAGACAGCGTATACGAGACTGCAGCCCAGGGCATTATGGGCTGGGAGGTAACAGACGCTCTGGTGACGCTTACTGACGGTATGAGTCACAACGTGCATACCCATCCGCTGGATTTCTTTGTTGCGACACCTGTAGCGTTCCTTAGAGCGCTGACTGATGCCGGTGTCACGCTGCTTGAGCCTTATGTAAAGGTCGAGATGTCTGCCTCAGAAGATCTTCTGGGAAAAGTCATCGGAAGCGTAGTGGATATGAGGGGCGAGTTTGAGGCACCCGTGGTAGAGAACGGTGTGTTCCGGATGGAGGCGGTGATGCCGCTGTCTGCCAGCATGGATTTCCCGCTGAGATTCCGGTCCATGACTTCAGGCAGGGGAGTATATTCTTCAGCATTTTATGAGTACCGTCCCTGCCCGGAGGGAGTGCGTGAGACTCTGCCGAGAAAGGGAGTGGATCCGCTAGATCTGCAGAAGTGGATCCTTTACAGAAGGAGCGCGATCGCAGACAGGGAGCCTTGACGGTTAACGATAAGAAAAGCGGTATATCCGGATAGCCGGATATACCGCCTGTTTTTTTATGCAGTGATCATAGATCGAGCATTCTTCTGACACGCATCAGTGTCAGTCTGTTTCTGACCAGAGGAGAGTATTTAAGTATGGCAGCGGTGTCCCGGTCGGTGACGCCGATCTCCTCAAGAGATCTCTTTGCCCCGATCATCTCCAGCATATCGTATACTTCCTGAGCGGAAGGGAGTGATGCCACGATCTGCCTTACCTGAGGCCACTTCTCTATCAGAGCTTCCCTGCTTAGCGCGGACAGACAGTCTTTCTCATTCTCTGCGATGATGGAATCTGCGAGCTTCTCTCCGAAATAGTTCCTGATCACTTCATCAGGGATGTCATTATAGTCGAGAACGTGAGACGAGACGTCTTCTGTTTCTGCAAGTCGCTTATACTCCCTGATCGCGACAACGGAACCGACACCGGTCTTCTCTCCGTGCAGGGCCTGGAATCTGACATCCAGACCGGCAGGTCCCATCTCGATCAGGTGAGATACGTGATGTTCCGATCCTGAAGCAGGGCGGGAATTTCCCATCATCTGCATGGCTATGCCGCTCATGACAAGGGCGTAAGTTACGCGCTCATATGCCTCATCTTCTCCGGACAGGATTCCGGAAAGACTCTCGACGACAGCGTCAGCAGCCTGCTGTGTTATCTCAGCTATGCGTTCACAGTAGTATTCTCCTGTAAGGACGTGAGCCATCTTCCAGTCAGCAAGAGCGGTATATTTTGCAAGAATATCTCCTACTCCGCTCCTGACCAGTTCGGGAGGAGCGTTCTTGATTATATCGGTATCGGCGATAACAAAGTCCGGAGCCACCGCGGGCAGCGTTTTTTTGAATCCGTGCCAGGTCATTGCCGCGACAGTGCTGCAAAATCCGTCTACGCTGGCGCCGGTGGGACAGGACACAAAATGTATGCCGCGCTCATGAGCGCAGAAGCGGGCTACATCATGTACGGTTCCGCTGCCGACGGCGATGATGACTTCCACGTCGTTTTCCAGTCTCTCAAGGACCCAGGCTGTCGATATCTCGTTGGCGTGAAGGTTCTCAGGGCACATGACGATCTCCTGCTCGCCGAATGGGTGCCTGCCTTCTGTCGCGGCGTAGGTGTTCTCATCATAGAGGACACAGCGCTTGCCGGACAGACCGAATCTCTTCGCGTATTCCTCAAAACGGAAAAGCGCGCCGGATTCGATGACCGCCGCTTTTGTCACCATATCGTGCGATCTTCCGCAGCTGCAATCACCGCTGTATACAGTGCTGTCTACAAACATGTCAGTTACCTCTTGTTTCTTTTCTTATATCTTTGAGCCTGTGCAGCAGACTGTTCTTTCCTCCGAAGAAGGAGTACATTTCACAGTATGCTGCGTACAGGTCTTCGTATACTTTTTGCGAAGCAGGATCGGGATGATAGACCTTTGTAAAGGGAAGAGCGTATCTTTCGGTCAGGAGAGCGAGGTCGGCGAATCCGCCCTGTGCTGCAGCTGCGGCCATAATGGCGCTGCCGACAGAACCCGTATAGTCCCTTTCTACGATCAGGACATCCCGTCCCATGACGTCTGCATATATCTGCATCATCAGAGGGTTCTTGTGAGGAATACCGCCAGTGGCGATGAGAGAATCTATCGTGACGCCGGACTCCTCCAGAGTGTCTATGATTTTTCTGCAGCCAAACGCCGTAGATTCCAGCAGGGCACGGTAGATCTCCTCAGGGGATGTTTCGGTGGAGAGTCCTGCGATGACTCCTGAGAGGCTGAAATCCATAAGCGTTGAGCGTACGCCGTTCCACCAGTCAAGGGCTACGAGACCGTTCTGCCCCGGGCGAAGCATTGAAGCTTTCTGCGTCAGCAGCTGCTGTATCTGCATGCCTTTCTCTTCTGCTTCGGAGCGGTATTCTGCAGGCACCTGATTCTCAGCGAACCACGCAAACATGTCTCCGATACCGGACTGACCGCACTCGTACGTGTACAAGTCCCTGAAGACGCTGTCTTTGACCACTCCGCTGATGCCGTCGATACAGCTGAGAGTCTCGCTGAGCAGCATCTCGCAGGTGGAGGTACCTATGATCATAAGGAACTGACCCGGCCTTGAGACACCGCAGCCGTAAATTGTGGTGTGGGCATCTACTCCCGCTGCTGCAACAGGGATCCCGGGAATGAGTCCCAAAAGCTGCGCGCCTTTTTCCGTGAGCGTTCCGGTGCAGTCTCCGGGGAAAGTGACGTTTTCGGGATACTTAGCCGACAGACCGGCTAATTCAGGAGAGATCATTTCAAAGAATGCTGCCGGTACATCTCCGGTGTCTTCCGAATAATACGTTTTGAAGGCAGCTCCGCAGTAGCCTCGGGATTCCGTGCCGCAGAGCACCCTGACCAGCCAGTCTCCGACTTCCAGTATGCGGTCTGATGCCTTATACAGCTCCGGGGATTCAATGGCGATCTGCATCGCCTTGGGAAGGAAGTGTTCGCCTGAGATGTGCCCGCCGAAAGGATCCAGCAGATCAGAACCATTTTGCTTTGCGGCCTGCTCTATCATGTCGGCGTACTTCTGAGCAGCGTGGTGCTTCCAGACCTTGATATAGGAATTGGGATCTTTTGAAAACCGCGGATCTTCACAGAGAGGAGATCCGTCGGCGGATACGGGCAGCATAGTGGAGGCGGTGACGTCCAGACCTATTCCTCTGACCTGATCCGCAGAGATACCTGCAGCGGCAACGGCGTCCCGCACAGAACTGCCCAGAGAATCCAGATAGTCCTGAGGGATCTGCACTGCCCAGTCCACCGCAAGAGGAACTCCATTGGGCAGACGGTCGGTAAGTATACCGTGCTCATACTCACTGACGGCGGAGGACAGTACTTCTCCGCTGTCAAGGTCCATCACCACTGCACGAGCGGAGAGGGATCCGAAATCGATACCAATCGAATAACCCGGCATTGCGGTTCCTCCAGCTTTTTCTTTCTGATAAAAGTATAATCCGAAACGTACTTGAAACGAAAGCAGTTCAGACCCGGGTCCGGACTGCTTTCAAATCTTTTTTCTAACTTCTGTTATGAACAGTTCGTCGGGCTTGACGCGGCAAATGCAGAAAAAGACGTCCACTCCGGCATTCTCTGCCTCGCGCAGTGCCTGCGCGAATGCGGGATCAGTCTCTTCGTTGGCAAGAACCTCGCTGAAGCATTCTGCCTGGATCACGAATGCTATACCTGCTATTATCCCGTCACTGAGAGAAGCCGTCAGTTCCCTGAGGTGCTTCGTCCCTCTTTCCGTAGGGGCATCCGGAAAGTAACCGACGCCGTTCTTCTCCAGCGTGCAGCCCTTAACCTCCAGCAGATATCTGTCACTGCCGCGCTCCATGTAAAAATCTATTCTGGAGTCTCCGTACCTGTATTCGGGACGGACCAGGTCATAAGCTTGCTTCTCCAGCCATTCCTTTACGGCAGCGTTCGGCGCCTGACTGTCTATGTTGAACAGACCCGATCCGGGTTTCTCTGCGGCAATCAGGTCGTAGCGTGTTGAGCGGCCGGGAGAATCGGAGCGGGACAGATAGACCTCGCTGCCTTCCTTGAGCAGCTCGCGGCAGCGACCTGTGTTCTTGACATGGACCGCTTCGATCTCTCCGCTGTCCATCCTGACGTTGGCGATAAACCGGTTGGGACGGGAGATGAAAATGGCTTTGGAAATATTTCCGTACTTCATTGGATCCAGCTGTTCAGCCGCTGATATCGCGGTCAAGATTGATTCGGAATGTATAGTCCGGGTACTTTTTGCTGAGCTCTGAACTGATATGAGCTATCAGCGCATCGGGATCCGGTTCTCCGTAGTCTACTATGAGGTCAAAAGACACGAACCTGTCTTCCTTGCGCAGATAGAAACCGTGCATCTGAAGAATGCCCGCGTGATCGGATATCTCAGATCTCACAGCGGTCATGATCTCTCTTGCCTGTTCGTCGCGGGTGTTGGATGCATAGACACCGATAGTCAGGTAGACACCGAACTGGGAGTAGATCCTTGAAGAGATATCCCTTGTAAGGGCATCCAGCTCCTTTACGGACATGTCGTCGTCCACCTCGATATGCACCGAACCTACGTATTCTTCAGGACCGTAACTGTGTATGATGAGGTCGTACGCTCCATGAACCCGGGGATACGCATTGATCGCTTCCCTGATGCCTGCGGCGAGGTCGGCGTCTATGCGAACTCCGATTATGTCACTGACTGTTTCCGTGATGATCCCGATACCTGTCTTGAGGATAAATGCGGAGATCACTGCTCCGAGTATGCCGTCCAGCTCTATGCCGAAGAGCATAGAAACCAGCACTGAGATCAGGGTCGCTACCGAGATGAGAGCGTCACCGTTGGCGTCCGTGCCCGAAGCGGTCAGGGAGGTCGAATTCAGTTCTTTTCCCTTCTTTATGAAAAATGCCCCTATGAGCAGTTTGGCTATGATGCCAGCTGCGATCACGAAAAGAGAGAGCTGCGTGAAATTGGTCACCGGCGGGTCTATGATCTTCTCAACGCTCTCCTTGAATGAAGTGACACCTGCTGCCAGTACCAGGATAGCTATTATGAATGAAGTGACATATTCCACTCTCCCGTGTCCGAACGGATGCTGCTTATCTGCTTTCTTCTTTGCGAGGCGGGTTCCGACTATAGTTATGACAGACGACAGTGCGTCGCTCAGATTGTTTACTGCGTCGAGTATTATCGCCGTTGAGTTTGCGGCAAAGCCTACAAGAGCCTTGAAAACGACAAGTATGGTGTTTGCTGCTATACCCGCTATGCTGACTCTGATGATCTCTCTGGATCGGTTCATGGTTGTGCCCTTCTGATATGATGTATAAGGAATATTATACTCTTATTTTATAAAGAAGCGTCTAAAACAGTTTGACAGATCCGGCTGATTAATGTAGAATTATCACGCTCTGAGGACAATTCAATAAATGGGATGTTTTACGGAAGACGGGATACCTGTATCCTGACGGAGATCCGTGAAGCGTCTTTTTTTGTACCTTGAAAACAAAAAAGCGCGGCTGTCGCAGCCGACCCGGGGGAAGCAGGCGGAGATCTTCAGCGAGGGGAGCGTGCCAACGGGAGCGACGCCGGCATTTTGCAAAAAGATGATGGAGGAAATATGAATGTCATTCAGAGCAACGATAACGGTCATATACGAAGATGGGGCAGCCGGCATAGGCTACTACAGGAACTGGGATGAACTGCATCTGCTCTTTGAAGCGGTTGCGCTGGCTGCAGCGGCGGACAAATGTGCCGACTGCAGGGGATACCGTGAAATGAAACGCAGCGCTGATTCTGAAAGATCTCTGGAAATAACGGATGAAGAGGAGGATGAAGTGATACAGGATCTGATGGAGATCAGCGAATATCCTATTATTGTGGACACCGCGTCAAAAAGGATCAGACTGGCGGGCAGTTGGCCTTGTGCAGAGAGGAGAAAACTGTGCAGGGAGCAGGATGTACTCAGACCGACTGTGGATGTCACGGAGCTTTTATGCGGAAAAGGGATACCATATACGGAAGAGATGCTGAAGAGAGTAAGGGAAGAACTTCTGAGCGATGAAGAGATGCCGGGGCATATCTCGGTCGGTACGGGACGTATGATCAGATATCTCTTCGGCAGCGAAACGGCGTGAATGATGGAACTGTCCGTGGCATTGGAAGTATAATAAGCCAAACTAAGAATCAGGCTAAAGGAAGGAAACTGAAATGAGCGTAAACAGCGAACTGCTGACAAGCATCAGAAAGTCACCCACGGCATATCATGCCGTGAAAACAGCAGAGGAGATACTGACAGAGAACGGATTTTCCGAACTTAGAGAGGATCAGGCTTGGAATATCTCGGAGAGAGGGAAATTCTTCACAAAAAGGAATGGATCCTCTCTTATCGCTTTCGAGATCCCGCAGGGAGAGATTAACGGGTTCATGATGGCGGCAGCGCATGCTGACAGCCCGAGCTTCAAGATCAAGGAGAATGAAGAGGACAAGGGCGATACATATGTGAGGCTCTCAACAGAGGAATACGGCGGAGGGATCCATTCATCATGGATGGACAGGCCGCTCTCTGCAGCCGGAAGGATAATGGTGCGGGAGGGAAACGGTTTTGCAGTAAAACTGGTCGATATGGAAAAGCCTGTTGCGCTGATCCCTAACCTGTGCATACATTTCAACAGGGACGTGAACAGGGGATACGAGTACAACAATGCAGTTGACATGATCCCTCTGTTCCGTGATGCAAACGGTGAGTGTCTGCCGTTCAGAGAGATGATAGCTGAGAAAGCGGGTGTGCAGGCAAAGGATATCCTTTCAACCGATATCTTTCTCTATAACCCGCAGGATGGGGAAGAATGGAACGACTATGTCTCATCCCCAAGACTGGACGATCTGCAGTGCGCTTTCGGCCTGCTGATGGGATTCGTAAAAGCGAAGCCCGAGAAGGCTGTCTCGGTCTACTGCCTCTTTGACAACGAAGAGGTTGGAAGCGGCACCAAGCAGGGAGCCGCATCTACTTTCCTTCTGGACGTGCTCGGAAGGATAGCAGATTCCTTGGGCTTCAGCGGTGAGGAAAAAGTCATAAAGCTCAGGACCAGTTTTATGATCTCATCTGACAACGCGCATGCTGTCCATCCTAACCATCCCGAGTTCCGTGATCCCAATCACTACCCGAAGATGAACGGCGGCATAGTGATCAAGTTCAACGCTGCGCAGCACTATACGACGGATGCGGTATCTGCGGCGATGTTCCGGCTCCTCTGTGAGAAGGCTGGAGTTCCCTGTCAGGTGTTCGCGAACCGCGCTGATCTCAGAGGCGGCGGCACGCTCGGAAACATTTCGACCACTCAGGTCTCTGTCAACACAGTCGATATAGGTATCGCCCAGCTGGCGATGCATTCCTGTTATGAGACTGCCGGAGCGAAGGATACCGAGTATCTGGTCAGGGCAGCTGAGGTATATTTCGGAAAACACATAGAAGTTACGGAAACTGGTTATTCGATCAGCTGAATTTGTAATATTTTATGATTGATTCCTTTATACAAATACTGTAGACTATCAACTGCACTCTATAATGACAAGGCTGAGAAGGAAACAAGTAATCAGACAAACGCTTTTTCAGAGAGCATCCGGCCGGTGAAAGGATGTAAAAGTGAGTCTGCATGAATACATTCCGGAGCTGCTTCCTGAATCAACAGTAGGGACAGACGGGTCCGCCCGATACAGCGGCGACATCTGCGGGATGTCTTGAGGGCTGTCCTCAAGGATGGCTGAATAGAGGTGGTACCACGGCTTTTCGTCCTCTGTCGCATTGCGACAGAGGACATTTTAATTATTGGAGGATTATCGAATGCAGATCTACGAGGAACTCAAAGCCAGAGGACTTATTGCTCAGGTAACAAATGAAGAAGAGATCAGGAAGATGGTAAATGAAGGCAAGGCGACCTTCTATATCGGCTTTGACTGCACTGCTGACAGTCTGACTGCAGGCCATTTCATGGCGCTTTCGCTTATGAAGAGACTTCAGATGGCGGGAAACCATCCTATTGCTCTGATAGGCGGAGGAACAACGATGATCGGCGATCCTTCCGGCCGCACCGACATGAGAAAGATGCTGACGCTGGAAGATATCAACCACAACGCAGAGTGCTTCAAGCGCCAGATGGAGAGATTCATAGAGTTCGGTGAAGGCAAGGCGATGATGATCAATAACGCCGACTGGCTTCTTTCGCTGAACTATGTTGAGCTGCTGAGGGAGGTCGGAGCCTGCTTTTCCGTCAACAATATGCTGAGGGCTGAGTGCTATAAACAGAGGATGGAGAAGGGACTCAGTTTCCTTGAGTTCAACTATATGATCATGCAGAGCTACGACTTCTACTATCTCTTCCAGCATTACGGATGCAACATGCAGTTCGGCGGGGATGACCAGTGGAGCAACATGCTCGGCGGAACCGAGCTCATCAGGAAGAAACTGGGCAAGGATGCTCACGCCATGACTATCACGCTTCTCACCGACTCGCAGGGCAACAAGATGGGGAAGACTGCAGGTAACGCTGTATGGCTCGATCCGAACAAGACCAGTCCGTTTGAGTTCTATCAGTACTGGAGAAATGTGGGCGATGCCGATGTCATGAAGTGCATAAGGATGCTGACTTTTATTCCTCTCGATCAGATAGATGAGATGGACAGGTGGGATGACTCCCGCATCAATGAAAAGAAAGAGATCCTTGCCTTCGAACTTACAAAGCTTGTCCACGGAGAAGAGGAAGCCGGCAAAGCGATGGAAGCAGCCAGAGCGCTGTTCTCCGGAGAAGGCGATGATGCCAGCATGCCGACTACTGAGGTGGAGGTTGCTGACGGGACGATCGGTATCATTGATCTGATGATCGCCTGCGGACTTGCCTCCAGCAGAGGAGAGGCGAGGCGTCTGATCCAGCAGGGCGGAGTTTCAGTCAACGGAGATAAGGTGACTTCTCAGGATCTCTCACTGAGCGATGATGACCTCAGGGAAGGCGTTAAGATCAGGAAGGGAAAGAAGATATTCCACAGGGCAGTCCTGAAAGGCTGAGTCTGATTGGGAAGGATCAAAACAGGTTCAGATGGCAGAGAATAGAAAGATACTGGCAGCGGTCGGAGTGGGAACAGCCCTGACTGCTGCCGCGTACGCGCTTACTGACAGAATACTCAGGTCAGCTGTGGACAGGGATGCGCAGCTGATGACTGAGGTCAACAGAAAAGACGGAGAGAATCCGTACGCCAGGTTCGATGAACCCGGAGAGCGGCTCAGAAACACACCTCACGAGACTGTTGAGATCACCGCACATGACGGCGTGAAACTGACAGGGCACTGGTTTGAGGCAGAAAATCCGCGGAGGATCATACTCGCAGCGCACGGATGGAGGGCGAGCTGGTACAGGGATTTCGGCTATTCATATCCGTTCCTGAAAAGCGAGAGCTGCAGTATTCTCTACATAGAGCAGCGAGGACAAGGCGCCAGCGGCGGCCGGTATATGGGATTCGGCCTGCTTGAAAGATTCGATATACCCGACTGGCTCAACTGGATAACGGAAAGGTGCGGCAGTGAGCTGCCGGTCTATCTTGCAGGGATATCTATGGGAGCGACGACGGTGCTCATGGCTTCCGGACTGGATCTTCCTTCTTGTGTCAGAGGCATAATCGCCGACTGCGGTTTTACATCGCCTGCAGCTATATGGAGGCATGTAGCAAGAAAAGAGATGCATATACCTTATCTGATGACAGGGCTTTTTTCCGGACCTGTCTGCAGGCGGATACTGGGCGTATCGCCGTCTTCATATTCCACAGTGGATGCGATGAAGAAAAACAGGGTACCGGTACTGTTTGTGCACGGGCAGGATGATTCCTTTGTGCCTGTCAGCATGACCCGTGAGAACTATGATGCATGTAAGGCACCGAAGGAGATCATGATAGTGCCCGGAGCCATACACGGGATGAGTTACGCAGTGGCTAAAGAAAGATACGAAGAAAAAGAGAAGCAGTTCTGGAAAAAATACGACTGATCGGTATTGCCGTAAAGATAAGAGATGCTGTCGGTGACGGCATCTTTTTTTTGAAAAAATAGGAAAAACTGTTTTCATTGTGCAATATGCGGTACAAACGCGATGCTATCATTAGATCAACAGAGAGATGCTGGAAGGAGTGATAGAGGTGAGCAGAAAGATACTTGATTTCATTGCGGCGCTTTGCTTCTGTTTTGATGTCGACTGGGACAGGGATTTTCCTGATGATGAATACTGCCTGGAGAAAAAAGGCAAAAGGAAAGCGAAGATCGTGGAGATGCCGGCCGGAACAGAAGTTCCCAGAGCCAGCTGAACTGTAGAACGGTATGACAGAACCTGCTTTTCACCCGCAAAGCGGCTGGCCGCAGGAAGATCGGTAACGATACAGCAGTTGTACTGGATCACATATACAATAAAGCCCGGAGGCTGACGAGTCTCCGGGCTTTATTGTATATGTAAGTTATCAGAATAGACTGCAGATGAGATCCGTGTATTCTCTCGGATCTTCCAGCGGGATGTCCGCTATCAGATCAGCCTGTGCCAGAAGTATCTTTGCAAGCACTGCTGCTTTGTCTCTGTCTTCAGCAAAGGCTTTCTGCAGCGCCTGGAATGCCTTGTGACTGCCGTTTATCTCCAGAACCTTTTTTGCTTTGACATCCTTGAACTGGTCTCCGGGCAATGATTTAAGGTATTTTTCAGCTTCCAGAGTTATGTCGCCTTCCGTGGAGAGGAACACGGGGTAGGATCTGAGCTTGTGAGAGAGTTTCACGTCCTCTACCTTGCCGGACAGGGTCTCCCTGACGAAGTCCAGAAGTTCACGGTTTTCTTCGGCCTTCTTCTCTGTTTCGGCTTTTTCCTCTTCGGTCTCTAGACCCAGATCGTCGGAACTGATATTGCAGAACTCCTTCTCCGCATACTGTCCGAGAACGCTGACAACGAAGGTGTCGGCTTCGTCCGTCATATACAGTATGGAGTATCCGGCGTCTGTCACCTGCTCCGTCTGAGGGAGAGATTCGGCTCTGGAAACGGAATCCGCCGCAGCGTAATAGATCTTCTCCTGCTTTTCCGGCATATCCTTCACGTATTCATCCAGGCTGACCAGTCCGTCTTTCCCGGAGCATCTGTAGACAAGAAGATCCTTGAGGAGATCCTTGTGCATTCCGTAATCGCTTACGATTCCGTATTTGATCAGCGGTGCAAACTGATCCCAGAATTTGGCATAGGAATCGCGGTCATCGTCCAGCATGGATCTGAGTTTGGATTTGATCCTTTTCTCAAGATTTCCGGCTATGATTTTGAGCTGGCGGTCATGCTGCAGCATCTCTCTGGAAATGTTCAGGCTGAGATCCGGAGAATCCACCACGCCGCGGACGAAACGGAAGCAGTCGGGCAGAAGGTCTGCGCACTTTTCCATGATCATTACGCCGCTGCTGTACAGCTGAAGACCGGGCTGATAGTCTCTTGTATAGAGGTCGTACGGAGCTTTTCCCGGAACGAAGAGCATGGCTTTGAAAGAAACCGTGCCTTCCGCGTCGATCCTAATGACTGCAAGGGGATCCTCCTGATCATGGAAGTGATCCTTGTAGAACTGCATGCAATCTTCATCAGTTACGTCTGACTTTGAACGCTGCCATATGGGGATCATGGAGTTCACCGTTTCTTCTGAGCTCACCGGAACGTATTTGGTCTTGGGCTTTCCGTCCTCATCGACTTCGCCGGTCTCCTGCTGCTCGTAGTGTTCAACATCCATTCTGATCGGCCAGCGGACATAATCGGAGTATTTTTTGATCAGCTCACGGAGCCTCCACCCGTCAAGATACTCACTGTAGTGCTCATCTTCGGTATCGGGTTTTATGTGCATTATCACATCGGTGCCTATATCAGCTTTTTCATAGTCATCGATCGTATAGCCGTCAACTCCGGAGGATTCCCACTTCGCACCGGTCTCTTCTCCGTATCTGTGGGACAGCACAGTGACTTTATCGGACACCATGAAAGCGCTGTAAAAGCCGACGCCGAACTGGCCGATGATATCGAGATCCGGAGCTTCGTTCTTCTTGTCTTCAGTGAGGTCGTTTTTGAACTGAAGGGAACCGCTGCGCGCGATGACGCCGAGATTGCTCTCCATCTCTGCTTTGTTCATTCCGATGCCGTTATCGGACACGGTCACGGTACGGGCATCCTTGTCGACCCTGATCCTTATCCTGAAGTCATCTCTGCTCAGACCCACGTTCTCGTCTGTCAGGGCGAGGTAGCACAGTTTGTCTATAGCATCAGAAGCATTTGAAACGACCTCACGGAGAAAGATCTCCTTATGCGTGTAGATCGAGTTGATCATAAGGTCCAGAAGGCGTTTGCTTTCTGCCTTGAACTGCTTTTTTGCCATATACAGCCTCCATATATATTATTGATTATTAATGTATTAAGGCGGCAGGAATCCATATCAGACCTTCCGCCACACAAGATTATACCACCATTATTAGCACTTGCAACAATAGAGTGCTGACAAACGGGCGGATAAAACTCGGAACAGAAGGAGTAAGCCGGGATCGGATGCGGGATAAAGACAGTTCTGACGGAAGCGCGAACGGTGTTATAATACTTTTAGGCGAAACGCAAGAGAAGAGAAAGGAGAGACTGAAACAATGGTTGTAATGAAACTGAATTTCCACTCGATAGATCTGGGAATTCACACCAAGGTCAATGTCATCCTGCCTACAGGTAGACCTGTGTTCTATCAGGAGAGACAGAAAGAGCTCTATCAGGTGCTCTGGCTGCTCCATGGCGGGACGGATGACTGCAATGATTTTATCCAGAACACTAATATCTGCCGCTATGCGGAGGAGAACAAGATCGCCGTGATACTTCCCGAAGATGACGATGCTTTCTTCACTGACGGGTATATCCAGAACGGAGGACTGTATTTCTCCTATGTGACTGAAGAGCTCGTCAAGATGTGCCGCAGCATACTCCCCATCTCTGACAAGCGCGAAGACAACTTCGTTGCGGGAAACTCCATGGGATCAGGCGGTGCCATGAAGTGCGCGGTCCTTCATCCTGAACTGTACGGCGCGGCTCTTATGATGAGCGGTGCAGGTATCCGTATGCATAGGGCAGAGGACACGTGGGTGTCCGGATTCCTAGACAAAGTAATAAACGGTGAGGATGTTTCCGATTATCCCAGACCTGAGGATCCCAAGAGAGATGTGCAGATGGCCATTCCGATCTATGATATTCTCAGTGACCCTGACAAAAAGGCAGCACTTCCCAAAATGTTCTTCACATGCGGCGGCGCTGACAGGATCATAGATGATGTTAAAAAAGGTCTGAAGTTCTATGACAAGCTGGGACTTGATTATTTCTGGGAGGAAGTACCTGGATATCAGCATGAATGGGATTTCTGGGACATGCAGCTTCGCAAAGCACTGAAAGAGTGGCTGCCGCTCAAACATGCGGCTATCGTTCCCGGAAAGGAGGAGGAATAATAATGGCAGTTATAAGTATGAACCTGTCTTCCGGCTGTCTTCGAATGAAGACGGATGTTATGGTGATCCTTCCGTTCTATTCCCCCTATGATATCGCGGACGGAAAAAGAGACGAGATCTTTCCGATAGGAAAGAAGTACCAGGTACTGTGGCTTCTGAACGGAGGCAACGGGAATGACTGGGACTACATCACCTATTCCAATATAGTCAGATACGCATATGAACACATGATCGCAGTTGTCATGCCTTCGGGTTATAACATGAACTATGATGACTTCGACCCGGGTATGAAGATGTGCAGGTATATAGGGGAAGAGCTTCCCAACATGCTGAGAAATATCTTCCCGTTCTCTGACAGAAGAGAAGACAATTTCATCGGCGGACTGTCCATGGGGTCCAACGGCGCTCAGAAGATCGCTATCCGTTATCCGGAAAACTATGCGGCAGTGCTTGCGATGTCAGCCGGTTCGTTCAATGTGCGTCCCAAGGACGAGGTACGTACGGTCCGTATCAATACCGGCATGCCTATGCCGCCTCACAAACCGGACGAGATGGAAGAAAACTGCGAGATTTTGAAAAAAGATATCGCGGAAGGAAAGAAACTGCCCAAGTTCTTCATGATCTGGGGTGAGAAGGATATCGCCAGGGAAGGATCCATACGTTCGGTCAAGTTCCTGAGAGAACAGGGGTGCGATGTTTATGAAGAAGAAGTCCCCGGAGTAGGTCACTGGTGGGATCTGTGGGATCCTACGCTGAAAAAGGCACTGGATGAGCTGCTGCCGATCAAGCATGATCTTCTGACTGATTGAACGTCATGACTGCCGTCTGTGCCGTTCCCGTCGGTGCGGAGCGGAAATGATATCATACTAGCTTAGGGGATCTCCTCAGGAGATCCCTTTTTGCTTTTCAAAACGGACTGAAAGCATATGCTGCATCTTTCGTAGCGGGAAAAACAGGAATAACAGGCTTGCAAACACAACATATATATATCAAGCACAGAAATATAAAAACATAGTTAACGAATCTGTAACAACTCACTATGTAATTGTGTTTTTGACTATTTATTGTGTAAAAAGAAGTTAAAAAACTGTCATCACTGTTGTAAAATGTGACCTGTTCTAGATATATTAGTATTAATCAATCAGGGAGACGATTATTTGAGAATAGTTTTAGACAGTAGGCTCCGTTCTGGGAGTCTCCCGAAGCTGAAACAGGAACGGATGAATACTGAAACAAGGAGGAACGTATGAAAAAAATCCTTTCGATCATGCTGATCCTGGTCCTTGCTCTCAGCCTTGTTGCTTGCGGTAAGAAGGAAGAGGGCGGCGGAGATGACGGCGGCAAGAAGAAACTGAAATTCGCCATCATCTATACAGCTCTTGGTGACTTCTGGGATATGTGCGGACAGGGCGGCTACCTGAGAGTAGAAGAGCTCAAGACCGAGTATCCTGACTATGAGATCGAGCTGGAGTGCACAGCCGCTTCAGAGAGAGGTCTTACAGCGCAGATTCAGGTCGTTGAGAACATCATCGCTCTCGGCTACCAGGCAATGACCATTGCTGCAGCAGACGCTGAAGGTCTGACCCCTGTTATCAACCAGGCTGTTGACTCCGGCATGTTCGTCCTCACCATGGACACTGACTGCCCCGACAGCAAGAGAACAGCTTTCGTTGGAACACACAACGAGAACTTCGGACGCAAGCTCGCTCAGTTCGCAGTTGACTGGGTAGACGGCGGCCCCAAGGTCATCGTAAACCACGGCGCAATTGCTCAGCTCGGAATGATCCAGCGTCTTAAGGGCATCACCGATGTTCTCAATGAGAACGCCGATAAGGGCGCGGTCCTGCTCGATGCACAGTCCACCGTTGAGGGTGGTCCTGATGGACAGGCACTCTGCGAGCAGATGATGCTTTCACATCCGGATTGGAACACCACAATGTGCGACAGCGCAGGCGGATCCGTTGTTGCGGCTGTTTGGGAAGAGAACGGCTGGAACGATGCTCATGAAAACCATCAGCGCGCATCAGTCCTTTCCGACGACGTCAACCAGGTCATCAACGCCGTTAAGGACGGCTTCGCAACCTGCACACTCGTTCAGAAGCAGTGGCAGTGGGCGTATCATGGAGTCGACTTCATGTTCAAGAAGATCGCTCTGGGACAGGATCCCGGCACCGACTTCTATGAGACCTCGACCTTCTATGTAACCCTTGACAACGTCTATGATGACGACATGTATCCGAACAGGCAGTAATTGACCGTTCAGATATAGTCTGAGGTAACTCAAAAGGGACCGCGTAAGCGGTCTCTTTTTCTTTGCGTCTTGCAGCATTCATGCACAGAAAACATACACAAAAATAATTAGCACTCTATATTGACGAGTGCTAATTTTGGTGTTATTATAATGTCCGAAGCAAATCGAGAGGAGGCAATGCATCATGAATGCTGAGAAATATACAGAGAAGACCATAGAGCTCATCAGACTGGCTCAGACCATTTCAAAAGACCGGGGAAGCCAGCAGATAGAGCAGGAACATCTGCTGCTGGCAATGCTCACCCAGGACGGAGGACTGGTACCGCAGCTGCTGACAAAGATGGGGCAGAACACAGAAGAGATCATAAGGCAGACAGAGGAACTTTGTGACCGCCTGCCGCGAGTCTCCGGGGCTGTCACGAACATGACGTCGATATATGCGGCAAGGATCGTAGATGAGATCTTTACCGATGCAGAGAAGCGCGCATCCAGGATGAATGACGACTATGTCTCAGTAGAGCACGTAATGCTCTCATTCATAGAGAAATGCGACGGAGAATGCGCAAGACTGCTCGCAAGAAACAACATAACAACGGACGGATTCCTGAGGGTCCTTGCAGAAGTCAGGGGAGGCACCAGAGTTACAAGTGACAATCCGGAGGAGACTTATGACGCGTTGAGCAAGTACGGTCAGGATCTTGTGTCTCTGGCTGAACAGCAGAAGCTTGATCCTGTGATAGGCAGGGACAGCGAGATAAGAGACGTGATCAGGATCCTCACCAGGAAAACAAAGAACAACCCGGTCCTCATCGGAGAACCCGGCGTGGGCAAGACCGCTATCGCTGAAGGCCTGGCACAGAGGATAGTAAGAGGTGACGTGCCGACTTCGCTTAAAGATCACAGGATATTCTCTCTTGATATGGGAGCGCTTATTGCGGGAGCTAAATTTAGGGGAGAGTTTGAGGAACGTCTTAAGGCTGTCCTCTCTGAGATTAAAAGGAGCGAGGGCAGGACGATCCTGTTCATAGATGAGCTTCATAACATCGTAGGTGCAGGCAGAACAGAGGGCAGCATGGACGCCGGAAACCTCCTGAAGCCGATGCTGGCAAGGGGAGAGCTTCACTGCATAGGTGCAACTACTCTTGATGAGTACCGCAAATATGTTGAGAAGGACGCAGCGCTGGAAAGGCGTTTCCAGCCCGTTATGGTCAACGAGCCTACGGTGGAAGACGCAGTATCGATCCTGAGAGGAATAAAAGAAAGGTATGAGGTCTTCCACGGAGTAAAGATCACAGACAGCGCACTGATCGCCGCAGCCGTGCTCTCGGACAGATATATATCGGACAGGTTCCTGCCCGATAAGGCTATAGATCTGGTCGATGAAGCTTGCGCTATGATCAGGACTGAGATGGATTCCATGCCGTCTGAGATGGATGAGATCTCCAGAAAGATAATGCAGCTTGAGATAGAAGAAGCCGCACTCAAGAAGGAGACAGATAAACTGTCAGCTTCTCACCTTGAAGAGATACAGAAGGAACTGTCCCAGATGAGGGATACGTTCAATGAGATGAAGGCAAGATGGCAGAACGAGAAAGAAGGCATAGAGTCCGTTCAGAATCTTCGCGGAGAGATAGAAAAAGTCAATGCGGAGATCGAAAAGGCGCAGAGGGAATATGATCTCAATAAGGCGGCAGAACTGAAGTACGGCAGACTTCCTGAGCTCCAGAAGAAACTCGAAGAAGAGGAGCAGAAGGCGGAAAAGGTCAGCGGAAGAGCCGATAAGCTTCTCAGAGACAGAGTGACTGATGAAGAGATAGCTGATGTCGTCTCCAGATGGACGGGAGTTCCTGTCTCTAAGCTGCTTGAGGGCGAGAGGGAGAAACTGCTGAGACTCCCCGAGATACTTCATGAAAGGGTCATAGGCCAGGATGAGGCAGTTAACAGGGTATCAGAAGCTATCCTGAGATCAAGGGCGGGTATCAGGGACGAAGGAAGACCTATCGGATCGTTCCTTTTCCTCGGACCTACAGGTGTCGGCAAGACAGAACTCGCAAAAGCGGTAGCTGAGGCTCTTTTCGACGATGAAAAGAATATGATCAGGATCGATATGAGCGAATATATGGAGAAATTCTCAGTGTCCAGACTGATCGGAGCGCCTCCGGGATATGTAGGCTATGATGAAGGAGGACAGCTTACAGAGGCGGTCCGCCGCAGGCCATACAGCGTAGTCCTCTTTGATGAAATCGAGAAGGCGCATCCCGATGTATTCAATGTGCTGCTGCAGGTCCTGGATGACGGCAGGATAACGGACAGTCAGGGAAGAACGGTAGATTTCAAGAACACGATCCTTATCATGACTTCGAATCTCGGGAGCGACATCCTGCTTGACGGGATCCGTGACGGGGAGATCGAAGAAAGCGCAAGGAAAAAAGTCGATGAACTGCTTAGAAGGAGTTTCCGCCCAGAATTCCTGAACAGGATCGATGAGACGGTGTGCTATAAGCCGCTGACTGAGGCTGAGATAGGACAGATAGCAGAATTGCAGATAAGAAATCTCAGAAAGAATCTGGACAGCAAGCAGCTGAAACTCGAGATCACAGACAAAGCCATGGACATCATCGTCCGGGAAGGCTATGATCCGATCTACGGAGCGAGACCGCTTAAGAGATTCATACAGTCACATGTTGAGACTGAGATAGCTAAATGTATTCTGAAAGATGATCCTGCCCCGGGCGCCACAGTCACTGTAGATGGAACTGACGGCAGCATTACTGCATCGATCATCTGAGACCGCTTCCAATAAACAGAAAAACCGGCGTATCCGGAGATACGCCGGTTTTCTGATCCGAAAAAATACGGTTTGGATTGCCGAAATTCATTTGCTGTCAGGCTGGATATCGGAAGAGGATTCCCTGTTTTCCCGGTAGTACTTCATAATGTTTCTTCGGGTCACTATTCCGACAAAGGAACCGCGGCCATCTACCACCGGCACGAAGTTATGTGCCAGGATCCTGTCCATCAATTCCTCCGCAGAAGCTGTGATGGTGACTGCCGGGTTGACCTTCCGGTCCATGATGTCACGGACATGTACGCCTTCTATTGAACTGATGGAAAAATTGCCGTGCTCATCGGAGAAGTCCGGTATCAGGTACCAAAGGAAATCAGCAACGCTCACGACGCCTACATACATATTGTCTCTGGTAGTCACAGGCATGGATGTATAACCTGATGACCGCATTATGTCGAGCCCCTTGCGCAGAGTATTATCATCGTAAAGGGAGATGACATTCTGGCGAGGGGTCAAAAAGTATGCAATATTCAAATTAGCCCTCTAGTCGATTATTACAGATGTAGGAACTGCTCTACGTCAAGAACAAAGATAGTGGCTCCGCCAACAGTTACCTCATATCCGCTCTGATAGCGGTATGACATCCCGGCTTCGGCAAGACCGAGATTATCCTGCATCTTGATAGTGCGTTCCCTGCATGTCTGCTTGATGATCGAGAGCATCTTTTCCATATCCTTCTCATCGATACCGATAAGAAGGGTAGTGCTTCCGTTCCTGAGAAGTCCGCCGGTCGAGGCGAGCTTTGTAGCAGAAAAACCGTTCCTGACGATCTCGTCGGTCAGGGCCGGAACGTCATCGTTTTGTACGATAGTGATCAGAAGTTTCATACGGATCATCCTCCTATTCCTGCTCATTTTAACATATGAAAGAGAAAAAACAATTGGCTTTTTGTTAATAATCGATAGTGATCAGAATCCATAGGACAGAATCGGATTACTTATCAAGATATCTTTTGGGCAGGTAATGCTCGAAGATAATGGTATCTTCCTCTTTTTCCAGGATGGAATGGTCTTTTTCGTTATCAACAGTCCACATGACCGAGAAGGCACCGAACTTCTTTACTATTCTGAGAGCAAGATTTCTGTCCCTGTGATCATAAGCGATGAACTGGGGCCTGCATAGAAAATCGACCAGAAGGTGTGCAATTGTGTTTTTTATGAATGCCAGTTCCTCTCCCTTCTTGGCAGGTCCTCCGACAAGAAGTCCTCTGGTGATGCCGGGGATGTTTTTCCATGCCCATCTCACTACGAGAGGATGAAAGCTCTCAAGGCACCATTCACCTTTGTAATCCTTCAGCTCAGCGGCTACTGCCTCACAGAGAGGTGCGTACCAATCCATGCTGAGCTTTTCTGCCTTTATCTCCACTATGAGCGGATTCTGTCCGTCAACAGCATCCAGAACTTCGCGGAACGTGGGTATGCGCTCATCAGTGCCGAAAAGAGTAAGCTGCCTAGCTTCCTCGAATGTGAGTTCCCACACAGCCTTGTCAACTCCGCAGGCTCTTTTATAGTCGTTGTCGTGAAACACTATGAGCTTTTTGTCTTTCGTGAACTGCACATCCAGTTCACATCCGTATCCGGCATCCATGGCTGCCTTAAAAGCCGGGAGCGAGTTCTCAGGAACTCCCCTGTCATTATCGTACAGCCCTCGGTGCGCAAAGGTCCTGCCTACAAAGGGAGCCTTTGCCTCCTCCGAAGAGTGACCCGGCAGTACAAGAAAAACGTATAACGCAATAATGATCAGAACTGCAATCAAGAATGGCATATCATGACCTCCGTACAGATCCAACTGTTGTATGTAATTATTATACTTAGCGTGAGATATGTTTTCGATATGAAACAAGTAACTGATGTGTCAAAGAGCAAAAACAAAATTGACATATAAGAAAAATGGAGAAAAACAGAGAAAAACGGAGATAATAAAAGATACAGTGAAACAAATATCGAAAACAGGAAAATGATTATTGACACACAATTTGTGCAAATGTATAATTCATCATGCACGCCGAGAGGCGTGATTATTAATCTGATACTTATTATATAAGGTCATAACCATATTAGGAGGAACAAATGTCCACTACCCTGCAGAAACCTCAGGAGGTCGAGCGCCGCTGGTATATCATCGATGCGGCAGGCAAGCCGGTAGGACGCACTGCAACTCTCGTTGCAAACCTGCTCCGCGGAAAGAACAAGCCGACCTTCACACCCAACGTTGACTGCGGCGATCATGTCATAGTGATCAACTGCAGCAAAGCTGTCTTCACCGGAAGAAAGCTTGATCAGAAGAAATACTACCATCACAGCGAGTATCTCAGCGGAATGAAGGTAAAGACCGCCCGCCAGATGATGGATACCACACCTGAGAAGGTGATGTATCTCGCTGTTAAGGGAATGCTCCCTTATAACACACTCGGCCGCAAAGCACTGACCAGACTCAGAGTCTATGCCGGAGCAGAACACAACAATGCCGCGCAGAAGCCGGTCGCCTTTGAAGGCTGAGAAAGGAGCTTAATATGTACGAAACCAGACCCTTCTTTGCCGGAACAGGCAGAAGAAAAACATCTGTTGCCCGTGTCCGCCTTTACAACGGAACCGGTGTCATCACAGTCAACGGACGTGAGATCAACGACTACTTTGGTCTTGATACACTCAAGTACATCGTAAATCAGCCCCTTGAGCTGACAAATACAACCGGCAAGTTTGACGTTGTCATCAACGTACAGGGCGGCGGTATCGCCGGACAGGCCGGTGCCATCCGTCACGGCATCTCCCGCGCGCTTCTCCTCTATGATGAGAATCTGCGCCCGGAACTTAAGAAGGCGGGCTTCCTGACCCGCGACCCGAGAATGAAAGAGCGTAAGAAATACGGTCTCAAAGCCGCCCGCCGCGCTCCGCAGTTCTCGAAGAGATAAGGGGAGGAAGAAGACATGGCAAACATCAAATCTCAGAAGAAGCGTATCATCACCAGCCGCAAGGCAAATGCTGCCAACCGTTCGAACCGCGCTGCGCTTAAGACCAACATCAAGAAGGCTAACGCAGCTGTCATTGCCACGACAGACGCAGCTGAGAAGGAAGCAGTTGTCGCCAAGACATTCTCAGAGATCGACAAGGCAGTCCGCAAGGGCGTTCTCAAGCGCAATACAGCGAATCATCGCAAAGCTGCCATCGCAAAGCTTGCTTCAAAGAAGGAAGACTGAAAGTTTTACAGGGCTGCACCTAGTGCAGCCCTTTCTATTTGCATTATACGGGAAAATGTTTGAAGGATTCTACGAAGAGACAGTCGATTTCCTCTGGGGAATACGAATGAACAATGAACGCTCATGGTATGAGCTGCATAAGCCTGAATGCCAGAAGTATCTGATCACGCCCATGAAGGAACTGGCGCGTGAGGTCCATGAACTGTATGACACCAGGTATCCTGAGATGGACCTCAATGTACATCTGAGCAGGATATACAGAGACGCAAGGAGAAACTACGGCAAGGGTCCGTACAAGGACTACCTTTGGTTTACTCTCTATGATGCAAAGCATGAGACATGGTCCGGGGTCCCCGCATTCTGGTTTGAGATCAGTGCCGATGACTGGAGCTACGGGGTGGGGTGCTGGGAAGACAGGGTCAACACAATGCGGAGGATAAGGGAAAGGATCAAAGCCGATCCGGCTGCTATTGCCGAACTTGATCGGATGCTCAGTGAACAGGAAGAATTCCGGCTCAGCGGCGAGTTTTATAAAAGAGAGCATGCAGACTGTCCAGTACCGGAGCTAGAGGGCTGGTACAGAAGGAAAAGCCTGTCGGTCTCTCATACGGAGCCTGTCGGGCCATCCATACTCGGAAGCCGTTTCGGAGATAGGATCAAGGAAGGAATGCTCTTCCTTAAGCCGTACTATGAGTTTATGTGTTCAGTAAGATCTGATTCCGTTCAGAACAGCGACTAGATCATGCTTGTTAGACAAACGGTAAAACAGATATAAAATTATACAAATAGTATATTTGACAAGGATAAAGAAGCCGGGGCATAAAAGCTCCGGCTTGATCTTTACTTTAATCGAGTATTACGAGACGGCCTTCGACCTGAGCATCAAGACCCTGATGAGTAGCCATATACTCTTCTACTATGTTGTTTACAGATGTCGCTACAACTCTGGGCTTTCTGTTCGTTTTTACTTCCTCAAGCGGTATTCCCAGGAACTCATCAAAGTTCTTGTAGTGATAATTCTGTATCCCTATCTTGAGCCTGCTGTCGGGAAGGATCTCCTCACCGTTGAACGTGAACTCTTCGAGCGAATGAGTGCTCTTTCTGTAAACAATGCGCACTCCGCGTGAGAACTGATAGAATTCGGTCTCGCCGAGCCAGGCGTCATCTCTGAGGATGTGAAGTACCATCTGTCTGAACTGTTCTCCAGTCACTTCGATCATCCAGACGACATCATCAAACGGGGTGTTTTCGACCATATCCTGGTATTCGATGAGAGGGCCGAGCTCCTTCTTGCGGATCGAACCGGAACCGAACATCATGATGTCAAAGCTGGATTCGTCCTGCATCATGTCAGCATAGAGGTTCCCCAGTTCTGTTTCCTGTTCCCTTGAAGGATGAGTCAGTTTTCTGGCAAGGCGGGTAACGACTCTCTTATACTTGGCATCTGTGACAGACTGATACCGTCCGATCATCTCAGCCATTACGTGATCCGGAGTGCATGAATCCTCATTGATCGGTACGCACTGCCACTTATAGTCCTTGACGACCTGATCATCCTTATCGTATTCGATATCGAATCTTCCTACTATGTCTGTGCCGGTGCCGGCCTGAACGATAGGAACTCCGTTAATGATCTCCGGAGCGTCCATAAAGGTATGGGAGTGTCCGCCGATTATGAAATTGACGCCCCATTCGGGGTTCAGAAGTTCTGCAAGCCTGCGATCCTGTTCGATACCTATATGAGAAACGACGATTGTCATATCGGTATCTGTAGTGCGGTAGTTATCACAGATTATTCCTATCTCTTTCGCAGCCTCTTCTATGTCGACAAAAGTCCCAATAACTTTTTCCTGTCTGGCTGTCGCAAGAACTTCCTGAGTCAGGATGCCGATGAACAGGATCTTCATTCCGCCGATCTTGACATTGATGTAAGGCTGGAAGAGCCTGGTATTATTCAGTGTCACGAAGAGGTTTGCGTTTATTATCGGAAATCTTGCGCATTTCTCAAGAAAAAGGAGGTGTGCAAGACCGTAGTCGACTTCATGGTTCCCAATAGTCGCCACGTCAGGTTTAAGAAGATTGACGAGGTCGATAGTAGATAGACCCATATACTCGGAATCGATTATAGATCCCCGGAACATATCGCCTGCAATGACATAAAGAACGTTCTCCTCATCCTGTCGGACCCGGGTTATGTAGTCTGACAGCATGGCAAGACCGCCTGTCTTTTTTCCATTGACTACCTGGGAGAGGAAGTCTCCGTGCATGTCATTCGAATGGAGAAGAGTAAGCTTTTTGATGTTGTTAGACATTTTTCTGCACCATTAATTCAATGATCACCGGAGTTTGTAACCGGTGACGTAACTGTCACGGAAGGTCTTAACGAATGCGGAGGGGAAAACTCCGAAACCGGTGTTCCCCTTCATCGTATAATTGTACATGTAGCACATGCCGTTTCTGGTATGTACGGCTATGGTATGGATCCCCGACAGGAGCCTTGCATCATTCCAGTATGAGAGGATATAGATCCCAGGCTCGCACATCTGTTCAACGGAAGCAGTCGAGCAGTTCACTCCGTAGGAGGCTACGATCTGCCCGATGTCATATGGATTGACACCCAGCGCTCCGTATCTGACAAAAGGAAAGCGTACGAGACATCCGTTTTCTTCGAACCGCTTCGCAGCTCCTGCTACTGAGACCTGCTTTCCGTACAGCAGAAGTGCGTTATAGGTAGCAATGACTTCGCAGCCGGAATTCTTCATTACCGTATCGCCGAGCTTCAGAGATGAAACACCGGTGCTTCTTCCGTCAAGCTGATCGTTAACGGTCAGGGCACGTATGTTTCTCTCATTGTTGAAAGAATAGTTCCTGTCTGCAATGGATGCGTTTGATGCCTTTCGCGGAAACAGGCGGCGCAGGAAACGCTCAGCCTTCAGAAGAGAATTTCCGGTCCTGATCCAGAATTGTGTTGATCCCATTTGTCTTATTTCCTGAAATGATTATGGGTTATAATACTACTGATAATATATTATGAATCATTTTGACGTGAAACGGAATACCCAATGCAATGCGAAACCCAGAGGAAGAAATATGATACAGGATATTGCCCCATCTACACTGAACAATGCATACAGGAATAACGCAGTTCCGGAAGATGACAGCTGCATCGTAGTATATCGGAACGGTAAAGTGCTTCTGAACAGGAAAGACGAGTATATAGATTTTCCGAGATACAGGGACCTGACGATCAAAGATATAAAATGCCTGATCTACCTGTTCGAGATAAGCGGAATACAGTTTTTTTTCTATGATTCGGAAGACGTTCATGTAGCAGGTGATTATGAGTACCTGGAGCCGTGGATTTTCAGAACTGTAAAGCCTTCGTACATGGCATACGCTCTTGTCACCGCAAGGCACATCTGTGCATGGTACGCGGCTGAGAGGTTTTGCGGTCAGTGCGGAGCCAGAATGGAACATGATGCAAAAGAGCGGATGATGAGCTGTCCCGAGTGCGGAAATCACGTGTATCCGGTGATAAGCCCGGCGGTGATAGTCGGAGTGACAGACGGTGACAGACTCCTGCTTACGAGGTATGCGTCAAGATCCGGGGCGCCTTCGGCTCTTGTAGCGGGATTCAATGAGGTGGGAGAGACTATAGAAGAAACAGTCGTCCGTGAAGTCATGGAGGAGACCGGACTGAATATAAGGGATATCAGGTATTACAAAAGCCAGCCATGGGGCATCACAGGGGGACTGCTTTTTGGGTTCTGGTGCAGGCTGGACGGCAGCGATGCGGTGACACTTAACGACGGTGAGCTCGGGGAAGCTGTTTGGATGACAAGGCAGGAGATCATTGACACAGTTCCCCATGATGATATAAGTTTGACGCGAGAGATGATCGCAGTGTTTTCGAAAGGATACGACCCATATGAGTGAAAAAAAGAAAAACAGAATTTGGCTGCTTTTCATAAACATAATGATGATGAGCAGCACGGCGAACTCCGGATACGCGATGATAAGTGTAATGGAGAAGGTGTTGGTAAAAAGGCTCGGCCTTCTGTCCGAAGAGGAGCTCTCAGACTGCACCGCGATGGCGCAGAGCTCACCGGGACCGGTAGCAATCAACTCTTCCTGTCTTGTAGGGTACCGCGTTGCGGGCTTGCCGGGCGCTCTGGCTGCGATGATCGGATGTGCCTTACCTCCAATCGTGTTCATGATCTTGGTGACGGCGTTTTACCAGTTCATAGTAACGAACAGCTATGTAGCGCTGTTCATGAGAGGAATGCAGGCTGGTGCGGTTGCGCTGGTGCTGAATTTTGCTATCGGACTGTTCACGGGAATACAGAAGAAAAAGGATCTGTTCCTCTGGATACTGGCAGCGATCTCTCTGGTCTACATAGAGTTTACCGGTTTCCCGGTATACTATCTCGCTCTGTTCTGCATAGCTACGGCGGTCGCGAAAACCTTCCTGCTTAAGAAGAAGGAGGGCGCTGAAAAATGATGCTTCTTAAGATAACCTTCTCGTTTATTAAGATATGTCTGCTGGCTTTCGGAGGTGCCTATTCTGCTGTGCCTCTCGTAGCGAGAGAGATAGTGGATGTCCAAAAGTGGATGACATACGTCGAATTTGCAGATCTTCTTGCTTTGGATGAACTGACTCCCGGCCCGATCATGATCAATTCGGCGACCTTTGTCGGCATGAAGCTGGCGGGGATACCCGGAGCGATAGCAGCCTCACTTGGATGCTGTATTCCTCCCGCTATAATCTGTTTCGTTCTCGACATGATCTACAGAAAGTACAGGGAGGTTCCTGTTGTTTCGCAGATACTTCAGGCAATGCGCTGCATGTCGCTTGCGCTGGTGATATCTACGCTGATCAGTCTTTCGGCAAATATAATGTTCCACGGAGCAGGTATTTCATTCGCGAATCTGGATATACTGTCCGTCGTGCTTGCTGCGGTTGCCTTCGTTCTGATAAGAAAAGAGGTAGCGGACCCGATAGTTGTTCTTTTGGGATGCGGAGCAGTGAGCATATTCAGCTCGATGCTGTTGGGTATCTGATCAGTAGTTACAAAAGAAGAAAGAAGCGAGATCATCTTTAAGATGATCTTGTCATCAGAGGTAAATGTAATGATCACAGTAAATCTGTATTATACCGGAACAGACGGTAATGCCCGGAAATTTGCTGAGGAGATGGAGTCATCCGGGATCGCAGACTTTATAAGGAAAGAAGAAGGAAACGTCAGTTACCGCTATTTTCAGCCTCTTGATGATCCTGAAACGATCCTGCTCGTGGATGTCTGGAGAGATCAGGAGGCCATCGATGCCCACCATGCCAGCCCTATGATGGGCCAGTTGGCTGAGCTTCGTGAAAAGTATGATCTTCATATGAAGGTCGAGAGATATGTGAATGCCGAAGATGATCCGGACAACGATCAGTTCATCAGAAAATGAACAGCTGAGAGCACAGGCTGTCTTCCGGCCTGTGCCTTATTCACGTTGCGGACAAAAGGATGAAAGGATAGTATTTTGCTAAGCGTTTCTGTTAGATGGATATAGTGAGATTTGATCCGGACAAGGACCTTACGAGCCTTGAATACTATTTACGGAACAGTTTTCTGGAAGAACGACGAGCGAGATCATGGCTACCGGCAAGACTTCATGATGTTATATACAGAGTCGGCGCCCAGGAGATGGATGAGGGGAGAGAAAGGTCAGCTGACTATATGTTTCTCTGGAAGAAAGACGGAGATATCACTGCGTGTATCCTTCCGGATGGCGAAAACATATATATCAGCGTCAAGACAGGGTGTGAGGATCTGTTTCCTTCCGTAGTGAAGTTCGGTGAAGAGAATTGTTTGCCGCTATTCACTCAGACGGGAAAAGGCTCTGTCAAATTCTGGGCCGCTGTAAATGACGGCTTTAGGTATATGCATCAAATACTCTCTGAGTCGGGGTACGGCAGGTACACTGACGTAGAGACCGCAAGCTGCATGCGTCCGATGAAGACCGATCCCGTGGTAAAAGTACCGGAAGGTTTCAGGCTTATGTACGGAGAGGAGTATCCGGACGAAGCGAATAAATGGAGTGCGCTCCGTCTGGGATTCCATCCCGAATGGGAATCGGCGGACTACAGAGCCCCGATGGGACCGTATAACGCGAGAAAGAAGTCTTCTTTTTACAATGACTGTTTTGAGTGCATCATCTCAGATGCGAACGCCAAAGAGAAAAATGACATATGCGCTTATTGTTTTGTTTACGTTGATACGGTGACAGGTACTGCCCTGATAGAACCGGTCAGCACTAGAGAACGATATCGTCATAAAGGACTCGGAACGGCAATGCTGAACGCTGCAGTCATGCGCTGCAGAAAGATCGGCATCGGGAAGTGTTATGTCAATTCTTTCGGCTGGAGAAAGGATTTCTACGGCGCTGCGGGATTCATTCCGGAAGAAACTGTATCATTCTGGTATAAAACACTGAACGGCAGGTGATGCTTAAGTCAGTGAAGCATTCATGAACTGGTTTTGAGGTGGAATCGTGAAACATTTGCGGGAATATAAGCATCCGCTGTTGATTCTGTTGCTGTTCGAAACTGTTGCAGTGACACTGTGGCTGGCAAAGGACAATATCTTCTATCTGCTGAATTTCAGTTATATCGGTTTCTCTATTGCTCTTGGGATATTCCTGTTCATAAAGAGATATGAATATGCCCGGCGTATAGTGCAGCTGTTGGTAGGGCTGTATATGCTGGTCTATCTTGGACTGATCTGCCGCGAGAATATGCAGATCGAAGGTTTCTGGTATTATCTCTTCTCTGGGGTTTTTGAGGCTGCAACGATACATTATGCCGTTGCCAAGATCTTCGGCCCTTTGGTGTTCGGAAGGGGATGGTGCGGATATGCCTGCTGGACAGCCATGGTGCTGGATTTTCTCCCATTCAAAGTACCGGAACGGCCGCGCAGAAGGATAGGATGGATAAGGTATGTCACATTTGTTCTGTCGCTTGTCTTTGTTTCAGGTCTTTTCTTTTCCCGTGCAGAGAATTTGGAAAACATCATATTCTGGGCTTTTATAGCAGGTAACATATTCTACTATGCCGTCGGCATCGTCCTGGCGTATCTGTTCAGAGACAACCGTGCATTCTGCAAATACATATGTCCTGTCACTGTTTTTCTTAAGCCTATGAGCTACTACTCGCTTCTGAGAGTAACTTGCGACAGGGAGAAATGCATCTCATGCGGCAAATGCAGGAAGATCTGCCCGATGGATGTGGATGTTACGGATAACTCCCGTAGTAGAAAGAACGGTACAGAGTGTATCCTTTGCATGGAATGTGTAAGGAACTGCCCTAAAAAAGCTCTGTGACTGTCTTCTTCCGGAAAAGCGATCCATTTCTGCGCAGTCTGCCGCTATAAAATGAACCGAGGGTATCGTGTGATGGAGGGACCTATGATCGAATTGCTGAAGAAAAGATTCTATGACAATATGCTGCGGCATCCGGATATCATATGGGATATCGTAGAGGATCGTCTGAGGAAGAACAGTCATTGCATCGAGATCCTTAGGAAAATGGAGGACAGCGGAGGTGAGCCGGATACTATCGGATTCTTCGGCTCAACAGACAGACTCATTTTCTGCGATTGCTCTAAGGAGTCGCCTTCCGGACGGAGAAGCCTCTGCTATGATGATGAGGCGCTTAAAAAGAGGAAGAACAATCCTCCCTCGGGCAGTGCCGTGAAGATGGCAAGCGAGATGGGGGTGGAGCTGATGAACGAAGAAGTGTACAGACGGCTGCAGGCCCTCGGCGAGTTTGATCTGAAGACTTCCAGCTGGATCGAAACACCTGCAGAGATACGCTGCAGAGGAGGAGCGCTGTTCTGTGAACGCAGGTACGGAACGGTGTTCACTTTCCATAACGGTGCGGATTCATATTATTCCGTGCGCGGTTGGAGGGGTTACATTCTGGTGTGATCCTTTATTGCGTGAAAAGATGTCTGGTGAAAGAGGCGGGACTGCTATGAGCGAGATGACACAGAATGAACGGCTGGACTACCTTGTGAATGAGTTCCTGAAAGAATCCGTTCAGTACCGAAACATAGTGATCCCTGACGATGTTCCGGGCAAAAAGAGGCTGTTGCGTTCCTTGATGAATATACGTATGCCGGGTTTTTTGCCTGAGCAGGTGCTTAAAGTACAGGATGAGTATCTGAAAGAACGCAGTCTCAGGAACGGCATCGTGACCGTGGAAAGCATCCCGACCATTGCTGAGTCGAACAGCCGTCACTGTTTCGCAGACTGCATATCCGTTTGGAAGGGAGATATAACAAGACTGGCAGCAGACGCAATCGTCAACGCTGCAAACTCCCAGATGCTGGGGTGCTTTGTACCGATGCATACGTGTATCGACAATTGTATCCATACATTTTCCGGAGTTCAGCTTCGTGAAGAATGCAGCCGGAAAATGGAAGAACTGCGTAGAAGGTTCGGCCCCGATTATGAACAGCCCACAGCGGTACCTATGCTGACCGAAGGATATAATCTTCCGGCAAAAAAAGTAATACATGTTGTCGGTCCGATAGTGTCGGGAAGACTTACACGCAAGCACGAGAAAGAGCTGGCTGATTGTTATACAAACACACTTGATATGTGTGTTGAGAATGGCATTCGCACAGTGGCTTTCTGCTGTATCTCAACAGGAGTATTCTCGTTTCCGAACGAAAGAGCGGCTGAGATTGCAGTTAACACAGTCACGGAATGGATGTCTGAGCATCCCGGCACGCTGAACAGAATTATTTTTGATGTGTTCAAGGATGAGGACAGGTTTTTTTATGAATCAAAGCTTCAATGAGTTGCCGAATGGGTATCTGGAAACGATAAGCCGCGGGATTGATGCAGTCCGCAGGTTCCATGGCGGCTTTTGCGGAGAGACGTTGACACGTGAGGAAGCTGTCGGCAAACTCAAAAAAGAGATCGAGACAGCAGATGCCATTCTTATAGGAGCCGGGGCAGGTCTTTCTACAGCAGCCGGCTTCGTTTATACAGGCGACAGATTTATGAAATGGTTTCCTGATTTTATCAGGACATATGGGATCAGGGATATGTATGAGGGGGGCTTCTATCCATATCCCTCAAGAGAGATATTCTGGGCATATTGGGCCAGATATATATACATCAACCGCTATCTGGATCCTCCGAAACCTGTTTACGAGGAATTATTATCGCTTATAAATGGCAGGGATTATTTTGTTATCACTACAAATGTAGATCATTGTTTTCAGAAAGCGGGATTCGACAAAAAGAGACTGTTTTACACACAGGGGGACTATGGCCTGTTTCAGAGCACCGACCCCGATGACCGTAACACATACGACAACAGAAATTGGATCATGCGGGCTATGGAAGCCCAGGGCTTTGTCAGAAATGAGGAAGGCGTATTTGAAATATCCGAAAAAGGGGAAATAATGGCAGAGATACCGACGGAACTGATTCCCAGGCATCCCGTTAGCGGAAAGGAACTGACCACCAATCTCAGATCCGACGATCGCTTTGTAGAGGATGAAGGGTGGTATAAGGCGTCTGCTGCCTACGCCGATTTCATCCGGGAACATAATGGAAAGCATGTGCTTTTCCTGGAGATCGGTGTCGGAAATAATACTCCCGTCATAATCAAGTATCCTTTCTGGCAGATGACAGATGAAAATCCCAGAGCCTTCTATGCCTGTCTGAATTACAGCGAGGCATATTGCCCGTCTCAGATCAAAGACCGTTCCGTCTGTATTGAAGGCGACAGCGGTGAAGTGATAAGAGAGATTTTGAGATATGACGGATGATATGATTCAAAGGGAGCGCAGTTTCTCACGGCCTGACACGGAGATTTGCGACCTTTAACGGATCATATGATGAATAAAACGTTTTGTTCTGTGGCTTATATATAGAAAACCTCAGTCTGATTTAAAGACTGAGGTTTTTTTGTACTCACTGGCACGGACAATCATACGAAGAATATATGATAGACCTATCAATATATGTATTTTACATTATAATGACTGTCCTGTAGAATCTTGCTTATGTTTGAAAGAAATAGTTACTAAGAGGAGAGGAGAGAGAAATGGACCGTTTGACTGAATTCTTCGGATGCGATGTATTCGATGACAGGATGATGAAGAAGTACCTGTCGGCTGACGTGTATAAGTCGATCAGAAAGACCATCGATGAAGGCGAGGAACTCGATCTCCAGGTGGCTAACGTAGTAGCTGATGCGATGAAGGACTGGGCTGTGTCCAAGGGGGCAACTCACTACACGCACTGGTTCCAGCCGTTGACCGGTGTTACTGCAAAGAAGCATGAGGGATTTATAGAAATGGCCCCGGACGGAGGAGTGATCCTTGAGTTCTCCGGAAAAGAACTTGTAAAGGGGGAGCCTGATGCTTCCTCACTTCCTTCGGGCGGACTGAGGGCTACATTTGAGGCGAGAGGGTATACTGCGTGGGATCCCACGTCATACGCTTTCGTAAAGGATAAGACTTTGCACATCCCTACGGTTTTCTGCGCATATACCGGAGAGGCTCTGGACAAAAAGACACCTCTTCTCAGGTCGATGGATGTGCTCAACAGAGAGGCGATGAGAGTTCTCAGACTTCTCGGATCGTGTGATGTTAAGCGGGTAACGGCTGTCGCAGGAGCAGAACAGGAATACTTCCTTATACCGGAAGAGCTGTTTGAGAAGAGAGAGGACCTGAAGTATTCCGGAAGGACCCTGTTCGGCGCGGCGCCTCCCAAAGGACAGGAGATGGAAGATCACTACTATGCAGAGATCAACCTCGGCATCAAGTCATTTATGGAAGAATTGGATCTTGCCCTGTGGAGGCTGGGGGTTCCCGCTAAGACTGAACACAACGAGGTGGCACCGTCGCAGCATGAGCTGGCATCAATATACAATACTGTCAACGTTGCCACCGACCAGAACCAGATAGTTATGGAAGTGCTGAAAGAGACAGCACAGAAGCACGGATTTGCATGTCTTCTTCATGAGAAACCGTTTGCACGTGTGAACGGCAGCGGCAAACATGACAACTGGTCTCTGCAGACTGACACCGGTATCAACCTTCTTGCGCCGGGCGATACGCCTTACAGAAATATGCGTTTCCTGCTGTTCCTCTGCGCGGTGATCAAAGCGGTGGATGAGTATCAGGATCTCCTCAGACTCTCTGTCGCCTCCGCGAATAATGACTGCCGCCTCGGAGGCAATGAGGCTCCGCCTGCAGTTATATCGATCTATCTGGGTGAGGAGCTCACGGGGATTCTGGATTCGATCGAAGAGGGCGTGCCGTACGAGAGCGCTCACGAGGAATTGATGAGGTTCGGTTCAAAGGTGCTGCCCGGGTTCAGAAAGGATCACACAGACAGGAACCGCACATCCCCTGTTGCATTTACCGGAAACAAATTTGAGTTCAGGATGCCGGGATCCTCAGACAGCATAGCCGCTCCCAACATAGTGCTGAACTGCGCGGTCGCAGATTCATTGAGGATGTTTGCGGACGAACTTGAGAAAGACGTAGATGCCGAAGCTGCGGCGCGCAGGCTGATAGCAGAGACATATAAAGCACATAAGAGGATCATCTTCAACGGAAACGGATACGGCAGTGAGTGGATCGTCGAAGCGGAACGCAGAGGACTCTCCAACCTCCGTTCTACTCCGGAGTGCATCCCGCACCTGCTGGACAAAAAGAATGTGGATCTGCTGAGCAGCCTCGGTGTTTATTCAGAGACAGAACTGCGTTCCAGATATGAGATACTGCTTGAGAACTACTGTAAAACAGTGAACATCGAAGCAAGGACTATGCTGAAGATGGCAGCCGGTCAGATCATTCCTGCAGTAGAGAAGTATGCTGCAGACCTCGCTTCGAGAGCAGCAGAAAAGATGAAGATCGACCCTGAGCTGGAATGCAGGTTTGAAAAGGAGACGGTCAGAAAACTTTCTCTTCTTACAGACAATATATTTGATGACGTAAATGAACTGAGAAGCTGTCTGGACTGCGCAGCTGATGATTGGCTGGAAAAAGCGGTCAAGATCCGTGACACGGTGATACCTGCCATGGACAGGCTGAGAATCGACTGTGATAGCGCTGAAGTGATCACTTCAGAGGACTACTGGCCAATGCCCACCTACGGTGAACTTATGTTCGGTACCAAGTAAGACCGCAGGGAATAAAGTTGCTGGAAGGTAGTGAAAATGGCAGTCGGAGCAGGTCTCGCGGTTGACAGACAGTCAGCCTTTTCGGATAACCGGCAAATCAATTGAATTCGGATCTGGGAAGCCCGGCGCTCAAAATGAGCCCGGGCTCCGACTGGTTAAACATAACGATTGAAAGGACAAGGATCAGATGTGCGGAATCGTGGGATATACGGGAACACAGCAGGCGGCACCGATACTTCTGGAAGGACTGAAGAAGCTTGAGTACAGAGGATACGACTCTGCCGGAATAGCTATTCTTTCCGGAGATGCCATCACGGTGAGCAAGATCTCAGGGAAGGTCGATAAACTTGTCGAAAAGACAGAAGGCGGAAGGAACTGTCCGGGAACATCAGGTATCGGGCATACCAGATGGGCTACTCACGGTGCTCCGACCGATATCAATGCGCATCCCCATCTCAGCAACGACGGCAGATTTGCCGTAGTGCACAATGGGATAATAGAGAATTATCAGGAACTGAGGGACGAACTGCTGGCAAAAGGTTTTGTCTTTTACAGTGAGACCGACACCGAAGTGGTCGTGAACCTTCTGGAACTTTATGACGAGGGCGATGTCAAGAAAGCCGTGATGAGAACGGCATCCCGCCTGAGGGGGTCCTATGCACTGGGGGTAGTCTGCACGGATGAACCCGGCTGTATCTATGCCATGAGGGAATCAAGTCCTCTTATCATAGGGATCGGTGTCGGCGAGAATTATTTTGCTTCCGATGTCACTGCCCTCGTGTCCTACACAAGAAATGCCGTATATCTGGATGACGGTGAATTTGCGAGGATCAGCGCTGAAAAAGCCGAGATATTCGACTCGTCCGGAACTGAGATCAGGAAAAAGATCAGCAGGATAACATGGGATGTCCAGACAGCGGAAAAAGGCGGTTATGAGCACTTCATGCTCAAAGAGATAACCGAACAGCCGAGGGCCATCAAAGCTGCCATAGACCCGAGGCTTCACGGCAGGGAAGTGACCATGGATGATCTGGTGCTTTCTGATCGCTACCTTAAGGGACTTAAAAAGATACTCATAACAGCCTGCGGGTCATCATACTATGCAGGCTGTGCCGGGAGATATGCGATAGAACAGTTCTCGGGAATACCGGTGGAAGTCGTGCTTGCAAGCGAACTGAGATACGGAAATGCGCTTATCGACAGACACACCCTGATGATAGCGGTATCCCAGTCCGGCGAGACCGCAGACACGATAGCGGCTATCAGAGAAGGAAAGAGCCGCGGTGCGAAGGTGCTTGCCATAGTAAATGTAGTGGGCAGCACGATAGCAAAGCTGGCTGACTGGACACTGTATACATGGGCGGGACCTGAGATCTCGGTAGCAACGACCAAAGGCTATACGACACAGCTCACAGTTCTGTATCTCTTTTCCTTATATCTCGCAAAACGAATTGGGATCGTAAGTGAAGAGAAGTACAACAGAATGGCGGACGCGCTCAATGCGCTTCCCAGACTGATACAGGAGTCACTCGACATGAATCCTTCGATCCCGAGGATCGCGGGGAAATATCACAGTTTCCGTTCGATGTTCTTCATCGGAAGAAATACAGACTATGCCGCTTCCCTGGAAGGAGCGCTCAAGATGAAGGAGATATCATACATCCATGCGGAATCCTATCCTGCCGGTGAACTTAAGCACGGAACCATTGCACTGATCTCGGACGGTCAGCCGGTTGTGGCGCTATGCTGCAATGATTTCATATCTGAAAAGACAGCGAGCAACATCATAGAGGTCAAAGCCCGGGGAGCGAAGGTGATCGCGGTGACATTCAGGGATAACCAGAACATCCTTTCACTGGCGGATGACGTGATCTATATACCCAGGATAGAAACAGAGCTTTCTCCCGTGGTGGAGATCGTCCCTTTGCAGATGCTGGCATATCACGTGGCAAAAGAGAACGGATGCGATATCGACAAGCCCAGGAATCTGGCCAAGTCAGTTACAGTTGAATAGATGTTCAGAGGCAGTTAGGATCATGACAAAGTATGTTTTTGTTACCGGAGGCGTTGTTTCCGGACTCGGTAAAGGAATAACCGCAGCTTCCCTTGGAAGACTGCTGAAAGCCCGGGGACTTAAGGTGGCTTCACAGAAACTGGACCCGTACATCAATGTCGATCCGGGGACGATGAGCCCTTATCAGCATGGAGAAGTATACGTGACCGAGGATGGAGCAGAGACGGACCTTGATCTGGGTCACTACGAGCGTTTTATTGACGAGGACCTGAACAAATACTCCAATCTGACCACGGGAAAGGTCTACTGGAATGTTCTCAATAAAGAGAGAAGAGGAGAGTACCTTGGCTCTACTGTCCAGGTCATTCCGCATATTACGAATGAGATAAAGGATTTCGTATACAGTGTCGGCAGAAAGACCGGCGCTGATGTCGTCATTACCGAGATAGGAGGCACGATAGGCGACATCGAATCCCAGCCTTTTATTGAAGCGGTCAGGCAGATATCGCTTGAAGTGGGCAGGGAGAACAGCCTGTTCATTCATGTGACACTCGTGCCTTTCCTCAGCGGTTCCAATGAGCACAAGTCCAAGCCGACTCAGCACTCCGTGAAAGAGCTCCAGGGACTGGGCATCAATCCTAGCATAATCGTTCTTCGCTGTGATGAACCGCTGGAGGAATCCATTTTCCAGAAGATAGCGCTGTTCTGCAACGTCAAACCCGACTGTGTCATAGAGAATCTTACGCTCCCGAATCTGTATGAGGCGCCTCTGATGCTTGAGAAACAGGGACTAGCTGAAGTCGTATGCAGGGAACTGGGGATCGAAACGGAAAAGCCCGATCTGCGGGACTGGGAGGATCTATGTGACCGGATAAACAGGTCTCATGAAAAGACTGTGGATATCGGACTCGTAGGCAAATATGTTGCGTTGCATGATGCCTATCTGTCGGTTGTGGAGGCGCTGCATCATGCCGGGTATCAGCACGGCTTGACGGTCAATATTCACTGGTTGGATTCCGAAATGATAAACGATGATAATGCTGAAGAGATGCTCTCCGCAATGGACGGGATCATCGTGCCCGGCGGATTCGGCAGCAGAGGAATAGAAGGCATGATAACGGCAGCCAGATATGCCAGAGAGAAGGACATACCTTATTTCGGGATCTGTCTCGGAATGCAGGTGTCCGCCATTGAATTCGCCAGAAACGTGTGCGGTCTTCCGGATGCGAACTCAGGTGAATTCGATGAGGACAGCCCTGACAAGGTCATAGATTTTATGCCCGGTCAGAGCGACGACATAGATAAGGGAGGCACGCTGCGCCTCGGTTCTTATCCCTGCGTAATAAAAAAAGGCACCGTAATGGAACGGTGCTACGGAAGCAGTGAGATAACGGAACGGCACAGGCACAGATATGAGTTCAACAACGATTACAGAGAGGCATTCACATCAAGAGGAATGACGCTGAGCGGGATCTCTCCGGACGGAACGCTGGTGGAGACTATGGAACTGTCTGACAGAGACTTCTTTGTCGGAGTTCAGTATCATCCTGAATTCAAGAGCAGGCCTAACAGACCGCACCCCCTTTTCATCGGCTTCATCGGCGCGGCAGAGAAGCGGGCTTCCGCACACAGGGAGTGATCACCGTGTGATAACGAAAGGAGCACACCTTACGGTGTGCTCCTTATTACTGCCTGATGAGGATATTCACTTTCTGATCAGTCTTCTTCCTTACCGGCAGGACTGAATCCGGGCAGGTTGCCTCTGAACTCCTCCAGAAGCTTCTTTCCTTCCCAGTGATAATTCACGATCTGCTCGGTCTCGGCTTTGAAGACCATAGTGTTCCTTTCCTTCTGGGTGTAGGGCTTCCAGCGGGGCATAGAACGGCCTGTGGGGTCGTTGGCGTTGTAAGCGAAGGCTGCCCAGGCAGAACCGCAGGTGTCGGAACATGCATATGCCGCCGCTTTATTGGCAGCAGTATACATATAGGGGGCGAGTTCCGCATTGTCGAAGAAGAACGGTACGTCTGTGCCGTGGATGGCTTTCTGCACCGGATCCGGGCTCTCAAACGCGAATACCGCATTGTAGAGCGGGGCAGCTCCGTTGCCTTCCTTTGCTCTGGAGACATTCTCTACGAAGAGACCCTGAAACTGGTCATTGAGGATGGAAATGAAGATGTCGGCTCCGGTGGAACCTTTGTCCATGATCTCTTTGTAAGTCTTGATGAGCTGGTCGATCTGGTCGGGCGTATATCCGGCCTTGGCGAGTTCACCGGGCAGTGTCTCGTCGGTGATCTCGAAGATCTCCGGGTTGAATAGGGCGATCAGAGCCATGTCCTGCTTGGTGTAGCAGATGATAAGAGGGATGTCCTTGCAGTATTCGGAACCTTCCGCTCCGTCGAACGGGTCATACTTGATGACCTCGCCGTCCAGGACAACGGGGAAGTTGAGGTATGGACCGTCGCCTCTGGTGGCGTTGATCTCGCGCATGGCTTTGATCAGATCTTCAGGCGGGATCTTCTCCAGTTCGTCAATGTTGTCCTTCGTGATGTGCAGATGCTCCAGGAACGCATCCGTGTCCTTCTGCCCGACCTTCGGGTCGGTGGCCTGGAAGCCGCCGGACTGAATGATAGCTTTGTGGAAAAGACCTTTTGCGGATGGCATCGTAAGCAGCTGGGCGACTTTTCCGCCGCCGCCGGATTCTCCGAAGATCGTTACATTGTCGGGATCTCCGCCGAACCAGTCGATGTTGTCGTGTACCCATTTGAGGGCAGCGACCATGTCAAGGTTTCCGATATTGACTGAATGGGCATACTTCTCTACTCCGAGATGAGTGAGGTCCATATATCCGAACAGGTTGAGTCTGTGTGAGACGCTCACCATGACGACGTTGTTCTTCTTCGCCATGTTGAAACCGTCCTGATGGGGGCATTCCGGGGTACCGGCAACATTCCCGCCGCCGTGCAGCCACACCATTACAGGAAGCTTCTGTCCTTTGGTGAGAGAGGGGGTCCAGATGTTCAGCGAGAGGCAGTCCTCAGACTGGGGACCTTTGCCCATCTCCATGTTTCCGGTCACGATCTCCTGGTTGATAAGGTTGTACTTTGAGTTTGCTATTTCCGGGACTTCTATCCTGGGAGTATCGGTCTGCCAGCACTTATAGGTGTATTCCTTTGCGTCTACGATGACCGGGCTTACATCCGGCTCTACCGGAGGCTGGAAGCGGAGCTCGCCGACAGGGGCCTTGGCATATCTCACGCCGAGAAAACGGTACACACCGTCGAAATAGTCGCCGCGGATCTTGCCGTACTTGGTAAGAGCAAGAACGTCTCTCATTTTTTATCTCCTTTTATTATTGTCCTGCAGAGGACTTAGTTACAGATGACTTGTATGAGGAGATGATCCGCATACAGGTTCTTTAGGTCATTATTATATAAAAGCACTGCCGATTCAAGTCGTTTGGCTTATCAGAGGCGGACAGACAGATCATTGTGTACAGCAGTAGAAAAGAAAAGGAGAAGAGCGTCGTTCTGCTCTTCTCCTGAAAATGGCACGGAACTTATTCTTCGGATCCTTCAGGCTCAAACAGTTCCGGGGCAGGGACACCGTCATCCGGTTCCGGCTCCGGCTCAGGCTCTGTGAATACCGTATTGTCCCACACGAAGCGGTAAAAGTCTGTATCTTCTATCATCAGGCTCATAGAGTACCGGTTGTTCAGCATATTAATGTAGAACTTCTGGTAATTCTCCCTGTATTTGTCGGTGTCGTTCCGCCCGCCTGACCACTGCGCTTCACCCGTGGCGCTGTTGTAGGTCATGATGTCAGTAATGATGTTTTTGTTATACAGTGCAGCGCAATGAACCGTATTTGAGAACACGTCTCTGCCTGCTATCAACCGGGAATCAAATCTGAGGCCGAACAGATTGAGGACGGTCGGGAGGATATCTATGTTGCAGCATGGCTCAGATACATGGATCGGTTCCTCCAACCCGCCGGTCCACATTATGCAAGTGCTCTTGTACATCTCAAAGTCGGTGTCAACAACATGCCCGGCAAGGCTGTTCCTGTCTTCCTCATACACGTAATAAGGATAATGGTCTCCGGTGAGTACTATCAGGGTATTGTCAAGTTTTCCGGCTTCTTCGAGACGCTGCATGAGATAGGACATGGCTTTTTCAAGCTCGTAATTGCAGGCCAGATATCCCTCGCCGATGGATGTGAGCGATCTGTCTCCGAGCAGATCCCAGACATCATAAATGTTCCAGTTGTACATGACATTGGCATCCGTGTAAGGACCGTGTCCGCTGAATGTCATATAGTAGACGCAGAACTGGTCATCATTGATGTAGTCGTCAACGGACTGCTCCATCATCTCCAGGTCGGAGGAAGGCCAGTAGGTCGAGAACCACATTCCGTCTTCCATGAACTTGCAGTCAAAGCCGAGGTTGGGAAGCGATTCATCCCTGCAGTAGTATTCACCGAGATAGTTGTGATAGCCTCTTCCTGTCACTCCGAGCTGTTCGCTGAAGATGTTCCCTAGGCCGAACGGCATATAATTGTCCGAACTGTTGGCAAAGCTGCCGACGGATGTCCCGAACATTGCGTCTCTTGAGACATCGGGCCAGAGTGACGTGAGGAAAGCGAATTCCCCGTTAGTCGTTGTGTTTTTGAAACTGTTATAGTAGTTGTCAAGGATTATCCCTTCGTTGGCAAGCTTGTACAGCGTAGGTGTTACATTTTCATCCAGAGCCAGCGTGGAGAAGGATTCCGCGCAGATATATATGAGGTTGTAACCCTCAAACATTCCGGTGTATTCGTTCTTCGGAGTCCCTATCACAGTGCGGAGATAGTCGCAGAGCTCTTTTGTCTCGCTGTCCGGAGCTATCTCTGAGAGAGCCTGAAAATCTATGTCCTCGATTATATTTGGAGAGCGGTCCACAGTTACGACAGGTTCGGCAGCCTCTTCCTCATTGAAAGATTCCGTATTCTGAGTCGGGATCTCAGCTGTTTTGAAAACTATACTGGAGAGCTCGACTATGGAGTTTGCGAATACCCCTATTTTTGACGAAGATGTGTCAGTATCTATGATGTGGCTATGGTAAGCGCCGTATACAGAGTGCTCTTCTGTTCCCCCGAGAGGAAGAGCCGAGACAGCTGCAAACCACAGCGCGGGAATCAGAATGAAGGATAAAATATGAAGAGCCTGGCTGTAATGAAGCGTCTTTTTCGTAAGCAGCCTGAAGAGAGCAAAAACAATGAGGGGAATAACGGTCATGCCGATCAGTTTGATCGACTCTCGGACAGTTTCTTTCAGTGCCCATCCGAAATTGCCGACGGCATCGCCTGCCATCCCTATCATGGAGACAGAAAACATGGATCCGAAGATGCGGAAGTATACGAACTGCGCGACATAGAAGAACCAGACCGCCGCCATCACGGTTATGGATACGATGCGGTCTGCCGTTCTGTTTCTGAACCATCCGCACAGAAACGTAAAGAACATCGCCTCAGCAGGCACAAATATAAGCGCCCAAAGGGAAAAGCTGTTGAATGAACCGTGTATCTGCCTGAACAGGAACAGTTCCCACAGTACGATGGATGCTGAAAAGAACAAAAATGTCAGGAACAAAACTAAAAGACCGGGTAAAGCCTTGAGGCTTCCAGTCTTTTTCTTTGCAGTTGCTGCTTTTTCTTTGGCTCGAGCGGGAACAGGAGAAGAACCCTTCTTATGATCTGACGCTGTCTGCGCCGCAGCTTTTCCGTCGCTTTCGGGAGCAGCATCAGTTTTAACTGAGACGTCATGGGTATCTGTCAACGGAAGTACAGTTACCTGGTGCTTACCGGCAGTGGCTGCCATCTTGGCTTTTTTCTTTTTTAGTCTGGAGTTTTTACTCATGGAAAACCGTCCTGGCAAAAGGGAAAATCAGGGATCCCGTCTGTTCGCCACGACTAATTATATGAAAAACACCTCTGCAATGCAAAACAATCCGAATGCAGAAAAACAACAGAAAAACGGAAGCCCTGCAGGGGCTTCCGCTGAGTGCTTGTGCAATGCATGAGAGGTGGGATTGCAGACCGTCCGGGATATCACTGATTGACCTTCGCGTAGACCCTCCCGGTCTCCTCCACATTCTTCAGGAAGAAACAGACTTCATGTACGGTCTCTTCGACGAACTGTGAATAAGGACCGCTGTGCCCGAACTGAGAATAGAGTATCGTCTTGCCGTGAGGTATGCACTGAGCAGTCCGCAGCATCAGGTCAGGACGGCTTATGGGATCCTCGAGACATCCTATCATCAGTGTCGGAGTCTGTATAGTCTTAAGAGCTTCCTGTACGTTTGCCTCGGTCTCGTAGTTGATCATAGGACGCCTGTAGTCCAGAGCAAGCTCTTCGGGAGCCTGCTTTGCCCTGCGCTCCCTGTCCCATGCGCCGTTGATGGCTTTTCTGCGCTCGATCGCCTCGTCGTCAGTTACCGGATCTATGGGAGGCATCTTGATCCCGGCAGCAGCCCTGCTCTTGTATGACCAGCTTCCTTCGTCAATGTTGTGGGGACCTCCTACCATAGCGACAATGGCTGTGAGACGTTCCGGATACTTCAGCGCTACATGCCAGCCTGTTCCGGCTCCGTGAGAGCAGCCCATATAGACGAATTTGTCTATGCCCATTTTGTCGGCAAAATGAACGACGTCATCGGCGAATTTCTCAAACCAGTAGTTGCCGTAATCCTCATAAAGATGGGTCGACTCACCTATACCGCGGTTCGTCAGAAGAAATACGTGGTAACCGTTGTTGGCCATCTCCCTTGTTGAGCAGATGGGAGGAAAATCCATCATATAGCTGATTATGTATTTATCACCGCTGCCCAGTTCCTCATAGGCTATCTCGATACCTTTTTCCACTTCTACTTTCGGCATGCTCTGATCCTCCTGCTGTTTTTGCTCTAATTATACAATCTGGTCGTTACGGATACAAAAAAGCCGGAGATCTATCTCCGGCTTCTGGAGTTTATCATTCGGCCTTGGCTTTTGCCGAGCGCAGAACCGAAGGTGCGATCAGAAGGACCGCAACGAGCGTCAGAGGCGCGCAGCAGAGGTATGCAAGACGGACACCGTCCAGACCCATGCCGTTGAAAAGACCGACTAGGGCACCGCCGCCGAAGCTTGCGATCAGGTTTCCTGCGGTGGAGAAAGGAGCTCTGAGAGCCGTCTGTACGGAGGATTTGAGATTCTCAGGAGCTTTCTCGCTGAGGAACTCGACGACCAGAGTGGCATTCGGGACCAGCATGACGCCGTTGAAGAGCATGGTGAGGGTGAGAACGACAGGGGAATGGCAGGTTCCCACTATCAGCCATCTGATGGCTCCGAGGCACAGCACGAACAGCTGGGACTTCTCGACGCCGAGCCTGCGGAAGAAACGGTTTCCGGGTCCGAAATAGAAAGGAAACTCAGACACAGCGAGTATCATGTTTCCTATTCCGACCCAGGCGTAGTCTCCGCCGAGTTCGGTCATGTAAATGCCAAAGTATGCGTGACTGAACGAGTTGCAAAGCATATAGAAGAGATACATGATGAGCACTCTCAGAACGGACTTGTCCTTGAGCAGGGCATAGACCTCCCTGATGTCATATTTCTCAGCGGCTTCGTCTTTCTTTTCCGTCTTTCCAACCTCGGGAAGGAAGAATGCGGTGATCAGGGTGAGGAGCAGAGTCCCGATGAGTATCGGGAACAGCATCTCCTTGTTCTTGTTGAGCCAGAAACCGGAAATGACCGCCATCACGGCATAGCCGATGGTCCCGCTCATCCTGATGGGACTGTAGGCGTAACCGTATCTCTTGGAACACTCCAGAGCCATGGACTCATAGAGTCCCATCATGGGCTGGTAGGTGATGTTGAACAGGATGCGCAGTATGATGACCATCATCAGAGATGTTGTCCTGGAGAATGCATAAAGCAGGACTACAGAGATGCAAAGTATCGTGATGAGGACCTTGTTCTTGGATCTTGCGTTGTCCGTGATCACGCCGTATAGCGAAGACATGCCGAGACATAGGACCTGTATGATCCCGTTTATGATCCCGATATACCCGGAAGGAACGCCGATCTCCGTAAGATACATAGAGATGAAGCTGCCCTGTACGACACCGAACAGGAATATATTGAAGTAATACAGATAGAAGATATAGGGTTTTTTGAAGAAGTCTCTTTCTTTCAACGACATTTATTTGTACCTTTATTAATCTACTGTGTGAAGCATTAAGAAAAGGAACCCGGTGTGCGCCGGGTTCCGTAGTTTACTGAACGATCTCGGATCAGAGCTGGGGACCAGCTGCTACGAGAGCCTTGCCGGCTTCGTTGTACTCGTACTTGACGAAGTTCTTCTGGAATCTCTCTGCAAGGTCCTTTGCCTTCTCGTCCCAGACAGCGGGATCTGCGTATGTGTCGCGCGGATCGAGGATGCTGCTGTCGACGCCGGGGAGCTCTGTGGGAACTTCCAGGTTGAAGATCGGGATCATCTTGGTGGGAGCTTTGTTCACGTCGCCGTTCAGGATCGCGTCGATGATGCCGCGGGTGTCCTTGATGGAGATGCGCTTGCCGCTTCCGTTCCAGCCGGTGTTGACCAGGTAGGCCTTAGCGCCGACCTTCTGCATCTTTCTGACCAGCTCCTCACCGTATTTGGTAGGATGCAGCTCCAGGAATGCCTGACCGAAGCATGCGGAGAAGGTGGGGGTGGGCTCGGTGATGCCGCGCTCTGTTCCGGCGAGCTTTGCCGTGAATCCGGACAGGAAGTAGTACTGTGTCTGCTCCGGAGTCAGGATGGAAACGGGAGGAAGTACACCGAATGCGTCTGCAGACAGGAAGATGACGTTTTCGGCGTCAGGACCTGCGGAGACGGGACGGACGATATTCTTGATGTGGTCAATGGGGTAGGAGACACGGGTGTTCTCCGTGACGCTCTTGTCCGCGAAATCAAGTACTCCGTTTGAATCTACCGTTACGTTCTCCAGAAGAGCATTGCGGCGGATCGCGTTGTAGATATCGGGCTCTGACTCCTTGTCGAGGTTGATGACCTTGGCATAGCAGCCGCCTTCGAAGTTAAAGATACCGTTATCATCCCAGCCGTGCTCGTCATCGCCGATGAGGAGGCGCTTGGGGTCGGTGGAAAGTGTGGTCTTTCCTGTGCCGGAAAGCCCGAAGAAGAGAGCGGTGTTCTTGCCTTCCATATCCGTGTTGGCGGAGCAGTGCATGGAGGCGATGCCTTTGAGAGGCAGATAGTAGTTCATCATTGAGAACATGCCCTTCTTCATCTCGCCGCCGTACCAGGTGTTGAGAATGACCTGCTCACGGCTGGTGATGTTGAAGACTATGGCAGTCTCGGAATTGAGACCGAGTTCCTTATAGTTATCGACCTTAGCAAGAGAAGCTGTATAGACAACAAAGTCGGGCTCGAAGTTCGCAAGTTCCTCGGCAGAGGGCTTGATGAACATGTTTTCAACGAAATGGGCCTGCCAGGCAACTTCCATAAAGAAACGGACAGCCATTCTGGTGTCCTTGTTCGCGCCGCAGAATGCGTCGACTACGAAAAGTCTCTTGTTGGAGAGTTCTTCCTGCGCAAGCTTCTTGACAGCAGCCCAGGTCTCTTCAGATGCGGGATGGTTGTCATTGGGATACTCGGGTGTCGTCCACCATACTGTATCCTTTGAGTTTTCATCCATAACGATGAATTTGTCTTTGGGTGAGCGGCCGGTGTAGATGCCGGTCATAACGTTGACGGCGTCAAGCTCCGTAAGCTGGCCCTTCTCATATCCGGTGAGTTCGGGCTTCATTTCTTCCTCGAAGAGAACTTCATAGGAAGGGTTGTGCAGGATCTCGGTGGTGCCGTGGATCCCGTACTTGGTAAGGTCAAGTTCTGCCATTTCTCATGCTCCTTCTTTATATTGTGAAACAATGATAACTGTTTTTTGCGGGCGACCATGGGCTAAAAAAGGCCCCTTCTCGCTCATAATAAATATTAGTATCAACAGAGTGCGATGTCAATGAATAGGAGCGGACGGGATCGTTCATACGGAGATAAAAAGCACACCGGATGCCATCCGCATCCGGTGTGCTGCGTGATATCTGTCTGTTCAGAGGATGCTGCCGTCCTTTTTTACGGTCAGCGCCTTGTAGATCATTATCGCTGCGGCATAGATCACCAGCAGGACCGCTATCCACATCATAAAACTGAGCGGAAGCTGTGAGAGGGAGAAGATATTCGCCACTCCCGTAAAGGTGATCACCAGGACCGCTGCAGTGACCAGGAATGTAGAGAAAATAAGTTCCCTTGAGGAAAAACTGGTCACGAACGGAATCTTGTTGGTCCTCATCATATGGATGATAAGTGTCTGGGAAATGATACCGAAGGCAAACCATCCTGTCTGGAAGGAGAGAGCCTGTGCATTGTTGTTAAATCTCATGACGAACCACAGTACCAGGAAGCAGAGGATATCCAGCAGAGAAGATATGGAGCCGAAAATGAACATGTAGTTCTTGATCCCCTTGGTATCCCAGTTCTTGGGGCTCTGAATGAGTTCCGGATCCACATTGTCGAACGGCATGCCGAGCTGTGCAAAGTCGTTCATGATGTTCTGTATCAGAATATGGATCGGAAGCATAGGCAGGAACGGGAGGAAAATGGAAGCGATGATAACGGAGATGATGTTACCGAAGTTTCCGCTCGTAGCCATCTTGATGTACTTCAGAACGTTGGTGAAGGTCTTTCTTCCGTTTGTGACGCCGGTCTCAAGAACGTTGAGGTCCTTCTCCAGAAGTATGATCCCGGCAGTCTCCTTTGCAATGTCCACTGCGGTGTCGACCGAGATGCCGACGTCAGCCTGTTTGAGGGCTGCGGAGTCGTTGATTCCGTCACCCATATACCCGACGGTCTTTCCCATCTCCTGATAGAGACGTACGACGCGCTGTTTCTGCAGCGGCGAGAGCTTGGCGTATAGGTGGCAGTTCACCATGCGTTCCTTCAGTTTCTCGTCGTTGAAGGACTCTACCTCGCGGCCTGTGAGCATCTCCCCGACTTCTATGCCGACGCGCTCGCATACGTGCAGTGCCACGCCTTCACTGTCGCCGGTCAGGACAACCGTTTCGATTCCGTGACGCTTCAGGGCAGCGATGGCTTCGGTAGCGCTCTCTTTCGGAGGATCCAGGAATCCCACAAAGCCCAGGAGGACCATATCGGCTTCGTCGCCTACACCGAATGTATAGATGTCGTGCACATTGTTTTTCTGTGCAACTGCGAGGACTCTGAGGCCTCCGCGGTTGTTCTCCTCATATACGGCATAGGCTTTCTTTCTGCGCTCGTCTGTGAGTTCTACGACTTCATTCCCGAGGTCGATGAATGAGCAGCAGCTCATCACCTCATCCACGGCGCCCTTGGTGATCAACTGGCGTTTTCCTTCATCATCCTTCAGAACCACGCTCATGCGCCTTCTTGAGAAGTCGAAGGGGATCTCATCCTCGCGGACATATTTCTCCTTGAAGATGTTCATCTTTTCTCTGTCAGCCCGGTTTATGATGGCTATGTCAATGAGGTTCTTCAGGCCGGTCTGGAAGTAACTGTTCAGGAATGCATGCTTAAGGATCCTGGTGTCTTCCTCACCGTTCACGTTCATGTATTTCTCAAGAACGATCTCATCTTCGGTGAGTGTGCCTGTCTTGTCGGTGCACAGTATATCCATCTGACCAAAGGTCTGGATCGCGCTGAGACGCTTCACTATGGTCTTCTGCTTCGACATCTCGACGGCTCCGCGTGCCATCGTGGTAGTAACGATGACCGGAAGCATCTCCGGCGTTATGCCGACAGCGATGGTTATGGCGAAGATTATGGAATCCCAGAGATTATCCTTGGTGAACAGATTTATGACAAGGATGATGGGCAGCATAACGAGCATGAAGCGGATCAGCAGTTTGCTGATCTCATCTATCCCCTTTTCAAAGGAGTTTTTCTCGTTTACAGCCACAAGTGATTTGGCCATGTTGCCGAAATATGTATCGTCTCCCGTGCTCAGGACGATCGCCATGGCGGAACCCGAAACGATGTTGGTCCCGCGGAAACCGATATTCGGCAGCTCAGTTATGGGTTCGATACCCTTGGCGGTGGTGAATTTTTCCACCGGGTTCGATTCTCCGGTCAGTGATGCCTGGTCGACGAATGTGTCTTTCGTCTCGAAGAACCTTACATCGGCGGGCACCATGTCTCCGGAAGAGAGTTTGAGAAGGTCTCCGGGGACCAGCTCCTCGACCTCGACGGTCTGCTGAACGCCGTCCCTGATGACTTCGATCTTGTTTGTGATAAGATTTCTCAGCTTTTTTGCCGCGGAGTCTGATCTTGCGGACTGCACGAATGATATGATGGCTGAGATGATGACCGTGCTCATTATCAGGATGAAGGTCGCATAATCCTTTTTGACCGGCAGCATTACGTCAGTCACGAACGAAATGACCGCCACCACAAGAAGCACGATATTGAACGGATTGATTATCGCGTCCCGCAGCTGCTTCCACAGGGTGTTCTCATCTCCGAGGTCGATGCGGTTCTCACCGTATTCATCGAGGAGATCCTCGATGTTGACTATGCTCAGACCTTCGTCTGATGAATTGTACTTCTGGTAGAGCTCCTCAATGGGAAGAAGGCTGCCGACCCTGAGGTTTGCATCGACCAGTTTCTGCTTTTCGGCAATAATGTCGAATTTCTTTTTCTGCTTTTTCTTGTCTCTGCTGTTACTTGTTGACAATTCTTTACACCTCCGTATTTTCTGTTTCCGCGTGGGTCTGCGGATCAGGGGGAGGGGCAAAATAAAAGCCTGAAAGGCAACATTGGGCTTTCAGGCGTTTTCAGCAATTTAAAGGCGCATGATCAGATTCCGGGATCGTGAAAAACCGGAATGGCAGAACATGTTGATAAATGCTTCAAACTACTTCGCCCAACGCCTTGATCGTTGTTTTCCAAGTTTTTCACCTCCTGTTTTTGGATAAGAGGATTATAGCACAGTAAACTGCTAAATTGAATATTATGTTTTTGATAAAACAGGCAAAATCCAAGTATAATTAAATGCGATGCCGTTTGCGGTATCGCATTGCATACAATGATCTGGTATTGAGAGGAAACGGATTTGTACAGGATATTCGTTATCAACCCGGGGTCGACTTCAACCAAGGTTGCGCTGTTTGAGGACGACCGCAATATTTGGGAGAAGAAGATATTTCACGAGGCAGATACGCTTGCTGCGTACGGTTCTGTCAACGACCAGCTGGATTACAGATACTCTGTGATCTGCGATACCCTGAATGAGGACGGCATAGATCTTTCCGGGATCGATGCCATAGCTTGCAGAGGAGGCAGTTCATATACTGTTGAAAGCGGCGTATATTCTGTGAGTAGAAAGATGATCGAGGATACCAGAAATGCTGTCGGTGGGGCGGAGCATGCGTCGATGCTGGGCGTTCAGCTCGGAGAGATGTTCATGAAACGCTTCGGCGGGCAGCTCTTTACAAGAGATCCCATAGTAGTGGACGAGTACTGCGATAATGCGAGGATGACCGGGGTCAGAGGACTGTACAGATCGCTCTCTTCTCATGCGCTCAATCAGAAAGCGGTAGCCAGGAGATACGCATCGCTGAGCGGCAGGAACTATGAGGATATGGATCTTATCGTGGCTCATATCGACGGCGGCATCACGGTTGCAGCGCACAGACACGGCAGGATGATCGATTGCAACAGCGGCGCCGGCGGAGACGGACCGTATACGCCGAGCAGGATAGGAAGCATAGGTGTGGCGGACCTGCTCGGATCAGGTCTTCTGAATGATCCGGAGAAGTTCTATCATATGTGCAATATCGGCGGCGGACTGACCGATCTTCTCGGAACAAACGATGCCGATCTGGTCCTGAAAATGATAGAGGAAGGTGACAGGTCGGCGAGAAGAGCATGGGACGGAATGATCTATCAGATATGCAAACAGATAGGGGCGATGGCCGCCGTGCTTGAGGGCAATGCGGAAGCCATACTCCTCACCGGAGGTCTGGTCAGGTATGACAGTGTCGCCGAAAGCATCAGACGTAGATGCGAGTGGATAGCACCTGTCCATGTGTTCCCGGGCGAGGAGGAGATGGAAGCGCTTGCTGACGGAGCTCTCCGGGTGCTCAGAGGCGAGATCAAGGCCGGGAACTATACCGGAAAGCCGGTATTCAGCGGATTTGAAGACTGAAAGTGAATCAGTCCAGTCCGTATTCCTTCATCTTGCGGTAAAGCGTCGCTTTGCTAATCCCCAGAGCCTGGGCTGCGGCAAGTTTTCCGTTTGGACCGGTATATTTCAGAAGAGCTTCTTTTATGAGGCTCTTTTCATTTTGCCTCAAGTTCAGGTCGGTGCTGCCGTCTGTGAGGTCCGGAACTGCGGCTACATCCTTGTCAGTGATGGTCCCTGTCGTATTGTTCGTGATCAGGAAGCCCATCGTATGCTCAAGCTGCATAAGGTTTCCGGGCCATGTGTATGACATGAGCTTTGCCTTTGCGGTCTTCGTTATCCTTATCTTGCGGTTGTCCAGCACTTTATACTTATCGATGCAGTCGTCGATATAGAACTCCATATCGTCATGACGCTCCCGTATCGGAGGGACGCGGAGGAAAGCGGGATAAAAGAGCATGTAAAGACGGTTTATCATTATGTTCATCCGCACAAGCTCTTCCGCTGAATCGGTGGATGTCGCGATGATCCTTATATCATTGGCGCTGAGTACCGGAGCGGAATCGACCAGCTTGCGCTGAAGCCAGGGAGACAGCTTTGATACCTCTTTGAGGCAGATGGTGACGTGATGCCGTGAGATCATCCCTTCATTCTCATCAAATACATTGTTGGCAAAAGTCAGATCAAAAAAGGAGTTGCAGTCCAGTATGATCAGTTCCTCTGATGAGCGTTCGCTGGAGTTGTGAATGGCCCGCGCCCATGTCTCCTTGCCCAGTCCGCGCTCGCCCTCCAGGAAGATGAAGCGGCTTGTATTGTACAGACTTACAGCAGAGCGCTTGAAAGCCTCGAATCCCTCGCTGGTCCCCTGAAGGTAATCGATGGAGACCTGGCTTATGCTGTCCTGGAACACGGGCTTGGAAGGTATCACGTTTCTGTCAGCGCGGATCAGCTCGAGGCGGTCGCAGAATGGCAGTTCAGCCGGCAGCAGCCTGTACTCCGCGGTTAGATCCGCGGTGTCATCGGATGTCTTCAGGGTGATGTCAGAGCTCCTGCGGGACAGAAGGACCGATACCTGAGATCCGGTATTTATTTCCATGGTTCCCCCCGAGGCTGAGCGGACATAGGAGGCGGCAGATTCGCTCAGATCCGATATCCTGCGGTTGCGCATCAGGATAATCGGAGCGTCGCTGCTCTGTACCAGTCCCGTTACGGCGTCTTTGTATGTGGAGGCGTTGATTCCGTCGATGACACCTTTTGCAAGTGCCGATATGATCTCTGCCAGCTGGCTTATCAGATCGCGGTAGTTTTTTTCGGATGCGCGGATCCTGTCAAGTACTTCAGTATCATTGCAGTGAGCACAGATGACTCCTGCACACCGGTTGTCCAGAAAGAGAGGGTACGCGGCGTCTGCCAGGTAAATGCAGCTGTCACGGTAATCGCATCTTGCGCACAGTGAGTTTGTCCTTCCGAGAATGAAGATGGGCTGTCTCGTACGCTTTGCGTGTTCCGCAAGAGAGAAATTGTTTTGCACGCGCTCTCCGGGGATGTAGTTTGATAAGCCGTTTCCTGCGATCCTGGACATATTCTCGTCAAGCACATCGAAGGACAGGCCGGATAACTGAGAATACACATCCAGTTCGTTCTGGATCAGTTCTGCTATATCGGAAAGTGTCGAACGCTTTAGCATGGTAGCACCTCAAATCTCATATTGAGACAATTGTATCAAAATGAGAAACTAAAGTCCAATTCACCCGGATAATCTGAATGTCAGTTCATCAATGGAACGCAGGAAGGTCTAAGAAAGGAAAACAGTTATATAATGATATCGGTAGAAAATGCGATTGAGAAAGGAAGAAGTCAATGATCTGTAAAGAGATTCCGCAGGTGCTGTACTGCCACATCGGCGGTTCAGGAACGTGGGGATGCGAGTTCCCCGAGGATATCCATTTCGAGGGACTGACCGTTCTTAAGACAGGGATGGAATTTGAGACCCCGTACGGGACTACAGTTCCCATGAAGCTCTACGAACTTGACGCATCTGTTACAGCTGACGGAAAACCGCGCCAGGTCCTGTTCTGCCCGTTCCACGGCTGGGCAAACGAATCGCCCATGTATGACACGCCGAGCGAAAGACTGTTTTGGGTCCTTCAGAGAGCCGGAGTCAAGTACATTCTCACCGACGGCAGCGGCGGCGGGATCAATCCGCTTATGGAGCCGGGCGATATGATCGCTCCTACGGATCTAATTGACCTCACCAAGAGGATCTCTTATCTGGAGCAGTTCAATAAGAATGTCGTCAGGATGAGAAACATCGTCTGCAAGGATCTGCACGATATACTCGTTGAAGAGGCAAAGAAGGAGTTCCCCAGGGTATTCCGCACCGGTGTGATGGCGGTAATGGAAGGACCCCGCTTTGAGTCTCCTGCCGAGATCAGGATGCTGTACGATATGCACTGCGATATCTGCGGTCAGACAATGATGCCGGAAGCTTCTCTGGCGAGAGCGATAGGAGCACTTTATGCTTCCATTTATCTGGTCAGCAATTATGCAGAAGGGATCAATCCCGACTGGGAGAAAGAGATCCACGAGATTTATGAGGATACCGCCACTACTACAGGCAAGGTGATGATCAGGGCAATGGCCGCCATCGATCCCACAAAGATCACTGAAAAGGCTGAAGATTACTGGATCCGTACCAATATCGGCGAACACAACACAGGTAAGGAATAATACAGCTAATAAACAGTCCCGTAACGGGATCAAATAAACAGGAGAAAAAGAATGGAAAAAATGAAGAAGTTTCTGGCGCTTCTGCTCATAGCAGTCCTGGCTCTCAGCCTCGCTGCCTGTGGGAAGAAGGAAGAAGAGGAAGTCGAAGAAGGCTTCAAGTTCGCGCTGGTCATCGGCGTCGGCGGACTCGGAGACGGCTCCTTCAATGACACGCTCAAGAAGGGCTGCGATGATGCGTGCGTAAAGTACGGCATCGACGGATATCAGCTCATCGAGCCCAAGGAAGTTGCAGAGTTTGAAGGACACTTCACAGATCTCTCGGCTTCAGGAGAATATGACCTTATCGTTGCCGGCGGATTTGACGCCATCGACGCAATGGGCAAGGTCGCTGCGGAATTCCCCGATCAGAAGTATCTGTTCGTGGACGGCGAAGTACCGGACCGCAGCAATGTCACAAGCGTTACGTACTGGGACAATGAGAAGACCTACATGCTGGGCATTATGTCCGCAATGGAGACCAAGACAAACAAGCTCGGTATCGTTCTTGCTCTGGATATCCCCTCTCTGAGGATATTCTCTTCCGGATTCATGGCCGGTGCATGGTCTGTGAATCCCGACATCCAGATCAGTGTCAAGGTAGTCGGCGGTTTTGCCGATACCACAACAGGCAAGGAGCTTGCCCTGGCACTCAGAGACGAAGGCTGTGACATCGTTTTCGCAGCTGCCGGCGGTTCAGGCCTCGGATGCATCGCTGCCGCAGAGGAGTCCGGTGACTTCCGCATCGTCGGCGTAGACACGAACCAGTGCCTGCTCAGCCCGGACACAGTCATGGTAAGCGGAATGCGTCTCATGGATGTCACTGTCTGCAACGGAATCGGTGAAGCTATCGACGGCACGCTCATAGGCGGCCATCAGGCACAGGGCCTCAAGGCCGGTGCTGTTACCTTCACGATCGACGGATCACGCTGCGCCCCCTCTGACGAAGCCGTCAAGGCCGCAGAGCAGGCCAGAGAAGACATCATCTCCGGAAAGATCACAGTCCCCTACACCTATGAAGAAGTAGGTTTCGAAGGCTAATCAACAGATGATCAGGCAGGTGCGCTGCTGGAAGGCAGTCGCACCTGCTTTCCACAAACAAGACTTTTCAAGGAAGATACGCAATGAATGCAGTCGAGATGCTCGGCATAACCAAGAGATTTAACGGTGTTCCGGCTAACGATAACGTGGATTTTTATGTGGAAAAAGGCGAGATCCACTCACTGCTGGGGGAGAACGGAGCCGGAAAGACGACTCTCATGAACATACTGTTCGGTATGTACAGGGCGGACAGCGGAATCATAAAGATAAACGGAAACGAGGTACGGATCACCTCGCCGCGCACGGCCATCGAGAACGGGATATCGATGGTGCATCAGCATTTTATGCTGGTGGACTCACTGACGGTGACAGAGAACATAGTACTCGGACAGGAACCAAAGAAGGGGCCTTTCTTTGATCTGGAAGGAGCCTTCAGACAGATCGGCGAGCTTGCCGACAGATATCATTTCAAGGTAGATCCGAGAGCCAGAATAAGGGATCTGTCCGTCGGTGTCAGGCAGAGGGTGGAGATACTGAAAGCGCTTTACCACCAGGCTGAGATACTGATACTGGATGAACCTACAGCCGTACTGACTCCTCAGGAAGTAGACGATCTGTTTACTGTACTGAAAGGACTCAAGGCGGACGGGAAAACAGTCATTATAATCACTCACAAGCTCAAGGAGACCATAGCAGTTGCGGATTCGGTCACCATACTGAGAAAAGGAAGGAAGATCACAAGACTGCCCATCAGCGAAGTCGACGAACAGAAACTCGCCGATCTGATGGTCGGCAGATTTGTGGATCTCGGGATCAGGAAAAAAGACCTTAGGGCTGACAGACCTGTAAAGATCAGTCTGGAAGATATAGTTTTGAAGAAGAACGGCAGGAATGTACTGGATCACGTCTCTCTTGAGATGCGTTCAGGAGAGATCCTCGGAATAGCCGGAGTGGAGGGCAACGGTCAGACGGAACTGATCGAGGTCATCACAGGGATAGAGAGAGGCTACACCGGGAAAATGACACTGGACGGCAATGACATCACCGGTACGGATGCCTCCGGAATGCTGAAGGTGCTGGGACATATTCCGGAAGACAGGGGGATGAGAGGGTATATAAGCAGTTTCACGAACTGGGAGAACCTCATCCTTGGTTACCATACACTGCCTCAGTATATGACCGGGCAGGGACTGCTGAGAACTAAACAGATACGTGGTGAGGCAGAGAAAGCTATCGAAGATTACGATATCCGCACGGAAGGCATAGATCAGCTTACAGGCTCACTTTCAGGAGGAAACCAGCAGAAACTGATCGTAGGACGTGCTCTTAAGCATCACAACGGTGTACTTGTTGCCGCTCAGCCCACGCGGGGAGTGGACATCGGGGCGATAGAGTACATACACTCGCAGCTTATGGATGTCAGGGACAAGGGAGGAGCGGTGATCCTTATATCTGCAGATCTTGATGAGATAGTCAAGCTTTCGGACAGGATCGCCGTCATATACGAAGGCAGGATAGCAGCCTGCAGGCCGGCCTCGGGATTTACGGAATCAGAGCTTGGAGCCTATATGCTGGGAAAGATGGGTGATTCTGATGAAGAATAGGATTCTGGATTTTTTCAAGAGAAGTCAGATACTGGTATCGGCGGCATCTCTTATCCTGGCGCTGCTAATCTGCGGTGCCGTTATAATCATCTGCGGATACTCGCCGCTGGAAGCATACGGAGCAATGCTGAAAGGCGCCTTCGGCAGCAAGTATTATTTCTCACAGACGCTGGGTACGATGATACCGCTGGTGTTCTCCGGACTAGCCATGCTTATGGCTGTCAAGGTCGGTATATTTAATATCGGAATAGAAGGACAGATGCTGGTTGGTTCGTTCGCGGCAGCTGTCGCCGGAAGATACATCACCGGGCTTCCCAAGATCATCCATCTGCCTCTGGCACTGCTTGCCGGAGCTGTGATCGGAGGACTCTGGGCGCTGATCGCGGCATGGCTCAAGAACGCGCTCGGGATCAACGAGGTCATTCTGACTATCATGCTCAACTACGTCGCACAGTATATAGTTTCATATCTCGTCTCATACCCGTTCCACGCAGAGGGTAATGTTGTCAGGACAGAAGAGATACAGCCGACTGCATCAATGACGACGATGGTTGCCCACACAAGGCTCTATACCGGGATATTTCTGGCTGTAGCAGCTACCGCACTTATATGGCTGATGCTGAGATATACCAGATTCGGATACGAGCTCAGAGCTGTCGGAAGCAACAGCTCCGCTGCCGAGACTGCCGGCATAAACGCAAAGAAGTACATCCTTGCGGCGATGTTCCTGTCAGGGGCTCTAGCGGGACTCGGCGGCGCGGGAGAGGTACTGGGGTACTGGGGATACTACATACCGACGATGACTCAGGGCTACGGCTTTGACGGGATCGCGATCGCGACAATGGGCCGCAGTCAGCCCCTCGGTACGTTGATATCGGCGTTCCTGTTCGGCGCATTGAGGAACGGGGCTACGGGAATGAACCGGTCTACGAGCATACCGGGAGAACTCATCGAAGTTCTGGAAGGACTTGTCATTCTCTTCGTGTCGACACCGGGGATTTTCAGGGCGGCAAGGAAGATCATCAGAGCAAGGAATGAAAGGAGACCGGGCAATGGAATTTCTGCTTAAACTGCTGGCAGGAGCGATCCGAGTCACTATACCTATAGCATACGCCGCGCTTGCAGGCATGATCGCTGAGCGCGCCGGTGTGGTCAATATGGGCCTTGAGGGAATGATGCTTTTCGGAGCATTTTTCTCAGTCGTGGGGTCCTATGTATCAGGGTCAGCGTGGGTCGGCCTTCTGTTCGCTATGGCAGCAGGTGCGGTCACGGGACTTCTTATGGCCGTCTTCGCTATCGGGTTCAAATGCGAGCATATGATAACCGGAGTCGCTGTAAACATGTTCGCAAGCGGCATGACAGTGGTGCTGCTGCAGATGATATGGGGTACGAGAGGCAAGTCTTCCACAGTGGACGGGCTCGGCGTAGTGAGCATCCCGGTCATAAACAGGATACCGGTGATCAAGGATCTTATAGGCAGCGTTTCACCGCTTTTCTATCTGCTGATACTGTGCACTGCGCTGCTCTGGCTGGTATTGTACAAAACACCTGCCGGGCTCAGGGTCAGGGTAGTCGGAGACAACCCGTTCATGGCCGGTTCCATGGGCGTCAACGTTTACAAGATCCAGTACATCTGCATGATGGTCAGCGGAGCGCTCGCCGGTATGGGAGGAGCGTACCTTTCAATAGGCGATATCTATATGTTCAGCAAGGATATGGTCGCAGGACGCGGGTATATCGCGCTTTCTATGGTCATTCTCGGAGGATGGAAGCCTGTGCCTGTTGCAGTCTGCGGACTCGTGTACGGTATTGCGCAGAGCCTCCAGTTCAGGATACAGTCGGTATCCATACCTTCTCAGCTTGTCCAGATGCTGCCGTACGCAGTGACCATTATCGTGCTGTTCTTTGCAAAGAAAGGCGCCGAAGCTCCGGCTATGGAAGGAGTCCATTACTATCAGAAGGGTGAATGATCAATTGATTACGGGAGAATCAGAATATGAAGGTTTTTCAGAACGCATGCATAGTAACAGTAAACAGCAGCTTTGATGTCATCGAAAAAGGGACGCTTGCAGTCGAAGGAAAAAAGATAGTTTATGTCGGACCGCGCAGGGATTATCCGGATGCCGAGATATTCGACTGTTCCGGGAAAGTCATTATGCCGGGATTCGTCAACGGACACGCGCATATGCCGATGATATTCTTCAGGGGGTATACCGATGATCTTAACCTCCAGGACTGGCTGTGGCAGAGGATATTCCCGCTGGAATCCAGGCATACACCGGATACGGAGTATCACGGAGCGCTGGCAGCAGCTGCCGAGCTTACAAGGACAGGAACCACGACAGTCAATGACATGTACTATCACGGGGAATATGTGGCAAGGGCTCTAAAAGAAGCGGGGCTGTCAGGAACGGTATCTTCCTGTCTGATGAGTTCGAACGAGCAGGCCGAGTCTGTACTGAGAAGTGCGCTGGATCTTGCGGACCGATATAAAGACGATGAGGATATAAGGGTTGCCATAGCCCCTCATGCCGAGTACACGTGCACCCCCGAAGATCTGAGATACTGGGGTGAGACAGCGGCAAAGGCAGGGCTGCCGATACACATCCACTGCAGTGAAACAAGATCGGAGCATGAAGAATGTGTCGCAAGACACGGCATGACCCCGGTTGAACTGTTCGAGAGCCTCGGTATGATGGAAACTCATATGCTTCTTGCCCACTGCGTGTACATAACAGAAAATGATATGGATGTCATAAAAAAGCACGGGGCTTCCGTGCTCCATAACCCCATATCAAACCTCAAGCTTGCCAGCGGCGTGGCGCCGATCCCGAAGATGCTGGAGAAGGGGCTCAAAGTAGCTATCTCCACTGACGGACCTGCCAGCAACAATACCCAGGATATGTGGGAGGAGATGAGAGTCGCAGCTCTTGTCCACAAGGGATATCTCAGGGATCCTCTCGTTATGAATGCTAAGACATCCCTTTACCATGCTACAAAAGGCGCGGCGCTGGCTCTCGGGTACAATGACCGCGGGTCTCTTGAAGAAGGGATGAGGGCTGATTTCGTGGTTTTCAGGACAGATTCTCCTGCTATGGATATCCGTACAGATATAGTCAACCTGATCGTTTACAGCGGAAACTCCCGTGACATAGTGATGACTGTGGCAGGCGGAGAGGTCCTGTACGACAGCGGTGAGTACAGGAAGCTTGATATAGAAAAGGTCATGGGAGATGCCAGAAATGACTTTGAGACCATATTCCGTGACAGGTGAGTAAAATGATCAATCCTTACAAAAATATCAGCAGACCGGATCCGGAAGAGGCAGAACGCAGAGCAGAAAAGCTTAGGGTCTCCTTTGCCGATGATTATGAGAAATCGGCAAGGGGAGAGAGCATACGCCCAAGACTTGGCGATCTCATGTCAATACAGTACATGAGGGAGAGGCAGACGCTCACCTTCATACTTCATCCGGAACTTAAGGAAACGGCATATGAGATCGGTTACAGGATCGGAAGAGACATATGTTCGGATATGATCAGGGGAAAGACGCTTCCGGAGATAATGCAGAGCAACCAGCCCATAGCGGAGTCCATAAACTACGCCTTCGAGGAGGTAGTTGAGGCGGATGAACACCATGCAGTATACCGTCATTATGAATGTGCGGACTGTTACGGACTTCCGGATATCCACGAAAAGGTCTGCGTGTACGAAGCCGGAGTCGCAGCGGGAATGTTCTCAGAGGCACTTGGAAGAGAGTGCGTGGTGACAGAGCAGAAGTGCTGTGCCAACGGGGATCCGTACTGCGAGTTCCTCGTGGAAGTAGTGGATTGAAGTCGATACACGAATGTGAAATAATATCGACAGTAGAAATAACGGTTATGGAGACATGCAAATGGAAGAACTGATGCCCTGCCCGATCTGTCACGAGGATTGCGCTTTCATAGAAACAGAAGGAAACTGGTGTGTTTATGTGCAGTGCGGTCACTGCGGTACACATACTGCATTCCATTCATTTGACAGCGATGAGAGCAAAAAGCGTGCTGAAGAAAACGTGGTCCACCTTTGGAACATGGGGAAAGTGATAGCAGAGGCACGTACTGAATAAGGACGAATAATACAGCATACAGCAAGGCGCTCCCTCCGGAAGAAGGGAGCGCCGTTTTTTATGTTTGTATCAATGATTTCGGATTCAGCCTTTGGAGAATATTCCTCTGATATCTGCCCACCGCAGCTTGCGTATCGCGATATCTGCGAGAAGGATCACACAGCTCAGCGCGGCAATGATCGTGATCGGATCAAAGTACACTGTAGCATCGGGCGACCTGGCAGCAACAAGGGCATCGGGATCGTCTGAGATCATGCCGCCCGTCTGGCTTGTGATGGATTCGATCACAGAGGTGCCGTCGGGAGAGAAGGAGTCGTATTCATCAGAGTAATCGACGGAAAAGAACGAATTCGAGTAGTCAAGGATGTTTCCTGCCTGATCCTTCATGGCGAATGTCACATCGTATGCGCCTTCTCTGTCGGTAATGAAGGAGCACTTAAAGGTGTTTTTCTGAGCCGGATACATCTGTATCGTATGGCTGCCGTAGAGGTTCGAGACCTGAATCTCGGCAGTGACGGGGACATCGGTGCCGGCCGTGTGCAGTACGACTGATACTATCCTGCCCTTGTGGGTGATGTCAGCGGTCATCGCTGACCCGTGCGGCTCATTTGAAAGCGTTGTGGACACCATTCTGCGGATCATGGTCCTGGCACTCTCCGAGTCAAACCATGATGAACACCATCTGTCGGTAAGGTCGGAGGTAAAGACAGCGGCTTTGCCTTTTCCGGCATCGTTGACCGCATAGACCGGAACACCGTCGGAAGTGATGATCCAGGGTGAATGGCCTGCTTTCATAACAGCGGGCATAAGACCTTTTACAGAAGGGAGATCTTCGCGGGAAAAACCTTCAGTTATGACATTGCTCTCTGCGATGCTGAGAGAGTATTCGCCGAGCTGAACGGCGCTCATCGACTGTTTTTCTGCCTCTCCAAGGATTATGTCGGGCAGATCATCCGCTGTAGTAGCGTAAGAGAAATGGCCGCAGCCGTCCTGGGCAAGTCCCGCAAGCACTGTGGAAGGGAATCCCATACCGACAGTGGAGACTGTGATCCCGTCGGCTGCCATCTGTTTTGCGACAGTGCTGTATACCGTGTCAGCGGGGCCGCCGTCGGAAAGGAGAACGGCTATCCTTACGGCAGCGTCACAGTTATAAAGCTCGGAATAGGCGATCTGAAGCGGCCTGGAATAGATCGTCTGATTCATTGTGGTGGAAGCAGAGATGTTTTCTACCAGCTGCTGTTTGAACACTTCAGTCGCGGGAGACAGCGGGGCCTTTAGGGAAGCGAACTGGTTGAATGTGACCAGACCGCAGTAGTCATTTGATGTCAGAGCCTCGACGACTTTCGTTCCGCCTTCCTTTGCCATGGCAATATAATTTCCTGCCATACTCAGAGAAGTGTCAAGAAGTATCATTATGGCGACGGAATCGCCCTTGCTCTGCTCGGGAACAGTGAAGTCGACCGGCATGATGGACTCAACGGCAGTGCCCACCATGTTGCCGTACATGAACGTTGAACCTCCTCCGCAAAGCAGAAGAGACCGGCCTTGTATCTCCACATAGTCATGCAGAAGACCGTCATAACCTTCCGGAAGGTTTGCCATATCGATGTTGAGAAGGATCACGGCATCGTAGTTGCAGAGCTCTATCATGGTCTTCGGACAGGTGCGCGGGATCTCGACTATGACAGTGTACTCATCGGAAAGGAGCTGCTTAAGAGGCTCTGCGTCAGCGGCGGTGTTTGCGATCACAAGGATCGAAGTGGAGTTTGATGCATTGACACAGCAGTAACCGATATCATTCCGGTTGTTTGAGTTATACTGCTCGCCCGCGGAGACCGTAACATTGAACGTGTGTTTGCCCGCTTCCTCTATGGGCATGCGGAATTCAACTGTATTGACGCCTTCTCTGACGGTAGTGCGTATCGCTTTTAGCTCATATGCGCTTCGGTTGAGCCTCATGACTACCGGCGCATCGCATGTGCTGATCACGGTCGCGGTTATGGATATCTCATCTCCTACGTGCGCACCGCTCGGGCATTTTACGGATTCGATCTGTATATCGTTCGTTTTCAGAGCTGTGTCCAGATGTAATGCATCAACGCGTATTCCTCTGTTCAGGAGGAATTTTACTGCGGCTTCCGAATTTCCCTCTGTTTCTCTGCCGTCGGAGATCAGGATGACCCTTTTTGCGCTGTTTTGGGGAAACATCATCGATGCATGTTCCAGAGCGTTCTCCAGGTTGGTTGCACTCGGTATGACCTGATCTGTTGCCCGTATCGTTCCGGCATCGGATCCGAAATCAAGAGAAGTGGATGCCAGCTCGCCGAAGAGCACGGCAGCCACATCGGTCTCCCCATGCATCCTGTCATACAGCTGCTGAGCAGTCTCTACCGCCTCAACATCTGCGGATGTAACGCTTGCAGACTGGTCGACCAGGATCACTACTGCCTGCCTGGATGTTATCGAGGAGAACTGCATGCCGGCGATGGCTAAGATCAGAAGCAGCGCAAGAACCGCGTTCATCACGGCCGGAACGGTCTTTTTAACGGTCCGCCTTTTCTTCGTGATCCTGAATAGGGGAATAAGGATCAGCACCAGGGCAGGGATGAAAAAAAGCAGACGCAGGGGATACTGAAAACTGATATCAAAGTTCTTCACGGCAGCTCATCCCCCATTCCACCAGCATTAAGACAAGTGCCGCGGCTGCGATCCAGACAGACATATGTGTGGCCGCCTTGGGCACTGAATCCCCGTCCGAACCCTTGATGTAGTCGGCAGCCTTGTCGACCGAGAGTCCGTCCAGTTTCTGGACAGAGCTTTCGGATTCGGGGATATGTATGAAGACATCCTTATACACGTTTTTTTCATCGGACTTTTCCGTTATGCGGTAGATACCTACCTCTGTCGGAGTGAAAACGCAGGAGAAGTCGGACATGCTGAGCTCCGATACGGTATTGTCCGGCTTCAGCAGCAGAACTCTGTCTGCATATGGCAGAAGACTGATATTGAGCGGCGACCCGACAGGGGCGCTGTTCTCCTCCACGATCCACGGTAGAGCAAACTTAAAAAGATTGCGCATCATCACTGTGAGATCGCTCTGGAGAGGAAGGTTGGAATCGTGGATATCAAAAGAAAAGACTACGGTCACCGTTCCGTCAGCGTTTTTTCTGTAGACCGCGACGACATCGTCTCCGCACTGAAAAAGATTTTCCCAAAGGGCATTGCCTTTAAGGGGGTAGTATCTGCTGACATATGTGGAATCCAGCACAAGGTCCTTATACAGAGGACTGGAGAGAGGACCAGATATCTTCAGCTTGGCCGGTTCCTCCACCAGATCATACGCGGTCAGACCATCAGGAAGGTCCGTTATGCCGAAACTTATGACCGACATATCTTCCGGATACGGATAAGGTTCAGATCTGTCGTAGATGTACAGGTAAAAACCCGGCAGACTGTTTGAGATGATGTTGTCGGTCCATAGCGTAACATGAGGTACTGATTCCAGAGCGCTCCTGAGAAAACGCGGGTTGTCGCTCAGCAACCTTACTTTCCAGTAATACGGGTTTTCCACGCAGACCGAGAAACTGTTGTCGTCGCGAAGACCGTCCTCCAGGTCAAGGAATATCCTGGCGTTTGAATAGTTGCGGAATCGGTTCGCGTCCAGAGAGAAGGTGACTTCAGCAGGTATATCCGCTTCACAGTCAACGAGCTGCACGTCAAGGACCTGTCCGTCGACTTCAAGTCCTACCGGAAGCACAGCGTCGGCACCGGTACTAAGCACTGAACCAGTAAAGATGACAAGGTCATTCTTTTCATCGCCGCTCAGCGAAAGGACGGCTGCATTCCAGATATCATCGCCGACATATACGACTTCGATGTTATGCATGTCGGTACAGACGGCATCGGTGAAAAGAACGACCTCCGTATCAGGATACAGAGAAGCTGTCTCCTGGGCGAGATCAAGTGCGGCGCTTATGTCACAGCTGCCTTTTGAACAGCTTACATTTTCAAGAACCACATCCACATCACTTGCTGAAGAGGACTCCTGAATGAGATAGTAGACCTCATCCGAAGCATAGATGATACTAACCGTGTGTCCCAGATTGATCTTTTTCGTCAGATCTCTGATCCCGTCCAGAGCCCTGTCGAATCTGCTGACACCTTTTTCATCTGAAGTCAGCATGCTTGCCGAGGCGTCGAGGACAGCTACATATTTCGTGCTGTTGCCGTTATAGATAACAGGCTTTGCGACTATGAGCGCCGTGCCAAGTACGGCCAGAAACTGGAACAGAAAGATCAGGAATCTCTTAAGCTTCTGCATCGGCAGGACCTGATTCATGAACTTTTCCGCAAGTTTCCATATATAAGTGCTGGATACAGGCTGATCCTCGTGCTTTGACTTCACCAGATGGATGAAGATAAGCACGGGGATTCCTAAAAGCATCCAGAGTCCTTTCGGATTTTCAAAACTCATAGTATGATCCCTGCTTCGGTAGATTTCATAAACAGCATTCGCTCGATCGGTTCATCTGAACAGACGGTAACAAACGGTATCCCTCTCGCGTCACAGAACTGCCTGAGTTCGTTCTGATGGTATTCAAGAGCCATTGAATAGGCCTTGAGAGTGTCTCTGGAGATCTCCATCCTTTTGTTGCGCGGGTCGTCATTTCCCCTGGCTTCACTGTCAAGAAGCCACATCTTGCCCATCATCATGGGGTCCATCTCTTCCGGAGAGAGGACCTGAAGAAGGCAGACCTCACGGTTGCTGTACCTGAGGTATTCTGCGCCGCTTTTCCATTCGCTCTCGGTAAGAAAATCGGAGATGATCACAGACATGCCGTCCCCGTTTCCGACATTCTCCTCTCTGGTCAGAGCGGAGCCTATCTCGGAGTTACCGAAGAATTCCGTATTGTTCAGTTTGTTGACTGCCTCGTAGAAGCGCTCTTTCCCGACGATATTGTTCGCTACATTGTCACACTTGTCATCGTGGATCTCTATAATGCTCACTCGGTCCATGGACTGGACTGCAAGAAAACCAAGTGCGCATGCCAGTCTGAGAGCGGTCTCGCCCTTGTGCGGATCGCCCCAATCCATGGATGCGGAACAGTCAACATAGATCCGGTGATGAAGCTGACGCTCATCGACGAAAAGCTTTATAAACAGTTTTTCAAAGCGCGCGTAAAGATTCCAGTCGATCCTTCTTAGGTCATCGCCGGGTACATATTCCTGATAATCAGCGAATTCCGCCGAGCTTCCGTGCTTGACCGTTCTGCGGTTGCCTCCGAAGAGACCGTTGAGGGAAGAGTGCACATTGAGGTCTCTGGTCTCAAGCATGGAGATGAAGGCGTCATCTATGATCTTTCTCATTTGGAGCCTCCGGAGATCAGCCGAACAGTCTCTTTCTTCTCTTCTTGGGAACCACGACCTCCTTGGCGTCGGAAGAAGGTTTGCGTCCGTTTACTTCCTCAAGGAGCATATATACGAGGGTATCCGCATCCACCTTTTCGGTAATAGCGAGGAAACTGGGCTTTACACGGTGTCTCAGTATCGGATATGCCAGTGCATCGATGTCATCAAACGATACGTTGAAGCGGCCGTCCATAAGAGCCCTGACTTTGGCTGCGGTGATCATGTTCTGCGCAGCACGGGGACTTGCGCCGAAACGGATATACTTCTGAGTGAACTCGGGAGCATCTTCTCTTTCGGGATGGGATGTTTCGACAAGCCTGACTGTATAGTCCAGGATCTCGCTGCTGACAGGGATCTCCTTAGCGGTCGCTCTCATCTCAAGCAGGGTCTTCGCGTTGAGAACGGGATTGGCCTGCTCATCCATGGTCACCTGTGTCAGGTTGACGATCTTGGAGAGTTCCTCAGCGGTGGGGAAACTGACTAGGAGCTTGAACATGAAGCGGTCCATCTGAGCTTCGGGGAGGGGATATGTTCCGTCCTGTTCGATCGGGTTCTGTGTGGCAAGAACAAAGAAAGGCTCCTCCAGGACATATGTGCTTCCGCCGGCGGTAACCGTATGTTCCTGCATGGCTTCCAGCAGAGCGGACTGCGTTTTAGGCGTGGCACGGTTGATCTCGTCCGCCAGGATGATGCTGGAGAAGATCGGCCCCCGCTGGAAAACGAGCCTGTTCTTTCCGTCTTCGCCCTGCTCGATGACATTGGTGCCGGTAACGTCGGCGGGCATCAGGTCGGGAGTGAACTGGATCCTTGAGAAGGGAAGGTCGAAGGCTCTGCCCAGAGACCTTACCAGTCTGGTCTTTCCGACTCCGGGAACGCCTTCGAGAAGGACGTTGCCTCCGGAAACCATCGCTATGACGGTATCTTCGACCACATCTTCCTGCCCTATCATATCTTTGCCGATCTCAGCGAGCAGCTGACGGCTCTTTTCACCGAAAATCTCAACGTCATGTGCCTGAACCATTGAACTATCTCCTATATATCTGTGTGTTTTTTGTTTCTCTTAGGCTCCGTATTGCGAATGTCAGTTGTTGAGCCAGTAGAAATAACTGTCGAGCATGCTCTTAAGTTCCTCCGGGATGACGCCGGATTTAAGCTGCTCCTTATACTTTTCATAGTATTTCTCATAGACTTCACCGAATGTGACCATGCCGAGCTCGGGATCATACATCGGTTCGTCCATGCCGTATGAGTAATCGCGCGGCTGAATAAATGCGTCGCGGTCGCGAAGGTCGACGCCTTCCGCGATTTCGACGACATCGCTCGTGTCTGTGTTGACCACTCCTGCAGCAGGATCCTCAGGGCGGGTGTATCCGAGAAGGGCATCCTGAATGTCCTGAAGCGTTTTCCCCAGCATACTGAACTTTTCTTCGACCGAGATCTGGATGTCGATCTGGTCCATGATCGCGTAGTTCTTGTTTTTCAGCTCTTTCCGGAGCTCTTCGTCAGAGAGACCGGAAAGATCCTCAGACAGGAATGTGCTGAGATCGGAGAATGCGGACAGCAGTCCGTCAGACCGGTCAATGCCGGCTGCGTTCAGGGACGAGGCAAGATCGGATGACAGTGATGATGCGGCATCCCTGTCTTCTGTCACATGAGTCGCAGCATCAGACAGAGAATCGGTCACCATCTGGGGATCTCCGACAGTCACGGCTACACCTAGAGATCTTGTCTCAGCATACTTCTGGAAAGCATCGCCTATCTCGAGCCTGGAGACAAATTCGCCCACTGCTTCTTCCATCTCCTGCCTTGCCTTTATGACAGCTGTAGCGCGCTGCAGGTCGTTTGTCCCGGCCAGCATGTTTTCCTGAAGTGTATCGACAGCGGCCAGAAGAGGCATTTCTACAGTTTCCGGGTATTCTGCATCGACTATCTCCGTACGCAGTCTCTCAGACAGTGCGGAGATCTTCTGTTCAAGTTCAAGTCGCGCCCGTATCTCGGGGTTTATCCTCGCGAAGATGTCATAGGGGATCAGCAGCATTCCTGCCATCAGAACGAAACAGACGGCAGTCATCAGCATTCGTTTTCTGTTGATCCTGAGGCTTATTCTCTTCGGACTCATAGTTCTGAGATACCAGAGAGCGTTGCGCCTCTGCACATAAGCGATCGGAGATTCATCCTTTCTGTATTCGAGCATAGTCGAGATGCGGTCCTTGAGACCCGTACCGTCTATCCGGCGTGCTATCCTTTTTTTCCAGGGATAAAAGACAAAAAAGAACAGAAAAAGGAACACTGCAAGGAAAGAACAAGCAAAGCAAAGCAGCAAGAACTTCCTGTCAGGTTCCTGAATCTTGAAATGATATAGGACGGAGGCGCAGAAGGTGAGGATCGAAGCTACAGCGAGCGCTCCGGATGCAGACCGGATAAGATCCTCTTTCAGCAGCCGTCTCTTAAAAGGCCGAAACAGTCTGTTTAGTTCCATCAACTACGGACAGCTGCTCTCACCGGCATAAACGGCGCGGCAGACCGTCATAAGATCCTTCCATTGAGCATATATGCAAGAAATGAATGGTGAAAACAATGGCAGAATACTATTTTTGCATATCATCCTTATATTACAGATTTAAGAGACCGTTCTCAATATAAATATAATATATGATGTGTAAAATATTAGTGAAAGTGGACGAAACGTATTGCCGCGGATCGGCGGCTGCAGCAGTAAGGGGTTAAAAAACTGTTCTTCGGATCCGGTCTGTTTGTTCAGCATTCCGAATATCCGCACAGAGCCGTTTGCAGGATAGCTCCTGCAGATATATATTTTTCTCAGATGTTAAAGGAGATGGAGGGGCTGTAATGGACAGAAAGAACAGAAGTTCGAATTTCGAACTGATGCGGATATTTGCAATGCTGCTGATCATCACGTATCATTACGCATTGTTCAGCAATTTCAGGCATTCAAGCGGAACCCTGACATTCAACAGGCTGCTGTATCAGTCTATGCTTCTGGACGGAAAGACCGGAGTAAACCTTTTCGTGATGGTATCAGGCTATTTCCTGATACGCTCGAAGGGTATCAGGAGCTCCAAAGTATTACAGCTCTGGGGGCAGTGTTTCTTCTGGATAATGGGGATCTGGCTGGTGTTCCATAAGAAGATAGGCGGGTTCGGGGGAATGGTGCAGGATTCGTTCAAAGGAAAACTGTTTTTCCTCTCATCCGGCGTACAATGGTTCATATCCACGTATATGGTGATGTATCTGCTGTCACCCTATTTTAACGGGATGCTGCTCTCGCTCTCCAGAACGAGATTCCGCAGGATGCTGGTGATAACGGGCATTTTCTGGTGCCTGATCCCTACGATCGGATGGATACCGGGAATGATAGTGACGGATTTTGAGGGCAGTGATCTGGCGTTCTTCCTGTTCCTTTACTGTCTTGGAGCGTATCTGAGGCTGTATCATGAGGAATCGCACCGTAAAGCGGCTTTCTGGTTTCTTTGCGCCGCAGGAATCTGGGCTGTATGTATGGCGATCATCACGGCGGTGGACATCTGGGGCATGAAGGCAATGGGAAAACTCAAGCTTCTTGATTATCTTTTCAACTACCAGAATCACGTGCTGATCCTGCTTCTGTCCCTCTTTCTTTTCATGGGGTTCAAGGAACTCAATATCGGCAGCAACCGGGTCGTCAATCTGGTCTCATCCCTCACTTTCGGAATATACCTGATCCACGATAACTGGCAGATCAGAAGATATGTGTGGAACAATATAGTCAGAGCCAACACCATGCAGGAAAGCCCATGGTTCCTGCTTTTCTCCGCAGGCATCATTCTGGCAGTATTCTGCATCTGCGGTGCTCTGGAACTGATCCGAAAGCAGACAGCAGAAAAACTGTGGATGAGGATCGCAGAGCCGTTGTCTGAAAGGATAGACTGCCTGATAGACCGGCTGATACCGTAGAAAAAGGGTAACAGAAGACGGCGTGATATTTCGCAGATATGGACAAAGGGTGTATATTGGATTCAGGAGGTATATAGAAATGAGTGATTTTTTGAATGTAATCGACAAAAGGAATTCGGTTCGAAGCTACAGCGACAAGCCTCTGCCTGAGGAGGTCTGCAAGACACTGGTCGAAGCCGGCCTGAAGGCTCCTACGGCAGCCAACAAGCAGGAGATCCATTTTACTGTAGTAGGGAAGGACAATCCCGTTCAGGCCGAGATCCAGACTGATCTCAATCCTAACGCGCAGAATTCTTTCTTCTACAATGCTCCCGTAACGATCTACCTGTCCGGTGACGAGAGCTTCAAATGGAGCCCGGTGGATGCAGGCATCGCTGTTGAGAACATCCATCTTGCGGCGGAAGCGCTTGGCCTCGGCAGTGTTATTCTCGGATGCATGGAAGGAGTCCTTAACGGAGAGAAAAAGGAAGAGTACGCAAAGAAACTAGCGTTCCCGGAGGGATACAGATATGAGGTGGCGATCGCTGTGGGATATCCCGAAGCGACAAAGGAACCCCATACCTTCGACTTTGAAAAGAACGTATCAGTGATCTGAAGCAGCGCATTACGAAAAGAGACCGCATTTCCGGCAGGAGATGCGGTCTTTTTATGATTTAGATACCGGCCGTTACTTATAGTTTCTGCCCAGTGTTCTTGCTGTAAGAGTGTGCGGCAGGAGCTTGCAGAACAGGGAGTATAAACGGTAATAGATGCTGGGAGTATATGATGCTTTGCCTTTTTCTGCCTTCGCAAGCGCTCCTTTCGCGACTTCATCCATATTCAGATACGGCATGGAGAAGCCCTTTCTGCGGAGGTCGCTCCTGTCCATCGAAGTCTTCATGCCCCCGGGATTCAGCGTCATTGCATTGATCCCCTTTTCCCTCAGTTCTTCATGCAGAGCCAGCGAAAGGGACCGGACAAATGCCTTCGATGCGGCATACACGGCATCGCCGGGTACCGGGGAGAAGGCATAGATCGATGCTGTGTGAATTATGAAACTGCCTTCGTGCATAAATGGTATGCAGACCTTGTCGATATGCATTACTGCTTCGGAATTGACCCTTACGGTATTTACGAGTGACTTCTCCGGAGCTTTTTCAAATGGCGCGACAGTTTCGACACCAGCGTTATTGATCAGTATCCGTATGTCGGCGCTGCTGTTCTCCAGCAGGTCGTTGAGAAACCCAAAAGACTCAGGGTCAGAGAGGTTCATGACAACAGGTCTGATCCTGCAGTCCGCTTTGGAAGCTTCTTCCAGTTTCTCTTTCTGGATATCGATGATCCAGTATTCGTCCAGCCCGGGGTAACGGTTCCGGATAGCCGTCAGGAATGCGGAGCCGAGTCCTCCGCCTCCTCCGGTGATGATCGCGATCTTCAAGTGAACACCTCAAATGTCTGGGAAATGGTCTGGCTTAATAGTTCTGTATATACAATGGTCTGAGTCTGATTCAGCCATCGGTCAGTATGGTGAGAAGCAGTCTCATGATCATGTCTTTGACGGGACGCATATAGAACGGGATTATATCCTTTACCAAGCGATTATACCCTTCAGGATAGCTTATGTAGGTTTTTTTCATGTCTGAGCTCCTTCTTACAGTCTGTACGAATCCACGAAATCGCAGACGGCTTTCATGTTTTCAGCCTTGGCATCGTTGCGGTAGGACAGCATCTTGTTCTCACTGAATATGAATCCTCCGTCCTTTCCCAGTTCATCACACAGACGCTTGGCGTAGGAAACACATTCTTCCGGAGTCCCGTTGGAAAGCAGATCGGTCGTCATTCCGCCCATTATTGCTACATTCGGCAGCACTTCACGGAACTCGAAAGGATCGTCCTGCTCAAGATGGAAGGTCAGAAGGCCCTTAGGGTAGTCTTTGAAATAATCTGCGAAACGGAGAATGCTTCCTTCAGTGAACAGCCTGATATTCATTCCTTTTTCAGCGTAGGTATCCAGAAGCTTTTTAAGATACGGCCAGTAGAAGCGTTCAAACTGCTTTGTATTCATAATGTTATGAGCGAGAACCAGTATCGATGAGTCAAAGCAGTACTTGTAGTCGGGTCCCTTTGAATTTCTGATCTTCTCATAGATCGGCTCCATACGCTCTTTTTCCCAGCGCTCAATAAATGCCTCCAGAAGATCGGGGCTGCGCCGCATCGCTATGGACAGCTGCTGTATCCCCAGGAGGTCGCTCATCAGTATCTCTACAGCAGGTACCACCGATCCCTTCATGGGATTGTTGGGTGAGAGTCCGGGCAGCGAATACTTCTTCATGACCCCGGACATATGAAGTATGAACATTATGTACTTCATATACTCGCTGAAGGTCTTTTTCCATACAGATTTGTCCTTCTGCGCCCAGCTGTCGCTGTACTTCGCGGGAAGGATCTTTTCCCAGGCATATCTGACGGGGTCATCCATATACTCCTGAAGTGTTTCCACGGTACAGTGAGCATGGTCGTGTATACCCACAACTTCCTTATCGTAATAATAATAGCTGCCCTCCCCAAACGCCTCAGTGATGTTGAACTGGTTGCGTATCCCAACGTCCAGTATCGCATCCACGGGGTAATTGTCCAGGAAGTGCAGCACACACTTTTCCATAATATCAAAATCAGTCATGGCTTCATCCAGTGTGTGTCCCGCATCAAAGACTTTCCAGGTGACCACATTGGCGAAATGAGGGATCCGGTCCGTTTTCCTGAAATTCTCAGCATCACGGAACAGCTGGACCCGCTGAGCCATCAGTTCTTTGTTGGCCATATTGCTTCTCCCGACACAATTTGTGTACTTGTCTAGTCAGATTATGCCATTAGCCTGTTCATATGTCCATCATAAGCGGTTTTTCCCGGACCCTCCCACACATTTATCATAAAATGCTAAAATCAGCATATAGACATGGCCCTGAGCCGGGAATGAAGGGGAAAGATGGAAGGATTCACAGTTTCGCTTGCACTTGTAGATGCGATACCGGTGCTGTTCTTTGGCGCAAGCATGATATTGGTGGCTGAGAGGTTCGGCAGTCCTCTTTTTATTGCAGGAGCTTCGCTGAGCACTGCAGCCGGATGTTTCAAGGTGTTGTGGAAGATGATACTGGGAGTTTCCCGGAAAGATGTGAAATGGCTGAACAAGAGTTTCGTTCCGCTTCAGGCAGGAGGATTTATGCTCATGGCTGTCTCTTTTGTCTTTGGGCTGAAAAGGATAAATTGGGGCAATGTCCTGACATCGGTTATGTCTATCCCCAGTCTGCTCCTGTTTCTTATATGGATCGTGCTGATCGCAGCAATGGTATGGTACAGAAAGAACAGATTCAGAAGTGACGATGCAGGAAGCAACTGGACAGCTCAGATCATAAACTGTGCTGCGCAGGCATCACTGTTTTTTGCGATACTGCTGGCCGGCTGAAACGGAATGTGCCGGACACGATTTTCCGTAAATCATCGTCATTATTAACATATATGAGAGTCAGAATCAGTGAACTGTCCCAATTTACACTTCCGGACATTCTCCGGCATGGTATTAGATGATATGCTTAGATTACAAAGGCGGATCATTTATGCCTTTTGAATATGCTGCCTGACGATAAGCAATCGGACTTCTTCAGGTGATACAGCTGCACTATATGCACAGTATATGATTCTTATGAGTTACGATCGGGAGGTAATCAATGGAGACCAGACCTTATGTGCCATGGGATTTGATCAATAACTTCATGGTAGATGTGTTTAAAAAATACGGCGTGCCGGAAGAGGATGCCAGGATATGCGCCGATGTGCTTCTGGAGAGCGACAGAAGAGGCATAGAAAGCCACGGCTGCAATCGTTTCAAGCCGATCTACCTTGACCGGATCGAGAACGGTACGCTGCTGCCTGTTACCAAGATGGATATAGTCAAGGAGACTCCCACTACCGTTGTAATGGATGCAAACAACGGGATGGGTATGGTAGCAAGCTACCATATGATGAAGAAACTCATCGAGAAAGCCAAGGTCTACGGGATGGCCGGCGGCGCTATCTATAACTCCACCCACTACGGCATAGCCGGATACTGGACCACTATGGCAGAAAAAGAGGGCATGATAGGAATAAGCGGCACGAATGCCAGACCCTCAGTTGCTCCGACCTTCGGTGTGGAGCCCATGATGGGAACCAACCCCCTGACATTCACGATGCCTACGGATGAGGATTTTCCGTTCAACTTTGACTGCGCCACTTCCATAGTCCAGAACGGAAAGATAGAGTTCTACGAGCGCAGCGGCAAACCCACCCCGGCAGGACTGGTCGTCACGAAGGACGGCGGTACCATGACTGATTCGGGTGAGATCCTCAGGGAGATGAGAGCAGGCAACTGTGCACTGCTGTCGATAGGCGGACTGGGCGAGGAGACCGGAGGATACAAGGGATATGGATTCACCACGGTAGTGGAGATCCTTTCAGCTGCGCTGGCTGGCGGTCCATTCATGAAAGAACTGAGCGGAAAGAATCCTGACGGTTCCAATAAGATGTACAGGCTGGGGCACTTCTTCTTCGTGATCAATCCCGAATTCTTCATGGGACTTGATACGTTCAAGAAAACTGCGGGCGGTATCCTCAGAGGGCTCAGGGAATCCGAGAAAGCTCCTGGCGCCGAGCGGATCTACACTGCCGGAGAAAAAGAGTGGCTGGCATGGCAGGAGAGAAAAGACAAGGGAGTACCGGTCGGCGAGGCTATACAGAAGGAGTTCATCGGCCTCAGAGACAAACTCGGTCTGAATTACAGATTCCCGTTTGAAGAGGAATAATTGTATCCGGCTGATCTGCAGCTGACTGAAACATGAAAGAAACCCTTCGGAAGTCCTTGCCGGCATACCGAAGTCTTTCTGCTATATCTTATGATCACTTATCAGGACAACAAGAGGAGACGAATATGCTTATCAAGGATTCAGACAGAGATGTAAAGACAAGGGAAGCTATGAGAGACGGTCCCGGCTCGGTACTGATCAAAGACGTGTGCACTAAAGATGATCTGTACGGAAAAGGAAGACTCTTTGCCCAGATGGTTCTGAGAAAGAACTGTGGCATCGGATACCATGAGCATATGGGGGAAAAAGAGATCTTTCTGATCAACAGCGGCAAAGCTGTTTACAACGAGGACGGTGCCGAGATAGAGGTTGCAGAAGGAGACGTTCTGATATGTGAAAGCGGGCACGGGCACGCAATAACGAACTTTGAAGATGAAGAATGCAGGTTTACGGCGCTTATAGTTCTTGAATAGGGATTGTTCTTTGAATTTAACAATCCCCTCTCACAGTGTACTAACACACTGTGAGAGGGGATTTATTTATCCGGACAAATTCTCATAGAAGGTGAAGAAAATCCGTTTTTTCTCCGGTCTTTCTTTTCAAAGCCGTAGCGGTTTTGGAGTCCGAAAACCCTAGTAAATACAGGGGTTTTCGCGATTTACTCAACTATTCCCACTCGCAAAATGAAACTTAATTCTAAACGCTTTTGTTTGGGAGATTTGATATCATTTGATTTTTCCTGATACCTATTATCCTTATCCTATGGGCTTGCCGAACTTTTGCTATCATTTGGCTATCAAGGAAATGGCTA
>JAFWDH010000021.1 GCA_017513135.1 Oscillospiraceae bacterium
GGCGATGAACCTCTGGAGGATGGGAACGGAGTACCTCCCAAAGGTTCAGGTGTCGTAAAGAAACGATACCGTGCTGCGTGAGCATGCTTCTGCAGCCGGGGTGCAGTCAATCACCCCATGATGTACCGCCAGTCTGTCGGGCTCTGAGAAAGAGAACTGACAGAAGTAAGTTTATTTAAAGCCAAAGGTGGGAGGAGTTAGCCGTTGACCACCGGGCAGGTACAAGCCCGCGACTTCAGTCGTGGGTAGTTGACGAATAACAAGTCCCATGATTTGTCTTTCCTCCCCGGGGCTCACAAGGCAGGTCACTCGCCGTCATATGGATCATCCGGATCCAGCCCGAACCGGATGACCTCATTGTATCTTGCATTCGCCTCCTGAGCGGATCTCTTCTTTCTCCACTCGTCGATCTCGCTTCTAATGGCGAGCATCTCATCCACTATCAGCTCAAGGCTGTCAGGCCTCACTCCCCTGAGATAGGCCTTCATCCTGTCCATCGCCTTCGGGCTTCCGAGATATCTCGCAATCTCATCTCCCAGCTCTTCAGGATAACCGAGATCGGCAAGGACTCTGCCCAGCCCGTCTCTTGCTTCAGCCCATTTTCTCTGATTATCGGTCATTCACCAATTCCTTCCGGCGCGTTTCCTTTTCCGTTAACTGTTCTGTTCTATATATAACATACATTTGCGCGGACAAAACAGTCAATGCCATGGAGATCTCCTGACGAACGCTAAAATGCATCAGTCATATTGAACAAAAATATGCCATATACGGCCTTATTTGTGTATAATTGTATTAAGAAACAGCAATAAACATGATAAGGAGAGAGAAAATGAGCGATTTCAGAAAAGTGATCAGCAAAGCCGGTGAGATCATCGACTTTGATACCGAATTTGAAGAGTACACCAGGATCAGGACAGGCGTTCCCGCAAAGAAGGGCACGATCGAGAGAGTCGACTACACCACCTCTGTCTATGAGGACGGAAAGACCTATCCGAAATTCTGCTATGTCTATCTGCCCTACGGATATGACAAGGATGACAAGAGCAAAAAATACAATGTGCTATATTACCAGCACGGCAACACCTGCGCTCCCGACATCTTCTCCATAGGCGGAAACAAGCCCATGCTGGACATGCTCTTTGATTCCGGAGAGATCGATCCCTGCATCATAGTATCCATCACCTATTACTTCGATCCAATGGGAGACGCCGATCAGAGGATACTGACCGGACAGGTCCCCGCCGGCGACGGCGGCTGGGAAGGAGTTCCCGGCTATTACTACAAGGAAGTCGTCCAGGACATCATCCCCGCGGTGGAGATGAAATACAACACCTATCTGGAAGATCCCTCACTGGAAGGCGTCAAGGCCAGCAGAGACCACAGATGCTTCTCCGGATATTCCAGAGGCGGCGTCATGACCTGGAGGATCCTGCATCATGATTTCGAGTACTTCAGGTGGTTCGCGCCCATGAGCTGCGGCACCAGGGGCGACAAGAAGCGCGGCGAGCCCATGACCGATCAGGAGGTCATCGATTATGTGACCGAGCCGATCAAGGCTCATCCGGAGCTTCCGTTCTTCATCTACGGGACCAACGGCGGCAAGGAAGACGTCGCGCAGATGACCGAGCAGATGAAGTTCCTGACGAAGCAGGACTGCTTCTCATACGGAAAGGATCCTCAGAAGAACAACATCTACTTCTCGGTGTCCGACTTCTACCACACCGACTTCCTCGTTCCGTACTATTACTGGAACTCCCTCAAGACAATATTCAAATAATCATTATCAGTTTGCAGGGACCGTTCCCCGTCAGGGTGCGGTCCCTGTTCTGAAAATTTAGTTCTGCAGGGCATCGCATCCGTAAGGAACAGTCTGCCCTTAACGCCGCACAAACTCAACGCGCTCTATCTTTTTTTACGGAGGAAGCAAAATGTATACCAGAGTCCGCGACCTGCTCAAGATGGGAAAAGACAACAACGCATGCATCCTCGCGTTCGACTGCGCCGATGTCAACATGATCAGATCGGTATGCATGGGCGCCGAAAAGGCACGCAAGCCCGTGATCATGATGCTGCATCCCTCCCCCACCTACAAGAACATACTGCCGTTCGGAGTTTTCGCTCAGACGGCAAAATACTTCGCTGACAGAGTCAGCGTTCCGGTCGGTCTGCATCTGGACCACTGCAGCGATTTCGATGAGATCCTGCAGGCCATCCATGAGGGCTTCGACTCGGTAATGGCGGACGGCTCTGTCCTTCCGCTGGAAGAGAACATTGCGTTCACCAAAAAGGTCGTGGACGTCGCCAAAAACTTTGACGTGGACGTGGAAGGCGAACTCGGTCATGTCGGCGTAGCCATGGAGTCGGACGACTTCTCCAAGAAGGAGTTCTTCACCAAGCCCGAGGAAGTGACCGTATTCACAAGAGAGACCGGCGTCACCTCGCTGGCCGTCTCATTCGGAAGCGCGCACGGCCTCTACAAGTTCCCGCCAAAGCTGGACATAGATCATCTCAGGGAGCTCAGCAAGGCTACGGATACCCCGCTCGTTCTGCACGGAGGCACAGGAATAGATGACGACCAGCTCAGAGCGGCATTCGCCAACGGCATCAACAAGATCAATATCGGCACCGAGTTCTATATGCTCAACACCCGTCTCAATAAGGAATTCTTTGCCGATGAGACGCAGGCTCCATACACGTTCCCGGCATATATCCAGCCCGTGCTCACCGATTACATAGCAAGGAGGCTCGAGCTCTGCACCATCGAACTCTGAGCGTATCATGATCTGTCAGGCCTGAGCTGACTGTTTGTTTGCGTCGGAGGATCAAATATGGAAAAGAGATTCGACATCATCGGCCTTGAGAACGGCATCGTGGATCTCGCCCTGCAGATGGACGAGATGCCAAAGAGCGGCTCAGCATCCAAACTCAAGAATTACCTGTGGCAGCCCGGCGGGAACGTCAACAACGCGATCGCCGCCGCAGCCAGACAGGGGGCGGCCTGCGGATATCTCGGCACGGTCGGAAACGACAGTCCCGGTGAATTTTACCGCAGAGACCTTGAGATGCACGGCGTGGACACCTCTCATCTGTTTCTCAGAAAAGGCACCACGACGCTGGCGCTCTGCCTTGCCGAAGAGAAGCATCAGGAACGCAGTTTCCTCGTATACAGCGGAAACAACGATTCCCCTCCCCCGGACCTGACGCCGGAAGACATCGACGAGGAATACATCTCCGCGGCGAGATACCTGCACATCGGCCACAACAGCGGAGATCTCATGCAGGACGTCGTAGCGGCGGCCAGAAGGAACGGAGTCATCGTCTCGGTGGACGGAGCCTCCCTTACAGATTATCTCGCCTGGACGCTGGACAACTGTGACATCATGATCATGTCAAAAGCTTTCTATACCGGGCTCTTCGGGCAGGACGACAGTTACGTGTCCAACATGAAGAAGCTCATAGCGGAGAAAGGCATGGAAACATGCATCGTCACTCTCGGTCCGGACGGGTGCGCAGGCGCCAACAGCGTCGGCGAGGGATTCCGCATCCCCGCTTTCTCCGGATATGACATCATAGACACCACCGGAGCCGGAGACGTGTTTCACGGAGGCTTCCTGTTCGCTCACAGCAGGGGATGGCCGCTTGAGAAGTGCGCGCGTTACGCCAGCGCGGTCTCCTTCATCAAGTGCACCTCGCTTGGCGGACGTGTCGGTATCCCCGACAGGAAAGCCGTGGAGCAGTTCCTCGCCGACGGAACTATTTCCGTTTCGGATCTGGAACAGAGGAAGAAGCATTACGGAGAAGTGATGCATCTGGGCTGACGTCTGCCTATGAGCAGTATCGATACAATAGCAGCAGCCGGTGACCTGAGGTCGCCGGCTTTTTTCTCCAGGAGCTTCGGCAGCTCACATTGCACTGCTTACCGGATGTATAATAGAAAATAAAACGGAAAGGAAACTGAAATGCCACACGAAACAGTAAAGATAAACGAGCGCACATGGCGCATAGAAGACAGCGGAGTACGCGTATTCCTGCTTGCGGGAGATGAAAAGGCGCTGCTGATCGACACCGGGATGAACCTTCCGGACGCAGCGGAGATAGCCCGGGAACTTACTGATCTTCCCCTGGAGCTGCTCAATACCCATGCCGACAGAGACCACATCTCCGGCAACTCATCCTTCGATTCATTCTACATGAGCCCCAATGAGGAGGCCAACTACAGGTCCGCGGGAGGCATGGGAACGATCATCCCCGTTTCTCAGGGAGACACGATAGATCTCGGCGGCAGGGTCCTGGAGATAGTGGATCTCCCGGGACACACTCCCGGAAGCATAGCAGTGATAGATCCGGAATGCAGAGCGCTCATCAGCGGCGACCCGATCCAGGACGGCCGCATATTCATGTTCGGAAAGTACCGCGATCTTAACAAATATGTCGGGAGCCTCAAGGCCCTCTCAGCCTTCGATGGAAGATATGACGAGATCTGGCCGTCACACGGCAGTTTCCCTGTCAGTCCTTCGATCGTAAGCGAGCTCATCACTGCGGCAGAGAGCATTCTTGCAGGCAGCGCGGAAGGAAAGAAAGCGGATCTCTTCGGAAACACCATCACCGAGTATACGACTCCTCCCGCAGTGTTCCTCTGCGACTGAGGTCTCACCGTTCAGGACCGCAAAAATAGTCATGCACACAAAAGGAAGCCTGCTTTAGCAGACTTCCTTTTTCAACTCTTATTGTTTTGTATCAGTCAGACAGCCCGCGGGCGTATCTCCTGATGAAGATCACTGCAGCTGCGCAGAGCAGCATCGTGATCATGTACATTCCAATACTGCCGGCGTCGTCAGTTCTGGGAACGCGCGTGTTCACTATGGTGAGGTCAGGCTCGCCGTCGTAGGTGATCTCTGCCTCAAGGCCTTTATCGCCCATGCTCACCTTTACTGTTACGGAGTGAGTCGTCGTGTCATACGTGACATCCTCCACGCCGTCATCCTGCTCAGTGATCGTGTACTCATATGTGCCCGGCTCGGTGTAGGATATCTCGCCGAACTCTGCGACGGGATTGTCCCTGGTGGCAACAGCCGTATCGGAGGAAGGCATCGGAGCGTCCTCTGTGACTGCTTCCAGCCTGAACGTGAAGGTCTCCGCCTTTCCCCAGTCCTCTATCTCCTTTGTGACCTTAGGCGTCACGGTGGCAGGTATCACCTCGTAGGTGTTGACTATGGTCAGGCTGTCCTTGCCGTCATACGCTATTTCAGCGGCAAGTCCGCTTCCCTTTTTGCTCACGCTGATGACAACCTTATGAGGCTTTGTATCGTATGTAACGAACGGCACGCCGTCATCCACTTCCGTGATGGTGTACTCGTAGTCGCCCGGCACAGTGAACTGTATGGCGCCGAATTCCGCAGTCGGTTTCCTCTTCGTGGCAACAGCCGTATCGGAGGAAGGCATCGGAGCGTCTTTGGTGACGGCTTCCAGCTTGAAGGTGAACGACTCGGCATCGCCCCAGTCCTCTATCTCCTTCGTGACCTCAGGCACCGCCTCAGCTGGCACCACCTTGTAGCTGTTGGTCACCGTTAGGCTCTCTTCCCCGTCGTCATATGCTACGTCGATGTCGAGATATCCGATAGGCTCATCGACCTCGGTGACAGTTACCGTGATCTTGTGAGGCTCCGTGTCGTAGGTGACGAACAGCACCCCGTCATCAACCTCGGTTATCGTGTACTCATATGTTCCGGGCTCGTAGAAGGTGATGTAATCGAATTCCGCGAGCGGATCATCCCTTGTCGCCACCGCTTCGGTGACCTTGGGCATCGGAGCGCCTTTAGTGACAGCCGCAAGCTCGAACGTGAATGACTCGGCATCGCCCCAGTCATTGATCTCTTTCGTCACTGCGGGAAGGAAGGATACTGAGCCGGGCTCATCCGGAGGTCTGTTGACCAGTTTGAGGTCCAGTATCTCCTCATAATCGACTGTGATGTTTCCGTCCTCATCCTCTGTCTCGACCGCTACGGGCAGAGTGAAGAACATCGGCTTTACGGGATCCTTTGTCCTGGTGGGATCGTTCTCTTCCACAAGGAGGTATGTTCCCTTGTCGAGTTTTATAGCTGCGTATCCGGTGGAATCCGTTGTGACCGTATCAACGAGGTTCGCTTCTACGGCGAAGCGCTCCAGATCCTCCTCTGTCGGCTCATCGCTGAGAGTCTCGCCTTCTTCAGGCTCGACCTTATAGATATCGAATCTGATGCCCTCCATGGGCTTGCCGGTCTCCGTCTCTGTCTTGTAGATCCTGAGGCCTGTCTCGATATCCCTTTCAAAGACGAACTCGTTCTTTGCCCTGACTTTTGTCTCCCCCTCCGCAACGCCTACCAGCGCCTGTGAACCCTTGTAGTTGCCGGGTTCATCTTCATAGCTCTCCGGCTGATAGAAATATACGTTCTTGGGAAGATCCTGTGTCCCTTCCGCCACGACACGCACATGATCGCCGTACTTTGCGGTGATCGTTACGGGATACTCCTTTTCTCCCGTTACCGTAACAGTCTTCTTGGTGATGGGATCAGACTCGTTTCCGTCACCGTCCACGGTAAAGGTAGTGATCGTAAGCGTTACAGAGTCTTTTTCGTCTGCTCCGCTGTTCAGAATGATATTCAGATCGATATCGTAAGTGTCATCCGTATTCGGGTCGATATCCGAACGCACGATATCGACCTTTGAGATGACGATATCGCTTTCGGCAGGTCCTATCCCGGGAAGACCGATGAAATAGTCACGCAGGGCGTTCACCCGCTCTTCCTTGTCTGCGTAGTACGTCCAGTATCTTGGATTTGCATCCCACCAGAAATCCAGCTCATTGCGGTAGTCGTTGACTGAACTGATCAGTCTGCTTGAAGCCCGCGGATAATCGATGGCGTCTGTCGTATACCCGTATGAAGCGTCTTTTTCAAGCTCTTCATTTGTCAACTTATTGGAGTAATACCATACCGCGAACTGTATCGCCGAGATGACGTCGGAACGGTCCACATCATCCGCGTACGGGAATCCGTCAGTCCTGAGGTTCTCACGCAGTTCCTCAAGAGTGATATAGGGATACGCGTTAAGGATGATAGCGCGTATGTGGCTCGCCTGATATGAGTTGTAGTAATCGCAGTCCTCCAGATTGATCCGCTTGTAATGATGTTCAAAATGAGTAGGCTCGCGCTCGTCACAGCAGTATGTGACTTCGTAGTTGTTCGTTCCGTATGCATAGGGTCCATCCGGAGTGAAAGTCGTATCATCCCCAGATGAATCGGTTATTATCAGTGTACAAGGCATATTACGTCTCGGATCGAGAGATGTGTTCTGGCTCAGTTCATACGCAAGCCACTGATTACCGGATATCTGTATCATCTGATAGTTGTATTCATTGTCGCTGGGAACAAGGCTGTATGTCCCTGCCGTAAACTTATTCGACGGAATGTCAGTCAGTCTTTTGACCAGTACAGGGTCCAGCTCCGCCTGCTGCTCCGGGGTCAGCGCGTCATACGCAGCCTGGGCTTCTGCTCTTTGCCTTGTCATATACTTTACGTAAACGTCATAACCCATCTGAGCCTTAAGATGCTCATTCATTGAGTCCTCATTCTCTTTGTCTATGAAAGAAGTGACTCTGAAATCTTCCCTGTTATCCGCCATCTCCTGAAGAGAGTCGATACCAAGCAGCATCGCTTTTACAGCTTCAGCCTCAGGGCTCATCGCGAAGACGAATGACCCTGCAAACAGCATGGTCATCATCGTAACGGCCGTCAGGACAGCGGCTGTCAGTCTCTTCAATCCTTTATTCTTGTCCATACTTCTATTCTCCGGTTGACACAGATTACCCATATTAATTATTAGTATAAAATCGACACCGTGTTTTTATCAAGATAAACAGCGCCGCTTACAAAGATTTGCGTTTCAGAAACATCTCAAACAATGTAGAATATAGTAAAAAGAATTATCATGCGGAGGAAGAATGGTTATCTACATAGTCATAGCGGTCATTATCCTGATCGTCGCAGCCGCAAACGCAAGAAAAAACAGCAATGACATCAAGGCGATGTCTCTGGGTCTCACCGGGGGCATCTCACTGGCCGTGGCAGTGCTGACTGCACCTTATTTCGCACTCAGCTACAGCGATCCGTTCATCATATGTCTCAAGAGCATCAGATACGGAGCGGGATCCATAAGTCTGAGCGTGGAGCCCGGCATAGTGAGTGCTCTGGAACTTGCCGAGCCGCTCAACACGATCTATCTTGTAATGCTGTATGTCCTGTACATCATGGGACCGGTGTGCGCCTCACTGTTCGCAGTAAGCTTCTCCCGCTCAGTAGTGGAATGGATCCGCTTCCGCGGACACAGAAAGATACACGTCTTCTCGGAGCTCAACTCCAGAACAGTCGCTATCGCAGAGAACCTTGCCGAGACAAGGCCCAGGGAGATGCCGGTCTTCTGCAACGATGCAGGGGAGGGAGACGAGGATCTGAGGATGCGCGCAAGAGCCGCACATGCCCTCTTCACAAGAAGAAACGAAGCCGATCTTCCCATCAAGAAAGGTCAGGATTACGAGTTCTATATCATAACCTCAGATGTCCGCAAGGTGCTCACTTCTACTGCCAAGCTCTGCGATGAACTGGTGAAAAAGCCTAATTACGACCGTTCTCACGTCTTTGTTCGTTTCTCCGCATCCGACTCATGTCTGGACCTTATCAGAGACCTTGACCGCACTTACGGAAACAGCGTAAAGCTGCGTCCCGTAAACGAGAATGACTCGGAGGCCGCCTGTCTGCTCAGAAAGTATACCGGCCGGCTGTCAGCTGCGGGCGATCACAACCTGATCATCGTGGGCGGCGGAGAAGCAGGCATCGCCCTTCTCAAAAGCTCCCTCTGCATCATGACCGGTCCCGAGAGCACATTCGCCGTGAGATACATCTCGAAGAAAGCTCGCGATGAGGCGTCCGGTCTCAAGGCTTCCTCTCCCGGGATCATGGAGAAGCCTCTTGCTTCCTATATGGGAAAGGACTCGGAAGGCGGAGAATATGATATACGGTTCTATCCGGAGGACCCGGAAGGTTCCGGTCTTTTCGAGATCCTTTCAGCGGAAAAGACTCCCGATCTTGTCTGTGTGACAGGCGACGACGATGAGCAGAACTTCAGTCTCGCGCAGAGGATCAAACGCTTCTATGCCTCTTTGAGCAGCGATCTTTCATATCCTCCGATCGCCTGCAGGGTCGTTGACAAGAAGCTCAACGTCATTCTCGGCAGCAATGACGGCATCGCGCTCTACGGTAACGAAGCCGACAGATACGGATACGATGCCCTTATAGATCCGGAACTTGAGGAGGAAGCCAGGAGAGTCCACCTGTCATATATGCTTCCGTCCATGCCGAACGCCCTGGATCTTAAGGGAGAAGATAAGGAAAAAGTCCTCGAGGATTCCGGTTTCTACACCTATACGAACATGCAGTCCTCCATGGCAAGCGCCCTTTCCCTGGAGTTCCGCCGGGCTTATATACTTTCAAACAAGCCGGATGGCGATAAGCGCAGCGATAAAGAGTTCATACGCAGCTGGCTTGATGATCCCGGGAAGCTCAGCATTCTCGGAGACTGCGAGCATCTGAGGTGGAACGCGTATCAGCGGATGCAGGGCTGGAGGACCGCCGACGCGGTCCAGACCGGCGCCATCGCAGCCTCGACCTCCGGCAGGAGGATAAGGTCTGACGAGTTCATGCTGCATCCCGCCCTGGTGTCGCTTGAGGAACTGCCCGATGCGGAAAAGACTACCGACGACATAAAGCACGGCATAGATCCCGAGAGCAGCGGGACCGGTTTCGTCGAATCCGACCGTGTCATACTGAGGAACCTCCCGCTCATACTCGGCGGAAAGTGATACAGAAGGAGCGCGCAGATGGAAACGCTTCACTATGACGCATTCATATCCTACCGCCACACTCCAAAGGATACGGCGGTGGCAAAGGAGCTCCAGCAGTCGCTGGAGCGTTTCCGTATACCCAGAAGCATACGCAAAGCCTACGGCAGGGACCGCATAGACAGGATCTTCCGCGATCAGGAAGACCTGGAGATGACCAGCGACCTCTCAAAGAAGCTTGATGACTCTCTCAGAGCCTCTGACTTCCTCATAGTTGTCTGTTCCCCGGATTACATGCAGTCAGAATGGTGCCTTCACGAGCTGGAGACCTTCATCGGACTCAAAGGCGCTGACAGGGTCCTGTGCGTGCTTGCGGAGGGCGAACCGCCTGCTATCTTTCCGGATATACTGCTCAGCAGGAAGGAGACCGATACAGCAGATGACGGCACAGTCTTCACCAGGACCGTCAGCACTGAGCCTCTTGCCTGCGATTTCCGCGGAAGCCTCAGGGATGCCAGAAGGACAGAGCTTCCCAGACTCGTGTCCGCGATAATCGGTTGCGGGTACGATGAACTGATGCTGCGTCAGGAGCGCTACAGGCGCAGGCGCGCCGCTGTGGTCCTCGCAGGAGTACTCTCAGTCTCGGCGATCGCGATCTCTTACCTGCTTTGGAGCAATGCCCAGATAAACAGGAACTACAGACAGTCTCAGATAAACGAATCCCGCATGCTGTCGAAGGAAGCGATGTCGTCTCTGGACAGCGGAGACAGGCTCAGCGCTCTCAGAAGATCTCTGGAAGCCGTCGGAGACGGCGACAGGCCAGTCGTGGATGAGGCGGTAATGGCGCTGACTTCATCCTCCTATGCCTATTCGGTACCGGGAAAACAGCTTGAGAACTGGAGGATAGACACCGTAAACGACATTTCTTCGTTCTGCCTCAGCGAAGACGGATCCTATCTCACCGCAATGGACCGTCTGGGATCCTACCACGGGATAGATATGTCTTTACGCAGAGAAGTGTTCCGGGTGGATACCGGATCTTCAGTCTATATCTCGGATCCCGTTTCCGCCGGCGGCAGCACAGTCATCTGCGTCTCCGGCACGGTGAAGGCGTTCGATCCTTCTGACGGTTCTGTCCTGTGGGAGACTCCTCTGAAATACGGGCTCGTCAACTCGCTCGCGGTCAGTCCCGACCGCAGCCTCATCGCTGCGGCGGACTCATATGCCGTGCAGATCATGGATACGTCGGGCGAGCCTTTCCTCAGCCTCCCCCTTCCCGGAGAGGAAGAGGGATACATAACCGACCTGATATGGTCTCCTGACGGAAAAGAGATCACCGTATACATCAAACAGACTCTTATGACCCGCGTCGGGGTGTTCGATGTTCAGACATCGGACTTCTTCCCGGTCACAGCTTTCTGCAGCAAGACATCCGCATGTTACACCGATGACGGAGACCTTTATGTCTTCTGCTGCGGCGAGACATCTGTTCCGGAATCGGAAGGCCATGTAAGCACCATCTTCCCTGTCGATTATGAGATATGCCGCGTAAGGCACGGCAGCATCCTCTGGAAAAGTGTGATAAGCACCGATTCCGTAGTGTCGCTCATGCATGCGGATATCATTCCCGGGTATGACGGCACGCTCATCACTCTGGGCGGCAGTTTCTACCGGCTGTCAGCTGACGGCTCGGTCCTCGGACAGATGGATACAGGCGGAGTGTTATCTGATGTCCTTCAGGTCGGAGAGAACCAGATGGATCTGGTCATGACCGACGGCAGGCACTGCATTTACGTTCCGCAGAACGATACCATATATCTCACCGAAGCGTTCCCTTCGGGATATGAGCAGATCGAGATAGTTTCATCAGGCCCTTCAGCAGGCACGTTTGCACTGCTGAAAGACGGAAACATATCTTTCTACTCTGCGCTGTCCGACGAGAACGTATCGTTCTGGACAGGAAAAGGCTTCTCATATCCTCCGCTCTCCAGCCTCAGGAGCAAGGACAGGCTCCTGCTGTATGCAGACGGACGTCTGATACTCTACGATACCTCTTCAGGGACCGTCGTCAATGACGGGATTCAAACCGAGAACAGCCCGTATCACCTTCTCACCGTTATTGACGGAACAGCATACGCTCTCAGAGTCGATCAGGAGACGTCCCGGTTCATACTGTGCAGCTTTGATCTGAGCGACGGCGAAAAGAAAGGCGAAGTACCGCTTCCCGTGGCCGAGTTCTATACTTCTCTGGGGCTTGTGTACAATGATGATTCGTATATCTCCGCATCGATGATAGACACGCTCTATATCCCTCCGTCCCCTGTTGCTCTGCGCGGCAGCACTCTCTGCATGCACGACTGGGATGACCCGAACCGGATCTTTATCTATGATATTTCCGCCGGCACTTCCCGTGAGATCCGGGCAGATCTCGAACCAGACTGCTACCTCATCTCATCTGAAGTAAGCGTCGGTCCCGCTCCCCTGCTCATATCGGAGGACGGCAGATACGTCTTCTCGGTGCGCTATGACATGAAAGATTCGAGCATCCTTCCGGTAATGATATCGCTGGAGGACGGATCGGTCTCTGTACTGGAGAGCGACATAAACGATCTCTCATCCGCAGTATTCGCGGACGGATGCCTACTGTTCTCCGGCAAGGATTCCCTCCATGAGCTGGACCAGCACGGCGGTCCGGGTCAAGACATCCCGTTCTCCGGCGACAATGCCATATCATTCACTCTCCACAAAGGCCGCACATACTGCGTTTTCCCGGACATGACGATGACAGTCTTTATCAACGGCGATGCAGAGCGGACCATCTCGCTTGGTATCCCGCCTGACAGTTATGCGAAGGGAAAGGCATACCGCTACGAATTCACAGATGACAGGCTTTACCTCTTCCGCGACCATGACATGTGTGTTATATCCCTTTATTCTGACAGCGCTTCCCCGCTGTACACTGTGACCGGAAGCGTCATTGACGCTGATCCCGAGCGCGGGATGATCATCTGTTACGGCACGCACGGATCCTCAGGTGATGAGAACTATCAGGTCGTATCCTTTGCGGAATACTCAGTGGATGAGCTTACCCTCAGAAGCAGAGAACAGCTGGATCAGTTCCTGCTGGTTCCCTGAACGACAATACATGAAGCCGGCTTCAGAAAACGGAGCCGGCTGTTTTGCGGCATGGAACTCAAGCCTGACTTGAGTTATTATAATGTCAGTTCAATCTGCGGTTGCTTCTAATTAATAATGACTGATCCTATAATCTAAATGCAGGAAGGAAAGGAGGACATCATCATGAGGCCGATTGGAAAAAACATCTATGACGCAAGAAAAAGAGCTGGACTCACTCAGTTGCAGCTGGCTGAAAGGCTTGACGTCTCATTTCAGGCAGTCTCGTCATGGGAAAGGGATGAATATCTTCCGGACACGGAAAACCTGATGCGTCTGGCAGAGGTCCTCGATACATCCGTAAACTCGCTGACGGAAGGGCGAAAAGCAGAGTTCGTGACTAACAAGGAGCTTTTCGACTGGAGGCACATGAAGACCTTTGTGAAAGCCACGGCAAAGAGCCATAACATGCTGAACACGCTTAAAGCCGTCGATTTCGCGGCTGACGCACATGAAGGGCAGTTTAAAAAGAACTCGGATATACCGTACATCAGCCATCCGCTGACACTGGCATGCAACTGTCTCGCCATGGGCATCAGCGAAGATTCGGTCATAGCCGCTTGTCTGCTGCATGACGTTATGGAGGACTGCGGAGTGTCCAGGGACGAGCTTCCCGCAGACGAAGAGACAAAAGATCTGGTCGCTCTTCTGACGAAGCCGGAGCATGATAAAGAAAACGAAGAGAAGGTCCTCGCAGAATACATCAAAGGCATCTCATCCTCGCCCAAAGCCTCTCTGATAAAATGCCTTGACCGCTGCAACAACCTGACTACCATGTCCTGGGGTTTCGCCAGAAAGAAACAGGCGGAATACGTCATGGAGACAGAAAAGTATATCCTTCCGCTTCTGGACGTCATCAAGGACACACCGGAATACAACAACGCGGCATGGCTGCTGACTTATCAGATCGGAAGTCTTCTGGAGACGTACAAAGCTCTCCTTTGAACGCATAAAGCTTCACCTGACAACAAAACCAAAGGCGCAGCCGCATGGGCTGCGCCTCTTTTTCTGTCTGAGTTTCAGTGTCGTCTGTGCCGGTTCAGCTTAACGAAACGCGGTAGCACACCGGAAGATCTCCTTCCGCCATGCTTCCGTCTATCTCAAGTGCCTCTGAATTCCTTTCGTAACCGACTTCGCCCTTCCCGAGCATCTCGACCTTTTGTATCAGGAAATCGTGTATGCCCTTCTGTCTGAGCGCTTTCACCTTTGCTTTTTGGGAAGGTCTCATCTGGAAAGCATAAAGGTATCCGTTCCTGTAGGTAAACCTGAAATCCTCGCTGGTGAACTGCTTCTCGTCTCCATCCATGAAGAACCCTTCCTCAGCGTTCACCTCGCCTTCCCCGAACTGCCTCCAGTATGTAGTCCCGTAAATGCCTTCCCCGTTCCTTGAGAGCCAGTCACCGAGAGTTCCCAGCACTTCCTTCTCTTCTTCCGTTATCGTTCCGTCCGGCTTTGGCCCGACATTGATCAGGAGGTTTCCGTTCTTGCTGACTATGTCCACCAGATCGCAGATCACCTGTCTTGCGTTCTTGTATTCATTGTCAGTCGTATATCCCCAGGAATTCTTTCCGATCGCGGTATCGGTCTGCCAGTAATCAGGAGATATCCCCGTAAGCGCTCCTCTTTCCACATCGAACGTAGCTGCTCCGGGAGGAAATGCCTCATGCTTGTAGTTGATGGTGACTTCTGTTCCCCACTCCTCAGCTCTGTTGTAGTAGTATGCAGCCAGCTTTCTGAGATACGGCTTGAACGCATGGTTGTGCACCCACCAGTCAAGATAAAGCACGGAAGGCCTGTAACTGTCTATGAATTCGCATGTTCTGACCAGCCAGTCCTCCATCCATTCCTCTGTAGGTCCCTCTGTGAAAGTGTCCGCAGTGAACCTGTGGACGTCGTCGGAATGGTATTCCTTCCGGTAGACGGCGGGGCCGTAGAAATCCCTGTACTCCTCATCCTGAACGTCGCTCGGGAAGGTCCTTCCCATATTCATGAAGAAATAGTGTTCAGCCCTGTGAGTGGATGCGCAGAACGTCAGTCCCTGTCTGAGGCACTCGTCTCTTATTTCGCCGATCACGTCCCTCTTTGGTCCCATTTCCGCTGCGTTCCACCGGTTCATCTCCGTCCTGTACATGGCGAAACCGTCATGATGCTCGGCAACAGGCATCACATACCTGAATCCTGCCTTTCTGAACATCGAGACCCATTCTTCAGCGCTGAATCTCTCCCCTTTGAACATCGGGATGAAATCCTTGTATCCGAACTCCTTCTGGTCTCCGAAGGTATTCCTGTGGTGCCTGAATTCTTCGTGAGCAGGATCATACATATGCCTTGAATACCATTCATTCCCGAATGCAGGAACGCTGAATAGCCCCAGTGGATGAATACGCCGACTTTTGCGTCCATATACCACGCGGGAGTCCTGTGAGCGCACAGGGAAGTCCAGTCGTCCCTGAACCTTCCCCGGTATATAACGTCATCGATAGTCTTCAGATATGCTGCTTTATCCATCTGCTGTTACCTCTTCGCATCCCGTTCGCCTGAGATCCGTGCTCTTCCGGCCCGGTTTCAGCGTCACTCCTCCATGAAGTTGATCTCAAGCTCCATCCGCTCCTCATCCGGATCGCGGTCCCATACCTCACACGCCAGTTCGAACGCATCGTCAGGCTCGGCTTCAGTGAGTTCGCCGCTTCCCTCTTCAGACTCGAAGATGCCGCATCTGGAATCGGGTCCTATATCCTCATGAGCCCATTTGACAGTCATCCTCAGCCCGGGATTGTCAGAAGCGAGCTTCCGGAACACCGGTACCGGAGGATCGCTGAGCGTGTCGAACGTGTATTCCAGTATCGTGTCGTTGCGGTACAGGATCACATCCGTCTCCTCCGCCTCAGACTCCGTGCCCCAGAGCTCTTTTCTCTCCTCTTCGCTCTCCCCTGCCGGAATTATCCCCGCCAGGCTTATAGCCTCGCTGCCGGCGCTCTCCGCTATCCTGTCTCTCAATGCACGCAGATCTTCCGACTCTCCGCGGAATGTCATTTTATTTCTAATATAACTCTTCATCTTTTTTCTCCCAAACACAGTAAACGGCTGCATCCGCAGCGTTGTCTTTTCAAAACTTACACATAGATTGTACAATTAAATCAGATAAAAGTTAACGGAGGGATGATCGATGTCAAAAGTGCTGCTTCTTAACGGAAGCCCCAGAGCGAACGGCTGCACGGCCACTGCTCTTGATGAGATGATGAACGTCTTCGCTGCGGAAGGTGTGGACACTGAACTGATACAGGTCGGCAATAAGGATATACGCGGATGCATTGCCTGCGGAAGGTGTGGAGAACTCGGAAAATGCGTCTTCGACGATCTTGTGAACGAAGTTGCTGAAAAGCTCGACAAGGCTGACGGTCTTGTAGTCGGGAGCCCCGTATACTACGGTTCCCCCAACGGCACTATGCTCGCATTTCTCGACAGACTGTTCTATAGTTCCGGAAAGGTCAACAAGCACATGAAGGTCGGCGCAGCGGTGGTCACCTGCCGCAGGGGCGGAAACACTGCAAGTTTTGACGTGCTCAACAAGTACTTCACCATAAGCGGAATGCCTGTCGCATCCAGCACGTACTGGAACCAGGTGCATGGGTTCACGGCGGAAGATGTAAGGAAGGACCTTGAGGGTCTTCAGACAATGCGGAACCTCGCAAGGAACATGTCATTTCTTATCAGGGCGATTGCTGACGCGAAAGAGAAATACGGAGTTCCCGATATGGAATCCGGGAACTTCACAAGCTTCCCTGACGGGAAATAATCTCCGGATCACCTATCAAAAAAGCTCCCGACTCGGGAGCTTTTTTATTAATCTCTGATTCTATGACATCCTGAAGTGAAGCACATTGACGCTGTTTTCTGCTATTCTGAACACGAAGCAGGAAGATGCGCCGGATAAAGTACCCTCTTCCTTCCCATGCCACTTAATAGCGGTGCTGTTCGCTGACCTCGTTGATACCAAGAGACATAGCCCCGGCAAATCCGAAGCGATCTTCGTCAAGTTTATCACATGCCGTCCCGTTCTTATCGCGCCAGTATCCGTCCGTGCCCAGGATGTATTTGTTTCCTGCGGAATCCACAACGCTTCTGACGTTCTCTATATCATCGGTGTCAAGTGTCAGAACTCCGACAGGTTCAATGAATACCTGAGGAACCGCTATACCGGATGATTCACTGGTTTCTTCAGTACCTCCTGCAGACGCCGTAAATGAGAATATCACGAGACAGATAACGAGGATTATGAAAACAAATGTTCCTATAAAGCGGGAAAATGTCAGGCATGTCAGTCCGGCAAAAAAGCAGGCGCTGTAGTTGCCGAAGGCAGTGAAAATGGACAGGAAAGGTTTATTGCTGCCTATGACGCCGAGCAGCAGCAGTATTATCTCAGCGATAAGGCATACGGTGAAAGCCTCGCCGCGGTGACTGTTGATCTGTTCCGACTTCTCGCATATCAGCATAACTGCGGGGCTTAAGTACCCTGCCGCTCCCCCTGCGATTATGCTGAACGCAGCGTCGCCCTCCTGTTTAGCTGCAAAAACGACAAGAAGAACGACGAATACAGCTGTGATGGCAAAAAGAGGCCAGAAAGTGACCCCTGCAAGATAATTATGGTATATAAATTCGTATATCATTTTTTACCTCTCCGACAGTACCCCGCCTACACCTATGATGATCCCGACGACGAGTATCCCAAGTATCATGGTAGTTCCAAAAAGAGAAGACAGTACGCCGATCGCCGGCGGAAGCAGCAGAACTACAAAAGCAATTCCTTCTGCTGTGCCATCTTCAAAGCCGGACATGATCAGAGCGGCCAAGCCGATAAGGATCAGCAGCGCTATGATCAGCGCAGGGACAAATATCTTGCTTTCGGATGGCTCATCAACATTTGCAAACAAGACGCCATTCTTCATCTGTGTCTCCAGATCCTTCTCGTTGCCGTAGACCCATTCGTCCGGATTTAGTTTCGCAGACAGGCTGGTTGTCTTTTCCATGATCTTCACTCCAAGGTCTGGCTTGATGACCATCGTGAACACAAAGCCAAGAATCAACAGGGCCGCGGTGATATAAGTGATCCAGTTGATCACTGTTTTCACGCTTTTCATAGTTTTCCTTCTTTCCCAGAAATGTAGATTAGATATACATATCAGCATCATAAGTCTAGCACTGGCGTGAATTTGATTCTACATTTACGTCTCATTTCTTTATTGTCAGGTGTTTGCAGAATGCCATGATCTGTTTATCTTCAATCATTATATAGAGCATACAAATGAGCAGTAGATTAACGAAAGGCCATTCTCAAGCAAGGGTTTGTAGAGATACATGTACATAAAACCACATAAGAAATCAGCAGTTTTGACGTCGGACACAAAAAGCTCCCTTTCGGGAGCTTTTTCATTTGCCCTGTCCAAACAATTATTTTGTTTTGAACCGCAGAACGTTAACGCTGTTTTCCTCAGTCCTGAATACAAAGTCAGAAGATGCTCCGTCATGCACAAAAGTCTTTACAGAGACATTCTGCTTGTTTTCAAAGGAGTTCACTGCGTCAAGAGGAGCCGACAGCGTCTGAACGGTGTATTCCGGGGCTACCTCGCAATCAAGTACTATACGCACATCGCACTGCTCTCCGACGCGGATCAGCTTCAGGATCAGGTCATCTCCGTCCGCTGTCGCCACGGCGTATACAGTGTCGTGCAGCGCGTGTCTCTTGCTCTGCACCAGTTTGCCGTTCAGATAGCAGTCATATCCCTCGTGCTTCGCAACTATCCTGAAATTGTTGAACTCACCGTATCTGACATCCAGATCCACGGACGGGATCTCTCCGCGCGTTCTGTATGACGGCACTTCAAGGGTTCCTTTACCGCCCGAGATGCGCCAGACCTGGTTGCGCACCGATCTCATATTCCATCTAGGGTCTTTCGGCTCGTTGCATCCGGCATCAGTCTCGGGATGATAGTTCCAGATGGAAAGAGTCACATCATCTTCGCTGTTCAGCCTGACATCTGCTTCAAACGTATACTCCTCAAGGTCTTCCCCGTCAAACACAGCCCAGCAGACGTCCTTGTCCGCGCTCATTCCCGGGAAGAATCCGGAAGCCATGAACTCCTCAAATGTGCGGTTCCATACCGGATTCTTTCCGGTCATGGGGTGAGGATTGTCGGCTTTAGTGAACGAATATGTGCTCTCATTCTCCGATACTCCTCCGTACACCATCTGGGATATGGCTGCAGGCTGTCCGTTGATCTTAACATCTCTGAACTCGACGCCTGGACGCGCTGACATGATGCCCGGTACTCCGAAATAGACCGGGGGCACCCGCTCTCCCGATGTCTCGCTCTCCAGGACCACTTTTCCGCGGTTTCCGGCCATCAGAGAGATCGCGTGATACGACGGTATGCCGTAGACCTCATGGTTGTTGAACACTACCAGATTGGGTCTCCAAGCGGTATAGTCGCTGTTCTGCAGCAGCGGCGCGTAAGCAGTGAGCTTGACTATATCCTGGTTTCTCTCCACACCTGCCAGGAACACCGACTCAGCGAGCGCGCATTCCATTGAAGCTATGGTGTTGCCTCCGTTTACCGCGTACTCACCCAGGAATATCTGGGGGCCGCTGCGGTCATAGGAGTCGAACCTGTTGTCATTCTCCATGAAGAACTCCGGAGAACTGTAGTAGTGCTCATCTGCCATCTCGGTCGGAAGGCCGTCTTCCTCCGTATGCGTGTTGGAGATATAGATGACGTCGGGATATGCCTCCTTGAGTGCCTTGTAGAACTTCTCATATCTCTCGTTGTACGCGGGTCCGCGGTTCTCGTTGCCTATCTCGAAGTACTTCATGCTGAACGGTTCCGGATGTCCCGCCGCGGCTCTCATCGCGCCGTACCTGCTGTCAGCCGGTCCGAGGGCATACTCAAGGGCTCCGAGCGCCTCCTGCAGGAACTCGTCCACCGTTTCCTCATCGAACAGCTCCGACACTCTCGCCTGGCAGGACATCCCCACGTTGCAGACATACATGGGAGCCATTCCCGTGTCCTCACAGAGCTGCAGGAACTCGTGATAGCCGAATCCGTTGGTCGTCCTGTAGTGCCACATAAGGTTGTGAGAAGGTCTCTCCCACTGCTCGCCTATGGTGTTTGAGAACCTCATGGCAGTCTCCAGGCTCATTCCCTCTACGATGCAGCCTCCCGGATACCTGAGGAATTTGGGATGTGTAGCCATTAGCGCTTCCACGATATCCTTTCTGAGTCCGTGTCCGCAGAAAGTATCCTCAGGAAGAAGCGAGGTAAAGCCGAATCTTATCTCTGCATCGCTCCAGCACGTGATAACGGTCCTTATCTCATGACAGGTCCCGTTTGATACGAGCCTGAGGCAGATCTTCTGCCAGTCTTCACCGCCGTCAGAAGACGTTTTCGCCTCGGCATACACTTTTCCTGACGGATCCTCAAGAGTAACGCTGAGCGCGGCTTTTGACCCGGTCTTTATGAACATGGTCAGATCATAAGCTGCGTTTTCAGTGACGCTCGCACCGGCGTAACCTATGTTCCAGATCCTGCCGTTCGGTAAGAACTTTACCAGCAGGGCAGCCGCTCTTTTCGCATTCAGGGTATCTGTCTCCTGCACTGCCATCTCAGCGTCGTCGCAGTACCAGCCGGGTACGGGAGTGTACGGGACATTCTCTGCCCACTCGTCCATTCCTTCACCGTGATTGAAGCAGCCAGGCCATCCACCCCTGTTGATGTAGACCATCCGGTCAGGATCCGTGGTGCACCCTGCCGGCACGAGAGAATCCTCAAAAGAGCGGTTGCGGATCATTTCAGGGAAAATGCCTCCGTCGCCGGCTCTGTTGATGTCCTCGTAGAAAAGTCCGTACAGATCTTCTGATACAGGGAATCTCACTTCTTTTGTTTTGACTTTTACAGTGTTCATTTTCACCTCTGCTAAACTTATTCAAACTGTATGGTCTTATCCAAAAAACGGCTCCGCAAACGTATGTACGGAGCCGTGTGCTTTTTTAGCTGTTCCAGGGATTTTCGGGATTCGGGTCAGTCGGGTCCCATCCTCTGTTGGGGCTGGAAGTATCGATAGTCGGGACATACTCGGTCGCGAGAGGGCCCGGATTGGAAGCGTTGTCATAGAACACGACCCTGGTGCCGTGGCCGCAGTGATCGAATATCCATTTGACGTCTCTGACGCAGAGTCTGACGCATCCCATGGACGCCGAAGTTCCGAGCTTGTTGAACTCGTCATATTCAAGGTCACTGGGATCCGGCGAGTAGTAAGGCACCGAGTGGAATAGGATATCTCCCACGATGCCGTACGCGTACATCCCGTATACTCCGCCGTACAGCGGCCACCATGGATAGTAGGGAGACCAGTTGCTGTTGTCCGGGTCGTCATAGGTGTAGTAGGTCCCTCTGGGAGTTCCCGAGCCAGTGGAGCACTTGAACGCTATGACAGGATTGCTGTAATCGCCGTTTCCTCTTTCATATACGGTGACGGTGTTGGCTGCGCAATTCACATATATCTCGTACGGGAGGTCATACCCGGAGGAGCTGCTTCCTCCTCCGCCGCCACCGCCTCCTCCGTTGGAGATCGGAGCCGGTTTTTCTTCTACTCGGACCGCAAATGATGCGCCGGTCTCGTTTCCGTTTCTGTCTTTTGCCCTGACAGTAACCGTATAGCTGCCGGGCTCATCCATTTTGAGATCGGTATCTATCTCGTATTCAAGGTCTCCGTCCACCGGGTCGGTGACAGAAACTATGTTTGATTTAGGATCGAAATCATCTCCTTCTGTAAAGGTGAGCTCGTTCTTATCAAACTCTATGACGGGTCTTGCGGTATCCTCAACGCGGTAATGCTTTGAGGCTTCCTTGGTCACCTCATCTCCGTACTCAGTCGTATCGGTAACGATAAAGGTCACGTCATAGTCTCCGGGAACGGTCGTATCGATCTTTTCCGCTCCCTGGACAGCAAGAGTCCCCTTGTGTTCTCCCACAAGTTCAGCGGGATCTATCACGGCGGTACCGTATTCGAACACGCCGCCGTAATCATCCTTTCTCATCGCGGTCCCTGTGAACTTAGCATTCACGTCGCCCGCATTGAGGAACGGGACGGTCAGCGTCTTCGTAAGCGACTCGAGGGCTTCTTCCCTCTTCTGTCTTTCCTCCACCAGATGCCTGTAATACAGATATCCGCCCGCTGCTCCGGCCAGTATCGCCGCGGTCAGCAGGATAGATAATACGATCTTTAGTGTCTTTTTCCCCTTTTTAGCTTTGTCTGCCACCCGGGAAACCTCCGTTTTCTTTTAGTTTTTTCACAGTCTTGCCGAGAACACTTCGTACTCCGTGCTGTCTTTGTCGTCCGAACCCGTGACGACAAGAACTGTTTCAAAGTCATTCAGCTTTACGAATCTTATGAAACTGCCTTCCGTGATCCTTACATCGTTCGCCGAATAATACATCTTATGCCTGTCTATCGCACGGAAGATATAGGTCCCGGCTTCCTCAGGCTCTCTCAGAAAAAGTTCCGTCCCGGATCCGGTCCCGAGCTTTGCAACCGTTGCGGTCCCCCACAGTGTCGTCTTCAGGATCTCGGGGTTCTGCGGAAGTATCCAGAAATCCGCTTCCTCCACTTCATTGATGAAGGATACTTTGACAGTCGCTTCCGGAACATCCGGTTCAGGAACATCCGGTCCTTTGCCGGTGCAGGATACCAGGAACGCCCCTGCGAGGATGCAGAGAAGTCCGGCGAACAGTTTTCTCATTTACGCCATTCCTTTCAATTCGGATCACTCTTTATTGAGATCCGTCAGGATAATGTTCATGTATCTGGGCGATGTCCTCTCCAGCCAGTAGCAGTCCCCTTCCAGGTTGGGATATCCTGCAAGGAAGGATGCTATCTCCTGCATATCCTCGTCGGTCAGGTCAAAGCTCAGAGTCCTAAGATTGGAGTCGATGTGCTTTGAGTTCCTGGTGCCGACCATTATCGCTCCTACGCCATCCTGCTTCAGGATATATTGGGTGGCGACGTTGGCGATGGACACACCGTGCCTGTCTGCGACTCCCTTCAGTACGAGCAGCAGCTTCTGCAGGCCCTCCCATGTGAGCGTATCCTCGATGACCTGCATGTACTTGACCTGAGACCGCGTCTCAGGCGACTTGTACTCCTTGCCGATATATCTCTCATCCAGGAATCCGCCGGCGAGAGTCCCGTAGCAGAATGTCTGGATCCCGTGCTCACGGCTGAACTCCAGCAGTTCCCTTTCCGGCCTCCTGTCGAAGCAGGAGTACTGAGCCTGGTTGGATACTATGTCTATGCCCGCGTCAAGCAGTTCCCTGAGGCGTGCGGTATCCATATTGCACATGCCGATGTTGCGGATCTTTCCCTTCTTCTGAAGCTCCACAAGATCCAGGGCGGCATCCACATATCCGGGGATGTCGAAATCCCACCAGTGGAACTGTATGAGGTCTATCGCTTCCCTGTGCGTGCGCCTCAGAGAGCGGTCAACTATCTTCTCGGTATATTCCCTGTTTATCACAGGCAGCACTGACTTGTCGGGAACATACTTCGTGTGGATCTGAATATCCTCTTCCCTATAGTTTCCGGAAGACTTCAACTCATTCACGAATCTGCCCAGGATATCCTCGACTCCGGTGTATATGTCAGCGCAGTCAAAGGTCGTCATTCCTTCATCCTTTAACCTGTGAAAAGCGTATATCGCGTCGTCGATATCCAGCTTTCCCTGCAGGCAGTGCTCAGCCGATAGCTGCCAACAGCCATTAATCACCTTGCTGAATTCGTAACCGTTCTTAAATCTGTTCTTCCGTTCCATCGTCAGCCTCCAGTGGCACAATCGTGGTCTCGCTGTGGGAGAATGTTCTCTTTCCTGTCCTTGTTATGAGGAACCTCGCCCCGCAGTTGGGATCCGGACAGGCTATATACGCATCTGTCGTCATCCAGTCATTGGGATCCGTATTCCTCTGTTTGGCCGGAAGCAGCGGAAGTATAGCGCTGAGGGCGTACATCGAGAAACTGGATCCTTCTGGAAAGACCAGGTTCTCACCCTGCACGTAGAAACAGTCACCTTCCCTGTGAGAGCACACAAAGGGTCTGTCAGAGGCAACCACCTCCACCTTGAGATCATAAAGTTCAAAACTGTCGTCCATAGCAAAACCCTGATTGTTTTTTATTCATTATATCATCACAAAAACACTTTAAAACAGTGAAACATGCATGCCGGCCATGCAGAAAGATAATAGTATACATACATGGAAAGAACCGGCTTTCCGGTCCTTTCCAACTGTTATACATTCTTTCGGGCGCTCTGGACAGATCACACGGCTTTCATCCCATTAGTGATCCTCAGCTGCGTTCTCCGTGTCGGCATCATCAACTGTATTCGGAGAACAGACGGAGATAAGGCTGTCACAGGAACAAAACGGTTCGGTCTTTATCGAAAACATCGCGCTCATGGCATCTGTACCGGCATAGCTCATTGAGACCGGTCCGTTTACGGTGCAGCACAGTGGGTTAAGGATCCTTGCAGGAAGCAGCCGAGCACCGTCCGACGGTCTTTTGTTCGGCCTGTTTGTTTTCTGAATCAAAGCACTGTAATGTGCAGTCTATCCATACGGAAATCTGATACCATCATTGAGAAAAAGGGACTGATCATCAGTCCCTTCACTGTTATCCTTTTTTGCAAGTTTCAACTGTTGCCGAAACGGAAAAGGAACCCGCCAACAGGCACCGTCTGCCGGTCAGTGATGCCAATGTCTCCGAGATCCCCGGAATTTGTGACTACCACCGCGACCGTGCAGGGATGTCCCGCTGCTTCGACTGCTTTCCTGTCGAAAGTGAGCAGCAGATCCCCTTTTCTGACCTTCTGCCCCTTGGACACCTTCATAGAGAAGCCTTTTCCTCCCATTTCGACGGTATCCACGCCGACATGTATCAGTATATCCATTCCGCCGCTCTCCAGTCCCACTGCGTGCCCGGTGGAAGGCGCGGTACTTATCTCTCCGTCTGCCGGAGCATATATCCTGCCATCGGACGGATCTATCCCGCAGCCCTGTCCGAGGATCCCCTGCGAGAATACCGGATCGGGGAACTCAGACAGAGGAAGCACATTTCCAGATACCGGAGCATAAACATGCATCGGCTCACATACCGGATCAACATCTGCTCTTCTGTTGATGTTAAGAAACCTGTCGAACAGTCCCATATCAGTCACTCCTTACATTGTCCTAAGCTCATCCGCCATGCACAGGCAGATCTCCTCAGCCTGCACCGTTGTGCCGAGCATATCCAGTATCCCGTGATCGCAGCCGCAGTATTTTACGAGTCGCACGTTCACTCCGAGTTTCTTCAGTTTCTCCGCGAACTGTTCGCCGCCTACCCTCAGGTAATCGAACTCGGCATTATTTACAACCGTTTCGGGGAACCTTGAAAGGACTTCATCAGAAGCAAGGTAAGCCGATATCATGGGGTCGTAGCAGTCAGTATACTGCTGGCAGTACAGGTTCGGCGCTCCCTTGACCATGTTGTTCTTGATCCTGTCGACCCTGCTCATTGCTATTTCTCTCTGTTCTTCCAGAGAAGGATACCTGTCATATGACCAGACATAATCGTCTATATCCTCGAGAGGCCTTCCGTCCGGCGCCGGATAGAGCAGATAGATCTTCCTGATCATTCCCGCGCCTTCCAGGATATCCTTCTGAGCGCAGGCGCATGTAAGCACGCCGCCGGCTGAATCTCCTGCAACCATGAGCCTGCTGCGGTCCACATGGAGCTCATCCGCGTTCTCATATACGTATCTCACTGCCGCGTAGCAGTCATCGTGAGCTCCGGGATACGGAGTTTCGGGAGCTAGCCTGTATTCTGGATATACAACGGTCGCTCCGGACTGCTCGGCTACGTATGCCATCTGTTTGCCGAACAGATCTATGTTTCCTGCGGTGAACCCGCCTCCGTGCAGATAGACCATGACCGGCGTCACAGCGTCGCCTATATCAGCTCTGCGGAAGATAAAGAGATCGATATAGTGGTCTCCGTTCACATGGATGAGCCTCTCATCGCACGATATCTCTGTCTCGGTGAGATCATAAGTGACCTTGTCGGGACGGTTGCGCTCGTTGGAAAGGCGGAAGCCGCCCTTTGCCCTGTCGCTGAACATCTTCTTCTTGTTCGCAGCGATCTCATAGAGCCTTGGGTCCATTGCGTGTTCCCTGCTGTCATCCGGGACAGGCTTGAACAGCACTTCCATGCCGTTCTCCTCAGAAGTGTACTGCATGTCGCGTATCGCCCGGACCAGAGCCTTGTCGTATTTTCTCATCTTTATCTGCCTTTCAACTGAGATGTTTCTTTTTACAGTATGCCCCCTGCTCAGCAAGGGGCATACTCCGTGTATATAAAGTGGACTCTAGAAAGATATCGGTTTATGCGTCCTCTTCATCCGTGTATCCGGAGTCATCCCACTTGGTGACCCAGACGCCGACAAAGGTGATAACTGCCATGATCACAACTCCGATAAGAGCCTTGATGAAGTTTGCGGTGTCATGATCCGGCCCCATGTACAGCAGGATGTTGGTCAGCGAGTATCCTCCGAAGCCGTAGCACTTGAGGCCAACGATGCCTGCATAGATCGAGGTGATGAACGCGCTGGCGAAGAACACGCCGTAGAGCACGGGCATCTTGTAGATGATACCGTATGTTGTTGGCTCGGAGATGCCTCCGAACAGAGCAGAAACAGTGGAGGTGAAACCGTACTGTTTCAGTTTGTTCTTCTTGGTCTTGAGAGCGACCCAGAGTGCAAGGAATCCGGGAGTGATGGTGCAGCAGAAGAACCAGATGTTGATCAGGTCGTCATATCCGACTTCAGCAAGCGACTGAAGAGCGATGGGTATGAGGGCCATATGGAATCCGGGCATGAACGTTCCGACTGTTGTGGAGAATATGATGATCGCGGGAACTGCCAGCCACGGCACTGTGTTGCGGACCCAGACAAGTCCTGCATAGATGTAGTTTGTCACAAGACCGCCGAGAGGCGCGAACAGAGGCAGTGTGATCAGCGACATCAGGAACAGGAGCAGGAACGGCTTGAGGAAGTGGCGCACGCTGTTGGGCAGCACCTTCTTGAGCCAGTTGTCAAGTTTCGACATGACCCATACTGCAAGGACTACCTGCAGGACAGCTCCGTTATATGTGCTTAGGAGCGTGGGGATCCCGAAGTAGGATGTGAATCCGGTTTCGGATCCGGCATTTACCAGGTTTACCCAGTCGGGATGGACCAGCCACGCGGCAAGGACCATCGCGAGAACGGGCTCAGTCCCGAACTTCTGGGCTGAAGTGTATGCCACGTAGATCGGCATGAAATAGAATACTGCCTGAGCGAGAGCATTGGCTATCACGTAGGTGGAACTGCTCGCATCCATGACTCCGCAGAGCTGGAGCACAAGGAGCAGGCATGTGATGAATCCTGCAGCGATCAGAGCCGGGATGACCGGGCTGAGCACGCTGGACATCATGAGAAGGAACCCCGCGAAGCGCTCCAGGATGGTCTTGTGTTCACCGGGGCCGGCTTCCACCTCGCCTCCGAGCTTGACCTTTCCTTCCAGCTGCTTTGCGGTCGCGTTGTACAGATCCTCAACGATCTGTCCGACGATGACCTGGACCTGTCCGTTGCGGTTCTCAAGTCCGAGGACCCCGTCCAGCTTGCCGAGTTTTTCTGTGTCGACGGCTGAATCGTCCTTGACGTTCAGGCGCAGACGTGTTGCGCAGTGGGTGATGTTGGTGAGGTTGTCAGTACCGCCAACGAGCTCGATGATCTTGCCCGCCCACTCTTCGTAGTTGCGACTTGCCATGACCTTTACCCTTTCTTTCCTCATTGAAACTTTTGTTTCATTGCTTTCTATATAGATGCAGCATCATCTCTGCATTTCTACCACTTTCATCAGCGGAAGGAATTTTTCCATATCCTCTGCTGTGATGTCCTCAAGCTTTGATGCGGTGGCGTTGCCTGCGGCTCCTCCGTATCTGAGAGCCTGCCTGACATCCATTCCCTTCTCTTTCGTTCCGAGGAATGCGGCGAGCATTGCGTCTCCGGCGCCTACCTTGTTTACCAGCACCGTATCCGGATGGGTCAGTCTCAGCCTTTTCCTGCCGTCGGCGTACATCGCGCCGTCCCTGCCGAGCGAGAGGAGCACCGCGCCTATCCCGGAACCGACCAGTTCGTCCAGAGCATCTGCCGCGTTGCTGACATCGAGGTCGTCTCTGCCAAGTATCAACCCGAGTTCATAAAGGTTGGGTTTTATGAGTTCGGGAGCGCATCTCATCAATGCTTCGGGGCTCAGGGTCTCCATGTCTATCACGAGCCCTGCTCCTCTGCCGTGTATCACGTCTGACAGCTCCGCGAGAAACTCTTCGTCAAGTCCCGGCATCATGCTTCCGCTTATGACTACCTTATCTTCCGCGCCTACTGCTGAGAACAGATCCAGGATCTGTTTCCTGTCCGCTTCTGTGACAGACGGGCCGGTACCGTTTATGCACAGCGCTTTATGGTCATACATCGCCTTGAGGTTGATGCGGTTGTATCCTTTTATCCATACCGGCATAATACCGATGTTCTGATCATCCTTGAACGCGTCGCGTATAAACATTCCGGTGAATCCCCCGAGCAGCGCGACCGCCTTTGAAGCTACTCCCAGAACACTAAGCGTCTTGGAGACGTTGAGGCCCTTGCCTCCGGCCTTGAACAGTTCGCCGGTCCCGCGGTTCACCTCATCCACCATAAGCTCATCCTTAAGCGTGATGAAGTAGTCTATCGCAGGATTCAGAGTCACTGTATAGATCATATTGGTCTCCTTTCGCTGTTATTTTCTGTCATGAATATACATAATTTCTACAACTGTCACAATAGTTTATTAGTTATTCATTACAAACGATCACTACTATTTGTGCTATAATATTACAAAACGATCAAATGATCATTCTGAATGATCATTTCCCCCGGAGGATACTGATATGACTAAACAATTCAGGTGGAGACTCATAACCGAGACACTCACGGAAAGACAGACAGCTACCGTTGACGAACTGGTCGGCATACTCAGGGTATCCCCTGCCACCGTCAGGCGCGATCTGGCCGAGATGGAGGAGCTCAGGATGATCAGCCGCTTTCACGGAGGCGCCAGGATAAGCAGCATACAGAGCGAAGAGCCTCACATGATCATCAAGAGCGAACTCAACCAGAAAGAGAAGACGTCCATCGCCATCAAGGCAGCAAAACTGATCTCGGATGACCAGATGGTCTTTCTGGACGCCGGCAGCACCACATTCGGAATGATCAGATACATCACGGCGAAGAACATCACTGTCGTCACTCCCGGGATTCCGCATCTGACGGCTCTATGTGAGCGCGATATTCCCACCATCGCTCTCGGTGGTCCTGTCAGGCCGGAGACACAGGCGATCGCAGGCAGGCAGACCGCTGAAATGATAGAGAGCATGTATTTTGACGTAGCGTTCATGGGGGTCAACGGGATACATGAAAAGATCGGCTTCACCACCTCTAATGAGAGCGAAGCCATAACGAAACAGACTGCGATAGCAAGGAGCACTGCTCCTTATGTGCTTGCGGACAGTTCCAAATTCAGTCATCTGAGTCCCTTTGCATTCGGTAAGCTGGAAGATGCAGTCATAGTAACGACATCTGTACCGGATTCTTTCATTGAATCAGGCGCAAGGTATCTTCTGACAGGAGGAAGAGCAGGAAACATCTGAGCCCAGGCCGGATCACTGCCAATAAAAGAAAAAGCACTGCATGCAGTGCTTTTTTGTGTATCAGGCAAACCATGTGATGTCGTGACTTTGATATTCAGTCTTTGTATCTGCTTCTTATCTTTTTGAGTTTAGCTGTACAGTATACGATCAGGAACACGTCCAGCGCGAACACAATACTGAAGAATCCGCTGTATACCTTTCCCCAGAACCCGATATACTCGCCATCCAGCATCCTCATGAAATTGGGAAGGACCGTGCAGAAGAACAGCAGCACCACAGGCAGCAGTCTCGACCTCATAACTTTAGTGACCTGCTCCGCCCTGGACTCATCATCAGAGAATATCTCGCCTTCCTCTTCAGTTACCGTTTCGGAAGCAGGCTTGCGGAAATAGCTCCATCCAAGGCAATCGGCAAAGTGTTCCCATCCGAAATCGCTCAGCATCTGCATATAATCATTCGGCCTGTCGTCGCTCCCGAAATCAAGCCTGTATATCACGTCCTCAGGCTCGCAGGATTCGAATCTGTAGAAACACGGCGGCGTCATACCGGTGAGTTTCCATCCTTTTTTATGCTGTTCCCTGAGCCAGATCTCCTCCTCCTCGAAATCCGCTATGGTAAATACCTTAGTCACTGTTCTTCTCATTTAAATATTCCCCCCTGCTGTTCCTGAATAGTCTTTCTATCCTCGCTGTCTCAGCAGACAGCACTTCCTTGCCGCTCTCGGTGAGCTGATACAGTTTCCTTTTGTCTTCCTCGCCGTGAAGTCTAATAAGCCCGTCTTTCTCCATCTTCGACAGAGCTCCGTACATCGTACCAGCGCTTATGGTGACTTCACCTCCGGTCATCTCCTTCACCTGCCGGCTTATCCCGTAACCGTGCTGCGGTTCCTGCAGGCAGTAGAGGATATAGAATCCCGATTCCGTCATCGGCACATATATGCGTTTTATCCTTTCTTCCATTCCTCTTCCTTTCTATCGCCATCCGATATATCGGACTACGATATATACTATATCGGATACCGATATATATGTCAAGCATTTCCCAGAACATTTTCCTGGAGCTCTTAGTATGCCGAGCAGCGGCGTCACTGACTGAGAAAAATATACACAAACGCAAAAGAGCGCTGCCATTTGAGGCAGCGCTCCTGTCATTATATTCAGTTTCTATCTGAAAATATGAACAGATCCCTATTACAGGTTCCTGAATACGATCTGAGCATAGTCATGGAATGCAGCTCTCCAGACTCTGTACTCATGATATCCGGGATAGATCTTCTGGATGTAGTTGATGCCCTTCTCTTTGCAGTACTCACGCTCCTTCTCGAACAGCGGCAGGGATACCTCGTGGTCGCCGATCGCTCCGAAGAACGGGTTGACTTCGCGGTTCCAGGTCTCTGCGTCGTCGAGAGGCTTGAGCTGCTCGGACTGGTCTCTTCCGCCGCCCATGACTGTCGGATATGTATAGCCGGTGAACAGACCCGCGGAGCCGAACACGTCATAATGCCTCATGATCATCTCACCGGAGAGCAGTGAGCCCATGGAGAGTCCGCCGATGGCGCGGGCTTTCTTGTCGGGGATGGCGCGGTAGTGGGACTCGATGAACGGGATGCAGTCCTCAAGCAGCATGTCATTGTACTTGCTGGTGTCGAGGTGCGGGTTGCCGTCGGTGTTGACCTGCATCATGGCGTTGTTCATGACTACGATGAACGGAACTGCCTTGCCCTCTGCGAGCAGGTTGTCCATGATGAAGTTGATCTTTCCGAGGTGCACCCAGACGGTCTCGTTCTCGCCGCCGCCGTCCTGCAGGTAGAATACGGGATACTTGGTGTCCACATCATCCCTGTATTTGGGAGGAGTATAGACATAGCAGCTCTCCCACTCGCCCGTGACCTTGGAGAAGAAATACTCCTGGGAGACTGTTCCGTGGGGAACGTCCTTGATGAGGAGATAGTCCTGATCGGTGTCCGGGATCTCGATGTAGTTGATTGCATATCCCCAGCCGTAGCTGATGGGTGCCAGCGGGTTGACGACTCTGACTCCGTCCACAGTGAAGATCAGCTGCTTCTGTCCGGGCTCGTCATACTGGATGGTGCCGGTCCACATGCCGTCATCCTGAAGTTCAAGATTTACCATGTTGTCGGGATAGCCGGCAGTGACTTCCTTTGCAGTGGGGCCATAAAGGGAGACCCAGACCTTTCCGTCCGGATATACCTTGTAGCCGATGTTGGTGTCACCGTGCTTGCCGCCGTTGATCATATTGGGTATGAGCTGACGGTTGAAGCCGAGAGGACGTGCGTCAAATACCTGGTTCTCTAAAAACTCTTTTGGAATGTTCATAATCTATCCTTTCCGCGGAATCTGTATAACTCTTACGATACTAGGTGATTCCGCACAATTACCAAATTAAATAATAATACTATTTTGGTAAAAAAGGAAGTATTATATCTATCCCGTAACAATATTCCTGACTTTGATCCCTCTATCTCATTTTCTCATACACACATAACTTTTAACCCAGAGTTCATCTTGTCCTTGCCGAATCTTCAGACAGCGTTCACATTGCGCAGTTATCATTTCATCATCCGACAAACACACGCGGCCGTGAAAAACAGAGGCCGCACTATCAAGGAAGGAAAAACAATGAAAGACAGAACTCTAATAATCATATCCACCATCATTGTCATGGCAATGATGATGATATCTCTCCAGGGATGCCTGCCGGCGTCTTCAGGAAGGGACACACCGGTATCCCAGGAGGTCTCCGCAGCAGAATCACCCGAAAAGAACAGCAGCGCCGAGATCACAGCTGACAGCAGCGCTCTTTCGCAGGCTGTCCAGTCATACGAAAAGATAATTCTTGAAACAGACAGCGAGCTGTTCACTGAAAGGGATCTCACGCAGAACGCAGACATGTCTCAAGCCGAAACGGTCACCGCAGCCGATGACAGTACGGTCACTCTTACGGAAGAAGGCATCTATCTTCTGACCGGAACAGCTGAGAATTTCACGGTGATCGTTGACACAGACAGCGAAGCCAAGGTCCAGCTGGTCCTGGACGGGCTGAATGTCACAAACGATGACTTCCCCGTTGTCTATGTAAAAAGCGCGGACAAGGTCTTCTTGACCAGCAGCGGAGCAGAGAGCACTCTCACGGTCTCAGGATCGTTCACAGCGGACGGGACCACGAACACCGATGCCGTCATCTTCTCCAGAGATGATCTGGTGCTCAAGGGCACAGGCACTGTCAATATCTCTTCCACTTCGAACGGGATCAGCACCAAGGATGATCTTAAAGTCACGGGAGGCGTCTGGAACATAGACTGTGAAGACGACGCCCTTGAGGCGAATGATTCAATAGCGGTCGCCGGAGGCGCGGTATCAATAGTTTCCGCAAAGGACGGTCTGCATGCCGAGAACGACGAAGATGATACGGTAGGCTGGATCTCCATAGAAGGCGGAACCATCACTGTAAGAGCCGGTGATGACGCCGTACACGCCACCACAGTGGCATCTGTCAGCGGCGGAACTCTGGACCTTACCGCAGGAGAAGGCATCGAAGCAACGCAGGTAGAGATCAGCGGCGGCGACATCAGCATCAGCGCATCCGACGACGGCATCAATGCCGGGCGGAAATCCGATTCCATGAGCGTCGGCATCACCATCAGCGGCGGATCAGTCTATATCGAGATGGGACCCGGAGACACCGACGGTGTCGACTCCAACGGCTATCTCACGATCTCCGGAGGCACTCTGGACATCTATGCGCAGTCTCCTTTCGACGCCGACGGAAGCGTCAGCTGGACAGGCGGGACCATCTACGTCAACGGATCCCAGGCAAGTTCCATCAACACACAGATGATGGGCGGCGGCAAGGGCGGAAGATGGTGATCAGAAGCGCCTGATCCGCTCAGGCGGTTCTATTCCCATAATAAATAGCGATCCGGCTGCTCAACAGCAGCCGGATCTTTATTTGAATATATGCTCTTTTCCGGAAGGAAAAGCTCTGTCCCTCAGCGTCAATCTTCCGAATAACTGTATCTTCTCAGATTCCTCCCCGATACCAGGCAAAGCATTATGCCGGCGATGCCCAGTATGAAGATCACGAGAGAAGCGCCTGATCCTTTCCCTGTACCGAAAAGAGCCGCGAACACAGTTCCTTCCGCCTGACGGGACATGAACGGTTCACACACATCATCCACAAGGAATCCGCCGAACGCGAGTCCGAGAGGGATGGTGAAGAACTGGAGGGTGTTTCTGCAGGCAAAGACCCTTCCCTGCAGCTCCACAGGTATAGTGTTCCTGAGTATCACGTTTTCATTGGCGCTCATGACCGGCACCAGAATCCATCCGATGACCTGACCGACACACCATACGGCGGCGTTTCTCGACAGTGCCAGCAGGAAATTCTCCGTCCCAAGAGAGAACAGCATGGTCAGGTATATGACCCTTACCCTGTCCTTCGGTCTGGGCATCACCGTGACGATCAGGCTGCCGACGACCATCGCGATCCCGGAGCATGACATCACTATTCCGAGAGTGCTGTTTCCGTGCGTCGGTATGACCAGCGCCGGTAGAGCAGCGTCAAATGCCGATGCCACGAGATTCACTCCCGACATAAAGAGCAGCACGTGAAGCACAAGCGGATTCTTCCTGAGAAAGCCAAGTCCTTCCCTTGCGAGCCGGAGCACCGAGCCTTCGCTGCCAGATGCTGTCTCCTTCTGCGGGATATGAATGAAAAAAGCCAGTGAAAGGAACGCTACGAGAAACGTCGCGAGATCCACCGCGATCACCGCCTCAAGACCAGCAAATCCGTATATGGCTGTTGCTATGACCGGGTTGCCTACCGAGATCGCCGATCTTGCGAGCGACTGAAGGCCGCTCGTTTTCTGATAGTGCTCTTTGGGCACTATCAGCGTATATGCAACTTCGGAGGCAGGCTGCTGGACAGTGTTCATCAGTCCGGCGGCAGCGTTTACGGCATACAGATGCCAGGTCCTGAGCATATCGCTTCTGTACAGCACCAGCACAAGCAAAGTGCCCGCTGCAGCCAGCACATCGCAGACCAGCATGGTCTTCTTTTTATCGAGCCTGTCCGAGACCGCCCCTGCAAGTATGCTCATGATAACGTAAGGAGCATAGGTGCATATCGTGAGAGCCGCAGTGCTCAGCGCAGACCCGGTTTTCTCATAAAGCCACAGAGTAAGCGCAAAACCTGTCATAGCGCTTCCAAGCTGTGACAGGCTCTGCGTGATCCACAATATGACGAAATCCCTGAGCTGTCCTTTGCTCTTATCCATTCTTAAGGTTCCTGAGCGCCTCCTCGTTGTTGGAAATGATCGCCTCAAGCTTAACGCAGCTGTTCATCTCGGGACAGCTGCCGCATGTCTCGACTTCCCTTTTCAGAGCGCACTGGCGTATCTGACAGAGCGATCCGCAGAAAGGCGTCTTCAGGACTCCTACCCGGCATCCCTCGCAGTTGATCATATCAGCCGTGATCTCCGCGCCGTTCAGCCTGCTCCAGAGCTCAGCAGTCTTTCTGCGCAGACTGTCATCGTTATTCATCGTCGCTATCCTGGCATCGCATTTTTCGCAGTCCAGTCCGCAGAACGCTATAAGGTCTCTCATTTTACTCCTCCTTATATAAATCTTTTTGCAGCCGGTAATTTTCTGTCCGACTGTCATGTATTCCGGCTTTCAGCCCGTGAAGCCGATAAACTTCCTGAACTTTTCCTCTGAATTGTTGACGATCAGTTCCTCGTCGAATCCGACCTCATCAAGAAGCGCGATCGCTTCCTGAAACCTCCCGACGGTACTGGGGTCATGAGCGTCGGAACTTACGATTATGCTTGAACGGTATTTCATGCAGAGGTCCAGATAAGTCCTGATATTCTCCATGCAGTTCTTCTTCCAGCCGTTTCTGATCGTGTTGTTATTGACCTCCAGAGCGACTCCGTACTGCTTTGCGGCAGGCACTATCTGCTCATAGTCCAACGGGTAAGTGCTGTCGTCGGGATGTGACACGAAGAACACCTTCGGGTTGGACATGCACTTTATCAGGTTCTCGGTGTTCTTTTCGATCCCGAGATCATGATAGCAGGTCGCGTGTATGCCGACGATGGAATAATCGAGTCCGGACATGAACCTGTCATCCAGGGACATAGAGCCGTCCTCCATCATGTCGTTCTCAACGCCGTAGTAGACATTGACGCCGTACAGTTGTCTCGGAATGTAATGGATATTGGTGAAATACAGCGGATGGCAGGAGCCCGGCATACCCGGTCCGTGTTCCGTTACTCCGATGCCGGTCAGTCCCTTCTCCGCAGCCGCCATGGCATTTTCCCTGACAGTCCCGTAAGCGTGTCCGGAAGCCAGTGTGTGAGTATGAAGGTCCATAAGAAGTCTGTTTTTCATGGATTTTTCCCTTTCTGATACGATAATCGATCCCGTGCTGTCGGATCCGTTCCGCTTACGCTCTATGCGTCTCTCATCACTTTATCGACTGCATCAAGAATGACAGCGACAGTCTGCGGAGGGAGCAGCACATGCTCCTCTTCAACATCTTCATTCGCGCTCGGAAAACCGCCGGCTCCGGAGAAATCATATGCATCCATATATCCGGCGTCAGGCGATGATCCTGTTATTGTTTTGGTGATCACCGCAGAGATGAGGTAGTCGCCCGCGGGAGAAGCGTGTTCACCGTCTTTCCAGTACAGATCGACTTCAGGATGCTCTTTCAACACTGTCTCCCACACCTCGCCTATCGGCGCCAGCAGCGCACCGGTCTTTTTGGCAAGATCACGGTATCTTCTAGTCATCTCCGCCTGGTGTTCCGGCATCGCCTTCTCTGCCCACGTCTCAAATATCACCGGCACAGTCCCTGCTTTTGCGCACAGTTCGATTATCTTTGCGGCGTTCTTAACAGTAGAGTCCTCATCGGTCATGGGATGGGCCTGCTCCTGAATGACGCAGAAGTCATAGCCTCCGTGAAGGATGTTGAATCTTTCGGAAAAGTATTCCTCTTCCATATGCCATTTCAGCGACCTTCCGGGATATGCCAGCATTACTGCCTGACAATCCTGTCCTGTCATATGCGCAATCATATCGCTGACCAGGCGGGGCATATCGTTCATAAATGTGTGGCTGTTGCCGATAAACAGTATCTTCATGATCGCTCCTTCCGGACGCATCCGGTCCGCACGGTTTACTTCTTATGATAAAAGCGTTCTTATTAGCCAGATCACAAGCAGATGCCCCGGGTAGAAGAGATAGAACAGCCATTTCAGTCCTCTGCCCTTCTCACCGTTATAAAAGAATATCGGAATGAACCCGAGCAGTCCGAACCAGTAGACCCCGACATTGCGCAGCGCTGCATGAAAAGCCATAGCCGTGAGATTCCTCAATGCAGGCGCTTTTTTTCGCAGCAGATAGAACACGCTTACAAGAACGACTGCCAGCATGTTGTAATCAAGTCCGAGCAGCAGTGCGATGACCGCAAACACGGGAAGCACTGCGATGCCGAGCGCCTTTCTGACTTTGCTGTCTCCGCTGCCGGTCAGCATGTCGCAGCAGATCAGCCCCATGACACACAGCGCGAATGTGAACATGATGTTCTGATGAGAGAACTCCAGCACCTTCCCGGCGGTGACCAGATCAAACGGTATCTCACTCACCGCTCCGAAAAGCAGCATCCTTGTGAGATATCTTTTGGGATCCCTGGTGTGAGAGTATCCCTCCGCCACACAGAACGAGAACAGCGGCATAGCCATCCTTCCTATCACGCGCATCCATACCGCTCCGGGGAAAAAATTGTCGCCGACGTGATCGAACACCATACTGACCATAGCAATAAGCTTCAGCACAGTGCCGTCAAGGAATTTGTAAGTCTTTTCTCCTGTATCAGACATAACCTGATTTCCTTTCACTAACCTGTCTCTGCGTCCTTTATTCATCATGCTTTTCCGGGAGCTTCTCTGCGGTCGAAGCAGCCAGAACAGGAGACTCAAAAGGTTTCCATATATCCTTTTTTTCCGGCTTTCTCAGATTGATAATGATCACCGCAGCCATTATCGCGATGTTTACGAGCAGTGAGCCTATGCTGCCTTCCACGCCGAATCCCACATTGTAGAAAAACCCGTTCTCAGCAGAAGCGGCGTCAAGCTTGAACACCGAGTACGAAGAGACGATGCCGCTGTTCGGAAGCCCGAAGAATATGCTCTGCGTGAAGTTCCAGGCCGCATGGAAAGCCATAGCGATCCAGAGCCCGTCATACCAGTAGACGAACGCAGAGAACAGCAACGCCGTGACCAGTATCTCAAGGCACGCTGTCAGAGTGAACCCGGGGTTGAGAGCGTGCATTGCCGCAAATGCACCGGAGTTCAGGACAACTGCTACCAGAGGACTTACATATCTTCTTCTCAGCTTGGAGTACAGATACATCCTGTCAGTCAGTTCCTCCGCGCCGGACTGGATGAATACGGCTATCATGAACGCGATGATGATCACAGGTTTGAATCCGGAATAAGTCAGTTTGATATCATCCAGCAGGACTGACATGAGAACACAGAAAGCGTTACTGCCGAACCCCAGAAGCGTCCCAACGCAGAAATGCCTGAAGGCCTGTCCTTTACCGGGAAACAGCAGGCTGAACATAGGCCGGTTGGATCTTTTGAGCATCACGATGAGAACTATTATCCATATCCCGAAAAAAACAGTGTAGTTCCACAGGAACTCTCTCAGATTTCCGTCTCCGCCGGATATCAGATCAAGAAGCGATCCCAGAGGCGTGACCTTCATGATGAAATAACTGACGGAGCTGCTGAAGACCGTGATAACCAGAGACAGGAATACGGCGATCGGGAATATATCGCTGAATCTTCCTGTGCTTCGGATCAGCCAGCTGAGTTTTTCATGATATCGTTTTCTTATCGCTTTTATCTTTTCGAACATCGATCGTTTATATGCCTTCATCCGGAGAAGGCATGCTCTCCTTTGCTCTGTATTAAATGGTCTGCAGATATAGTATCATTTTTGTAGCGAGAGAAAAACAGTGTTGATTTCAGACAGTAAAGGGGGATCACCATGGAATATTTTACGCTTAATGACGGGAATCGCATTCCTGCTGTAGGATCCGGTACGAACTCATTCGGCAAGGAAGGCGGATTTGCCGGAGTCTTTACCGGAAGCACAAAAGAGATGCTCTCATGCATCGAAGCCGGCTACAGGCTTTTCGATACGGCTGAGAGCTACGGAAATGAGGCAGTTATCGGCAACGCCGTCAGAGAAAGCGGTGTCAGCCGCGGCGAATTCTTCCTGGAGACAAAGATGAAGATCAGAAGCCGCGGCGATGAGCCGTGGCCGGTGCTTGGAAGGAAAGAGACGGAAGCAGCCATACAGAGAAGCCTGGAAAAACTCGGTACGGATTATATCGACATCTATCTTATGCATCACCCCGCAAACACTCCGGAAGAACTCAGAGCGGTCTGGACCACGCTGGAGGAATACCACGGCAATGGAGTCCTGCGCAGCATAGGTGTATGCAACTTTTCCGCAGAGGATCTTGATCAGCTGCTGGGTTTCTGCAGGATCAGGCCGGTGATAAATCAGATACGCATCAATCCGGAGACTCCGAACTCAGCAATCGCGGAGCACTGCAGAAAAAACGGGATAATCCCTATGGCGTGGAGTCCGCTCAATTTCACTGCTCACCGCTCGGAACTGGAGGATATAGCAGAAAAGTACGGTGTCTCATGGTCAAAGCTGCTGCTCAACTATAACTGGAGAAACGGCATAATCTCGATACCCAAGTCTCATTCCGCCGAGCATCAGCGCGACAATATAGACGTGTTCGGGTTCAGCATCAGCGATGATGACATGGCCGCGATCGGAAGTCTGTATGATCTTTCGGCTCCTGAACGCGTCTGAAGGTCATTTGCATTTTTCACAGCACACAGAAAAGAACCGGGCTCTGCAGCGAGTCCGGTTCCTGCTTTTTATAACTTTTTCAGTCTTTTTTCTTCCAGGGAAGCGCTCCTGCGACCGCAGCGGATGCAATAGTCATGAGGATAAGCATGACTCCGCCGGTCATCCTGACTCCCGTCTGCGGGATATTGGTCTCGACCGGGGCCTTGATCTCATGTGAGGACGAATAAGTGATGCTGTCGTATGCGGTTATGCCGTTATACTTTCCTTCTCCGTGAAGCCTCACACGACTGAAGTCGCGTGCTTCCTAGTGCCGTCAACTCTGACGGTTGTCCTTTAGGGACATCGGACTTCCTTTCCACCATACAGCCTGAACTCAGTCACTTGGAGCCTAAGCCACAAGTGCCGTGTAAAGGCTAATCAGCGTGGATAAGGTGCAGGTGCTTCTCCTGGCAAGCTGAGGATCTTTTGCCTCTGCCGCCAACCTCTCCCTCTCAGGCAAGGATTTTGTTATCTCACGGATATAATACCGTGCTCCAATATTGTAGCTTGCATTAAGGTCACAGTTGTAGACCTTTCCTGTCGCAAACTCACACACACTGTAACTTCCGCCGGTCTTTTCTGACTCTTTTCCTCTTTTGACTCTGCCGCTGCCGTCGAAAGCATATCTGCTCGTCCCCCATGCATTTACTCTGCTGACCCGCAGCCCCAGTCTGTGTGCTTTTCCTTCCACCATGGACTGTACATATGATGCCTTCCACATATGCAGACGCTGCTTCTTTGAACCTCTGATCTTTCCCGTCCTGTCCAGATGCTCAAACACTATCACGTCCGCATGCAACTGTTCAGCGCACTCCATGATAAAGGCCGCGGTCTTTACCGCAATGTCATCATTGATACCTTTCGCTATTGCCCACAGTCCCGGAGTTTTGCTGCTGCCGTGCTGCTGCGCTTTCTTTATCCTGCCTATGGCTTTTCCCAGACAGTCTTCTTCTTCCGGAAGATGCAGAAAACGTCTTCC
>JAFWDH010000022.1 GCA_017513135.1 Oscillospiraceae bacterium
ACAGGACAGATCTGTCTTCCTTCGGGGATAATGACACCGCAAGTTATGCACCTGTTCTCACTCATCTATCACCTCGTCCATCTTCACTCCGCACCCACCGTTAGATAAACATCCACCTTCGCCGTCATAGTCCTCGCACCCTCGGCAAGGATTTATTTCAGGTTCTTCGTAGGCATCTTCTTCCTTTTCTCCCCAAGCACAATAGAAATCGCTGTACCACCGCTTGTCGTTAATACTTGCGATTATGCTTTTCGCAACCATTAATTGGCATTCATCGCATCCGTCTGCAATATAGTATTTGCAGTCTCTGCACCGCACAGGCTCGGCATCGTGTGCCGTGTGCCGTTTAATGCCTTCAAGGCAAAAACCGAATCCACAAAAATCGCACCTTATCCCGTCTTTGTCTGCCCCATATTCTTTGCACGGAATACAAGCGTAGTCTTTAATGTAGGCTTCAAGTGCATCTGCATCAATTAGTCTCGGCATTTTCTCTCCTTTCTCCGTCCGCACAGTACCAGTCTGCTTTTCTCGGCTTGGCATATGCGCCTATCACGCACACGCTTGGCTTGTATCTTTTATCATCTGTGCCGTCACGCTTTAGTTGTTCTATCTCGTACCACTTGCAGTCCTTACACCGCACTACCCCGACATTATTGCCATCCAAACTGTCGGATATTAACCCTATAGCAACATCAGCGTCAAAGGCTATGAGTTTATCGTCCTTGCGGAAATAGATCATCTTGTTGAACGAATCCATTTCTATCAGCTTTAATCTCGGCATTTTCTCTCACCCCACGAACAGAAGTCGTCGTCCTTCTTGGTCATATACTCCGTCTTCTTGCAGTATCCCTGACACTCTATACCGCCTACGGTTTTCCCGTAGTGTATGCAGTCCTTGCATCTGATCAGAGCGTCCGGAGCATCGTTTATCTCGCTTAGTAGTTTCGCGTACATCTCAAGTGAATGTTCAGAGTCGTAGTGAACTTCCGTTGCGATCCTGTTCAAAAGAGCTGCCTTATCTATCAGAGTCATTGTACCCTCCAGCAATCACTGCACACGCTGCCACGAAGAAGCCGAAGAACACACCGAAGAAAAAGCCTATAAGAAATCCGATCATTTTACGTACCCGTCCTCCTTCGCTACCTTCATCCCATACCGCGGATCGTCCTTCACCATCTCCGCGATCTTCTTCATATTGTCCGACATTTTGCTCGGAGGTGTTACCCTCACCGCATTTCCCACTTTCGGCTTCCGTATCCTCTGCATCTCCATCTTGCATTCAAACGAACAGTAGATCTGGGATCCCGAAGTCGGCATAAACTCCTTCTTGCAAACAGGACATTCCCTCAGCTCCGCATTTTCTTTAAAGCGTTCGTATACCTTCTTATCACTCAATCCTCAATTCCTCCAGTATCTCTTCCAGCTCGTCCGGACCTAAAGCCGTGTTATCGTTATCTCCACCCTCGGATTCTTCCTGTCCAATAACACACGGCTCCCGTCGTGGCTTACTACTATCTTTGAATCGTCGTCTTTGATACATCCGTATTTCACCAAAATATCCATTGTCGCTTCTAATAGGTTTACGAGGTCTACCCTTCGCAAAGTTTCCATATAGTACAGGCATTTTATGTTAACGGGATAATCAATCCCCTCTGCCGGTACAAACCATCCGCATTGATATTCATAATCCTTGTACTGTACGGAAGGAGCAACGAAGCTCCTCCCGTCTTTTGTTTTAAGTATCCGCTGATGATTCTTCTTCGTTACGGGATTCCCCGGGATAGTGAAGGTCATTTGCCCCCCTTGTAATATCCGATTCCGTATGTCTTATAGACTGCGTCCAGATCCAGACAAACATCGTCCCTTAAAGCCGGATAAATGTACTCGTCAATGACCATCTGCGCTTCAGGTCTGCTGCGAAATTCTCCAAGCAGAGATCTGTCATCAGTGGTCAGGTGAGCATATATTCTCCACGCGAGAGAATGATCATCCACCTCCGGAAGTCCGGGCTCAATGCTCGTCCTTCTTATAGAAACGCTATTAAACGTGCATCCGTTGAACTTGATAAACATCTGTTCCTCCTAAACCGTATAAATCTGCGTGAACTTTTGGCACGTTCCATCAAATAGCATTGATATCGCACCGACGCGCCCTTTCTTGTTTTTTGCTATAGTCAAGTCCGTTTCCCACTTTGCCTTTTCCCTGTTGTCCTCCTTCTTCGTTAAGATCAGGACCATATCTGCATCAGATTCCAACTGTCCCGAATCTTTAAGACTGTGCATTGAATCGTCCGATCCTCTGCCCTGTTGCGACAGACACACAATCGTTATCCCTGTGCTCTGTGCCATCGTATGAAGGTCAATTGATATTGACGTTGTTTCTTCGTATCTGCTCCGTCCGTTTCCCTTGATCAGTCCGATATAGTCTATGAATACAACGTCCGCATTAAGTCTGATTGCTTCTGACCGGATCCTGTCCACCGTCCACCCGGCTGCTTCTACTATCGTTATCGGCATAGCCTTTAACTCATCCCACGCGAGGTTATAGGTTTCCTTTTCCCTGTCATCAAGCTGCCTTCGAAGTATCGTTGCGTAAGGTAGTCCGGTATAGATCGTAACGGCTTTATAGAAGATTCCCATAGCAGCGGTCTCAAGGCTGAAATAAACGCACCTGTAATCATTCCGTGCCATATTCAGCATCAGACCAATTGAGAACGCCGTCTTTCCGGAAGACTGTTCTCCGGCGAGAACGATAAAATCTCCCCTATCTATCAAGGCGTATTCGTCCAGCTTCTGATATCCCGTCGGTATGTACTCTATCTCCGTGCTCATATCAGCAGCGAACAGATCCGACGCTTCTCTGAACGTCAGCGGTTTTGTCCTTGTAACGCCCCTCGCCATCTGCTGGATCTGCGAATCAATCTTTATTGCTTCGTCAAGGTCTTCGGATTGAAGCATCTGTGCCGCTGCCGTCTTTATCCGTTCCAGCGTGAGGTCATCCTTGAACTCTTTAACGTGTCCCTCCACGTCTACGCTCGGATAATATTCGTCATTTGCCAGAAAGACCGCCTTCAGTTCGTCACCTTCCAGAAGATTAACGACCGCAGTAAAATCCGTGGATCCGTTTTCCTTCCAATACTTGTAAAGCTTCCGGTATACGTTCCTTGTAGCTTCGTTGCCGAAATCATCTTCCTTTATCCCCTCAAACACGAAAGCTCTCCTGTCACTATTAAGGACTATGCCGATAAGCGCAATTTCTGCACCGAGTCTGTCTTTCATAGATACGGAAATCCTCCTTTCGTGAATCCTGGCTTTTGCTTCGGCTCGTCCTTTTTCGCCCAGCGCGTGATAGTGATGTAGTGATTCTTGTATGTCTTCCCGGATTCCTCTATGTACTCATCAAGAGCCTTTATTCTCTCATCCAGATCGTCAGGGAAAGCAGCCTTAAGTTTTTCCATATCACTATCAGTCAAGAGGACGTGCTTATATTCTCCATACTTATGCTTAATATCTTTCTTAACAGGATCAGTAATAGAAACAGAAACAGAAATAGATGTATCCATAGGGTATCTATACGGTATAGATACGGTATCTCCATTTGCCAGTTTCTCTACATATTCCCTGAAAGCACTGCTGCGGATATATGACAATTGATTTCTTACGCTCTGAAGAAGCTTGTCTGAGGTCGTCCAATTGTATTTATGCCAGTTAACGATAAGCACTTCGCTGGTGTCCGGATCGTAACAAATAACGCCGTGGATCCTCTCCATCCTGTCCATCAGACGCTTAACGGTCTCCTCGGTATAGCCGGTCTCCACTGATGCCATCTTGAACGAGATCTCATAGCACCCGGTCAGCGTCGTATGCGGATTAGTCATCAAATACAGAAAAAAGTATTTGTCTTCCGGAGTGAAGTTGTTAACGACCTTTGAATCGTCATTCCAGAACTTCATATAAACTTGCCTGTAATACGCCATCCTTCTCCTTTCTTTTTTCTTCGTCCTTTTGCATCCGTTCGGGAGTAGCGAGGAAGGGACAGGTCCCACGGATCCACGTCGTGCTTATCAGTGTCTTACATCTGCCGTTGACATTTGCGATACACTTTCGGCACTCTTTCCTGTTCGCGTATGGTCCCTGTACCTTCACTCTCCCAACATTTCCTCCCACGATATCTGTCCGGCATATTTCGCTTCTGCCATTCTCTTGTTCTTGTACTCGTTGTACTTCTGCCGATATGTATAAGATGCCCCGAAGATATTCCACGCTGCCTTAACAACATTCGGCTCAAATGGCTGAAGCTTCTCCAGATCCTCGACCGCTTTAGACGAGATAGAGCATCCGCAGCACCCCGTCCGTGTAAATCCGTAGACCTCGTAAGCGTCCGAATACCTAATGCCGTACGTTTCCTTGTACCATTGTTTGTCCGCATTGGACACGTAATACAGAGGACGAAGCCGATACTGTCCGTTTGCCGTTTCCGCAAAGCACATTGTTTTGTTCGCGTCTCCGCTTCTCGGAACGGATCTCATTCCGCCCTCATCTCGCCGTTCTCCGGTTATGATCATCTCGTAATCCTTCTGGACCTTATGCGCCACTTGCTTCTTGCAGTAATCGCAGCACCTCGCAGATATTTTGAAGTCCGGAGGAGTCTCGTTCATAAAGTCCCACATATACGGAGATGAGTTGATGACGAGCTGGATGTTTGGTCTCGGCTCTCCGGCACTATTGCAGCAGCAGAGAAAGTTGATCCCCTGTTCCGCTCCCGGATAGCGTTCCCGGAGCTCTTGCCGTTTTGCTTCTTTGTCCTCTGCTTCGTCGTATTCCGTCTTGATAGAGAACGGAAGGTTTTTACTCTGAACCGTCTCCATCGCAGATGACATTATCTTTGATACGAACGGCACCCCGTATTCTCTCGTCGCCAGAACTATGTTCTTCGCCGGTCTGTGTTCCTGAATCTGAACGCCGTACTTTTCCGCCGTCTCTTTGACGTGACGCTTCGTTGCCATCATTTCCAGTCCGGTATTGAAGAAGCAATAATCAACAGTAGGCAATCTGTGAATCTTCCGTACTCTTTCGATCAGGTCAATGAGGATATCACTATCTGCCCCTCCGGAGTAAGAACAGATCGCGTGAGGATGCTCTCTCAATCTCCGCGCTATGATGCCCTCAATAGCCATAAACTTTTGCGCTGAAGGATAGTCAGCGTATGCCGGTCTATCCTCGTATACTTTGCTCCGGAACTCTCCTTCTTTAGCCTTTCTCATAGCAAATAGTTCCTTCCAAACTCCCGAATGAAATCTTCTTCAGTCCATTCGTTCCACGCCATAAGCTTGTCTTGCCATTCCCTCTTCAGCCATTTGTACTTTGCCGGGTGCCTGTGGTGAAGATCGTCGTGACATTCTCTGCAGATCTCCACCACCGCACCGTACTGCTCTGACTTGTTACGGAAACCATTGCCGTAAACGTGGTGATGTTCAAGTGTCCGCCACTTATGGCAGATCTCGCAATATCCTTCCATCAGTCGAAAGGGAGATCCTCATCGTCTGCTGCGATGAAATCGTCCGGAGAAGTCGTCCTCGTCTTGTATTCCACGGATTCCTTGATCCTGTTCTGCACCCATTCGGGAAGCTTCTCCATTATCTCCAGCGGACAATCATTGTTCGTGATGTCGAACACTACTGTCGGATTTTCTGTATCCTTCGGCACTTCCATTCCCTTCGGCAGTCGTGTCACGGAAGAGATCTTCGCGAACTCCTTCCCCTGTTTGCTGGTCATTATCTTTGTGCTTACAAGGCACGGAGCCTTTAACACGTTCGTGATGTCGAATCCCTGAAGCTCTTCCTCACTGAACGCTTTACCCCTCCAACTCTCCAACATAGCGCGGAGATTTGCCTTCTCATTGAGTGAAAGCGTATAGGACTCTGAAATTGCTCGCGGTTTGTCCTCCCCGTCGATCGTGATTCTCTCGTCCGGAAGCTCCCAGAGGAACAGGATCTTTGTCTGCGTGTTGTCAAACGCCGGATTGTATGTCGTACCCAGTACGACTATCCCGTAACAAATAGCCCTATATGATCCGGCTTCCAGAGGAGCGAATCCTCCGCCCTGTGATTCCTTAACGATTATCTGCATCTTCTTTCTCCTTTGCGTATTTCTTGGCTAAAGCTTTATCAACTGCATCCCAGAACGAAATGAACTTTTCCTCGTTCGTCATCTCTGTTCTCTCCGGCTCCGGGAGATTATTGTTGACACCGGCTAATGTAGCCGTTACATCTGTCGCATAATTTGCGCCAATCCACGTAACCTTGAAATCACTCATACCTTTCGTCTCCTTCCAAAATGAACCACTGTTCTATCGGTACTCCGTCCATATCTAAGCGAAGAGTAGGACCGGAGTTATCCGTCACCTTCTCATAAGGGACACCCGACACCTTCGATATTTCATAAATGAGATTCGTGAACATAGCGAAGCGTCTCGCTTCAAGCCAATCCCCGACCTCGTTGAACGGAGCGCAGAGGGCGTTGACCTTGTCTATCTCCGCCATTGCCTTCTTGGCGTGTTTCACTATCTCGCCGAGAAGCTTCTTCGTAAGCACCGCTTCATTCCTCATCTACGACCACCCCCGATATAATCACTGCTACAGTTAGCGTCGTGATAACGGTAAGAAAAATATCAAGCAGCATTTTTGACCTCCTTATCAAGCATTTTCGACCTCCTTGATCTCATAGAGCATCCATTTCGTCCGCCCGTTGCTTTCCCATCTCTGGGACACTTCATAACGCGGATCCCGTCTTATCTCGGACATCCTCTTTGTGAAGCTCATAATGTTCAGGATGTTCGTCGCATCCCACGACGTTATTCCTCCCATCTTCTGCGCATATTCGACGATACGCTCGTTCTGCGATTTCATTGTGTCCGGACGAGATATCTCCCCGAGGCACCTTCTCGCGTCTGTTGTGAGCTGAACTCCGTACAGTTCCGGCTTCTTCAGTTTGGAGATCATCTCTCTGTCGATTCCCTTGAAACCGAACGAGTGGAGCATCTCCAGTTTCTCTCTGTCTGTCATTGAATCCTCCTTCAATTTGCACAGGGCATTTTTGCCACCGTACAGTCCGTTATTGTCTTCCGTAGTTCAGTTTTATTCTTAAGATTACGGAAGTCTCTCGGCATAAAAAAATGGATCGCAGTCTTCTATGCCCAAACGCTTCGCGATAGCGAAGGTCTCACGCAGCGTGAAGTCGCTCTTGTTGTTCAGCTTAAGATTCATTGCGGTTGCTGATATGCCGATGTCCTTCGCCAGCTGCGCCTGTGTCATACCCTTCTCTCTGATCTTGCCCCTTAACAGGCTGAAGTCAAATTCCATCTTTCCTCCTTTCCGTCCGGACTTGGGACCGGACCGTGCATTACATCCCCGAAGGGATGCCCTCTGCATTATGTTCCGTACATCTTCACCTGTTTATCTTCCGCCTTCGGGTCTGTCGTCTTATCCAGACAGTTGATGAAGTCACCTTCCCACCTCGTCCTGTTGGAGCCCTTTTCGATTACCGGTCGACAGTATGTAAACACCTCGCCGTTGAGGATCCGGTAACAGACGTTAGTGCATCCCTTGCACGTCCAGCTTGACAGTTTCCCCATCGTGGTCCCTCCGCAGCATTATTTGATTCCGTAGCCGTGCTCGTCATAAAGGACGACGGCGTTGTTCTTGTTCTCAGCTTCCCATTCTTTGAGGAATCTCATTGCCTTTATCGCGTCCTCTTTTGTGGGAGCCTGTGACACGAAAGTCCAGTTAAGATCGGATTCATTCTGGGCGAAGATAAACCACCCGTTATCAAGTGCTCCTCTGTTGGCGTTGTATTTCTGCCTGTCTACTCTGTAGGCTATGTATCTTTCCATCGTCCTTATCCTTTCCGGGAGGACTTGGGACCTCCCCTGTGCATTAGAGCCTTTCGGCTCCCCTCTGCTTTTCTTAAGCGTGGATCACGTCGAAGAAGTTGAATCCCTGATTTGTTAGCTTCCGGATCTCTGCTTCAAACGTGTCGTCATCGTAATGGCATTTCTGCATCCTCTCTGTTTCTATCCAAGTGTACTTCTCCTTTTCGTCGCTATAGCGTTTCGCTGCCATAATGTAGTGCTTCATTCCGAGCTCTTTCATCCTGTTGTAAATCTCGATCCTTGTCATTGTTTTATCTCCTTCGTTTTCTTCCGTGACTTCCTTCCGTAATCTTAAGATTACACTAATATCTTACTCCCCTAATATTCAATCGTCAATACATTTTCTTAAGAAAATTTAGAAAATTCTTCCGTACTCTTAATTTGGCTGATATAATAAGGTTACAGAAAGAAAGGATGTAACTACAATGACAGTATTTCAGATCAGGCTTGAACAAGCCCTTCAGGAGTCCGGACTTACTCCTGCTGACCTCTCGAGGAGGAGCGGTGTCGCAGAGTCTACGATTTCCTCATACAGAAGCGGAGCATACGAACCACGGAACAAGAAACTCTACGCCATCGCTACCGCCCTCAATGTGTCCCCTTCTTGGCTGATGGGCTACGATCTTGAGTCAAATGAAGAAGCTCTCGATCTCGCCCTTCAATCGGTTTGGTCGGAGATGTCAGATGAGCAGAAGAGACAGGCTCTTGACTATATGCGATTTCTAACATCAGATCGAAAAGTAAGCACTTGAAATTCACGATCAACACCTCCTAACGCGGACAACTGTCCGTGTTTTTATTCTATCAATATGAATGTCCCGAATATGCGACAATGGTGATAATAAATGTGGAAAACAAAGACAGGATTATACAGAGAACGGATCACTGCAAACGGACGCACAAAGATACTATCCGCAAGGAACAAAGTAGACCTGATGCTGAAGGTTGCGCAATACAAGGAAGTAACGCCAACTTTTGGCGAGACGGCCGAAATGTGGCGAGAGTCAAAGGACGTATCTCCGGGGACTTGGAGATGCTATAACGCACCGTTCAATCAGATAATGGATTATTTCGGCGAGAAACGCCTAAACGAAATAACGCCGAAAGATGTTCAACGCTATTTAAATCAACTCTCTATGAGCTATAAATCCACCCTCACAAGGAAGGGACTGATATCACAGATATATGATTATGCCATAGTAGATCTGGATATGGACATTAAGAATCCTTGCGAGAGAGTCAAAGTAGATACACGGCTCCCACGTTCTACACGATCCGCACTCACGGACGAGGAACTGGCAGAGATCCGGAAGACCACAAGAGACGAGTTCCTCCTCGCTCCCCTGATTCTTTACACCGGTATGCGCTGCGGAGAAGCTCTGGCCTTACAGTACGGTGATATAAACTACAAGGATAAGACCATCACGATTTCGAAGAGCATATATCATCAAGGAAATCAGCCTCACCTCACGACCACAAAAACTAAAGCAGGAAATCGTGTAGTTCCCTTGCTCCCACAACTTGAAGCACTCCTCCCCAAAGGCAAGGCATCGCACTTTTGCATCGGAGGAGAGGAGCCCATCACTAAATCGGCGTTGGCGAAACGCTGGGAGAAATGGGAACGCACCCACGGAGTACATTTTGACCGCCACACGATCAGGCACACATACGCTTCTATTCTTTATGAGTCAGGAATAGATGTGAAATCTGCTCAGAAGTTATTAGGACACGCTAACTTTCAGACGACGATGGATGTTTATACTCATCTTTCTGACCAGCACTTAAAGGAATCAGCGCAAAAACTCATAGATTTTATGCAATAAAAAAGGCCTCCGTTTTGGAGGCCTGTTTTTGTGCGCAGATGTGCGCAAAAGTGCGCAGAAATACCCTATTTTCTTTAATATTCTCTTTAGAAAACTAAAGAATCAGACATAAGAAAAACCCTTTAAACAAGCGGTTTTCCGCTAATTTAAAGGGTAATTCACAATGGTCGGAGTGGCGGGACTTGAACCCGCGGCCTCTTGGTCCCGAACCAAGCACTCTACCAAACTGAGCCACACCCCGAATAATTAAGCCGATGATCAGAGATCATCGGCTGTGGTAGCGGAAGAAGGATTCGAACCCTCGCAAACAGAGTCAGAGTCTGCCGTGCTACCGTTACACAATTCCGCTCCAAACACGAAAACTATTATAACAAGTTTCGAACGTTTGTCAACATCATATGCATCTGTTATACGCCTTCTTGATTTTTACATTCTTATGTATGATTATATATACTCAGAGAAAATAACAGATGTCGGAGGTACAGACATGCCCGAATTCACATATGAGATCACCGAACCCATCGGTATCCTCTCTCAGAGCACTAACGGCTGGTCACGCCAGCTCAATCTTATAAGCTGGAACGGAAGGGCCCCGAAGTATGATATCCGCGACTGGGCGCCGGGAAACGAAAAGATGGGCAAAGGAATATCAATGTCTCTGGAGGAACTCAAGGCTCTCAAAGAGATCCTGGATGAGATGGAGATCTGAAATGATCAACAGCGAGAATAAAGAACGTTTCCTTGATATCTATAACAGAAACATAAAGAGAGCCGGTGCAGACAGGCTGCTCGAGTGGATGGATAACAGAACAGATTTCTTTACAGCCCCCGCAAGCACAAAGTTCCACGGTGCTTGCAAGGAAGGTCTGGTCATCCATTCCCTGAATGTCTATGACATACTCAAGAAGAGGAACGATGAAAGCAAGGCTTATTCCGACGAGACAATGGCTATAGTCGCTCTTCTGCATGACCTTTGCAAAGCCAACTTCTACAAAGAGACCACGAGAAACGTCAAGAATGACATCACCGGTCAGTGGGAAAGAGTGCCGTATTACTCCATCGATGACCCCTATCCGTATGGGCACGGGGAGAAATCAGTCTTCCTGATCGAGAGATTCCTGAGACTGACCCCTGAAGAAGCCATTTCAATAAGATGGCACATGGGCGGTTTTGACGAAAGCGCAAGATCAGGCGGGTATAACGTGGGCAACACGTTCAACAAATACCCTCTGGCTGTCATGCTCCATGTCAGCGACCTTGAGGCCACATACCTGCTGGAGAACAAATAACCTCAGAAAAAACGCAAGAGCGGTCAGATGACCGCTCTTTTTTTCTTTTACGGCAGCTCTCACTTGGAACTGGCTTTAAGTTTTGACCTCAGTTCAGTGATGATGTTCTGGCGTTTTCCGAGTTCCTCGACCAGGGCGTTGTACTTCTCCACCATCTGTTTGAGCTGATTGTTCTTATCGGTCACTGTCTGCTGGAGCTTGGCATTCTGCTCCTGCATGGTCCCTACTATCTCCTGGACCTTCTGCATGCGGACCTGATACTCTTTCTGAACATTCTGGATCTGGGCGTTTGCGGACTGAGCAAGCTGTTCGTAATTTCTCACTGCTCTGTCCCTCTCTCCCGTCAACGCGCTGATCGCATCGGCTTCGATGCTCTTTGAGGCACTGTCAGCCTTAAGAGAATCATTCTCAGCCTTAAGCTCTTCGATCTCTCTGAGCAGTTCGGCGTTCTTTCTGTTATTGTCCGCGATCAGAGAATCGATCCTTGCCTGGATCCTCTCATTGTTCCTGGCGATCGCGTGATCTCGCTCTTCGATAGCGGAAGCTACTATCTCTCTGGCTTCGACCAGAAATCTCTGCTGCTCCGCGTTGTCCGCTTCAGACTGACTGTTCCCGGAAGCAGCTGATGAAAGCTCCGAGCTGAGTCTGGCGTTCTCTCGCTTCAGTTCCGCAGCGCTGTACTCATATCTCTTGAGCATGGCGTCATAATGAGCCTGCATCTTTTCATTGTTGCGCGCGATCGCTCTGTCTCTCTGACTTATCAGCTGGGCTATTCGGGTGCTGAACTCATCTCTTATCTGCTTGACCTGGTTGGCAGCCGTTCCCGCGACCGATACAGCCTCGTCACGCTGCTGTTCTGCATCGGCAAGACGGCGGACAGCTTCATAAGACTGTTCCTTAAGCTTTTCGATCTGGGAGTTGAGCTGAGCCTCCCTCTCCTGGGCGGTTTTCCTGATCTGCTCGATCCTCTCAGTGATCTCAAGGATCCTCCCTGAAGAATCGGAATCATTTCCTCCGCTTCTCAGGATTGTCAGCACCTCTTTCTGACCGTCAAGAGTACGCTGAAGGTCATCTGCCCTGTTTATGGAGCTCTCAAGTCTCTGGCGCAGAGATGTATTCAGCTCATCGCCGGCCTTTACCTTCTCCTCCAGGGAATCCTTTTCCTGCCTCAGAGCGTCGATCTGGGTGGTGTACTCGTTCTCCAGATTGTGGTATTCGGATACGAACGCCAGTTCGGAATTGACCTGGGCTCTGACTTCCTCAAATCTGGCATCGTATTCGTCATTTTTCTTCTTAAGTTCGGAATTGATGCTTTTGAGTTTCGATATCTCGCTCGTCAGCGCCTTCTCTCCGTCCGAATACTCGGAATACAGGCGGTCTATATAATCGTTAACGGCGCTTTTGTTGTAACCAAGAAAAGCCGTGCGGAAAACTTTCTTCCCGTCAGCAGAGACGATAGACATCGCATTTCTCTTGACGTAGCTGTCGTTACTGTCTTTAGGTGAACTCATGAACAATCCTCTCCTATCCGGGCTTGAACAAGACCGGGTGTTTTAAAATAACTGTCTTCGGGAGTCTGAGCGGCATCTCAGGAAGGGATCTGTCCTTCCTTCCGGATCAGATCCCCCGAAGGCGAGAATATTTCAGATTCAGTTGTTGGGATTCTTGTCGAGATCCAGAAGATTGGAAATGTCGGAAGTGAATATAGATTCCGTTTTTGCCGAATTATCTCTGTTTCCGAACCCGATCTTTTCATTCTTGGAAGTGAAATCCCTGAGCCAGTCATCCCAGTCGGGCTCGGCGGATTTTGCAGGTTCCGGATCAGGCTGCGCAACAGGTGTCTCAGCAACCGGTTCAGGAGTGACCGTTGCGGGCTCTGCCTTAGGTTCTTCCTTAACTTCCTTGGCGGTTTCATCGGCTTTCTTGGGCTCATCGAATCCTGCTGCGATGGCGGTAATGGCCATTTCGTCATCCATATCGTCACTGAATGCGACGCCCCAGATGATGTTCGCATCGGGATCTGCAGCTTCCTTGAACATGTTGGCTGCCAGTTCCACATCGTTGAGATCGATATCCGCAGATGCAGTGATGTTGAGGATGATCCCCTTGCATCCGTCGATCTTGGTCTCAAGAAGGGGGCTGTCGATCGCCATCGAAGCGGCGACCCTGGCCTTGTCTTTTCCGGAAGCTCTTCCGACGCCCATATGAGCGTAGCCCATATTCTTCATGACAGACTCAACATCAGCGAAGTCGAGGTTGATGAGTCCGGGAACATTGATCGCCTCGGATATGCACTGTACGCCCTGACGGAGCACGTTGTCGGCCATGTCGAATGCGTTCTTGAGCGTGATAGGCTCGTCAGTCTCAAGAAGCTTGAGCCTGTCGTTCGGTATTACGATCAGGGAGTCCACGTGCTGACGGAGCTGCTCAAGGCCCGCTTCCGCAAGACGCATCTTCCTTTTTCCCTCAAATGAGAAAGGCTTCGTAACGATCGCGACTGTGAGGATGCCCTGCTCCTTTGCGATCTCTGCGACTATAGGGGCAGCTCCTGTCCCGGTACCGCCGCCCATTCCGGCAGTGACAAAGACCATATTCGCACCCTTGAGTGCGGCAGCGATCTCCTCCCTGCTCTCTTCAGCAGCGCGTTTGCCCTTATCGGGATCACCGCCGGCTCCGAGTCCGTGAGTGAGCTTATCCCCGATCTGAAGCTTGTAGGTGGCTTTGCTGTATTTAAGTATCTGGCTGTCCGTGTTCATCGCAATGAGCTCGACGCCCTGTATCCCGGCATCCGACATGCGGTTTACGGCATTTCCGCCGCCTCCGCCGACACCGATAACTTTAATGTTAGTCGTGTACTGAGTTTCATCATCAAGTCTGAAGTTCATGTCTCAGGACTAAGCCTCCTCATTTCAATATAAACTAAAGTGAGTGCAACGCCGTCCGGCATGCACCGCTTGATTCACATACTACTAGATTATAACCTTTTTTTTCGTCAAATGCGATATCACTATTACATATAGTGCTGGCCTCATCTGCCGGATATCATTTCAGGCCGATTATAGACTCCGATATCGCGGCGGCAAGTTCTTCCCCGCTTCGGGGTGCAAATGTCGCTTTTCCGCTGACCGACAGATCAAGTATGCCTGTGTCTTCTGCTGTCAGCTGGTTGTTCATCATCTCGGAGAGCATGAGGAACTTCCTTTCCAGATCGCCCGACGTTCCGAATCTGACCAGTATTCTCTCGTCCATCAGGAGCGAAAGCTCAAGCCTGTCAGACGTATTGATCGCTGTGGCATCCGAGAGAAGGTCCATGGAGGACAGAAAGCGTATCATATCCTTAAGATTCTTCACTGAGAACTCATCTTCTGTATTCAGAGCCTCACCGGGAGTTCTGGACAAAGGGTCGAGTCCGTAGATCATAAGCGCTTTACCCGCATAGTTGTTCAGGGAGCTGATTATCTTCATATCCTGTGAAAGAATCAGAAATCCGTCATGACATACAAGTACCAGAGCATTGTCTGCTTCCTTGACAGAGATCATCACAGTGGACGGCAGATACCTTTTGATGATGACTTCTGAAATATACGGAAGCTCTCTCATTATCTTGTTCTTAGTGTTGTACGCGGAAAATCTGAAGATATTGTCGCCCTTCCTGAGTCCTGAGGCATTTGACACTTCCTGCTTGGTATAGATCTCAAGCGTTCCTCTTACCTCGACATTCTCGATGTTGAAAAAGACTGTGAGCGACAGCACGATGCCGGTGACGACAGCAGCAAAAATCAGAATAGCCGAGATCCGCCTCCATATGTATACAGAGGCGGTCTTCTTTCTCTTTCTTCTGCTGTTATTGACTTCGGCCAATACGTCAACCCCGCATCAATTCTTTTATTTTCTCATATATCACAGCCGATGCCTGTGGAGTAGCAATGCTTCTGGCTGCAATTCCCATCTCTTTCAGTTGCTCACCGTCTTCGGCGAGAGCGATTATCCTCTCTGCCGTCCTGTCAGGCTCCATATCCTTCTCTTCCTCAAGAACCGCAGCTCCTCTGCTGGAAAGTGTGAGTGCATTGAAATACTGATGGTTCTCCGTGACGTGCGGGGAAGGAATAAGATATGATGCCTTTCCTGCGGCAGCAAGTTCACTGATCGTAATGGCTCCGCTGCGCGAGACAACAAGATCGGAAGCCGCCAGACAGTCCGGCATATCGTCGATATATACGCTGACTCTGCATGGCAGGTCGTTCAGGCTGACGCCTTCCTTCTCGAGCTCAGACGGGAAGGTACTGGTATCGTAGGCTCCGGTCGCGTGAATGAAGAAGATATCGTCTCTTCCTTTGCATTTTATGAATACTCTGGCTGCGACATCGTTTATCACTTTTGCTCCATTCGATCCGCCGAACGACAATATGCAGGTCCTGTTCCCTACTCCCAGCCTGTTCCTTGCAGTCTCTCTATCCGCTTCCAGCACAGCTCTCGAGACCGGATTTCCGACTACCACAGTCTTTTCGGGCCTTCCTATCTTTTCCTTTGCGTCATCATTAGGAGCGAGTATCAGATCAACGAACCTCGACAGTATCCTTGTCGTGACTCCGGGGAATGAGTTCTGTTCATGAATGGCTGTCTTTATTCCCATCAGGGAAGCCTGAAACACGACCGGTCCGCTCACGTAACCGCCGCATCCGATCACGATATCAGGCTCGAATTCTCTGAAGAATCTTCTCACCTTAAAACTTGATTTTACAATCAGCCTTAGAGAATTAAGGTTATACCGTATGTCTTCCAATTTGAAACTGCGCATGAATCCCCAGACATCAATGGGTACAAGCCTGAATCCTCTGGAAGTGACGAGACTGTTTTCCATCCCGTCCTCTCTTCCCATAAAGACTATCTCGGAATCAGGCTCAGATCTGAGTATCTCGTCTGCGATAGCAAGAGCTGGGTTTATATGTCCGGCTGTACCACCGGCAGCAATTACAGCTTTCATTATTGTTCTTCCTCTTCGATCATCGACTCATCCTGACTGTAGACGTCACTGTATCTCGCAACCGACAGCACAACTCCCACTGCGCACAGGAGTATAAGGATGGAAGTGCCTCCCTGACTGAAGAACGGGAGGCTTATTCCCGTGTTCGGAACAGAAGCCGTTACAACGGCTATGTTCAGCAGCGTCTGCACGGCTATCTGAGATGTCACTCCTGCAACCAAAAGCGATCCGAAACGGTCTTTTGAGTTCATGGCGATATGTATTCCGCGCAGGAAGAATGCCATAAAGAGACATATTATGATAAATGCTCCCATGAACCCGATCTCTTCACAGATTATCGAAAGGATAAAGTCATTCTGAGGTTCAGGAACATAGAGCTGTTTCTGTCTGGAGTTGCCTAGTCCGAGTCCGAAGAATCCTCCTGATCCTATCGCCAGAAGAGCCTGATAGATCTGCCAGCCTTCAGACTCACCTCCGCCGCCGTTGATCAGTGTCGCGATCCTGTCACGGGCATATTCAAACTGTGGAAGGAACATGATCAGGGATGCAAGTGCGGATGCTCCAGCTGTACCGCTTATCAGGAAATGCAGTATCTTTGCCCCTCCTATCAGAAGCACCACGCTGCCGAATATGATCAGCTGAATGGTTCCGGATATGTGAGGCTGTTTGATCATGACCGCCGCAGGCAGCACGAGCAGTATCATCATCGGCACGAATCCCTTCCAGAACGATTCAAGTCTGGATGGGCGTATGGATATCAGATGTGCAAACAGGATTATGATAGCGAACTTCATCGCCTCAGACGGCTGGAACGTGAATCCTCCTAAGATGATCCATCTTTTTGCATCGTTTATGGGAGGCATAGTCAGCGTCACGACAAGAAGGCCAAGGGAACCGAGATAAATCAGTCCGGCAAACTTGTGCAGTATCGTGTACGGGATATACGAGATGATGATCATCATCACAAGGCCGACCGCTGCGAACTTTGCCTGCTTTTTTATGTAGTAAAAGCCGTCATTCTTGTAATAGATTGCGTTCGCGTAACTGGCAGAGAACATCATGACAAGGCCGATCAGGACTAGGACGATCACAAGAATGAGCATCACCCTGTCCGTTTTCGGCGCACTGTTTTTTCTTAATCTCTCAGCCATATGTAAGCCCTTTCAGATCAGCTGATCATCGTCATATATATCGAGATCAGACTTCCGACCAGCGAGATAATGGAGAATACTGCCACTATCTTCTCTTCCGACCAGCCGCACATCTCAAAGTGATGGTGGATAGGCGCCATCTTGAAGATGCGCTTTCCGTGTGTAGCCTTGAAATACAGCACCTGGATGATATCGGAGAACGCTTCGATCACAAAAAGAACACCTGATACAAGCATCAGGAACTCCCTCTTGCAGCCGAAGGACATGGCTACTACCGCACCTCCGAGGAACATGGAACCGGTATCGCCCATGAACACCTTGGCAGGCTTGAAGTTCCAGTACAGGAATCCTATCAGGGATGCCCCGACCGCTGCAGAAAGTATCAAATTGCCCGGGTTGTTCAGCAGAGATGAGATTACCATAAAGCCGACCGCAGCGACCATAGTCGCAGAGCCTGCAAGGCCGTCCACGCCGTCGGTAAGGTTAACTGCATTTACTATCCCTACTATTGAAAAGACCATCAGCGGATAGTACAGGAAGCCGAACTCCACGTCTCCGAAGAACGGAAGCCAGATCGTTGTAGAGCAGCTTCCCCAGAAATGCATCGCTATGAGGTAGGCAGCCGACACTATGACCTGCAGAACGATCTTCTGCATCGCTGTAAGACCCATGTTCTGATGATTCATTATCTTGTGGTAATCATCGTCAAACCCGATAAGGGCGAACGCAAGACAGCAGACCAGATTGATCACAAGTCTTTTCCATTCGATGCTCATATCTACGGACATCGAGGTATCAGTCGTATTAATCAGGAGCAGATATCCGCACGCAGATGCCAGCAGCGTTCCCGCTATGAACATCAGTCCGCCCATAGTGGGCGTTCCTTCTTTATATTTATGCCAGGTAGGGCCGATCTCATTGATGACCTGTCCCAGCTTAAGAGCTCTCAGCCACGGAACAAGTCTGAACCCTATCAGCCACGAAAGCAGGAATGAGACGACCGCAGTAGCGGCAACAGAAATAATCATTTTTGTTCTTCCCCGTAAAAAATACTTATTACATCCTCAAGAGCCATTCCTCTCGACCCTTTGAAAAGGACGGTATCACCGGCAGATGTTATGCTCAAAAGATAATCTGCCAGTTCAGTCTTGTCAGTGAAGTGCTTTACCTGAGGAGCACCGGCTGCAGTCGCCGCTTCGGCGGTAAGTCTGGTCATATCGCCGTAGCAGAGGATAACGTCAATGCCGAAATTGGCGGCAAGCATTCCGACCTTTCTGTGAGCTTCTTCCGAAACAGCTCCGAGTTCAAGCATGTCGCCGAGTACCGCGATACGGAACCGGTCGCAGCTCAGATCCGAAAGTATCCTGAGCGACGCTTCCATAGACTCCGGAGCTGCGTTGTAACAGTCTTCTATCACTGTCATGCCTCTGACTTTTCTGAACCTCTGTCTCATTCCGGCAGGCTGATAGTTGGACAGTGCTGCAGCGCATTTAGCCGGATCGAATCCCAGACGGGTCGCCAGCGCGTAAGCCGCAAGAGCATCCTTGACATTGTGAAGTCCGGAACAGGGTATCATCACCCTGAAAGTGCCGAACTCACAGTCAGAGATAGTGAATTCAGACGGAAAGCTCTTGTAGTATATATCTTTTGCCGCGACATCATAATTCCTGTCTTCTGTACCGAACGTGACTACAGGGACCGGGATACTGTCTATCGCACCGGTGAGATAAGGATCATCCCCGTTTATCACGAGGAACCCGTCTTTATCCATACCGTCAGTAATCTCAAGTTTTGCCTTGAGGATGTTCTCGCGCGAGCCGAGCATCTCTATATGCGAAACACCGATATACGTGATTATCCCGGCATGTGGCTTTGCGCACTTTGAAAGCCTGCTGATCTCGCCGAGACCGCTCATACCCATTTCGAGCACGGCGAGTCTGGTATCGTCGTCCATCCTGAACACTGTCTCAGGGAGGCCGATCTCGTTGTTCCTGTTCTCAAAATTCTTGAGGGTGTTGCTCTCAAACGACTCAAAGATGGCTGCCACCATCTCTTTTGTCGTGGTCTTCCCGACTGAGCCCGTTACCGCCACTACGGTGGGATCGAACTGGCTTCTGTAATTACCTGCTATAGCGCAGAGAGCATCTCTGGTATCTTCGACTCTGACGAGTCCTTTTCCCTCTCCTCTCGTTACGACAGCCGCTTCAGCACCGCAAGACAGAGCCTGCTCTGCAAAATCGTTTCCGTCGAAATTCTCGCCTTTTATAGCAACGAAAAGCGATCCCGGCGCCGCTTTTCTGGAATCCGTTACGACGCTGTTTATCTCGACGTCCGGAACTTCTGTTTCTGTGACCCCTTTCAAAAGGACCTTCAAGCTAGTAGGCTTCATCTGTTTTCGGTGTTTCATCGGTTGACTTTGAAACACTGTCCTCCATTCCGTTTGTAATCAATCTCAGTGCAGGAAGCCGGTGAACATCACCCGTTCAGCGACACTCCCTCATCATATTCCTTCAGGTATTTCTGCATGAACTCCAGATCGCTGGGATAATCCACGAAATCAAACCCTCTGGCCATATAGGACGAATCTCCCTTGCCCATAGCTATGACGACTTTCGGTCCCAGTGTTCTGTCGAGAATCGCCCTTCCTATAGCCTCTCCCCTGTCATCTATTATCTCGTAGGGGCATTTTGTGATATTTGCTGCGATCTCCGAAGAGATCTTCTGAAGCGGTTCATTTCCCGGATCATCTTCTGTGACGAGTATCAGATCACAGTATTTTTCAGCAGTGACCGGCAGGTCATGCCTCCTCATCTCAGCTCTTCCTCCCGCAGCCCCGAAGACCGCGACGATCTTCTTTCCGGGATATTCTATCTTGGCGGATCTGAACGTAGCTTCATAGCTGAGCTGATTGTGAGCGTAGTTCACTATCCCTATCACATCTCCGTCCCTGCTGGAAAAAACTTCGTTCCTTCCGGGAGCGTGTGAAACTGCGAGGGCAGATACAACGCAGCGCTCAGGCACACCGAGCACATAAGACATCGCGATGGCCGCAAGCGCATTTGAGACATTGAAGATGCCCGGCATCGAAAGTGAAAAATCGGTCTCATACTCGGGCGTTCTCACATGGAACAGAGTATGTCCATTCTCCTTGCGGATATCAGAACAGTATATGTCGTCCTGCGGACGCGGTCCGAATGTTACTATGCGGCTCTTCCCTGTGCCGTACTCTATGATCCTGTCAAAATGATCGCTTTCTGAATTCACGCACACGCAGTCGGAAACGTCGAACATTTTCAGTTTGGAACTGAAATAGTCCTCAAAATCGCTGTGCTCTACGGGACTTATATGGTCTATACCGATATTCAGGAAGCACCCGACCTTGAAACGTATGCCTTCTACACGTTCATATTTAAAGGCCTGGCTGGACACCTCAAGAACCATATGAGAAATACCGCTGTCTGCAGCGTTGCGGCAGTGGCGATAGACATCGATGGGTTCCGGTGTCGTGAGATGAGATTCAAATCTCTCTTTTCCGTCATATGTCAGGATCGTCGAGATTATCGCTGACTCAGGTCTGGAAGTCTCCTCCATCCATCTGTTCAATATGCTGTTGAGAAAATGAGCGGTCGTGCTCTTTCCCTTCGTCCCTGTTATGCCTGCTATGGTGAGTTCAGCGGGAGCATTCTCAAAGAACATCTGCGCCGCAAGCACCATGGCATGCCTGACATTGTTCACCAGTATGAACGGCTCGGCGCCTTCGATGCGTTTCTCACCTATCAGTGCGACAGCGCCGGATCCCAGCGCCTGGATCGCATACTTTGGAAGAAAATTCGCCCCTTTGCATATAAACAAGGTCTGTGGTGTGACTTCTCTGGAGTCGAATGTAAGGTTTTTTACCTCAGTTGATAATATTTCCGCGGAGAGCTCGCAAACAGGATCTAGCCCGTTCTCTCTCAGCAGATCAACATATTCTGACAAGGCATGGTTCATTGGATGTACTCCTTTTGACATAGCCGCTATGAATGTGTTTCAGTCGTTTGTATCTGAAAGGATGAATCCCACTTCTATCAGCGTACCCTCCGGTACGGATTCCCCTGGTTCGATACTCTGGCTCCTTGCTTCTGCATCGCCGGACGTCAATCCATTCACTTTGATGTTGAGCCCAAGCGATTCGAACGTTGATCGCACATATGATTCAGTATAACCGATTATGTCGGGGACCGTGACATATTTAGGCTCTGTATCATCCGTATAGAGAATCACGGTAGAGCCCTTCGGGATGGAAGAGCCTCCCTGAGGCGACTGAGAGACTACAGTGGTCCCATCTCCCACCACCTTGATATTTAGGCCTATGGTCTGCAGCTCGGCTTTGGCGCTGGTCAGGCTGAGCGAATTGAGATAAGGCTCCCACACATCCACAGACTCCAGTTCGTCATCGCTGTACACGGCTTCAACCCCGATATACGGGAGAGTGTATGCCATCACGTTCGCCACGACCGGTGCCACTATGTTTCCTCCGTATGTGGAATAGCTGTGGGCTCCGTCATAGAGGATGAGGCAGACAACCTGCGGCTTATCTGCCGGTCCGAATGCGCAGAAAGAAGAGACAAAATCCCCTGAATCGCTGTTCAGCTTTTCCGCCGTTCCGCTTTTGCCGCCGAGTCTGAAACCAGAAAGATAAGCATTGCTGTTCTCTGCGACCCTCTCCAGGACCTGACACATCATCCTCGATGTCTCCTGGCTGATGACCTGACGCTTTACGGTTGCATCAGTCTGCTTCACAATATTTCCGTCCGAGTCAAGTATCTCTTTTACCACATAAGGCTCGACCAGATATCCACCGTTCACTGCAGCCGCCACAGCGGTGATGAGCTGAATGGGCGTTATGGCATTGGACTGACCGAAGGAGCAGCTGGCAAGTTCTACCGGTCCCATCTGCTCAGCGGTATAGAAGTTGCTGCCAGATTCCGCAGGCAGATCTATTCCGGTGCGCTCGGTAAGTCCGAAGGCCTTAAAGTAGTTGTAAAAGGTCTGTCGGCCCATAGCCAAGCCCATTTGTATAAATGCGGAGTTGCAGGAGTTTATGGCCGCTTCTGTGAAATCCTCGTAGCCATGCGCATATGCTCTTGCATCATCGATATAGATGTCATCGTAGACGTTGTAACTGCCGTAGCACTCAAATGTGCTGTCAAGAGTACAGGTGCCGCTTTCAAGCGCTGCGCTTGCAGTGACCACCTTAAAGACAGAACCCGGCTCATAGATGTCGCTGATGGCTTTGTTGCGCCACTGGTACTCCTGTGCGTTTCTCAGCACTTCCAGATACTCTTCTTCGTCGGTGATGCCTTCAAGCTTGCTGTTCAGAAGATCGGAATAGATCTCTAGCGGATCGTTCGGGTCGAAATCCGGCTTAGCAGCCATGGCATAGACAGCTCCGGTATTGACGTCCATTATGATCCCGCATGCATAGTTGGCGACATTATGTTCCTTCATTGCCTCTTCCAGTGCCTGGTCTAAGTATCGCTGGATATTGGCGTCTATAGTAAGGACAAGATTGTAACCGTCTTCCGCGTCGGTCACAGTCTCCAAACGGTAGTACATGTTCTTCCCTTTTGCATTTACCGCCGTAAGTATCCTTCCGGAGATACCAGACAGATACTGCTCATAATACGCTTCGAGCCCGTACAGTCCGTTGTTGTCTGTGCCGACAAACCCGAGCACCTGCGAAGCGAGATTTCCGTAAGGATAGTATCTTTTTGTGTCCTGTGTGAAGGTTATGCCGTAAATATCCTCTTCGTCTATGAATGCTTCGATCTGGTCTTTTACGGGTTTATCCACTTTTCTCTTTATGATGCTGTAGTAGCTGTCTTCCCTGCACTTCTCCATGATGGTCTCATAAGGCACATCAAGCTTTTCACTGAGGAAAGTGGCTATCTTTTCGTAGTTCTTTTCTTCTGTGTGTTTCGGGTCGATCGCTACGGTCCAGACGGTCGCGCTGCGGGCTAGGATATTCATATTCGAGTCATAGATAGTCCCGCGTTCCGCGAATATCGTGGTATCCCTGAGCTGCTGAGATGTAGCAAGCTCGCTGTAATAGTCATGTCTTATTAAAGAAATATACGCAAGTCTTACGATCAGCACCATGAAAAGAACTACAACGGTTCCTGTCAACAACATAAGGTTGCGTCTCATGTTTACTGTTCGGGACTTGCGTCTGTTATTACTTGCCATATGTATATAGTCTCCCGTGACGGAAAAAGTATGAAACTCTAGTTCTCAAAGAACTGTATCACGGTTGACAGAAAATCAGATACGTTCAATTGAGGAGATTCTGTATCCTCTGAAACAATCTTATTGCTGTTCTCAAGATTGACATACTCGATCTGGGCAGGAGAAAGCTTGATAAGCCCAAGTTCATTCTCTGCGAATTCCTCCGCCTTTTTCATGGAGACCATGCTCTCTATCTGATAGTCAAGGAACACGTTCTCGCTCTGAATTTCGACCAGCTCAGAGTTCTTTTTCTCGATCATCGCTTTTGTTTTTGTAAGCAGCATATTGCTATAGACAGTATACACTGCGAGCACTGCGACAACAACCGTAAGAACTACCAGGCGTCTTACGAATTTGCGGTCCGCCGCAGCACGAAGTTCTGCCCCGGTCCTGACCACGCGGATCCTTTCCGGTCTCGGAGCAGTTTCAAATTGACTTATGTTGTAAGCAGTGTTGGCAGCCATGCAAATACCTCTACAGCTTTTCTATTATTCTCAGTTTCGCGCTTCTGGAGCGTCTGTTCTCATCAAGTTCTTTTTCATCTGCGACCACAGGCTTTCTGGTCACCGCAACAGCCTGCGGTTTTCCTCCGCATACACATACGGGAAATTCGGGCGGACAGGTACATCCTGTCATTTTTTTTGCAAAGAACTGCTTTACGGCTCTGTCCTCAATGGAGTGGAACGTAATAATGCAGAATCTGCCTTTAGGTGCAAGCAGTCTGAATATTCCTTCGAGACCTTCGGAAAGCGCGTTCATCTCATCGTTGACCGCGATGCGCAATGCCTGGAACGTTTTTCTGGCCGGATGCTTTTCTTTTCGCCTCACAGCCGGCGGAAGTGCTGACGTCACTATCTCGCTCAGCCTCACAGTGCTGTCGATCCACTCATTCTGCCTGGTTTTTATAATCTTGTCCGCTATCTGAGCGGCGTAACGTTCTTCCCCGTATTCTCTGAGGATGACACAAAGCTCTTCGAAAGATGCGGTATTCACTATATCAGCAGCAGTCTGACCGCTGTCGGACATTCTCATGTCGAGATGTCCTTCCTTGCTGTAGGAAAAGCCGCGTTCAGCCGTATCCAGCTGATAAGATGAGACGCCGAGGTCGAGCAGTGCGCCGTCGATCTTTCCTTCGTATTCCGCAAGTACGCTCAAGGCATCTCTGAAATCCGACCGGATGATCCTGACATTGGAGAAAGCAGACAGTCGTTCAGAAGCCGCTTCGATGGCGTCAGGATCTTTATCCATACATATCAGCGTTCCGTTCTCCGACAGTCTTGAAGCGATCCTGGAGGAATGGCCTGCGCCTCCAACTGTTCCGTCCAGATAAATGCCGTCACTTCTGATATTGAGTCCTTCCAGAGTCTGTTCGAGTAGAACAGGTATATGCTCGAATCCTTCCATCAGATATTGATCTCCTCAAGGCGCTCCTCAAAGGATTTGCTGTCATATCCTTTCTTGGTCTCCAGCCAGCGTTCCTTGTCCCAGATCTCTGCCCTGTCCATGACTCCAATGACAGCTACGTCCTTGCCGAGACCGGCGTTGTCCCTCAGGTTCTGCGGCAGAAGTATCCTTCCCTGTTTATCCGGTTCAACGATGCACGCATTCGGAAAGATATAGTGCTGAAGCTTGCTTGCCTGAGCAAGAGGAAGATTTCTGATCCGTTCGCATATCCTCTCCCATTCTGTGAGCGAGAATACCGCGAGGCAGTCATCAGACCAGAGAGTGATGCAGAAACGTTCGCCGAGTTCATCTCTCATCCTGGCGGGAAAGTTCATTCTTCCCTTGCCGTCGATGTTGTGAAAGAACTCGCCAAACAGCATGACACTCTCCTCCTCTCTTCTCTGTTGAAAACAGTGTTGAAACTGTTGAAATTCACCACTTTTAACCTTTTTTAGGTTTTTTGGGGAATAATTACCCACATTATCCTATTTTGACGGTACTGTGTCAATACGACGGTTTTGTTTTTTAAACGCAATTTATGAAAAAAAGACACAAAAAAAAAGAGCCCGGAACATGTCCGGGCTCTTAGCTGATATCGTTCTTACTTATCTTTTGTTATGTTTCCCCTGACGCTCAGTCGCTTTGTCTTGACCTGATTGAATACCACAAGAAGCGCGTCCTCTGCCTTTTTCAATGCATTCTCTGAAAACTCAAGGGCAAGTCTCTCGCTCTCCTTGCTGCGCTGCTGTGCAGTAGAGATCATCTCATTGGAGGCTTTCTTAGCTGCTTTGAACACTTCGGTCTCACTTATCATCTGCCTGGCTCTGACTTCTGCCTTCTGGATGATGTCCTCAGCCTGATTCTCTGCCTGTTCGATTATCTGATTGCGGTCAGAGACCACCGCTTTCGCATCCTTTATCTCCTGAGGAAGATTAAGCCTGAGTTCATCGACCAGATCCTGGAGCTTATCGACATCCAATAGTTTGCGGCCGGTCAGCGGCATCGCTACCGCTTCGCTGAGCATATCATCCATCTTGTCAAGAATCTTATCGATAGTCATTTCTTTTCTCCGCCTTTAACAAGTTTTTTCGTTATCTCTTCGCTTATGGGATCCGGAACAAACTGAGACACGTCACCTCCGAATGATGCCACCTCTCTCACGACACTGGAACTGAGGAACATGTATTCCTGAGCGGTATTTATGAAGACCGTCTCTATATCCGGATTCAGCTGCTTATTGATGAGTGACATCTGGAATTCATATTCAAAATCCGTCACCGCTCTGAGGCCTTTTACTACCGCGACGGCATTTCTCATCCTGCAGTAGTCCATCAGCAGACCGTCAAAAGCCTCTACGCTTACGTTATCTATGTCTTTGGTGGATTCCTCGATGAAGTGCACTCTCTCCTCGATCGTGAAAGTGTTCTTCTTGGATGTATTCTGCAGAACAACGACGATCACTCTGTCAAAAAGGCGCGAAGCGCGTTTGATTATATCAAGGTGACCTTTTGTCACCGGATCGAAACTGCCGGGGCACACTGCGGTCCTCATTCAGTTATCTCCTCCTCACTCTGCTTCTTCTCATAGAGCCAGATAGATGTATTCCCGTAGTCATAGCGTTTTCTGAGGATAAGCTCATCACTTTCTTCCGGAAGCACTGCTTCCCGTTCGGCTTCGACCGCAGCCAGGCCGCCGTCTTCCAGCAGTTTGCCCAGATGCTCGACGAGTCCTCCGGCTATGTCCTTGCGATACGGAGGATCGGCATAAATGAAGCTGAATCTGTTGCGGTTTCTCTGAACATATCTCACGGCGTCCGTCTCGGCAACAGATGCGGATCTGAACAATCCTGTCTTATTCAGATTCCTTTTTATCACTGATATGGCTTCCCGGGAGTTGTCTACAAAGACGCAATGCGACGCGCCTCTGCTGAGCGCCTCGATGCCCATCTGACCGCTGCCTGCAAACAAGTCCAGCATCGTTGCTCCGGGTATAAAGAACTGAAGGGCGGAAAAGATCGCCTCTTTGACTTTCTGGGATGTCGGGCGGACGATGTCCTCACCCGGAAGGGTCTCCAGAGTCATTCCCCTGGCGGTACCCGTATTTACTCTCATATCTTTTTTCTCCGACTGTTTTATCTGAATATACTCTATATGGATGAAAGCTCAGCAGTCAAGTATGGAAATGATCCCACACGGCCTGCGCCGCTCTCTTAGTCATTCCGCTTACCGCGCCCAGTTCCTCAACGGATGCATTGCTGACGGCAGAGATCGTTCTGAAGTGCTTCAACAGTGCCTTTGCCCTTGATTCACCGACTCCCTCAATATCAAGGAGAGATGACCGGAACGCTTTCTTGCTGTGGCTCCTGCGCTCATACTCAATGGTGTATCTGTGGACTTCGTCCTGCATCTTCGATACCAGGTTGAACACGCTTTTGTGCATTGATACGGCGATCTCTCCGTCGCGGGACACGATCGCCCTGGTCCTGTGCTTTGAATCCTTGACAAGTCCGAAAAGCGGCACATCAGAGAATGAAGTCCCTGATATTACGTCCGATATGGTATCCAGATGTCCCTTACCGCCGTCAAGAAGGATGATATCCGGTTTTGATGAGAAGCCGGATGAACCTTCATCGAATCTCGCGATCCTTCGGCTGATGACTTCCGACATGGACGAATAGTCGTCTATGCCTGAGACCGTCTTTATTCTGAACCGCCTGTATTCGGATTTACGCGGCTCTCCGTTGATGAAAACCGCCATCCCTCCGACCGCGTCCTCACCGTAGTTGGAGATGTCGTAAAGTTCTATGCGGGCAGGATACTCATGAAGGCCCAGTATGCTGGCAAGCTCTCCGAGTGAAGCCTCGCTCTTCGTTCTTCGCCCGGCTTCCCTCTTTATCCTGTCGGAAGCATTGCTGTAGGCCATATCTACGATGGCTTTTCTTTCGCCTCTCTTGGGAACTGAAACGGAAACTGAGCCCGGTCGGCGTTCAGAGAGCCACTGGCGCAGCTGCTCCTGATACTCAAGCGGCCTGTCGCACAGGACCTCCTTCGGGATCTCGTTGCCGACAAGATAATAGTGGGTCACGAATTCTTCTCTAGCCTCGTCGACATCGGAAGTATCGTAGATAACACGCTCTTCCTTGTCTACGAGGACGCCCCTGCGGAACTTGAGCACGTCAGCGCATACCATCCTCTCGTTTCCGGCAAAAGCGAACACATCCATCTCGCTATCGCTCTCGTTCTTTACGACCTTCTGCCCTTCCTCGAGTTTCTGTATGGAAAAAATGCTGTCGCGGTATCTCGCCGCTCGCTCAAAATCCAGCGCTTCGCTCGCCTGCTCCATCTTTGTCTTCAGGATACCGAGTATCTCTTCGCTTCCCTTCAGCAGCATGGTGGTAGCGCTGTCGACCAGTTCGAGATAAGCCTCTTCGGATATCTCTCCTACGCAGGGAGCGCAGCATCTTCCTATGTGAGCATTAAGGCACGGGCGCTTCCGGCTTATCTTCTCAAAGGCATATGAGCAGGTCGGAAGACTGAAGGCTTCATTGACCGTGTCAGTCATTCTCTTTACGGCAAATGAACTGATATAAGGTCCGTAGTAGGTCGCGCCGTCATCGTGTTTCTGAAGCTCGGCAGTTATCCTCGGAAACCTCTCCGGTGAGACTCTTATATATGAGAAGCCCTTGTCATCCATAAGCAGGATGTTGTACTTCGGCCGGTGCTGCTTTATCATCGAGCACTCAAGCGTGAGAGCTTCGAACTCGCTGTCTACGACTATTACGTCAAAGTCATGCACATGGGAGACCATCTTCTCCACTTTCGGAGTGTGAGAAGCTCCTGCCCTGAAATAACCGGACACACGGTTCTTCAGTTTCTTGGCTTTACCGACATAAATGACCTCCCCCTTCCGGTCCTTCATGATGTAGATACCGGGAAGAAGAGGCAGCGACAGCGCTTTCTGTTGAAGTTGCTTTAGATCCATTGATGCAAAAATAAAAGCCGCCCCTGAAAGAGGCGGCATGAAATCTGATTCTTACTCGTTGAATCCGGACTCAATGAGCTTTACAAGACCTTCGATAGCCTGCTGTTCGTCCACGCCGTCAGCTATGAGACGAATGGAAGTGCCGCCTACGATCCCAAGGGAGAGAACACCGAGCAAACTCTTTGCATTGGCGCGTCTTTCATCTTTTTCGACCCAGATAGAGCACTTGTATTCATTGGCTTTCTGAATGAAGAAGGTTGCAGGACGGGCATGAAGACCAACCTGATTTTCAACTGTAATATCCTGTACGCACATACTATAACACTCCGTTTCACGTCAATTATATGTATCGATTATTATCATTTGGCTGAGCTCAATTCAGCATTTCTATTATAACAAAATTGTGCATTACGTCAAGAAAACAAGTCACTTGTATTCTTTTTTTACAAAATGCCCATCCATGACACCGGGCAGACATACAGAGTTGTTCAATATTGCTCAATCGGGCAATTTGTCCTCCGGATGCTCCTTAATATACTGTTCATACATGTCAGGGCGCCGTTCCCTTGTTCTTCTGAGCGACTGTTCCTTTTTCCATTTGATGATGTTGGCATGATGTCCGCTTCTAAGCACCTCAGGTACTTCTCTTCCGTTCCAGATATACGGCCTTGTGTACTGCGGATATTCCAGCAAGCCGCTGTAGTGGCTCTCATCCGTGTAGCATTCTTCATCGGAGAGCACTCCGGGACAAAGTCTGGCGACGGAATCGGTGAGTATCAGTGCAGGCATCTCCCCGCCGGTGACCACGTAATCCCCGATGGAGATCTCCTCATCAACTATCTCCTCCAGCACTCTCTCATCCACTCCCTCGTAATGACCGCAGAGAATGCAGATATTGCCCAGCTGCGAGAGTTCCTTTACCTTTGACTGTGTCAGAACCTGACCTGCGGGGCTCATGTAGATCACATGCGGCCGAACGCCTCTCTGTTCACATATGGCCTCAAAACAGTCATATACCGGCTGGCAGTACATCACCATTCCCATGCCGCCGCCGAATGGTGCGTCATCTGTCTGCTTCTGTTTATTAAGAGTGTAGTCTCTTATGTTGTGACATCTTATATCCAGCACGCCTTTTTTGACAGCTCTGCCGATGATGCTCTCGCTGACATAGGCATCGCACATATCCGGAAACAATGTCATGATATCAATCTGCATCGCTCAACAATCCCTTTATCGGTTCTATCCTTATCTTTCCTGCCTCAAGATCCACATCTTTGACAAAAGCCGGGACCGCGGGGACCATTCTTATTTCGCCGCTGTCCAGCTTAATGTGATAGATGTCCTGCGTGCCCGTGTTTGTGACATCGGCTACCGTCCCGATGTGACTGTCATCCCTGCTGTCCAGCACCTCCAGTCCGAGAAGGTCGACAACAAAGTAAGTACCTTTTCTCCTTACCACTTCATCCCTGTCGGCGTAGATCACGCGGTCTATGAACCTGTGCGCCTCCTCTATGGATTCTACCCCTTCCAGCCGGAGGAGCAGCATATTCTTATGGACTCTGGCTGAGACGACATTGGTGAAGTCCCTTCCCGTCTGATCCCAGAATACATGCTTTATCCTGTTCAGCGCGGATGCGCTGTCAGCCCAGGGGTAGACTTTCAGTTCTCCGCCTATTCCGTGCGTAGATACGATCTTCCCTGCTTCCAGATACTGCTGCATGTGCACCTCCATTCGAAAGAATGCGGGGCGTTGATATGCCCCGCAAAGAGTCTGATTCAGTCGATCTCTACCATAACATGAGCGCCGCTCTTGACTGCAGCTGAACGTATGACGGTCCGGATGGCCTTTGCGATGCGTCCCTGTTTTCCGATAACGCGTCCGACATCGTCTTCCGCTACTTTCAGGTGGAAGACGGTGATGCCTTCCTCGTTCGGTTCATCCTCAGTGACAGTGACGGAATCCTTATCTTCGACAAGGCCCCTTGCCATCACTTCGAGTAGTTCTTTAAGGTTCATTCGATAACTCCATTTTTCTTGAGAAGCACACGGACGGTCTCAGTGGGCTGTGCGCCGTTTGCCATCCACTGCTTTACCTTGTCTGCGTCCACCTTGAAAGCTGTGGGCTCGACTGTGGGATCGTAGGTACCGATCTCCTCGATGAAACGTCCGTCACGGGGTGAGCGGCTGTCAGCCACCACTACGCGATAGAAAGGTGCTTTCTTGGCGCCCATGCGGCGCAGTCTGATCTTTACTGCCATTATTCTTTTTCCTCCAAATATTATTGCCAGTTATATTCTCCGGAACATACCGGATAATTCAGAAATTGAACCCCTTGAAGAGATTTCTTCCTCTCTTCCCCAGTTTTGTCATCTGCTTCATCATCTTGTTCGACTGTTCGTACTGTTTGAGCAGACGGTTGATGTCCTCTACTTTCATGCCGCAGCCGGCGGCGATACGCCTTTTGCGTGAGGCATTCAGTATCTCGGGCTTTCTCCTCTCTTCGGGGGTCATCGAAAGGATTATCGCCTCAGTCTTGGACAGTGCCTTCTCGTCTATTGCTTCTTCCGGTATGCTTGCTCCACCCGGAATCATTGCCATGAGCTGACGGATATTTCCCATCTTGTTAAGCTGACGCAATTGCTCCAGAAGATCGTTAAGATCCATACCGCGCTTTGAACGCGTTTTTCTGAGCAGTTCCTCAGCAGACTTCTCGTCGAAGCTCGATGTCGCTTTTTCTATGAGCGACATAACATCGCCCATTCCCAGGATCCTGCTGGCCATTCGTTCCGGATGAAACACCTCAAGATCGTCGACCTTTTCGCCGGTACCGGCATAAAGTATCGGTTTTCCGGTGACGGACAGAACGGACAGTGCAGCGCCTCCCCTGGAGTCTGCATCGAGTTTGGTCAGTATCACCCCGTCGATGCCGATGCGTTTGTTGAACGTGTCGGCGACGTTCACTGCTTCCTGACCGGTGAGCGAGTCTATCACCAGAATCGTGCGGTTCGCGAAATCGCGCTTCAAGCCCTCAAGTTCTTCCATCAGGACCTCGTCTATCTGAAGACGTCCCGCGGTATCTATGATAACGATATCGTAACCGTGATCTTTCGCTTCCGAGACTCCGCGTCTTGCTATCTCGTGCGGATCTCCCTGTCCCATCTCGAAGACAGGCACGCCCGCAGTCTCGCCCATGATCTTCAGCTGTTCTATGGCAGCCGGCCGATAAACGTCACAGGCGACCAGCAGAGGTCTGTGTCCCTGGTTCTTGAACATCTTCCCAAGCTTCGCACAGTGTGTGGTCTTTCCGCCGCCCTGAAGGCCGCACATCAGTATCACCGTGGGAGGAGTTCCTTCAAGCCTTAACTGTCCGGCTCCTTTCCCCATAAGGTCTATCAGTTCGTCATTTACTATCTTGACGACCTGCTGCGCGGGCGTAAGGCTCTTCATTACCTCTTCGCCCAGTGCCTTTTCAGAGACCTGGTCTGTGAACTGCTTGGCGACTTTGTAGTTGACGTCCGCCTCCAGGAGGGCCATCCTGACCTCTCTCATGGCCGACGATATATCCTTCTCGTTGAGTTTTCCTTTTTTGCGAAGTCCTGAGAAAACCCCGCCGAGTCTTGATGTAAGGCTCTCAAAAGACATCTCTCAGTCCTCCTTTATAAACTTTTCCAACTCTTCAGAAGAATCTACGATAGACTGCGCCGCACGTTTGATCTGGGATGTATATCCGCCAGAATCGGCATACGCCAGTATATCCTTGGCATTCCTGCGTATACTCTCCGTCAGATTGCCGAAACTGTTGAACTTATCAGCAAAATGCAGCTGGGACTCAAGTTCATTCAGTATCGCTTCGCCTCTCTTGATCGAGTCTCTGACTCCCTGACGTGAGATGCCTTCCAGTTCGGCGATCTCTCCAAGAGACAGATCGTCATCGTAGTACAGCCGCAGAACATTGCGCTGCTTATCTGTCAGAACAGCTGAATAAGTGTCGATAAGGCTGCACAACGAAAGATCCTTTGCCATAAGACACCTCCTGACTGTAAAGCACAACAACTTTACATAGTATAATGAGCAATTTCTTCCCTGTCAACTGAAAAAAGCAGTGACGACAAAAAGACGAGGGGAGGCATCTTCCACACGAAGAGCCTCCCTCAGGTTTTTTCAATTATATCTGGCTTTGTCGATCCTCAGCGCTTCATCGTAAAGGTAACAGTAGTTCTGATGGCGGCTTGGATCAATAAGGCCTTCGTTCAGCGCTTCCAGCACCTTGCATCCCTTCTCTACCGTGTGAGAACAGCCTGTAAAGAAGCATCCTTCGGCATGCTCGGAGATCTCGGGAAAATAAGAGGCAAGTTCTGACTTGTCAATTTTTTCATCCCTCTCAAAATCGAGAGCCGAAAAACCAGGTGTGTCCGCAATGTATCCTTCCTCGAAATCGTAGAGTTCAACTGCCCTGGTCGTATGCTTTCCCCTGCCGAGCTTCTGGCTGATCTCCCTCGTGGCAAGTGACAGTTCGGGACAGAGCTTGTTCATGAAAGTTGATTTTCCGACTCCGCTGTTGCCTGAGAACACCGAAAGACTTCTTCTGCAGATGTCTCTGACTCTCTCGACAGCTGCCTGCTCATCCTTCATGACATCGATCACTTCATAGCCGATGCGGCTGTATAGATCCACCACTTCCTGCGCTGCCTTCAGATCTGTCTTTGTTACGACGATCACCGGCTTGATCTTCCTCTGCTCGCACAGCACCGTCATACGGTCGATCACCAGCATATTCGGGGACGGTTCAACAGAAGACACCACAAGAAAGAAATTGTCCACATTTGCAATAGGCGGCCGTTTGAACGAATTGTTCCTCTCGTGTATGTGAGATACCACATACCCCCCGCCGCTTTCGCCCACATCGACATAATCGCCTGCCAGAGGAGTGATCCCCTGCAGCCTGAATATTCCTTTCGCGTTGCATTCCAAAACGGATTCGGCGGTCTTTACATAGTAGAAACCGCCGATCCCCTTCATGATTATTCCGCTGTTTGCGCCTGGTTCACGAAGCATAAATTATTCTCCGCCGCCGCCTTCGCCTCCGCCTTCACCTCCGCCTTCTCCGCCCGGATCAACAGGGGGTTCGACAGGAGGAGCGACCTGGATCTCTGTAAAAGTGACAGTGATGTTCATATTGTCAGATACGCCTCCCACTGTCAGTACACCGTCGGAATAGCTTCCCGCCGTTGTACTGCTGAACTCATAGTTTTCATACGGAGAGACACTGAATGTCACTGTATCGCCGTAGTAGGCGGTGACTGAATCGCTGCCGGAAACAGAACCGTTTTCAACATATACAGTGACTGTATATACGACCCTCTCAAAGGTGGCTGTCACCGTATGGTTCTCGTTTATGTTGCTGATAGTGTATGATCCGCCGGATGCGGAACCTGTCACGTCATTTCCGTTGTCTGTAACCGAAACGATCCTGTATCCCGCATTGGGCGAGATCGAAACGCTTACGCTTCTGCCGACATATGCCTCGTCGGCGGAAGGCGTCACTGAACCGCCGTCTCCGTTGACCTTGCCGGTCACACGGTACTTGGCAGGCTCCGTCATAACGAAGCCGTTGGTCCTTGAGTAGTCAGCGACGACCGTTGAGGTTCCAAGCTGGAAGTCAAGTTTGACCTTTCTGTAATCCACTCCGTTGAGTTTGATAAGGAACACCTCATCTTCAGAGCCCTTGGCACTGACATTGATACCGGAATGCAGCGTTACATCCCCTACTGTATATGATGCGGAGCCGCTTCCCTCCTTGTACAGAGTAGCTGTCATAACATCATTTCCGCTGGGATCGGAGAACGGGGCATCGAATCTGAAAGTCCATTCTTTCTCGGCAAGAGCCTCCCTGATGACCAGATTGACAGAGGTCATCATCGCGACTCTCGTTCCTCCGCTGATGCTCTGGGATACGACGCATCCGGGTTTTACATCCTCATGACCGGCCTGAACTCCCCTGACAAGCGTGATCGAACCTTTGTTGAGACCGTTGCTCATCAGTGTGGAGATCGCATCAGAAGCTGACATTCCTATAACATTGGGGACCGATGTCGTTACATAGGTCTCGGGAGAGTTGACGTAGATCGTTACGATGGATCCCGATTCAACGGATGTCCCAACATCAGGTTCGGTCCTGGTAACGACGTTGGCTTCATAATCTTCAGATTTATCAAGTTCACGGTAAACGATCAGACCCAGGTCCTGCAGTGCATTGACCGCCTCACCGTACGTGTCACCGATTATGGCAGGGATCGTGACTATCTCTACTCCCTTGCTGACATAAAGAGTGATCCTCGCATTATCCTTGACAGTCTTCGGCGGTCGCGGAGTCTGTGCGGTAATGGTTCCCTTCGGGACTTCCGCATCGAATTCCTCTTCGATCGCGAATCTGAATTTGGAATAGTTCGGATCGGCCTGAACATCTCTGATGGACTGGCCGACAAAATCGGGAAGAGCAACTTCTTCAGGTGTTGTGAAGAGGCTGCTTCCGGCATTCTTGAGTGTCATGTACGCCATGACCATGGAACCGATAAGACATACGAACGTCAGACCCATAATCAAGCCCATGCCGAACCCTATGGTCCTGGGTCTCAGCGGTTTTTCCTTCTTTACCCGTTCCGTTTTCTCTTTCTTTGCCATATTGCTCTCTTTTCTGTCTATTTTTACTGCAGAAGCAGCTGTGCGTTTCTGTGCGACTCTGTTTATGTACTCTGTGGCATCCGGCTCCGACGACTTGTAATCGAAGTTGCTGCCGGGATTCTTTCTGAAGTGTTCAAGCTCAGACAGCATGGCACCGGCAGACTGATACCTGTCATTCGGATCCTTCTCCATCGCACGCTCTATGATGCGCTGAAGTCCCTCAGGCACTTCCGGATTGATGTTCTCTATGCTCTCTGCCTTCTCTGAGATCTGTTTCAGCGCGATCGCTACCGCGCTGTCACCGTCAAACGGAAGTCTTCCGGTACACATCTCATACATCATCACGCCGACGCTGTAGATATCTGCTCTTGTGTCGGTCTCATCTCCCTGAGCCTGTTCCGGACTTATGTAGTGAACGGTACCGATAGCCTTATCAGTGATAGTATGCAGGCTGCTCCTGGAGAAACGCGCTATTCCGAAGTCCGTGACCTTGAGCTTTCCACCCTCGGTTATGACTACGTTCTGCGGCTTAACGTCCCGATGGATAATACCACGGTCGTGGGCATGCTGCAAAGCCTTCAGGAGCTGTTCCGAGAAGAATACCGTCTGTTTCCATGTAAGCGCGCCGTTTTTTTCAATGAATTTCTTGAGTGTTATACCCTCAAGATACTCCATCACTATGAACTGAACGCTGTCGGAGAAGTTGACATCGAGAACTTTTACGATATTCTCGTGATCCAGCATGCGGACAGCCTTTGATTCGTTGCGGAACCTTCTCACCAGATCATTGACTCCGCTGAACTCGTCCTTGAGTATCTTTACAGCTACGGTCTTCCCGTCTTTCAGATCGGTGGCTTTATAGACATAGGACATACCGCCGACGCCGATCAGTTCATTTACCTGATAGCGGCCGTCAAGCTTTCTGCCGATATACTTGTCTTTCTGATTATTGCTCATATCTTAAAGACCACCGCAGTAGTATTGTCATAGGCGCCGTCTTCAAGCGCGGCTTTCACAAGGGTCTCCGCAGAAGCGAAAAACTCACTTCCGCTCAGTATATCGCATATCTTTTCCGGCATCAGGATATTCGAAAGACCGTCACTGCACATGAGGATCATATCTCCTTTTCTGAGGCGGACCGTATCGATATCCACCCGGAGATGATCATCTACCCCGAGAGCATTTGTGATTATGTTCCTGTTCGGGTGGCTGAGCGCCTGCTGCAGGGTGATCTTTCCGGAATCCAGAAGATCCTGGACCACCGAGTGATCTCTTGTTACCTGCGTCAGCACCTTTTTTGAATAATGGTATGCCCTGCTGTCTCCGCAGTGACCGATCACCGCATCTCTGTTCCTTACGACGGTAACTACAGCCGTCGTTCCCATCATCACATCTCCGAAGACATTCTTCTCTTCGGAAAGCAGTTTTCTGTTTGCCTCTTTGAGCGAATACGATACGAAATCCGTCAGTTCCGAAGTGCTGCCGATGCCGGACAGGCCATCTCTCATTATCTCACATACCGAGTCGCACACGGATCTGCTTGCCCTCTCACCGTAAGACAGGCCGCCCATACCGTCACAGAGTATCATCCAGAAAAGACTGTCATTTATGCGCCCGGCGCGATAACAGTCCTGGTTGACTTCATATTTGAGACCAATATCTGTGAACCCGGTAATGTACATGTAGTGAGCTCCCGGTGTTAGTTTGCGACCGTATCCCTCCGAAGCTGACCGCAGGCGGCGGATATATCGTTTCCAAGAGTGCGTCTGACAGTGGCGTTGACACCTCTGGCTGTAAGCTTATCGGCAAATGATTCTGCCTGTTTTCTGGTTGCCTGGGAAATTCCTCTGCCGGCATCGTTGACCGGTATGATATTGACATGGCTCTGAAATCCCCGCACCAGCTGAGTCAGTCTGTCAGCGTCTTCTTCAGAGTCGTTGAATCCGTGTATGACAGTGTATTCAAAAGAGACCCTGCGTCCGGTCAGCGCAACGTACTGACGGCATGTATCTATCAGTTCATCAAGAGGATATCTGAGATTGACGGGCATGATGCTGCTTCTTTTTTCAGGGAAGGCAGCGTGAAGAGAGATCGACAGGGTCAGTTGTTTCTTCAGCGCGGCAAGACGCAATATCTCCGGTACAAGCCCGCAGGTCGATAGCGTTACGGATCTGTTTTTAAGATTATAGCCGCTGCTGTCGGTAAGGATGTCATAGAATCTGATAACTTCATCGAAATTATCCAGCGGCTCTCCGATCCCCATCAGGACCACGCTGTCAACAGGTTCTCCGAACAGTTCAGAAGCCTTATATACTTCAGCAAGCATCTCTCCTGCCGTGAGTGATCTGACGAGCCCGTTCTGAGTCGACGCACAGAAGCGGCATCCCATTCTGCATCCCACCTGAGTTGAGACGCATACCGAAAGGCCATGCTCATATCTCATCGCGACAGTTTCGACACAGTTCCCGTCTGAAAATGAGAACAGATACTTCTCTGTGCCATCGGAGGAAACCTGCCTTCTTACACATTCAGCAGAAGGTATAGAGTACTCTGAAGCAAGCCAAACACGTGTCGAAGCTGGAAGATTCGTCATCCTCTCAAAATCCGACACTCTTTTCCGGTGAAGCCATTCAAACAGCTGGTCAGCCCTGAATGAAGGCTCTCCCCTCTCCTTGAACAGTTCCTTTAGTTCCGCTTTGTATAAACGGCAGATATCCATAAATTTATTTATATCATATTTTGACCATCGCCGCTACAAAGAATCCCTCACTGCCGCCTTTTCCGGGTACGAACGATATCATGTCCCTATCCACAGAAGCAAATGACGGTACCATTTCAGGAAGCGCAAGCCTGAACTGTCTGTGCTCAGCAAGGAACCTGTCTATCACATCCCTGTTCTCGCGTTCAAGAACGGTGCATGTACTGTAAACTATCCTGCCGCCGTCACGCACCATCCGTGCCGCGTTGCACAGGATGGAATACTGTATCTCCGGAAGAGGCTCACTTACAGCCGGCGATTTATATCGAAGCTCCGGTTTGGATGCCATCTCTCCGTAACCAGAACATGGAACATCACAGAGAACGGCGTCAAACTGCATATCACTATGATACTCCGAAGCATCACTGCAGATTGTTTCGACTATGTTAATTCGCTCCCTGGATGCAGCCTTACGAACAAGTTCGAGCCGCCGCGGGCTCGAATCAAGTGCGATCAGTCTGCCTTCATTGTGCATATCCTGTGCCAGACACATCGTCTTTCCTCCCGGGGCGGAGCACATATCCAGGAGAGTATCCCCAGGAACAGCGTTCACTGCATGTGCGGCAAACTGGGCAGGCAGGCTCTGGATCCTTACCTCTCCGGATGTTATCATCGATGACCTTCCGCTGAAACCGGAAACGATCCTGAGGCAGCCGGGGAGCTCCGTTTTCTCTGTTTCGATCCCTTCATCTTTGAGATGCGCTATGGCGGAATCTTCATCTGTGATCAGTGTATTCACCCTAAGATAAGTGTCTGAAGGTTCAAAAAAGGAAGCCAGGATCTCCTCCGCACCGGTTCCGTACTGTCTACGGAACATCTCTGCAAGTTCAGGACAGACACTGTACCTGAGCGAGACCTTCTCATTCTCGTCAGAGGCGCTGTTTATAACCGACTCAAGTTCAAGAGCGGAGCATCTGCGCAGGACAGCGTTCACAAGACCTGCTGCAGAAGATTTTCTGAAAGCCCTGCAGAGATCGACGCTCTCACTGATCGCAGCCCGGGCAGGCACGGAATCCATCCAGAAGATCTGATAAACTCCGGCTCTGAGTATCTCAAGCACTTCCGCATCGAGTTTAGCAAGCGGTCTGTCCAGACAGGACGAGAGGATACTGTCGGCGGTAAGCTTTCTCGACAGCGTACCGTAAACCAGCGCGGTACAAAAACCCCTGTCCCTCGCATCAAGCCCGCTTGAAGCAAGCTCCTGCAGAAGGACAAGGTTTGAAAACCCACCGCGCTCGCAGCGCAGAAGGCAGTCTATGGCTTTTTTTCTGGCGTTCGGCATCAGTTCTGTATCCTGCTCCCGACTGAGAAACGCTTACCTCTGGCCCACTCAACTCCGGTCATCCTGCGGCTTCCTTCCGGGATGACATCGCCTATCTGAACGCTTCCCTCCGATGCGGCGATAACGAGAGGAGAAAGCGACACTATCTCCCCGGGTTCTCCCTTCATTTCACTGAGTGAAGCAGAGCATACTTTTATGCGTTTGCCGTCATGCGTAAAACTTGCGACAGGCCAGATGGACAGGCCCCTTATCAGATTGACAATGTCCGATGCGCTCTTCCCGAACGAGAACTCTCCCTCTGATTTCTCTATGGGAGGCGCAAAGGTTGCCTGACTGCCGTCCTGCGGCGTCCTGACAGCCCTACCTTCCGCTATGTCTCTGATAACACGGCAGAAAAACGGACCTCCTACCTCTCCCATCTTCAGGAAGAGAGCATCAGCGTCCATATCCCCGACAGGGATCTCGACCGTATCGATGATATCGCCTGAATCCATATTCGCGTCCATCATGATAGCGGTAGCGCCTGTGACCGTCTCCCCGGCCATGATGGCTCTCTGGATCGGCGCTGCCCCGCGGTATTTCGGCAGGAGCGAACCGTGTAGATTGATACATCCCAGCCTCGGAATATCCAGGACCTCCTGAGGAAGGATCCTTCCGTATGCTACGACTGCTATCAGGTCGGGATCGAGCTCTCTGATCACCTGAGCCGCTTTGCCGTTTTTGAATCCCTTAGGCTGGAATACCGGGATGCCGAGTTCCTCTGCGAGCAGTTTGACAGGAGGCGCAGTCAGCACCTGCTTTCTTCCTACCGGCTTATCCGGCTGGCAGAAAACACCGCACACTTCGAATTCTTCACTGAGAGCCCTGAGTACATCGGCAGCGAGTTCAGGCGTCCCCATAAACACTATCCGCATCAGTCTTCGTTCTCCTCGCTGAGCATCTCCTCCAGCTGTTCTTCAGTAAACAGCTGATCTGTGAGGTCAACAAACAGCGTACCGTCCAGATGGTCGGTCTCATGACATGCAGCGCGAGCCGCCATATCCTCGAGATTATACGTCACCGCGTTTCCGTTGCGGTCCTGCGCCTTTACGATCACCTTCTGCGGGCGTTCGACATATCCGCGCTCATCCGGTACCGACAGGCATCCTTCATACGCGCCGACGGTCTCCTGTGATTTTGCAGCAATCACGGGGTTGACCAGTTCCAGGTACTCACCGTCATTGTTGACGACTATCACCACGCGGCGCAGTACCCCTACCTGCGGTGCTGCGATTCCCAGGCCGTTGGCATCGACCAGAGTCTCGATCATGTCATCTATCAGAGTATGAAGCCTTTCATTGAATTCAGTGACCGGCCTGCTTTTCTTCCGAAGCTGGGGGTCTCCGATCTTTAGTATGTTTCTAAGTGCCATATCTTTATCTCCTGTATCAAGAATCTGATTCGTTGGTTATATCGACATATATCCGTGTCCTGTCTGAGGGAAACTGCTCCTTGTAATCGGTCAGGCACTTTGACAGACAGTCTCTGAATGCCCTGTCTCCCCTGCTCTTTATCAGGATCCTCCACCTGTAAACTCCGTTTACAAGCACCACTCTCAGCGGTGAAGGGTTCATTATCCTCACCGGAACAGACGGATTCTCACTGAATACACCGGTCATCGTTTTCTGAAATCGGAATGCTGAAGCTCTTGCGTCGTTTTCCTTTTTGGAAGAGAAGATCACTGAACACATAGAGCAGAACGGCGGGTACAGATGGGCCTTTCTGAGTATGATCTCACTTTCGTAGAACTTCCTGTACTCCTGTTCAGCCGCAAGCCGGATTATGTTGTTCTCGGGATCCACTGTCTGGATGACAGCTTCACCCGCATCTGAACCTCTTCCGCTCCTTCCGACCACCTGAGTCAGCATATCGAAGGTGCGCTCGTATGCCCTGTAGCTGGGCATCAGCAGCATCGAGTCGACGCTCAGTACGCCGGCCAAAGTGACATTAGGAAAATCCAGCCCTTTGGCGATCATCTGGGTACCGATCATTATATCGTATTTCCCGCTCTCGAAATCCTCAAGCGCCTTTCTCAGAGACCCTTTTCGGGAGGTGGAATCAAGGTCTATTCTGAGCACCCGCGCGTCCGGGAACAGCGTATTGAGCTCCTCCTCCACGCGCTGTGTCCCTATTCCGGTATGCCTCAGTTCACCTCCGCAGCTGGGACATTTCGTCACTTCCCTGATGATCCTGTTGCAGTAGTGACATCTGTGCGTACCGTCGCTCTTATGCCACACCATGGGCATAGAGCAGCTGTCGCACATAACGATCTTCTTGCAGTCCCTGCAAATGGTGACCGTCCGGTATCCCCTTCTGTTCAGAAGAAGGATGCACTGCTGGCCTGATTCCAGACGTTCGCGGATCTTCTCATAGAGAAGGCTGCCGATACAGCCCGAATTGCCTTCTATCAGTTCTTCGCGCATATCAGACACTGTCACTTTCGGAAGCGGCATATCATTGAACCGCTCATCCAGCGACACCAGCCTGTACTGTCCGCTCACTGCTTTGTAATACGACTCCACAGAAGGAGTCGCAGAACCGAGGACCAGTCCTGCTGTATGATCTGAAGCCCTCTTAAGCGCTACGGACACAGCCTTGAAACGCGGAGCCTGATCTGAATTGTAAGAGCCTTCCTGTTCCTCATCTATTATGATCAGCCCTATGCTCGGAAGAGGCGCAAACACTGCGGACCTGGTTCCGACGACGATGTCATAATCGCCGTTGCGGATCTTTTTCCACTGCACGGTCCTTTCTGTGTCAGAAAGAGCGCTGTGTATGATCCCGACTCTGCTTCCGAATCTGTTTCTGAGGCGTGAGATCATCTGGGTAGCAAGTGCTATCTCGGGCACCAGAAGTATCGCGCCTTTACCTTCACTGACGACGTCCTCTATAAGCTTCAGATATATGACGGTCTTTCCGCTGGAAGTGACCCCGTAAAAAAGCACCGTGGAAGCGCCGCCGGTATTCTCAGACAATGCATCTTTAATTTCTGAATAAGCTTTCTGCTGACCGCGGCTCAGTTCAGGAAGTCTGTAGCCGGGATCCGCAGCTGCCTGATCGGGATCCTCATCTTTCAGCGCGCTGGACCTGACAAGCGCTCCGGAACGGACCATCCTGTTTATCGTCTCTCTTGACGCCCCTGTGATCTCCCTGATCTCAGAGAAGGTCATAGGCCGATCTGCCTCTGAGAATATCTCCTTCTGCCTGGGCGTCAGCTTCTCCGTATCAAAGCCGTCAGCAGCGCAGTAAACAGTCTCAAGATGCGCGTCGCTCAGCTGAACGATATGCTCAAAATCACCGTCAGGAACAAGACGGATATTCTTCGGGAGCACCGTTTTGACAGCATCGTAATATGTACAGAAAGTCGTCTCCTTCAGGAACCTTATGAGGCTGACCATCTCCTGCGTAATGACAGGCTCTCCCTGTTCCGAGTCGATTATCTCCTTGAATGACCGGTCACCATCACAGTTCCCCAGAACGATACCCATCCTCTTTGAGTTGCCAAACGGAACAAGGACTCTGGAGCCGATCTTCACAGATCCTTCGAGACTCTCGGGGACGTTGTAAGAGTATAACTTGTCAAATTGAAAAGCGGCACTGTCCACCGCTACCTGAACACCGGTAAACAAAGCGCCACCTCCAATAATAGTCTTCCGGCCAAAGCTTTTCCGGGAACCGGATCCGGAGCTTCAGTATGCAGAATACTGATCGGCTGTATCAGTCTTTGACTTTGAATTTATGAGCGCCGAACTCATCTATAGCAAGGTTGACTGGCTTATCATCCAGCGATTTGCCTTCTTCCTCAGACTTTTTGACGATATCCCTGGCACGTTTGGCGATCGCGATCACCAGGCTGTACGCGCTGTCTGTTTCTGAAAGCAGTTGTCCTATTGCGGGTTTCAGCATCCTATTTCCTCCGGTATATCTGTATTTTGATTAAGTGATTCAGGTTCTGCCAGTTCCCAGGCTCTTATCGCTTCAAGACACTCATGTGCGCACTCATCGATATCCCTGTTGACTACGACTCTGTCATACTGGCTTGCGAACAGCATCTCATCCTCGGCTATCTTAAGTCTGGCTTCCATGGCTTCCCTATCGACACCGCCGCGCTGTACGAGCCGTCTTCTGAGCTCCTTCAGGGAAGGCGGCATCAGGAAGAGGAGCATGGCTCCGGGATAGAACTTCTTTACATTGCTGCCGCCGTGCACATCGATAATGAGCACAACGGTCGTGCCGTCCTCAAGGTATCTGTTAATGGTCTCACGCGATGTACCGTAATAATTCCCGGCGTACTCGTTATATTCGAGCATCACACCGTTAATGATATTGTCAAGAAACCTCTCTCTGGTGACGAAATGATAATTCACACCGTCTGTCTCACCGGGTCGGGGGGCTCTGGTAGTGTAAGAGACATTTACGGCAATGGACGGATCAAGTTCCCTGATCCTTCTCAGGACCGTGTCCTTTCCGCAGCCTGACGGACCTGAGATCACTATCAGTTTTCTCTCATCCATCCCGACTCAATCCTCATCCTCATCGTTAAGTCTTCCCGCAACGGTCTCCGGCTGGACAGCTGAGAGAATCACATGGTCCGAATCAGTGATAATAACGGCCCTCGTCCTCCTGCCGTAAGTCGCATCAATAAGCGACCCCTTCTCCTTTGCCTCCTGGACGATCCTTTTGATCGGAGCTGATTCGGGGCTTACTATCGCAACTATCCTGGAAGTGGAGACCACATTGCCGAATCCGATGTTGAGTAGTTTCATGGCAGAATCCTTATTCTATGTTCTGAATCTGTTCCCTGATCTTTTCCACTTCGCTCTTGAGATCCACAACGTATCCTGTGATCTCCAGATCTGAAGCCTTGGAACCGATCGTATTGATCTCACGGTTTATTTCCTGGACAAGGAAATCAAGTTTTCTTCCGACAGGGCCACCGGAAGCAACTATCTCCCTGAACTGCCCTATATGGGAGCGGAGTCTCACCGTTTCCTCATCAACAGCAGTGCGGTCGGCATATATCGCCGCCTCCTCGAGTATCCTCTTCTCATCAATATCAGTGCTTCCGAGGATATCCGTGAGCCGGTCGTACAGTTTCTTTCTGTACGCTTCGACTCTGGGTTCCGATGTTTCTTCCACCTTTCCTACGAGCTCCTCGACTCTGTCTATCTTGCCAAGGACATCTTCAGACATGCGTTTGCCTTCAGCAGCCCTCATGGAATTGAAGTTATCAGCGGCGGAAAGGAGCACCTGTCTGATGTCGGCCCAGACCTTCTCCTCATCCGGTACTTCTCTGGTCACGACAAAGACATCGGAAAACCTTGCGAGCATATTGGCATTGATCTCAGTATGTGTTCCAAGCTCGGCATCTATCTTTTTCAGTGCGTCATAATACCCTCTGGCAGCTGAGATGTTCGGTTCGATCTCAACATTCTCGCCCTGAGGTTTCTGATAAGAGATGAAAACGTCGATCTTTCCGCGGTTGACCTTCTTAAGGACTTCTGTCTTGACCTTATCCTCACAGTAAGAAAGGCTGCGGGGAAGCTTTACGGATACATCCGCAAATCTGTTGTTGACTGAACGGATCTCGACCGTAATGTCGGAATCGTCAATATGCATTATCGAACGGCCGTAGCCGGTCATACTCATGACCATGTCACTGAGCTCCATTTCTTAGTGCTGAATATATATTGTAGCCTCTGGGTAAACAAAGTGTCAACCAAACGCGCATCGGCTCATATGGCATAACGATGATCATATTCGGTTTCTGAAAATCAGCGGGCTGGATCACAGCCCGCTGAATCTATCATCAGATATGAAGTGTTTTGTTGTTTTTATCGAGATGATCAGCATCTATGCCGAGTTCCTTGTCGCGTCTTTTCTCGAAGAACTTGGTCGCGACCTGCGGGAACTGAGCGTAGCTGAGGACATCCTCATCGCTCTTCGCATACTGCTTGCACTCTTCACGGAGCTTGTCCATCTCAGGTTCAAGCAGATCGGCGGGACGGCATGTGATGGGTTCCTGATCTCCGATTATGCTCTTTCTGAACTCAGGATCGATCGGGGCAGGTGTCTTTCCGTACTCTCCCCTCACCAGGCCTTTGAATTCCTTGGTGACCATGCTGTATCTCTTCCCGTTGATCACGTTAAGCACAGCCTGTGTACCGACGATCTGGGACGTCGGAGTGACGAGCGGAGGATATCCTGCGTCTTCACGCACGCGCGGTACCTCAGCAAGCACCTCATCAAGCAGGTCTTCCTTACCGGCTTCCTTAAGCTGGTTAAGAAGGTTGGAGAGCATTCCGCCGGGGACCTGGTAAAGAAGGGTGTTGGCATCGACGCCGAGCACCTTATGGCTCAGGCGGCCGTTATCAACATATTTCTGTCTGAGAGTCGCAAAGTATTCCCTGACCTCATTGAGCTTGTGGAGATCAAGGCCGGTATCGTACTCAGTACCCTGAAGAGCTGCGACCAGCGACTCGGTAGCCATATGTGATGTACCCATCGCAAGAGGTGAAATGACGGTGTCGATAATATCAGCGCCGGCTTCAACACCCTTGAGTATGGACATCGAGGCAAGTCCCGATGTGTAGTGTGAATGGATATCTACGGGGATGCTGACCGTCTCTTTGAGCTTCTTCACGAGGTCGTAGCAGGCATAAGGGGTCAGGAGCCCGGCCATATCCTTGATGCATATGGAGTCAGCTCCCATGTTTTCGAGTTCTTTCGCATAATTGGCGAAGTACTCGTTGTCATGCACCGAGCTGATCGTGTAGGAAATGGCAGCCTGGACATGCGCGCCTTCCTTCTTTGCCGCATTGATGGAGGCTTCAAGGTTGCGCGGGTCATTCAGAGCATCAAATATACGCATGATATCGATACCGTTTGCGACTATCTTCTGTACAAAATAGGCAACGACATCGTCAGCATAGTGCCTGTATCCGAGCATGTTCTGGCCACGGAACAGCATCTGCATCTTTGTATGGGGCATTTCTTTCTTGATGCGTCTCAGCCTCTCCCAGGGATCCTCATCAAGGAATCTGAGACATGTGTCGAACGTAGCTCCGCCCCACATCTCGACAGCGTTGTATCCGACCTCATCCATGGTAGACAGGATCGGGAGCATCTCATCAAGGGTCATTCTGGTAGCGATCAGTGACTGGTGAGCGTCACGAAGCACCAATTCGTTGATTTTTACTTTAGCCATCTGCAATTTCCCCTTAACCGATCACAACGAGGGTGTCGCCGGCATTGACCATATCGCCCTTAGCAACACCGATCCCGGTAATGGTTCCGTTCTGGGCAGCCACTATATCGTTCTCCATCTTCATCGATTCAAGAACGATGAGCCTGTCTCCGACCTTGACTGTGTCTCCGACCGCCACGCACACATCGACTATACTGCCGGGCATCGGCGCACCGACCTTGGTTCCGTCAGCCGGAAGGCTTGTCTTGGTCTCTGCCGGTGCAGCAGCGGGAGCGGGTGCGGCGGCAGGAGCCGGAGCTGCGGCTACGGGAGCGACAGCAACAGGAGCCGATGCGGATACGCCGGCTTCTTCTACGGCAACATCATAAGTGACACCGTTAACAGTTATATTAAAACGCTTCATCTTTTCGTTCCTCCGATATTAGTAAGGCATATTGCCGTGTTTTCTTGAATTGTTTCTGACGCGCTTGGAAGCCAGCATATCGAGTGCGTCCGCGACAGCTTTGCGTGTTGCTTCCGGAGCGATGACCTTATCGATGATCCCGCTCTCAAAAGCCTTCTCAGCAGACTCTTCTTCTGCAGCATACTGAACTGCCAGTTTTTCGATATCACTGTCTTTTTCGATCCTGTCGGGCCACATCACTGCTACAGATGCTTTAGGTGTGAGCTCGCCGATCACAGCGCTGTTCCAAGCCAGGCACATATCCGCAGCGGAGTATCTTCCGCAGAGGACTGAGAAAAGGGAACCTATTGCACTGCCGGTCACTACAGCGACCTTGACAGTGGTAGCCTGAGATATCACATGTGACAGAAGGGCTGCGTTCCTTATACCGCCGTTCATATCATTGTCAGACGAAACAAGGAAACCTTCGCTGTTGATGAAAGTTACTACCGGGACAGAGAAAGCATCACAGAACTGGACCAGCCGCGCTATCTTGAGGCTGTCGTTCCTGCATACACGGCCGTCAATCGAGACGATCCCGACCGGGCTTCCGACTACTGTAGCGAGATATACCTTTGAAGACTTTCCTTTTCCGGAAAACAGCTCGATCTCACTGCCTGCGTCGACCGTGCCGAGCACTGCATCCTCCGCAGCAGTCTTTTCAGGTTCTGCGAAATCGCAGAACGGAGGCACCTCAAGATTGTTGCTCGGGAGCATCCCGACTACCTGTCTGGTTTTTGCGAAGAGTGCTTCTTCACCGTCACAGACTATGGCAGCAGCAGAGGCTTTCTGCGCAAACTCCGCTGAACCGGCGATCTTTCTTGCATCTGTATCGGATAAATCATTAAAGGGAGCTGTGAGGAAGAATTCCGCATTGCTCTCCATGAGACATATGTCTGCCAGAGAAGCGCAAACAGATTCGAATCCGCCGCATGTGCCGGCGACAACGGAGACCTGAGGAACCACTCCGGACACTGCCGAGCAGCGGCCAAGCAGTTCAGCGCACGCATCGAGAGTCAGTCCGCCTCCCTGCAGATCGACGCCCTTGCTGTCATAGACCGCGACGACAGGAGACCCTGTCTTCTCAGCAAGGTTATAGACTTTGGACAGTTTTGCTGCCGTGGCATTGCTGAATGCACCGCAACCGCCCTCTACATACGCAAATACTGCGGTACCGTAAACGGTGCCGTGAGCTATCCTCGCACCCGTGTCTGCAGAACCGTCGAGAAGTTCATATTCCCCGTCATCGAACAGGAGCGAGAGACGCTTTAAGGCGTCCAGTTTTTGCTGTTTATCAGCCATTAATTTACCCCTCTTTCATAGCTCTCTTTAGAAAACCAAAATTATCTCTACTATACATTAACTGCTGTTTTATTTCAACAGAAATAAAAGGTCATCAGGATATAGTCCGCAAAACGATGTTATACTTATTTATAATCTGAAACCGGACGGTCATAGCGATGGAAATCACCAGAAACACAAGACTTAAAGACGTGATCAGGACTGCGTCAGGACATGACACGGTCGCGCGTCTTCTATACTCTCTGGGGCTCGATCTTGATCTGATCACCAACACTCCGATCGGCCTTCTGAAACTGGGAGCGCTGGAAAAACTGTCATTCGGAAAGATCAGCAGCAGTTTTATGGACGCATTCATCAGGATCCTCAATTCTCTCGGCGAGAGCGAATTCAGCAACGAGCCGGGACAGACCGGCATAGCCTGGTGGAAGGAAGCTGTATTCTATCAGGTATATCCGAGATCCTTCAAGGACAGCAACGGTGACGGGATAGGAGATATCAAAGGGATCATAGAAAAACTTGATTACATCAAAGACCTGGGTGCCGATGCCGTATGGTGTTCGCCTTTCTTTGACTCACCGAACGCGGACAATGGATATGATATACGCGATTACAGATCCGTAATGGCCGAGTTCGGCACTCTCGATGATGTCAAACAGCTTATAAAAGAATGCCATGACAGAGATATAAGACTGATAATCGATCTGGTCATGAACCATACTTCTGATGAGTATGAGTGGTTCAGGAAGGCGCTATGCGGTGATGAGAAGTACCGCGGCTATTACATGTGGAGCAAAAAGCCAAACAACTGGACTTCTTTCTTTTCAGGCTCAGCATGGAAATTCTTTCCTCAGGTCGGCGAATATGCGCTGCATCTGTTTGCAGACAAACAGATAGACCTTAACTGGGACAATCCCGACGTCCGGAAGGAGATGTATGACATCGCCGGCTTCTGGCTCGATCTCGGTGTTGACGGCTTCAGACTTGATGTGGTCAGTTTCATATCAAAGACAGAAGGACTTCCGGACGGTGATCCTACAGTAGGATCGCTTATGGGCTTCACCGGAATAGAGCACTATTTCCACGGTCCTCACCTCGATGAATATCTGAGGGAATTCAACAGAGAGGTCCTCAGTCCTTACAGTGCTTATACGGTCGGCGAGTGTCCCGGGAACGGGATCATGATGTCCAGGATGATCACAGGCGACGACCGCGGAGAACTCTCTCAGCTGTTTTCTTTCGACCACATTGAGAACCCCGGAAAGAAGCGCTTCGACGTATATGATTTTGATCTGCGGAAAATGGTGCCTGAGCTTGTCAGGTGGCAGACCGAGTACTCGGATCACTGCTGGCCTACGCTGTTTTTTGAGAATCACGACAATCCCAGGATCTGCTCCAAAGCCGATCACACAGGACGATACCGAGTGCAGATAAGCAAACTGATAGCTGTGCTCCTGTTCACGCTTAAAGGGACTCCATATGTTTATCAGGGAGGAGAACTGGGCATGACCGACTATCCCTTCCGTGACCTCTCAGAGTACAGGGATGTGGAGAGTCTCAACTATTTCCGTGAGAAGACTTCATGCGGAGTTGCAGAAGACGAAGCGATGAAGATGCTGCTGTACGGTTCACGCGACCATGCCAGGACTCCGATGCAGTGGTCTTCCGGAAAGAATGCCGGATTCAGCGATAGTGCTCCCTGGATCGGAGTGAACCCAAATTATACCGAGATCAATGCCGAGGCAGAAGCTGCAGATCCGGGCTCCGTACTGAACTGCTACCGCAGTCTCATCAGTCTTCGCAAAACCCACAGGACACTGATATACGGTTCTTTCAGGAAGATCCGCACTTCAAAGAACCTCCTCGTCTATGAACGTTCCGGTGATGAGAATTTTACTGTCGTAATAAACCTTACTGGCCGCAGGAGAAGGAATCCGTTCTCTTCTGATTCCTCTCCGGTCTTCTCGAATTACCCGGATTCTGCGGATGCGCTAAGACCTTATGAAGCTCTGATCTACAGACGCTGAAGAAAGTAAAATAAAAACAGGGATCAGACCGTATGGATCTGATCCCTGTTTGTTGTTAAGCGATCTCTATTTCGTCTTTCCGCCCGAGGCGTTTCTTCTGAGCCCAGCTATCTCCGACGGCTTGAGCTGGCGGTACTCTCCCGCTCTGAGCTTACCGAGTGTCAATGGTCCGACTGCAGTTCTCTTCAGTCTGGTAACGGCCAGTCCTACTGCTTCGCACATGCGCCTTATCTCGCGGTTGTGCCCTTCCGTGATGACTATCTCCATGGTTCCCCGGCTGCTTCCGTCGCCACCTGTGACCCTGAGCCTGGCAGGCTGCGTCTTGAACCCGTCGTCAAGTTTTACTCCTGAAGATAGGCTGATCAGCTGTTCCTCCGACGGATACGGTTCAACGCTCACCCTGTAGGTCTTCGTCACCTTTCCCGAAGGATGTGTCAGCAGATTAGTGAAATCTCCGTCATTCGTCATGATGAGAAGCCCTTCGGAATCCTTATCGAGCCTTCCGACGGGGTACAGTCTGACATCAACATCTGACAGCAGCTCCGCTACGGTCTTGTCCGCATGGCTGTCTTTAAGCGTAGTGACATATCCTCTCGGTTTGTTGAGCATGTAATAGAGCTTTGATACCTTTTTCTGAAGATATACTCTCTTTCCGTTCACATGCAGAACATCCTTCGCAGGATCTATCTTCGCGCCGGGTTCCGCTCTTCTTCCGTTTACGGCTATTCTGCCCTCTTCCAGGAGCCTGTCGGCTTCTCTTCTTGAGCAGTATCCCTGCGCTGACAATACCTTCTGAATTCTTTCTTCCATATTAAGCAGTTAATCCAAATCCGAAGAAGCTGCGGTGATCAGTCTTCTTCCTTTTTCCCTTCCGTGTTCTTCCCCGTCATTCTGGATATCCTGTCCACAAGATCGGGAAGTGTTCTGACAAAGTTGTCCGCCGTGCTTCCTATCGTGTCGAGCTGCATGATTTTGACACCGTCTCCGGAGGTCACCAGAAAAGCGATAGGCGTTACAGTGACTCCTCCGCCGACTCCGCCTCCGAACATATCCGACTGCTTGCTGCTGGGAAGATCAGATCCACCCGAGGCAAAACCGAAAGATACTCTTGAAACAGGGACCGCGCTGACTCCGTTCGGAAGCGTTATCGGGTCTCCTATCACGGTTCCTGAATCAGCAAGCGCTTTTATCTTGTTAAGTGCGACCTCCGTGAGAAGATTTACGCCGTGTTCAGTTGACATTCTTTTTCCCTCCCCTGTCAAGCAGAGTCCTGACTGCTTCGAAAAGAGAACCGAAGCCGAATCCCAGGACGAGCAGGATTATTATTATCGGCTGCGCCGTTACAGCGCAGCTCATTTTTTCTTTCTTTGGTTCGGCGTCGCCGAAGCACGGATAGACCGTCACTTCCCCATATGTGACGTTTTTCCCGAACAGGCTGTTGATCAGCCTCATAAAACTGCCTATCAGCGCCCACTGCAGCCCGCTCCTGAATCCTATCGATGCAGGGTCTGAGCCCGTGACGCTTATGACGACAGACATGTCGCGTATGCGTACGGCTTTAAGCAGCATCCTCGCAAGCCAGAAACCCGGCTTCATCAGAGGTCTGACGATACGCAGTATCCTTTCGATAGACTCAGCGATGGACTGTCCGCTGCCTTCTTCCTTCCCGCTGCTGTCACTTCGATCGTCCTCTTCCATGGCTTCTGAAGTATCAGAGTTTCCGGAGTCGGTTTCCGCATCGCCCGCAGAACCGTCTTTTCTCTCTCTGTGCTTCCTGTCCTTCTTACCGTCTCTATGCCTGTCAGCAGGCACAAGGCGTCTGTGCAGGAAAAGATATCTCAGTTCAAGCCTTATCGCAGCGTCCTGCCAGAGAATATCCAGACGGACCGGAAAGAAAAGAAGCACGAGAAGTGTCCATCCGATAACTGAAAGCACTGTTTTTATGGCAGTCAGGAACATACTCATTCGAATGATATTTCCTCATATTCCTCTTCTTCAGAGGGCACGAGAGATTCCTCACCGTGCAGCGGAGGCAGATCATCCAGAGAAGTCAGGCCGAAGCATCTGAGGAAATTGTCTGTCGTCACGAAACTGACAGGCCTTCCGGGAAGATCAAGTCTCCCCGCTTCTTCGACAAGATTCTTTGAGATGAGAGTGCCGAGCGAGGAAGAACTGTCAACCCCCCTAATCTCATCTATAAATGATCTGGATACGGGCTGGTTATATGCGACTATGGACAGGACCTCAAGCGCCGCCTGTGAAAGAGGGGCATTTCGTCTGTTATCCATGGCGCGGATCACGAAATCCGCGTATTTGGGTCTTGTCGAGAGCTGATACCTGTCTTCAAAACGAAGCAGGCAGAGACCTGATTCCTTTGAATCAAGATCCTGCGATATCTCTGCGAGAAGATTCAGTACCGCGCCGGTATCGATCCCGAGAGCATCCGCTATCTTCTCGGCTGTTACAGGCTCGGCAACGGCGAACAGCACTGCCTCAGCTGCAGATCTGTAGTAATTATTGTCCACTCTGTGAATCCTCTCTTCCCTGTTTGGTCGTGACTGTTCCGTCGTCAGCAACTTCGATCCTTCCGTCTCTTATCAGTTCAAGAATGCCGAGGAAAGTCGCCACCGTCTCGCTTCTGCCCGTGCTGTTTCGGAAAAAGTCGCTGATGTGCCTTCCGTTCTTCCTTCTCAACGCACCGAGGATGCTTACCACACGGCTGCTGACGGATACCACCGGAGCGGACACTATAGGTTCAAAGCGGCTGAGGTCGGTCTCCCGCGGCGCTTTTCCCTGAACGGAAAGGAATGCTTTTCTGATCGATTCAGGTTCATGACGTCTGGAATACTCACTGCTGAACTTGATCTGCATCGGTTCCCTGACGAAGAAATTGACTCCTTCCGAGATATCGCGCAGCTTGGCTGCAGCTTCCTTGCACAGAGAATACTCGATCAGCCTTCCCGTGAGTTCCCTCGTCAGTTCCTCTTTCTCCTCTTCTCTGGGAAGAAGAGCTATGGACTTGAGGTACACCAGTCTTGCCGCCATCTCGATAAACTCGCTGGCAGACTCCAATTCTTCCGGACCTACGCTGCCGATAAAATCAAGGTACTGATCTATGAGCTCATTGACACGTATGTCGATGAGGCTCATTTTATGTGTGGCGATCAGATGCAGCAGTAGATCCAGAGGCCCTTCAAAATCCTGTATATGATAAGTTAGTTCCTGCAATTCACTCGTTCCTGTCCAAGGTAATGGCTCGGGCTTTCCCGATAGGATAATTATATTTAAAGGGGCATTTAATTACAACTTTGCCCCGGTGTGTCAAAATCCCGCCGAAGTGCAAGAAAAAACCCGCGATCCTGAAGACCACGGGTGATGATTCTTCTTTCAGCCGGCTGCAACTGTATCAGCCGAATGTACTTGTTCCTCAGATAGCTCTGGTAACTTTCCCGGAGCGGAGGCAACGGGTGCAGGCGTAGACGTGGGTCGGTTTTCCGTCGACTATCGCCTTGACGCGCTGTACATTGGGCTTAAAAGTACGGTTTGAGCGTCTGTGGGAATGGGAAATCTTGATGCCGAAACGGACTTCCTTTCCGCAAAAATCACATTTTGCCATTTGCTGCACCTCCCTTAGCTGATTTTTGTCACGCCGATTATTTTAACAAATAGAATTATCAATTGCAAGACTTTTTTAAGTTCCTTCCGCAAACATACGCAGGTCTGCTCAGGAAGCATGCAAAAACAGTCAGTGTCTCATCCTGACAGCGGCTTTCAGCAGTGCGAGTCTTGAAGCTGTCAGGCTTATCCCTCCCTGTAGATACGCCACGTACGGTTCCCTCATAGGTCCGTCGCATGACAGTTCAATGGATGAACCCTGGGTGAAAGCTCCTGCGGCCATTATTATTTTGTCATCATAGCCGGGCATATCGTCAGGCACAGGAGCGGCAAAACTGTCTATGGGAGATGACGCCTGTATCTCTTCGCAGAGCGCTATGAGGTTTTCGGGACTCTTTGTCTCTATTGATGTTATGATGTCGTTTCTGGGCATCCTGTATGACGGGACTGCCTTGTACCCTATCTCTTCAAACAGCGCGGCCGCATATATAGAAGTCTTCTTTGCCTCGCATGTCACCTGTGGAGCGAAGTACAGTCCGAGGTAATAATCCCTCATTCCTCCCGGAACGCTTCCGAGTTCCCTGCCCGTTCCCGGAGACGTGAGCCTGTGGCCGCATTTTTCCACAAGTTCATGTTTTCCCGCTATATAGCCTCCGGTCGGAGCTATGGCTCCGCCGGGATTCTTTATCAGGGAACCCGCGATAAGATCGGCTCCGGCAGAGAGAGGCTCTTCGGTATCTGTGAATTCACCATAGCAGTTATCGACGAAGATGATTGCTTTGGGGTTTACCGATCTGACTGTATCACTGATCCGCCTTATGTCCGCAAGAGAGAATGCCCTTCTCGGCTCATACCCTCTTGAACGCTGGATATGTACCACATCGGCAAACGGAGCTTTTGCGGCGATAGCTTCATAATCAGGTTCTCCGTCAACCAGCGGGACCTCATCGTAACTGACTCCGAACTCCATTAGTGAGCCATATCCCTCTCCGGTAAGCCCGATCACGGGCTGAAGCGTATCATACGGTCTTCCCGTAGCAGCAATGAGTCTGTCACCGGCTCTCAGAATGCCGAAAAGAGCTACGGTCAGCGCATGAGTGCCGCTGAGTATGTGAGGTCTGCAGAGCGCATCCTCGGCACCTACGCAGTCAGCAAACAGCCTGTCGAACGCATCCCTTCCGATATCCCCGTATCCGTATCCTGTGGACTGTCCCAGATGCTGCAGTCCGATCCTGTTCTTTATGAATGAATCGAGGACCTTGAGCTGGACCACATCTCTGATGCTCTCGCATTCTGCAAACTGCTTCCTGCATCTTTCCATGATCCGTCTGTCCAGATCGCAGAACTCTTCCGGTATCCCGTATCTTTCAAACATCATCTCAGATCAGTTCCTGCACCAGTTTCTTAAAGTGCTTTCCTCTCTCCTCAAAATTGGCGTACATATCAAAGCTGGCAGAAGCCGGCGAGAACAGAACGACGTCACCGGGCTTCGATATCTCTCTGGCCGCCGCGACGCACTCAGGCACATCCGACAGCCGTTTTATCTTTATGTCTTCAGTGTATCCTTCGCAGTTTCTGAGTTCCCGCTCGATCGCGTCAGCTGTATCTCCGCAGAGCAGGACTGCCTTAACGCCGTTCGAGACAATCTCCGGAGCAAGCGGAGCATAGGAGATCTTCTTGTCATAGCCACCCGCTATAAGCACTATCGGTTCACTGAAGGACCTGAGTCCCGCGATGGTCCTTGTAGGTGAGGAAGCTATCGAATCATTGTAATACGCCACTCCATCCAGCGAACGTACGAATTCTATTCTGTGCTCGACTCCGCCGAATTCTCTGACTGTTTCAGCAAATACGCTGTCGCTCACCAGATCCTTTACGGCAGAGTACGCTGTCGCAACGTTTTCCTTGTTGTGTTCTCCCCTGAGCCGGATGCCGCTGAGATCCATTACGATGTGTTCCGCCCCGTGTTCAACGCTTATCAGCTTTGAATCACTGCTGACATAGGCACCGTTGCCGACCCTGCCGTAACGGCTGAACCACCTGATCTCGCCTTTTGCTTCCGTAGCCATCTGTCTGGTGATATCATTTGCGGCATTGAATACTGATACAGTGTCTCCGTTCTGCCATAGATAGATGTTCTTCTTCGCTCCGACGTATTCATCCATATCTTTATGATGATCAAGATGATTCGGAGTCACGTTTGTTACAACAGAAATCGAAGGGCTCTTTCTCATTGAGATCAGCTGAAAACTGGAGAGCTCCACCACGGCAATGTCATCATGCCGAACTTCGTCTATGATCGGGAAAAGCGGGATACCTATATTGCCTCCCAGATGAACTCTGAATCCCTGTGCTTCGAGCGTTTTTGCTATCAGAGTCGTGGTTGTCGTCTTGCCGTCGCTTCCGGTGACACCGATTATCCTGCACGGACACAGATCAAAGAAACTCTCCATCTCGGAGGTGATCTTCACCCCGGCGCTGATCGCCTTCTGTATCTCAGGCTTCGTCCAGTCGATCCCGGGAGTCCTGAACACGAGGTCCGCATCTGCAAGTCTGTCAAGATATCCGTCGCCAAGCTGCAGATCTACGCCGAGGCCTTCACATTCCCTGCCGAAATCACCTAACTGATCAAGGCTCTTGCGGTCACAGAGCGTCACCTCTGCTCCGAGTCCCGCGAATTTTCTTATAAGGTCCCTGTGGCTTATTCCCGCCCCCAGGAAAAAGACTTTCTTTCCCTTCAGGCTGCTGTAATACTCTTTGAGCTCTTCTGTCATCGTAAACTTCTCCGGATCACTTCTCTATCTCGACAGCCCCGTATTTCCTGATACTGGAAATAAGAACGCTGTTCTCACCGAACACCTCGGTGAACTTTTCTGTAAACTCCTCAACCTCATCGTCGGGCACGAACGCTTCCGCCGTTCCGGCAAAACCTCCGCCCTGTACTCTGCAGGCGCCTCTGCCTCCCAGCAGATGTTTCGCGTATGCGATGCTGAACGCGAGACTTCTGTTTGAAGGATCCTCAGGTGAAACGTTCTCCAGGACCTGCTGCGACGATTCCCCGGACGCGTTTATCAGCTGCAGGAAATGATCTATATCCGACGCCTTGAGGGCGTCCTTCTCTTCTTCTGCTCTGGCATCGTCACTGAAAAAGTGCATCGCGCGCATCAGCGCCCGGTCACTGACTCTGTCCCTCAGTTCCCCCAGCCTTGAATAGAAATCGTCAGGATCCACCTCTCTCAGATACTTTCTGCCCATTGCCTCAGCCACAGACAGCATCTCCGCTGGTATCGAGGCGTACTGGTCGGTAAGCGCTGCATGGCTGCCCTTGGAATTGAGAATACAAAGAGTGTAACCGCACTCAGAGAAGTCAAAATCTATCTTCTCAACTACAGGGGACGATTCGTCCTTAAAGTCGATAAAAACAAACCCTCCGAAAGCCGATGCCATCTGATCCATAAGTCCGCACGGTTTACCGAAATGGACATTCTCGGCATATTTTGCCGCTTTTGCAAGCTCTTCAGCCGAAATCGCTCCGTCATTGAAAAGTCCGTTTATAATAGCCCCGACAAGCACCCCGAAACACGCGGAACTTGACATACTTCCGCCTGCCGGAACATCTGAATCAAGCGCTGCCGTGAATCCGGCGACTTTATACCCATTAGTTTTCAGATAATCGGCGACTCCCCTGACGAAGGATTCCGAGGTCCCTTCCTGCTCCTTAACAGGAGAAAGGTCTTCAACCGATATATCAAAAGAGCTGAAACCGACTGAATCTATATGAATAATATCGCTCCCGTTCGGCGCTGCTGCTGAAAGCATGCAGTACTCAACTGCCGCCGCCAGTACCCGTCCATGCTGATGATCTGTATGGTTTCCGCCTATCTCCACGCGTCCGGGTGCAGAAAAAAGGCGCGCAGATGATCTGTTCGCCTCAGGCAGGATCTCAGTCAATCTGCCGATCCTCTCACGGGTTATGCCGGGAACCAGTTCTCTGCAGACGATCTCCATATCTCTTTTCTCCCCTTAACAGTTATTAAGCCCCAAGCTGATACCGGGGCAGTGCCAGAAGTCATGCGCATTCAGACATCCGAAGCAGTATCTTCCCGCCTTCTTACAGATACCGGCTCTTGCTGCGGGATCCGCGGATGCGTGAATGAACATTTGACTGACAGATACACTTTATCATTTAGCATCCATTTTTTCCACAAACTATGATTGACAAGGAGATTTTAAATACTTATAATTCTCTTTGTCATCCTAGATGCGGGTGTAGTTCAATGGTAGAACGTCAGCCTTCCAAGCTGAACACGAGGGTTCGATTCCCTTCACCCGCTCCATCTCAGCACATCTGTACGGTGTGCTTTTTTTATATCCAATAATAGGAAAAAGTCGTTTTTCAGGCGGAGTAAAACATGTTCAGGATCTTTGAAAACTGGGACGGCAGCTTCACCGTCATGCCCTTTGATCCGGCAGACAGCCTAATCGGTCTCGTGTTCGGATTTGTATTTGTACTCCTTATGAGCATCGTTGCCGGATATGCATCGCTTTATATGACTCTTCCGGTGGTCGCTCTATATATATCTGTTCTTATAGATATGTACATACCTTCGGAAGCATCTGTCTACATATCCTATCCCTTTGCTGCATACGCCTGGGGCGGCACCTGTTATGCGATCATGGAAGCGACACGTGTCCACGGCCTGGGGCTTCTCGGACTTGCCGGATGGCTGATCATGGCCATTGCCGGTATCGTTCTTCTCATCATTCCGCTGGGTGAGCGGACAGAATCCGAAATCATACCATTTCTTGCGGTCATCCCGCTGGGAATGCTGTGGATCGGGGCGATCCTTTACGGGCTCGCTGACGCTGAAAACGGCTATTACAGCGTATCGTCAAACCTCTGCAAATACGCTTTCCGCATATTCGGCATCATGATGCTGGCAGGTCTGGCTTACTTTTTCTATCTGACAGCCAGGCGATCATTTCGCACCGGATCTGCTTCAAATGCGGCCGGATCTTTTTTCAATCTACTGCTCGGCTGCGCGCTGATAGCAGGGGCGTCATTCGTCAGCAGCATAGCCGGGGATATGTATTCCGCTCTGTTTGTCCTTTTAGCTCTTGCCGCAATGTCATTCATCCTCCGCGGCAGCAAAAAGCTTTCTCTGAACGGTTATTCCGTTCTTCCGGCGGCGATATGCCTCATCGCACAGCCTTTCAGCACAGGCTCTTCCGCCGACGATATTCTTCCTCTCTCAGCAGCCGATCATATAAGAGATCTCTTCCAGACAGAGTTTTTCAGTATGCTGGCAGACAGGTTCACACTGCCGTTTCTCAGAGGTCTGGATCGCGCGGTGTCCACTCTGTTGCGGGTTCTGATCAATCTGGTCCTTAGGATATTCGATACTTCTGTTCCGTCCTTCAGCATACCGTTGCTGATAATGACACCTGTCGCTTTCATCCTTATGTGTCTTGCAGCCGGAGCCGGAAAAACAAAAAAAAGAAGGTAAATCCCGGATCCGTGATCTGATCACGGATCCTTTTAAAAGGAAAACAGAAGGCTCTGAAAAAAAGCCTTCTGTCTGGTGCCGCTGACGGGGATCGAACCCGTATGCCTTTCGGCGAGGGATTTTAAGTCCCTTGCGTCTGCCAGTTCCGCCACAGCGACGATCTTTATATAAACTGCTACAGATTATAGTTTTTGTGATATGACAGTGTCAACGATTAGTACCTGCTTCTGCCGTGCGAACGGGCAGGGATCATGTCTGTTCTTTTCCCGGTACAGACCTGAGGCAGTCCTTAATACCTCCGTCGCAGACCTGCCCAGCCGAACTCCGTATGGGCGGGATACATATTTACAGATCATTTTTAAACACCCGCTGAGTTGGTGCTATAATCACTGCATTAAGATAACGGAGCAGTTTTATGGGCAAGCGTGTATTCATAATAGTATGTGACAGTCTGGGGATCGGAAATGCTCCGGACGCGGATCTTTTCGGCGACCGCGGAACAAGCACGCTCAGGGCTCTGGCTTCAAGCAGCTGCTTTGATGTCCCTGAACTTGAGCGACTCGGCCTTTTCAATATAGAAGGGGTGGATTTCAGAGAGGGATATCCTTCTGCACAGGCAAGCTATGCGCGTGCTGTCGAGCGTTCGATGGGAAAGGACTCGACGATCGGGCACTGGGAGATCTCCGGGATCATTTCCGGGCAGCCTCTTCCGACATTCCCTGACGGCTTTCCTTCCGATCTTATAGAGAAGATCGAACATGCCGTCGGAAGGAAGCTGGTGTGCAATATGCCGTACTCCGGGACCGATGCGCTGCGGGATTACGGTGAGCATCATCTGATCACCGGTGACCTTATCGCCTATACGTCTGCGGACAGCGTTTTTCAGATCGCCGCTCATGAGAGCATCGTTCCTGTGCAGGAACTGTATGAGATATGCAGGACTGTAAGGACAGTTCTCGACGAAGACCCGTCGACTGCAGCCGGACGTGTCATAGCAAGGCCTTTCCTCGGTCAGTCCTCCCGCGATTTTGCCAGGACTTCAAACAGACATGATTTTTCCCTGGTTCCCCCAAGGAAGACCATGATCGATTTCATTTCCGATGCCGGGCTGGACACAATAAGCATCGGGAAGATATGGGATCTTTTTGCAGGCAAAGGCATAAAAGAGCCTTTGTTCACCTCAAGCAACGACGACGGTATGAAAAAAGCCACGGAGACTGCCGCAAGGGATTTCAGCGGACTTTGTTTCGTCAATCTTGTCGATTTCGATACAGTCTACGGCCACAGAAGGGACATTGACGGCTACGCAAAAGCTCTGTCTGTATTTGACAGACAGCTTTCTGTACTCATCGATCGTCTGAAGAAGGATGATCTGCTCATCATCACCGCTGACCACGGATGCGACCCTTCCTATACGCTGACTACGGATCACACAAGAGAATGCGTACCGGTAATCGTCTATTCCGAAAAGTTCAAACCGAGAGATCTCGGCACTCTGGAATCTTTTGCAGACATAGGATGCACCGTCTGCGATTACCTTGGTGTCGAATACGAACTTGACGGATCCAGTTTTCTGGAAAAACTGAAAAACTGAAGGCATCTATGAAAAAAGAGGCGGAACGCTGTAGGCATTCCGCTTCTTTTTTATGCAAAGACAAAGAACTCTTCTGTTTTCCCTGACGGGAGCTCTCTTGAAAAGCAATAGGCCCCTCCGTTTCTTTTGATGAATCTCAGAGATCTTTCATTGGAGGAATATGAACCGCAGATGACTGCATCTGCCCGTTGCTCATTTCTCGCATATTCAAGCAGAGCTTTCAGCGCTTCCGATCCGAGCCCCTGTCCGTGAAACTGAGGGAGGGTGTAGAATGCGCATTCCATTACGTTGACAGCTCTGATTCCTCTGGTGAGCGAATTGCGGAACAGGGAAAAATTCCCTATCGTCTTTCCTTCATAAAGGACTGCAAATGCCGTTCCCGTCTGCAGATAATACGAGAACAGTTCAGACGCCGGGACAGACCTGCCCGTCCATTCACTGATATGCGGGTCTTCAGACAGTTTAATGAAATCATCCCTGTCTGTCTCTGCCCAGTTTCTGAGCATCAGTCTTCTTGTTTTTATCGTCTTTTCATCCATCAGCAGCACAGGAAGAACCTTCCTCCGCATAACGTATTCAGCAGGCATAGACCGAGCATGACCGGATCCACGGGATACGCAGGCATGGACCTGGATCTTGAGTAATAATTCAGACTTCCGTTCTTTATACCGGACATTGCCTGCCTGTAGGTCTGATTTCCGGGGTCAAGCTCACATGCTCTCCTTATATGGTCCATCGCCGCCAGCCTGTTGCCGAGTCCCTGACTCGCACAGGCGCTGTAATAGTACCATTCTGCGGTCCTTTCGGCAGAAGGCACCCTACCGAGCCATTGCTGTGCGTTTGAGTATGCTCCAGCGCGAAGGCTTCTGTATGCCTGTTCCATAGGACTTGATGAAGAAGAACCTGCTGTACCCTGCGGCTGATATGAACGGTAAAAGCTGAAACCGAACGGTCCGAACTGGAAGAAGTCGTATGATCCGCCTGTGTTCCCTGTTCCGCCGCTGCCTGTCCTTCCTGCTGAGTATCCGCTGTTCGCGGAATATCCTGCTGACCTTGAAGACGGGTTTTTGATCTCCTCGTATGCCGCATTGATCTCGTTCATACGCTGTTCAGCGGAACTGTCTCCCTGATTCAGGTCAGGGTGATACTTCTTTGCAAGGTTACGGTATGCTTTTTTTATCTCTTCATCTGTTGCGTTTCTCGGCACCCCGAGAACCTCATACGGATCACGGTACATCTTTTTCTCCAACCGGTCTGCTTTCAAAGTGTTTTCTGAATTCTTTTGTCATCCCGCTGTATATTATGCTTTCGATCACTGAACTGTAGCTTATGATCGGCAGAAACGTGTATATCTCAGAGATATCCCCGATAAAGAGGTCCACGGCATTTTTCTGCCATTCGGCTGATCCCATCCCTGACTGCATCAGCGGATTATATCTGTTGTGCTTTTTATCCTCTTCCAGATCCAGAACAGCGTCCAGGAGATAAAGATATCTTCCGACAGCAGACCCGAATTCTCTGAGATGCTTTGCCCAGTAATCGTCCTGATAATAAACAAACGTCTCCCCAAGCAGAGTTCCGAAAAGATTGCACAGTCCGTCGATGTCTCCTGACTGGCTCTCTTCCATCATGGATATCCTGTCTAGTGATTCTTTGATCACGGACGCCTGTCTGGGAAGTCTTGCGGAAGCATTTCTGAACGGGCGTGAAAGGATGCGCGATGCGGTCAGTTTTACCGGATCCCTGTCGTCACGCCAGTCGTCGATCGCCTTGTAATATGCCAGAATCGTCCCGATATCCGACACATACCCCGTGAAGATATTATCACTCATCTCACGGCCGGAAAACGGATGGAGAGGACAGCTTCCTGTATGCCTTTCTGTTTGAGGCTCGTACATGGAAGTCAGGATCATCCACAGGAAGACGAGATCATAACTGAGCGACAGCGTTCCGCTCAGCAGCCCGTTTTTCCTCAGTTCGGAACATATCCCGCAGTATACCGATCTGTATTCCGCGAAATCTTTTTCTTCCAGACTCGATCTGTCTGCTGTAAGATAACCGAACATATCAGGAGTCCCCCTTACCGCAAATATACCATATCTTTTTGAAAAAAGTGTTTCGGAAGACAAAAACGCCGTCGTCTTGCGACGGCGGCGCATTTTTGTGAATGAATTATTCTTCTTCCTCTTCTCTGAGGTCTGCGGCATCCGCAATGACTTTTGCTTCGAGATGGCTCGGCAGCGGATCATAACGGAGGAAATCAAGTGAGAATGTTCCTCTTCCCTGCGTAGATGATCTCATAAATGCCGTGAAGTCCTGCATCTCAGCTTCCGGTACTTCCGCTTCAACGAGCATCAGTCCGTCTTCGGAGGGGTTCATGCCGAGAACACGTCCGCGGCGCTTGGTAACTTCACTCATGATGTCTCCGGTATTGTCATTGGGGACATATGCCTTAAGTGTGCAGATAGGCTCAAGAAGTGTGGGCTTCGCCTGGGCGCATGCAGCCTTGTATGCAAGACGGGCTGCTGACTTGAAGGCGACTTCCTTTGAGTCGACGGGATGGTATTTTCCATCATACAGTGTGGCGCGGAATCCGACCATCGGGTATCCGGCGAGAACACCGTGGAGCATCGCTTCGCGGATTCCCTTTTCGACTGCGGGGATGAATTCCTTCGGAACTGTTCCGCCGACGACTGCGTTGACGAATTCGAAATCTTCACCGGGAAGAGGCTCGAATCTCATCTCAACGACACCGAACTGACCGGCACCGCCGGACTGCTTCTTGTGTTTGCCTTCAGCCTCTGCTGTCCCGCGGATCGTCTCACGGTAAGCGATCCTGGGAACCTGGAGTCCTACTTCGACGCCGAACTTTGATTTGAGCTTGCCGACGACGACTTCAAGATGCTGTTCTCCGAGTCCGGAGATGATCTGCTGGCTGGTCTCGCTGTTGACATGATATGTGACGGTCCTGTCTTCTTCGAGGAGCTTCTGGATTCCGGAAGATATCTTTCCCTCATCGCCCTTGTTCGCTGCGTAGATCGCCATGGACATCGTGGGCTTCGGGAACTCGATGGATTTTACATTGAACAGCTTGTCCGCATCGCAGAGCGTATCGCCTGTATGTGTAGATGTGAGCTTCGTTACGGCTCCGATATCTCCTGCGGAGATCTCCTTCGTATCGACCTGCTTCTTGCCTTTGATCACGAGAAGCTTGCCGGGTCTCTCACTCTCTCCTGTGGCAGCGACTACGGGAGCGCTGGAATCAGTCAGCTTTCCTGAGAGGACCTTAACGAATGAAAGTTTTCCTACGAACGGGTCGGCAACGGTCCTGAAGACATATGCCACCAGCGGTCCGTTCTCGCTGATCTCGAGTTTGACGGGATTGCCGTCTTTATCGGTGACCTCATAGTCTTCCTCATCGGAGGGAGCAGGAGCGAGAGCTGCAAAATACTTCAGAGCAAGATCGATGCCCTCGCGGGTGATGCTGTCTCCGGCGATTACAGGATACAGCGTGCCGGCTTTTGTTCCCTTCTTGATGCCGTTGACGAGCTCTTCATGGGTGAAGGGCTCTTCAGCAAAGAACTTCTCCATAAGGTCATCATCGACTTCAGCAACGGCTTCGTTGATGTCGTTCATCAGTTCATCGATGTAGCCGTCAGTATCGGGCACGGGGACCTCAGTGGCTTTTCCGTCCTGATATGTATATGCCTTGTTATCAAGCAGATCCACGAAGACAGTGGGCTTTCCTTCCTGGATGACGGGAAGAACTACCGGGCAGACTCCGGATCCGAAATGGCTCTCAAGATCGGCGAAGGTCTTCTTGAAATCGGCGTTCTCAACGCTGGTGCTTCCCACGAAGAACAGTATTGAGCGCTTGTTGTTCTTGGCAAGCTTAAAAGCCTTTTCCGTTCCTACGCTGACTCCGCTTCTCGCAGAAAGGACGACTGCTACGCTTTCAGCAGCCTGAACGCCTTCATACATTCCCAGCTCGAAATCGAAGAGGCCGGGTGCGTCGAGAAGATTCATCTTCACTCCGTTGTACTCAAGAGGAGCAACGGCGAGAGAAATGGAAGCCTTGCGGCGGATCTCTTCATCTTCAAAGTCCATGACTGTCGTTCCGGCTGCAACAGAACCGAAACGGTCGGATGACTTTGTGAGGAACAGAAGCGCTTCAGCAAATGAAGTTTTACCGGCAGAGCTGTGTCCGGCAAGAAGGATATTACGGATCTTTTCCGGTGAGTATCCCATGGATAGTAGTCCCCCTATCTATTAATGAACCTGAACGGGTTTTTTTACAACATTCAAATTTTACCATATGAGGCCGACAAATCAAATAGATTTTTCGTCTTCCTATGATAATCGGCATCTGTTTCCGGAAGTATATGACCGATCCGGTTTTCGATACGTGCTATATCTATCTCATAATAAGGACTGACACGAGATGTATGATAGACCAGATGATCTGGAACAGCGCAACCGATGTGATCTTGACCGTATCGAGTCCTCCGAAAAGCGCGAGGACCGCAGCAAGGACGATGCCGACACACATTCCGACAAGTCCCATGATCGAGGACAGTCCCGTCGTTCCTATCAGGTCATTGCATCCTATCATTCCGCTCAGGAATGCGCCGACAGAGCCGACATGGGTCAGGCTGGAAGCGGAGTGTCTGGTGTACTCGGTCCTCTTCGCCAGTTCCTGCATCGAACTGTCCCTGACCATCGTGATCATGGACTGCGGGATATCATACATGCGGGATATCTTTTCAGGTGAGATGATGAAGTCTCTTGTCCTGACTATGATGCTGATTTCATTCTTGACCAGGCCGCGCAGGAGCTTCGTCATATCCTCGTCAGGAGAGTACCCTATCACGAACATGGCGTAAAGCTTTCCCGCCACCGCAAGATATATCGCGTCCCTTGTAGACGCCTTGGTATATCTGTTTTCGTAGTCGCGGGAAGGGACCTCGATATCGTGCGATTCGAGCATCTCACGCCTGCCGACAAGGATCCTGTTCTGATCGACCCAGAAGCTGAATCCGAGTCCCTCTTCATATACTACGCTGTCCGTGTCGAAGAGCATGTCTGTCTTGCCCTGAATGACCTTCATAAACATATGAGACATAGTGTCGCAGGAATGGATAAGGACCGAAGCCGCATATAAGATCGCCTGGTCTATCCTTTCCTTCTCGAAAGTCTTGATACCGTGCAGAAGAACCTTTTCCCTCGGGAACAGTTCTCTTCCCTCAAGAACGACGCTGTTCGCACCCGCGATATCTTCTGCAGCCGCATATCCCGGCAGCACCGCTCCAAGCCTGTTGAGCCTGTTCTGAAGAACGTGAATAGGAAGCTCGAACATCAGGAAGGACATGAACGGAGCGCTTATTGCAGCTGAAAGAGCGCAGACTCTGAAAGAATCCGCGAAAGACAGCCCCTTAGCGAAGAATGAGATAACTCCGAGCAGTATGCACGCGAGCGCTATGAACGGCTCCGCTTTTCTCGTCTTGTTAAAGTCGACATTGTCGGAGTCGCAGTAGTACGCAAACCTGTCAGTGTATCCGGTCCTCCTGTTGATCAGGACCCCGGTAGACTTATCGGAAAGATCGTTGGACAGCATCTGAACGAACGGTTTGTCAGTCACGACTTCAGAAGCATATTTCTGGGGATTCTCTGATATGCTCCTGAAATTCTTGAGATCCCTTGTAGCCTTGAGCATCTCGCCCAGCACAGACATGAACAGTGCAAATGAAGAGATACATGCCGAGTAGCTGCTAGTGGGATACGTGTTCGTGAGTATGCTGACGACAGGTTCAGCCATCGAAACGATCGATGAGAAACCGACCAGCGAGGTGAGCTGCGGCTTGAACGTGAAAATACCGGCAATGCCTGCAAAAACCGTCTTCCAGTTAAGGATTATTCCTATCAGCATGCATACTGCCGTCACTATGGAGGAGGTCCTGTCATAGCCCGTCCCCTTCATAGCAGTGATATAAGCGAACGCTATAATGACCACGGATACGACAGCAGTGAAGACCGTGGAGATTATTGACCTTGAGGCACGGCGGCTGAGCGTCTCGAAGATCGCGTCCGGATCCTCCTCACGGTCGGTACCGACCTCGTCAAGATCGACATAATCAAGTTCAACATTCCGGTCTCTTCTTCTGCCGCGCTTCTTCGTATCGCCGTGTTCGACAATCACAGTATCACCGAAAAGCTCGCGGAAGTTGTCATCCATGCTTTCCTTGATATTGAGTATTCCCTGTGTGATGCTGGCCTTCGTCTCTTCATCAAGCCTCAGCTCACCGCGTGTATACTCATCAGTCGGTTCATCCGAGCCTGTTTCTTTTCTGTCTTCGTCGATCTGCGGAATAATGTTGAATGTTGCGGTCTTTTCGGTAAAAACAGGGTGTTCTTCAGCACCGTCGCGTGAGAAGTCGATCTCCTCCTCGGGTTCTTCCTCCCTCTTGTTTTCCGGATGGCCGATCACGAAGTCACCTGTGTAATCGTTCGGGATCGCGTCAAAACTCCCTGTCAGCTGCCTGCTGATGGATCTCAGATCGCGTACGTTTTCCTGTTCGCTCTGTTCCTTGACGGGAGCTTCCTCATTTACGGACGCGCTGCGGACCGTTTCTTTCTCACTGTCGGTCCCAAGCAGCTCCTCTACAGAGATCGGAGTCCATCCCGCATCGTCTTTTTTCTCTTCAGCTGCGGGAGCCGCGGCTGTCTCAACAGCTGCAGGCGCAGGGCTGAATGAAAAAATACTGTCACCGGCTGCGGGCCGGGTTTCAGAGTTCGGAGCAGCTGCTTCAGGCTGCGCATCTTCTTTCCCGGTTGTTTCTGTTGGCTTAGCGGTAACTACAGGCTGTCCGAGTTCCGCTTTTTTCTTTCGTATCTCGTCCAAAAGGGATTCAAGGTCATATCTGTTGTCAGTCAAATTAAAAAACCTCCATCAAGAGTTTCGCTGTCTGACTATCTCGTATATAATTGCGCTGGCCGCCGCTGAGGCGTTCAGCGAATTAACTTTTCCATACATTGGCAGGGACACCGAACCGTCGCAGAGATCCTTCACCAGTCTCGAGACTCCGAAACCTTCGGAACCGATGATCAGAGCCACAGCCCCTGTCAGATCCGCGCTGAAACAGCTGACCCCGTCCATGTCTGCGCAGTAGCAGAAAACCCCTGCTTTTTTAAGTTCCCGGACAGTATTGGCTATATTGGACACTCTCGCGATCGGTATGTGGCTGCATGCTCCGGCTGAAGTCCTGTGAACGGTCGCGTTGACGCCGACGCCCCCTCTTTTGGGGATGATCACTCCGTGAACTCCCGCGCATTCAGCAGTCCGCAGGATAGCGCCCAGATTATGAGGGTCTTCTATTCCGTCTGCAATGAGGATGAAAGGTGCCGTACCGCTCTCGGCTGACACTTTGAGGATATCCCCGACCGTCACATAATCACAGAATGAGGCGCTCAGCGCGACTCCCTGATGACGTTCGCTTCCGCACATCTTTGCAAGTTTCTGCGGATGGACAGTCTTGACGACTGCACTTGCGCGTGACGCAAGCGCTTTATAGAATGAGAGGGTCTTTTCATCCTCTTCGCTGCTCACGAAAAGAGTGTCTGCCGGTCTTCCGCTCTTCAGAAATTCCGTCACGACATTGCGTCCGTACAGTATACCGCTCTCTTCTTCCGCAACTGCAGGCGTATTCTTTTTTTCTTCTTTAGTACTCATCCGAAAGATTATATCACAATAATGTTTTTTATATAACAACTCTGTGTGAACACCGTTTCAGCCGCTGTTTTACTGTCAGTATTTTGTTTTATTCACTGTTTGATGTTGAAAACTCTGTTGAAAGTGTTGAAAAGCCTTAAAAACAGGACTATTTCACAAACGAAAGTATGAATAAATAATCGCTGCAGTGGTTTTTTATTACTCTTTGGAATTATCCCACGACCTGCCGGGATCTCTGGATGCCGCCTCGGCCGTGTCAGGTCTTCTTTCCATAAATGTTCGTTTAAAATATACTTTAGAAAAAAAGAAATGCGGCGCTGTACATGCAGCAGCCGCGGATCAGGAGATGAGAGTTTGAAAAAGACCTTTATCGTTCCCGGATTTTCTCTACGCGATACGCTCTACTGCGGACAGTGCTTCAGATTCATCCCATATGAGGACTCGTTTGCTGTCACGGTCGGAGACAGACGGATACTTGTCAGACAGGACGCAGACCTCATAACCGTCTCTTCGGATGAAAGCGCAGATCTGAGCTGGGCCGGCGATTATCTCGGGCTCAATGATGACTACAGAGCAGTAAACCTGTCCTTTTCAGCCGATCCGAAGCTCGCCGAGATAACCGGCAGATGCGGAACCATAAGGATCATGAGGCAGCCTTTCTGGGAGACGCTGGAGAGTTTCATTATATCCCAGAACAACAATATCCCGAGGATACAGAAGATAATTGAGAAGTTCTGCGAACTGTTCGGAAAGGATATGGGCGGATTCCATGCATTTCCTCTTCCGGAAGCCGTGGCACAGCTGGATGAAGATGACCTTTCTGAGCTGCACTGCGGATACAGAGCCCCTTACCTGATAGATGCCGCGAAGAAAGTCTCCGACGGAACCATACAGGAGGAACTGCTCAGGGCTCTTCCGCTGGACGAGGCCAGAGACCTGCTCATGACGGTGAAGGGCGTCGGTCCCAAAGTGGCTGACTGCACTCTTCTGTTCGGTCTTCATCGGCTCGACGCATTTCCCAGAGATACCTGGATCAAGAAAGCCATGGCTGAACTGTTTCCGGAAGGTCTTCCCGAATGCGCCGCAGAAAACGCAGGTATTGCCCAGCAGTACATTTTCCACTATGCGAGAAACATGGGCATGCTTGAAAAAAAATAAGTCAAAGTGACAGAAAAAGGCTCTAAAGTTTGTAACTTGTGCGATTACGCAGTCCATGTCCTTTTGAAGTATGATTTATGTATATGAATAATCATCAATGGTGTTTGGAGGTCAGATAAATGCGCTATAAACACTTCAACTCAGCTAATGCAGATATCTCCGCGATGTGTATCGGCACATGGCCGATGGGCAATACTTACGGCGAGATCACTGTTGAAGACAGCATCGACGCTATACACGCAATGGTAGACAACGGGGTAAACATCCTGGACACCGCCCCCGACTACGGCGCCGGCTATTCAGAGACTGTGGTCGGAAAAGCCCTCAAGGAACTCGACCGCAGCAAGATCTTCGTCGCTACGAAGGTCGGAGCCGCCAGGACAACTCTTAAGGCAGTCCGCACGGAGGCATTCTACGCCCGTGACGGAAGATATGAAAATGTCCTTTACGAATGCGAGCAGTCTCTGAGGAGGCTCGGCACGGATTATATAGACTTCTATTTTGTACACTGGCCGGACCTCGACACTCCCTTCTCTGAGACTATGGAAGCCATGAAGACCCTGAAGAAGCAGGGCAAGATCAGATTCGTAGGTCTCAGCAACTTCCAGAAGAATCAGATCATAGAATGCCAGAGAGTCTGCCAGATAGATGCTATCCAGCCTCCGTATTCCATGGTAGTAAGAAGAGATGAGGAACTGCTCAAGTGGGCAGCGGGAAGCAGGCTTAACACCTTCACTTACGGTTCCATAGGAGGAGGCATTCTCTCCGGAGCCTTCCGCACAGAGCCGTCTTTCGAGCAGAGAGACCCCAGAAACTATTTCTATCCGTTCTTCAAGGAACCGCACTTCAGCAAAGTAATGAAGGTCGTCGATGTTCTCGACAAGATCGCGGAAGAGGTCGGCAGACCCACGGTACAGGTCGCGATCAACTGGCAGACCCAGAAAGACTATGTCTCCACCGCCATGGTCGGTGTCAGAAACAGGAAAGAAGCTGAGATCAACTGCGGTGCATTCGACTGGATGCTCACCGACGAGCAGATAAAGCTCATCGATGACGCGATCGCAGCGAACATCGATTTCGATGGTTCAGATCCCAGGATCAACGGGCCCAGAAGATAAATCGCAAGGACCTCATAAAACAGACAAAACGGGGCATACGCCCCGTTTTTCATTTCTTTTTTATATGCGGTTCCGCCGGTTCCGCGATCGCCGCACCGATGAAGGAGATCGTATCTGTGGGAAGCATGCTCTCAACTCCGTACCTCCCTGCTGCCATATCTCCGGCTATACCGCAGACAAGAGCGGCTTCCGACGCTGCATCGAGCGGATCACTGAACCTGCACAGGAAGCCCGCGCACACACCGGCAAGAACATCTCCGCTCCCTCCTCTGGACATTCCGGGATTCCCTGCCGTGTTTAGCCTGACTCTTCCGTCAGGGGCGGCTATCGCCGACACATAGTCCTTGAGAAGAACAAAGATGCCGTACTCAGTGGCAAATTCAGAAGCTGTCTCCGCGATCCTGCTCTTTATCTGAGATGCGTCGAGGCGGGTGAGCCTGGACATCTCGCCCACATGCGGAGTGATCAGTACAGTGGCCGCGGTCTCTTTAAGTTCCGCTCTGATCTTGCTGAGAGCGAACAATCCGTCTGCGTCTATGACAAGCCTGCCCGAGTAGTTTCTCAGTATGCAGGAAAGGATATCTGTAATATCATTGCTCTTTCCTATACCCGGTCCGAACAGGACGCATTCCTTGTCACTGATGAAATCCAGTATCTCGCCTGCTGCAGAAGATGATATGTGACCCTCTGAGTCGTTCAGAGGTCTGACCATAGCTTCAGTAAGCTTAGTCTCGTATACCTCCGTAAGGCAATCGGCACAGGCGATGGTAACGATGCCCGCGCCTGATCTGAGGCATGACCTGGTACACATCTCTCCTGCCCCTGCCATTCCTCTGCTTCCGGCTATTATGCCGACTTTCCCGTAATCTCCTTTGTGAGAATCCGATTTTCTTTCCGGGAAAGGAACGTGATCGGTAATAAAGACCTTCTCCATCAAACAGCTGCCCTCTTCCGTACATAACACAGCATATAAGGCATAAAAGCCTTATATGCCGTGTCTCATTTTGCCTCGTTTATCGCATCCTCGCCGTTCTCGGTCCCTGCGAGATTGTTGACTCTGATAAGCCACTCGCTGAAGCGGTAGCTTATCGCTTCTGCGATCACCAGCAGTTTGCAGGAGAACCACGGAACCATCATTTCTCCCCTGTTTGCCGCGACCGCTCTAACTACTGCTCTTCCTACCATATCCGGGTCCCCTTTCGGAGTGATACCCGGTGTGTCAACGTGCCTTATCTGCGGAGTATCCATTCTGCTGGGATATATCACGGACACATTGACCCCAGTGCCCCTGAGTTCCTGACGCATCACCTGGAAGAACCCGTTCATGGCGAACTTGGCAGCCACGTAAGCCGCGTCCGGAGGAACACCCTTCTTTCCGTCCATGGAACAGGTAGTAACTATATGGCCTTTTCCTCTCTGAAGCATGTGCGGAAGGACCGCGTACACACAGTTCAGACACCCGAAGAAGTCTACCTCCATCAGCTTCCTGATCTGATCCATTCTCAGATCCCTGACGGGGCATCTCAGATATATTCCCGCATTACAATGGAAAATATCGATACACCCCAGTTCCGATATAGCCGTCTCGACCGCCGTCCTGACTGCCTCGCTGTCGGTGATGTCGGCAGTTATGACGACAGCCCGCCTGCCCAGCTTTCTGATCTCTTCGGCAGTCTCGTTGAGCCTGTCGATATCTCTCGCGATGAGAGCCACATCGCAGCCGGCTTTTGCCAGATTGATCGCACTTGCCCTTCCGATACCGCTGGACGCGCCGGTAACTGCGGCCTTCCTGCCTTCAAGGCGCAATTTTCTTCTCATGGTAAATGATCGCTCCATATGTTTTATGCTTCGCTCTGGATCCTGTACATCCTTGCGTAGATCCCGCCCTCTTCGATCAGTTCGCTGTGTGTTCCCTGCTCCGCGATCTTTCCGTCTTCCAGCACGAGTATCTCATCTGCATTCTTTATCGTGGAGAGCCTGTGCGCAACAGCTATGATAGTCTTCTTCCCTATCAGATCGCCGATAGCTTGCTGTATCTTCCTTTCGGTCTCTACGTCTACGGATGCCGTAGCCTCGTCGAGGATGATTATGGGAGACTTCCTGAGGATCGCGCGGGCTATCGCTATGCGCTGCTTCTGTCCACCGGACAGTTTGACTCCCCTCTCACCCACCTGAGTGTCGTATCCGTCCGGCATCTGCATGATGTCATCATGGATATATGCTGCTTTCGCAGCGGCAACTATCTGGTCCATCGACGCATCCGGATCGGCATACGCTATGTTCTCGCTCACTGTTCCGTTGAAAAGGAAAGTGTCCTGAAGCACAGGAGAGATGTTTCTTCTGAGACTGGAGACAGTGATGTCCATGATGTCTTTTCCGTCAAGGAGTATGCGTCCTGTCTGCGGTTCGTAGAAACGGGATACCAGCTGTGTCATAGTGGTCTTCCCTACTCCTGTAGGTCCTACGAGCGCCAGCATCTTTCCCGGTTCTACAGTGAATGAAATATCATCCAGTATCTTCTCTCCGCTTTCATATGAGAAACCGACGTTCTCAAACTGCACTTTTCCTTCGCAGACATCTATGTCTTCTGCACCGTCTCTGTCCCTTATTCCCGGTTCGGTATCCAGGATAGTAAAGACGCGCTCGGCTCCTGCCATAGCCTGCTGCATGTTCTCCATAAGAGAAGCGAGTCCCGCGACCGGCTGATAGAACAGGTTCAGATAAAGCAGGAAAGAAACTATATCCTCGACATTCACCCTGCCCTGATATGCCATCACTCCTCCGACAGCAACGACGAGCACAGTTCCGAGAGATGAGATGAATTCGATCGTCGGGTGGAATATCGCGCTCGATCTGAGCGCATCCAGCATCGCCGTGACGTGCTGAAACACCTTGTCACCGAATCTTACGGTCTCAAAATCTTCCTTGCCGAAAGACTGTATCTCGTGTACGCCGGAAAGGTTGTCCTGAAGTTTCCCGCTCAGCTCCCCCTCCTTCCTTCTGGATGTCCTGAACAGCGGCTGGACCTTCTTTGAGAAGAATATTCCGCTTATCAGAACCAGGGGTATCGGGAAACAGGTGAAGAGCGCCAGTCTGGCATTTATGGACAGCAGGATCACCAGCACTCCGGTAAATGTAACGAAGTTGGTCATAAGATCAGGGATGATATGGGCATAAAGGAGTTCAAAATCTCTGGTATCGTTTATGACACGGCTCATAAGGTCGCCTGTCTGCTTATCATGGAAGAACGAGAGATCCAGTCTCTCCATCTTGTCATAGACTTTCTTTCTGACATCCCCGACCAGATACCATGCAGCCCTGTGAGCCATATAGTTGCTGAGAAAGCGGAACACGACCCTGAGCAGATAAAGAAGAAGTATCTCCAGAGTGAGTACCCTTATGGTTCTGAGATCCTGCTCCTGAACCCCCCTGCTGACGATCCCGGTCAGAGCCGAAAGAACTCTGGGTGAAGTAAGGTTTACCGCTGTAAGCAGCAGTGTTGAACTGATCGCAATGACATAGAAAATGCGGTAGCGCACCGCCTCTTTTGATAATCTGAAAAGTAGTTTCATCGATTCTTGAATGACCTCGGTTTTCGACATGCGTTGTATATTTGGATTCATTATACACTGTCGAATTCTATATGGAAAAGGAAGCTCAGACTATCCTGCTCCTTGTACCGCCTTCCCTGAAGGAGCGGATATTCTCGACTATATCTGCAAGGCAGCGCTTTCTGGCTTCATACGAGCCCCATGCCATATGCGGCGTCAGGCACACATTCTCTCTGTCCTTTATCCTGTAGAAAGGATGTGTTTCAGGGAAAGGCTCCTGACTGTACACGTCAACGCCCAGTCCCGATATCCTCCCCTCTTCCAGGGCTGATGCAAGCGCTTCCTCGTCCGTCACTGCTCCTCTGGCAACGTTCACGAAGATGCATTCTCTGCGCATGAGAGATACCATCTCCCTGGAAAAGACTCCCCTGGTGCCTTCATTCAGAGGAAGATGCACTGATATTATGTCTGAGCGCGAACAGAGTTCCTCGATAGTGACACACTCGGCATCATCGACAGGTTCTCTCTTGTAAACGATAACTTTACATCCGAGAGCTTTTGCTATGATCCCCACTTTCCTTCCGATATTGCCGTAGCCGGCAATGCCCCAGGTCTTTCCCGCAAGCTCATGGACGACGGGAACGAGGATATTCGCAACTCCGCCTCTGGTATAGTCACCGCTTCTGACTGCGCCGGTGTACTCAGGCAGATGCTCTGCAAGGTGCAGCACCATGGCAGCAGTAAGCTGCGCCACGCTGTCGGTCGAGTATCCCACCACATTGCAAACAGCTATACCGCGCTTCCTGCAGTAATCGATATCGACATTGTCATATCCTGTAGCAGCGACGCAGATCAGTTTAAGGGAGGGACATCTGCTTAGCGTATCCTCTCTCAGCCTGACCTTGTTGATGACTGCCGCGTCACAGCCCTCGAGATGCTGCGGTATCTGTTCAGCCGAAGTGCTGTAGTAGATCACGACTTCATCCCCGACTTCATACAGCGTAGACAGATCCAGATCATCGCCCAGCGTAGACGAATCCAGTACGGCTATCTTCATTATTCTGACCTCAGTTCTTTTTTCATGATTATAGCACCAAAAAAGAGCGGCATTTCCTGCCGCTCTTTTCATATGGAAAAACAACCGGATTATTTGAGGCCTTCCGCGACGGCGACAGCGCAAGCGACTGTGGCGCCGACCATGGGGTTGTTGCCCATTCCGATCAGGCCCATCATCTCAACATGGGCGGGAACGGAGGAGGATCCTGCAAACTGAGCGTCGCTGTGCATGCGGCCCATGGTATCGGTCATTCCGTAGGAGGAGGGGCCGGCTGCCATGTTGTCGGGATGCAGCGTGCGGCCTGTGCCGCCGCCGGAAGCGACTGAGAAGTACTTTACTCCGTTCTCGGTGCACCATTTCTTGTAGGTGCCTGCCACGGGATGCTGGAACCTTGTCGGGTTTGTGGAGTTGCCGGTGATGGAAACACCTACGTGCTCCTTCTTCATGATCGCAACGCCTTCCGGCACATTGTCAGCGCCGTAGCAGCGTACGTCAGCGCGGGGTCCCTTTGAATAAGGAACGCGCTTGACCTCTGTTACTTCCTCAGTGTAGGGATCGAACTCTGTCTCAACATATGTGAATCCGTTGATCCTGGAAATGATCCAGGCAGCATCCTTTCCGAGTCCGTTGAGGATAACCTGCAGCGGGTTCTTGCGGACCTTGTTAGCGTTGAGAGCGATCTTGATGGCGCCTTCTGCAGCTGCGAAGGACTCATGTCCCGCGAGGAAGCAGAAGCAGCTGGTCTCCTCGGAGAGGAGCATCTTGCCCAGGTTTCCGTGTCCGAGGCCGACCTTGCGGTTCTCAGCGACTGATCCGGGGATGCAGAATGACTGAAGGCCGATGCCGATGTTGGCGGCAGCTGTTGCAGCGGACTTGTCGCCGGTGCGCTCAGCTTCCTTGATGGCGATCGCGCAGCCTACAGTGTACGCCCACTTTGCATTCTCGAAGCAGATGGGCTGTGTTTCCTGAACGATGTTGTAAGCATCAACGCCGTACTTATCGCAGATCTCTTTGCACTCATCGATGGAGGAGATTCCATAATTTGCAAGAACGCCGAGGATCTTGCTCTCGCGTCTTTCATAACCTTCAAACTGTGCCATTATTATGTACCTCCTTATTCTTTGCGCGGATCAATATACTTGACCGCACCGTCTTCTTCGCTGAATCTGCCGTAATGGCCAAGAGACTTCTCATAAGCTTCGTTGGGGCTGAGTCCCTGCTTGATGAAGTCGGTCATCTTGCCGAGAGATACGAACTCATATCCACAGACTTCGTCGTTCTCGTCAAGAGCCATTCTCGTGCAGTATCCTTCGGTCATCTCGAGGTATCTGACGCCCTTTGCTTTTGTGCCGTACATCGTTCCTACCATTGAACGGGCACCTTTGCCGAGGTCTTCCATTCCTGCGCCGATAACAAGCCCGTCATCGGAGAACGCGGACTGGCTTCTTCCGTAGACGATCTGCAGGAAGAGCTCGCGCATGGCGGTATTGATGGCATCGCAGACAAGGTCAGTGTTGAGAGCTTCGAGGATGGTCTTTCCGGGAAGGATCTCAGCAGCCATAGCTGCGGAGTGTGTCATTCCGGAGCAGCCGATCGTCTCAACAAGAGCTTCCTCGATGATACCGTTCTTGACGTTCAGGGAAAGCTTGCAGGCTCCCTGCTGGGGTGCACACCAGCCTACGCCGTGTGTATACGCGGAGATGTCGGAAATCTCTTTGGCCTGGATCCATTTTCCCTCTTCAGGAATAGGAGCAGGACCGTGTTTCGGACCCTTGGCGACAACACACATGTTTTCTACTTCTTTAGAATATGTCATTATCAAACTCCTTCCGCGATTATGCGTAAAAAATCCGTTACAAGTATACTTGTTAAGTCATACCCTTTTCAAGAGAATAGTTCTTCTGAAACAATACTGTGCGGTACCGGCTGTCCTGTTAACAATGTCATCACAATTCGGGTTTATGATGACTGTTGTGATATAATTTTTGTGTATGCGCCAATTTAAGAAACTGCTCAAGGAGTACCTTTATGTCTCTTATCGAAAGACTGTTCGGAAATTCCAGCGACAGAATGCTCAAGAAGATCAGACCTATCCAGCAGAAGGTTCTTGAACTTGAGAAAAAATATGCGGAAATGGGTGAAGCCGAACTGCGCGGCATGACCGACAAACTAAAGAAAAGACTTGCATCCGGTGAGAGCCTTGATGATATCCTTCCGGATGCTTTCGCGGTATGCCGTGAGGCATCCTGGAGAGTCCTTGAGATGCGTCCGTTCCCTGTTCAGGTACTGGGAGGAATAGTCCTTCATATGGGCATGATAGCCGAAATGAAGACCGGTGAAGGCAAGACTCTGGTCTCCACCCTTCCCGCGTATCTTAACGCCCTGACTGGCGACGGAGTTCACATAGTGACCGTCAATGATTATCTCGCCAAGCGCGACAGCGAATGGATGGGAAAGATATATAACTACCTCGGCCTGTCGGTGGGACTGATCCTTCCGGGAATGGATCCCGAATCAAGGCAGCAGGCATATAATTCCGATATCACCTACGGGACCAACAACGAGATGGGTTTCGACTATCTCCGTGACAATATGGTCGCCGATCTCAGAAGCAAGGTGCAGCGCGGTCATGTCTTTGCGATCGTGGACGAGGTCGACTCCATACTTATCGATGAAGCCAGGACTCCCCTTATCATCTCCGGCAGAGGCGACAAGTCTACCGACCTGTACAGAAAAGCTGATGACTTTGCCAGAGCTCTGGTCAAAGAGGTCGTCACCGACCACGATGATAAGACCGAGATGGAATCCTCCACGGCAGACTACATAGTGGATGAGAAGGCTCACAGCTGCTCCCTCACCCAGAGAGGCATAGAAAAGGCGCAGAGACATTTCGGCATCGCGAACCTGTCCGATCCCGAGAACATGACACTGGCCCATCATATCGACCAGGCGATCAGGGCTCACGGCATCATGAAGAGAGATGTTGATTATGTCGTCAAAGACGGAGAAGTGATCATCGTCGATGAGTTTACCGGTCGCCTCATGATAGGCAGAAGATACAGTAACGGGCTCCACCAGGCGATAGAAGCCAAGGAGAGAGTTCACGTAGCCAGAGAAAACAGGACACTTGCTACAATAACGTTCCAGAACTACTTCCGCATGTACAAGAAGCTTTCCGGAATGACCGGTACAGCCATGACGGAGAAAGACGAGTTTGAGGAGATCTACCATCTCAACGTAGTTGCCATTCCGACAAACGCTCCCGTTATCAGGAAGGACTGGGATGATGTGGTATATAAAAACGTCGATGCCAAATACAGAGCTGTCATTGATCAGATAACTGAGTGTCACTCAAAAGGACAGCCGGTATTGGTAGGCACCGTCAGCATAGATAAATCCGAGCGCCTCAGCAGACTTCTCGACCGCCGCGGCATAAAGCACAACGTGCTCAACGCCAAAAACCATGAGAAGGAAGCCTTCATCATCGCGCAGGCAGGCAAGCTCGGAGCGGTCACAATCGCTACCAATATGGCTGGAAGAGGAACCGACATAATGCTCGGCGGAAACGCCGAGTATATGGCAAAGAACAGGCTCAGCCAGGATGGGCTGGACGACGAACAGATAACGGCTGCCACTTCCTATTACTTCACGGAAGACAGCGAGATCCTTGCGAACAGGAAAAAATACAGGGAACTTCTTGATAAATACTCTGCGGAAATAAAGCCTGAAGCTGACGAAGTCAGGAAGGCAGGTGGCCTTTTCATTATCGGAACCGAAAGACATGAGAGCCGACGGATCGATGACCAGCTCAGAGGCAGAAGCGGACGTCAGGGAGACCCGGGAGAGAGCAGATTCTTCCTCGCCCTTGATGACGACCTGATGAGACTTTTCGGAGGCGACAGGATCAATATGATCATGGATACCCTGAATGTCGAGGAGGACATCCCGATCGAGAACAGGATCCTGACCTCGGTCATAGAATCCGCTCAGAAGCGGGTGGAAGGCCGCAACTTCGCGATCAGGAAGAGCGTCCTGAGCTATGACGACGTCATGAATCAGCAGAGAGAGACTATCTATTCAGAGCGTGATGTCGTGCTCAGGGGTGAGAATGTCCGGAAGAACATCGACTCAATGATCTATGATTCCATCAGAGCCAACGTCTACAGTTATCTTCCTGAGGAACACAGCGATGAAAGCCCCTGGAACCTCTCCGGGCTCAGGGATCATTATCTCGGCTGGCTTACAGTTCCCGGGGATCTGAGATTCAGCAGAGAGCGTCTGAATGAGATAACCAGAGACGATATAGTCGATATCCTCAATGACAGAGCACAGGATATCCTCGCCAGGAAGGAAGAGCAGATCGGTTCTGACATGATGAGACTGCTTGAGCGGTTCTCTCTTCTTAGTTCCGTAGATCAGAACTGGATGGAACATATCGACAATATGGATGAGCTGAGAAAATCCATTCATCTGCGCTCATACGCGCAGCATGACCCTGTCATCGAATACAGACGTGAAGGTTATGCGATGTTCGACGAGATGGTGGAGGCGATCCGTGAACAGACTGCAAGAAAAGTCCTGACTACTACGATCGTGCCCAAAAAACAGGTTGAGGAAAACATGCAGGATGCGGCTGCCGCAGGCGGCTCCGTACAGACAGTCAGGAAGAACAAAAACAAGGACAAAAAGAAGAAAAGGAAGAAGTGATCCCTGTTTTTTCACAACGGTCGCAAGAGCAACAGAAAAGGACCAGGAGCTGACCTCCGGGTCCTTTTTAGGATCCATCTGCAGATGATACGACTGTTCCGTCTGATCAGACTGCATTACGATCACGGAAAAGAACAAAAAAAGACTGTGCCCGTTTATCGGCGCAGTCTCTAATATGGAATGATCGTTATTTTGCCTTTTTCTCACTCTGCTGTATCAGATTGAACAGAGATGAGGACAGCTGCGGGTAGTCGTTGGATATTTTTTCGCTTGAGGTGTAGAACACTTCACTGTCCAGCTGCTCATGCCCTGAAGGCTGTGGCGCAAGAATATCCCTCAGCTCTGCCTCGCTTCTGGACATTGAGGCATCGATATAGCCGCTGTATAATCTATCTGGAATAGAGAACAGCTTATCCTGATTTTTGGGGCAGCTCGAATAAATGATCCTGAACATCTTGTATACGGCCGAATTGAGATAATTGGTCACTTCAGAGACGAGATCTTTATTCGGAAGTTTGAGAAGCATGTCATAAAGGATACTCAGCGAGTTTATCAGCAGTTTCTTGCTCAGAGTCGGCAGTAGACTTCCCCGGTACTTGGAATCATCCGGATCGTTGATGTCTTCCGGGATATCATCCACGGAAAGAGTCAGACCGCTGCGGTCAGGAGATCTTCCGAGAAGATAATCACATGATACTCCGTAGAACTCAGCAGCCTTTACCACGAAGTCCAGTCCGCACTCCCTTATTCCCTTTTCATAGTGCGACAAAAGCGCCTGAGAAATACCAAGACTGGCAGCGGCTTCCTTCTGAGTGATGCCGCGCTCTTTCCTCAACAGCGTCAATATTCTGCTGAAACTGGTGTTGCCCTGCATGTGAATCCTTCTTGCCGATAATACGAAATGTATTTGAGATTATATTACCTTCATTACTGCAAGTAAATTGTATTTTGTTCCAAAATATAGGAAATCTTTTGTACATATTTTTAAGGAGATTACTAGTTTGAAGACCTATAAACTGCATCTGATACGCCACGGCCTCACCGAGTACAATCTTGACGGCAAATACTGCGGTACGCTTGACCCTCCTCTGTGCCCGGAAGGCGTGGATCAGCTGTACGAACTGATGGAAAAATATGATTATCCGTATGTGGATGAAGTTTATGCCAGTCCACTTCTGAGAGCCAGACAGACAGCAGAGATACTGTTTCCCGGCTGCGAGTATACCGCTGTAGAAAACCTTCGCGAGGCGTCATTCGGTCCGTTCGAAGGCAAGAGCATGGCTCAGCTGAAAAACGACGAGGAATATGCGAAATGGGTCGTTCCCGGATCCGACTATGCGCCTGCGGGAGTGGAACCTGCCAAAGCATTCTATCTGAGATGTCGCGAAGGTATTATCCAGATAGTTGATGACATGATGTCAAGGGGAGTCACGAGTGCGGCTGTCGTCACTCACGCCGGAGTCATCAGCGCAGCCCTTGCCGCTCTTGCCTATCCGAAACTCACCCAGTATGAGTGGAACTGCGAAGCCGGTCAGGGGTTTACTGTCAGAGCAGATCCGTCTCTGTTCCTGAGAGAACCCGTCCTGGAATATGTGTGTGACATCCCGGGGGAATCCCTTCCCGTGGACGATGACGACCCGTATGATCTGTATTAAAAAAATGCATTGATAAAAAAGGCGCGGAAGTAGACTTTGTCCCCGCGCTTTTTATATATTAAACATATGGAATAAATGCTTGATTTTATAAGGAGGATATATAGGTGAAAACATCTATAAGAATCAGCACAGACAATACTGTTTCCCGCGTAGATGACCGTGTTTACAGTTCCTTCGTGGAGCATATGGGAAGAGCTATATATACCGGGATCTACGAACCTGATCATCCTACCGCAGACGAATTCGGATTCCGCAAGGATGTAATGGACCTTGTAAAACCTCTGAAGCTCTCTCATATCCGTTACCCCGGCGGAAACTTCCTCTCCGGCTACCGCTGGAAAGACGGTATAGGTCCCAAAGAAGAGAGGCCGGCGAGACTTGATCTGGCCTGGTTCCAGATAGAACCCAACCTTGTCGGAACAGATGAGTTCCTCCGCTGGTGTGAACGTCTCGGAGTACAGCCTATGCTCGGCGTCAACCTCGGTACCGGAACTCCCCAGGACGCAGCGGATCTGGTCGAATATGTAAACGGAACCACCCCGACCTACTATGCTGAGCTCAGAAAGAGGAACGGCCACGCTGAGCCATACAACGTCAAGCTGTGGTGCCTTGGCAATGAAATGGACGGCCCCTGGCAGATCTGCGGTAAGACCGCGGAAGAATACGGGCGCATTGCGCATGAGACAGCCAAGATGATGAAGTGGATCGACCCCACCATAGAGCTGGTGGCATGCGGAAGTTCCAACACAAGCATGGCGACCTACGGTGAATGGGAGAAGACAGTTCTCAAGCATTGCTATAACGATGTAAAGTACATCTCTCTGCACAGTTACTACAGAAATGACGATCACGATATCCCGTCGTTCCTGGCAAGCAATATCGATATGGAGAACATGATCCAGTATATAGGCTCCATATGCAGACAGGCAAAACTCGAACAGAAGGGCGATCACGATGTATACCTCTCTTTCGATGAATGGAACGTCTGGTACCACTTCTCAACGGAGCAGACCCCTCCGGAAAAGTGGGTAGTCGGAAGAGCCATCGACGAAGAGGATTATGATGATATCGACACTCTGGTAGTCGGCACCCTTATGAATGCCCTTATCAGGAACGCAGACCTGGTCAAGATCTCCTGCTTCGCACAGCTCATCAACGTCATTTCTCCGATCACTACTGTCCCGGGCGGAGAAGCATTCGTCAGAACGATCTACTACCCCATCATGCACGCTTCAAATTACGGCAGAGGCACATCTATCAAGCCCGTGGTCGATGCTCCGACATACGACAGCAAGCTTTACAAGGATGTTCCAATGCTTGACAGCGCAGTCGTGAAGTGTGATGACGGTTCCCTGTCGGTATTCGTAGTTAACAGAAGTGAGACTGAACAGGCTGACCTGAAGATCGATTTCGCCGGCGTCGGAGACTTCAGCAGCGCTGAACTGATGACCATACGCGGAATGGAGACAGTAAAAGAGAGCGCCTCGGTAGATGGCACATCCTGCAGCACGGTCCTCGCTCCGCTCTCCTGGAACCTTATAAGGATCAGCTGACGCAACAGCATCAGTTCACTGTTTGCAGAGATATAAACCACATTCTCCGGAAGCCCTCGGAAAAGCCTTAAAAATACTGCTTTTCTCTTGCGGCGAATAACTCTGTTATGTTATAGTCTTACGTGCGGGCATGCGTGTCCGCACGTATTCGTATGTTTAAAACCCATGCGTATCCAATAAAAGAAAAACAAATCCAAAAGGAGACTGAAGCATGTACAAAATCGTGGAAAAGGTCAGCCTTAACCCCACAGTTACCATGATGCAGATCGATGCTCCGCTGGTCGCCGCAAAAGCAGAACCCGGCCAGTTCATCATTCTTCGCGTTGACGAAGACGGTGAGCGCATCCCTCTCACAGTAGCAGGCTACGACCGCGAAAAAGGCACTGTCAAGATCATTTTCCAGATAGTCGGTGCCACGACAGAGAAACTCAATCACAAGAACGTAGGAGACTACATCCAGGACTTCGTCGGCCCGCTCGGAGTGGCTACACACCTTGACGGACTGAAGAAAGTCTGTATCGTCGGTGGCGGTGTTGGCTGCGCTATTGCGCTCCCCATCGCCCAGAAGCTTCATGAGCTCGGAGCTCATGTCACTTCCATCATCGGCTTCCGCACAAAAGACCTGCTCATTCTTGAAGACGAGTTCCGTGCATGCTCAGATGAACTCATTGTTATGACAGATGACGGTTCTTACAGCCGTCAGGGCAACGTCACCGTTCCTCTCAAGGAGCTGTTCGACAACGGCGAGACTTTTGATGAAGTCATCACCATCGGACCGCTGATCATGATGAAGTTCGTTGTTGCCACATGCCAGCCCACCGGAATCCCCTGCACTGTTTCCATGAACCCGATCATGATCGACGGAACCGGAATGTGCGGCGGATGCAGACTTACACTCAACCAGGACGGCAAGAAAGTCACGAAGTTCGCATGTGTTGACGGACCTGACTTCAACGGATACGAAGTCGACTTCGACGAGGCGATGTCACGCGGAACCATGTACTTCGCATTTGAGCGTCATGCTTATGAAGAAGCCTGCAATCTCTTCAAGGAGGTCAACTAATTATGCATAATATGAGTCTTGTAAAGAACCCTATGCCCTCTCAGGATCCTCAGGTACGTGCCCACAACTTCAGCGAAGTTGCTCTCGGCTACACCGAAGAGATTGCTCTTGATGAGGCCCAGCGCTGCCTGCACTGCAAGAATATGCCCTGCGTGTCCGGCTGCCCTGTCAATGTTCATATCCCCGAGTTTATCGATAAGATCAAAGAAGGAGATTTCGAAGGCGCATATCAGGTGATCCACGAGACCTCCTCCCTTCCCGCAGTCTGCGGACGTGTATGCCCCCAGGAGACCCAGTGTGAATCCAAGTGCATCCGCGGCATCAAGGGCGAGCCTGTCGGCATCGGCCGTCTTGAGCGCTTTGTCGCTGACTGGCACAGAGATCACAGCGAGCAGAAGCCCGAACCCGCTCCGTTCAACGGACATAAGGTTGCTGTAGTCGGTTCCGGTCCTTCCGGTCTGACCTGCGCGGGCGACCTCGCCAAGCTCGGCTATAAGGTCACCGTTTTTGAAGCTCTCCACACTGCCGGCGGAGTTCTTGTGTACGGCATTCCTGAGTTCCGTCTTCCCAAGAAGATCGTCCAGCAGGAAGTCGACAATCTCATCGCCATGGGCGTTGATGTTGAGACAAACGTTGTTATCGGCAAGACACTCACCATCGATGAGCTCTTTGAGCAGGGATATGAGGCTGTCTATGTTGGTTCCGGTGCCGGACTTCCCAACTTCATGGGCATCCCCGGCGAGTCTCTCAAGGGCGTTTATTCCGCCAATGAGTTCCTCACCCGTTCCAACCTTATGAAAGCATATAAAGACGATCCTGTCACCCCGATCATGAAGGGCGGAAACGTAGCAGTCGTCGGCGGCGGCAACGTCGCTATGGACGCCGCGAGGACAGCTCTCAGACTCGGCGCAGACAACGTTTACATCGTCTATCGCCGCTCCGAGGAAGAGCTCCCTGCCCGTCGTGAGGAAGTCGAGCACGCCAAGGAAGAAGGCGTCATCTTCAAGCTCCTCAATAACCCCGTTGAACTTCTCGGATACAACAATCCTGACGACCGCCGCGATCCCAAGAACGGTTTCGTTGTCGGTATGAAGTGCATCCGTATGGAACTCGGTGAGCCCGATGAGAGAGGCCGCCGCCGTCCTGTTCCCGTTGAAGGAAGTGAGTTCGTGATCGATGTCGATACAGTCGTCATGGCAATCGGCACCTCCCCCAACCCGCTGATCAAGAACACGACAGCCGGTCTTGAAGTCAATGGTCACGGCGGAATCATCGTCGATGATAACGGCGCAACCTCAAAGGAAGGCGTTTATGCTGGCGGCGACGCAGTCACCGGTGCAGCGACCGTTATTTCCGCAATGGGTGCCGGCAAGCTGGCTGCGAAAGCCATCGACGAGTACCTCAAGAAATAAACACTTATAATCAGAAACTGCCGCATCTGTCAAGGCGCGGCAGTTTTTTGATAGCATCATATCCTACGATGCGTAGGTACACCTGCTCCGCAGACTGTGCTAATCTCTTTTCGAAAGGAGAAAGCGTTTATGGACAGATATGTTACCGGAACAGTTATCCGCAAACTGCGCGAAAACAAAGGACTGACACAGGAAGAACTTGCAGAAAGGCTTCATGTAAGCGGCAAGGCAGTCAGCAAATGGGAGAATTTCAGAGGTTACCCTGATGTAAGCCTTCTGGAACCTCTCGCAAAGGCTCTTGATATCTCCGTCATAGAGCTCCTCTCAGGAGAGGATGTTCGCAACAGCAACCGCTCATTCAAGATATCCCATGGAAAAATGTATGTATGCCCTGTATGCGGGAACGTTATCATGGCGACAGGTGATGCAGTCATATCCTGCTGTGGGATAACTCTTCCCCCTCTGGAAGCGGAGGAACCCGACTCTGATCACTGCATCAGCGCGGTCATCTCAGAAGACGAATACCATGTTTCTGTGGACCATCCCATGAAAAAGGATCACAGCATCTCATTTCTCGCAGCTGTGACCGATAACGGGATACAGTTTGTGAAACTGTATCCGGAAGGAGCCGCAGAGGCGCGCTTTAAGATAAACCGCACCAGGGCATTCTATGCGTACTGCAATCAGCACGGTCTTTTCAGGCTGAATGTCAAATAGTAATCGGGAGTATACTGATATGTGCACAAGTATCGTAGTCAACAGAAAAAAGACCGTCATAGGATGGAATCTCGACCTTCTTGATTTCGAGCACAGGATAACCAGTTCCGATAAAGGCGTATTCATTGAAGTGCTTGATTCAAAGGAAGGATGGATGCCTTTATTCGGAGCCAACTCCAGAGGTGATTTTGTCGGGATGCCAACCTGCTGGCCGCATGACAGCAGAAGCGATCCCTCCGATGGAGCGGTAAATGTCATTGAACTTGATATCGACTTCCTGTTACAGAAGAAGACACTTCAGGAGATACGGTCTGAGGCAGAAAACAATCCCGTCTGCAGCGTTCCCGGCCTCACATTCATGTCTGCGCTGTCCGACAGATACGGCAATGTCCTGCATATAGTACCGGGTCAGGGAACATTGTATTATGAGCATCCCGATCACAGTATCCTTACCAACTTCTCCCCGTTCAAACAGGATGCTGAGAAGCATCCCTGGATGGGATGGGACAGGTACCACACTGCTGAAGCGATGCTGAACAGTATGTCGAATGAGTTCAGTGTACAGGACTGTTTTTCTATCCTCAGAGCAGTCTCGCAGGAGGTTTGTCCGACAGTCGTTTCCATGGTATATGACCTGAACGAAAAAACGGTGTACTGGGTCGAGAACAGGAACTGGAACTCCATAAGCAAAGCTGTATTCTGAGAAATCAAAACAAAAAGGACATCAGGCACTGCATCAGAACGGTAATGCCGGGTGTCCTGTTTTTATGCCTAACAGGCAGTCCCCTATCATACAGATATATTACATTGAGGGTACATTTATCATTTTAAACAATACACTATTATGGTAATATTGAGAAAAGACATAAGACAATTACTTCTTACAGTTGTTGATTATGCTGAAAGATATGCCTTATGATTGTGAAAAGCAATGATATGAAAGGAGTAATCCAATGATCAGAAAAGCTACTGTAGAAGGCGGCGTTGTCCTCGGTATACCTGCAGCTGACCCCCGTGTTACCGCATTTAAAGGCATCCCGTTCGCAGCACCTCCTGTAGGAGAGAATCGATGGCGTGCTCCCCAGCCAGTAATTCCCTGGGAAGGCGAACTGAAATGCTGGAACTTCGCTCCGATCTCGATGCAGCACATCCCCGGTCTGGATCCCAACAACATCTATACAAGAGAGTGGAACGTTGATCCTGAGATCCCGATGGACGAGGACTGTCTGTATCTGAACGTATGGACCCCTGCAAAAAGTACTGATGAAAAGCTTCCCGTTTTCGTATGGTACTTCGGTGGCGGCCTTCGCGAAGGCAACCCCGCTGAAATGGAATTCGACGGCGAGCGTATAGCCAGAAGAGGTGTGGTTGTCGTCACAGTCAACTATCGTCTTAATGTATTCGGCTTCCTGGCTCATCCCGAGCTGACTGCTTCTCAGCCTGATGCACCGACGAACTTCGGAAACCTCGACCAGCAGGCAGGAACGCGCTGGGTCAAGAGAAATATCGCAGCATTCGGCGGTGACCCTGACAACATCACCATAGGCGGTCAGTCAGCCGGAGGCGGCAGCGTATGCTCGCAGCTCTCATGCCCTGACAATGAGGGACTCTTCCAGAAAGCGATCATCATGAGCGGAATGTTTGCCGGCATATATGATGAGCGCAGGCGCCAGAACTTCGAAGAAGCGCAGGCGCAGGGCGAGAAATTCTTTGAATTCCTCGGAGTAAAGACACTTGCGGAGGCCAGAGCGATCGATGCCGTTACGCTGAGAGATAAAGGCGTAGAATTCGAGACAGAGTTCAGAGCCCGCTTTGGTTCCGTACCGGACGGTAAATTCCTGCTCGCGGATCCTCTCAAGAGGATCACTGCCGGAAACAGACTCCGTGTACCGATCATGATCGGACGCACTCAGGACGAGTTCAGGTCCAAGATCGATGCCGATACCATGGATGAATTCAGAGAAAAGGTCACAGCTTCTCTCGGTGAATATGCCGAGCCGTTCCTCAAGGCGTGCGGAGATGATCTTGATACTGCAAAAGCAATGGCGAACGTCAGCGGCATCGAAGTTGCTGTCCGCACCTTTGCCAAGAAGAACGAGGAAGCAGGGATCACTGAGCCCATCTACTACTACGTATTCAATGCAGAGATACCCGGATGGGACAATCCCGGAACGTTCCATTCAGTGGACCTCTGGTTCTTCTTCGAGAACCTGGCAAAATGCTGGAGGCCTTTCAAAGGCAAACACATGGATCTCGCAAGGAACATGTGCAACTACTGGGCAAACTTCTTCCGTACAGGAGATCCCAACGGTCCCGATAATGACGGAACGCCCATGCCGCTCTGGAAGCCTTATACCGACGCTGAGCCCAATGCCATCTGGTTCAACGATATTCCGGAGCCCTGCGTTGACAAGCCCAGCGAGGCGATATCCGTACTCGTCGAAAGAAACAGCAAATAAAAACATTACAGGAGCTTATAAATGCTTAGAGTAGTTAAAACAGAAAACGGCTGGGTAAAAGGAATACCCGCCGCAGATCCCAGGGTGACAGCGTTCAAGGGTATCCCCTTTGCCGCTCCTCCCGTCGGCGAGCTCAGATGGAAAGGTCCGCAGCCTGCAAAAGATTGGGACGGAGTCAGGGAGTGCTATACATTCGGACCGATCGCAATGCAGAAATACCCGGGACTTGATCCCGACAACATCTATACCAGAGAGTGGAACGTCGATCCCGATCTGGTAATGAGCGAAGACTGCCTGCAGCTGAACATCTGGACTCCGGCAAAATCCGCTGATGAGAAACTCCCCGTTATGGTATGGTACTATGGCGGAGGTCTCCAGGAAGGACATCCCTCAGAGATGGAGTTCGACGGTGAAAGAATTGCCAGAAGAGGCGTCGTACTCGTATCCGTAAACTATCGTGTCAACATCTTCGGTTTCTTTGCTCATCCCGAGATCACGGCAACTGCTGAAGACAAATGCTATACGAACTTTGGAAGTTACGACCAGAGGTTCGGCACGCTTTGGGTCAAACGCAACATCGCTGCCTTCGGAGGAGACCCCGACAACATCACCATCTTCGGACAGTCCGCTGGCGGACGCAGCACTCTTTTCCAGCTGCTCTCACCTCTCAACAGCACCGATGTCATCAAGAGAGGAATCTCGATGAGCAGCGGCGGAATCAGCATCGGAGGAGGATACGGCTATCCGACCCTCGCTGAAGCAGAGGCAAATGGTGTCGAATTCTTCAAATTCCTCGGAGTCACCAGTCTTGAGGAAGCAAAGAAAGTCGATGCTTTCACTCTCCGTGACAAGATGCTTGAGTTCATGGAAGAGAAGCACGTGCGCTGGGGCTTCAATATCGACGGTGTATTCGTCGATGATGATCCCGTGAATATGATGGCTGCCAACAGAAGACTTCAAGTCCCGCTTATCTGCGGCCACACGACCGGTGATATGGGCGATATGTTCGGAAGAGCGCAGTCCAAGGAAGAGATCCGCGACAGGATCACTGCAATGGTCGGTGAAGAAGCCTGCGCCGAAGTTCTGAAAGTCGCTGATTATGATAACGTAGATCTTGACGGTCTCAAGGACGCTCTCAAGATCAACAATCAGCGCTTCGGAATCGAACTGCTCCATATGAACGGTGCAGATCACGGTCTGACGGAATACTTCTACTCCTTCGGGCCTGAGATCCCCGGCTGGGACAATCCCGGTGCATTCCATTCCAGCGACCTGTGGTTCGTTTTCGAGACACTCGCAAAGTGCTGGAGACCGTTCCAGGGCAAGCACTATGACCTTGCAAGACTCATGTGCAACTACTGGACCAACTTCGCAAAGAACGGCGATCCTAACGGAAATGATGCAGACGGAACACCTATGCCTGTATGGGAGAAGTTCACCAACGAGAATCCCCGCTCCATCATGTTCGAGGACACTGCGTATATGCAGACAGAACCCGAAAGGCCTGCGATCCAGCTTCTTCTCGAGAAAGCTGCCGACAGGACATGGAGAAAATAATCTGAAAGTCTTTCCTCAAAACAAAACCGGTGCCTTTTCTGGCACCGGTTTTTTCTGCTGACATCTCATAAAAAAGGAAGGTACCGCTGCACCTTCCTTTTTTGAGGCTTTTTATCTGTTTGTTTAGTTGCCGCTGCTGTAGTAACCGCCGTTGCCGTCATTATTGTAAAGGCTGTGCATACAGCTTCCTGACGGATAGTTGTCGCTTGTATAATAACCTGTTCTCGTGCTTCCGCACGCTGATGTTGCGATATCTCCGGAGGACAAGCAGAAGGTTGCGGTAACTATCCCATCCGGTCTATCGAAGTCCTTATATGGAAGATCATTTGATATGCCTATAAGTACATCACGCACTGCGTATTGGATATCATAGTGGCTACTATACGGCATCCATCCATTGAGGTCGTAACCCATCCAACCGGCTACAGTGTAGTATGGGTTCAAAGCGCATATCCAGTAGTCGTTGTTATCAGATGAAGTTCCTGTCTTACAAGCTGTAATCTGAGAAGTTCCCCTGTTCAGTACAGTACCGGTGCCTTCTCTTGTAACACCACGAAGCATCTGATTCATAATATAAGCAGTCTGGGGAGACAGCGCCTGATTAGTCTGACATACCTTGTTCTTGTCAAGAACGATATCTCCGTTGGAGTCCTCGATCTTTGTGTAGTAGCGGGGTGATTTGTAGACGCCGGCGTTACCGAAAGTAGCATATGCCGCGCACATTTCGGTGACGGTACATCCATCCGTAAGACCGCCGAGAGCTAGTGACTTTGTCCTGTCGGTGAGATACATGCCCTGGTAGTCGTCCCATCTGTTGTCTACCAGTGTAGTGAATCCCATCGACGAAGTCAGAAAATCAAATGAGAAATCAGGGCTTACAAGCTGCATTGTCAGAGCAGCAATAGTATTGAGAGAATCACACACAGCCTTATAGATAGTCACCGGTGAGCCGTAAGTATACGAGAAGTTTCTTGGCCACGGGTATCCGCCGTATGTATCAGAAGCTTTATCCGGGAAAAGGGTTGAGTAATGGACCTTCTTCATCTCTATGGCAGGTGCATATACAGCCAGAGGCTTCATTGAGGAACCGGTCTGCCTGGTCGTACTGTAAGCCCTGCTGAGACTCAGGCTTGTAGTCTTTTCCCTTATTCCTCCTGCGCAGCCGACAACTTCACCGTCGTAGTTCATGACTACTATTGCGCCTTCTATCTGGTTCTCAGCCTTTTCGCCATCATCGTTGTATTCGTAATCCGACCAGATATCATCATCCCACGCAACACTCTCGACTACTTTTTGAACTTTAGGATCCATGGTTGTATAGATCTTAAGACCGCCTTCATAAAGAAGAGTATATGCATCATCAGCAGAAAGATCCTTGTATTTCTTAAGATCCTCATAGACCTGATCGATCACAACATCCGTGAAGTAATCGTAGATCTTGCTCGTAGCTCCGACATAGATGTTGGATTCGTCGAAGACCATCTCATCGCTCTCTGCGATGGCTGAATCATACTGCGTACGGGTGATAAGTCCCTGATCAAACATCGTCCAAAGAATGTAATCTCTCTGTGTCTTATTCTCTTCAGGATCGATGTAAGGATCGTACATGCCTGGATATTTCGTTATACAGACTATTGAACAGCATTCCGCAAGATCAAGTTCGGAAGTAGTCTTTCCGAAATAATACTTTGCGGCTGACTCGATTCCGGCTACCTGTCCGCCAAGTCTGAATGTGTTCAGATACGCCTCCAGGATCTGCGTCTTGGAAAAGTTCTTCTCCATCTCAAGGGCTCTGTATATTTCCCTGACCTTTCTCAGAATACCATCCAGTCCATCAACTTCATCTTCATTTGTTATATTCTTTATTAGCTGCTGAGTTATGGTCGAACCGCCTTGTATGTCATTGGCAAGTTTAATACCGAATATCCTCAGGAACTGGTTCAGGAACGCAAACGTCGTCCTCTTCCAGTCTACTCCGTGATGGGTACGGAACCTGATATCCTCAGAAGCAATTATGGAATCAATCAGACAGTCTGGGAAGTCTGAGTATTCGACCCACTCCCTGTTCTCACCGCCGTAGATCCTCTCATGCTCGTACCACTCCCCTGTCTCGGGATCCTGGACCATGATAGAGGTTGCCAGACTGAGTTTGATATTGTCAAGGTTAAGGACCTTGTCATCGTCCGCAGTGACATCTGCGATATACATTGTCAGTCCGACAGCAAGAGCGCATCCGCCGAGAATACCTATGCAGATGAAGAAAATGATCATTCTGACGAGCACCTGCCAGAAAGATGCCCTTCTTCTGACCTTCTTGTTCTTGGACGCGCCAGTGATCTTGGCAGAAGTTCCCGTAACAGTATTCTTGTTGCTGTTCTTCTTTCCGCTGTCCTTGCGCGCCTTGTTCTTTTTGTCGTCGTTCAAAGCATTGTTCTTCTTCTCCTTGGGAGAAGCCGCAGCTATCACTGCAGGTATCTCCTTACCGGAAGAAGAATCTTCCTTTCCGTCCAGAACTCCTTTGATAGCTCCGTCAGCACCGACAACAGCATCGAATCTGACATCATCATCTGAAGCTCCTTTGTTTCCCAAATCACTGCCGGAGGCATTCTCTGCTTTATTCGCTCTGAAAGGAAGCCTTCTCGCTCTCTTTGTCCCTGCCGCAGCTTCAGCGGAACCTGAGACAGCCTCAGCGCCTGTTACGCCCGCTGCAACTGCAGCGGAAGCATCTGTAGAACTGCCGGAAGCTGTAAGATCCAATGCATCGGTGTCGTAGGATGAAGTGGTCTCCGGCTCGTTCAGAGCTGCCAGTCTGCGAGCCTCCTCGAGTGCAGCAGCGGCTTTCGCACGTTTTTTCTTCTTTCTGGACTTTTTAGGTTTCTTTTCTGCGTCTGAGGATGCATTTTCTGACAGATCGTCAATGACATCAGTCTGATTAGGATCATATTCGTCATCATCAGCTCCGCTCAGTTCAAGATCGGCATCTGTCTGATCGTACTCCGATTCTTCTGCGAACCTCCCGGCATCATCTGATCCGCTGTCATGATCCTCCTGCTCAAATGCGGGCTCATCGTGAACATCCACGTTATTTCCAAGCACCCGATTGGCTTCTTTCAGAATCTCCTCTACCGAGATCTCTTCTCCTTCCAAAGGATCAGCTGTTTCTGCTGCTTCTGATACAATTGATACCGGATCGGCAGAGATCCGATCCGCCGTGATCTCAGGCTCAGGATTATGTTCAGGCAGCTGAACCAATGCAGGATCGGGCTCAGCACCATCGTTTATGATATTGTTGATATCAAAATCTTCAGGCATTTCAATACTCTCACATTCAAGTTTTAAGATCGGACAAACCATCCGAGTATACCAAGTAATTTTACCACAGACTCATGCGATAGTTAACACATTAATACAAACTTAACATTTTTCTTGCTTTTGACCATAAAACTAGCTACATTAGGCTCATGATGATATGCAATGACAACCAAAAAAAGAAGCTTCTGCTGCACAGTTGCTGCGCGGTATGCTCTTCTCATGTGATAAGCGTGCTCGCTCCCGAATATGAACTGAGCGTATTTTATTACAATCCGAACATCTGGCCGAGAGAAGAGTATGAACACAGAAAATCAGAGCAGATCAGACTGCTGAATGAAGCTGATTTCTGTCGCGGAGTATCATATTACGATCTTGATTATGACCACAGCGAGTATCTCAGCTTTGTAAAAGGGCTGGAAAAAGAGCCTGAAAACGGAGCAAGGTGCTCAGAGTGCTTCAGGCTCAGACTTGAAAAGACCGCCAGATTTGCCAAGGAGAACGGATTTGACTGTTTCTGCACTACACTTACAGTCAGTCCTCACAAGAACTCATCCGTGATCAACAGTATAGGACTTCAGGTTTCCGAATCGACCGGAATTGAGTGGCTTCACTCCGACTTCAAGAAGAAGGACGGCTATCTGCACTCCACAAGGCTGGCGAAAGAATACGGGCTCTACAGACAGGATTTCTGCGGATGTGAATTTGCTTGGAGAGGCAAAGGCGGCAGTCTATGATATCCTGACGACCGTGTACCTCCATGGTTCAATGCTCTTCCCTTCACAGCATACCGTTTTATCGCTCATATTGATTATGAACATGAGTTTTTTGTCATCTTTTATTCTGTAAAAGCCTATAACGCCGTTTTCTGAAAGGAAAAACTCTGTATTCCCGGTATCGAGGATATCAGCGTTTTCCTTTCTTTTTTTGCTGATCTCCATGATCGCAGTTCTGACATTCTCATCTGCGGTATCCTCACAGAAAAATCCCCTGCAGAAAGGATCTCCGTAACCCTGCATGCCGATCTCATCTCCGTAGTAGATCATCGGGATTCCAGGAAGGAAGAACATGAGTGCATAAGCAAGCTTAAGCATCTCCACTCCCCGCAGATACTCATCTTTTGACAGTCTTCTTGAGGATTGAACCTCCCTGCTGTCATGGATCCCCTGAGGAGCCGCCAGGGCATTTATCGCGCGTTCGGTATCGTGGCTGGAAAGCATATTAAGGCACGTCGAGAGCATCTCATTGGGATAGTGAAGACATATCTCTTCAATGGAATTCCTGAATGCGCCGGCATCAGCTGACCGTATGTATTCAAGCACGGCATTCTTGAAAGGATAATTCATGCATCCGTCCAGTTCATCGCCCCAGAAGTATCTCCTTCTTTTGCCGTAGCTGATCTTGTTGCTGGCATCCTCCCATACTTCTCCTATGAGAATGCCGGCAGGATCATTGCGCTTAATAGCTTTGCGTATCTTCGCAATGAATTCATCCGGAAGCTCGTCGGCCACATCCAGCCTGAATCCCGAAGCTCCTGCCTTCATCCAGTGGTCTATGACGCCTCCTGCCCCGGTTATGAATTCCGCATAGGAATCGTCCATCTCATTCACTTCCGGAAGCGTGTCTATGCCCCACCATGATTCGTACTCATCAGGCCAGTTGCGGAACATATACCAGTCATAGAATTCGCTTGTCTTGCTTTGATAAGCTCCGACAGAATCATAATTGCCGTATTTGTTGAAATACAGACTGTCATCTCCCGTATGACTGAATACTCCGTCAAGGATGACTTTGATCCCAAGCGCTGCCGCTTTTCGGAACAGCTCCCTCAAATCGTCTTCCGTTCCCAGCTGCCTGTCTATCTTATGATAGTCACCGGTATCATATCTGTGATTCGAATTTGACTCAAAAACAGGGTTGAGATAGATGAGAGAGACACCCAGTTCAGAAAGGTATCCGAGCCTGTCGGTTATTCCCCTGAGGTTTCCTCCGAAGAAATCGTTGTTTCTGATCTTTCCCGTATCGTCAGGTCTCCATTCCGGAAGATCATGGATATCCTTGTGGTAGCGACGCCCCGGTAATCTATCCACTTTGCCGGAAATAGCGAATCTGTCCGGAAATATCTGATATGCGGTTCCTCCCGGAAACGCTGACGCGGGGCGGTAGTCACCTGAAACCACAAGCTGCTGGCACCAGATCTGCTCCGCAGAAAAAAACATCTTTCCGCTCTCCGAACAATTCAGGAAAGAACCGGTATCATCAGCGATGCAGTAAAAATACAGGCCTTTGCTCTGAAAAGCGACATCACACCTGTGCGTCCCGCCGACTTTTTCCATCCTGTTTTCCGCTGCGTATGTTCCGTCGTCTGATCTGCAGATCAGAGTAAGGTGCTTTTTTTCAGGAGCTGCCAGCTCAAAATGAATAGTCTCACCTTCCCTCACGCTGCCGCAGGGATTTCTGAATCTTGATGAGAACAGTTCCATATGGATCATTTGATCACGACACTTTCCGGGACTATCATTTCCTATAATGCTGATATTTCAGCTGAACCTTTACAAGTCAACACATATCGTGTTTCTGTCATCCCATGTTATAATACATTATATTAGGGTCATTTTGATAAATTTTTTTGGAATGAACCCTTGTGCTGTTGTATAATATTATAGTTATCCATCTCTAATAATCTGCGAATCATTTGTGTTTTTGAGGTGTTCTAATGGCTAACAAGATCGCTCTGAATATTGCAGGTTTCAATCTCATCATCAACACTCAGGAAGACGAGGCTCAGGTAAGGAAGCTCAACGATACGCTGAATAATGATCTGAAACAGATCCTTTCTCAGAATCCTTCCGCTTCTGTTACGAACGCCGCTCTCCTGTGCGCTCTGGACTATCTGGACAGGTTCGACAAAGCTACACACAGTGCGAACAATATGCGTGATCAGATAAGGGACTATATGTCAGATGCTTCAAATGCCAAGCTGCAGTATGATGAAGCAGTCAGGCAGAATGCCGAGCTTTCTGCCGAGGTGGAATCTCTTCGTGCAAGAATCACAAAGATGGCATCGGAAGGAGCTGCAGGCTCCGCCGTCGAACAGTCGCTGAAATCCGAGATAGATTCTGTGAAGAGCGAACTTGCAAATGTCCGTGCCCAGCTCAAGGAACAGACTGATAAAAATGCATCGATCCTCTCAGATTTCGGCATTCTTAACAACGCACTAAAGAGCAAGGACAATGAGATCGCAAATCTCAATGAGCGTATCAATGCTGCCAATTCGAACAGAGCAGAGGCAGACAGGAAGATCGCAGAACTCAGTGAGAACATCGCTTCCGCCATCGCGGAGAGAGACCGGTTCGCACATGCTCTGATTGAATCCAATAAGAGAGCGGAAGAACTGGCAAGCAGAGTTGCTGCAGTTGCTGAAACATCCTCTGCGCAGCCCGTTTCAGAGATACAGCCTGAGTCCGAGGTGCATGAAGAGCCTTCGGAGATTCAGGCCCCGTTCTCCGAAGAGGAAGATGTCTTTTTCGATGATATAACCGAAGATCTTGAGGAAGATGAGTTCACATCAGACGAGGTATACGACGAAGATCCGGACGGTAATGATCTTCTAGTGATCGACGATGCTGAAACGCAGGAGAACGAAACAGACTCCCCTGTCTTTGTACAGCCTGAGAAGCCTGCTCCCAAGAAGGATTACAGATTCTTCGACTATGAGGACGGAGCTGTTGAAGAACAGGACGGAGAAGTCGGAGTCGGTGACGGTTTCAAGACCTTCGGACAGATGATAGCCGAAGAGCGCAGACAGCCCGGAAACTCCTATGAGGACGCCAACAGCGGAAAGCTTGATGATGATTCTCTTCCGAACCTTTCATGGATCAATGATATCGACTGATGGACATTATTAAGATCAAGATCCTGGATCCGATGGCATCGCTGCCGGAAAAAGCCACTGAGTACTCTGCCTGTGTCGATCTTCGTGCAGTCCTTGACTCCAGATACACTCTTAAACCCGGTGAGTTCCATTCATTCCATACCGGGATCGCCATAGAGATGCCTGATCCTCTTTGCGTAGCCCTTGTCTTTTCCAGAAGCGGGATGGGAGCAAAACACGGCATCTCGTTATCCAATTCTGTCGGAGTAATCGATTACGACTACCGGGGAGAGCTTATAGTCAGTCTTATCAACAACTCAGAATCTTCTTTTGATATCGAACCCGGAGACAGGATCGCCCAGCTGATGGTCATGAGGACCGTTCCGGTAATGCCTGTGATCTGCGACGAGCTTTCGGAAACTGAAAGAGGCGACGGAGGTTTCGGTTCGACCGGAAAAAACTGATCGTACAGGTTTACATATGAGATTTATTCTTGCTTCGGGAAGTCCGAGGCGCCGCGAACTGTTCAGGATTATATGTCCTGATTTTGAAGTGATCACTTCAGACGCAGACGAGAGCAGCATACCGTTCTCAGTTCCTTCTGAATACTGCGAAAGGCTTGCTGAACTGAAGTGCGTTTCGGTTGCCGGATCGAACACAGACGCATGTGTTATCGGCGCTGATACGATCGTGTGTGTTGACGGGAAGATACTCGGCAAGCCGGCTGACAGAGAAGATGCAGCGAGGATGCTCCGTCTTCTGTCCGGGAGGAGCCATCATGTCCTTACAGGACTCTGCATATGCGTCGAGGGGCATGTCATCCGCAGGTCTTTCTGCGATACGGAAGTTACTTTCAAGGATCTGTCTGACCGTGAGATCGATGAATATATCGGCAGCGGCGATCCATTTGATAAAGCCGGAGCATACGGCATCCAGAACGGTGCCGCCCGGTTCTGCAGGAGCATCAAAGGCGACTTTTTCAATGTTGTCGGTTTACCGGTAAATATGCTTTACGAAATGCTTCTTGACGCTTCCCTGCTTTAAATCCATCTACAGAGGTCAGATCACATGAGCACTATCTCACGTATACTATCCGGAAAAGACGGTGTAGGTAAATCCACAGTTACTGCACTTGTCGGTGAGCAGCTTGCACTCATGGGCAAAAAGGTCCTGCTTATCGAATTTGAAAACGGTCTCAGATGCCTTGATCTGTTTGTAGGGGCAATGGCTACCAAGGTATATGATCTTGATGATGTACTGAACGGCAGATGTGAGTTCAGCGATGCTATTGCCGTATCTTCGATCTCAGAAAATCTTTCCGTGATCTTCGCCACCAGTGCCAGAAGGCAGCTGGACACAGATCAGTTCTCCACACTTGTTTTAGCGCTTTCAGACAGTTACGATCATATCATCATTGATACAGACTGTTCTGACGAATCGATCGACTGTCTCTCCGGGATCGCTATGAACAGTATAGTCATCTCCACCTCCGATCCTTCGGGGACGAGAGATGCCAGGTATGTCTGCGACAGACTTTATTCCCGGAACGTACCCGGTGTCAAAGTGCTGTTCAACAGGGTCCGAAAAGACTACATCGCCGACAAGATCACCCCGAATCTGGACTACGCGATGGATACAGTCGGTGTGCCTCTGGCAGGTGTAGTTCCCGAACTGCCTGATATCGTCAGATGCACATCCCGCGGCATCGCTCCAAAAAGTAATTCAATGACTCAGAAGATATTCAAATCAATAGCCTCAAGGCTCGATGGTGAGAGTGTCCCTCTCACAGTTATTTAGGGGGATAATATGAACATTGCTCTTATAGCTCATGACTCCAAAAAAGAACTGATGATCCAGTTCTGCATAGCGTATTGCGGTATTCTCTCGATGCATAATGTTTGTGCTACCGGAACTACCGGAAAACTCGTCCACGAGGCAACAGGACTCAATGTCAACTGTTTCATGTCCGGTGAACAGGGCGGCGACCAGCAGATCGGCGCAAGGATCGCATGCGATGAGATAGATCTTCTTCTCTTCTTCCGCGATCCCATCTCCGTAAAGGAACGTGAGCCGAACGAATTCAACCTTCTTCGTCTCTGCGACGTGCACAACATCCCTGTTGCAACTAATATAGCAACTGCCGAAGTCCTTATTCAGGGACTGGAAAGAGGCAGTCTGGATTGGAGAAATATAGTAAACCCGAAAAACTGACGGGTTTGCAGCATATAATGCTCCGTTTTTACGGGGCATTTTTCACGAAAGGGTCTGTTTATGGCGATTCAAATCACTTCCCCCCGCGGGACCGCCGACGTTCTGCCTCAGGACAGTTCCAAATGGCAGTATGTCGAATCAACACTGAAAAAAGTATGCGAAAAGTTCGGATACCTTGAGACTAGGACTCCCACATTCGAGCACACCGAACTGTTTCAGCGCGGAGTCGGCGATACTACTGATGTCGTCGGCAAAGAGATGTATACGATGGAAGACAAAGGCGGCAGATCTATAACACTGCGGCCTGAAGGCACGGCGGGAGTTGTCCGCTCTTTCATCCAGAACGGTGTACTGGCAGGGATTCTACCGGTCCGCGCATACTATATCCTCTCCTGCTTCAGGTATGAGAAGCCGCAGGCCGGAAGGCTCAGAGAATTCCATCAGCTGGGCATTGAGCTTTTCGGAGCCAAATCAGCAGATGCCGACGCCGAAGTCATAAGAGTCGCGTCACAGGCTCTCAGTGAGATAGGTATAAAGAATGTAAGGCTCGAGCTCAATTCCATAGGCTGTCCTGAATGCAGACCAAGATATCGTGAAGCTCTTTATAATTATTTCAAGCAGTATGAAAATGACCTCTGCGATACCTGCAGGACCAGGCTGGAGAAAAACCCGATGAGGATAATAGACTGCAAGAGTCCCGAGTGTCAGGCTATTGCCGCTAATGCACCGATGGCCCTTGATTATCTTTGCGATGAGTGCAGGGACCATTTTGACAGCGTAAAAGAGTACCTTGATGATTCGGGTATTTCCTATTCGATCAATCCCAGAATAGTGCGCGGTCTCGATTACTACACCAGAACAGTGTTTGAATTCGTTCATGAGAGCGCCGGTGCACAGGGAGTCGTATGCGGCGGAGGTCGGTATGACGGTCTCGTCGGGATGCTTGGAGGCAATCCGACTCCAGGCGTAGGTTTCGGAATGGGTATCGAGAGACTTCTGAATGTCGCAGCCAGCGAAGGTCTTGAGTTCCCGTCAGCAGATGCTCCGGATCTTTTCATCGGATTTATCGGAGAAAAAGGACGCAGGGCTGCAAGGAAACTCGCTTACGAACTTCAGGACAGAAACGTCCATGCTGTATACGACATTAATCTCAGAAGCCTGAAGGCTCAGTTGAAATATGCAGATAAACTTAACGCAAGATTCAGCCTTGTACTGGGTGATGACGAAGTCGATCAGAATAAAGCAAAACTCAAGAATATGACTGACGGGAGCGAAACTGTCGTCGACATTGATCCCGAGCGGCTGGCGGCCGCGCTCTGAAATCAAGAATAGAATTGTTTGAAAGGATCATTGATCAAAATGACACAGATGAGAACACACAACTGCAACGAGCTCCGCATTTCAGATGCCGGCAAAAGAGTAACGCTGGTAGGATGGATGGAGAACGTGCGTGAAGTCGGAAGCAATCTAGCTTTCGTTATCCTTCGTGATTTCTACGGCACGACACAGGTCGTTATCGAGACTCCGGAAATGATGGAGATCATAAGCAGCCTCAACAAGGAATCGACCATATCTGTAGAGGGCGTGGTGCGTGAGCGCTCCAGCAAAAATCCCAAGCTCGATACAGGTGATATAGAGGTGGTTCCCGACAAGATAACGGTCCTGGGCAAATGCATCTACAACAGCCTTCCTTTTGAGATCAATCACAGCCGTGATGCGGATGAAAGCCAGAGGCTCAAATACCGTTTTCTCGACCTCAGAAATCCTGATGTTAAAAAGAACATAATCCTCCGCTGCAATGTCGTAGCGGCTCTCCGTCAGGCAATGATGAAACATGGATTCCTTGAGATCACGACTCCCATCCTGACAGCTTCCTCACCTGAAGGCGCCAGAGACTATCTTGTGCCTGCCAGAAAGCACCCGGGAAAATTCTATGCGCTTCCCCAGGCTCCCCAGCAGTTCAAGCAGCTGCTGATGACCTCCGGGTTCGACAGATATTTTCAGATCGCTCCCTGCTTCCGTGATGAAGATGCCAGAGGCGACCGTTCACCCGGAGAGTTCTACCAGCTCGATATGGAGATGGCTTTTGCCACACAGGAAGACGTATTCGCGGTACTGGAAGATGTTCTTCCCCCTGTTTTTGAGAAATTCGGGACATACGACATCTCCTCTCCCGCTCCTTTCAAGCGCATCAAATATCTTGATGCGATGGAAAAATACGGTTCTGACAAACCTGACCTCAGGATAGACCTCACTGCCAAGGATGTTACTTCCCTTTTTGCCGACAGCGAATTCGAGCCTCTCAGAGGCAAGACTGTCAAGGCTGTGGACATCAGCAACTGCACTCTGACCAGAAAGCAGATAGAGAAACTTCTAACAGACTGTGAAGTACAGTCCGGGTCAAAGGGCTACTGGTTCAAGGTAGATGAAAAGGGAGAACTTGCCGGCGGAATAGCAAAGTTTGCCGTACCTGTAAGAGAAGGCCTTTCAGAAGTTCTTGATCTCAGCCCCAACACTCTGGTCGTCGTAGCCGCAGGCGAACTTGCTGTCAAGTCCGTCGGTGTGATGATCAAGTTCTTCGGCGCAAACTGCGAAGGACATATGAACAAGGAACGTTATGAATTCTGCTGGATCGTTGATTTCCCCATGTACGAGATCGGCGAAGAGAGCGGCGAATTGGAGTTCTGTCACAATCCCTTCAGCATGCCTTCCGGAGGACTCGACGTGCTTCTGAAGGCTGAGCGCGGAGAGATCGATCCCCTAGAGATCACCGCAGACCAGTATGACCTTGTCGTAAACGGTGTCGAACTGTCTTCAGGAGCAGTCAGGAACCACGACCCCGAGATCATGATAAAGGCGTTCGAGATGGTAAGGCTCGGAGAAGAAGATGTTAAGTCGAAGTTCCCGGCTATGTACAATGCATTCTGCTATGGAGCACCTCCCCATGCCGGAATTGCTCCCGGGATCGACAGAATGGTAATGCTTCTCGCCGGGGAGGATTCCATCCGAGAGATAATCCCATTCCCGATGAACAAGAATGCTCAGGACCTCATGATGGGTGCTCCTTCCGAAGTCACCGAAAAGCAGCTTAAAGAACTGTCTATCAAAGTCGATCTGTGAGACTCATATAAACCATAGTCATATTTGCTAAAACCTGGTTCTAGATACAGCAAAAGCAGGAAACGATGAAAAACGTTTCCTGCTTTTTGTTGCTTTATGTTTTATGCGGTTTTGTTTCCAAAAAGAGCCGCGATCTGATTCCAGACCCAATTATAGATCGAAGTTATGACAGTCGGAAGATCTTCCAGTCTCAGTCTGAAAACAAGAGTGTAAAAGGCGTAGATGACGAGGCATATCACAACTGCTATTAGAAGCAATACCATGAACGCTCTAGCAAGGTACCTGCGCTGTCTTTTTCGGCAGACTCCGAGTGCCCAAAGCAGCGCTACGATCCATCCTATGACAGGTATGCTCATCAGTATCCAGCTCCATACGATGTCACCGGTCTCGAGCAATTCATAACGCCTGTCACGCCTTACCTCAGGCTCCTCTTCTGTCTGTTCCTCAGGTTCGGATGCCAGATCCTGCGGAGAGACATATTCCTCAAAATAGTCGTGCCTTGATGGCCGTTCTGACGGTACCTCCTTCACATCAGATCCAGATGAGTCAAAATCGAACCTCCCGCCATCATCCTGTACAGTGCTTTCATCAAGGACTTCGGTGACCGCAGTTGGTTCGACGGCTGTCTGATCTGATTCGGCACTCTTCCTTCCGAATATTCCCATAACGCATCCTCCGTAAAATATCACAAATCATTCATTAAAAGTATATCACATTCGCTTAAAACTGATACAGCGGCGTCTTTATGATTGCTGTATAATAGTAATTGTTTACAAACTACAAAACTAACATTCGGGAGTGATCCAATGGCTGAATGCAATCATGACTGCGCCAACTGCGCGTCAAACTGCGGAGAAAGAAAAGCACCTCAGAGTTTTCTTGTTCCTCAGAACAGTAGATCCAACATTAAAAAAGTCTATGCTGTCGTAAGCGGAAAAGGAGGCGTCGGCAAGTCTCTTGTAACCTCCCTGCTCGCGTCAACTACAGCCAGAAACGGTTATTCCACAGCGATCCTGGACGCCGATATCACAGGCCCATCGATCCCAAGAGCTTTCGGTCTCACTGAAAAGGTCACGGGAGACGAAGACGGGTTTTATCCTGTCACAAGCGCTATGGGTGTAAAGGTGATGTCGCTCAACCTCCTGCTCGACAATGATTCCGCTCCGGTCGTCTGGAGAAGTCCCATAATCACAAATTCAGTGAAGCAGTTCTGGAGTGACGTCATCTGGGGCGACGTCGATTATATGTTTATCGATATGCCTCCGGGAACGGGCGATGTCCCGCTCACCGTATTCCAGTCTCTTCCGATCAACGGCATCGTCATCGTGACTACCCCGCAGGAACTGGTCGAGATGATAGTTGGAAAAGCAGTAAAGATGGCTCAGCTCATGAACGTTCCGGTCATAGGTCTGGTCGAGAACATGAGTTACCTGGAATGCCCCGACTGCGGCAGAAAGATACCGGTATTCGGTGAGAGCCATGCCGCAGAAACAGCTGACAGGTTCGGAATCGACACTTTCGCACAGATCCCGATCGACAGCGATCTTGCTAAAGCCAGCGATGAAGGAATGATAGAAAGGTATTATTCAAACTGGCTCGCTCCTCTGCTGAGCAAGATCGGTGCCGTGCGCTGAAAACCGTATCTCACATATCTTCAAAAAGAACCTCCGTTCCGGTATCTGATCCGGTACGGAGGTTCTTGTATTCCGTGCTTTACTGTTTCCTTGTTATCTTCGGACCCTGGGGAGTATCTTCGAGTACGTATCCTGCCTCTGTGATCTTATTGCGGAGCTCATCGGCAAGCTGGAAATTTCTGGTCTTCCTTGCCTCAGTTCTCTCTTCCGCCATTCTCACGATATCCTCGGGGATCTGTTCGCCTTCGCTCTTGAGCTTCAGCCCGAGAACTCCTGAGATCTCATCAAATACGCCGGCAGCATACTCAAGTGATTCACGGCTCTGGTCCTTCGCGCTGTTTATATCAGATACCAGCATGAACAGTGCCGTCAGTCCGTTAGCGGTGTTCAGGTCATCGTCCATTGCATCGATAAACTGCTCTCTTCTCTGGTCAGCCAACGCTTTAAGCTCCTCACCGGTACCGGACGCATTGCTTATAGAGAACTCTAGATTATCTCTGCAGGTATGGAGCCTCTCAAGCGAAGCTTTGCACTGATCCATCACCTCTCTTGAGAAGTTGATGGGCGCTCTGTACTGTGCGCTGATCGCAAAATACCTTATCGGTTCATATCCGTATTCGTCAGAGATCTCTCTTACCGTAAAGAAGTTGTTAAGCGACTTTGACATCTTCCTGTTATCAACGTTCACGTAACCATTGTGCATCCAGTATCTGGAGAACTGAACTCCGTTGCAGCACTCACTCTGTGCGATCTCATTTTCGTGATGCGGGAAAATAAGGTCCTGCCCGCCGCAGTGGATATCAGCAGTATCTCCGAGATACCTGCGCACCATAGCGGAGCATTCTATATGCCATCCCGGTCTGCCTTTTCCGTACGGGCTGTCCCAGCTCGGTTCACCGGGCTTGGCCGACTTCCAGACAGCGAAATCCATTGGATCCCTCTTAAGCTCTCCCGGAGCAATACGGGCTCCCGCCTCCAGTTCCTCTATCGGCTGGTGGGAGAGTTTTCCATATTCATGGAAGCTGTGCACATCGAAATAAACATCACCGTTCTCAGCAACATAGGCATGTCCGTTTTCAACAAGCGTACCAATGATCTCAAGTATCATGTCTATGTTTTCTGTGGCACGGGGGTGATGATCGGCTCTCATTATGTTAAGGCCGTCAGCATCCGTAAAATACTCTTTGATATAGCGCTCAGCGATCTCTTTATACGATACGCCTTCTTCATTTGCCTTATTGATGACCTTGTCATCTATATCAGTGAAGTTCTGCACGAACGTCACATCGTACCCTCTCCATATAAGATATCTGCGAAGAGTATCAAAGACACAGGCAGCCCGTCCGTTTCCGACATGGATATAGTTGTATACGGTAGGTCCGCATGCGTAGATCTTGATCTTATTCCCCTCCTGAGGAATGAGTTCCTCAGTTTTTCTTGTAAGCGTATTGAAAACTCTCATAAACAAACCTCTTTATGTGGTCTTTTATACCATTTTATTTAATATCTTCGGCTCAGTCAATCGGCTCGGCAGCCAGATCAAGTCCGTCAGTTCCAGTAATCCTGACTTTATATATCTCCCCCGGGATAAGATCGTACTTCAGCGGGACCACTACCATCAGGTCATCTTCAGGTGCATCGCTTTCGGATCTGCAAATGAAGGAAGCTCTGTCTTCATCAAAGAAATCACAGATGACATCTGTCACTGAACCGACTTTGTTCTCCTGAAGGCGCTGAGTGATCTCCTGCTGAATGTCATAAAATATCTCCGCTCTTTCCTTTTTCAGTTCCTCCGGAAGCTGATCCTTCATTTTTTCGGCTGCTGTTCCCTCTTCAGCGGAGTAGGTAAAACAGCCTGCCCTGTCGATCTGCGCATCCCTGAGGAATGAGATAAGGCTGTCGAACTGCTCATCAGTCTCACCGGGAAATCCGACTATGAATGTTGAACGCAGCGTTATGCCGGGGACCGTCTTTTTTATCTTCTTTATCAGTTCAAGGTTTTCTTTACCTGACCCAAACCTTCCCATCCTTCTGAGCACCAGATCATCTGCGTGCTGCAGAGGAATATCAAGGTACTTGCATACCCTGCTGTTTGACGCCATCTCTGAAAGCAGCTCATCCGTGATATGCTCAGGATATGCGTAAAGAATGCGTATCTTCCATAAGCCTTCTATGGCGGACATATCCCTGAGCAGCGAAGCCAGACTCACTTTCTCATCGAGATCCTTCCCGTAGGATGTCGTATCCTGTGCCACGAGAATGATCTCCCTTACTCCGTAGGAAACAAGTTTATGTGCCTCTTCCAGTATAGACTCCGGTTTTCTGCTTCGATATTTGCCGCGGATGCCGGGTATGGCGCAGAAAGTACAGTGATTATCGCACCCCTCAGCGATCTTAAGAAAAGCGTAATGCTGCGGCGTGGAGATGAGTCTGTCTCCTTCAAGGGGGAGGTCAAGCGGAGAACGTCTGTATTCGTTATCCGTTCCGTGAAGCGCTTTTCCTACGATATCCACGATCTCGGAATTCTGGCCGATGCCCACCACAGCATCCACTTCAGGGATGATCTCCATCATCTCCTCGCCATGCCTTTCCGAGAGACAGCCGGTGACGATAACAGCCTTGATGACACCTTCTATCTTGGCGTTTACCATATCAAAAATGTTATCAAGAGCTTCGGTTTTTGCGCTTTCAATAAATCCGCATGTGTTGATTATTGCCGCATCCGCTTCTTCCAGATCAGATGTAATCCCGTATCCGGCATTTTCAAGCAGAAAGCACATCTTCTCTGCATCTACCCTGTTTTTGTCACAGCCGAGCGAGATAAAATAAATCTTTTCATTCTTCACCGAACTCATCACCCGAATCTCCAAATCCTTTCAGCGCGGCAGTTATATCCCTGCTTCTGAATCCTCTTCTGAGGAGAGCTGCGTATACTCTCTGTCTTCCGTTCTCTGCAGAAAGCTTTCTCAGATACTTACTGTTGATCAGATCTATGATCAGCGGCGTTTCGTCCGATTCCAGCGCTCCGAGCACGCTTTCCGATATTTCTCGGGAGATCCTCTTCTCATTCAGCTTAAGCCTGATCTCTCCCAGACTCTTTCCTTTCCTGAGGAGCTCGCCCGCATACCTCTCAGCGAATGACGTATCGTCAAGATACCCGAGCTCTCTGATCCTGTCCACTGCCTGCCTGGAAGTATCGGGATCGAACGTACGAAGCAGCTTGCTGTACAGCTCATATTCTGAATGATCCCTTATCCCAAGAAATGAGAACGCCTTGTCTAAAGCCTTCCTGTAATCAGACTGCTTGCGCAGTTCCGCAAGGTCATCATCGGAAAGCTCTTTCCCTTTTTTTATCCCGAATGACAGAAATGTATCCTCGTCTATGGAGAATAGAAATCCGTCACCGCAAAAAAGGGCATATCTGCCCTTTTTCGTCGTTTTTATATCTGTAATTACCATACCTTAACTGTTTCAGCTGTCGACGCCGACGTCAAGCGATGACTCATCTGCAGGTTTGGTCCGTCCGGAAGTCCTTCCAGCCGTTACTATGACCGGCTTATCTATCTCTTCATCTGAAGGCTTATATCCCGGAGCGAGTTTCTCGGCGTTGGCGCGGACCTGCTCCTCAATGGTATTGCACAATTCAGGATTGGACTCCAGATACTTGCGCACATTGTCTCTTCCCTGACCAAGACGCTGCTCGCCGTAGTTGAACCAGGCGCCGGACTTCTGAACTATGTCAAGTTTGACTGCCAGGTCAAGTATCTCACCGACTTTCGAAATGCCCTTGCCGTAAATGATATCGAACTCGGCTTCCCTGAACGGAGGCGCTACCTTGTTTTTGACCACCCTGACCTTGGTCCTGTTTCCGTAGAATTCAGAACCGTTCTTAAGCGTTTCTATCCTTCTGACATCAAGGCGGACAGACGCGTAATACTTCAGTGCACGGCCTCCGGGCGTCGTCTCCGGATTGCCATAGGAAACACCGATCTTTTCCCTGAGCTGGTTGATGAAGATGCATACGCAGTTTGATTTGCTGATAACGCTGGTCAGTTTTCTGAGTCCCTGAGACATCAGTCTTGCCTGCATACCGACATGGGAATCTCCCATCTCCCCTTCGATCTCAGCCTGGGTCGTCATTGCCGCAACAGAGTCGATAACGATCACATCTATGGCATTGCTTCTCGCAAGTGCTTCCGCGATCTCCAGAGCCTGCTCTCCAGTATCAGGCTGCGATACGAGAAGAGTATCGAGATTTATGCCAAGATTGCTCATATAGATAGGATCCAGTGCATGTTCAACGTCGATATAGGCCGCTTCTCCTCCGGCTTTCTGCGCTTCAGCAACAACATGGAGAGCTACGGTAGTCTTGCCGGAGCTTTCAGGTCCGTAGATCTCGACGATCCTTCCTCTGGGAAGTCCTCCTATACCGAGCGCAATATCAAGTGACAGCGACCCGGAAGGTATGGATTCGATGTTGAGTGAAGAGTTCGCGCCGAGCTTCATTATCGTACCTTTTCCGTAGGTCTTATCGAGCTGGGCTATAACTGTTTCCAATGCTTTCGCTTTGTCTGCCATTTCATTCTCCTGTAGGTAAAAAGATCATTCAACTAGTGTTAAGAATATCATTGTGGGTTAGCGGATTCAAGCATTCCGGACTGCCTGTGCGTGGTCGCAAAGATCGTTAAGACAACAGTTCTGACACTGAGGTCGTCGCGCTATACAGACCGCTCTTCCATGAAGAACGAACCTGTGGCAAAGATCGTTACCTTTGTCCGGTTCAACGATCTTACGCAACTGTTTCTCCACTACATCCGGCTTGTCGGAATCAGCCAGGCCGATCAGATTTGATATCCTGATGCAATGTGTGTCGCACACTATCGCAGGTTTTCCGTAAATGTCACCGACAATAAGATTCGCCGATTTCCTCCCCACTCCGGGAAAAGTAAGAAGAGTATCGATATCATCCGGCACGATCCCGCCGTACTCGCTGCACAGTTTTTTCATGGATGCGAGTATGTCCCTGGTTTTAGATGCGCCGAGTCCACACGGCTTCACTATCTCAAATACATCATCATAGGCCGCTTCAGAGAGTCTCTCAGCTGTAGGATACCTGTTGTAAAGTACTTCCGTCACCTTGTCTACCCTGGCATCGGTGCACTGTGCGGCCAGTCTGACTGAGACCATTAGCTGCCACGCATCTTCATACGATAGAGTACACTGCGCGACAGGATACTCATTCTCCAGTCTGGAAACCACCAGCGCAGCCTTTTCCTTAAGATCCATTCCTTCAGCCTTCTCAATTATAGCAGATGCATTGTACTTGTATTTGTACAATCGCATTGTTTCTTCTTATGTTTTTAAAAAGATGTTATTATTTAAATCAGACAAATGATTTCAGAGGATTATTATGGAAAGATCGCCACTCGCTTCCCTTCTGCGCCCAGAGACTCTTGACGACGTTTTCGGTCAGCATCATCTGCTTGACCGCGGTCAGATATTCAGGGAAGCAATCGAATCGGGTTCTGTTCCCAATATGATTTTCTACGGTCCGTCCGGGGTCGGAAAGACGACTGTAGCCAATATCATAGCCAAAAACAGCAATATGCAGCTGTACAGGCTCAACGGAACTTCGTCATCTATAGCCGACATAAAAAGCGCAATAGAAGACTCCAAGACGCTGCTCGGGATAAACGGTGTACTTATCTATCTCGATGAGATACAGTACTTCAACAAGAAACAGCAGCAGTCTCTTCTTGAAGTAGTGGAAAACGGTGACGTGAAGCTGATCGCTTCAACGACCGAAAACCCGTATTTCTATGTCTATAACGCTCTTCTCTCCCGCTGCACTGTATTTGAATTCAAGCCGCTGGACTGGAAAGACACACTGCTGGCAATAGACAGAGCGCTCGAGAAACTCAGTTCATCGGAAGGCATCAGATATGAGATAGACGAAAACGCCAAGGAACATCTTGCGAGGAGCTCAGGAGGAGATGTAAGAAGAGCTCTCAATGCGTTGGATTTCATCTCTGTCGCCCTTCGGGCGGATGACGGTATAAAACATATCACGATGCAGCATATAGAGCAGGTCACATCCCTGTCATACGGAAGATATGACAGAGAAGGTGATGAACACTTTGACCTTGCTTCCGCACTAATGAAGTCACTGCGCGGAAGCGATCCTGATGCCGCAGTTCACTATCTTGTCAGATTCCTTGAAGCCGGCGACATAATAACTCCTTCAAGGCGGCTTCTATGCTCAGCCTGTGAAGATATCGGCCTTGCTCATCCTCAGGCTATAGCAGTGGTAAATGCGTGTGTACAGGCAGCTGAACATCTCGGTCTCCCCGAAGCATATCTTCCGCTGACAGAAGCCGCGATTTATCTTGCGACTCTTCCTAAATCAAACTCTGTTACAGCTGCTTATTACATGGCCGATGAGGATTATAAGGCGGGTAAGGGAAAAGGATTCCCAAGAGCAATGCAGAACGTCCACTACGATTCAGCTGAAGTTACGGATAAAGGACAGAACTATCTGTATCCGCACAATTACGAGAACCACTGGATAGAACAGCAGTATATCCCGGATGATCTTGTAGGAGCACAATATTATGTGCCCGGTGACAACAGGACCGAGCAGGCAGCAAAGAGCTACTGGGACAAGATCAAGAACAAATAAATATCAGCACATTGACTGACAGGCTCCGGAGGCAGAATCCTCCGGAGCTATTTTCATTTCCAGAGTTCAGCGGGATAATCGCCGTTCTCTTTCATTCGAATTATTGCTTTTTCAAGATCCGGCAGATCGTCCATGTAAGTGACTCCATGCCAGCTGTCCTCACATGGCAGGACTTCGACCGTGCAGCTTCCGTCGCTGATCTGATCATTGACCACGCTCGGAAGGTAATATTCAAATTTGACCGGATTAGATTCGAGTCCTTCTCTCAGATGCGACGGGAACCTTTTCCAGAGTTCCGCCGCCATATCGGAAGAAAAGCCCCAGAAATTCATCGAGACTATGGTATCGCCGCTGATCCGGATCATGTTTCCGTCCTCGGCCCTGTATTCGGCATCGTCACCACAGGGATATATTTCGGTCCTTTCAACTACTCCCGTAAGCAGCCCTTCTCTGACATAACACTGCCCCCTGGCTACAGAACCGTTTTCAGTGAGCGTATTTCTGAGTCTGAACCCGACCATCGCATACCTGCCGGATGTATCTTCTTTTTTCAGAAAATCGTAGATCATCTCAAAGGCAGATCTTCCATAGAAATCATCAGCGTTGATGACTGCAAACGGAGCATCGATAACGTCTCTGCACGAAGCTATCGCATGTCCTGTACCCCATGGTTTGGTTCTTCCTTCCGGGACAGAAAAGCCTTCCGGAAGATCGTTCACATCCTGGAACACATACTTAACATCAAAGAAGCTGCCTATCCTGTTCCCTATGCTCGCCTTGAAATCATTCTCTATCTCGTGTTTTATCACGAACACGACTCTTTTGAACCCCGCTCTCCTTGCATCGTACAGAGAGTAATCCATGATTATATGACCGTATTCATCTACTGGGGTGATCTGTTTCAATCCCCCGAATCTGCTTCCCATTCCGGCAGCCATGATCACCAGGATAGGTTCGTTCATTATTGCTGTTCCTCCTTAAGAGTAGTTAGGTCTATCGAATCCCACTCCGCTTTCGCCAGAGCATCTAAAAAACTGTAATGATCGGATGTAAAGAAGAGAAACATCGACAGCATAAGCAGTGACGGAACTGCGAGAAGATCTGAGAACCAAGGAAGCAGACCGACATTTATTACCGCAATAGTGCAGATCCCGAAGAGAAGGATGATCACGCCCGCTATGATCCGCGACTGGAAAAAAAGCCTGTTCCTCAGAGCGATACCAGCTGCCTGAGACTCGTCCACAGCAGCCACAGCCTTAGCTCTGCTCAGCGCGATATCATCCGGTTCCATTCCCGAAGATGCAAGCAGCGCATCGCACACTTCCCTGTATTCGGCGCTTTTTGCATCCAGATCATCCAGTGCTTCCTCATATCTGTTTCTGAGCGAGGCCAGTCTTCTTGCCCTCAGCAGGCTGAACAGCAATGCCGGTACGGAAGCGACCGGATTGAGCAGCACCATGAAGACTGCGGAACAAACTGACCCGATAAGTCTTACAGCTCCGTCAGATACGGAGATCAGGCTGGAACATAGTGATTCAGTCTGGTTCCCCTTGCTTCTCATGACAGTATAGGAATCGTTCTCATACATACCGCCGACAGGATTATTGTAGACCTGCAGTATGACATCCTCTCTGAGTGTCTCATTTATATCGGCTATACATCTGTCAAAGTTCCTCTTGCGTGCCCTTCCGGTTGCGGCATAGCCTGCTGTCATAAGAGCAGAGGATGCGATGAGCAGCCATCCGAACCCCTCGACCTTTCCTCCGCTGCCGGGAAGCAGCGACACGAACGCACCGAGGGCTGATATCGAAGCACAAAGGAGGATCAGCTCCGCATAGCACTGCTTTATCACTTTTTTCAGTGTATCGAAAACTACAGGATCCGCTCTGAGTATCTTCATCAGAGCATCCTTTCCTTCCGTACACAGCGGTCTTCTGATCTTCCTGTTCATCTTCTCTCTCCCAAAGCATTGCTGTCATCTGCAAGAATAGAAGAAACTGTCTTCGACAGGTCATGTCTGTCACTTAGGATGCGGAACTTCCCGGCTGCACTTCGGATCGCTGAAGGTGCAACGATCAGACAGGCTGACGCTGCCGTCAGGCAGCCCGCAGTTCCGAACGGCACAAACAGGCTCACGAGTGCGATCCCGGCGATCGCGAGATAGCATATCGCCCTGAATGCTGTATCATGATCGGTCTCAACATCTCTTCTGGACAGGACGCGGATATTGACATCAAGCACCGCATTCCGTACGTTGTCATATGAATCGTTTCCTCTTCCGAGAAGCTTATTGACCCTGAGTTTCCTTGCCCAGTCCAGAGAAACAGCCTCCCGGACAGAGACAGCCTCTTCCACGCTTCTGCACTCGCTGAGTCTCTTTTCTTCTGCTCTGGAGTTCCTTGCAACGATCACGGCAGCAGCGGCGAATACCGCAGCACTTAACAGGCTGCTCAGACAAGCGGTCACGACAGCCGCAGTCAACACGGAAATATCAAATACGAGATCATATTTGGCATAAGCGATCTCCTGAATTCGGAGAATCGCTTCCTCGAATGAAACGCTTCTGTCCCTGTCTTTCCTTATACTGAACTCGATCCGTCTCATCTCCTTGCTGACCGTTCTCAGTACGGAAGCAACGGCATTCCTTCCGATGAAGTTCATAAGTAGACATACAGATGCGACAGATACAGTCATAAAGAGCAGGTCATACGGTACATCGGCAATGCTGAAATCACGTATGGCAGTCATAAGTTCAACGACAAATCCGGGAAGCAATGCAACGCCGACGCCCTGCAGAACGCAGGAGATAAAGGCGGTGATCTGCTGTCCGCGGCTTGATCTGAAGATATCCCTGAGATCTCTCTGTACGAATGTAAACGGGGCTTCCCTTTCCAGATTTCTGATCGTTCCCGACGCTGCTGAGACGCTTTCGTCTGAAGAAGCAGGCGTCACAGCGACGACATTGCTCTGTCCGGAAACAAGCTGTTTCTCCCGTGCTATACGTTTCTGCTCCAGCTTATACTCCCTGACTTCAGCCTTAGCAAGCCTCTTTTCTTTCGAAGAGGTCATTGAAATAGCTATCTGGCCGGGCACCGAGAGGAGCGCTCTCACCGCGCGCACAGGTATCATGAATATGAAGGTAACTATCCCGGACACCAGCAGGAAAACTCGTTTGAGCCAGTTCTGCGTAGTGCTGAATATTCCTGAGATCCAGTTCCCGACTGATACGAAAGCCCCTCTGACAGCAGCCACTCTGCGCCGCATAGATGCCTGAGCAGCAGCTCTCTTCTCCATTTTCTTTGAGAGCCTTTCCTGTCTCTGAAGCTCTTTTGCCTTTGCAGCCTTCGTTTTCCTGTCGTTGGCCTCCTGTTTTCTGAGCCTTGCGGCCACAGCTGCAGCTTCCTTTTTGTCTGCCTTTACGCGCGCTGCTTCTTCCTTCTTCTCACGTCTGATCTGCGCAGACGCCGCGCGCTGTTCCACACGCTCCTCTGACCTGGCAGCGCGTACTTCCCTGGCTTTCTCTGACTGATCGGTGATATGGCTTATGAAAGCCGCGATCCTTGCGGTAAGTTTCTCTTCGACCTTCTTGTAGAATGACGCTACGCGGTAAGGAATAGACGCGACTTTATAAGGTATATTGCTGAAGAACAAAGCTGCCTTTGTACGGAAGATGACGAAACGTTCGTGTCTTCTCGCGGCTGCCTCCAATCTTGCAGCCCTTCTCCTTTGCACTCTCTCGTTTTTCTGTATCTCGCGTCTCTGAGCTTTGATGATCTTGTCCTTGTTCTTCTCGAAATCAAGTCTGGCAAGCTCAGCCTTCTTCTCTTCCCTAAGCTGCTTTTCTTTTTCTCTGCGCTGTTCCGCAGCAAGCTCTCTTGCACGGCGCAGTTCTTCCTTTTCCTTCCTGAGATTCTCTCTCTCTTCTCTCCTCCTGGCTTCCTCCGCAGCTTTCTGTGCAGCTTTCTCTTTCTGCTTCTCCTCTTTTACACGCTTGAATTCCAGATCCGCTTCCCGTTTCTGAGCGGATCTCTCCTGAAGATACTCGACTTGCTCGCTTATCTTCCGGTCGATCATGGCTCTGTAGGCAACGGCAGCCTCTTTTCTGGCATTCTCCGCCTGGGCTTTTTTCTCCTGTTCGACCTCTGTAAGTCTGCGGTTCTCCTCTTCCATACGGAGCTGTTCGGCTTTCAGGTCCTCAAGATGCCGTTTCTGGAGCCTGAGTTCGTTATTACGGAGAAATAGTTCTTCCGCACGGCGAATGCGGCGCTGCTCTGCCCTTTCTTTGAATGAATCGAAGAAATTCTTTACTAAACCGCGGACAGAACTTCTGAACTCCTCTGCTCTCTGCTTCCTTTGATTCTTTCTGAACAGAGCGGCAGCCTTCTTCTCGATCCTCTTCGAATCTCTGAGCTTTCTTTTTTCTTCCTGCTGATTCAGACGCAGCGCCTCGGCAGCCGCCTTGCGCTCCATCTCGGCTTCGTGAGCCTTTTTCCTTTCAAGAAGCCTGAACTGCTCGTTTGCCGCCTTTGTAATTGCTTTCTGTTCTCTGATGGCATTCTTTTCCGCCCTCTTCAGATCTCTGATCTGAGCACGTTCAGCAGCAGCATCTTTGACTCCGGCTATATAAGCCGCCCGTTTCTCTTCTCTCTCCTTCTTCTTTACAAGGGCTGCAGCAGCGCGCTCCTTGCGGCGGGCTGTTTTTGCTTCTTCCCATTCCTTCTCAAGCCTGAGCCTGCTCTGTTCATATCTGGCACGCAGAAGCAGACGCTCTTCCTCAGCAGCCTGTTTCTTCTGCAGCTCAGCCTGTCTTCTCTGCTGCGCAGCATATGCCAGCTCCTGTCTCTTCTCTGCTTTGAGTCTTCTTTCCTTTTTCCGGACCGCCGTCTTCTCTAGCCTGATCTCCCGCGCTGCTTCTCTCGCCTGCTGCCTTGCTTCTGCAGCTGCCGCAGCATTAGACCTTATGCTCAGCATTCCCGAAGACAGCGCTGCGAACACGTACGCAAACGCTGCTGAGATCATCGCCGTTACGGAAGAAGCCAGAAGAGCAAATCTTTCTCTTCTTGAAGCGCGTTCGGATGCTCTTCTTTCCGCATTGATCGCCGCCGCTTTTGCGCGTGACAGTTTCCTGTTCTCGATCTTCTGTCTCTTCTGTTCCTGCAGTGCGGCTTTTGCGCGTTCTGTTTCTTCCCTGCGGGCTGCTTTCTGCGACAGCAGTCTTTCTCTTGCGTCTACTTTCTGCGCGTTCTTTATGCGCTGACTGACGATCCTGTCCGCTTTCTTCTGCTCTCTGAGTATCCTTCTCTCTTCAGCAGCTTCCGCACGTCTGCGCAACCTCTCTGCCTTCGCAGCACTTCTGGCCTGTGTTAAAGCACTGATCCTGCTTCTGAGAGAGGAGATGCTTCCGGCAAAAAAGCCGGAAACGACGTTGATAAATGTATTTGTGCGCACAAAACCACGCGCAGCAGCTCTTCCCGTCTCGGTCTGCGTACTTGTTGTGGCAGTATTCCCGGATCGTTTTTCCGATCCGCGGGATCTCAGGCGCGATACTATATTGCCCGATATTTTCTTCAGGACAGCAAAAACATTCGCGAACGGCTTAAGGAGATAGCCTATGAACAGTTCAAAACCTCTGCGGAATCTGCCCAGGAACTCACTGCGGAAACTGTTATTTCCGCCTTCAGTGCCGTGCAAATATGATCCCGACGGTCCATCCGCAGGTTCTGCCCGTCCCGCGATCACGGCGCTCTGTGCAGAGGCCGTAAATGCGGAGGTGCGGGCAGCGGATCTGGTGCCTTTTTCTGATAACTCTTTGTTTCTGAGCGCCTTTCTCGCTTCTTTCAGCAGTCTCCTGCGCTCTCTCATAGTTCCTGCAGCCGAACGCAGCCTTTCCGAGAGTGACGCGTTGCTGTCACTGGACACATCAAAGCTGGGGATATTGCTGAAAATCGGTCTCTGCCTCTTTCCGGGACCGGCAAGCAGGATCGCAAACACAAACAGCAGGACAGAAACTGAAGATACTGAAACTGCTGCACGGTACTTCTGAATGAGATACCTCAGCGTAACGATATTATTAACCGGAGCTGAACTGATGATAAGTTCTGCTGTATCCATCAGGCCACCGAGTCCGGCGATCATTTCTCTGTATTGTGCAACAGATACGGCAGTTGTATCGTTCTCTCCGGTCATTGAGACAGCCTTAAGATCTTCCAGCATGGAGGATACTGTCCTGCGATGTTCCGGCGAGATGGTCTGCTCACCGAGCAGGGTCTCGGCTGCTCTGACAATGCTTATGCCAAGAGTCTGCAGATCATCGTCAGGCAGAGCAGGCACAGATGACGGAGACGGCGTCTTTCCTGAAAGATTTGAATAACGGCACGCAATAGAGAGCAGCCCGGCATCGTCGCCGTACTTTCCCACAAGGGAGAGTCCGACCGGTACCATACCGGACCCTGTGTCTGTGATCATTGGGATGACCGTTTCAGGCAATCCGATACCCGGTGCCAGGATATGCAGATAATCCGCTGGATTGGAACTGTCACCGTCAGCAGATCCGACGCTTTCCGGAGCGTCCAGCTGTGAAAGGTACACCAATGCGTCGATATCGTAGTCTTCGAACAATTCGCCGATGACTCTTCTGGAGAAAGCAACACCGACATTTCCCAGCCTGTTCAGGTACTCTTCTGTAAGGTACCTTGACAGATCTACAAGTTCCGCTCCGTCTGATGTGAACACGGACAGCGTGCTGTCCAGCATTCCCCTGAGACTGTCACTGAGTTCGTCCGGATAATCAAGTTCTCTTCCTTCTCTGTTCACATAATAACCGAAGGAATTGCTCAGATATCCTATCCTGATCCCCTCAAATGAAACAGTATCGGCAGATGGAACATAACCTTCCGCCGGGATCAGGTCATGAGCCTCCGCAGTTGCGCTGTCGGACGGATCGTCTCCGCTGATGATGTCGAGTACGAGGCCAGCGTCATAAGGATCGGAAGCAAAGACACTTATCACGTCTTCATCTGATTCGTACAGATCTGCGCCGGTCCTTCCAACTATGCCGAAGCTCGGTCTTAATGCATAGAGTCCGTTGTATATTGCGGGAATCCTTACAGATGTTCCCGATTCCACCGCTATTCCCAAAGCGGCAAAATCCGCCGCGACGGCTGCCGCAGCCCCTCCTGCACCGCCGCCCGTAGTCAGTGACAGGTCATACGGATTTCTGGAGATGCCGCCCGCTGACGAGCGGGTTAAGTATTCGTCATCAGGATCTTCCGACAGATTCGCCTTGCCAATGATAACAGCGCCTTCTTCGCGAAGCCTTCTGACAGCCTCCGAATCCGCAGAAGCTGCGCTGCTCAGGCGGGATGAATCCCCGTTCGTTGTGGGCATGCCCTGCACGTCTATACTGTCACTGATGATCACGGGTATTCCCAGGAGCCTTCCCTGTGATCCCGATCTTCTCGCCTCATCTGCGGCTTCCGCTTCTGAAAGTGCATAAGGATTGACTGTTATTACCGAATTGATGCCAAGTGAACCGTCATAGCTCTCTATCCTTCTCAGATACATACCGGTGAGCTCCGCAGAACTCGTCCTTCCTGAGTCCATAGCCTCCAGCAGGTCGGAGACTGAAGCATCCGTAAGCTCTGACGTCACGAAGATACTTTCGAGCCTGTTCGTCCAGGTAGATGTCAGCTCGCGGTCGCGTCCGGACGTAAAAAAGGACACGGAAAGAATAAGGCAGACGCAGAGCGAGAGCGCACAGAGCCTTTTTATTCCGGTCCGGAAAGAAAGCATTTGACACCTGTTACTATAAAAAATATATACTTACATATTATAGCAAAAAAAAGTCACTGTAGAAACACCAGTGTCTACAGTGACTTTCGTGTTATCAGATCCCTGAAAAGCCTTTTTTCAGAATTTACCGCTGTGTCCGCCTCCGTGACTGCCTGAGTAGCTTGAGAACGAGTGGCCTCCTGAGGAAGATCCTCCTGACGAGGAACTGCTCTCGGTATGGATCCTCGTGCGGCTCGTAGTGCTGTGGGTAAAGATATCCCTGGTGTCGTGCATCCGGATCCTGTTTCTGACGATGTAGTCATTCGCCTCTGTCTTGATGCCCGCCGTCTTCATCTTTCCCCTGAGGATCAGACATGTTATGAGAGAGATGATCAGTGAGCCGGGAGCAGCAACGATACACTTCTCCTCCAGTGACATCTTTTCAGGCTCGTTGTTCCCTGAAGGATATGTAGGATCGCTGTTTCCTCCGGGTTCATAATCCAGAGGCGTTCCCTTTTCTGCGAGATCAAGCAGATAGTCGCAGTACGAGAGATAGTTCTGGAATCCTCCATACCAGTCATTATTCCTGAACGGACCGAGGAAATACTCTTCCAGTTCGTAAAGTCCGTAATCCGTGAACGCGTAAAAGCCTTTCCCTATGGTCCTGTATGTGGCGAAATCTCTTTCGTCCATGCTGAGAAAGAGCATTATACCGTCTCTGTTCTCCGAACCGTAACCAAAGCCGTCCGTTTCGTAGACATGCTCACATGCAAAATAGACGTCACTGGACGGATAGACTTCCTGATAATCGTTCACGACATAGATATATACGCCGAATTTATAAAGCTCCGACAGATATCGCGCTTTGTTCTCAAGTTTCTCTCTCTCCGCGTCGGTGAGCAGTCCGGCGAAATCATAGACACAGTCCGTGACCATTTCGTCCCCGGATTTCTGCGATCCCGCATCAGAAGCGGTGCCGGTATAAAGATATGCCGTTCCGTTTTCTTTCTCGTATGCGAACAGTTTTCCGCACTCACCCAAAAAGGTGCTGATCGCTGAATCATAATCCCCGAACGCAACAGATGCCGCGATAGAAGAATCGAATTCAGCCAGTGCGGCGTCATTGAAGATGTATGTTCCTCTCGAACCGCTGCTTCCCACGGAACACTTGCCGGTAACTGTGTCTATCAGGAGAAGGACCGCATCCCTGCCGTCTCCGTATCCGAGCGTGTTTCTCACTATGATATCGCTGGCAGCTTTCACCATGTCATCGTCAAAGTGGGTATAGTCTTCAAACCCTGGCACAAGTACCACATATACACCGCATCTGTATTCCTTTGACATTTCCATCGCTGCATCATCGAAATGATCCCATGACAGTCCGTCCATAACATCCGAGACGTCATAGACACAGTACTGTGTCATCGTGTCCGATTCAGCATTGAGGACGCTGAACGGGATCAGAAACAGCGCCAAAGTGAAGAAAAGACATGCTAGCTTTTTCATTTGCATTCCCTCCTCACATGAATGACAGTGCCGCAAAGCATACGGCAAACACCGCAGCGGCGATCCCTATGAACGTTCCGAAGAATTTCCCTTTTGAGACCGGCAGGTCCCCTATCAGCTTCCCTGTCTGACCGTTCATGGCGAACAGATAATTCTTCCCGTTCCATTTTGTGCTGAGGAGCCACACCGGCAGAAATGCGTATCTTACGCTTCCGTTGTTCAGACGGAACCTGCTGGAAGCAACAGATACCGATTCGTATCCTCCCGTAGTGGCAGTCATTGCATTAAGGGAGCTTCTCTCTGCTCTGCCTACCGCTCTCGGCCTGCTCTCTTTAGAGTCGACATCATATTTGTCCGCAAGGTAGCCCGGCATATATGCAGTTGAGAACGGAACGAGTTCTCTGTAATCAAACGGCTCGATAGCATCCATATATTCATCAGGCATCTTAGATGATCCGTCCACCGGAATGCGGCTGAAAGGGACATCTCCTCTTCTTACCAGCTTATAGTGGTCGGTACGGGTCACCCTGTAGTCGCCTTCTGTCCACGTTCGGCTTCTGGTCGCGTAATAACTCACATCCGCAGCCATATCTCCGTCGTAAAGCCAGAAAGGGACATACACACCCTTGATCTCTTCGATGTGATTGTTTTCGGTAAACGCCCTGGGAAGGAATGCCTTTCCCTTGTAATAGTTTCTTAGCGCGCTGACCGCAGCGTCTTTATCCAGCTTGAAAGGAATGCAGTAGTCAGGTTTGAGGCCTCCGCTGAAGTTGCCGGCGACGATGGACGGATTTCCGCAGTACGGGCAGCTGGTAGCAGCCGTGTTCTCGTCGCATATTATCTGAGCGCCGCATGAAGGACAGCTGTAAGCGCGCATGTTTTCGCTCCATTCACTGCCTGTATACTCCCATTCTGTCCTTATCTCCTCCGGTGATTCCTCCAGTTTATGTTCCAGATCGTCCAGTGCCTGAGAGGCAGCGGCGTCTTTGGCAGCATAGAAGTCCTCCACCTGCTTTGTGGTGAATTCAGAACCGCAATAGTCGCAGACAAGAAGCTGTTTCTCGCTGGAGAACCTCAGCGGTCCTCCGCATGATGGGCATTGATAGTTCGTTACCTGGGTAGGCATATGATGATATCATCCTTTCGACTTGAAAAATGGCAGAGGTATTCGCTACTCTCTGCCACGGTCCAGGTTATTTACAAAGTTCAGTTGAGCACACCGCCGCAGAATTCGCATGTTCCGTTTGCAGTAGGCGTTGTAGTCGCTCCGCAGTGAGGACATGTGACCGGTTTTCTGGGAGCGCTGCTGTCGCGGACCTCCTGCCTCAGCTGAAGCAGGATCTCCTTTATCTCGGTGCACATTTCCTGATATGAAGCATATTCAGCACTTTCCTTGTCTTCAACGAGCCTGTCGTTGATCTGGAACTCCATCTCATTGAAGTAGGGGTTGTTGACGTTGATCGTTACGTAAAAATCGTAATCATATTTATAGCGCTTGGGTACGTAACTCTCTTTCTTGCCGTCGGGCATCTCCCTCATTATCTCGGACTTGCTTTCACTGACCCTGTTTGAGCAGCCGGTGACATCAGCAAAATCCAGAACGTCCGGATTTGCATTCTGCAGGCTGCTGGAAGAAGTCACCATGAATTTCTTGGCATCTTCATCCAGATACACCTTGTATCTGTCGCCGAGCACTCTGGTGGTATGAAAAGCTGCCACAGCCTCTTTGTTTGCCTCGCGGTATTCAAGCTGCTGTCTGATCTGCTCCACGGTAGAACTGCGTCTCTCTGAGAACCAGGGGGAAAGCTTTGCAGCACAGTTCTTGCACAGATTACCGTCATCGAGCTTCCTGTTTCCGAAAAGACCGATCTTTTCTCCGCATATACTGCAGTATTTCTTGTCAAAAAGTCCCATTCCGATTCTCCTTAAGGATAAAAGATGCTGCCCCGCCCCAGAAGGACGGGGCAGCGATTTAAGAACAGATTATCTTACGATATCCTCTTCGTTGAAGGGATCGCCGCAATTCGGGCAGAATTTGGGAAGATTATTGGGATCCGAGGGCACCCATCCGCAGTTGTTGCACTTGTACTGGGGGGCTTCCTCAGGCTTGGGTGTTCCGCAGTTTGTGCAGAACTTGCCCTGATTGAGGGTTCCGCACTTTGTGCAGTTCCAGCCGACAGGCTGTGCCGCGGGCTGTCCTGCAGCCGCGCCCATATTGTAGAGAGCAGCGGGATTGACTCCGGCAGCCTGATTGACCATATTGTATCCCATGAATCCGACAGCCGCGCCGCCTTCGTTCTTGGCTGCGTCCTGAATGGCGTTGGATGTTGCTCCGACCCACTGAGCCGCTGCCATGGAAGGATCCTTGAACACAGCGTTGCGCTGAAGCTCCTTGATGGTGGCTTCGTCAGCCTCATCAGCCTTGATGCTGGATACTCCGATATTCATGAGCTCGATTCCGCGGAACTCGCTCCACTTCTGTGAGAGCTCTGCCTTCAGAGCGTCACCGAACTGTGTTGTATAGGCGGGAAGCTGGCTGTACTCGATGCCCTGTGCAGATACCTTGGCGAATGCCGGCTGCAGAGCGCTGAGAAGTTCGCTCTTGAGCTGTCCGTCAATAGTATCGCGTGTGAACACACCGCTGAAGTTGTTGCACACGTTCGTGTAGAACAGTATCGGGTTGGTGATCTTGTAGCTGTACTCACCGAAGCAGCTTACATTCACATTCATTCTGAGGTTGATGTTGGGATCGATCACCAGGAAAGGAACCTTAGCGGGTGTTCCGTACTTGTTTCCGATGATCTCTTTCGTATTGATGTAGTAAACGCGCTGGTCCTTGGGGGTCTCTCCGCCGAAAGTAAAGGATTTACCCATATGGAGGAAGATCTCCTTGACGTTATCGCCGAAACTTCCGCCGCCGAAGAAGGAGGGCTCGGTCGAGCTGTCATAGACGAATTCGCCCGGTTCGGCGCAGAATTCAACTACCTTGCCCTGATCGACGATAAGCGCGCACTGGCCGTCAGCAACCGCGATGACGGAGCCGCTGGAAATGATATTGTCGTCCCTGTTACTGGAAACACCCGACTGACGCTTTTTGCCCTTTACTGCAAGAACATCAAAAGGCAGAGCTTCGCAGTAAAAATACTCTTTCCACTGCTGAGAAAGGGTTGAAGAAGCAGCACTCAGTGCAGCACTAATAAGACCCATTTTGTTTCTCCTTTTCGAATAATAATTAAATTATACGGATAAGGCGTAACACCTTAATCTTTCACTGCAAGGATTATATCATAACTTAATCAACAGTTTAACCATCAGGAATTATAAAATAACTATGAATATCGGCACATTTTCAGCGCAATACAGCATCTTTTTTTCTGTTCATGAAGCACTCATATGCCTTATGGACAGCAGGCCTGTGCTCTTTCCTCAGAGTTCATCCCCTGTTCCGGCCGTGACATGGATCGTGCGAGTGACCGCCCTCTGTCCTGATACGCTTTCCGAATTCTAAGAAAAATGCTCAAAAATCTGTGCATCGTCCTACTCTTTTTCTGCAGTGTATTCCGCTGTATGTTACTGTTTGTTATTTATCGGTATACCTGTCTATGCTATAATTTTCTGCAGTCTTATATTTAAAACTAAGGAGAAATAAAATTGTATTCACCCAAACACGAACGAGTTCTTGAAGATATATGCATGCATCTCTGCGGGTGTTCTCTGGATGAGGTAGCGCCGAAACAGGCATACCGCGTGCTGGCTACAGCTCTCAGGGAAGGTATGGATCAGAGAAATCAGGCGTTCAGGGAGAAGGTAGCCAAGGAGCAGAAAAAGCAGGCTTTCTACCTCTCTATGGAATTCCTCGTAGGAACTTCGCTTTACAACAACCTCTATAACTTCGGCCTTCTGGAGGATGCTAGGGAGATCCTCGCAAAGCATCATCTGAACCTCGACGATGTGGTGGCGTGCGAGCATGACGCAGGTCTCGGCAACGGAGGACTCGGCCGTCTTGCATCCTGCTATATGGACGCCGCGACGACTATGGATCTGCCGGTGACCGGTTTTTCGATACTTTATGAATTCGGCATCTTCCGTCAGAGGATAATCGACGGCTGGCAGGTCGAGTTCCCCGACAACTGGCTGGCTGACGGCGACGTTTGGCTCAGGAAGCGTGAAGAAGACGCTGTTGAAGTCAGGTTCGGCGGAGTTACTCATGAATGGTTCGACAACGGTCATTTCAAGGTCGTCAACTCAGGATATGACTCGGTACTAGCGATCCCCTATGATCTTTACATCTCCGGCTACGGCACCGATACTGTCAACAGACTGGTCCTCTGGAGCGCAAGCAACCCCCACAGTTTCGATATGGCGGCATTCGCCAGAGGAGACTATGAGAGCGCCATGTATGAGAGCAACAAGGCTCAGATCATATCCAAGGTGCTGTACCCTTCCGATGATCACGTGGCAGGAAAAAAGCTGAGGCTGCAGCAGCAGTACTTCTTCGTTTCCGCCTCGCTTCAGAGCATACTGACAGAACATCTTCAGAAATACAACACTCTCGATAACCTCCCCGACAAGGTAGCTATCCATATAAACGACACCCACCCCGCTCTATGTGTGCCGGAACTGATGAGGCTCCTGATGGACGAGTGCGGACTTGGCTGGGATGAGGCGTGGGACCTGACCTGCAGGACCCTCTCCTACACAAACCATACCGTTATGGCCGAGGCTCTTGAGCATTGGCCCTGCGATCTGTTTGAGTCTCTGCTTCCGAGACTGTATTCCATCGTCAAGGAGATCAACCGCAGACTTATGGAGAAGATCACGGTCTTTTATCCCAATGATCCCGGAAAGTGGGATTATATGCAGGTGATCTCAGGCGGTGAGGTCAGGATGGCCAATCTCTGTCTCGCATGCTGCCATATGGTGAACGGTGTCTCAAGGCTCCATACGGACATCCTTACCAAGGATGTATTCCATGACTACTATGTCATGGACAACTCCAAGTTTACAGGCGTCACCAACGGCATCGCCTACAGAAGATGGCTCGGACAGGCTAATCCGAAGCTCGCATCCTACATCAGCGAGCTCATAGGCGACGGATTCATGAGCGATGCCAATGAGCTCAGCAAGCTAATGAAGTACGCCGATGACAAGACGGTCCTTGACAAGCTCGAAGAGATAAAGTTCTCCAACAAGAAAAGGCTCGCTGACTATATTGCGAAGAACAACGGTCTTATCGTGGATCCCGATTCCATGTTCGACGTACAGGTCAAGAGACTTCATGAGTATAAGAGACAGCTTCTCAATGCCCTGAACATCCTGAAGATGTACAACGAGATCAAAGATAATCCGAACGGCGATTTCGTCCCCAGAACGTTCGTTTTTGCCGCCAAGGCTTCTGCAGGATATACGCTGGCAAAGGAGATAATCAAGCTGATCGTCTGCATCTCCAACTTTGTCAACTCGGATCCTGTCGTCAGGGACAAGCTCAAAGTCGTATTTCTGGAAGATTACAAGGTGTCTCTGGCGGAGATCATCATCCCCGCAGCCAACATTTCAGAACAGATCTCCAATGCCGGCAAGGAGGCATCCGGCACGAGCAATATGAAACTGATGCTCAACGGTGCTGTAACGCTCGGCACTCTGGACGGAGCGAACGTAGAGATCCTGGAGCAGGTAGGCAAGGATAACATATTCCTTTTTGGCCTTACTTCCGAAGAAGTTGATTCTCTCAGAAGAAAAGGATACAACCCCAGACAGTACCTCACTCCGGAACTGGACAGGGCGCTCGATATTCTCACGTACGGCACGCTTGGAGAGAGATTCGACGGCATCATGCATTCTCTGTTCAATGATTCCGGCTGGGCTGATCAGTATATGACAGTAGCAGATTTCACCAGTTATTCCGAAGCACAGAAAAAGGTATCGGAAGTTTATACCGACAAATACAGATTCAACAGGATGTCACTGGTCAATATCGCAAATTCCGGATTCTTCTCCTCTGACAGGTCTGTCAGAGAATACGCGGACAGGATATGGAATCTGTGAAAAGTAATTTCGCATCTGAGGCGGCACTTATACTGTCGCCTCTTTCTGTTGACTGAGGTACGGTGAAGAAACTAAAATCTAACCAGGACCCCAAAACAACAACGTATATGGAGATTTATGCTTATGAAGAAAGAGATCAGAGAAAATCAGGCGCTGAACTCCCATATCCTGAATTTTGATTACGTTCAGAAAGGGATGACCGTTCCGACTTCACAGAGTCCCATCGATCCCGCAGCCGGTTCAAAAGTCGTCATGCCGTCCCCCGGATTCAGCGGAAGCGGCGTACCCTTCAAAAGAGTTCCCGGTGTCTCCATCCTGGAAAATGGCAAAGCCGAGATCACATTCTTCGCTCCGGACGCCAAAAGAGTCGAGATCGCAGGCATCGGAGGCTCCATGCAGGGCAGATATGACATGGAGAAGCAGGACGACGGTTACTGGAAGATCGTTCTCGACGAAGTGAGGAGCGGATTCCATTACTGCGTGTTCATCCAGGACGGTGTAATGACCTACAGCCCGGTGCTTCCTTTCGGCTTCGGATGTTCCTATGTCATGAACTATTTTGAGGTACCGGATGAGGATTCCGGTTTCTACCTGCTCAACGATGTCCCCCACGGCACCATTCATATGGAGCTTCTCAAGAGCGAATCCACAGGAAGATACAGGAATCTCTGGGTCTACACACCTCATGGATACGAGACCAGCGGCAAGAAATACCCTGTGATGCACATCCTGCATGGCGGCGGTGAGAATGAGACCGGCTGGTTCTGGCAGGGTAAGCTCAACTATATCGCCGACAACCTCATTGCCGAAGGCAAATGCGAGGAGATGATAATCGTAGCCAGCAGTTTCGCTGCTCCAAAGGAACTGGAAGACGGAACTTTCATCGACAAAGGTTTCCCTGAAGTAATGTGCAACGAGATAGTCCCCTTTATAGACGGTAAATACCGCACCATAGCCGACAGAGAATACAGAGCGATGGCCGGTCTCTCAGCAGGCGGATCAATGGCGAGACAGATCGCCCACGGCCATCCGGAATGCTTCGCCAACCTCGGACAGTTCAGCTGCGGAGGCGGATTCTCGGTTGCCGGGCTCACCACAGTGCAGGGCGGATTCCTGCTGCTCCCCAACGGCAAACTGCAGTCCTCGGAAGGTCCACACTACGATGAACTGTTCGCCTCTCCCGAGCATTACAACAGCACCATGAAGGTCACATTCATCACCTGCGGAACCGATGATCCGAGGCACAAATACACCGAGCCTCAGGTACAGGAGCTGATCGATAAGGGATACAACTTCGAGTACGCGTGCTACCCCGGATACCACGAGTGGGATGTATGGAGATACAGTGCCAGAGACTACATGATGAGACTTTTCAAATAACTGTTCTTAGATACTGAAAGCGCGGAGCATTTGCTTCGCGCTTTCAGTATCTTATAATAATTGAAAAAAAGCGGAGGACCATTCAAATGCTGGACAGCATCAAGCGCTTCGATATGTCCAAAAAGCCTATGAGGATGCACCTCAGGCCCCTTATCTGGACACTGTGCGCACCGGATCTCATCAAGCACAGAAACCATCTGACGAAAATAGGGATGGAAGGCATCAAACCGCCGTATCTCCTGCTTTGCAACCATAACGCATTCATGGATTTCAAGGTATCCACCAGGGCTACATTTCCCCACCGCGTCAACTACGTCGTCGCTATAGACGGCTTCCTCAGACGCGAATGGCTTCTCAGGTTCATCGGCTGCATCTGCAAGCGCAAGTTCACGAATGACATCGTGCTTATCAGGCAGCTCAAACGTGTCGTAGATTCGGGCGACATCGCAGCCGTCTATCCAGAAGCCAGATACTCCCTCTGCGGAACGACAGCTGTGCTTCCCGATTCTCTCGGCAAGCTCGCGAAGTTCCTGAAAGTCCCGGTCGTGACGCTGATATGTCACGGACATCACGTGAACTCTCCGTTCTACAACCTTCCCGATCACAATGTCAAAGGCACCGAGGCCACTATGAAATGCCTGTTCACTGCAGATGAAGTAAAAAAAGCTTCTGCAGAAGAGATATTCTCCCGTATCCAGGATGAGTTCAGATACGATGATTTCGCCTGGCAGAAGGAAAAAGGGATAAGGATAACATACAAGAAGAGAGCCGAGGGTCTGCACAAAGTGCTTTACCAGTGCCCTCACTGCGGAACAGAATACAGGATGTCGTCATCGGGAACTATCCTGAGATGCGACGCATGCGGCAAACAGTGGAATATGAATGAACTCGGTGAACTGGAAGCTCTGGAAGGAGAGACGGAATTCAGTCATATCCCGGACTGGTATGAGTGGGAACGGAAGAATGTCAGGGATGAGGTCAGAAACGGAACCTACTCCTTCACGTGCAAGGCCAGAGTCGACGCGCTGCCCAATGCGAGCGGATACATTGATCTGGGAGACGCCGTGCTTACGCATGATATGAACGGCTTCAGGCTCAAAGGCAGCTACAACGGTGAGGACTATGAGGAGATATGGCCTGTAAGATCACTGTATTCATGTCACATCGAATATGAGTATCTCGGCAAATACGGCGACTGTGTGGATCTCAACACTCTGACCGATACTTTTTATATCTATCCCAAGGACTGCCTGTTCTCCGTGACCAAATTCGCTCTGGCTACGGAAGAACTGTACTACAAGGACTACACTTGATGCTTCCGATCTTGTTTTTTATTTGAACGCTTCAGCGATACATAGTAATATTTACATGTAAGTGTGCGCACGGAACTTCTGCGGATCCGCGCGACAGAATGTGAATGCCGGCAGGTCAAGATGAAGAAGGACAGCTTTATCAAAGGAATGTTCGCAGCATATGCCGCGATAGTAATAACAAAATTGCTGGGAGCGCTGTACAGTATTCCCTTTTATGACATCATCGGAGAAAACGGTGGTGTTATTTATTCATGTGTGTATAACATATACACCCTTTTCCTTGATATCTCGACCTGCGGAATACCGATAGCCGTAAGCATCATAATCAGCGAGTATCATACTCTTGGAAGATATAAAAGCGAAAGAAAAGCGTACTCCATTGCATTCAGAATCGTAACAGCCCTTTCGCTTTTAACTTTTACTGCTATGCAGGTCTTTGCCCGTTCGCTTAGCCTCTATTTCCTCAGAGACATGTCGGAAGGAGCTTCTCCCGAAGCGATCACTCTTGGCATCCGCATCATAGCGCTATGTATGCTTATAGTGCCTTTTCTCAGTCTCAGACGCGGACTGCTCCAGGGTTACAAGTATGTGGCTGCATCTTCAAGAAGCCAGATCATTGAGCAACTGATTCGCATCATCGTAGCATTGGCAGGTTCTTACATAACTGTCAGGGTATTGGATCTCGGTGAAGAAGCCGGTGTAAATATCGCCTTCACCGGAACTGTCCTCGGTGCGCTCGTCTCTTTAATCTACGTCTCTGTCAAAAGCCGTTCGGTAAAGAAAGAGATGCTTGCATATGATTCCGATTTAAGTGACGAGATATCCTCTGGCGTGATCATAAGAAAACTGATATCCATTTGCGTTCCCATCATTTTCGTCTCTCTGACTATCAGCATCTACAGTGTCGTTGATATGAAGCTCATCCTTGTCGGGCTTCATAATCTCGGATACGGAGATGCAGAAACACAGGTAATAGCCAGTGTTGCATCCACATGGGCTCCCAAGATCTGCATGCTTATCTCTGCTCTGCCTACAGGGATAGTCAGCAGCATCGTTCCGTTCATGGCAGAGAGCAATGCTGAAAAAAACAGAGAGGTCGTCGGAGCAAGGCTAAATCAAGCCCTCGGCGTACTCCTTGTAGTATCTGTTCCAATGGCAGCCGGCATGATCCTCCTCAGGCAACCTCTTTACACGCTGTTCTACAACCAAAGCCAATATGGTCCTTCGATCCTGGCGTTGCTCGTCATAGTCAATCTCATAGGAGGCATTACTTCCGTCATGAGTTCGACCCTTCAGAGCATCGGTTTCGGAAGGGCTGTTTTCCTTTGTACTTTTGCCGGTATCGTGATCAATGTCTCGCTTGATCTTCCTCTTATCTACCTGTACGACAGGATTGGATTTCCTTCATATCTTGGAGCCGCTACTGCCAGTATAATAGGCCAGCTGGTAACTGTTCTCATTCAGACAGCTGTCCTGAAAAGAAGATATCGCTACTCCGGAGCACCTCTCCGCCGCAACTTAGTCAAGATACTGATCGCGACGATAATAATGACTGCTGCAGTGTTACTGATACTTATTATCTGGCCTGCAGCCCAGTACAGAGGCGTCAAGATGATTACGCAATTTGCAGTATACGCGCTCGTCGGCATAGTGATCTATTTCATATTCATCTATTTTTCCGGGACTGCTGAGAACATTCTTGGAAAAAAAGAGTTAAACAGCCTTCTGGAAAAGTTCCACATACGCACATCTTCATTGCAGTGATTGTTCTCCCATGCTCTGTGAGCAGGGGACTGCATTTGAGCGGATTTCCGGACACAGAGGATAAATCTCGGGAAGCAATACGGCAATTTCGTCGTAGCTTCCGGTAGTTCATCTGCGCTTTTCGGAGATCATATCCTGGATAGTGGCGATCAGATACCGATGCTCTGTCTTTTCCGATCTTTGTGGAAAAAATGAGATACCGCTACTATTTCCTGCTCCTTGGAGAATTCGAAGATATGATTGTTGTGGAAAATGATTCCGTTTTTTCTTTCCATATATGAGCGTTTCCCGATGATTCAATCATAGGCACATGCAAATCCATGGGCAAACCCGATGAAGGACTCATATGGAGTATCTTTTCGCACTTATCTGCTTGGTCGTTTCCTCATGACCAACGTCCCGTTCACCAAATCCCTTTTCAGGCACCTCTATCATGAAGATACTCTGGCTTTGAAAAGAAGTCACAAAAGCGAATGAACCAAGAAGACAGAGATAAAGCGGTCCTGGCACGATGTTCTTTGGCACTGAACTATGATCATACAAACAAAAGAAGCTTTCAGCCGGCAACGACTGAAAGCTTCTTTTTTTGTCTTGTTCACGCCACAGAGGCTATATATCTCGCCACATGAACTCCGCTGGCGGATGCATGTGAGAGCGAGTGCGTGATACCCGAGCAGTCCCCTATCACAAAAAGGTTTCTGAATGAAGTCATCAGATTCTCATCGACAGCGACTTCCATGTTGTAGAACTTTACCTCCACCCCGTACAGAAGTGTATCGTAGTTTGCCGTTCCAGGCGCTATCTTGTCCAGTGCGTAGATCATCTCAACGATTCCGTCCAGTATCCTCTTGGGCATCACGAGACTGAGATCTCCGGGCGTAGCGTCAAGCGTCGGCCTCACGAATGACTCATTTATTCTTTCCGGCGTACTGCGCTTTCCTGAGATAAGATCTCCGAATCTCTGTATGATCACTCCTCCTCCCAGCATATTGCTCAGTCTGGCGATGCTCTCGCCGTATCCGTTACTGTCCTTGAACGGTTCTGAAAAATGCTTTGCGACCAGCAGTGCGAAATTGGTGTTCTCAGTCTGCTTGGCGGGATCCTCGTAGCTGTGCCCGTTAACTGTTACTATGCCGTTGGTGTTCTCGTTCACTACGATACCGCGGGGATTCATGCAGAATGTCCTTACAAGATCTCCGTATTTCTGTGTCCTGTACACGATCTTGCTCTCATAAAGCTCATCGGTTATATGTGAGAAGACAGAAGCCGGTATCTCGACCCTGACTCCGATATCCACCCTGTTGCTTTTCGTCGGTATATTAAGATCTCCGCACACGCTCTCCATCCACTTGCTGCCGGATCTGCCGGCAGAGATGATGCAGTACTTCCCCTCAATGTCACCTTTATCAGTCGAGATCCTGTATGAATCCTCAAGTTTCTCTACTTTCTGAGCGGAAGTGAGGAACCTGAACTCCACTTTGCCCTTGAGTTCTTCATACAGATGTTCCAGCACGACATAGTTGATATCTGTCCCGAGATGTCTTACCGACGCGTCCAGCAGATGAAGGTCTTCCTGCAGGCATTTTGTCTTGAACTCCGACTGAGCCGTAGAGTAGAGTTTTGTGCCCTCTCCTCCGTGAGACATGTTTATGCCGTCCACATAATTCATAAGCTTCAGCGCACGGTCCTTGCCGATATACTCGTAAAGAGTGCCTCCGAAATCATTGGTTATATTGTATTTGCCGTCAGAGAAGGCTCCCGCACCACCGAACCCGCTCATTATCGAGCACGGTTTGCAGCCTATGCAGGATTTTACTTTATCCCCGTCGATGGGACACTTTCTGTCCGCAAGAGGCTTTCCGGCCTCAAGGACGCAAATATGAAGCTCCGGTCTGAGTCTGATAAGCTCATATGCAGAGAAGATCCCTCCGGGTCCTGCACCGACGATTATGACATCATATTTCATTTCTTTATTCCTTTACTGAATCGGGTTTGCATCGCAACATGTATTCTAACACTACTGAGCTCCTGTTCCAAACTTTCGAAAGTTTTTTCAGAAGCCGGATTGTTGTATAATAATAAAAAATCTTACGGAGATGAAGATGAAAAAGAATTCGATACTGTTTTATGCCGGTCTGCTGATGACCGTTATCGGGGTCCTTCTATTCTTCTCAATTGTCAGAGTCGGCAGTTTTTCTCTGTTTCATCTTGGAAGAAGCAATGCCGGTCCCGTTCTGCTGATCGTATGGTGCCTGATTCTTACAGCCTTTGTCATTTTCAGATCCGCGATCCTGGAGCTGCTTCTGGCACTGACAACGATAGCTCTGATCATAGTTATCATTCTCAATGTCCGCATCTATGTCGTGACCACATCAATGATCAGGTTTTTAGCTATACTTGCCCTGATCTTTGGAGGGGCGGGGCTTATGATCAGGGAGAACTCGAACTGAATACCTTTTACACAACTATCCCCGATCCTTTCGGATCGGGGATGTTTTTTTATTTTTCGGGCAGATACGACGTCGTATATCCCGGATTGGTATCGGGTCTTAGCTTGTTCGGGTATCTGATATCAGACTGGATATCCATAACTATCTTCTGCGCCTGAGTGTAGATATCTTCCGGATCAGTGAGGTCGAAGAAGACCCTCGAAGCATTGTGAAGTTCAAAATGTATGTCTCCTACTCCGAGCATCTTGTCAAAGAAGCTGTGTCTCAGCGAAACATTCTGCACATCCGTGTAGAAGACAGAATCAACATTGAGATTAATGAATCCAGTGATGATTATGATCCTTTTGTCAGTTAGCACGTACTCCGTGTTCTGCCAGCGCTTTCCTGCCGTAGTCACATTGTAGACCCACAACCATACGGGGCACAGATGGATGACAAAAAACGCAACTATAAACGCCACGAACCATGGAGTATTCAAAGCGGAGAAAGCCCCGGACCTGATCATCAGATAGATAAAGACAGAATCAAAAAGGATCCACAGAAGCGCAAACGGAAACATGACCACGCACTGATTGAATATGAACGCGAATCTTTTGGGTTTGCCGTTCCATATCACGTTTTCTCCTTTGGTCAGGAGATTTTCTATCCTCAGGGAGGAAGCGCCGAATTCATCCTGGTACTTTGACATTACAGTCACCTCCGTAATTCACTATAAGGAAATTGTATAACAAACGAAACATTTCTTAAAGACTGAACTCTAGAAGACTTCCTGCGATCTCCGGCTCTCCGAACCCTGCTCTGTCAAGCAGAACATGGTCGTTGTAGTGAAACGCAGAATGCTCCATCACGCGGAACGCTTTTGAGAGCAGGTCCACAAGGTCCTCCGTCCTGCTTATCCTCTCCAGGTTTCCGTTTACCAGAACACCGATAAAACACAGTACCGCGCAGAGGCTCTCATATTCTTCTGTCTCGTCCTCCCTGCTCTCTGAATACGGGAACTTCTCGTAGAACAGATGATTCACCATCAGGTTTTCCTGGATCATCTCGAGATTGGGAAACATGCTATGCATAAGGATTCTTCTCTTGTTGTATTCATTCCCGGATATCCCGTTAAGAGTCCTGATCGACTGCTCACAGTATTCGGCAATACTGCTCCCGTTCTCAGAGTATTCCCTGCAGAAACTCATCATAACTCCCAGACAGTCCTCAAATTCTCTTTTCTGTGCCTTTTGCCCGGTTATCAGTTCTCCTACAGACTCGAAACTCTGTGCGAGGGAAGAGTTTCTGTCCTGAAGTATCCCTATGCACTGCATGCGCAGCGACATCCTGTACGGAGGCTCAAAGCCGGTACCTTCCGCTCCGATCCGCTGCTGTATGAACTTCAGCTGAGTTGTCCTCTCAGCGAGCATCTCTATCACTCTCTCGCAGCTGTTCGACAGAGTGGCTTCACAGAGATCCTTACGTATGCTTCTCGGATAGAGCCTGCATACTCCGGGGAGCGACTCCTCACCTGCCTGGGAGTGAAGCAGGCATAAGCCGGTGCTGTCTCTCAGGGGACAGTTTCCGAGCCAGTCATGATTCAGGAACGCGTATCTTTCAGGTTCTGCATCTCTTGGAATATAAAATGCCCGTGACAGCCTGCTGCGCAGTTCATCTGACGCATCAAGCGACAGAAGGTCATAGTATTCTTTCTGCGATATCGCCACATCCCATCCTTCACAGCAGCTTTGTCTGCAGTCACCGCATTTGCAGGAGAAGGACGAGTAATAGTCCGGAACAAGAAACAGAGTAAGATCGTAGTCCATTTTGATCGAAACAAAACACAACACAACACTAAAAAAACAGAAAGTATTATATATGCACACTGCAAAAAAAAACAATAACAACAACAAAGAAAAACAGATAACAACTCACGGCAACGGGGCGATCTTGCTGACGATAATGATGACATGGGTGCAGAAACCTTTTACGGAACAGTCCAGCATTAACGTTATAAACCGCCAGATCGTCGAAAAGGATCAGCGCGACAGAAAGAGAGGTGCGAACAGATCGCACCTCTCTTAATTCATAAGATAATAATAACAAAAGAACTGTCCCATGTCATGTGGCATTTACACCAGCTATCTGCTGTTATCAGAAGTCTTCTCAAATCTGAACACCGACGGATAGACTCCGACTGCAATGAAAGCAGACGCAGCATAGCGCAGCGTTCTGATCAGCAGCTGTACTGTTCCCGCGAGTTCCAGCGTATTGAATACAGTCTTCAGCACAAGGCTGACCAGCAGGAAAGCTGCTATTCCACCCGCCGTTCTCAGTAAAGCGACAAAAAGAGAAGCCGTGTTTCTGAATCTTACTCTGTTCTGCTCATAAAGAAGGCCGCACAGCCCTCCGACCAGCACTCCGTAAGCCGTGTAATAGTCTTCGGTAGTGCAGAAAAACATCCCTACGGCTCCGCATCCCATAATAAAGCCGTACAGCACTTTTCTGCTGACGTTCTTTTTACGGGCATACTCTGTTATCAGGATCAGCGCGGTCCCTATGAGGATCCCCGCTATGACATCGGTCGGAAAATGCACTCCCAGACAGAATCGGGATATCCCCACAGCGGCAGTGATAAGCGCACATAGTATCCTGACGGACCTCTTTCCGCTGTAAAACGCTATCGTGCCGTACACGGAAGCAGCGCTGCCTGAATGGCTGCTCGGGAATGAGTATCCCTGGATCGTCACGTCCATGATATCTCCCGCCTCGACAGGCTTGAGACATTTAACGCCGGGCACGATGAAATACGGTCTGAATCTGAGGAGACAGTTCTTGAGGATGGGGCACAGTACTATTGAGGTGAGAAGATTGAGTCCGATCTTCTCGCCGAGTTCCTTATCATATCCCCAGTAGATGACTCCAAGTATAAGGAAAAGCACCGCTTCCCCGCCAAACTCAGTGACAAGTGACATGACTGCCGTGCCTGATCTCCCGAGCACAGACTGAAAAGCCAGAATCAGGGAAGCTTCCCATTCAAAATAAAACTCCGACAGCATATCAGATCCTCAGTTTTTCCATGCCATCCGTCTCTGACAGCAGATTCTCGCCTGCTACGATACAGCAGGGAGCGCTCTCTGCGAAACTGTCCGCTATATCCGCGAATCTCAGGACATCATCCAGGGTCGTTCCCAGTATCTGCTTTCTTTCCGAAGCCGCGTCCTCTCTGCTAAAACTACGGAACCAGTCATTATCCGCACTGTTTCCCATATCTGCGGGCGACAGGAGCGGCTCAAGATCAGCGATGGCAGATATGATAAACCCGTCAAGTTTCTGCCCGCTGCTGTAAAGGCCGCGAAGGAAATCACCTATTCCCCTGTTCGTATCGATGCTTCTTACAGGACTCGGGTCTCTGTACGAGTATGTCAAAACAGTCCCGTTACGCCTGACATCGAAGCCTGTCCCATATGCGCCGCCCTTGACTCTGACCTCATTCCAGAGATATGCAAACGAGATCATCTGGGATACCACCCTGAAACTACCTGCGTAATCTGCTCCCAGCGCCGTACAATCACAGCCCTGACTCGAGTATCCCACAGGAGCAGGGATCACGACTGCGGATCTTGCAGGAAGCTCAGAAGAATACACCGTATATTCAGGCCCCGGTGTTCCCTCTGGGAACATCTCAATGATAGCGCAGGGATCATGAGGATCATCTGAAGTTATGCTCACGGTCATCCTCTTTCTGCATAGAGCGTCCGAAAGCACCTTCTCAACCGTTCTGCGGTAATCTTCAAAAAGCCCGTCAAACCCTTCCGAAAAGCTCCTGATCCATCTGAGCTGCGTGATCCCTCCCAGAAGCTCAGCAGCGGCAGAGACGGCATTCTGTCCTGAAAGCGCTACAGTTCTTGCAAGCTGATGGCCGCTGGTCACGGGATACTGTTTGAGTCTTTCATTTCTCTGATTGACAAGGTTCCTGACGGACACGGCATCGCTGAAATCGGTCCTTGTTATGATATGAAAAGCCAGTTTTTCAGCTTCCTCTATCAGATCAGCCAAAGCGCTGAACCTGACCGCAAGATAAGGCACGACCTTGCTGTTGTCCCGACCCAGGCTTCTGGGCTCGACAGATACTGAGAACCTGCCAAGCGTGTTCTTCATCTCACGCCTGAGCTCCACGACAGAATACCTGTCTGTCGGAAGATTCGTAAACATTCCCGCAGCGGAATAGAATCTTGCCAGAGTTTCAGCATCAAGGTCAGTCAGGCTGAAATACATCGTTTCGTGGACTATGCCGTTGGTATTGATGTTATGTCTGAGTACCGTTACCCTATCCGACTCGCTCACTGAGGTCTCTACCCAGGAGGGCTCTTCACCTATCTCACTCAGTTCAAGCACCGGAATCGTAGCAGTCTGTTCAGGTGTATCGGGAGTAGACTGCCACTGCAGCAGTCTTTCATTTAGGATCCTGTTATTATCCCTCTGTTCCTCGGTCCATTCTGCAGTGGCCGCCGCCACCTTCTCCTCTTCGGCTCTCTGCTGCTCTGAAGCCACCTCCTTGGACGGCCTTGAGATCAGCACCGCTGTTCCCTGAGGATCCGCAAAGAACTCCCTCAGCAGCTCTTCATAGCCTCCGCTCTCGACCATATCGCGCAGCTTTCCGAAAAGCCCGGAATGGTCAAGGTACTGCAGCGGATCCCCTCCGTAGAGCCAGCTGTTGAAAGATTCTATGCACCTGATCAGTCCCTGAGGCTCCCTTGCGTCCTTTATCGAATACTCCATATGGTTTATAGTCGCATAAAGGTCCTGTTTATCGAGTCCTGACGCAGCAAGTTCTTCCGCTTTCCGCCTGACCAGTTCGATCACGTTCTCCTCTTCCCCGTCCTTAACGTTCTTCATATATACAGCCAGGAACGGCAGAGCTATGGGATTATCCGTATCGACCTCAAATTCCTGGGCGAGCCCTGAAGAGATCACAGCCTTCTTGAGAGGAGCCTCATTCGTCCCTGCTATAACATCTGCCAGAACGCTGAGTGCCGCTGACTTGACACTGTCCTCCCATGTGCCGATCACCTTGGCAAAACTCACCCTGTTCCTGCCTGCCGTCTCTTCATCCGCTCCGACACTGAAACAATCCTCAGAATGCAGAGGTTCCGGGATCTCCAGGGAGATGCCGGCTACAGGCGCAGTCCGTTCAAATCTCGAAAGGTAGCCGTCTATCAGAGCAAGGGTTTCGTCCAGCGGAACATCTCCGTCCAGGAATATCCTTGAGTTGGACGGACTGTAATATCGTCTGTAGGTATCGCAGAATTCTTCATAAGTCAGATCCGGGATCGCAGATGGATCACCGCCGGAATTATATGCATAGTTCGTGCCCGGAAGAACGCTCCTCTGCAGATCATATCCTACTGTCCTGTCAGCGCTGCTCATTGCGCCCTTCATCTCATTGAACACCACGCCGTTAAATACGAACCCATTCACATCCTGAGAGATATGCCAGCCTTCCTGATAGAAGATATTCGGATCTGTCAGAAGCCTCGGTGCGAAAACCGCATCCAGATAGACCTCTGTCAGGTTAAGGAAATCCTGCCTGTTTCTGCTGGACACCGGATAGATCGTTTTGTCATCGAATGTCATCGCATTGAGAAAAGTGTTCATGGAACTCTTAAGGAGATCCACGAACGGTTCCTTCACAGGATATTTCTCGGAACCGCAGAGCACAGAATGCTCAAGGATATGGAATACACCGGTGCTGTTCTCAGGTATGGTCTTGAATCCGATGCAGAAAAGCTTGTTTTCCGCATTATTCTCTACCCAGACGAGCTGAGCGCCAGTCTTCTCATGGATCATCTCCACAAAGAAGCCCTTCAGTTCCGAAACGTATCTTATGGCAGACACGATGAATCCGTGGATGCGGTCTCCTGTCTGTACGGAACTCTTCCGGTCTCTCTCCTTGTAATAGAGCATGCAGTGACAGTAACCTTCAAAATCAGGATCTGCTATCTGATCTCTGAATTCCTGACACATGCATTTGTATTCTTCCTTGATTTCGACTCTGCAGGGACAGTATCCGCCCTTGGCGGCGAGGCCTTCTTTTATAGTTCTGACAATCTCCTCGTTCTCATTCAGTCTGATCTTCGGCATGGTGACCTCCAAATAGTATCTCGATATGAAATCATTATATCATTCTGACAAACGGGCTTCTCTGAATCGGTAGTATTCACTGTAGAGACTTCTGAAGCCCAGTGCCTTGATATCTTCATATGTAACTTTATAGTTTCCCTTGTAGTGCCTTCCGGATCTGAGATACCGTATGTTCTCAATAAGGTATCTGTCGATCTCGCGAAGATCGGTTGGATCAGTGATCACAGGGAAGAACCATCTGCTCCATGTAAAGCCGTTCTCACCGCTATCGTCATAGAACTTTCCGTTAAAGATGCGTATCATCTTTCCCGCCGTCTTTTCAAAGTCGACTTCCTTTCGTTTCCTCCATCTGTACAGTGAGCGGGCTTTGCGCCTGATCTTTGCCTTTATTTTCGACAGCGACACTACGGAAAGGCGTATCTGTCCGTTTTCATACCTGAACCCGAGAAATTCCCACGGCTCTCCGGGGGAACCGGAAGACTCCTTCTCAGGGTTCACTTCAAGTCCTGCTCTCTGCAGAGTACTTTCGATGATTGCCTTTCCTCCGAGCATCATATCCTCTGTCGGTGCAAAAATGATGATGTCGTCGCTGTACCTGAAATACTCAATGCCCGTATCTCTGAATTTAGCGTCAAGTTCCTTTAGATATATGTCCGCAAAGAATGAAGAAAGCGGAACACCGGCCATTGCTCCGCGCTTTTCAGTAATGATCTCATCTCCCCGTCTGCACTCGTTCTGAAGGATCAGGCCTTTGAGAAAGGCCAGCAGCGCCGGGTCGTCATCCACTATACTGTCCAGAACAGATGCGAGCCGTTCAGGCGGTATGGCATTAAAATAGTCATGCACGTCAGTTTTGTAGAACCACATATCACTTATGCCTTTGATTGAAACGATGTCCCTCACGGCATTTTTAGCGCTCAGGCTCCTTCTGAATGAGTAGCATCTCGGGTCTATCCGGCTGTCGTATCTGTAAAGCAGATATCCAATCAGCTTCAGCATCATGGTCATATCACGGTCAAAACAGTAGACGGTTCTCTTCTTTCCCGTGCCTTTTTTGTTGATTTCCTTCTTCTCAGGAACAGGAAACCTGCCACGGCAAAAAGACCGCAGCTCATCCGCAAGAGGGACGTATCTTTCTTCCTCAACGAAGATACTGATCTCCCTGATCTCGCGTTTTGACAGCAGTCCTCTGTCCGTCTTATCTTCTAAAAAGTACTTCCAGACCTCACGGTCGGAGATCTCATCCAGGATTCCCATTCAAAAAAAGATAAAAAAAGAAAAAGAAAGAGAAAAAGCTTTGAAATAAGCTATGCTTATTTACCAGGACGAACATCCGCCGACTGCCTGCAAAGTCTCTGATGACGGATGCTTGACCCTCCGCAGGCGCAATTGATTGCATTTCTCTTTCTTTTTGTTGAATTTAAGGCTTATCAAAGATATTCGTGAAGGCGCTGAGTCACATAAGACACTTTATTCTCGAAATGTTCGATGAAATTGATGAACTGTATTCCTCTTTCCTCCGCAAACGCCCTTGACAGCTTGTAGTCCTTGTGCGTGCACGTATTTCTTCCGATGATCATTATAAACAGTTTGATGCCGTCAGCCCCGGAAACCGCGAACGAATACGGCATCCCGCCTTCCGGACCTCCGACAGAGACCGGATCGACATTCTCTGCGAATGTATACTCCGGGAACTGATTTCCCAGAATATTCCTCAGCTTAAGACTTACCGGAACCGTGATCTGGCTGTTGGCATCAGAGCCGCTGCTCTTATGCTCTTCCTTTGCAGTTTCCGCAACTTCCTTCAGATCGACCCCCAGCGTTTCAGAAAGCGTGTCTGTGACTTTCTTCGCAAGATCGCCTGCAAGACTCTGCGCACCTTTCTTCAGAAGGTTATCGAGTATCCCCATTGCATTCACCTCATAGATATCGCACTGAAAACGTTTACTTATAAGAGGAATATACCATTTTCTCCGCAGATTTTTCTAGTATCTTCATCCCATACACCGGCGTGCACTTCTCCTATATGCGCACACTGCATCAGCACAAGGCAGAGGCGGCTCTGCCCGATTCCCCCTCCGATCGTGAGAGGCAGCTCTCCGGACAGCAGCATCCTGTGAAACGGAAGTCTTGCCCTGTCTTCACATCCGGATTCCTTAAGCTGTCGCATGAGCGCTTCTTCATCCACTCTGATACCCATTGATGACAGTTCAACTTCCCTGTTCAGGATACGGTCCCAGCAGATAATGTCTCCGTTTAGGTCCCAGTCATCATAGTCCGGAGCACGGTTTCCGTGTCTGCGCCCGCTTCTGAGCCTGTTTCCGATGCCGGAGATGAAGGCCGTCGGATGATCTTTCACGAATCTGTATTCTCTTTCCTCTGCTGTCAGTTCAGGCCACAGATCCTCAAGTTCCTGACTCGATACGAATTCGACATTCCTGGATATACATGGAGTAAGCTGCGGAAAGACTGAAGCCAGTTCCTCTTCCGTGTCAGCTATGGCAGTAACGATCCGCGAGACCGTATCGTAAAGGAAGCTCAGATTCCTGTCCTCCCTGCGGATGATCTTCTCCCAGTCCCACTGATCCACATAAACGGAGTGAAGATTATCCAATACCGGTTCATCGCGTCGCACGGCGTTCATGTCTGTATAGAGGCCGGTCCCGACTTCGAAGCCGTACTGTTTAAGCGCCAGGCGCTTCCATTTTGCCAGGGACTGGACTATCTGGCAGCTGATGCCTCCTGCTGAAGGCACATCGAAAGATACGGGTCTCTCCGTGCCGCTCAGGTTATCATTCAGTCCGCTGTCCTCAGTAACGAACAGCGGAGCGGATACGCGTTTCAGATCGAGCTGATATGCCAGATTCTTCTGAAACAGTTCCTTTATGGAAACGATTGCCTGCTGCGTCTCGTACACTGACAGCTTTGACCTGTAGCCTTCAGGAATAATAGTAGACATGTTTAAGACGACCACCTCATAAAACGATACTGCTCATTTTAACAGATTGATACGCCGGATACTAGTTCAGTATCCGGCGTTGATCGCTATATTAATATCCGAAACAGTGATCCCGAATCGATACTTCATTTGTGCGTATTGATCCTGACAAGGTTCTTCTCAGAGTCGCCCATCACTAAAATGATGTCTCTGTTATCCTCAGAGACTGAGGCGATCTCTATAATGCAGTGCGTGCTTTTCCCGTTGATCACCGCATCAAACGTCAGGAACTGTATCTTGTCAGCTGATGATGCCAGATTCTCTACGGCTTTACGGATAGAATCACGAAGGTCATCTCTGTCTTTCTCCGGACAGACCCCGGCAGTCAGACTGTCGGTAAAACTTCTCACGCTCATATTCTCTCTGATCTTGTCAGACAGCAGATCGAACTCTCCCTGCATTTTGTATATATGCGTGACGTCCTCTTTCATATCGAAGAACACCACCAGATCATACATATCAGCGACCTTGGCAAAAAAGGCGCTCATCCTCCGTTCTGCGGCGACTACTGCGCTTCTGATCTCGTCCTGAAGAACGCGGTCAGTGTCTTTGATCGTAAGTGTCATCCAGTGTCCGTCGGTATCGATCTGATTAAATACGACAGTCGCCTGATAAAAAGGTCTCTGAGGATAGATAGTCCTGAATGATATTGTCAGACTTTTGCCCGGCTTAAACAATCTCAGCAGCCGTTCCACTTTGAAGAACTCTATGAAAGAATCTCTGTAATCAGGATGCACGACCTCTTTAGCGAAGCGAAGGGTATACTCATCAATTGATCCCTCTTTCTTCGGTGAATCCAGTTCAAGGAAAAGTCCGCTCTTTCTCCCCACAAATGAAAGATTGTTCTCCAGATTGACCATTACGATCACTTCATATTCGGATGCGATCTGACCGACAAGTTCATCCAGAAGTCTGGCCTTCATTCTGTCCATATCGGTATTCTTCCTGCGCTCTCTGGGTCTGACCAGAGTCAGATATGCCTCAGAGTCGGGCAGCGTCAACGAAGCGTCATTGAACACCTTAGTCGCTTCAAAAGACGCGATAAGGAAGGATCTGATCAGTTCAAAAGGATCCCCGCGTGTTATCCTCCCCGCATCCATCTCTTCGAGCATCTTGCTGCATACCGAAGTCTTTTCAAACAGTTCCCGGATCTGGTCAAAAGAGTTGACGGGAGAATCCCTGCTGACAAGGAGGTCATAGATGAAACGGAACTCTCTTGTTTTTTTCGTTGCTCCGCTCTTTATACTCTTCACTATATAACGGAGCATGTGATTGAGCGATCCTGATTCTCTTTCCATCTTTTCAAGATATGTCGATATCAGATCTACGAACACGCTGTTATAAAGGTTCTCTTTTCCGGAAAACCTCTGCGTTATCATTCCGTTGGAGACTCCGGCTTCTTTGGCGATGTTCCCCAGGAGCGCCCTTGCATATCCTTTCTCTGAAAACTCAGTCAACGCACTGTCCAGTATCTTTCTGTTGCTCGCAAGTCTCTGCGCCGCTTTCTTGTTCATTGTCTCACGCTCCGTTTCAGAATCAAACGTCAAACAGCATCACCTCCCGGTGAATGCAACCAGACTAAAACAAATTTTAGCATATTTTGCTCGCAAATGACATAATAGACAGAATTTTTATATTAGTTATTTTAGTATCACAAACACTATTATTAGTTGCATATTTATATACAATTCATTAGTTTGCCTTTTTTCCCGGTTATCCGACCTATGCGGAAAAAACAAAAAAAGACAGGCTCAATGCCTGTCTTTACTGTAATAAACCTTATCGCCTCATGAGCATTCCGGCAGCCTCGTATTCCGTCTCCTCCGCATGTGACAGATGTATCAGCATCTGTTTCTCAGCTTTGTCGGGATTCCTCTCGAGGATGGCATCTATGATCGCGATATGTTCAGTATTGCTTCTTTCAAATACCCACGGCAGAGACGATCCGGCAAGCATAAGACGGAAATTGTTGTTGAACACCTTCTCCATCATATTGATAATGTAATAATTCTCGGTGCAGGAGATAATGAATTTGTGAAGATCCTGATCCTGATTTATCGACGTGATAACGCTCATAGGCTGGCTGAATGCTTCCCTCATCGCAACAAGCGTCTCTTCATCCGCTTTGACAGCAGCTGCTCTGGCGGCATAGGGTTCTACGATCCTTCTGGTGCTGATGATGTCACCTATCAGTCCGGGTGAGATCCCAAGGACCATGACTCCGTGCCTGGGAATGATCTGGACCAGTTCCTCCTGTTCTAGCAGCGATATGGCATCCCTTACGGGAGTCCTGCTGATACACAGTTCGTCCGCTATGCTTCCGACGTCCAGAAACGAAAGCGGCTCATACTCGCAGATAAGTATTTTCTTCTTGATGAAATCGTAAGCTTTATCTTTTAATGATTCTGACATCTTAGGGTAAAACGGTGAAAACCTTATGATCCTTTTTTTATTGCGTTTTATTATAGCATTGTTACCGACGCTGTGACTATGATTAGAATGTATGAAATGAGGACCCTTTTGCATAATTTATGACTGCAATTTGCCAAATACCGTTTTACAGTTCTTGCTGTACATAAGCAAAAACGCCATGAGAAACCAAGGTCCCTCATGGCGTTTTCCTGTGATCAAACGCTTCTCCCGGTTATGCTCACGAAGTTCTGCGTCTCAGTCAATGTCAGCAGATATCACTTCAGATGTTTGTCCATCCAGGCAGTGATCTCCTGAAGCCTTCTGAGCCTGTGTGCGGGCTTTCCGCTTCTGGAGAGTTCATGATTTTCGCCCTTGAAGCCGCAAAGCCTGGTCTCAACCCCGTTGATCTTCAGCGCAGTATAAAGCTGAAGAGCTTCAGGGAACGGACAGCGGTAGTCGTTTGTGGAATGAATGAACAGTGTCGGGGTCTTCGCCTTATCCCAGAACTTGATCGGCGATCTGTCCCAGAACAGCTTCATCGCCTTATCGTCAAGCGGTATGCCGTTCTCATAGGTGGTGTCAAAAGCGTAGTCGGAATAGAAGAAATCAGCATACCTGTTGGAGATGGATCTCTGAGACGCTGCGCATTTGAACCTGTCGGTATGGACGATGATCCAGTTAGTCATATATCCACCGTAGGAACCGCCAGTTACTCCGACTCTCTCAGGATCGATCTGAGGATACAGTTCCAGAGCCTTGTCGACAAACTTCATGATATCGTCGTAGTCCGTTGCGCCGTAATGATCGACATAATCGGCAAAGGCATCCCCGTAACTGTCAGAGCAGTGGGGATTGCAGAAGATAACGAAATAACCCTCCGAAGCCCACAGCTGCATCTCATGGAAGAATACTTCGCCGTATGCTGATTTCGGACCTCCGTGGATATCCAGAATGCACGGGTATTTTTTGTCAGGGTCAAAGCCGTACGGTTTGAGCGCCCATCCTTCCACCTCATCCACATTGAATATGGTGAATCTCTCGGGATCTGCCACGTATCTGTCTTCAAGTATCGCCTCATTGAGCGTCGTCAGCTGGACGACATCTTCACCCTCAACTCTGTACACTTCCTGCAGCTTCATATCCTTCATCCCTATGATGAAGAGATCATCCCCGACAAAAGTGAGATCATCGATGCATCCCCTGAACGTGCAGACACACTCGAAATCCGTTCCGTCGAACTTTACCAGAAGAGTCCTTGCTTTCTCTGTCGTGAGGAAGTACATGTCATCGCCGTGCTTTACGGATGACTTGGTTGCTCCGTATTTACAGTCAGATCCCACGGAGTTGTGGAACATCCACTCTGATCTCTTGACAATATCCAGAGTTCCGTCTTTGAACTCATATATATTGGAGCCGTCGATCAGCGCTTCGACTGAAGCCATAACGAAGAGCCTGTTTCTGAGGAAGAATATCCTCTTGAAATAGTACTCACGGTCATTTTTATACAGTTGAGTCAGACGGTCTTCTTCTGCATCGTAGCAGTAGAGATCTGAATATATGCCCTTGAAACTGTCAAAGTCATTGCCAAGGAAATACACCCTGCTTCCGTCCACAGCGACGGACTCGACATCCATTGTAGCCGGGACGATCCTTCTGGGTTCAAGTGTCTCCTTATCCAGCAGGAAAAGATTGTTCCTGTTGCCGTTGATGAAGCCCGCTCCGTTATAAAAGAACGGATACTCGTCAAGAACGATATAGTCCTCGTTGTCCCTGAGGCTCTGTGCATAGGCATCCCTCTTCTCCTCGCTTAAGGAGAAGTAATCAGGACACTGCATGTTAATGGTCGCCTCTGCGACATAGTACCTGTCATTGAAATCAGATATCCTTCCGAGAGAAAGCGGGAGAATGCCCTTTTCCGTCACGGATTCGTCTGTACCCAGGACCGATACCTTGGTCTTGAGCCCGTCGGCTTCGCTCTCCTTAAGGAAGACCACATCCTTCAGGACATCGATGCTTATCCTCTTCCTGTAATCGAGAACAGTCCTGTCGGAACTTCCGTCTGCAGAAAGAAGGTGCAGTTTCTGTCTGTAGTCGTTGTTTTCCATGTCGGCGACTGTTTCAAGAAACAGCAGTCCGGACGATGTACCCTCAAGTTTGGACAGGAATCTGACTTTGGTAATGAGATCGAGTTCTACTTTTTTCATCTTTTCTCTCCTTCTATAACGTCGATAACCTCACCGATAAAAATGATATGCTCATCCTCTTCCGCGTAGAAAAGGTCATGCGCGAATTCCGGGACCGCCCCTGCATCGAACGGAGCCTGATAGATCTTTTTCAGCAGGAATGTCCTGCTCGCTTCCCTGTATGTCACGCTCTTTCCGGCTGCTACCGGAGTGAGTCCGCTCTCCGCGATCTTCTCGGAATCCCTTCCCGATCTGGAACCGATAAGGCTCAAGGCGCTTCTGTATTCATCCGTGTAGGTACTTACAGTGAAATATTCATTTCTCTCCATAAACTCAGCCGTGTACCTGACAGGTTTAATAAAATACCATTATGACCGGCTTGTTCCACAGCGTTCCTGCAGATCCCCAGCTCACTGTCATTGAGTTGAAACTGTCCGGATCCCCTGCCGTAACAAGCGCCCAGTCTCTGTCAAACATGGCAAAAGGCCTGGTCTCAAATTCATTCAGCTCCATCACGCCGTCTCTCCTTCCCGGCGGTCAGCCTCTTTATTATGCAGGTATGAAATGACCAGGCAAGCGGTCATTGCGACAGTACTTAATACGAATGCCGCTTTGGGGCTGAGCTCATAGATGAAGCCTGAGGCAAACGAACCTATTACGTTTCCCAGCATTCTGACAGAGTTGTACAGCCCCGCGACCTCCGATGCTTTCTCGGTCTCGTGTCTGACTATCATGTTATGCAGGATCGTGGAAACCATCGAGTTGACTCCGAAGAACAGTATATTCACGGCCATGAAAGGATAGAACGAATCAATGAATATGACTCCCAGAAGCATGACTGTCAGCGCCGCATACACGTATATTATCGTCCTGTCGGTATTCGTCCGTCTGATCAGCTTCATCGCGATGAAGGAGTTCGTAAACAGAGAAATGAATCCGATTATTGCTTTTATGATGCCGTTATATGAGCTCGGGAAACTGAATCTGTCAGTGAGATAGTAATTGAAGCACTGCTCGTAACAGGTGGCTCCAAGTGCCGACAGCGATACTGCCGCGAGGAACAGGATCATATATCGCGACAGAATATCCCGGCTTGCAGCAAAGTCGGCAAAGGGATTGAAATCCGATGCCGTGAATCTTACGGATGAAGTCTCCGCATCCTTCAGCAGGAGGAACACCAGCACACCTATGGAGGCGAGGCTGACAGCCTGAACTATAAATGTAAGCCTGATGCCTATAGTACCTATGAAGCCTCCGACCAGATATCCGAACTGTGATACGACAGAGTTGATCATGGTCATGACCGCAAGATCTTTTCCGGACTGCTCCGAGTTCTTCATCACGTAAACTATCTCGGAAACCGTGATAGCGCTTATAAAGAATCCTCCGAACAGCCTTGCCAGACATATCTGCCATTCTTTGGTCGACATGCCGAACATAAACTGCATCGCTCCGTAGCCGAGAAAGGTCACGGACAGGATCCTCGCAGGGCCGAACTTCTCGGCCATCTTACCCCAGAACGGTGAAAAGAAGAAATTTGCCAGTGACATCATCCCGAACGCCAGGCCGAACATATAATCATGCAGCCCGAGCGTCTTGATAAATGTCGGAGTGACTGGATGCGCGAGATTTGCGACAAGACTGTAGATGAATACGATGATGTGTAATCTTAAGATCTTTGTGTTCATGGAATTACGCCGTACAAAAGCCGCGCGTTTTGACGCAGTCAATCCGCGCGGCTCAAAACCAAACGATATTATGAAATCCGGTATCAGCCTATGAGGTGGAAATTTTCCTGTCTTCCTGCGAGGAAATAAATCTTTCCGCCGGTAAACATAATGTCTGTCTCAAGGCCGAGATTGAATGAAGTATTGCTCCACTCAGGAAGGGTGAACCCGCAGTTCAGTTCAAGAGAATACGCTGTATCGTCATAAAGAGGATACGTGCCGTTGCGTCCCTTCACTCCCTGCTGCTGGTCATAGAGCCCGATGGTCGGTCCCGCTGCATGTCCGTGATACCCGATCGGATGTGTATACAGGCAGGCGTCGAGTCCTTCAGCCTTGGCATCCGCGAGAGACTGAGCGAGGATCTCGTTTCCGGTCCTGCCAGCTTTGTAATTGCTGACAACGATGTCCTGGAAGCGGTTGACATCCCTCAGAGCCTTCCTCAGGCACTCCGGTGCGTCTTCCTCGCCGTATTTAAGAACATAAGCGTTTTCCTGAGTATCCGTACAGAGTCCGAGATACCTGAAGCCGAAGTCGCAGTGGAGAACATCTCCCTGACGGATGACTTCCTCTCCCTCGAACCTTCCGACACCTTCTCTGAGTATCGACACCTCACAGTCGAACCAGGGCTCGACACCGAGGTCGATGCATTTCTGCATCATAAAGTACTTGACATCATGATTCGTCGTGACTCCGGGGATAACGACTCTGGATGAGAATGCCTCATCAATGATCCCGTGAGCGATCTGCATGATCCCGTTATATGTTTCGATCTCAAGATCGGTCCTGGTCTCAAGCCATCCGACGCAGACGTCCTCCGCCGAGACTATCTTGCCCATGAGATCCTCATCAAAGCAGCTGGTCATGTCATCATAGATGACCTTGCTCAGACCATCTGCAAACGCAAAATCGGAGGACATATCGAGTCCGACCTTACTTACGTTATTCTCCTTCAGAAGCCTGGCAAGACATTCATACTGTGTTTCTGCCTTGGAAGGATCCTTGCACCATACGGACCCTTTCTGATTTATCCACGCAGCCTCATAGAAATCGTCGAGCCCGACGCCAGGACGGGTGATGGAATATCTCTTCACTTCATCCCCTTTAAGAACAAACAGAAGAATCGTGAGTCTGCGCGCGGTAAACATCGCGCAGGGAGTGAGAGATTTGAGCACCGGGTCTTCATTGTACTCATTACAGGCAACGACCCATGAATCTATCCCTGATCTCTTCATGACCTTGGGAAGCACGGTTTCAAATCTGTGCTTAAGCCAGGAATCCATTACTTTTTCCCTGTCCCTGTATGACAGGATCTTGGTCTTCAGTTCATCAGAATGAACGCTCTCCTTGATAAGGCGATCACCTCTTGAAATCATCTCAGTCCTCCAGCTTTGCCCACTCTCTCAGAGTGATCTCCTTGATCTCCTTGTAAGCCCTTTCCGGGTCATCATTGGTGATCTGGTTGTTGAAGAGCGGAGCTATCTCCATCTCCATTTTTGCTTTATTCAGACGCAGCTTCTCAGATGCGGCATCATCATTGTATTTCTCATGGATCAGCTGTTCCAGCTCTTCCATGCTGGTCGGCACCACGAAGAAACAGACCGCTTCGGGAATATTGAGCTTGAGAGGACCGACACCTGCAGCCTCGACCTCAACGAGGATCGCCTTGTCCTGTTTTGCCCAGAAATCGATCTCAGACTTGAGCGTGCCGTAATAGTATCCGTTGAACTCAGTATACTCATAAAGAGCCTTTTCCTTGACTGCCTTCGCGAAATACTTGTAATCGACGAAGTAGTACTTCTCTCCGTCCACCTCGTTCTCCTTCTTGGGGCGTGTGGTTATGGAGACTACGAATCTGAGATCAAGATCCTTGTCCTCAAGAAGAAGATCCCTGATCGCTCCTTTCCCTACTGAACTTGCACCGGAAAGTACCAGAACTCTCTTTGCCATCTTTATTTACACTCCTTAACTAATCCTGTGAGAATTTTATAAGATCTGTCAAACGATTCCAGGTTAAGCCTTTCGTCAGGTGTATGTACATGCTCGGATATCGGGCCGTATGTTACGATGTCCTCGAGTCCGAGCGAATTGAATATACCGCACTCATTTCCGCCGTGCGTTGCCTGACACTTCAATTCTACCCCAAGTTCATTCTTGAGCACAACAGCAAGTTTGTCTCTGAGCTCGGATACAGGGCTGTAATTCCATCCCGGATAAGCTGAATTGATGCTTATCGTCACATTGTAGACCCCTGCAAGCGTGCGGATCTTGTTTATCAGGTCGTTAGTGCCGCTGGCGATCGCGCTTCTCAGCGAATCTGTGGCAACGACTTTGTCTTCCGCAGTTCTCACGATGCCGAGATTCAGAGACGTCACCGTCAGCCCTTCGACGGCCATCGAGCGGTGCTGGAATCCGTTAGGAATCAGATACAGATAGTTGATGACTCTCTGAGTGGAGCCTGAAGTGAATCTCTTCTCCGCTTTCACGGTCTCTGAGACCTCTGCGCTGAAGCCCGGATCCGAGAACTCGAGTTCCGTAGCAATTGCTGAGACTATCGGCACAAGTATCTCATTGATCCTTTCAGACGGATCAGGACAGGTAAATACGATCTCACACTCTCTCGGTATCGCATTTTCCTTAAGTCCCCCGTCTATGCTGACGACATTCATATCGAGGCCTGCGATCGACATCTCCTTAAATATCCTGACAGCAAGAACGATGGCATTTCCTTTTTCCTTGTGTATCTCCCCGCCGGAATGGCCTCCAAGAAGTCCTCCTACTGCCAGGCAATACGTCGGATCGTCATTCGGTTCGGTCTCACATGGTATAGTGGAGCCCAGTCTTGTGCCTCCCGATGAAGAGATGCACGTGCTCACCTCTCCGCCTCCATCAAGGGAGATCATCCGCTTTGACTTAAAGTACTCACTCTTGAGTTTCATCGACCCAAGCAGACCGACCTCCTCCTGTACGGTAAAACAGCACTCCAGAGGAGGGTGAGGAAGCTCGTCATCCTCCAGTATCGAAAGCATATACGCAACACCGGTCCCGTCATCAGCTCCGAGAGTCGTTCCCTCCGCATTGAGCCATCCCTCTTCATCGACATAGAGCTTAAGAGGGTCTCTCTCGAAGTCATGCGGTGTTCCCTTGTTGGCTTCGCACACCATATCCATATGCGCCTGAATGAGCAGCGGCGTGCTGTTTTCATAGCCTTCCGATGGTTCCTTGTAGATCACCACGTTGTTGAACTCATCCTGCAGATACCTCAGGCCTTTCGAAACGGCAAATGAAACGATAAAGTCAGAAATCTGCTTCTCGTTGTATGAACCGTGAGGGATCTTTGTGATCTCATTGAAATAGTAACAATAGCGTTTGCTAAGATCGAATTCCATCCGGCACCTCCCTGTTTAAATCCTTATAAGCATGATCTCTTCCTGACGGTCACAAAGGAACTCAGCACCGTTTTCTGTGAGGACTACGTCCTCTTCTATGCCGATCCTTCCCTGAGGGATACCTATCCCGGGCTCAAGAGTGAAGACGTTCCCGACCTGCAGCGGAGTATCTATAAGTTCGGGCTTGTTGTATCTGGGCCTGCGGTTGGCCAATATCGTCCCTCCGTCATGGGTCTCATGCCCGACCTGATGTCCGAGAGCTGCGTTCCAGGAATCAAATCCTTCATCCACTATCATATGTCTGGCGACCTGATCTACCTGAAAGCCTGTCACTCCGGGTCTCATAAAACGCCGAGCCGCATCTATAGCATCTCTTACGAGGTAAAATGCTTTCTTTACATCTTCAGGGGCATCGTCCTCATCGTCCTTGAGCACATAATACATCCTCTGAAGGTCGGAGCAGTATCCGTTTTTCCTGACCCCGTAATCGATGTTTATCGTACATCCTTTCTTTAAAGGAGTATCGATCAGTCCTGAGTGTCCCTGCGGCACATCGGGATCGCAGCTTACGCTGGGACACTGTGACTCAGCCCAGGACATTGTGTAACCGTCATCAAAAGCGCTCTTCTGAAGATATTTGAATACTTCAAGTGATGTCATGCCCGGATGGCAGACAGAAGGAAGGCTTCTGAGGTATTTATCCGCCTGAACCGCACAATCCCTTATGATCTCGATCTGCGACGGTGTCTTCCTTCCCCTGACTTCCGCCACTACCGGGAACGATGAAACGACAGCAGGCCTTACAGGCAGCTTATCAAGGACCCGTTCCAGTCTTCGATAAAAACCGACAGTCATTCCGTCTGCGGCCGAGTCCGCGCTGGAGATATTCAGCGCAAGCACCTTAGGACTTATCTCCTGAAGCACCTCCAGAACGGTATCTTCCATGTATCCGGGATACAGTCTCACATCGTCGATCCCTTCCATACCTTTGTATGCTTCGATGTCCAGAGGGGATACGACGGCAATGCATTTCTCCTGGGTGAAAATAATCGTCGTAGCTATGATAAAACTCAGATCACCCAGTACCGGAAGCACCGGTTCCGACTTCATAATGGTCTCTCTTCCGACTGTCAGCCAGGCATCTATCCCGTTCTTCTTCAGCGATTCGTAAATTATCGGCAGTTTTTCTTTATTCAGTTTCATCGTTTGCTCCTGATGATTATAACGTTCTGTAGCGTATGCGGCCTGTTCGCGGATGATTCTTTCTATACCAGATACAGTTCCTGCTGAGGTTCCAGAAGAAATTCCGCTCCGTTCTCCGTCACTCTTACATCCTCTTCTATCCCAAGTCTTCCGGCTCTGGTCGGAACACCGGGCTCCAGAGTGAACACCATATTAAGACTTAACGGAGTATCGATAAGTTCAGGCTTATCGTACCGCGGCATTCTGGGCCCCAGTATCGCTCCTCCGTCATGAGCTACTTTTCCCAGCTGGTGTCCGAGAGCAGCATTCCATGACGGATATCCCTTGCTGACGATATAGTCTCTCGCAACACTGTCGACTTCATTTCCGGTGACACCGGGCTTAAGTGCTTCAGCCGCAAGTTTTATGCCGTCTCTGACGGCATAAAAAGCTTCCTTAAGATCCTCCGGAGCATCAGTCTCTCCGTCATCAAGCACATAATACATTCTCTGAATATCTGAGCTGAGTCCGTCTATGGTGATCCCGAAATCTATATTTACCAGATCTCCTTTCCTGATCACCCAGTCCGGAGCACCGACATGCCCGCCGGGACATCCGGCTCCCGCCGTCACTCCCGGGTCAGCACTTGAAGGCCATGAATATCCGAAGCCGTTTCGCTCCACTTCCTCCTGGAAAAAGGCATAGATATCCTGACAGTTAACTCCTGCCTTTATTACATCCTTTGCCTTGTCAAATATGACCTGCGTTTCTCTGCATGCATTCCGTATCTTCTCTATCTCATCTGAAGTCTTGATCCCTCTTACGTCCGCGATCACAGGCTCTGCAGATATTACCTCTCCGCTGAATCCCGCATTTTCAAACGCTTCCATAAGAAGGTTGTATGTGCCGACACTTAACCCATCGGCGCTGGGATTTTCTTCAGAGAAATCCAGCGCTATCTTCCCCGGGCATATCTCGGAGATCATCTCAGCCACTGTTTCCTGAAAGCTGACAGGGAAAGGCCTCACTTCATCAAACACGCCGGTGATGGCATATCCGTTGGCATCGATCGGAGTGCATACGACCCTTGCTTTTCTGTCCTTTGAAAACATAAGCGCGGTGAGACCAATGAATTCCGAATCACTGATCACATCCAAGGCCGGTTCTGTATTCGTTGCAGACTCCTGACCGGCTATTATCCACAGATCGATGTCGTTTCTTTTCAGTGAATCGAATGCTATATCGATCTTTTCTCTGCTGAATCCCATCGGTACCTCCAGTAAGCCGCCGAAGAACAGTTTCCAATTATCCGGATCAACTGAATATAAGCGGCCTCTTAATGCATATTGCACAAGTTAATAATACATATTATACAAACGTAGTTTAGTAATTTAAAGGGGTAAAAGAATAAAAAACAACGCTTTTTAGAACTTCATATCCATCAACGAATCTCTTCATCATCCGGCAGAAAAGCGGAAGCTCTCCCTTTGTCGGGATAGCTTCCGCTTTTACTTGTTAGATATCTATTATCAGATCTCTGAAGTCAGATCGCTTCCGCATTGACGAACTGGCTGGTCCACAGATCGGAATAGAACCCGCCTTTCTGAAGCAGTTCATCGTGCGTGCCTGTCTCAACGATATCGCCGTCCTTCATTACAAGGATTATATCGGCATTTCTTATGGTGCTGAGGCGGTGCGCGATCGTAAATGATGTCCTTCCTCTAGTAAGGAGATCCATTGCATCCTGAACTATCTGTTCGGTCCTTGTGTCGACGGAGCTGGTAGCCTCGTCCAGGATCAACAGCGGTGCATTCTGTATCATCGCTCTTGCGATAGTCATCAGCTGCCGCTGTCCTGCGGACATGTTGCTGTCCTCGGAGAGGACCGTGTCATAACCATTGGGCAACCCGGAGATATAGTTGTGCAGTCCTACGAGCTTGCAGGCTTCAACGACCTTTTCGTCACTGACATCCTTCATGCTGAACACTATGTTCTCCCGGATAGTTCCCTCGAACAGCCAGCTGTCCTGAAGGACCATGCAGAACTGGTCATGGACATTCTCTCTTGTAACATCCCTGGTGTCGATGCCGTCTATTGAGATCTTTCCTCCGTTTATCTCATAGAACCTCATCAGCAGGTTGACCATAGTGGTCTTCCCGGCTCCGGTCGGGCCGACGATAGCGACCTTTTTGCCCGCCTCGATGGCAGCTGAGAAATCATTGATGATTATCTTGTCCGGGTCGTAACCGAAGTGCACGTGACTGAACTCCACATCGCCCCTGACGTTTTCAAGACGTGTCGTCTTGCCGGACTCGTCCTCCATCTCTTCCTCGTCAAGGAACTCGAACACCCGCTCGCAGGCTGCAGCTGCGGACTGCAGGTTGGTGATGGAGTTGGCGACCATGCTCATAGGCATAGTGAACATGCGCACATAGATTACGAATGCGATGATGGTACCGAAAGGTATGGTTCCGTTCTTTGCCATCATTGCGCCGAATACGCATACCGCGACATATCCAAGGTTGCTGAGCAGTTCCATAAGCGGAAACGTGATGCCGCTTATGAACTGGCTCTTCCAGTTGTTCTCAAACAGTTTGTCATTGAGATATTCGAACGTCTCTCTCGATTCCTTTTCACCGTTATAGGCTTTGACTATCAGATGGCCGGCGTACATCTCCTCGATATGACCGTTCATAAGGCCAAGGTAAGACTGTCGCCTGGTGAAATAGCCCTGGCTCCTTTTGATGATAACATTTACGAGCATGAATCCCAGAATGGAGCATGCAAGAACGATGACCGTCAGCTGAACGTTGGTGAGCAGCATCATTATGGTGCAGCCGATGAACGTTACGACGGATGTGACGACGGAGCTTGAAGCCATGTTGAGGCTCATTCCTATCGTATCGACATCGTTTGTTATGCGGCTGAGCACATCTCCGAACGAAGAAGAGTCGAAGCTCTTCAGAGGGATCCTGTTGAGTTTGTGAGATATGTCGCTGCGCATCTTTCTCATCAGCTTCTGCGAAGCTCTGTTGAGGTTGAGGCTCTGTATCAGTATCAGCAGCGAAGCCACAAGATAGAATATCAGACTCCTGATTGCGACATTTATGACGGCCGGTATATCAACGCCTCCGGACTTGAGGCCGGCTTCGATGACATTCGTCATCCTGCTGAGGTTGTCCGGTCCGAAAAGCGTCATAATGACGCTGAATACCGAGGCGGCAAAAGCAAGGATGAACTGCGGGAGTATATCCTTTCCGTACGCTATGAGCTTTTTAGCCGCCCCTTTGAGGTCCTTAGGCTTTTCCGCTATGCGCATCCTTCCGGGCCCGCGGTTGTTATTGATATTAGCCTGTCCAAGTTGGTAACTGTCTTTCTTAGCCATTATGCAAGTTCCTCCTCTGACAGCTGTGTATAGGCGATCTCACGATACACCTGGCATTTGTTCATGAGCTCCTCATGAGTGCCCATGCCGACTACCTTTCCTTCATCGAGAACGATGATCTTGTCTGCATCTCTGATGGTCCCTATCCTCTGCGCCACTATCAGTGTGGTGACTCCTGCAGTTTCCTCCTTCAGAGCGGCTCTGAGCAGGCGGTCAGTCTTGAAGTCAAGAGCAGAAAAAGTATCGTCAAAGATGTATATCTCGGGCTTTCTGTATACGACCCTTGCCACCGACAGCCTCTGTCTCTGGCCGCCGGATACGTTTGTTCCTCCTCTGGTGATCTCAGCGTCGTATGTGTTGTCCATTTTCTCGACGAAGTCCGTTGCCTGCGCTATGGCGACAGCTCTCCTGACTTCGGCTTCGGAATCCTCATCCGCTGCGTGATTGCCTCCCTCTCCGTATTCGATGTTTGAGGAGACGGTCCCCGAGAACAGGACCGCCGTCTGCGGAGCGTACCCTATCAGGTTGCGCAGCGAATGCTGCTCGTACTCCCTTACGTTCCTGCCGTCGACAAGGACCTCGCCCTTGGTCGTGTCATAGAATCTGGGGATCAGGTTGACCAGAGAGGTCTTTCCGCTTCCTGTGGCGCCTATGAATGCCACAGTCTCGCCTTTTTCAGCTGTGAATGAGATGTCGCTGAGGACCTCGCCTTCAGTTCCGGGATAAGTGAAACTGACGTTTCTGAACTCTACAGTCCCCTCTTTGCCCTTTATGCCGTCTGTCTCAGTCCCGTCTGTGATCTCAAGCTCACAGTCGAGGACTTCGTTGACTCGGTCAGCAGCGACTGAAGCTCTGGGGATCATGTTGAATATCATCTCAAGGTTCATGAATGACATGAGGAGCCTGCTGGCGTAGTTGGAGAAGACCACCATTTCCGAGAATGTCACGATGGCGTTCACGGGATCGGTCTTAACCAGACCGTCGATGAGGAATGCGCCTATAAGGTAGATTCCTACAGTCAGGCCGTTGTTGACAAATCTCATTACAGGCCTTGTGGAGCTCATGATCGTCTGAGCTGCCAGCATATTGAAAGAGAGGTTCTCATTCGCCTCTTCGAACTTCCTCTCCTGATACTCTTCGGCATTGTATGCGCGGATGACGCGGATACCGGTCAGGTTGTCTCTGGTCACCTTGTTGAGTTCATCCGTCAGATCCTGCATTTTCCTGAATCTGGGATGAGCATACCTGATAACGATCACAACTATTCCCATAACGGCTATGATCGCACCGCCTGTGAGCGATGTCCACTGCCAGTGCTTGCCCCAGATCTTTACAAGTGCGACCACCACTGAGATCGGGGTCCTGATGATCATCCTGAGTCCTCCGGCGATGAACATCTGCAGCTGCGTGATGTCGTTTGTGGATCTTGTGATCAGCGATGCCGTGGAGAACCTGTCGATCTCGTTCAGTGAGAAGGACTGTACCTTATTGAAGATATCGCTTCTGAGGTGCTTTGAATACAGCCCGCCGAGCATTGCGGAAACATATCCTGAAGTCAGGCCGATCAGAGTGCTCAGCAAGGCAAGCAGCATCATTACCCCGCCGGCTTTCCAGATGGCGCTCATTTCGCTGCCTTCCGTCTGGACCAGCATGGTGATGCTCGACATGTAGTCCGGGATCTTCATCTCGGTCCACACCTGCGCGAAGACAAGCAGTATGCTGAAGATCAGCAGCACTACTTCCTGCCTGCGCATTCGTTTGATTGCTTTGAACATGTGTGTTTATACTCCTTTTAATGTTTTACAGTTCCTGGTCGGCTACTTTCGTAAGCAGCCTGTAAAGCTCAGCTTTCTCATCTTCGCTGAGTATGCTGAACAGTTCCTCCGTGATCACGTCTCTCTGAGCTGTCAGTTCAGCGCTGCGTTTCATTCCGCTTTCAGTGATGAAGACATTCTGCTCCCTCTTGTCCGTCTCACTGCGCCTTCTTCTGATCAGTCCTTTGTCTTCAAGCTTCTCGAGGACTCCGGTCAGAGACTGAGGTCTTATGTGCATCTTCTGTGCCAGCACCTTCTGGGTAATGCCGTCTTCCTCAGACAAAAGATGAAGGATCAGGCCGTCCTGCATGGTTCCGCCCTCTCCGTCCCTGTCCAGAACAGTGTGGAAAAGTCTGCTGTGGAGTCGTGCTATGCGGAATACGGAGATCATCAGATCATTGTCGGTCATACGTTGCTCCCTTTACAGATCAAATAGTAAGTTTGCTTATTGTAAAACGGTTTATCATAAGTCATCTTATATTAAGCCTTCTGATATTAAGATGCTTGATATTAAGTTTCCTTACTAATTATATGTTCTGCCTGAAAACAAGTCAACAATTGTCACATATATTTTCTTGCAGTATACGAAAGATGATATTATTCTATATTAGGCAGTTAAAGCACTAAAACAGATAGGAGAAAACCATGGCTAAGGAACTGAATGAAAAAGTATTGAAAGACCTCAAGGCCAAGTACGATTCCGACCGTACGGCAAAAGCGGTCAGAAGAGCGCTCAACAAGACCGATGTTCTGGATCTCGCCGCTGTTCAGGAGAACGCGAACAAAGTACAGCACAATTTCGAGATAAACATCGATACAATGAAAGCCACCTCCCAGGGCAACTCCGGAAGATGCTGGATCTTTGCTGCAACGAACTTTCTCAGAGAAGAGACGGCAAAGAAATGCAACATCAAGGATTTTGAACTCTCACAGAACTATGTCTCTTTCTGGGACAAACTTGAGAAGATCAACTGGACGATGGAGAGCATCATAAAGCTGAAAGATGTCGACTGGGATGACCGCACTCTAATGTGGGTACTTCAGAACGGGATCAATGACGGCGGTCAGTGGGACATGTTTGCCGCCATCATCAAGAAATACGGTGCCGTTCCCCTTTCCGCATTCCCCGAGACTTACGCTTCCGGCCACACAAGAAGCTGGACTTCTCTCGTAAACAGAAGACTCAGAAAGTTTGCTTCCGATGTGCAGCGCAACAATGACGACGCGGACAAGATCGCTGAGCTCAAGGAAAAGTGCCTGGAGGAACTGTATTCATTCTCAGTTTCCTGCTTCGGTGAGGTTCCGGAGACATTTGACTTCGAGTACACCGACAAAGACAACAAGTATCATATCGACAGAGGACTCACTCCCAAGACCTTCTACGAGAAATACGTAGGTCTTGACCTTGATGATTATGCCTCTCTCATAACTTCTCCCACGAAAGACAAACCATATCACGAAAGATTCACCGTCAATTTCGTCGGCAACGTCGTCGGCTATCCCGTCGTCTACCTCAACCTCACGATGGATGAGCTTAAGGATGCCATCGTTGCTCAGCTGAAGGACGGTCAGATCGTCTGGTTCGGTTCCGACGTCGGCCGCTGGGGAGACAGAAAGACCGGTGTATGGGACATGAACAACTTCGACCTCGGTTCTCTCTTTGATCTTGATGTATCAATGACGAAGGAAGACTCTCTCTACTACTGCGAGAGTGCCATGAACCACGCGATGTGCATCACCGGCGTCACCTTTGACGAGAACGGTGCTCCCGACAAGTGGAAGATCGAGAACAGCTGGGGCGATGAGATGGGCAACAAGGGCTACTATCTCGCCTCATCCGAATGGTTCGACACCTATGTTTTCCAGGCCGTCGTCAACAAGAAGTATCTCCCGAAGGAGATAGTCGACTGCCTGAGCAAAGAGCCCGTCGAACTGAATCCCTGGGATCCTATGGGAACCCTCGCTGACTGAAAGGAATTGACAGATGCGTATATCAGATCAGAGTTTCCTGATTCAGGATGTCCCCTCCCTGAGCGACCTTAAGAAAAAGGTCCTCCCCTACCGTGAGCAGGAGAAGATCCATAACAAGTGGCTGAAGGAACGCCTTGATACCGTTATGCCTAAGGTCATGAAAGACTCAGGGCTGGATATGTGGGTCGTAGCATTCAACGAGTATAACGAAGACCCGCTGTACAGAACGCTTTTACCCAAGCATTTCTTTACCGGAAGAAGAACGATGTGCCTTGTCTTTGTCCTTAAGGACGGCGAGCTGAAAAGACTTGCACTAACCAGGCCTCGCATAGGCATAGATGAGTTCTATGATCTGGAATGGATAAATCAGAAAGGTTCAAACTGGGCTATCCCGGAAGACTATCCGTATCCCCCTGAGACACAGTGGGAATGTCTTAACCGTGTCGTCAATCAGTATGATCCTCAGACCATCGGTCTGAACTTCTCCGACAATTTCGCATTCGGAGACGGACTCAGTCACTCGCTCGCACAGAAGATCATTGACGGACTTGATGAGAAATACAGATCCAGGATCGTATCTGCCGAATATGCCGCAGTCAAATGGCTGGAGACCAGAACAGATACCGAGCTCGCCGCATATAACGGCATCATGCAGATCCAGCACACCATGATCGCAGAGGCATTCTCTTCCAAAGTTATCACACCGGGAGTTACTACCAATGCTGACGTAAAGTACTGGATGATGCAGTCAATCATAGATATGGGACTTGAGCCCTGGTTCGACTATGAATGCAGCATCATCCGCAAGGATGTCGGATTTGTTCAGGGCGAGGCTGTCATTATGCCCGGCGACTGCCTCAGATGTGACGTCGGATTCAGATATCTTGACCTCTGCACCGATACTCAGGAAATGACATATGTTCTGAGGCCGGGTGAAACAGACGCTCCTGATTATCTTAAGAGGGCTCTAGCTGAAGTGAATCGTTTCCAGGACATAGTGATATCAAATTTCAAGGTAGGGTCCTCCGGAAACGAGATCCTGAAAGCTTCCAGAGAGCAGGCTATAGCAGAAGGACTCAAGCCCAGCCTTTATTCACATCCCATCGGATTCCATGGCCACGCTGCAGGTCCGACGATAGGCCTTGTAGATGCCCAGAACGGTGTACCGGTAAGAGGCGACTATACAGTATGTGATCACACCTGCTACTCTCTCGAGCTGAACTGCACTGTGGATATTCCCGAATGGAATATCTCAACGATGTGGGGCTATGAGACTGATATTTCTGTTGCTGACGGACATATCGAGTTCCTCGCAGGAAGACAGACTGGATACCACCTCGTCAAGTGATAAGGATCATCATTTAATATAATTCTCATAGAAAAAACAATACCCCGGGCATCGCCCGGGGTATTGTTTTTTTGACCGTTCGATTCATACCTTGGAAATAAGGCCGAGTTTCTCCAGTGTATCAACAAAGAGCAGGACAAGATCTTTCCTGTCAGTGCAGGAATCAAGAGAGACTTCCCTCACCACCTGGCCAAGAGTCCTGACACCGTCGATGTAATAGACCACATTGGATTCAACATCCATCATGGCGAATCTGTTAGTGCCTTCCATCTTCTTGTTGAACTCGTCGAGGATCTCACCCTTCCCAAGTGCCCTGTAGTCGTTGAGTCCCTGGATCGGGCCTACGAAGTTCCGTTTATATACAGTGTAGAGATCACTGTAATCCTCAAAACTGTCACTGAGTCCGTAGATGTTTATCCAGCTGTCGAACATAGCGCTGACGATCTCTTCCTCTTTGCTCGTATCGGCGCCTTCCGCTATCTTTCCGGCTGTTCTGAGGCTTTCAAGGTAGTACTTTTTGTACTTGAACATCTTTGATCCGAACACGTCTTTTCCGATCTTCCCGTTAAGGAAGTCCGATGTGAGCTTAGTCTTCTCATCAATGATGTTCTTCTCAAGTTCCTCAAAGAGATACGGAAGATCATCAGCCTTGAGATTAGCCAGATTGTAGGCGAAGTTCACTGCAGTAAGGCAGGAGAATTTGAGCACCTCCGGATCGATGACGTCAAGAGTATCGGTCGCAGTGTGATAGTTGAGGTCAGGCCACTGGCCAAGCATGCAGCACGGAATATTGATGCTCGGATCGGCATATATGATATGATCGCTTCCGCCGCTAAATGAATCCACTCTGTGATTGGTCAGAGCTACAGGATCATTGCCGAGGCTGAAAGCCTCCTTCCCTGCTTCTCCCATACTGTATGTTGCAAGCTCATTGATCAGGTTAGGGGTAGACCAGGGATTCTTTGTCAGTGTAATAGGCCCGTAGAATCTGGTCTGCCTGCCGCCCACCATGTCCAGGTTCATTGCGCCGAGAGCCTTGTCATAATCCGGATGTGTTGCGAGATACGGATACGTCCCCATCATCTCGGGCATAAGGATAAGTTTGATCGTATGCTGCGGCTTTTCGATCTTCCCTTCCCTGATGAGCGTATTGATGACATTCATCGCTTCTATGGTGGCGCTGACGCCGGAAGCGTTGTCATTAGCAGAGGATCTCGGGTGGCACAGATGGGCTGCCAGATAGACCACCTTGTCATCTTTTCCTTTTATGGTAACCTCCACATCCTGGATGTGTCCGTCATAGAGTTCGGAATCGATGAATGGCCTGACCCGCAGATATCCGCCATCCTTTTCCAGTTTCTCCCTGCATAGTTTTGCGAGAGCATCGCCTGCCGCAGGCGAAAGGACGAATCCCCTCTTTTCCGGGTCTCCGGGAAGGTGTTCGTGCCAGTATGAAGTGTATGTCATCGAATGGTAAAGATCAGAGCGTTTGCGATTCGCCGTCTCCATAACATAGTCAGTCACCAGGCCAAGTGCACCGCGTTTGTATATCCAGGTAACGGTGTTGAGCTGATATCTGCTGAACACCCACTTGCCGTTCAGATCAAGTCCGTCGTAATTCTTCTCCTCCGGTCCCTTGTCCAGCATGACCAGATCTACCGGATCGTTCCTTCTGTCGATGGGATAGCTCTTCTGTACCACAGAGATATGGTCCGCCGAAAAATCGGCCAGTCTCATCTCCGGCTCTACCAGATCCAGGGTAGCCGACTTAATGGACCACTCCTGGAACATCCTGCACTGCAGGTACCAGGTATCGGGAGTAGAGACATAGTCCAGAAGCTGCGCATCAAGCCCGTACTTCTTACAGATCTTGAGTACATGCTCTGCAGCTTCCCTGAACATGGGAGAAGCCTGGATGCGGTGGAAGTTTGACACTTCCTTGACTACATTAAGAAGCCTCTTGGGGCTTACATATTCCTTGAAAATCTTGCTGTCCTGCATGTTTTCTCCTTTGTATGTGATTCCATGACAGACATCATGTCCGTCATCTGTTGAACGTATCCTGTACGGATCAGATCACGAAATCGCCCTCATCCATGATCACGATCTCTTTTCCGTCATATGTGGTGCCGACCACATGCATATCCAGAGTTCCGATCATGAAGTCGTTGTGGCTCACCGCATAGTTGACGCCAATCGCCATTAGTTCTTCCTGCGTCATGTTGGCGCTGCCCTTGATATTTGACGGGAAGCTGGAGCCGAATGCAAGGTGACTTGCTGCATTCTCATCTATCAGTCCGTTGAAGTAAACGCGGTTGAGCTTAGTGATGGCGCTCTGCTTGGAAACAAGCGCGACCTCACCAAGTCTTCTGGTGTTCTCATCGGTGAAGAGCTGCTTGCGGAGCACATCGGCACCTTCGCTGGCGCCGCAGTCCACTGCAAGCCCGTTTTCAAATCTGATCCAGAAATCCTTTACCATCTTACCGGATATGGTAAGAGGCCTCGACGCATATGCGATCCCGTTGGTGGTGAAGCGGTTCGGTACGGAGAACACTTCCTCCGTGGGCATATTCGCAACATAAGGAGCCCTAACTCTCTCCTCACCCATCGTGCCTGCGGATGTCCATGTGTGGTCCTTGACCAGATCCATGCTGATGTCGGTTCCGAGTCCTGTGGTGATATGCACGCTCTTGAAATTGAAGTCATTGAGTTTGTCGGACCATACCGCAAGTCTGTCGCAGTGATCTCTCCACGCCTGGACCGGGTCGTCCTGATCGACGCGCATCATGATCGCGATATCGTCTTCAAGGCGCTCAAGTGCCGCGTCTTCGTCAAGTTCGGGATAGACCTTCTTTGCCCAGTCTTTATTGGCTACGGCAGTTCCCGTCCACTGGAGAGTTCCCTCATAGATGTACTTCCTGATGACGTTGCGGACATCATTGCTGGCAAGAGCTATGGCCACGGATTTCTCCTGCTCCACATCGCTCATAAGATCCGGATGTGATCCCATAAGGCCCATCTGAACGCCGTTTCCGTCTCTGAGATAGTAGTCGATCTGTTCCTTTTTGTAGTCCGGTACGTTTCTGAGCGTCTCCGTGTCGGCATACTTTGCCCTGATATGGTCGATCTCGGGATCGTTGAGTATGACGACTACGTCCTTGGCGCCGTTCTCAAATGCCACTTTTGTCACTTCCCTGGCGAGTTCGATATTGCCGGGGTCCGACTGAAGCACAAGGGTCTGTCCGGGCTGGATATTGATACCGACCTTAACAAGGACCTGAGCTGTCTTTTCAATGTACTCTCTTTTCATCATATTTCCTTTCCGCAGCTATGCTGTGTATTTTTTGATCCACTCGGTTATCTCCTTCAGGCGGCGCGAGCGATGTTTCGGTTTACCGGATCTTGAGAGTTCATGGTTCTCACCTCTGAACAGGCACATCCTTGCTTCAACTCCCTGTGCCCTGATGGCGGTGAACATCTGAAATCCTTCCGGCATCGGGCAGCGGTAGTCTTCGAAGGAATGGATAAACAGCGTCGGAGTTTTTACCTTATCCGCATATTTGAGCGGAGACGCTCTCCAGAGTCCTTCCGTGCAGTCGTAGATATCATCGAATCCGTGTTCAAACGGGACATCCAGACCGTAGTCGCTTGCCAGCATCATGCTCATCCAGTTTGAGATGGACCTCTGGCTTGCGGCACAGCAGAACCTGTCAGTGTGACCTATGATCCAGTTCGTCATATATCCGCCGTATGAGCCTCCGGTGACAGCTACACGCTTCTCATCTACCGGATATCTTCTGATCACCTCATCGGTGAAGTCCATCAGATCCTCGTAATCTATACCGCCGTATTTCTCCTTGCGGATATCGGCAAACTCGTTCCCGTAGCCGTCTGACCCGTGAGGGTTGCAGTACATTACGATAAATCCTTCTGAAGCCCAGTACTGCATCTCGTGGTAGTATATCTCGCCGTAGGCGGATCTCGGTCCTCCGTGAATATCCAGGATAGCGGGGTATTTCCTGCCGGGATCGTAGTCGTAGGGTTTCAGGACCCAGCCTTCCACGCTGCAGGGCTGCTTGTCGACTACTACGCGTTCCGGCACTGCCACATAGCGGTCCTTCAGAATGGGTGTATTGATGTTTGTCAGCTGCAGAAGGCTTCCGTCCTCCCTGACTCTGTAAATCTCCTGAAGTTTCTGATCCTCCATGGCGATCACGAATATGCCGTCGTCCGTGACACAGAAATCGTTGACTGTGCCTTTGAAATCTGTCAGGTATGTCAGGTCATCCCCGTCTATTCTGGCAAGAGGAGAATTGGGGGCAATGGTGGGAGTCAGGAAGAGTTCGCCGTCCACTATATCCATTCCCTTTCCGCGTCCCCACTTGCTGTCAGTGCCAACTGACGACCACAGAGACAGATCCTTATCCATGAAAAGCGTCATCTGGCCGCCTTCGAGGAAATAGAGCTTGCTGCTTTCGGTAACACCGTATTTTTCGCCGTAAGTCCCTAAGATAAGCGTTTTTCCCTTGTAGTGCCTGACACCGCTTATGAGCATGTCATCCTTGCCGTAAAGGCATTCTGTCTTCCCGGAAGCGATCTCATATCTGTACACCTGAGACCATTTTCCTTTGACAGCATCATAGTCTATTCCCGTGTACAGGATCTCACCGTCAGAATAATCGCTGGATTCCACGTCAAGCGTTGCAGGTGTGATCCTTTCCACCGAGCAGGTCTTCTTGTCAATGAGATAAAGCGAAGATCTCGTCTTGTTGATGAAGCCCGCTCCGTTGAAGAAGAATGGATACTCATCTACTACCTGGTAGTCAGCGTTTTCTTCCTTCTCTTTTTCATACTTTTCCCTGTCTTCCACACTGAGGAGATGGTAGTCAGGGCAGTTCAGATCGGTAGTGCCGGTCATGAGATAGAAATCTCCGATGTCTTTGAGAGGACCTCCTGCCATAGGAATGGTGAAGGCTGCTGTAGCTTCTCCGCCGTGCTTCAGATCAAGCCGGTAATACTCCGTATGGACCGTCTTGTCATCCGAACGCCTGGCAGTGAACAGGATTTTATCATCATCCTCAAAGAAAAAGGACGACTCGTTCTTCCCTGTTGTCAACTGGCGAACACTACCGTCCTTTAACTGGTAAATATGGCTTATATAGCTGTTGGAATCGACATCCTGCCTCGTCCCTACAAAACAGATACTGCCGTCTTTGCCGACAGCCAGATTATTCAGAAAATTGAACTGATGAAACAGATCCCGGGGAATTCTTTCCATCCTTATCCGCGTGACTTTCTCTGAGCCAAGGAAAGACACGCCCTCCTTTCCCTTTGAAGAACGATGAACTGCATACTAATTTAATAAAACATCTTATATACAAGCCGCGCGGCAGTCATGACTGCCGCGCGGGAAACGCCACTACAGTAGACGTTTTTCCTATTTACTTCTATTCGATCAGGCAGGAACGACTACATACCAGAACACGAAGCCGGCCTGAGGAGAAGTTGTGAATCCGGTGATGCCGTCGCCTACCAGATATCCGGAGCCGTATCCGAACAGAGGATTGTTGTAGCACATCTCCTCTACGTAATACTTCTCGCACTCATGCAGGAGATTGAATCTCTCTGTCTGATCCATCATGGTCTTGGATCTGGCAATCATCTCGTTGACATGATCGTCACCGGCTGTCTTCACTGTCGCGAATTCGTTGTTGAACAGCTCAATGAAGCAAGCGGGGTCGATGTAGTCAGCGGAGAATGCGTTACGGGCGAGCTCATACTGTCCGTTGCTTCTGTCTGAGAAGAAGGTACGCAGCTCAGCAGTCTTCTGCACGAACTTGACGCCGATCTTCTTATACTCGGAAGTAAGAACGTCCGCTACTGTTGTATGCATGGTGGATGCGTTGTAGCTGTATTCAACAGTCAAAACGTAACCGTCTGCATCGGGTTTGTCATATCCGGCTTCCGCAAGGAGCCTCTTTGCCTCGTCATAGTCGAGGTATACAAGGTTGCCAGCCTCATCATTCCAGTCACCGTTGATTCCGGGGATTCCGTCCGGGATGAAGGAATAGAGAGGATAGTAAACATCGCCAGCGCCCATGGCTTCGCAGATCTTCTCTCTGTCGACGCCGAGCTGCAGTGCACGGCGGACTCTCCTGTCGTGGAGGGCTTCATTGGCGCCGTAGCAGTTGATGTTGTTGTAGTAGTTGATAGCACCGGATGACCTGAAGGTGTCAGTTCCTGCGAAGAGATCAGCGCATACAGTCGCGTCGATCGCGTCTGCGAAGTCGATCTCGCCTCTCTGGAACTGGATCAGCTGAGCATCCATATCTTCGACCACGAGGCCGATGAGCTTCTGGGTGGTGACATTTTCAGCATTCCAGAAATACTCGTTCTTTTCCATCTCGAACCTGTCGGCTTTGTCGATATAGGTGAGGTGATATGCACCGTTCGTGGGAACATCAGCACTGTTCGCCCAGGCGATCTCACCGTCGACCGCGTAATCGGACCTGACAGGATTGTAGATGGAGTTTGCAAGAAGGCTGATGAAGTACGGGCACTGGACTTCGAGTGTGTACTCGATCGTGTTCTCGTCGATGGCTCTGATACCGACATCGTCCATATCATCCGCGCTGACGCCGCCGTCGACATACTTCATTGCGTTCTTGATCCAGGGGCACATGATATCAGTCTTGTAGCCTGCATCTGCAGGAGCGATTGACAGTGTATGCTTTGCGCCGTAAACGAAATCTTCTGCTGTAACTTTCTTTCCGTCGCTCCAATAGTTCTCTCTGAGCTTGAATGTGTAGGTGAGTCCGTCATCGGAGACTTCCCAGTCAGGAAGTACAGAGTCAGGAACCATGCTGCCGTCTTCACCGATGTGGAAGAGGCCGTACTGGATCTGAGTTGTGATCATGCTCGTAACGGAGTCTCCTGCGTTAGCAGGGTCCATGGAGCTGGGCTCACCGCCGATGGCGAAGACGAAGGTATCCTTGAACTTCGGTGAATCGTCACCGCCGGGTTCTTCTTCCTTCTTACCGCATCCGACCAGCGAGAAAACCATCATCACTGCTAAGAGAGCGACAAGGATTCTCTTGAGATTCTTTTTCATTTTAATGTTGTTTCCTCCTTCATTTTTCGTATAAGAAACACCATACTGTGCGTTCCCCGACCTTTACGGGTTCGGGAACCTGATTACGACAGCGTTCCGTAGCCTTCGAGCACCTGGTGCAGAACGGACATCCTTTAGGGGGATTGATCGGACTAGGGATCTCCCCTTCCAGAACTATTCTGTGTTTACTCTTAGCAGTATCAGGATCAGGTACGGGGATCGCTGACAACAATGCCTGGGTATATGGGTGAAGCGGTCTGTAGTAAACGTCGTTAGACGGTCCCAGCTCCACGATATGCCCGAGATACATTACTCCGATCTCATCGGAAATGTACTTGACCATGCTCAGGTCGTGAGCAATGAACAAATATGATAATCCCATCTCTTCCTGAATATTCTTCAGAAGATTTACTACCTGTGCCTGAATTGAAACATCCAGTGCCGAGATAGGTTCATCACAGACAATGAATTTGGGATTGACGGCAAGCGCTCTTGCCACGCCTATCCTCTGTCTCTGCCCGCCGGAGAACTCCTGCGGGTATCTGCGTATATGGTCCGGCTTGAGCCCGACGATCTTGAGGAGCTCCACTGCCCGTGCTTCCCTCTCCTCGTCGGTATCATAGATCTTATGTATGATCATCGGCTCTTTAATGATCTCGCCGACTGTCATCCTTGGGTTCAGGGAGGCATATGGATCCTGGAAGATCATCTGGACGTTTTTCCTGAATTCCTTCAGTTCGTCTCCTTTGATGCCGGAGATATCCTTTCCTTCAAATTCTATATTCCCCTCGACCGGATCATACAGCTTGACGATGGTCCTTCCGAGAGTGCTCTTTCCGCATCCGCTCTCGCCGACGAGGCCGAATGTCTCATTGTGCTTGATCTCGAAACTGACTCCGTCGACAGCCTTGACGATCTGCTTAGGCGAAAAGATACCTTTTGTTACGTCAAAATGAGTTTTGACATTATTAACTTTCAGAATAGGCTGTTCACTCATTGTTCTTCACCCTTTCATCCTGAAGCCAGCAACTGCAGCTGTGAGTATCGCTGAATACTGTTTCGCCCGGCATGTAATACTTACAGACCTTCATCGCCTTTTCGCAGCGGTCCACGAAAGGACATCCTTTCGGAGGATCGAGCAGGTCCGGAGGAGAACCGGGAATCGGAGTGAGAGGACTCTTGCTCTCGTCATCGGGATTCGATATGCACTTGAGAAGTCCGACCGTATAGGGATGCTTCGGCTCGTAGAATATCTCTCTGTCAGTGCCGATCTCGACGATCTTGCCGCCGTACATGATCGCGATCCTGTCACATAGCTTCGCGACTACGCCGAGGTCATGCGTGATCATTATGATCGCTGAATTCGTATCATTTCTGATATTGTCGATCAGTTCGAGGACCTGAGCCTGGATGGTGACATCCAGAGCGGTCGTGGGCTCGTCGGCAATTATCAGCTTGGGATTGTTAGCAAGAGCTATGGCGATGATGATCCTCTGGCGCATTCCGCCTGAGAACTCGAACGGATACTGCTTGAGCCTGCTTTCCGGGGAAGGAATACCGACCAGCTTCATCAGTTCGAGAGCACGCTCAACAGCCTGCTCCTTTGTGAGATCTGTATGCTCAAGGATGGGCTCGATAAGCTGATTCTCTATCGTCATGATCGGGTTCAGGAACGTCATCGGATCCTGGAAGATCATGCACATATCGTTTCCCCTTATCTTGCGCATCGCTTCCGTGTACTCTTTTTTATTTGCGAAATGCGAAGGAGTTATATCCTTGCCGTCAAACCTGATATCTGCGCCGTCTCCGACGATACCGTTCTCAGCAAGAAGTCCTATGATCGTATACATCGTCTGTGATTTTCCGGAGCCGGATTCGCCGACTATCCCCAGAACTTCACCGTCATTGACCTGAAAAGAGACGTCGCGGACGGCCTGTACCATTCCCTGATCGGTGACGAATTCTGTCCGCAGGTTTTTTACTTCCAGTAATGCCATGACTCTCTCCTATCTCTTATTGATATCAAAAGCATCAGCAAGTCCGTCGCCGATGAAGTTTAACGAAAGCACCGTGAGGCAGATGACCATAGTCGGCCACACGACCTGTATCGGGTATGTGAAAGCAAGCGAGCGGACATCGTTTGCCAGCTTTCCCCAGGAAGGGATCGTCGGATCAAGTCCGATACCCAGCATACTCAGGAATGCCTCTGTAAAGATCGCTGAGGGGATCATCATCGTCAGCGTAACGATGATAGGGCCTATGGCATTGGCTACCAGATGGCGGAGGAGGATCCTCATGTCGCTGGCGCCTATGACTCTCGCCGCAAGCGCGAATTCCATTTCCTTGAGCGACAGCACCTGCGCTCTCACCTGTCTCGCCATACCTATCCATGAGGTCAGGCATATGGCAAACATCATCGATCCGAGACTGTTTCCGAAGACCATCAGGATGATGACGACATACAGCAGACTGGGCACGGAATAGATGATATCGATGATCCTCATCATGATCATATCGGTTCTGCCGCCGACATATCCCGAGATACCGCCGTAGATGATACCTATGAACAGGTTAATGGCTGCTGTGGCAACTCCTATCGAAAGAGAAACACGCCCGCCGTACATGATTCGCACCAGTATGTCTCTTCCCAGCTTATCGGTCCCGAGCGGGTGCTCCCAGCATGGATTGAGGTTCTTTACGGAAAGATCCTGGGCATCATATTCATATGGAGATACCATCGGGATGATTATGGAGCCGATCAGCATTATCAGCATAAACGCAAGGCCGATCATAGCCGCCTTGTTAGCCTTGAACTTCCTCCAGGCGTCCTGAAGGAATGTCTTGGATTCCATAGCGATGAATTCGGAGTTCTTCTCGTCCTCGGGAAGAGTTTCGAACATATCGTCTTCCAGAACTATATCCTTTACCAATTCTTCACTCATTCCTTGACCTACTTTCCAAGTTTGATTCTCGGGTCGACCAGAGCAGAGGTTATATCCGAGACGAGGTTCATAACGATTACGAGGGCGCCGAAGAATATCGTAAGTCCCATGACCAGAGGATAGTCACGGTTAGTGATTGAGCTTGAGAACTCCTTACCGATACCGTGTATGGTGAACAGTGACTCAATAACGAGTGAACCTGTGATAGCATTGGCAAACATCGGGCCGGCATGAGTGATTACCGGCAGGAGCGCATTCTTGAGTCCGTGTCTGATAGTGACCCTTCTGTCGCTCAGTCCTTTCGAACGGCCGAGCGTGATGTAATCCTTGTGCATCTCGTCACGGAGTGACTGTCTCGTCAGACGCGTTACCATCGAAAGGTTGTTCAGCGCCAGGGCACTTGCGGGAAGAATATAGTGTACAGGTGTGTCGAGGCCGCTGACGGGAAGTATCTTTAACGTCACTCCGAAAAGGACCATCATGATCATTGCGAAGAGGAAAGACGGGATGGATACACCGATACTTGCCACGAACGTAATAAGACTGTTGAGCCATTTTTTCTTGGTAAGAGCCCCTATGATCCCCATCGTCAGGCCAAGCGTTATCGCAACGACGAATGCAACAGCTCCAAGCTTTGCAGTGGGTATGAACTCTGTGGCGATGATCTCGTTTACCTGACGGCCTTTCTTGAATATGGATTCACCGAAATCTCCTTTTGCCGCATTTTTTAGGAACATCATATACTGTGTTCCCAAAGGCTTATCAAGCCCGTACTTGGCATTCAGTGAATCATACTGCGCCTGCGTCATTCTCTTGTTGTCCTGCTCAAACGGGTTACCCGGCATATAATGCACGCCGAAGAACGTGATCGTTGCGAGGATGAACAGTGTCAGAACTCCAATCAGGACACGTTTGATAATGTACTTGATCATCTATTCCTCCTAAACAGTTGTTTTTGTTATTAAATGATCTGAAAAAGCAGATTCAGAAAAAGTGGATTTTATAAATGAAACAGTATAATATAAAACACGCGCTGCATAATTGGTGTTAAAAGTTGAATATTGCGATGTCACACCGGCAACTGTCTTCATGAATCTTAGAGTAAAATATAATACTTGACGAGGTCGTATTTCAACACTTTAAAGCGTCTGTAGTAACTTTCTCCTATGTAGTACAAATCCAATAAATTATACCGTTTATATTTCGTGAATTTGCACAAACGGATTTGTCCTCGTGGTTCCTATCAAATGAACAGATGCGCAAGGATCTCTTCGCCGGTTCCGACGTCAGTGATAACCTCAATATGAACAATATATAAAAATGCAATAAAGGATTCGTCCATATGGCTCGTTCAGTTACAAGAGAAGACATTCTAAACGGACCGCTGCTCAAGAGCATTCTCCGGTTCTCATTCCCTCTGATGCTAACAAACTTCCTGTCCAACCTTTTCAGCGCTGTTGATACCATCGTTGTCGGACAGCATGCCGGAAGTGAGGCTCTTGCCGCTGTAGGCGCCACGGGATCCCTGATCTTTATGGTCTCATCACTGTTCAACGGTCTCAGCATGGGTGCCAGCGTCGTTGTAGGCCAGATGATCGGCAGGGGCAATGAAAGCAGAGCCAAAGAGACGGTTGAGACCGCTTTCATCATGGCAGGAGGATCCGGTCTGTTCCTGAGTCTGGCCGGTCTTCTGTTCTCAAAAGGAATGCTGCGGCTCGTATCCACCCCCGAAAACATTCTCGATCAGGCTGCTCTTTATATGAGGATCTACCTCGGCGCCAGCGTTTTCATGCTCATCTATAACTTCGGAGCCGCGATACTCCGTGCCAAAGGAGATACTCTCAGGCCCCTCTACTATATGATCGTCAGCGGTCTGACCAACGTCATACTGAACCTGGTCTTTGTGACCAGACTTCACATGGGGACTGCAGGCGTTGCGTTTGCAACTCTGATTAGTCAGGCGGTCAGTGCGACTCTTGTAACGTACTCTCTTATAACGACCAAGGACATAACACAGCTCGAGCTTAAAAACATGAGATTCAACAGGCACACTGCCGTTGAGATCCTCAGGATCGGGATCCCGTCCGGCATCCAGTCGATGATGTTCTCCATCTCGAACGTAGTAATGCAGAGCTCGATCAACTCATTCAACTCGTCGGATATAATCGCGGGAAACACTGCCGGTTCAAATCTTGAGAATTTCTGCTACATAGCGATGATGGCGTTTACACAGGCATGTGTCAGTTTCACGAGTCAGAACTACGGCGCGAGGAAATACGAGAAACTCAGAAAGATCATGTATCTCAGTCTCATTCTCGTCATAGTCGGTTCCCTGATCGTCTCCGGAGTGATATGGTTGTTCCATAAACCGCTTCTGTCGCTCTACACCAGTGATCCGGAAGTCATACGCATCGGAACCCTGAGAGTTATATTTGTCATTCTTCCCCTGTTCCTTAACGGCATACTCGATATCTTTGCCGGTTCGCTTCGAGGAATGGGAAAATCAAGTCTTCCTATGATCACTATGGTCTTCGGTATATGCGGAGTCCGCCTTGCATGGCTCTGGGGTTTCTTCCCGACCCACCGTATGCTGGAAGTCATTTATCTCAGTTACCCGCTCTCTTGGTTCATCACTTCAGTTCTGGAATACATATTATGGCTTTATGTCTATAAGAAAATAGTTCTTCCGCACAAGAACATCGCTATAGATCTTGAACCCTAGTTAAAGAAAAGGAGAAAACAATGAACAGCACTGTTATCGAAAAAGTCAACAGTTACATCGACGCGCACAGAGAAGACATCGTCAGAGACCTCGCTGCTGTCTCAAGCATAGAGAGCGTCTCCCTGGAAGGCGATGAAATCAAGCCTTTCGGCCCCGGCTGCAGGAAGGTCCTCGACCATATGCTCGCCAAGGGTGAAGCCGAAGGTTTCCAGACGAAGAACATGGAGTACTATGTCGGCTCCATTAAGTATGACCTCGGCAAGGAAGACACCATCGGCATTCTTGCGCACCTCGATGTAGTTCCCGCCGGCAATGACTGGACAGTGACGGAACCCTACAACCCTCTGTACAAGGACGGCTACCTTTTCGGAAGAGGTGTCGGTGACAACAAGTCTGCAGCGATCGGCAGCCTTTACATCATGAAGGCTCTCAGGGAAGCCGGAGCAGAGCTCAATCACAACCTGGATCTTCTGCTCGGGACCAGCGAGGAGACCGGCATGGCAGACATGAAGTATTACACCGAGAATTATGAATGCCCGAAATTCACATTCGTTCCTGACGGCGGTTTTCCCGGTGTAGGCGGTGAGTTCGGAAGGGTCCGCTATACGCTTACGAGCAACAATGCTCTTTCCGACGATTTCATCTGCGTGGATTCCGGCAGTGCCTTCAACATCGTCCCCAACAAGGCTGTTGCTCTGCTTAAGAAAGATACCGGCATCGATTACTCCACCCTTGATAATGAGAAATTCACTGTTACAGAGAAAGATGACTGCATAGAGATAGTCGCCCACGGTGTGACCACTCACGCCGCAGGCCCTGAAAGAGGGGTAAACGCCATTTATGTGCTGACTGACGGTCTTGTGAACCTCAAAGGACTGAACCCTGATGACAAAAAGATCCTCGAATTCATGAACAACGTCAATGCGGATTACTACGGCTCATTCCTTGGCATCGACTGCACCGATGAAGTCAGCGGAACCACGGTATCGAGCGGAACGGTCCTCCGTTATGACAACGGTCATGTTTCACTTCTCAATGACTGCCGCAGAGCTGTCACCGACAACAATGACAGACTCATCGCGAACATCACCAAAAAAGCTGAAGAATGGGATTTCAGCGTCAGTGTCCAGGAGACCTCAAACGGCTATGCGCTCGATGTCAACGGTCCTGTGATCCAGGCGATCAAGAAGGTCTATGTGGATGAGACCGGCGATACCGAAAGCCAGATCAGCATAGGCAAAGGCGGAACGTATGCAGGTGCCCTCCCCCGCGCTTTTGCGACGGGAATAAACCTCCGCAGCGACAAACGCCCCGATCTCCCTCAGGGACACGGCAGTGCACATCAGCCGGATGAGTTCATTGTCGTTGATGACTATATGAACGGCATCAAGCTTCTCACTAAGATGATCCTTACAGTCGACGAGATCCTCTGACAGAACACCGGACTGCAGGCTTACTGCACAGGATGTCTTCAGCACCGGGCCGGAGGAACGCTACCCCTTACATGAGTCCGCAGCGGGACCTTTTGCAAAAGGTTCCGCTGCTTTTTTCTTTATCCGCCCGTCTCTGACAGATCATAAAGCAAGCATATGCAACTCGTTTGAATATTATTCAGTCTTTTTGCCATTTTATTGTTTTTTCTGTCTGTTCACCGTCACTATATTGTACGATTAGTAGAAAATGATTAAAGATACATTTCGACATGCGTCTGTTCATTGTTTTTGGAATACAATTATTGGTATATTAATGCAAACATACGATTGTATCGGAGGATCGGAAATGCTCGACAGAGATTTTTATGTCAGGATCAGAAAACGTCTGGCTGACGAAATGGAAGACAACTCATTCTATTTCGTGCATTCAGGAAGCGAGGTAGAGTCAACGAACGATGAATGCTACCTTTTCGAACCTTACAGGAACTTCCTGTATCTGGTCGGACTTGAGGTCCCTGACGCTGTTCTTCTCATTACTAAGGTCAGCGGCAAGGTCAGCGAGACGCTCTTCATGCATATGCCAACTGCAAGGGAGACCATGTACACCGGGTCCGTCGTGAATGAAGAATACGTCAAGTCGGTAACAGGGATCGAGACGATAGCAGATGAGCACACTTGGACTGACAGGATCTCCAGACTTATGTTCAATGGAGTGGTTCAGACCGCTTATATGGACGTTGCCAGATGGCGGATGAATTATCCCCATAACGGAGAGCAGAAGCTCGCAGAGGAACTCAAGGATGCATACCCGTTCCTTAACCTCAGGAATATGTATCCCGTCGTAGCCAAATTCCGCACAGTCAAGGAAAAAGAAGAGATCGAGGCGCACCGCAAAGCTGCGGCTATTACGAATGAAGCCGTCAGGAACATGCTCAGGAACATGAAGCCCGGGATGACCGAGAGCGCGATCGAGGCGTATTACGATTTCGTTCTCAAGAGCAACGGCGTAAAAGTACCGGCGTTCACCACCATAGCAGCCTCCGGTCCCAACAACAATACGCTCCACTACAGCAAGAATGACAGAGTCACCGAGGACGGCGATCTCATCCTCTTCGACCTTGGAGCCCAGGTCGACAGGTACTGCACAGACGTTTCCAGAACATATCCCGTCAACGGCAAATACACCGAGAGACAGAAGCAGCTTTACAACTGCGTTCTGGAAGGTCTCAAGGCCGCCGAAGCTCTGTCCAGGCCCGGGCAGAAGAAGGGCGAACTTCAGGAGATATCCAAGAAGGTGATGGCCGAGGAGCTCATCAAGGTCGGCAAGATCTCCAAGCCGGAAGAGATAGATCAGTATTACTTCCACGGTTCCGGCCACTTCATCGGTCTGAACACACACGATGTCGGCGATACAGGGGACACTATCCTGGAAAAGGACATGATGTTCACTCTGGAACCCGGTCTCTATTTCAAGGACGAGGGTTTCGGCTTCAGGATCGAGGATACGATCCTTATAACCGAGGACGGGTGTGACGTTCTTTCCGGTGTGATCCCGAAAGAGATAGATGAAATTGAAGCCTATATGGCTGAGTTCAACAGATAAGGAGCATGGGTTATGTTCAAGTACATCCTTAAGAGAGTGCTGATCGGGATCCTGACGATCTTCGTCATAGCATCGATCACATTCTTTCTCTGCAGAGCGATCCCTGGAGGACCGTTCGACAGAGACAAGCCGCTGAACGAGACCACCATAGCGAACCTCAACGCCAAGTATCATCTGGACGACCCGGTATGGAAACAGTATCTGAGGTACATGTGGGATGTGGCCAAGTTCGATTTCGGTCCTTCCTATTACTACAAGAGCGAGACGGTCAATGACTACATCAACAGGTGCTTCCCGGTATCAGCGGTAGTCGGTTTTCTCTCGATCATCGTCGCTCTGGCTCTCGGCATCCCTCTCGGGATAATGTCAGCACTGAGACAGAACAAACTCGAGGACAACATAACCAAGGTCCTCACCACGCTTCTCGTCTCACTTCCCAACTTTGTAGTCGCATCAGGACTGATGTATACCCTCGCATACAAGCTCAACATCCTTCCTCCCGCACTGTGGGGAACGCCGCAGCAGGCCGTCATGCCGATACTCGCCCTGGCCGCCTATCCTCTCTCCTACTTCACCAAGATGATGAAATCATCGATGCTGGAAGTTATGGACTCGGATTATGTCAGGACCGCCAGAGCCAAGGGCTGCAGCAAATTCCTGATGACATACAAACATGCCCTTAAGAACGCTGTTCTGCCGATCGTGACGAGTCTCGGACCGATGTTCGCAGGAACTCTTACCGGCTCGTTCGTAGTAGAGAAGATCTTCGCGATCCCCGGCCTCGGAGAACAGTTCACCAAATCCATTTTCAACCGCGACTATCCAATGATCATGGGCCTGACGATCTTCTACTCCATACTGCTGATCGTCTTCGTCCTTGTCACTGACATAGCGAATGCGATTATCGACCCGAGAATCAAACTGGAAGGAGAGGAATCATGACAGCTGATAACGTAAATAACAACGCAAAGCCGGTCCCGGATTTCAGCGTAGTCCCCTCCGAGGAAAAACAGGTCGAGAGGATCCTTCGTCCCTCCACCACATTCCTCCAGGATGCCTGGTACAGATTCTCAAGGAACAGGCTCGGCATCATCGGCGCACTGATCGTCATCTTCATGATCCTGTTCGCCGTATTCGGTCCGATAGTTATCAAGGCAGACTACATCACGCAGGATCTGATGAACGCATATCAGCCGCCTTCTGCCGAACATCCTTTCGGCACCGACGCACTGGGAAGAGACCTTCTGGTCAGAATGGCATACGGAGCCAGGATATCTCTGGTATGCGGCTTCTTCGCAAGTATCGTATCGCTGTTCATCGGAGTCACCTACGGCGCCATCTCCGGTTATATCGGAGGAAACGTCGACAGCATCATGATGAGGATAGTCGACATAATCTCAGCTGTTCCTTCCATGCTGTACGTCATCCTTCTGATGGTCGTTCTTCACTCACAGTCCCTTCTCAACGTTTTCCTCGTCATAGGAATGACAGGATGGCTCGGAATGGCAAGGCTTGTCAGGACACAGGTGATGTCACTTAAGGAGCGCGAGTTCATACTGGCTGCAAAGGTATCCAATGTGTCAAACATGCAGCTCATCACGAAGCACCTTATCCCGAACTCATTTGCTCCGATCATCGTATCCATGACACTCTCCATCCCCAGCGCGATATTCCTTGAGGCATCACTGCAGTTCCTCGGCCTCGGTATCGCAGCCCCAATGCCTTCATGGGGCGGACTCGCGCAGGAAGGCATAACCGCACTGCGCACTTTCCCCCATCTCATGTGGATACCGTCCGCATTTATCTCGATCACTATTCTCGCATTCAACTTCCTGGGCGACGCCATGCGCGACGCGCTGGATCCCACACAGCGGTAAGGAGGAACAAAGATGTCAAAACTTCTTGAAGTAAAGAATCTCTCGACCTCCTTCTTCACAAAATACGGTGAGATCAAGGCCGTCAACAATGTTTCTTTCGATCTTGACGAGGGGGAAGTCCTCGCTATAGTCGGCGAGTCCGGCTCCGGAAAATCCGTAACTGCCTTCTCTATAATGCAGCTCATTGCAAAAGGCGGAAGGATAGTCAACGGAGAGATACATTTCAACGGTCAGGAGATCACAAAGCTCACTGAGAAAGAGATGACCAGGATCCGCGGCAAAGAGATCTCAATGATCTTCCAGGATCCCATGACCTGTCTCAACCCCGTTTTCACTATCGGCGATCAGATGGAAGAAGTCCTGAAGCTCCATTTCAAGGAGCTTGGGAAAGCCGAAAGAAAGCAGAGATGCCTTGAGATGCTCGACAAGGTAGGAATCCCGAACGCGGAGGAACGTCTGAAACAGTATCCCCACGAGCTTTCCGGCGGTATGAGGCAGCGCGTGATGATCGCCATCTCGCTCCTCTGCAGCCCGAAACTTCTTATCGCAGACGAGCCCACGACCGCTCTGGACGTTACCATTCAGGCTCAGATAATAGACTTGCTGAAGGAACTCAAGGAAGAGTACAACACAGCGATTATAATAATCACTCATGACCTCGGAGTTGTCGCGAACATTGCCGATAAGGTCAATGTAATGTACTCCGGAGAGATAGTGGAGACAGCCGATATCAGGAATCTGTACTACAATCCTTCCCATCCCTACACCTGGGGACTGCTCAAGGCTCTTCCGAGACTTGACATGAAGGAGAACGAGCTTCAGCCTATCCCCGGTTCCACTCCGGACCTGCTGCTCGAAATGGATCACTGCCCCTTCTTTGACCGCTGCGAATACGCAATGGAATGCTGCAGGCAGTCAAAGCCCGAGTACTATGAGACCGGTGAGAATCATATAGCCAAGTGCTGGAGATATCATCCGGATTTCCCGAAGGAGGCTTAAACGATGAGCGAGAAGAAAAAACTCGTAGAGATCAGGCATCTCAAAAAATACTTCAAGGTCAATGACGCCTCCTATAAGGGACTGCGCCGCAGGACGAACACTCTGAAAGCCGTTGACGATGTCTCGTTCGACATCTATGAAGGCGAGACTTTCGGTCTGGTCGGAGAGTCCGGATGCGGCAAGACGACGCTCGGCAGGACAGTCATCAGGCTGTATGATCCGACTGACGGCGAGATAATCTTTGAAGGGACCGACATTTCAAAACTCACTTCAAAGGAACTCTCCACCTACCGCAAGGACATGCATATGATCTTTCAGGATCCCTATGCTTCCCTCGACCCGAGGATGACAGTCTCCGAGATCATCATGGAGGCGATGCCGAACGATGATTCGCTCTCAACGGAAGACAGAAGGCAGAGAGTGCTTGAACTGCTGGATCTTGTCGGACTCAACAGCGACCACGCAACGAGATACCCGCATGAGTTCTCCGGTGGCCAGAGACAGAGAGTCGGAGTTGCCAGGTCTCTTGCAGCCAATCCCAAATTCATAGTATGTGACGAGCCGATCTCCGCGCTCGACGTTTCCATTCAGGCCCAGGTCGTCAACCTTCTGAAAGACCTTCAGCACAAGCTTGGACTCACATACCTGTTCATAGCCCATGACCTGTCGATGGTGCAGTACATCTCCGACCGTGTCGGAGTCATGTATCTCGGAAAAATGGTAGAGCTGGCTGATTCCGACACGCTCTATGCCCATCCGATGCATCCCTATACACAGGCCCTTATGTCAGCCATCCCTGTTCCGGACCCCGATATGGAACGGAGCAAGAGAAGGATAATAGTTGAGGGAGAGGTTCCCTCCCCCATCAACCCGCCCAGTGGATGCGCATTCCACAACCGTTGTCCGAGAGCCACAGAAAAGTGTTCACAGGTGATACCGGAATTCAAGGAGATTGATGACGGCCACTTTGTCGCCTGCCACTTATTCAGCGGCAATTATTAAAAGGAAGGAAAGAAAATGAAAAATCTGAAGAAACTCTTTGCTCTCCTGCTCGTTCTCGTCACTGTTTTCAGTCTGACGGCATGCGGAGGCAAGAAGGAAGAGGATGCAGGTTCAGATAAGATGACCGTAAAGTTCAATACGGGCTTCGATCCTGACTCCTTCGATCCTCAGGAAGCCAATGTCATGGAGACCTCACTGGTCGATAACCAGTGCTATGACTATCTGTACCGCGAGAATCTCAAAGGTGACTTCGATCCGTCGCTCGCGACCGGATACACCATGGATGATTCCGGCACGGTATACACATTCACACTCAGAGACGGCATCAAGTTCGCTGACGGATCCCCCATCAAGGCCAGCGACGTCGTTTTCTCCTGGACCAGAGCTCTGGATCCCGAAAACGCTTTTGAGTATGCCTATCAGCTCTATTACATCAAGAACGGCGAAGCCTTCAACGCAGGCGAAGCCAGCGCTTCCGACCTCGGTCTGAGAATCATCGACGACAAGACTCTGGAAGTAACTCTTGAGAGACCCACCCCCTTCTTCGTATCACTCACCGGCTTCGTCACATACGGAATCGTCTCCGAGGACTTCGTAACGAAGCAGGAGAAGTACGGCGCAGACGTCGACTCCACACTCGCATCCGGCCCCTTTATGCCTGTTGAGTTCAACAAGGGACAGTATGTAAGATTCGAGAAGAACCCCAATTACTGGGATGCAGCCAATGTTAAGATCGACGAGCTCTATTTCTATTGCGTATCCGAGACTTCCACCGAGCTCACAATGTTTGAGACCGGCAACCTGGATATGACATACATGAGCTTTACAGCTGCCGACACCATCCGTCTTAAGGACCAGCTTCTTTACTGGCCTTCTCTGAGCACCCGCTATATCATGTGCAACAATGAGAACGGCGTCATGGCAGACCCCAACGTCCGCAAGGCTCTCGCCTATGCTCTCGACGTTCAGAAGCTCTGCGACACCGTTGTTCCCAGCGCAGTTCCCTGCACCGGATTTATTCCTAATGACATGGCTGCTGTTGACGACACAACAAAGGTCTTCCGCAAGGAAGCTCTGTTTGATGTCGACGGCGATGTGGAACTTGCCAAGAAGTACCTCGCAGACGCAGGTTTCCCGAACGGCGAAGGATTCCCGACAGATGTCAGCATCGTTTACACGACAAGTGAGTCCAACAAGGCTATCGCAGAAGCTCTCGTAGAGATGTGGCGCGTCAACCTCGGCATCACCATCAAGGCCGAGAACCTCGAAGGCACAGTGCGCCGTGACAGGAAGAATTCAGGCGACTACTACATGTCCCTTGATGGCTGGACCACCGACTACCTCGATCCTTATTCCTTCATGGAGATCGAGACCACCGGCAACATCTACAACCAGGGCAGAGTTTCCAACGCAGAGTATGACAGGCTCGTCGCAATCGCAGCAAATTCCAATGATCAGGCTGAGCGCCAGCAGGCCATGGAAGCAGCTGAGAAGGTCCTCATCACCGACATCATGGGTCTGATCCCCCTCTACAACTCCACCAAGGCTTATGTTGCCAACCCCAAGCTCAAGGACGTCGTTATGTCCCTCATGGGCAACATCGACTTCAAGTCAGCTTACATCGCAGACTGATAACAGATGGAAGAAAAGAAAAGAATCTTGGAACCATACGGAGATATAGATCTCCAGATGCTCAAGGATATCACCCTTTCAAAAGGAATATCCGGGCATGAAGCCGGCTGTTCAAGAGTCGTTAAGAAGTACCTGGAAGGACACGTAGATGAGATCGGATATGACAATCTCGGTTCCATTTTCGGAGTCCAGAAAGGCAACGGAAAAGGCTCTCAGCCTGCTCCCAAGGTCGCGATCTTCGGCCATATGGATGAGATAGGCTTCTATGTCAGAGAGATCGAGGACTGCGGGTACCTCAGAGTCGTGCCTGCAGGCGGGCACTGGACCCACGTCCTTCTGGACCAGGAAGTTCTTGTCACCACAAGAGAAGGCAAGGAGATCTACGGAGTGCTCGGATTCGTTCCCGCGCACGGTCTTGCTCCTGAAGTTGCAAAGACAGTCAAGGATCTTGACGAGCTTTACATCGATATCGGTGTATGCGACAAGCAGGAAGCGGAAGATGCCGGAATCAGGATCGGCGATATGGTCTCTCTCAAGACCGATTTCGTCGAAATGGAGAATCCGAACTATCTCTGCTCAAAAGCCTGGGATGACAGAGTAGGTGTCGCGATCGCTGTCGACGTAGTACGTCAGCTAACATCTGCGGAACACTATGCGGACGTCTACGCGGTAGGATCAACGCAGGAAGAAGTGGGCCTGCGCGGTGCCAAGACCGCAGCTTATACGGTCTGCCCAGATATCGGGATCGCAATAGACTCCACATATGCCAGGGATGTACCCGGCGCCAAGTACGGAACTAATCTGGGGTCGGGAGTGACTCTCTCGGTCATGGACGGTTCAGTCATCGGCAACAGAGAGCTCATCTACTATATGGAGGACATCTGCAAGGAATGCGGGATCGACTTCGTATACGACCTCTTCCTCAGAGGAGGCACTGACTCCGGAGAGATACACAAGACCGGAAGCGGAATAGTCAATATGACTCTTTCCATCCCCTCCAGATATATCCACGCTCACAGAGCTATCATTCACAGAAAAGACTACGCCGATACCGTGTCTTTGCTCGTTGAATTCTGCAAGCGTGTTGACTGGGATCTTGTCAATAAATTCCGCGCAAGTAACAGATGATCTCACTGCGAACAAGTTAATGTAAAAGGCCAGCCGAACGGCTGGCCTTTTCTTATATCTTTTTTCGTTTGGTACTTATACTATTCCGACACTTCGCCTTTGTCAGCCGGAGCCGGAACACTGCCATTCTCTTCCTCATCATCAAGTTCTCTGTAGAAATTGATGATCTCCGCCTTCTGAAGCTGTACGAGGACAACAGCGATCACAGGGAGAGCAAGCATACCAAGCAGTCCCTGTGCCTTCAGTCCGACATACATCAGCACCAGGGTCAGGAGCGGATGTATGCCTACCTGCTCGCCTACGATCTTGGGCTCGATAATATTTCTGACTATCGTCATCACCACATACCCGATGAAAAGCACGACCGCCTGAGTGTAGTTGCCCGAAACCAGATCTATGATGATCCACGGGATCAGAATAGTCGAGATACCTACTATCGGCATGAAGTCAAACAGTGAGATCAGGAAAGCAACCGTGACCGCCCTCTGAACACTTGCCGCAAACATGAGCACCGTCATCTCCGCCATGGTGATGAGCATGATAAGAGAATAAGAAGCAAGGTATTTCACGATGGTATTGAAGAAGTTGTTTTTTACATGTCCAAGGAAGAACAGCTGTCTCCTGCTGAGCTGTTTCTTGAGGAAACGCATCACTCTGTCATAATCAAATGCTATGAAGTACACTGAAATGACTGTCATAAGCAATGTCATAAGGAATGACGGGAATGAAGACAGAACGTTTGTCAGCCACTGAACGATCCTGACTGAAGAGTTTGTCACCAGAGATCCCAGCGATGTCAGTATCGCTTCAGCCGTGCTTTCCAGAATAGATCCGACTGTCGGACCGAGGATATCTATAAAATCGGTCCTTTCATACCACTGAAGAGCCATCTGGATATATGGCTCTACTGATCTGGTATAGATCGTCGGTACAGCGGTTATAACATCCTTGAGGCTGGTTACTAGTTTTATCCCGCAGAGCACGACGATGAGGATCAATAGGATGACAGCAAGAGTGAGAACGATCAGAGCGCTGTTCTTTCTGCTCATACCCGTCTTCCTGGAGAACAGAATGATGGGTCCCTTAAAGATATAGTTGATGACAAAAGCCAATACGAACGGCAGGATATACTGCAGACCGTATTTCAGAAAAACAAAAATAATGGCACAGATGATACCGAAGTAAGCAACGTTTACCAGAAAGTTTATCTTCTTTTTATCCACTGCTGATGATCTCCTTAGGTGTTCTGCGCTATCTCAAGCATCTCTGACGCATTCCGAAGCGCAGTATCCGTTATATTCTCGCCTGAAATGATCCTGGCTATCTCACGCACCCTCTCCTCTTTATCAAGTGTCCGTACGGAAGTATATGTCCGTCCATCCGATACGCTCTTCTCTATCTTCAGCTGAGCATGAGCGTATGCTGCTACCTGAGCTGAATGCGTCACGCAGATTATCTGATGATCCCTTGAGGTCTGACGGAGCTTTGAACCGATCCTCTGAGAACCGGTGCCGCTGACGCCGGTATCTATCTCATCGAAAATAAGCGTCGGTATGGCGTCCTTGTCTGCCATAACGCTCTTTATAGCAAGCATTATCCTTGAAAGCTCTCCGCCGGACGCTATTCTTGCGAGAGGTCTCGGATCCTCGCCGGCGTTCGCGGAGATATAGAACTCAACTATATCTAGCCCGGTCGCCGTAAGTTCCCTTGCCTGCTGCCAGTTGACCACGAAATCCACGTTCGGCATGTTCAGGAACTCCAGCTCACTCTTGATCTGAGCCTCAAACCGCAGGAACGCTGCCTTCCTTTCTGCCGAAAGCTCTCTCGCGGCCTTGACTGTTCTGCCCTTAAGCTCATCGAATCTGACTCTGAGCTGTGCCAGCCTCTCATCAGATGTCTCGATGCTCTCCAGTTCCTCCTGAGCGCTTACAAGATAATCAAGTATCTCCGGAATAGAATTTCCGTATTTCCGCTTCAGTCTGAATATCTGATCCAGTCTGTCTTCTATTGAGTTCAGTTCGTTGACATCAAAATCAAACCGGCTGAGCTGATCGCCTATCTCGGATGAGATCTCAGTCAGTTCATAATAGACATTTGACAATTTTGTACTGCAGCTGTCCATATCTTCCGAAAGTCCTTGAATATGCTCAAGGGTCGATACGGCAGAATACAGACGCGAGATCGCACCTTCCGAACTGTCCGATTCCGAACCGTTCAGGACCGTGTAGGCTTCGTTCAGCGCATCCAGATACTTTTCCGAATTCTTGATGAGGTTTCTTCTCTTCTGGAGCTCCTCTTCCTCATACTCCTCCAGTTCTGCCCTGCTGATCTCATCTATGTGATACCTGAGCAGATCCATGCGGGCTTCCTTATCTGCATCATCAGTGGACAGTTTTTCTATCTCTTTCTTGACTTCCATCAGTTCGCGGAAGAGATCAGAATATGCGTTCAGCAGTTCATGGTCCTCCGCATAACGATCCAGAACATGTATGTGCATCTCCGGTCTGAGCAGTTCCTGATTGTCCATCTGTCCGTGAATATTGACCAGATCCTGACAGAGTTCCCTCACAGTGGAAGCGGTAGCAGGCCTTCCGTTGATCCTGCAGCTGCTCTTTCCGTCCGCAGTTATCTCTCTCTGAAGTATAAGCTCTCCGTCACAGTCGTAGCCGTTCTCTCTCATCGCCTCGGCTGCAGCTTCCGGCACGTCATCGAATGATGCGAAGATCACTGATTTCTGTGTCCCGGAACGGACTATATCTTTGGTAGTCCTGTTTCCGAGGATCGCATTTATGGAATCGATCAGTATGGATTTCCCCGCGCCGGTCTCGCCCGTGAGAACATTAAGACCTTCATAGAAACGGACATTGGCCTTTTCTATGACCGCAACGTTTTCAATGTCTAATTCACGAAGCATCAGTTATCCTAACCCTCAATAATCCCGATGATCATATCTCTCGTCTTCTCGGCGGAATCGGCATCCCTGCATGCCACGAAGATGGTGTTGTCACCCGCTATAGTACCGACGACGTCATCGCTTACGATGTTATCAAGCGATTCACACGCGGCATTGCCCATCCCTGAGTGACACTTTATCACGACAAGGTTCTGAGCAGTATCCGCTGATACGATCGATTCCCTGATGATCATCTTGTACCTTCTGATCATACCGAGTGCCAGACCGCTTTCGGGGAACGCATAATGAGACTTGCCGGTGGAATCCATCGTCTTGATCAGTCCAAGCTCATTGATATCCCTGGAGGCAGTTGCCTGCGTCACTGAAAAACCTGCTTCCTCAAGCAGAGCTATCAGTTCCTCCTGAGTGGAGACTGAGTTCTCGGACACTATCTTTCTTATTGCTGAAAGTCTATCCTTCTTACCCATTTTTATCCTCCTGTTGTTCCGGAAAGCAGTTCGTAAACATCACGCTTCTCGGACAGCATCAATTTTAGTTTTCTTGCGTATCTGGTCACAGACGCAGACTCAAGTCTCTTCAGTTCGCCCACATCCTGGCCGTCAGCGATGACTGCCACCTCCTCATTCCTGTCAGACATCGTGACTCTTATGCAGGTGTCCAGCGGTACAACAAGGCTGTGCTGCGCTGTCGTGTGGGCGCATATCGGCGTAATGACCGTAGCTGCGACATCCGGCAGTATTACCGGTCCTCCCGCCGACAGCGTATACGCGGTAGAGCCGGTCGCAGTGGATACTATTATGCCGTCACATCTGTATGTCGCCAGTTTCTTCTCATCGGTAAAAAGATTGATCTCCACAGTCTTGCAGATATCTTTTTTAAAGAAGACGAAATCATTCAGCGCTATATCCTCATAAGGACCGCCGTTTACAGAAACGCAGAGAAGATCCCTCTCGGACAGATACAGTTTATCGAAGAAATCCGCTTCCATCGTATCTATATCAGCCTCATCGAATGCTGCCAGAAAGCCGACCCTTCCCGCATTGATCCCGCAGATGGGGATATCTAGTGCGACGGCATCACTGGAAGCATCAAGGATCGTTCCGTCTCCGCCGACTGCAAACAGCGCATCATACTCCCCGTCGTACGGATCTCTTCCCGTCTCGATCCCGAAGCTTCTGAGCTTTCTCTCGAATCTGTCAGCGGCTTCTGTAAACCTGTCACCGGAGCCGTTTACGATACAGTATCTCATGACTCAGACCTCCGACAGGCTCTCATGAGCCTGATCAACAATCTCATTGATGTCAAATTCCACTGATTCACATCCCAGCCGGACATAAGCCAGAAATTCGATATTCCCCTTTGGCCCTTTTATAGGTGAAAAGGTCAGTCCGATGATCCCGAAACCGCTCTCAGTAAGAAAATCCGTCACGTTTCTCAGAACTTCCTTATGCACGCTTCTGTCTCTCACGACTCCGTTTTTTCCGACTTTGCCGCGTCCTGCTTCGAACTGCGGTTTGATCAGTATCACTGCCTCCGCTGAGCCGTCAAGCAGCGGTATCATCGCCGGGATGATCAGTTTTACGGAGATGAACGAGACGTCCATGGAAAAGAATCCTAAACAGTCCGGTATCTGCTCCTTTGAGAGATACCTGGCATTTGTCCTCTCCAGTACGACTACCCTTGGATCCTGTCTGAGTTTCCATGCAAGCTGTCCGTAACCTACATCCACCGCATACACCTTCGATGCGCCGCACTGCAGCATGCAGTCTGTAAAGCCGCCTGTAGATGCTCCTATGTCTGCGCAGATACGTCCTTCCAGAGACAGGCCGTAGGATTCCATGGCCTTTTCAAGTTTCAGGCCTCCGCGGCTGACATATTTCGCATCCTCGGTAACCCTGATGTCCGCGTCCTCATCGTACTCTTCACCTGCTTTGAGTACTTTCTGCTCGCCTACATACACACTGCCGCTCATTATGAGCGCTTTCGCCTTCTCACGGCTCGGAGCGAGCTGCTTCTCCGCCATAAGCTGATCAATCCTTTTTTTCAACTGACATCTCCTTGGCCGACTTCTGCAGCGCTTCTCCGTCAAGTCCGAACTGCGCGATCTGATCAGCGACCGAACCCTGTTTGACACTGTTGGTATCAACAGCCTTCAGCGCTGTCCTTCCTTTATACCCTGACGAAGCCATATGGGCTATCATCTGTTCTCCTATGCCTCCGGTCATGATTCCCTCTTCTGCAAAAATGATGTTGCCGAACTGCATCGCAGTCTCCACAGCCCCTTCAGGCAGCGGAGCGATCACGTTCAGCTTCAGAACAGAAGAACTGATACCCTGCGCCTTGAGGAGAGTCTGAGCCTTGAGCGTTTCAGCAAACTCCCGTCCGTATGTGACGAAAAGGATATTCCTGTCCCCTTCCGAATAAAGATCATATTCCTTACCGGTACAGCTGTAAGAGGACAGCTCACTGCATTCCTTGCCTCTTGGATATCTTATGGCTCTGGCCCCTTTTTCTCCGATCAGTCTGTTCAGCCACCAGATCAGTTCCCTGTAGTTTGAAGGCGACACTACTTTGAAAGATCCTATCGATGACAGGAATGCTGCGTCGAATATCCCCTGATGAGTCTCTCCGTCCTCTCCGACGAAGCCGGCCCTGTCGATTGCAAGAAGCAAATTGATGTCATCGAGCGATACATCATGTATCAGCTGGTCGAAAGCCCTCTGCAGGAATGTAGAATACACTGCGAAAACAGGATTCCGCCCTCCTTTGGAGAGTCCAGCAGCCATAGTTACCGCATGCTGCTCCGCGATGCCGACGTCGAAAAATCTTTCCGGATGCAAATGCGCAAAATACTGCAGACCTGTAGCGTATTTCATCGCTGCAGTAACTGCGCATATTGTGTCGTCCCTTCCCGAGATGTCCGCAAGAGTCCTTCCGAAAGTATTGGAAAAGCTGTCTGCAAGCGAAATGTCCGGATTACCGCGGTCGACATCGAACTTTCCCACGCCGTGATAAGCGCCGGGATTCTTCTCCGCCGGCGTATAGCCTTTTCCCTTTTTGGTAATCACATGGACAAATGTGGGACTGTCTCCTGAAGTATCCCTGAGATTGCGGAATATCTGTTCGAGTTCCTGAAGATTATGACCGTCGACCGGTCCTACGTAATTGAGGCCGAACTCCTCGAAAAGAATTCCGCCGAAAAGTGATCTTCTGAGTGCGGCTTTGGAATTGGTGATTATGTCAGATACAGGCTGTCCTATCAGCGGCACATTCTCTATCGTATTCTTGATGCTTCTCTTGAACTTGAGATACCCGCTGCTTGTTCTGAGCCTCATCAGGTAATTTGACAGAGAACCCACACTCTTGGATATAGACATCGAGTTGTCATTGAGTACTATGATCAGGTTCGTAAGATCGCTGCTGAGGTTATTCATTGCCTCAAAGGCCAGACCGCCGGTAAAGGAGCCGTCACCAATGACAGCTATGGTCTTGCTGTTATCTCCGGAAAGCAGCTTTGCATGTGCAATTCCAATAGCCTGGGAGATCGACGTGCTTGCATGGCCTTCCACAAAGCTGTCATATCTGCTTTCAGATGGTTTCGGAAAGCCTGATATGCCGTTTTTCTGACGAAGAGTGTCAAATTTTTCCCTTCTGCCTGTAAGAAGCTTGTGGACATAAGACTGATGGCCCACGTCAAAAACAAAAGTATCTTCAGGACAGTTAAAAACCGTATGAAGGGCTACAGTAAGCTCCACTATTCCGAGATTGGAAGCCAGATGTCCGCCTGTTTTGGAAACTGTTTCGATCATGAATTCGCGCAGTTCGGAGCACAGAACTGTCCTCTGATCCAGAGACAGCTTTTTCAGGTCCTCCGGGCTGTTGATGCTGTTCAAATAATCGCTCATGTTACCTCATCTATCTCTTCTTAGCAGTTCCTTCGCGTACCACTCCAGAAAACCGCTGTTATTAACGATATCAAGCGCCTTTATGCAGTCTGATGTTATCCGGGAGGCTCTCTCCATAGCGCCGTCCACGCCGAAAACAGTGCAGTATGTCACTTTGTTGTTGCTTTCGTCGCTTCCTGTCGCCTTTCCCAGTTCCTCAAGTGAGGAAGTCACGTCAAGTACATCATCCACGATCTGGAAAACAAGGCCTATCCCGTTTCCGTATCTTTCTATCGCGTCATACTGCTCACCGCTGCTGACGCCGGAGCATACAGCTCCCATCAGCAAAGACGCTGTTATGAGTCTGCCCGTCTTATTCCGGTTGATAAGATCAAGCTGGCTCTGTATGTCAGCAGATTCATCAACACCTCTCAGGTCAAGTTCCTGACCCAGGATCATTCCGCCAAACCCTGCCGCTTCTGAGAGCAGCTTCGAGCAGGTTCTTGAGACCTCCGGATCCCTTATCTTTGAAAGAGTGAAGAACGCGTGAGTAAGCAAAGCGTCACCAGCCAGCATCGCAGTGGCTTCGCCGAACTGTTTGTGACAGGACAGCTGCCCCCTTCTGTAATCATCGTCGTCCATGCAGGGAAGATCATCGTGGATGAGCGAATAGCAGTGAAGCATCTCTACGGCGTCAGCTGCAAGAACCGCAGCCTCCATGTTCCCGCCGAACATATCACATACAGCCAGCGTCAGTGATGCCCTTGTCCTCTTTCCTCCGGAAAGAAGGCTGTACCTCATCGCCTTGCTCACTGTCCCGTTGTCTTCGGAAAGTTCTTCTTTCAGAGAGCCGTTAACTTTCTCTACATATTCATTCAATTTATCCCTGTAATCCAATCAACCGTCCTCGCCTTCAACTTCTGTGAAATCACGTGAGATCTTCGCTATCCGCAGTTCAGCTTCGTCAAGCATCTTTCGGCAGGCAAGGGCAAGTTCAGATGCCTCTTTATACAGTTCGACAGATTCATCAAGCGACACTTCTCCGTCAGAAAGGATCCTGGATATCTCATTTATCCTTTCCAGACCGTCTTCAAACTTCTGCTTACCGCTCATTTGTTTTGACCTCATCAACCGTGCATATAGCTTCGCCGTCAGAAAACGTCACCGACAATCTGTCTCCGGCAGACAGACGGTCTGCCGATCTGACGTTCCTTCCGTCCTTAGTGACATATGAATACCCTCTTGAAAGCACCTTCAGGGGAGACAGCGATTCAAGTTCGGATTCAGCCCTTCTTATATGCTCTCTTCTCGAATCCACAGAGCCGGCAAGTTCTTTCAGAACGTCCGCCATGGCATCTCTTATCTCTTCTCTGTGCAGCGTTACATCGTATGTCAGCGACTCCTCCATCGCCGTGACTTTCTCAAACGCGCCGGAAAGCCACTGCCCCATGTCAGGTACGGCGATCTCTGCCGCAGCGGAAGGAGTAGGCGCCCTCATATCAGCTGCAAGATCGAGCAGCGAATAGTCTGTTTCATGCCCTACGGCGGAGATAAACGGTACCGGCAGTTCGCACGCCGCCCTTACCAGGTTCTCATCATTGAAGATCCAAAGATCGTCCGCACTTCCTCCTCCCCGCGCAAAAATGACCAGTTCGCTACCGCGCCTGTCCCTGCATATGGATTTGACGGCATCGGTGATAGCATCGACTGCGAATACTCCCTGGACATATACCGGGTATAAAAGTATCTCAACGAACGGATCCCTCCTGGAACACACGTTCTGTATATCCCTGATAACTGCTCCCGTGGCGGAAGTGATGACGGATATCCTGAAAGGATCTTCCGGCAGTCTCCTCTTTCTGGACTGCTCGAACAGTCCGTCAGCTGCAAGACGCTCCTTAGCCTTATCAAGCTCGGTCTGTCTCTTTCCCACACCGACTTCCATTATGTCGAAGGCGTTCAGCTGATAATCGCCGCCTTTTTCATAAAGCGTTATCCTGCATGCCACAGTCACCTTCATTCCGTCCTTAGGACGGAACCTGAGACGCTCCGTATAGGAACGGAACATAACTGCTCTGACAGATGCCTTGTCGTCCACTACTTTGAAATAAATATGTCCGGACTGAAGGTGAACATGAACATCGGAAAGCTCTCCCTCAACCCAGACCTGCGACAGTATTTCATCATTTTCCAGGAGCGCTTTTACATATCTGTTCAGTGCGGTAACCGAGATCGCTTCCCTACTGCTCATCACTGTTCCCGCTGCCGGCTGCGAGTGCCTTTTCGAAACTGCTCAGCGCTCCGTTAATAAACACATAATCATTGCTGCTTCCGAACCGCTTTGCGAGTTCTACAGCTTCACTTATGACCACCGGGACCGGTATGTCCTTCATATAAAGCAGCTGGGCTGCGCTCAGCCGCAGAATGGCCAGGGATGTCTTCGGGAGCCTGTCGATCGTCCACCCCTGCAGATGAGACGCTATTCTGCTGTCTATCTCTGTCAGATTGTCTCTGGTATTGTCTATGATCCTGCGGCAGAAATCATCCACCTCGATTACACCGTCGTCATCCAGTTCAAGGGTATCCTCCGGTATAGTTTCATCATTTGCATACAGTGAAAACAGAAGCATGAAAGCATTTGTTCTGGACTCTTTTCTTGTCATAGGATCATCTCCGAATGGTTTATTCAGATCAGCATACCGACAGCACGGTGATCGGGTTATACAATCTGCGTGATGCAGCGCCGTTTTTCCGGAAGACCATCTTTTCCCGTGGGAAAAAAGGTTTTCAGACAGTCACCTCTTTGATTTTCTTACCGAAAAATATGCATTTCTCTGATGTTTTATACATTGTATCACATTTACAGCCGTGAATTAATCTGATTATTTGTTAACACTTAAAGACAGGGTTTCAGCTGAGTCTGGAGAGCAGTTCATCCTCCGTGATCACCTCTATCCCCAGCTTTCTCGCCTTGTCAAGTTTGCTCCCTGCGTTCTCTCCCGCAACGACGAAACTTGTTTTTTTCGACACGGATGACGATGCATGTCCTCCGTTGTCGCTAATAAGCTGCTCGATCTCAGCCCGTGAGAATCTTGTCAGAGTTCCGGTAACGACCACGGTCATACCCACAAGAGCATTTCCGGTCCTGGTGCTTTCATAGGACTGGTTTACCCCAGCATCTCTGAGCCTTCTTATCAGATCATTTGCTCCCGCTGACCGGAAGAAGGAGAAGACGCTCTCAGCTATCTTGTCCCCGATGCCCGGGATAGACGCGATCTCTTCGGCAGATGCCGCAGCTATGCTGTCCAGATCCCCGAACCTGTCACAGATAAGTGCGGCAGCTTTTCCTCCGCAGTTCCTGATGCCGAAAGCGGTGACAAGTCTGTCAAGATTGTTGGATTTGCTCTGTTCTATTGCGGAGAGAAGATTGTCGCATGACTTCTCCTTGAAGTTGTCAAGTTTCAGTACATCATCTCGTTTAAGCGAATACAGATCGGCGGCATTTCTTATCAGTCCGGAATCTACAAGCTGATTCACTATGGACGGTCCGAGGCCGTTGATGTCCATCGCATCCTTCGATGCAAAGTAAATGATGTTTCTTACCGTCTGTCCCGGGCATTCGGGATTAACGCATCTGACCGCAGCCTCATCAGAAGACCTGACGACAGGCTCCCCACATGACGGGCATTTGTCCGGGAGCATAAATGTCGAGCTTCCGGGCTGATGGTCATAGGCTTTTATAACTTCCGGTATGATCTCTCCCGCTTTGCGCACTTCGACCGTATCACCTATGCGGATATCGAGAGCATCTATGAAGTCCTGATTATGCAGGCTTGCCCTGGATACAGTAGTCCCTCCAAGCTGTACAGGAGCGAACACGGCAGTAGGCGTAAGCACGCCTGTCCTTCCGACAGTGACCTCTATGTCGATGAGTTTGGTCGGTTTTATCTCCGCAGGATATTTGTATGCGATAGCCCATCTAGGCACCTTGATCGTGGAACCCAGAAGCGCTCTCTGCTCGAAATCGTTGAGTTTTATGACTGCCCCGTCAGTATCATATTCCAGTTCGCTTCTGATCCTTCCGATCCTCTCGATCTCGTCCAGGACCTCTTCGGCCGTACTGCATCTGACATAAGACGGAATGACGTTGAACCCTATGCTTTTCAGCCAGTCCAGGCTCTCTGTATGCCCGCTGAGCGGTTCTGAAGTGCTCTGAACATTAAAAATGAATATATCCAGTTTTCTGCGTCTTGTGACCTCAGGATCCTTTTGTCTGAGTGATCCCGCAGCCGCATTGCGCGGATTCTTGAAAGGGGTGATTCCGTCCGCTTCCTGAGCGGATACCAGTTCAGCAAAGCTTTTTCTGGGCATGAACACCTCGCCTCTCACCTCAAGGCGTGCGATCTCCGACGGGATAGCCTTCGGTATCGAGGTTATAGTGGCAAGGTTCTCCGTCACATCCTCGCCCACCGTTCCGTCTCCTCTTGTAGAGCCCCTGACAAAAACGCCGTTCTCATATTCAAGTGAGACAGAAAGGCCGTCTATCTTAGGTTCAACGGAAAACACGGGTTCCCGGACACTTTCATTCATTCTGCTGATGAAGGAGATGACTTCCTCGTGCGAGAACACATCGGAAAGGCTCTCCATCTTAACCTCATGTCTCACGTTCGTGAACCTGGATGAAGCTCTTCCTCCGATCATGGATGTGACTGAGTTCTCCTGAGCAAACTGAGGATACTGCGCCTCCAGTTCCTCAAGCTCACGGTTGAGAGCGTCATATTCCTCATCCTCGATCACAGGGCTGTCCAGTTCATAGTAAAGCCTGGCATTCTCCGCCAGGAAGCTTCTGAGATACTCTATTCTTTCTTTTGCCTGTTTAATGTCCATCAGTAAAAAAACGAGCAGGATAATTAACGCTGCTTACGCCGATCATCCCGCTCTCCTTTCGAATGATTTGATCCGTTCTTACAGGGATATCATCTTTGTCATCTCGAACACGCTCAGATCAAGGCTCTTCTTCATCGACAGAGCTTCATCGATATCAAAATCCATGATCTCCCCGTGCTTATATGCGACTACTCTTGCGCCGTTTCCCTTTTCAAGGAGCTCCACGGCTCTTGCTCCCATCTCCGTAGCCATGACGCGGTCCCTGACTGTGGGTATGCCGCCCCTCTGGACATGACCGAGGACCGTCACACGTGTCTCGATACCAGTTCTCGTGCTGATGAAATCCGCTACATCCTGCGAACTGCCGCATCCTTCGGCCATGACGATGATGAAATGGCTCTTTCCGCTCCTTTGGGTATACAGGATCCTCTCCACAACATCCCTGTCAAGATCGTACTTCACTTCAGGCACCAGTGTCATAAGCGCACCGGATGCTACTCCGATAGCCTGAGCCATATAACCGGCTTCATGCCCCATTACTTCGACAACGGAGCATCTGGCATGAGACTGGATGGTATCGCGAAGTTTATCGATCATTTCAACAGCGGTATTCACTGCCGTGTCAAATCCGATCGTATAGTCGCTGCAGGCGATATCATTGTCTATCGTTCCGGGGACCCCGACACAGGGGATTCCGGAATTGCAGAGATCTCTCGCTCCGCGGAACGTTCCGTCTCCGCCAATGCACACCAGACCGTCAATACCGTTGCGGACACAGACCTCTTTGGCTTTCTGCACTCCTTCACGCGAATTGAATTCATGGCTTCTCGCTGTGTACAGGACAGTCCCGCCTCTGTGAAGGATCTCAGACACGCTTCTGATATTCATCTCGAACATATCGTTCGCAAGCAGTCCTGCGTAACCTCTTCTGATTCCAAAAACGCGCATTCCTTTATAGATCGCGGTTCTTGCCGCTGCTCTGACAGCAGCGTTCATTCCCGGCGCGTCACCGCCGCTCGTAAGTATTCCGATTGTTTTGATCTCGACAGACATCTGTCTCCCTCCAATTCTGGATCATTTATAAACTACGTTTTCTTCTCCAAGGATCTTACATAGTCTCTGCCTGAGTCCGTCGCTGTCGTCAGCGAACATGGACTGCGGTACGATGACCTGCTGCTTAGTATCCGAATAATATATGTGGACAGGATTCCGGCCTGAGAACAGGCGCAACAGTGCGGATATCCTCTCCATCCTTTCATCCGATCTGCTCTTAAGGCGCAGATATACCGTCTTTATCCTGTCTTTCTCTTCCTGTTTTCCGGCAGTATCGGCTGCAGGAGCCTGAGGTCTTTTCCCGAGATAATCCTCGACCGGATATGCCTCTGAAAGAAGGAACTTCGGTTCTTCCTCCTCCCGGAAAGAGACCCTTCCGGTCAGGACTGCTATGCTGTTCTCCCTTATGACCGCGGCGTACTGAGCGAGCACTTTCGGAAACACCAGCATTTCCATAGTGGCGCTCATATCCTCTACATTGACGAACGCCATCGTTTCATTGTTCCTGGTCACTCTTGTCCTTACCGACTCTATCTCGCATAGCATCGATACGGTCTTTCCGTCCAGCTCCTCCCCCCTGGAGAGCACGCTTGCGACTTCGTAGAGAGAATTCTGCTTTATGATGTCGGCATAAGCTCTCAGCGGATGGCTGGAGAAATACAGTCCGGTAGACTCCTTCTCTCCCCTGAGTATCTCATCCTGAGAGTACTCTCCCATATCGGTGACCATCTCGTCGGTGTATTTTTCGGCAGTTCCCGAATCGCTCAGGTCAAGGAAGCTGATCTGACCGTCCAGACTGTCCTTTTTCTCTTTTTCAACAGCCTTTGAAACTATCTCTATGGCGAGGAGCATGCTCTTCCTTGATTTTCCAAGACAGTCCAAAGCCCCTGAACGGATGAGGTTCTCGACGGCTCTTCTGTTGAGTTCGTTCGATTCGAGACGGTTATACATGCCGACAAAAGTCGTAAACGGTCCGTCAGACGTACGTTCCCTTACGATGGAATCAATAAGGCTCCTGCCTACGTTTTTCACCGCCAGAAGTCCGAATCTGATCTTTCCGTCCTCTACAGTAAATCCCGCGTTGCTGCGGTTTATGTCAGGAGGAAGAAGCTCGATACCGAGCGAATGGCATTCAGCGATGTATTCTATGACCTTGTCGGTCCTGTCTATGATGCTCGTCATCAGAGCAGCCATGAATTCCACCGGATAGTGGCATTTCAGATAAGCTGTCTGATAAGCAACATCAGCGTATACCGCAGCGTGGGATTTGTTGAACGCATATGATGCGAACGATGCCATATCGTCATAAAGGCTGCGGGCGACTTCTTCGCTTATGCCGTTGCGGCGGCATCCCTCAACGAACTCACGGCCGCTTTCTTCCATCTCTGACTTATGCTTCTTTGCCATGGCGCGGCGGACTATATCCGCTTTGCCGAGGCTGAATCCGGCAAGCTCGCGGCAGATCTGCATGACCTGCTCCTGGTATATTATCACCCCGTTCGTGACATCCAGGATGTCCTTGAGCTTTTCAGTCTTGTAGCTGATGCTGTCGGGATGCTTCCTGTTCTCAAGATATGCGGGGATGGAATCCATCGGGCCTGGTCTGTAAAGCGATATGACAGCGATTATGTCCTCAAGATCTTCCGGCTTCATATTGATCAGAAGCTGGCGCATCCCTCCTGACTCGAGCTGGAACACTCCGCTCGTATTGCCCTGCCCGAGCATATCATATACTTCTTTGTCGTCAAAGGGTATATCGCTCATCCGGAACGACGGATCTGTCTTCTGGATCTCATCTTCGCAGTCCGCGATCACTGTCAGAGTCCTCAGTCCGAGGAAGTCCATCTTGAGCAGTCCCAGTTCCTCAAGCGTCGTCATGGTGAACTGCGTCACAAAGCTCTCATCGTTCTTTGCAAGCGGCACATAATCGCTCACCTCGTCTCTGGTGATGACCACTCCTGCCGCATGCGTAGACGCATGTCTCGGCATCCCCTCAATTTTCATGGAGAGGTCAAGCAGCCTCCTGACCTGAGAATCGGAATCATAAAGCTGCTTCAGCTCAGGTTTACGCTCAAAAGCCTTGTCTATGGTGATCCCCAGTTCCTGAGGGATAAGCTTCGCAACGGTGTCGACCTGTCCGTACGGCATTCCCAGGACTCTTCCGACATCTCTGACCGCCAGTCTTGCTGCCATAGTGCCGAAAGTCACTATCTGCGCCACGTGCGAAGCACCGTATTTCTCCGTGACATACTCTATGACCTTGGAGCGCTTCTCATAGCAGAAGTCTATATCGAAGTCCGGCATGCTCACTCTCTCGGGATTGAGGAACCTTTCGAAGATAAGATTATATCTTATCGGATCGAGATCCGTTATACCCATGCAGTAGGCAGCTATGCTTCCAGCGCCGGATCCCCGTCCGGGTCCTACGGGGATGTCGTGCTCCTTCGCGTAGTTTATGAAATCCCACACGATGAGGTAATAGTTGACATACCCCATCTGCGTGACCACTGACTTTTCGTATTCGAGCCTGTCGATTATCGACTGGTCCGGATGGTCGCCGTATCTCCTTCTGAGTCCCTCGTCGCACAACCTGTTGAAGAAGTCAAGGTTGTCGCTTCCGTCGGGAGTTGAGAAATACGGTAGTTTCGTGACTCCGAACTCGAAATCGAAGTTGCACATATCCGCTATCTTCTTTGTGTTAGTCAGCGCATCCGGTACCGCTCCGAAGAGATCGAACATCTCTTCAGTCGACTTAACGTAAAAGTGATCGGTCTTGAACTCCATCACGTCATCGTCGTCGATTGTATGGTTGGTCTGGATGCAGATGAGGATATGCTGCATCTCGCTGTCAGACCTGTCTATATAGTGACAGTCATTCGTAGCTACAAGAGGGATGTCCAGCTGTCTTGCAAGCCTTATGAGATCCGGAAGGATCCTTATCTGCTCCTCTATTCCGTGGTTCTGCAGTTCGATGTAATAGTTGCCGTCTCCGAAGAGATCCCTGTAGTATCTTGCGGCTTCCTCAGCCTTTTCAAAATCTCCGGCAAGCAGCGCCTGAGGTATCTCTCCTGCAAGGCAGGCAGACAGGCACACCAGTCCCTCGTGATACTTCTCGAGAAGCTCCCTGTCAACCCTCGGCTTATTGTAGAACCCGTCGCGGTTGGCAATGCTAATCATCTTGATCAGGTTACGGTATCCCGTATCGTTCTTGCACAGCAGGACAAGATGGTACGGCGTGCTGTCGATCCTGTATACCATGTCGTGACGGGAACGCGGAGCGACATATACCTCGCTTCCTATTATCGGCTTTATCCCGTTTTTCTTTGCTTCCTTATAGAAATCAACGCAGCCGTACATCACACCGTGGTCTGTGATCGCCACGGCAGTCTGTCCGAGGTCCTTTATCTTCTGCATCAGACGGTCTATCCGGCACGCTCCGTCCAGCAGGCTGAACTCGGTATGCAGATGCAGATGTACAAAATCCTCTTTTTTAATCGGCATGCTCATTCAAATACTCTTTTGCGGTCTCTCTGATCTTTCTCAGTCTGTGGCTCATTCCGGATTTTGTGATCCCGTCATCAGACATCTGAGCCAATTCTCCAAGTGACAGGTCAGGATTTGCGATCCTCAGATCCGCAGCTTTCAGCAGATCCGTGCTTAGTATCTTTCTCCCGCCGCTGCCGAAGAATCTCTCAAACAGTTCTATATCCTTATACGCGGCGGCAACCGCCTTGTCCATATTGGCGTTCTCACAGTTCACTCGTCTGGTGACCTGGTTTCTGACATCGCGGACTATCTTCTCTTCCATCAGCTGCATGGAACAGATCGGCGCACCTATAAAAGTAAGAAGATCCTCAATAGTGCCTGAATCCTTGACATAGACAAGTGTATCGTATCCCCTCACCGACTGTTTGACTTCAAAATCCTGTGATCTGAGGAGTTCAGCCAATTCATCTGCTATCCTCTGCCTGTGCGTTGAGAATTCAAGATGATAGCCTTTATGCGGCTCACTTATTGACCCGGCCGCAAGAAACGCTCCGGATATGAACGCCTTTGCGCAGTTCTGACAGACGAAAAGGTCGGTATCTATCCTGATCTGCTGTCTTCCGTCACGGGAGAAATAATCCGATACGATCTTCTCACAAGCCCTTCGGTCAGTGCATCTGAAGGAGTTGACCCTCTTTCCTCTTGTAATCACTCCGTTATCAAGGTGAACACCGACTCTTTCAAAAAGCGAGCACAGATAATTAAGTATCTCAATGTTCTCACTGTTTATGGACATCTCGGAAGCGCTTACTCTGGAAAAGAAACACAGGAAGCCGTAAAGATGGGAACTGAGGCAGCAGTTGTCGAACTGTGCCGATTCCATGATCTCGGTTTTGCACTGTGAACTGAAACTCATCCGATGACCTTCCCAATATCCCTGTGGACCACTCTGGTCCTGTATCCGAGCGAACTGACATAGGAACTGAGCCTCTCCGTGACTGCGACGGAACGGTGGCGTCCTCCGGTGCATCCTATTCCTATCACCAGCTGCGTCTTTCCCTCTTCCCTGTAAAGAGGAAGAAGCGTCTCAAGCAGCGACTCCGTTTTCTCCATAACCGTGTCGGAGGCAACAGAATCAAAGACATAATCACTGACTTCTCTGTCGAGGCCTGTCTTGTTTCTCAGTTCCTCGACATAGAACGGATTGGGCAGACACCTCATATCCAGCATAAGGTCCGCCTCCTCAGGGACGCCGTACTTGTACCCGAACGAGATGAGTCTCACGCTCATCAGTTCTTCCTGCGTGTTCGAGAACATACTGATAAGCTGTTCACGCAGCTGTTTCACCGATATGTGAGAAGTATCGATACGGAAATCAGCGACCTCCTGTATCCCGTTGAGCATATACTTCTCCCGCCTGATCGCTTCCGAAAGCGATCTGTCAGTGCCTATCAGCGGGTGTCTCCTTCTTGTCTCGCGGTATCTTCTCTCCAGTTCATCATCATTGCATTCGAGAAACAGTATCTTGTAGGAGATGCCTGACTGTCTCAGATCGCTCAGGCACTGCATGATCTCCGATGAAGTATCTCCTGTTCTCACATCAGTGACGACTACGACTCTGGGAAATCTCTCCAACTGCTGAGCCATTCTCGCGAACAGTGGTATTATGGACGGCGGGACATTGTCCACGCAGTAGTAGCCCATATCCTCAAGTGCGTTCAAAGCCTGCGTCTTTCCCGCTCCGGCTCTCCCGGAAACGATCAGCAATTCCATACTTTCCCCTTTTTATCTAAGGAACTCGATCTCGCATTCGAGCTCGTATCCCGTCATTTCCTTTACCTTTTTTCTGACTTCCTCTATCAGGGCAAGGATGTCAGCAGTTGTTGCCCCTCCGCGGTTTATAACGAAGCCGCAGTGTTTCTCGCTGACCTGTGCTCCTCCGACCGTGAAGCCCCTCAGCCCGCAGTCGTCTATCAGCTTTGACGCATAGTTTCCCTGAGGTCTCTTGAACGTGCTTCCGCAGCTGGGATAATCAAGCGGCTGTTTCTCGATCCTCCTGCTCATGGTTTCCCTCATAGTCTCTGCTATGACCTTGCTGTCTCCCTTTTCCAGACGGAAGACCGCTGAGAGTATCAGCCATCGTCTGTGCTGCTGAAATATGCTGCTTCGGTACGAAAGTCCGAGCTCCGATGCAGGTATGGTAACTATGTTCCCTTCCTCGTCCAGATATTCCGCTTCCACGAGGATATCCTTCATCTCGCCGCCGTATGCACCGGCATTCATAAATACGGCACCGCCTACAGATCCCGGAATGCCGTACGCAAACTCCATTCCGCTGAGTCCTTCATAGCAGGCTTTCCTGCAAACATCAGCTAGAGATGCGCCTGCGCCTGCCCTGATCAAACGACCGTCCGAACTGATGTCGGAAAGCGCCCTCTTTGTCAGCAGAACCGCTCCGTCATAGCCTTCATCCATAGCAAGGACATTTGTTCCGTTTCCCAGAACGAAGTATTCTGCTCCGGTCTCTCTGAGACATCCGACCGCACTCAGAAATGCCTCCCGGTTTTCAGGAGAAACGGTGACGGCACAGCCTCCCGTCCTGAAGCCGGTAAGCAGCGCCAGATCGCCCTTTTCGTCAACGTTCACGCCATCCAGAAGCGAGAGCTTTTCCACAATTCTTCTGTCCACGCAATGACCTCCGTCATAAAGTGAGTCCGAGTGAGTTCAGCAGTTCCTGCTCCGCATTGTAGCCCATCTGCCTGTCCCTGTAGTTCATTGCAGCCACTTCAAGTATGACAGCCAGGTTCCTGCCGGGCTTTACAGGTATCGTGATCATCGGGATCTTTATCCCGAGAATATCGAGAGTCTCGTCTCCGTTTCCGAAGTTGGTGTAGGATTTATCAGAATCCCACGGTTCAAGTTTGATTATCAGGTCGACTTTTTCGCTGACCTTGACAGCTCCCATACCGAACAGCTGTTTGACGTTTACTATCCCTATACCCCTGAGTTCCATGAAGTATCTTGTATTCTCAGGAGCGGAGCCCACGATGCTAATCTCTGAAACTCTTCTGAGTTCGACTGCGTCATCTGCTACAAGACGGTGCCCTCTCTTGAGCATCTCGACGGCTGTCTCGCTTTTTCCGATGCCGCTGTCACCGATGATCAGTATACCTGTTCCGTATACCTCTATCAGTTCCCCGTGCCACGTGACTCTGGGGCCGAGTTCAACATTGAGATGTCCGATCGTAGCAGACATGAAGTCAGAAGTCTTCATGCTCGTCCGTACGAGAGGAACTGCGTATTCCTTAGCCAGTTTCAGCTCGTCTTCATATATCTCAAGGTTTCTGGCTATTGCGACGAGGCATGGACGCCTCGAGAATATCCTCTCAAGCGACTCATATCTCTCTTCCGGTGTCTCCCGGTCGAGATATGTCTGTTCCATAAGACCGATGATCTGGATCCTGTGCGGGTCGAAGTGTTCCGTGAACCCGGTGATGATGAGTCCCGGTCTGTTGATCTCCGCCGTATCAAGATACAGTTCATCAAGAGGAGACGGTGCATATAACACTTCAAGTTTGAGCGCCTGAACAAAGCTTTCTATCGAAATAGTGTAATTAGCCATAGTCACATTCCTCCGATAATATTATAATTTTATCCAGTTATCATGTGAAGTCTCACATATCCAAAGTCATGAGAATGCCCGATTTCCGTTACCCTGCCGGGCAGATCTCGGAACAGCCAGCGTTCTGTTCCCAGCACGCAGGAAAAGGAGGAAAAAATGGATCTCTCTTATGATGCGTCAGTACAGCTTCAGACCGCTGATCTGATACTGAGGCCCCTCAGATACAGCGATGCGGACGGCATATTCTCCAATATCGCAAATGACCGGGAAGTGCTAAGGTATTACATCATGAACTACGCTCCGGAAAGGCCACAGTTCTCATTGGAAAGGACCGTGGATTTCTTCTGCAGCTCAAAGAGATACGGTTTTGCGATAGTTGAAAAGTCTTCCGGCGATGTGATCGGAATGATCCACCAGTGCAGTTCAGCCGACGAAGTCTTCCGCACGACTGAGATCGGGTACGCTCTGGGAAAAAGATACTGGAACAGAGGTTATATGACCCAGGCGCTGAACGCCGTTATCGAGTTTCTGTTTTCGAAAGGCATTCACAAGATCGTGTGTTCCCACATAGTTGAGAATGCCGCATCGGGAAGAGTTATGCAGAAGTGCGGCATGCTTCCCGAGGAAGGAACAAGGAAAGAAGAACTGTTCTATAACGGCAGATACTGCGATCTGAAAGTCTACTACAAGATCAACCCGAACGAGTGAGGAAAAGATGATCAGGGCAATTCTATGGGATATAGACGGGACACTGCTGGACTTCTCCGTTTCGGAAAAAGCTGCGATCAGGAAATGTTTTGAGATATTCGGACTGGGGACATGTACTGACGAGATGGTCTCTGTTTACTCAAAGATCAACAGCAGATACTGGCACCTTCTGGAAGACGGAAAGATGTCCAAGCAGGATATCCTTATTTCCAGATTCAGAGAATTCTTCCCTCTGTACGGCATAGATCCTTCCATTTCGGAAGCATTCAATGACGAATACCAGCTCCGCCTTTCGGACACTGTCGTTTTCACCGACGGAGCCGAAGAGGTCATTAACTGCCTGCATGGAAGCTTGATACAGTGCGCCGCATCGAACGGGACCCGCGTAGCCCAGGAAGGAAAACTGAGGCGTTCAGGGATGGACCGCATCTTTGAACACACTTTCATTTCAGAGAACATCGGATACGAAAAGCCTGACCCGGGATTTTTCAATTATGTCATTTCAGCTCTCGCTCCGGTCAGACCCGAAGAGGTCCTGATCGTCGGCGATTCACTCTCAAGCGACATGAAGGGCGGTTTCAACGCCGGCATCAGGACATGCTGGTACGATCCGCAGAAGATGCCAAATACCACTGATATGACCTTCGATCATATCATAGCCGATCTTCGGGAAGTGCCCCCGATCATCAGGATGTATGCCTAAACGAACAGAAAAGAGGTACCTATCCAATTGAGACTCAGAAACAGACCCTGGGCAGCTCCGGAACTTGCAGACTGTCCGTATTACCTAAGCGACTTCTCCAGATACCGCGGGCACTGGAGAGAAGCTTTCGGCAATGACAGGCCGATATGGCTGGAGATCGGCTGCGGCAAAGGTCTCTACCTCCGGGGCATGGCTTCCGCTCACCCGGAACTGAATTTCATCGGCGCAGACATCAAGAGCCTCATGCTTGCTTATGCCAGACGCAATATCGAACAGACATACGCAGCTTCCGGCATGCAGGTAGACAACATCATACTTCTATCCGTGGATGCCGAAAGGATACTGAGTTCATTTTCAGAAGAGGACACCGTTGACAGGATCATCCTCAACTTCAGCAATCCATGGCCTAAACCGCCGCACCACAAAAGAAGGCTGACACATCCGCGTCAGCTTGAGAACTACAAGGTCTTTCTGAGGCGGGGCGGCATTGTCGAATTCAAGACAGACAATGACGAGCTGTACGCTGACTCGCTCGGTTACTTCAGTGAAGCAGGTTATTCGGTAGATGAGGACTGTTTTGATTACTATTCCTCCCACGAGATAGATACCTCGATCATCACCGAACATGAGCAGAAGTTCATGCAGCTCGGTCTTCCGATACACTATATCAGAGCAATTCGCTGACAGCTGCGCATTCATGATTCCGCATAAAGTAAAAACAGGAACGGCCGCCTTGGATGACCGTTCCTGTTTTATTATCCTCACTGTCAGAAAATATCAAATGATATCTGCTCGTAGTCTCCCACTATCTCATCAAATTTATCAAGGACCTCTCCGACTCCGCCGCGCAGACAGGAAGATACGGTTATATCGGCCATGGCCCTTATCTCAGCAGGCGCATCCGCGACAGCTACCTTGATCCCGCCGACCCTCATCAGTTCCCTGTCATTATAGTAATCGCATATCACTATGGTGTTGTTGATATCCTGGCCTATCATCTCACAGAGATTGACGAATCCGTTAGCCTTGTTAGTCCCCTTAGACACAAGATCTATCAGTTCCGGACCGGGTCTCATAAAACTGAACATGCTGTAGACACCGCCGAGGCTGTTCTGGTTCATGGCATATTTTTCAAGCGATGTCAGCACTTCGGGCTTTCCCAGAAACACCACTTTGTTCCATCTCTCAGGCACATCATCGAGATCGCACATGATATACCTCATATGCTGACGCTCAAGATGCTCGCTGACTTCCGCATTCATTCTGGGAACAAATACATTCGGCTCAACAGTGATCTCGACACCGAGTTCCGGAAAAAAAGAGATGATATCGGATACCACTTCTCTTGCCTCGGCAGCCATAGGGTCGGAATACAGGACCTTTCCGGAGGAGAAGTCATATATATATGATCCGTTGCAAAGCACGGCGGGAGCAGACAGCCTGACCCAGTCTGTGATCCTGCTTACCGATTCCACACCTCTTCCTGTACAGACCGTAAATCTCCCACCGCGATCCACGAATCTCTCGATCGCATCGAGATTGCTTCTCGGGATCCCGTATCCGGCCTGGAGAAGAGTCCCGTCGATATCGCTCACCACGAGATAATCATTTATCGGATTAGCCATTTTGAGTTCTCCTGAGCCTGTTCAGAAAAGAGGTAAAGTAATCCGGAAGATCCGCTCTGAACTCCATATATTCTCCGGTTGACGGATGTATGAACCCCAGGCATCCGGCATGCAGGCACTGTCCGTTCAGTTCCCTGATGACCTTCTGCGGCCCATACACCGGATCACCGGCCAGCGGGTGGCCTATGCTTGACATATGCACCCTTATCTGGTGAGTCCTTCCGGTACGGAGCTTAAGTTCGATAAAGGAAAAATTGCCGATCTCTTCCAGCACGGAGTATTCGGTCACGGCATTTTTGGAGTTTTTCTCTGTTACGGCGAACTTCTTGCGGTCTTTGCTGCTTCTTCCGATCGCCGCATCTATTATACCGCTGCTGTCGGGGAGTCTTCCATACACGACGGCATAATACCGTCTTGTCACGGTATGCGCTGCTATCTGTTCGGACAGTTTCAGATGAGCGTTGTCGTTCTTTGCCACCACCAGAAGCCCGCTTGTATCCTTATCTATCCTGTGTACAATACCCGGACGTACGGTGCCGTTTATGCCGGACAGTTCGCCCTTACAGTGCCACAGCAGCGCATTTACTAGCGTACCGGACGGATTTCCCGGAGCCGGATGGACCACCATCCCCTTGGGTTTGTTGACCACAAGGACATCACTGTCCTCGTATACGATATCCAATGGTATGTCCTCAGGAAAAGCGTCGTCTGTCTCAAGGTCCGGAAGCTCTACCGTTACCGTTTCTCCGCCGGACAGCCTGTCGCTCTTCTTGATCACTTTTCCTCCCGAGAACACATGGCCTTCCTCTATCAGCTTCTGCACATAGCTTCTGGTAAATCTCGCAGCCTCATCCGGATATTCATCTGTAAGCATCGCCGTGAGGCATGCGTCTGCCCTTTTCCCGGAGGACTGTTCCGGTGCAGACATCTCAATCCTCGTCATCTTCGGTCTCCTCCGAGTCCCCGCTTTCTGCAGATGCTGTCTCGCTTATTCTCTTCCTCTCGGGAAAGAAGAACACACATATGAATACAAGAAGACAGCCTATATCCACAAGGACATCTGCAAAGTTGAAGATCGGAAACTCGCAGAAAAGGAACTCAAGATAATCGGTAACAGATCCGCAGAACGCGCGGTCATAAAGATTTCCCATTGCTCCGGCACAGATCAGTACGAATCCCCAGCGTTCAGCCTCGGAACTGAACCTGTTGATGATCAGCATTATCAGCAAAACGGCTGAACAGACAGCTGAGATCCACGCAAGTATCTCAGTACTGTCCGAAAACAGCCCGAAAGCCGCTCCGGTGTTTCCGCCTTCCAGCAGTCTCAGTCCCAGTATTCCCGGAATGAGCACTACTCCTCCGTCTGTGAGATACGCTGCGGCAGCTATCTTGAAAAGCCTGTCAGCTGCGACTAGCACAGCAACGCAGAGCAGGTTTGTCGCCAAATGTCTATCCTCCTAAACAGAAAGTGTAGCGATGATGTCCACCGCTACACCGATTGCTGAACAATTGTATTCTTCTTGTCTCTAGGGATTAAGAGTACGGCAGAACTATCTTTCAGCTCATCTGCTCAGAAAGAGAATCTGTCAGACGGCTCTGCAGCTTCGCTGCTGTCATCGTTCTGCTCTTCTTCACCGGACGGCTCATCCTCTTCGGAAGACGGTGCTTCAGAAGCGTCTATGCTTCTTTCAGCCTCATCCAGCAGGTCATCAACGACCCCGCTGTCCTCAATGATGTCGCCGAGCATGGATCCTGTCTCTTCCTCCGTGACGGCAGTCTCAGTTTCTTCTTCCGGTACAACCGCGGTCTCAGGCTCCGCCTGTTCTTCGGGAACATCCTGTCCGATCTCTTCCATGGCGGCTTTAAGCTCAACATCGCTGACCGAATCCGGAAGTGATGCTATCAGGCCGAGATGGCTCTTGTAAGCGTCAAGTATAGCATTCTTGAACTTTGCGACCTCTCTCTGGAGCGCTTCATAGTTTGAGCTTTCCTCAGCTACTCTGCCTGTGGCCGCTTCGATTATCCTGTCAGCTTTCTGCTGAGCATCCCTGATGAGGATATCACTGGTCTGACGGGCTTCCTCAAGCACGCTCTCCTTCATCTTCTCAGCGTTGATGAATGCGTTGTGGAGGATGTTCTCCTGATTTCTGTAATCCTCGACCTTGTCAGCGAGGACCATCATCTTGCTCTCTATCTCTTTTTTCTCGCTTCTGACAGCTTCGAGCGCATCATCTTTTTCCTTGAGCATGGCGGCACATTCGTTCTGGAGCGCATCAAGCTCTCCTGCCACCTTATTGAGGAAAGCATCCACGTCTTCGATGGCGTAGCCCTTCCTGACAGTCACGAAAGTAGTGGATCTGATCTCCTTAGAAGTAAGCATGATTCTCCTCCGTCACTAATTAAAAGTAAACACCGCTGTTCTCGAGTTCGTCCAGAATATCACCTACAACACCGACATTGTAAGGCGTGATGATGAAAGTGCTGTTAGCAACTCTCTTGATCTGTCCGTCAATCGCATAAGCCACTCCGCTGAGGAAATCCAGCAGTCTGCGTGAGACTTCCTTGTTGGTCGATTCGAGGTTCAGCACTACTGTCCTGCGGTTGATAAGATGATCCGCAACTATGCTTCCGTCAGCATAGGCTTCAGGCTTGACCAGCACGACCTCAAGCTGGGTAGTAGCATTGATATTGACTATCTTATTGTCTTTTTTGTGTGCATCTTCGTTCTGCTTGGTCCTCTTTTCACGGGTCCCTTCAGTATCGTAGCCCTGCAGGACATCATCGTCCTTTCCTTCAACCGCGTCACCGCCGCCGATACCGAAGAATTCCTTGATCCAATTAATGATACCCATGCTTCTACCATCCTCCCAGATGAGTAATAATCAATTATTCCTTCAATTAAATAATTATCCTAATTTATCACTGTAAAGTCAACAAACACATGAAAAACGAGGTCCAGCCGTTCAATATCCTCATCATGTCTGCAGCGCTCATTTAAGTTCAACGACTGTCACTCCTGTATCACCCTCGCCGTATTGTCCGAGCCTGTGAGACCTTACCTGCGGACATCTCCTGAGCCAGTCGTTCACAGCCTGTCTGAGAGCACCTGTACCTTTGCCGTGAATGACATAGAGGATGCTGATATGTGAGAGCAGAGCTCTGTCCACGAAGCCTTCCAGTTCAGCGATGGCTTCATCCACCGTCTTTCCTCTGAGATCTATCTCCGTCCGCGGGCCGTCACTTTCTTTCGCGATGGTCTTCTGGACCTGATACGTCTTTTTCGTCTTCGGCACCGAAACGCCGGGGAGCTGTCTCAGGTCACCGATCCTTGACCTTGTCTTGATCGGCCCGCTCTGCAGTTCCACCATGCCCTTCTCATCCGGTCCGGAGAGGACCGTGGCCGGGCGCCCGAGCGCCGGCACATAGACCGTATCCCCCTTTCTGACTTCGGTGACCTTCGGAAGTTCATCCGGAGCAGAAAGTATCTTTTCATCGAAGTCGGCAAGCTTAACACTGTCGTTGTTGGCTATCTGCTTGGCCCTGGACATACGCTCTTTTCTCGTCCTGCTGTCGTCCGCCTCAAGCTTCCTGAGTTCATCCAGAAGCTTATACGCCCCGGATGCCACATCGGCAGACATCTGCCGTGCCCTGTTTCTTGCGTACTCAAGCTCCTTTTCCGCCTTTTTTCTCAGGTCATCGGCGTCTTTCTTAGCCTTCTCGAGTTCCGATCTGGCTTCTTCCCTGATCGCTTCGGTCTCTCTCTCCTTCTCGCTGAGATCAGCTTTCAGTTCATCGATCTCGGATATGGCGTCCTCGAATCTTCTGTCCTCCACAGCCATTCCGTAACGGGCATCCTCGATAATATCCGGATCAAGTCCGAGTCTCTCGCAGATGAGAAGCGCGTTGGATCTTCCCGGCACACCTATGCTGAGGTGGTAAGTAGGGTTCAGTGTCTGAACGTCGAACTCACAGGAAGCATTCTGTACCCCTTCCGTCTGCATCGCATACAGTTTGATCTCCGCGTAATGAGTCGTCGCGAACACCCTGCAGCCGAGTTTCCTTAGCCTCTCGAGGATAGCTTCCGCCAGAGCCGCTCCTTCTGCGGGGTCAGTTCCGGCTCCGAGCTCGTCCAGAAGTACAAGAGAATTCCGGTCCGCTACACGGAGAATCTCGATCACGTTCGTGATATGGGAAGAGAATGTTGACAGGCTCTGTTCTATTGACTGCTCGTCGCCGATATCAGCAAGCACACGTGAGAACACTGCGACCTCGCTGCCCGGCGCAGCCGGGATCGGGATCCCGCTGCAGGCCATTACAGTCAGAAGACCCACTGTCTTCAGGCTCACGGTCTTTCCTCCGGTGTTCGGTCCCGTTATAACAAGTGTCGTGAATTCCTTTCCCAGGCGCACATCTATGGGAACCACCTTGTTCTTGTCTATAAGCGGATGTCTCGCTCTCCGCAGATCTATATATCCGACATCATTCACGCCTGGCATGACTGCGTTTATCGAGAGAGCATAGCGCGCTTTGGCAAGAGAGACATCTATCTGTGTAAAGGCTTTGTGGCTCTTCTGCAGATTTGCCGAAACGGCTTGCACTCTTGCTGAAAACGCTGCAAGGATCCTGTCGATCTCAGCCTGCTCTTCAGCCTTGAGCTGCATGATGCGGTTATTTGCTTCTACCACCGCTGTAGGTTCCACGAAAATAGTGCTTCCTGAAGATGACACATCATGTACAAGGCCGCTTATCGCGTTCCTGTTCTCAAGTTTCACGGGGACGACAAAACGCCCGCCCCTCATGGTAACGATCGCTTCCTGAAGATATTTCGATGTGGAAGACGACCTTATTATCGTGTCCAGTTTGTCTCTTATGGAGCTCTCCTGGCGCATGATCCTCCTTCTGATATCCGCCAGCGCAGGGCTTGCCTCATCATCCATCTCCGTATCGGACAGAATCGAATCCTTTATCTGCCGCTCAAGCGCATTATCAGAGTAAAGATCAAAGAAAAGATAATCTCCGTAGAACGCCTTCTCCTCAGCAGGCTGATACCAGTCCCTCAGTCTCCTTGCATTCTCCAGGGCTCTGGCGACATGCAGAAGCTCTCCCATGAAAAGGACTCCGCCCTTCTGAGCTCTGAGAGCAATTGCGGGAATATCATCCTGGGACGATATTCCGGGATTGTGCCCGCGCTCAAGAATGTCCATGAGACCGTCCGTTAGATGCAGATCCGAGAGCACTCTGGCCGAGTCAGTGTATGGTTCGCTCTCGCGGATACTTCTCTTTGCGTCTCCTCCCACGGCAAACTCGGCGACTCTCTCGAGCACCTTGTCAAAATCAAGTCTTGTTCTGTAGTTTCTTCTGCCGTTATCCATCTTCTATCTGATCATATTGTAAAAATCCAGTGTTTTCGGTTTTCTCTCAAGGTGAGCAAGCACATACTCTTCACTCAGCCTGACCAGTTCCTTTCGCGACTCATCGCTGAGAGTGAATGAGAACGCCTTTTTCAGTTCGGAATAAACGGTATGTCTTACCGCAGCTATGACTGAAAACGGGTAGTTTGCGATCCTCCCTGCCTCCCTGAGACAGTCCGAACATACCCATACGGCTTCCAGCGGATCAAAGAATACTGCGCCGGCACTGTCCTCTTTTCCGCATACGGAACAGCCCCCGACATCGGGCATATATCCCGCAAGGCTCATGCTCCTGAGCTCGAACACGCTCTTTACCTGCCACGACGGCTTCAGATCTCCGTCCAGAAGGAAAAGACAGTTCATCAGCAGGCTCAGGAACTCCGAGCTGTCCTCTTCAGTCGGGGCAAGATACTTCATCAGCTCGCAGAAATACACTGCCAGGGCATACTTGTCAGCCTGTGAGTAAATCTTGAGGAACCTGTTCTGGGATGTGGCGTCGGTCACCGTGTACATGCTCTTGCCGCTGGACAGTTCAAAATTGGAGTATGACAGCATAGCTGTAGATCCGGTAAGCCTCCCGCCGGGTTTAAGCGAACCTCTTGCGTACGCGGTAACTAGCCCGGACGGAGTGAGAAGAGTGATGACTCTGTCCGCTTCCCCGGTCCTGACTTCCCAGATCACTATTCCGTCAGCCGTAGATCTCATTTACTCTTAAAAACCCAGATCCTTCAGATCGAACTCGCTGTTTCTCCAGTCATTTCTGACCTTGACCCAGCACTGCAGGTTGACTCTGCACCCGAGAAAATCCTCCGCCTTTTTCCTGGCTTCGGTACCTATCTTCTTAAGCATGGAGCCGCCCTTGCCTATTATCATTCCCTTGTGGCTGTCGCGCTCGCAGTAGATATTGACGTCTATGTCGACGATGTCACTGTTTTCTCTCTCCTTGAAGCGCATGACTTCGACCGCGCATCCGTGAGGAAGCTCGTCCCTGAGATTGAAGAGCAGCCTCTCCCTGACTATTTCCGATACCACGTATTTCTCGGGTATATCCGTCAGCGTGTCGTCCGGGAAATAATGGGGTCCTTCCACCGCAAAGGCGTACAGTTTCTCCATCAGAACATCCGTACCCGTACCGTCAAGCGCACTGAAGCAACACCCGTCTGCGAAGCCATATTGTTCCATCAGCGAAACGAGACATCTCTGCGCGATCTCACTGCTCACCGTATCTGCCTTGTTTATTCCGAGTATCACCGGAAGACCTTTTTCTGAAAGTTCATCCAGCAGTTTTTTCTCATATTCGAGAAAATGCTCCTTCGGATACGTCAGGAAAAGCGCGCAGTCCACATCTGAGAACGTGTCCCTAACAGTCTTTACCAGATGCCTGTCAAGCTTGGTTTTCGGCTTATTGTAACCGGGCGTGTCAAGGAACACGTACTGGATGCCGTCTTCGGTCAGCACACCCGTTATCCTTGACCTCGTCGTTTCCGCCTTCGGCGATATTATAGCCAGGTCGAAGCCGATGAGCCTGTTCAGAAGGGTGGACTTGCCCATGTTCGGCATACCGGTTATAGAGCAAAATAGGTTCTTTTCAGTCATTTCAGACTCCGTCCATCATAAGCAGACGCCCTGCAACAAGCAAGGCGCCGGCACCGGTTGTATCAGTCCATTACATAAGTCGTTCCGCGTGGCAGTCCGAGCTGGGTGAGCACTCCCTCTTCCCTCTCCCTCATCCTGACCTGTTCCAGACCTCCGGCTTCATGGTCATACCCAAGAAGGTGAAGCATGGAATGAACGGTCAGATACGCAACCTCGCGTTCAAAACTGTGGCCGTATTCCTCAGCCTGAGCCTGGGCATGCTCAATGGAGATCACTATATCTCCCAGAGCCACGCATCCGTTCTCTTCGGAAGGCTCATACTCGTCGTTTTCGCAGAGAGGGAATGAAAGGACATCCGTGGAAGAATCTATGTTCCTGAACTCCTTGTTCATTCTCCTGATCTCCTCGTCATCCACAAAGGAAACACTGATCTCTGCGGGATAAGGGAAGTTCTCAAACTTCAGAGCCGCCTTGCAGGCACGCCTCACAAGAAGCCTTGTTCCGGAAGGGACCTTCATCTTCTTCTGCCTGTCATCGATATACACCTTTGTACTGTTTCCCATTCTCAACCCTTCCTCTTGTTTTTATTCTGTTTCTGTTCGTTCTTTTTCTCGTACGCCTTTACTATCTCTGTCACCAGCCTGTTTCTAACTATATCACGCTGAGTGAATCTGATTATTTCTATTCCGTTAATATCTGTAAGTATCCTGGTCGCCTCGATCAGACCGCTCTTCTTTCCGTCAGGCAGGTCTATCTGGGTTATATCTCCGTTGACTATCATTTTGGAGCCGTTGCCGAGCCTTGTCAGGAACATCTTCATCTGCTCGCTCGTGGTGTTCTGGGCTTCGTCCAGTATTACGAACGAGTTGTCCAGAGTCCTTCCTCTCATATATGCCAGCGGGGCTACCTCTATTACTCCTCTTTCGACCTGTTTTTCGTACCCTTCCGGTCCCATCGTATCGAAGAGCGCGTCATAAAGCGGTCTGAGATAGGGGTCTATCTTTGTCTGGAGGTCTCCCGGAAGAAACCCCAGCTTCTCACCAGCTTCCACCGCCGGCCTTGTGAGTATTATCCTGCTGACCTCATGATTCTTGAGAGCTGCGACAGCCATCACCACTGAAAGATATGTCTTGCCGGTACCGGCAGGCCCTATACCGAAAACGATGCTGTTCTTCCTTATCGCCTCTATGTAGTTCTTCTGCCCGACTGTTTTCGCTTTGATCGGTTTTCCCTTTGCTGTCACCAGGACGCACTCCCCGTTCAGCGCCTCGAGTGCTTCTTTTTCGCCGGACTTGATCATATTGACGCAATACCTGACTGCCTGATCATCAAGCGTTCCGCCGGCATTGAGTATGCCTATCATCTGTTCAACGGTCTGAGAGGCAGCCGTAACATTTGCCTGCTCTCCGGTTATGGAGACGCTCTGTCCCCGGCCGATGACCTTAACGCCGAATTCCGACTCAAGGAGCCTGATATTCTGATCCAGTATCCCGGATAAAGCTGTCGCCTTCTCAGCCGATCCGAGGTCAAATTCCATACTTGCCATATGATCTCCGATTAATAGTGTGATACTTCAGGATTTGCAAATAGACTGTGAAATAGTATAATAACTCAAAACGAAGGGAGAACGCCTTATGTCACAGAAGATCGATTACTTTGACAAAAAAATAACTCCCGCATGTGAGTACTGTGAACTGGGGAGAGATACCAGTGAGTACAATATGATACTCTGCAGTAAAAAAGGTATCGTTTCTCCTTATTTCAGATGCCGTCATTTCCGCTACGATCCTCTGAAGCGCACGCCGAAGCGCGATGACGATAAAAAAACATATACCCCTTCGGATTTTTCTCTCTGATCGATACACCCGCGGCCGTCTGACGGCCGTTTTTTATTGCGCGTTATACACAAGGAAGCCGTTATCCCCTATGCTGAACACCGAGCTCCCGTGGACCGTATGGCACATCAGGTAATCATACCACTTCTGATATCCGTCGTAGCCGAAATGGATCCCGTCCGGCGCTGAATAGTCCTGTGAAAGATATCCGTCTTCGGTCGTGAACGCCGCGTTGATATCCAGATAATAGATACCCATGTCGATGCACATCTGCCTGAGTCCGGAATTGAAAGTATCTATATTCTCCTTGGTGAAACTCGGATCTTCCTCAGCCAGCCAAAGCGATACCGGGGGGATCGACTGCACTATTATCATGCAGTCAGGATTCTCCGACTTCAGTGTCTGAACGAAATCCCGGTATCCCTCAAGGAGCTCATCAGTGGTCGCCCAGTTGATCCCGTTGGTTCCGAGCATTATGTAAAGCTTTCGCGGGTTGTAGTATCTGACTGCCTCCGACATGGTGAGTTCTCTGCCTGTGGATGTCGTCGTAAAATCGGAATAGGACGCTGACATCGGATTAACGCCTACCTTATAGATGGCATTGAATCCTTCGAACATGTCATATATCGTCAGTCCGGATGTTATGGAATCGCCCATGAACAGCGCGTCATTGAAATAGTCTCTGCTAACCGGTTCCGAGAGCGCGATCTCTATTCCGCCGCCTGCAGGCGATGAGTCAAGACCAGAGCCGGCAGGGTTTGTCAGTTCAGCGTCACTGTCAGTCGCAATGAACGGCTTTGCAGGAGAAGTCCCTTTCATTCCCGTCAAAAACAGCAATACTGAGACAAAGAAAAAGACCGCAGGCAGCACCATGAGCCACCAGCTTCTGCCAAACCCCTCTGAGAATGACTCTCGTCTTTTACCATCTCTACTCATGTTAAAAATATACCACAAGAGTATACAAAATTCACTCTGAAAAAATGTCAAAATCAATCAAAAAACAGCGGCAAATCACCGCTGTTCATGAGATGGAGCTGGTGGCCGGACTTGAACCGGCGACCTGCTGATTACGAATCAGCTGCTCTACCGACTGAGCCACACCAGCACTTATTGTAATGTGAAAGACAATCTCGGGCTCACTCTTTTGAGCCTGCATCATTTTATCATCAATGGAGCGGCTTAGCAATACTTTGCCCCGGAATTTGACGGCGTATGCTCCTTCTCAGCTTCTGTACTGCCTGCATAAAGCATCCGTGCGCCTTCAGGCGCGGTACACTTCTCCCTAACGGCTTTTTGACAGTATAATACATATATGTTATAGTCTTTTGAGTTTTGAAGTACACTACAGACAGTTTATTTGAAGTAAAGAGGCATCGATATGCTCAGAGAAAAACTCAATTCGATAAATGACGGAGACACTCTGAAAAAAGGAGTTCTTTTCTCTGTTTTCTTCCTTACGGCAATGCTGTTTTCCCTGGAAACAACAGGCTTCCGCTTATCATTTGCAGCGGTCTTCCTCGTTGCCTCCGCCGCAGTGATATTCTGGGCAAGCAGATGCTTCTCTCTGATGAAAGAGATAGATCTTCTTTTCGCGCCGATCTTCTGCCTGTGCGGGGCATTCTACGCCGCCGTTCTTCCTCTGACTACTGACGAGATACCTGTAGCCGATGTCATCTCATACGGCGACGGAGCTACTTTCTCAAGGATCTTCTCTCTCCCGTTTTTCTGGATACTTAAGATATGCGGCGCTTCTGTTGAGACATCAGCGTATTTTGCGCGGTACACGAACCTGTTCTTCTGCGCTCTGCTTCTTTGGTTCGCAGTTCGCTCGATACCATACTGTAAAGCTCTCAGTGCATCGATCGCCCTGCTTCCTTCCGCGCTCAGAAGTTTTGCTACTGCAGCACCTCAGGGTACCACGCTTGCAACATCGATGCTCTTTATCGCCCTGGTCATCAGGGCTGCCTACACGCGCGATGACTATGTGATGAGCAGAAGATACCTTCTGGGACTCACGCTGAGCACTTTGCTAATGCTTTTCTGCAACATATCCGCACTTCCGTTCATCTCGCTTCTTCTTATGATCCCTGCAGACAGATTCGGCGCTAGAAGAAGATTCCTTCTGTTCTTCGCTGTGATCGCTGTTTTCGTCGTGATCTGCATGACTCTCTGGACGTTCGGCGCCGCCGAAGCAGTGCTGGCGCCTCTGGAAGGACTTTCAAGAGGCGACCAGGTCAGATTCATCGTGTCACATCCTCTTTACTATCTGACTGTTCTGGTCAGGACGATCTTCGCCGAGGGCATGAGCATCTTCTCCGAGATATTTGTCGCCATTCCGGTTGCTTATACTGCCGGCAGCGTGATCGCTCTTCCGTGGGTCCTCCCGGTCTCATTTATGCTCTGCGTAATGTATACAGCCTATTTTGACGCCGGTCTGTCTCCGAGGCTCGAGAAGATAATAAGGAGCACCGGGATAAGCACACTGATCTTCATCGCAGTACAGCTTACTTTCTATTACATGGCAAGGACCCCTGTAGGAAATGATGTCATCCTCGGGATCGACGGAGGAGTCCTTCTCCCTGTCTTCCTGCCCGCATGCCTTCTGATAAAGCGGCTCTGCAAGCACCCTGCCGCGCCGCAGAAGAATTTTACGGAAGCCCTTATGGTGTTGGGGATCGCCAACATAGCCGCAGCGCTCTTCATCAGTTTCTCACTTTAAGATATCGGTCCGGCGACCGATCTGTCTGACACGGCATATTGCCGTGTCTTCTTTTTTTAGCAAAAAAGACAGCCTGCCTTTAAAGCAGACTGTCCGGACTGTTCATTTCACAATTGCGGTCATGTATAGTTTCAGTGCTCTGCCGCTATAGCCTCTTTAATGCATTTGGCTATCTGGTCGGGGCAAGATGTGGGCTTTCTCCCGCAGGTGATTCCTTCCATGCGCTCGATCGCATCCTCTGCCTTCATTCCCTTGAGAAGGCTCATAATGCCCTTGAGGTTGCCGTCGCATCCGTTAATAACCGTGACATCCTTGATGATACCGTCAACTATCTCAACAGTAGTCGATACCGAACAGGTTCCTACATTCTTTCTGGTATAAGTCATTATCGTATTCCTCCCTATATACTAAAATGGAGCGGGTGAAGGGAATCGAACCCTCGTGTTCAGCTTGGGAAGCTGACGTTCTGCCATTGAACTACACCCGCACATCGACTATTATTATATTTAACTCTCAGGTCAATTACAAGATTATTTTAGCCTGTTCAGGACCTATGAGAATACCCTGAAAAAAGGAATGAAAGCCTTGATCTATATCAAAGACACAACCGCAGAGCGCGTCTTCCCGGAGAGCTTCGTGTCACGGTATAAATCCGCTGATAGTGCTGCTCTCAAGGTGGCTGTTTATGTTTTGATACACGGCACTGCGGATGAGTCTGTGCTGGCTGAAGAACTCGGTATCTCTCATTCCGCTGCCATGCGTTCCGTCGATTTCTGGAAAGATGCAGGTCTTTTCGTTGACGGACCTGAACAGTTGCTCGATTCCGTTCCGGTGAAGCCGATCGCTAAAAGGCAGCGCCATATGTCGCAGAATCAGATAGCTGTTGCGCTGCTTGGCAACGAGGAATATGCCGTACTGCTTCAGGAGAGTCAGAGGCTGCTCGGACGTGAGCTCTCGATCAGTGAGAGCAGGCTGCTTATAGAAACAGTGACAGAGTACGGCACAACGGTGCCTTCGCTTCTGATGATCGAGTCCTACTGGCTCAACACCGAACCGGTAAAGAACGTCCTGAGCAGAACGGCTTCGACAGCAAAAGAGTGGTCCGAGCTCGGCATTAAAACACTGGAAGAAGCTGAATCGGCTCTTGCGCTGATGGAAAACAGGTATTTTAACGCAAAAGCTGTAGCCGCTCTGATGAAAACAGATGTCTCTGAATTCACACGCAAGGAGCGCAGACTGATCAATACTATTTTTGAGGAATACAGTTACGATGAATCGTTCGTTTCAGAAGTCCTCACAAGGAATCCCGAAGCCGGGCTTCCTTATATATCATCTGTACTGAAAGACTGGCACAAGAAAGGCTACAGGAGCATCTCCGATGTCAGGCTCCTGTCAAACACAGCATCAGTGCCGACGAAGCCCAAATCTGCCGAAGACGAAGGTGACTCACTGTTCTGGGAAGCTGTCAGACGGATCAACGAGGAAGGATAAATGGCATATTCGGAAGAAGCGCTCACGCGCGCCAATGAAGAACTGGAAAAAAGAAGACAGACTTATGCCATGAGGACCATGGAGCTGCAGGAGAAGGTCCGCAGTTCGGTTCCCGGGCTTTCTGATGCTGAGAGAGAATACAGAGCCATGGGTCTGCTCAGAATGAGGGCAAGGCTCTCAGGCGATGTCCGGGAAGCGGAAAGGCTCTCTGAAGGACTGGCGGAACAGCGGAAAAAGATAGATTCCATGCTTGCAGCCCGCGGCTTTTCCAGATCGGATCTGGAAGACCAGCATTACTGCCATGAGTGCGGCGACACCGGAGTGCGTCCCGACGGCTCCGTATGCAGCTGCAAGGAACAGTTGATGTCTGAATTCGAGCGTTCCCGCATTAACAGCATATCTCCTCTTGAGATGTGCACCTTCGATACATTCTCGCTGGATAAGTATTCTTCCGATTCTCCCGACGGAAAGATATCCCCCAGGGCCAATATGACAGGCATCCTCCGCAGATGCATGGCATATGCCGACTCGTTCCCGAACAGAAGAAACCTGCTGTTGATGGGCAGTTCCGGTCTCGGCAAGACACATCTCGCGCTTTCCATAGCAGACAGGCTGATAAAAAAGAACGTAGACGTGGTGTACTGCAGCTGTTCCAGCGTGTTTGACAGGATAAGGGAGGAGATGTCTGATTTCTCGCATCACAGCGACACCCTTGAAAGCCTCAAACGCTGTACTCTGCTGATCCTCGATGACCTCGGAAGCGAATACGCGTCAAATCAGACCAAGGCTCTTCTTTACGACGTGATCAACTCCAGGATGTCTTCTTCCCTTTCCACTATCATCACGACAAACTACACCAAGAGATCCCAGGTCGAGACGGTGTACGGAGAGAAGATCTCATCCAGACTGTTCGGCAATTTCGAGTATCTTCCGTTTTTCGGAGACGACATAAGGCTGAAGCACTGAAAAGCACGATCCGGATGCCGTTTGGCATCCGGATCGCGGTATATTCAGGTATTTTCTTTAAGCAGCTTGACTGAAGCAATGCTTCAGATCTCACCTCTGCTGTTCATGACAAGATAGGCATTGATGAATCCGTCAAGATCTCCGTCCATGACCGCATTGATATTACCCATCTCGTAATTTGTCCTGTGATCCTTTACAAGCGTGTACGGCATGAACACATAACTTCTGATCTGGCTTCCCCAGCCTATCTCCATCTGTACGCCTTTGATATCCTCTATCTTGTCCAGATGCTCACGCTCTTTGATCTCAACAAGTTTTGCCTTTAGCATCTCCATACAGACTTCACGGTTCTGGTGCTGGCTTCTCTCCACCTGGCAGGAGACCACAATTCCAGTGGGAATATGTGTGAGTCTGACAGCGGATGATGTCTTGTTGACCTTCTGTCCTCCCTTGCCGCTGGCTCTGTAGACATCCATCTGGATGTCCTCCTCCCTGATCTCGACATTTGTGTCCTTGCCGATCTCTGGCATGACCTCGAGGGAAGCGAAAGATGTCTGCCTCCTGCTGTTTGCGTCGAATGGTGATATCCTTACAAGGCGGTGGACTCCGTTCTCACTCTTCAGGTAACCGTATGCATTTTCTCCCTGGATCATGAAGGTCACGCTCTTCACGCCGGCTTCGTCTCCGTCAAGCCAGTCCATGATGCGCACGCCGAATTTGTGTCTTTCAGCCCATCTCGTATACATCCTGTAAAGCATCTGAGCCCAGTCCTGAGCCTCAGTACCTCCGGCTCCGGCATGTATGGTGAGAATGGCATTGTTCTTGTCGTACTCACCGGACAGCAGCAGCGCCATCGTCACTTCCTGCAGGGTGCTCTCCAGACTGTCCAGAGACTCCTCGATCTCAGCAAAGACCGAATCATCATCGGATTCCTCAGCGATCGCGATCAGAGTCTCTGTATCATCGCATTCATCAAGAAGCTTCTTCCTTCTGTTCAGTTTCCCCTTGAGCGATGACTGCTCCGCAAAGACAGCCTTGCTCTTCTGAGTATCGTTCCAGAAATCCGGAGCAGCAACCTGCTCGTCGATCCTGGCAAGCTCCTTCGTTATCTCATCAACATTGACAGATTTGATCACTTCTTCGACCTTGGCTCTCGCGTTTTCAAACCTGACCCTGTATTCGTCCGGTATAAACATAGCATCCTCCAGGTTGTTATAGGCGTTGTTTATTATACATAATAATGTCCGATAAAAAAAGTATCAGATCAAAATAGGCAGAACATAAAGCATCTGCCAGGCATGACGGAAAAGGCTTATTTTGCTATTTACTCTGTTCTGTAATACAATTCTAGTTAGCAAAAATCAGAAGGTATCTTATATGTTTATCTATGAAGGCGTGAAATGCCCATACTGCGGAAAACCGCTTGCCGAGAATGACGATATAGCTGTCTGCCCCGACTGCGGGACACCGCATCACAGAGAATGCTATCTGGAGCACGGCGAGTGCGCAAACAGTTCTCAGCATTCCGATACATTCGAATGGAAACTTCCGGAAGCCAAGGCTGAGGCCCCGAAGGTCAACGTTATCTATATATGTTCCAAATGCGGCGCCAGGATATCAAAGGATGACACTGTATGCCCGAACTGCGGCGAGCCGCTTCCGAATCGTCTTCCGGAGATCGATCCCGATGCGCTGAGGGAACTTCAGGACGAGCTCAGCGGAAGGTCTCAGGTTCCGGACAGCATCTACGGGATAAGGATGACAGACCGCATCGACGGCGTCACTCTTAAGGACCTCAGCAATTATCTGAAGAATCCCGGATATGTCATCGCGATATGCAAGCAGGCCGTATCCGGAAGCAAGTTCATCTTCTCTCTTCCCGCGCTCTTTTCCCCGCCTCTGTTTTTCCTGTACAACAAGGTATGGCTTGAGGGCCTGCTGGCTCTCCTGCTGTCTTTTGTTCTCGCGATACCGGACGGCATGATCATCCTTTACAGGATGACGAGCAGTACAGTCTTCAACATACCGCTGTCGACCTGGGACAGTCTTTCTTCGGTATGCTCGATAATAAGTCTGCTTGTCAATCTGTTCTTCGCTTTTTTCGGCATGAACATCCTTAAGAAGAACGCGATCAAAAAGATCAAGAAACTGAGAAGCATCAGCAGCAGTGAGCAGGAATTCAGCTTTCTCCTGCAGAAGTATTCACCTCCCTCCAAAATGGTCATGGTCATAATCGGTCTTTACATTGCCTTGCTGCTTTTCAGCATGTTTTATATGTGACTGAACCGCTCCGTATCACGATATCAAAAAATCTCTTTCTCTGTTCTGGTTTTTCCTTTGACAGTGATTTACATTACTGTTATAATATATTGCCGTCAATTGACGGCATCCTTGTTCACAGCTTGTCTGTGGACCGTAAAGACCAAAAGGAGGAAAACGAAATGCAAGCCAGTTATGAAACCATCTTGGTTGTGAGCACTGCACTTGACGATGAAGCCACCAAGGCTCTTGTCACAAGGTTCACTGACCTCATTTCCGCCAACGGCACAGTAGAGTCTGTTGACGAGTGGGGAAAGCGCCGTCTTGCTTATGAGATCAACGATGAAAAAGAAGGAAACTATTTCCTCATCAATTTCACCGCGAATACTGATTTCATTACAGAGCTCAACCGTATCTATGCAATCACCGATGGACTGCTCCGCACGATCGTCGTTCGCAAGGAACAGTGATCATCCAATGAAAAGATGTTGATTTAGGAGGTCTACATGCTCAATCAGGTGTCTCTGATGGGAAGGCTGACTGCCGATCCCGAACTGCGCCACACTCCGAACGATGTAGCTGTGACTACTTTCACAGTTGCCGTTAACCGTTCATACGTAAAGCAGGGTTCCGAGCGCCAGGCCGATTTTATTGATATCGTTGCATGGCGCAATACCGCAGAGTTCGTCTGCAGGTATTTCAGAAAAGGTCAGATGATCGCCGTTACAGGCTCCATCCAGACCAGAACCTACCAGGACAGAGAAGGCAAGAACCGCAAAGCGGTCGAAGTCGTTGCTGACAATGTTTATTTCACAGAGAGCAGGAACAGTTCAGGCGGGTCCGCTTCAGGCGGCAACACCTCATACAATCCTGATCCTACAGATGATCAGGACAAGAACACATCCTACTCGTCCGGAAGCGTCGACGACTTCACAGTAATCGCTAATGATGAGGATCTTCCCTTCTGAACAGAAATCACAAGGAGTTAAAGATGGAAAATAACGTGGAAGTTGCCGTCCAGGCAACAGAGAATGCTTCTGCAGAGCGTCCCGCCGCAAGGCCGGAAAACAATGAGCGTCCGCAGCGTCAGTCTTATAACCGCCAGCAGCGCCGCAGGAAAGTATGCACTTTCTGCACAGAGCGCGATGCCGTCATCGATTATAAGAATCCCGCCCAGCTCAGGAAATTCATCTCCGAGAGAGGAAAGATCCTTCCCCGCAGAATGACCGGAACATGCGCGAGACATCAGCGTGAACTCACCGTAGCGGTCAAGCGTGCACGTCAGGTTGCCCTGCTTCCCTATGTGAGCGACTGATAACAAAGAGGTATTTGCCCGCAGACTGTCAGCAGTCCTGCGGGCATTTTCTTTTTTCACATTGACCTCGCGGGACTGTTTTTGTATATTGTTACCATGCTGTACCGAAGGAAAAAAAGTTACTGGTTTCTGATAGCGGCATCTGTCTTTCTGACACTTGTCGTTGTTTCCCTTGTGCTCATTTCCGTAAACAGCAAAAGTCTTTACGACAGCAGTAACAGGCTCTTCTGCGGTGAGAAATACTTCTATTTCAATCATCAGCTCATCCTCAGAGACCCGCTTATAAAAGACAACCCTTATAACAAAGACCTGTTCCGCAGATCCGACGGAAGGCTCTACTATGACGAGGCAAACGTGCAGACCTGGTTCGGGATCGATGTTTCCGAGTTTCAGGACTGGATCCGATGGAGCAGGGTCAAGGATGACGGCGTCGAATTCGTATTTGCCAGGATCGGATACAGAGGTTATTCCGGCGGGATAATGCACAAGGACTCGACATTTGAGTACAACTACAGCGAGATACACCGTAACGGTATACCCATGGGCATCTACTTCTTCTCACAGGCTGTAAATGACGAGGAGGCAGTGGAAGAGGCTGAATACGTGCTCAGCATTCTGGGAGGCAGAGCTCTCGAGCTTCCGATCGTTTTTGACTGGGAATATGTGTCAGAAAGCGCAAGGACCGGAGGCATCACTCCCGATGCCCTGAGCAGCGCGTGCAATGCTTTCTGTGACAGGATAGAAGAAGCCGGCTATTCTTCCATGGTATACACAAATCTCTACGGAGCTTACAGCAAATACAACTTCAGTGAGATCAGCGACAGAGACATCTGGCTCGCAGAGTATGACGGAAGCCCCACTTTCCGCTATCACTTCGAAGTCCTGCAGTACACTTCTTCCGGCTCCATTCACGGCATAGACGGAAGCGTGGACCTCAACATGATGTTCATCGATCCTCGCAGCTACCTGACCAGGACCGGATCCGTACCGTCATGACCTGCCGCCTGCCAAACGACAGCACATTGCTTATCGGGAACGTTTCCTGTGAAAACTGCCATACCATAAAGAGAAGACACCGTCTGAAGCGGTGTCTTCTCTTTGTTTTGTTCTGTTGTGTTATGCGTAGTTGCGTTTGATCTTATTGGTCGAAGTCTTCGGGAACGGTTCTTTCCTTATCAGAACCTTTGAGACCCCCTTGTATGCCGGCAGTTCTGAGAGCACTGCACTTATATCTTCCAGCACTTCCCTCTCAGTCTTCTCTCCGCTTTCTTCGTTCAAATAAACCTCCGCAAGGAGCGAGTATTCATCGCCCTTCTCGTTTTTCAGACCCTGAACGACGACCTCCTCGATATACGGTATTCCTTGAATGTATCCCTCTATCTCTTCCGGATAGACATTCTTTCCGTTGTTGAGGACGATTATGTTCTTCTTTCTTCCCGTGATCACCAGCTGATCATCGGGATCGATATAGCCATAGTCGCCGGTGTAGAACCACCCGTCCTTTATCACCTCCGCCGTCTTTTCAGGCTGTTTGTAATAGCCCTTCATGACGGTATCGCCCTTCACGCAGATCTCTCCGATCCCCTCTTCATTTGGAGAATCTATCCGCCATTCAAGGCATGGAAGTCTTTTGCCGACAGTATCATACGTGATCGTCCGTTCATGATTTACAGAGACCAGCGGAGAACACTCAGTTATACCGTATCCGCCCACAAGATAGATCCCTATATCATTGAAGAATTCCCCGATCTCCGGTCTGATCGGTGCGCCGCCGCACACGATCTTGATAAGTTTGCCTCCGAACACATTTCTGAGTGACTTGAATATCACCGGCCTCAGATCGATACCGATCCTCCTGAGTTTGCGCGACAGCTTTACGGCTTTTGCAAAAGATCTCTCCTTCCCCTGCTGTCTGATATTCTTCATTATGCTGGAATACATATATTCAGCAAGCGCGGGAACGATATAGACATAGCTCGGCTTGTATCTCTGCAGATCCTTGACGATCCTTCTCAGGGACGAGTTAAGGCACAATGTGGAATGGTAATGAAGACTGACCAGAATATCCGTAACGGATTCGTATGTATGATGATACGGCAGCACCGAAAGGCCTTTGTCATATATCTGGGAAACATGAAGTCCGTAATAAACACATGACACAAGGTTGTGTTCGGTCAGCATTACGCCCTTGGCGATACCTGTCGTTCCGGAAGTATATACGAGATACTTGACATCATACTCATCCGACCTCAGGCTGTCATAAGCCGTCCTGTCCAGTTCGGCTCCGTGCCTGAGCAGTTTACGATATGACATGTACTCGCCGTCATCCTCTTCTGCCCCGAAAAGTATGAAGCACCTGACATTGGGAAGGCTGTCTCTGTTCTCCCTCACCCACTGTTCATGCTTCTTGCTTACGAACATAGCTGTTGCGTCGCTCTCAGTAAGAACATGGATCTTGTCCTTCGCGGGAAGATCTCCGTCGACCGGAATGAATACGCCAGCGCTTTTCAGCACGGTAATATATGCGCAGATCCAGTCGAAACTGTTTTCGCTCAGGCAAGCGATATGAGAACTGCCAAGCCCCAGCTCAGTCAAAGCGGCGCCGAGATTCTCCGTGATATCGTAAAAACTGGAATATGTTACATGAATGATCTCATCGCTGTCACCCATTGTAAACTGATAGGCATCCCTGTCAGGACAATCTGCAACTGCGAGGTCAAGCATCTCCCTGATCGAATGAAAAGGAACAGGCTTGTAATCAACTCTGTTAAGCATTGAATGCTCTTCTCCCTGTTTTTGTTAATCAATCTTCTTCATAGACATCATCATCTCCGATGTAGCGGACATCGGTCAGAGCTTTGGCATAGATAGCTGCGACACATGCGACACTTATCGCCGCCAGCGCAAAACTTGAAGCAAAGACAAGCGCGACCTTCCCGGCTATCTGGCCGGTGTCTTCCTTTTTTCTTACTGTTTTTCTGGACATGATCCTATCTCCTTTCAGACCAACAGTTTTCGGTTAAAGTATATCCGCTGACATTTATCTTTTGTTTAATAAAGTGTGAAAAATCAAAGCGCAGAAATCTGTCCGCAGCTGTTATAGACCGAGTCACCACATGGCGACCCTGTTTCTCATCTCATCTATGTTCAGAACACCGTGCGCAAAGCCTTTCCTTACAAGTTCTTCAGGCACGAAATCATCGTACTTTTCAAACAGAGGAACCTCTTTTGGATATACCAGTTCCATGGGATCCAGCTGCTTCTCAGCTTCCTGTTTCAGGACTCTGAAAAATTCTTTCTCATCAGCTTTCATCTTGAACTGAATGAAATACGGTCTCCAGCTCTCTACGCCGCGTATCCCCAGCCGTTCTGCGCACCTGATCTTAAGGAACCTCTCAAGCGCAAGAAAGGAGTATGTTCCCAGCCACGGGAACAGGCACCACATATCTCCTCCCAGACAAACCAGAGGTCTGTCAGCCACTCCGGAGACCGCAGCAGTCCTGCGGGCGCCTTCCAGTCTCGCCACCGCATTCTTCATCAGATACGGATATATCTCCTTTTCCCTGAGAACGGACTTCATCCTTTCCAGGACTTTTGTGTTTATATCTCCGGGACACTCGCCGAAATATGCCGGGACTTTTCCCTTGACCTGTTCCACATAGACCAGCTTTCTTTTGTGATCGATCTCCAGCACGGTCCATACTTCTCCTGCGAGGGCTACCTTTTCGCCGACAGGAGGCGGCTGGACTATCGTCCCCAGCTCGCTGGATTCACACCTCACCGTATACTCCTCGTTCTCCTGGAATACCGCATAGAATCTGAAGGAGTTCGTCATTCTTTCTCCTGCAAGGCCTACGATCAGTCCTCCGCGCTCAGTCCTTGCTATCTGGTCCGTATCAATGAGATGCCTGAGCAGTATACGGTAATCTTCCTGTGATATCCTTCTGAAGGGTGTAAGCCCCAGGACCCTGGAAGCCAGCGCGGCAGGACTCAGTTCCCCTTCCCCCGCAAGGGTGCAGAGAGTCTGATGGTACAGAAGGCTGTAGGGCAGTCTGTCGGTATTCTGCGGCTCCACCCACCTGGATTCCCTGTACAGTTGAACGAGCGCTATGCCCTGGAGCAGTTTCCAAGGAACAGTGCTAGGAAGAAGAGACCTCGGCTGCGGCTGTTCTTCTCTCATTACGAACCACATCTCGTTCGGCTGGCCCCGCCTTCCGGTCCTGCCCATCCTCTGCAGGAAGGAAGACACAGTATAAGGAGCATCGATCTGAAATGCCCGTTCCAGTTTACCTATGTCTATTCCGAGTTCCAGCGTGGCTGTCGTGACCGTAGTCTGAAACTGATCCTCATCCTTCATGATCTCTTCAGCCGTTTCCCTGAAAGAAGCAGAGAGGTTTCCGTGATGGATAAGGAATCTGTCAGGTTCATGCCTGGCTTCGCAGTAGCTCCTCAGGGAGGTCGTCACTGCCTCACACTCCTCCCTGGAATTAACGAACACAAGGCATTTTCTCCCTCTCGTATGCTCAAAGATGTACCCCATTCCGGGATCTGCATTCTCCGGCGCGGTATCTGTCGGCTCCTGAGGGAGTTTCATAGCTCTTTCATCCTCTTCCTGCCCTTCGGAAGCCTGCCTGCCGGTGACATAAAAGTGTTCCATCGACAGACGCCATTTCGCCCCCGCTTCGGCAACTTTGGGTATGGCCGTCCGCCTGCCGGTCCCGGCGGAGAGCATCTCTCCGGTCTTCTCGGGATCTCCTATAGTCGCTGAAAGGCCTATTCTTCTCGGATTGACACCGGCGAGCCTTGACAGTCTCTCTATAAGACACAGTGTCTGCGCGCCTCTGTCTCCCCTGAGCAGAGAATGGATCTCGTCGATCACTATGAATCTGAGATCCCCGAAAAGTGAAGTCAGCGCAGAATGTCTGTGCATGAGCAGTGCCTCCAGCGATTCGGGAGTTATCTGCAGTATGCCTGACGGTTTCTTCATAAGCTTGTTCTTATGTGACTGCGCAACGTCGCCGTGCCAGTGCCAGACCGGGATCTGAGCTTCGTCGCAGAGATCATTCAGTCTTGCGAACTGATCATTGATCAGCGCCTTAAGCGGACCTATGTACAGTGCGCCTATCGTACTGGGCATATCCTCAGAGAACAGCGTCAGGATAGGAAAGAAGGCAGCCTCTGTCTTTCCGGAAGCTGTTGACGCGGACAAAAGAAGATTGTCGTCCGAGTTGAATATCACGTCTGCAGCGGCGACCTGGACTCCCCTGAGAGATTCCCATCCGTTTCTGTAGATGAATTCCTGGACGAACGGAGCATATCTGCTGTAAATATCCATTTCCGGTGCCCTCAAATATCAAACTCGGCAAACTCGCCGTCCGTTACCTGCTCGTCAAGTTCGCTTTTTGCAAAAGCGAACTTATCGGATCTCAGTATGTCCAGCACGGATGATCCCGGATTCTGGAACACGATGTTGAGCAGTTCTATGAAATCCCGGATTATCTCTCGCGGCGTGATATTCACGTCGGCTCCTACACGGCCGTATTCTATCCTTATGAACTCTGCCAGCTCATCCTGAGTCACTGTCCGCTCGTAATCAAAAAGAACAGCGTGTATCTCGGACAGCTTCTCGACCAGCACCAGCATCTCCTCATTGGAAAGCGGTCTCAGTCTTATCACCGGCGCCAGGAGATCCGTCATCCCGTCTTTTGAGAACTTGCCTTCCGCAAGTCTGGATCTCAATGCTTCATAGCTGTATATGCCCCTTCTCGTATCTTCCAGTGTCTGCGGAGTCCCGCTCATAACGATTCCGAGATATGACGCTTTTCCCTGAAGAGTATCATTATACATCGTCAGTATCTTCTCGTAATTGTTCTGCCTTGAAACAGTATTCGAGATCTTGAACACATTTACAAGCTCATCTATAAGCACCATCAGCCCGGAATAGCCCGCCTGTCTGAGAAAACACGCGAACAGCTTTATATAATCGTACCAGTCGTCGTCAGTGATGATGATATTCACTCCGAGTTCCGATCTGGCTTCTGTCTTTGTCGAGTACTCTCCTCTGAACCATTTGATGACCTGATCCTTTTTCTCGTCATCATTTCCGATGTAGGATCTGTAATACAGGACCAGAAGGCGGGAGAACTCGAAACCGTGTACCATATCGTTCAGTTCTGATACTGTCTGCCTTATCTTCCTTTCTGCAAGCATCTGGAATGAAGGAGATTCGGGACTCTCGCCGCTCTCCTCCTCTGTCTGCTGAAGCACTTTATTGATCCATCTGTCGAGGATCAGAGTCAGAGCTCCGCCCTCAGGTCTGGTCTTCGTGGACATGTTCCTGATGAGCTCTCTGTATGTTGCAAGCCCCTGTCCCCTGGTTCCCTGCAGTTTCCTGTCCGGTGACAGATCTGCATCCACGACCACAAATCCCCGGTCCATCACATGTCCCCTTATGGTCTGAAGCAGAAAGCTCTTGCCGCTTCCGTATCTTCCGACGATGAACCTGAAGGTTGATCCACCCTCAGAGATGATATCCACATCGTGAAGGAGCGCGTTTATCTCATTTTCCCTGCCGACCGTTATATACGGCAGTCCGATCCGCGGCACAACGCCGCCCTTAAGCGAATTGATGATCACCGAAGCGATCCTTTTGGGTATCTTCAACCGAGTACTCCTTTCACGTCGTCAATATAATCCTCTACTATAAGCGGTCTGTCACCGTCAAACTCTATAGCTGTGTCCCCAAGCATTTCATACAGTTTTTCATTGATGGAGTCACACAGGATCGAAAGCCGCATTCCGTATCCTACGATCAGCGCATTCTCGCCTTCGAGGATCGCTGAGAGAACAGCTCTTTCATCGCTGTCAAGAATCGTCTCCTGCGGGGCTGAAGACGGTTCGTATACGGCAGCAACCGCATCATCAGCATTCTCTTCCGGCACAGGCATATGATCTGTTTCGTCGCTGTCTCTGAAGTCTTCCTCACTTCCTGGAACTATGAGTTTCTCCCTCATCAATTCAGAGCTGCTTCTTATCCCTTCCAGAAGAGAAAAGTCGAAAACCACCTTCCTTCTCTCCTGTTCTTTTCTGTCCCTGAGCATCTCCTCCATCGCCCTGGAGGCAAGTTTCTTCTTTTCCTTTGACCAGTCGCTCTCCTTGAGCTGAGAGGTGTAACCGTAGTGTTTCCTCAGAAGGCTGTCCGCCTCACGGAATATCATTCTCAGATCATTGTTGTCCTTTGCCCTTCCCAGTCCGGACGCCATCCAGTTCGCTCCTCTGCACTTATATTCAGTGTAGTCGGAAAGAACTATGTCATACATCCTGGGGGCCTTATAGTCAAAGAACACTGCGTTGCGGAACATATTCCTGAATGAGGAAGTGTGTACGGTATACAGGCTCTCCGCGTATTCCTTTCCGGAATGCCTGCTGTATCTCTCCGCGACTTTTCTGACTATCCTGCACGCCAGTTCCTTATGTTCTTCCGGGTGCTCCGCCACCAGAGCTGACCTTTCAGCGTACCCCGGAACGAAAGTCTTCATTGCCTCATAGAGATCGCTGTCCGGTCTCTGACTGCAGTCAGATATGCAGCGCAGATCGCTCTCAAAACTCTGCCTTGGTCTGAGAACATCAAAATGTGACAGTTCAAGTCCGTAGTAGGCGCAGTAATCGGCTGCCCACTCGGCTATTCTGGCCTTAACTGAAGGTTTGCCGGTGGCGTTCCAGATCGAATTCAGCAGTCTTGCCCCTTCCTCCGGTGTCTCAACACCTATATTGTGCAGGATCTCATAGATCAGAATAAAACAGAAGGTGGTGCAGCTGTCATCGAATACACCTTTTCGAACCGCTGCCCTCCAGGTAAAGTATCCGCGCAGCTGGTCTTCGCTCAGCCGCTGATACGTCGGGAAATAGATATCCACAGACCCTTCATAAGGTCTGTCATCTTCAAAGTCCTCCATGAATCTGGCCTGCTCGTAGAAAAGCCTGCTCTCGGACCATCTGATAGACTCCTTGCTTTGAGCCATTCGTCTCATCTCACGAAGCTCAGGAGGTCTGAAGGATCTCAGCTGATCGGCAGTAAAGATGATCTTCTCATCATCGTATACCTTGTCTTCAGCCTTGTTTTCAGAGGTGCTCCTGGTCCGCACTCTTTCCCGCAAGGAAGCTATAAGTTCATCGAGTTCCGGCATAAGATCACCTCCGTCAGAATAAGTCCATCATTTAATGCTACTACAAAAAGAAACAGTCGTGAATACTCTCATGCTGAAAAATACTGTCGGAGCCTGATTCACATGTATTTGAGTCTTTTTCTTTTCCTCCAGTACTATGGTATCAGATCGATTGTGCTGAATATTGCACACTGAAAGCATTTTTACCCGAAGAACCGCCAAAAGCGGGAAGATCATCACAATGATCTCCCCGCTTCAGTTGTATTCAGGATGTCACGCTTTTTACTTTTTTCCTGCCCGGTGCTTTCGCTTCACACCTCACTGCAGGTCTTCTGCTCCGTCCTCCGCCGTCTTCTCAGCCTCTTTCTTCTCCTGAGCCTCCAGTTTCTTCTTTTCCCTCTCTTTTGCGCGGATACTGAGTCCCATTTTCAGCGACAGGGTCAGGAAGACGAATCCGAGTATCACTGCCCCGATGCAGCAAAGCATCTTTATGAAAATGATTATCGACGCCTGGACTGCCGGATTTGACAGGATCATACCGAGAGTCACCCTGTTGTTAAGGAAAACGATAAAGAACGCCAGCGTTCCTCCCAGGATAAGGATCCATGCGATCGCAGATATTATCTTCTTGAGATTCTTCATTTTGTTATTCTCTCCTTTACAGATGATGTGTCTTTGACTTTTCTCAGTTCGATGCCGAAGAGGACGACGAGCTGGAATACGCTGCGGAACTTGATGCCTCGCGGTCTCTGACCATATGCTGCAGACAAACGAGGATCGCTACGACTGCCTCCTCATACTGAGGCTGATAGATATCCACACTGTACCTGTCATGGATGGAGAACAGTTTCTGGCCGATGTATGCTACCGCGTTTCCGTTCCGGTCCTTTATCAGGAAATTCATCTGAAGTATATTTCCCTCGATCTGCCAGCCGAGCCCATCGATATTGATTATGTCCTTTATGATATGGAACAGTTCAGACCAGAGCTCAAATGCAGTGCCGTCCTCCATAGTCACGTAATGACGCTGGTGAAGAGTGAACACTTTCCTTTCGATGTGCGCGACATGCGTTCCGTCGGCTCTCATCACGTCAGTCCTGTCCCTGAACGAGAATACTTTTGAACTTGACTCGTATACAGGGACTCCGGCCGCATCTGTGATAATTATGTGGTGGCGCAGGCTTAAGAAAGCCGTACTCGTATAAAGCGATCTTACAGGGCTTCCGAACTCAGCTATCGTTCTCTCATCAGGCCCGGTACCCGCCTCTGAGTACCTGGTGGTCCTGCCCTTAGCCACCAGCACAAAGGCGAGAAGCCCTATTATCAGAATGACGAAGAACAGCATAAATATTGAAACTCCCATCAATTACCTCCATGTTCGTGCAGCAGGCTTATCTCTTTTTGCTGTATGTTAACGGCCTGATAAATTATACTGCCGGATCTGTGCCTTGTCTAAATGAGATCAGGAGTATCTGTACATAACTGATCAGACAGATCCATCAGCGACAGGTCAATTCCGGCTGTTCAGCCCTGAACAAGGTTTTTCTATGTGTCCAAATCAGTACTAAGCGTGAAATGCATCCTGCTGATCCAAAAAAAGAACCATCAGCACCCTTAGGAACCGATGGTCTTGCTGGTGCGGGTAAGAGGACTTGAACCTCCACGAAGTTGCCCCCACTAGAACCTGAATCTAGCGCGTCTGCCAATTCCGCCATACCCGCTTATCTGATTTTCTGCATCAGCATTGCGCTGTTGCCACGTAATTATACATAAAACGATTTTGAGTGTCAACAACGGTTTCAGACAGTCGGAGTTACAAAAAAGCGGTTCAGCTCTTGTAAGATTTCACGATTATTTGCCCGGAGCACAGCTTTCAATACAAATCTCTTTTTTCTGCAGGTACAATAAATGCAGAGCTGTCAGCAATCCACCGCCTTTTATGTTTAGGAGAATTCAGTCATGTCAAAGAAAGCTAAAGTCACAGTTGATCCTGCCTATAAGATCGGCAAGATCGAGAGCAAGCTGTTCAGCGCGTTCCTGGAACCGATAGGCAACTGGGTCTACGGCGGAGTATACAGCCCTAACCATCCCAGTGCTGACGAACAGGGTTTCAGGACCGATATTCTGGATGCTATCAAAGAATTCGATCTCCCCGCAGTGAGGCTTCCGGGCGGGAACTTCATGTCGGGGTGGGACTGGAGAGATTCCATCGGACCCAGAGAGAAGCGCAAGGCACATCTGGATCTGGCTTGGAAACAGTTCGAGCCAAATGAGTTCGGACACGATGAGTATCTGCAGTGGGCTGCCAAATCAGGCGCGGAAGCACTTTATACCCTTAACCTCGGGACAGGCGATATCAACAGCGCCATCAGCTGTGTTGAATACACCAACTTCGAGGGAGGGACCTACTGGTCTGATCTGAGAAAACAGAACGGGCATGCAGATCCGTATAACGTCAGGACCTGGTATCTCGGGAACGAGATGGACGGTCCCTGGCAGATCAATTCGTTTGAAAAAGACCCAAAAGCATATGGTATCAAGGCTTACGAGGTCGCAAAGGTCCTCAAATACATGGATCCTGACCTTAACATAGGCGTATGCGGTTCATCCTCACCTCTTCTGACAAGGTATCCGGACTGGGAGAGAATCGCTTTGGAAGAATGCTATCCTCTTATGGACTACCTGTCGATCCATTACTATCATTGGGCTCCTGAAGGCGATTACGCCGCATTCCTCAACGGTGCGACGCTTTATGAAAAGTTCCTGAATACTGAGATAGGTATCTGCGACTATGTACAGAGCAAATACCGCCATCCCAACAAGATGATGATCTCCTTTGACGAATACGGCATCTCATTCAACGCCCAGGAGAGAGTCGACCACGGACGCAACGGATATCTGCCGCTTCACTCCTACGCAGAATTCAAGGATGACAGGCGCCGCCCGTTCAACAGGTTCGACCCGAGGAATCCCTCCGACCGCTCATTCAGCAGGAAGTACGCGATGATGGATGCTCTTGGCCAGGCTTCCGTCCTTGTGATGCTGATGCGCCATGCGGACAGGGTCAAGATCGGCTGCATGACCGGCGGTATCCGCGGCGCGATCGCCTTTGACAGTCAGCACACCTGGAACGGCGCGACATACTATCCGTTCTATCAGCTGAGGCACTACGGAGTGGGTGATTCCATCCTTCCCGCGATAGATACACCGACGTTCTCCGCAAAAGGATTCGACATCGACAACTTCCATGCCGCGGACGATTATTACGACATCCCCTATATCGACGCATCCGCTACGCTCGACGAAGAGAACGGTGAAGCCGCTGTATTCTTCATCAACAGAAACTGGGAAGAGGATATGGATGTTCAGATCGACGTCAGAGGTTTCGAGGGATATGAGCTGATAGAACATCAGGAGATGTACTGCTATGATGATTATGCGAACAACTCATACGGAAACGAACAGATCCGTCCTGTCGTGAACACCGAAACGAAGATGGACGGCGGAAAGATCGATGTCCGCGCAAAGAAGCTTTCCTTCAACATGCTCAGACTCAAAAAAGTCAAATAATACCGTACCGCAAAATGACAGATGCCCTGCTTCAGAGCAGGGCATCTCTTCTGTAACTGAACTCAGTCTACCAGCACACAGCCTATATAGGTCAGGGTGCCGTTCCCGTAGTTGTACTTTAGGCCGTTGTCCCTGCACACCTCATATACCATCATGCCGAGTCCCTCCATAGGGTAGGACAGCCTTTCCGGAAATCTGCAGGGTGCGTCAGGATAAGTGCATTCCGAGCATCCGCTGCAGGAACTTCCACCGCACAGGAGAGCATCAGGTGCCTTCTTCCTCACTGTCCGGGCAAACCGGCTGAACAGTTCATGATGTCTCTTTCCCACCTCGAGGTAAGTGTCATAGTCAAAGACATCTATCTCACCTGTAGTCTGGACGATCACTCCCCTGCTGTAACGCCTGATCAGCCGCTCGCACTCCTCCAGCGTGCCGCATCCTGGAGGACACGACCAGTTGGTTCCGTACCTGCCGCATTTGTTCTCCGCACATGCATCTCTCGCTTCCTTGTGGATAACTATGGTGCTGACGTCGAGCGGTCCCACATGCGAGAACCCGCAATCCAGGGCATCCGCGATCAGTTCATCTATGATATCTCGGTCCATCTGCGATCTCCATTACGATCATTTTGATCCGTCCGCTGTTCTGACAGGATGGCGTATTACGGTCTTAAGCTTAGCAGGATCTGCTTTTCTGACATCACTCAGGTATATCTCATGATGAAGGCGTTCGGAGGACAGATCCGGCACATAACCTTCCGATTCCGCATATTCATGCATCAGTCTGACAGTCTCAGGCTCGCTGTCGTACGGCCCGATATGCATGCACTGCACGCACAGACCTTCATCATACCTGAAATACTTCACAGCTGAATAATCGGTCTTCTTCTTTGACGTTGCTTCGGCGACAGCCCACTCGAACTCCTTTTCCGTGACAAATTCCGGCAGGCGGATCACGGATATGAAATTGAAGTCATCCTTTCTGGAATAATCGACACCGTCCGTGCCGTCCTGCCACCAGAATCCCTCAAGCGGCGGGACGACAAAATCAAAATAGCCCTCCATGTTGTGCTCAGTCTTCCTGCTCATTTTGATCGTATAAGCGATCCCGTACAGCAGCTCAATGGACTTCTTGTACTCGCTTCCCTCGGAATTCGGATCGCCCTTGCCCGACACAGCCAGATACCTCATAGGCGGGACTTCAACTATGACAGGTCTGGCAGGAGGCATATAGAATTCCTTATATTCCTTTTTATAATCGAAAGCCATCAGTTCTTCCTTTCCATAAAAACAAAGTCCTCACAGGAAACGACTGCCACAGAGACAGCGTTCTTGCGAGGACTTGTGGTGGACCTAAAGGGATTCGAACCCTCGACCTCTCGGATGCGAACCGAACGCTCTCCCAACTGAGCTATAGGCCCAAACGCGCAGTTATTATATCCAATTGAATAACAAGTGTCAATCGTGTACGATGCACTGCTGCACGTCATCCGATCATTTGAGGAATCCGGCTATGATCTGTTCTTCCGCTTCTTCCTCGGTCAGCCCGAGTGTTCTCAGTTTGATTATCTGATCCCCGGCGATCTTTCCGATAGCCGCCTCGTGGATGAGGCTCGCTTCCACGTTGTTCGCGTCCAGGTCGGGGCTTGCGCTGACACTGGCGTTGTCCATGATGATAGCATCGCATTCACTGTGGCCGGTACAGACATTGTTGCCCCTTATGCAGGAAACGAATTTCTGTCTGGATTCATCTCTGGCGACGGATCTGGAGACCACGTTGGCGCTGGAGCCCTCTCCGTCTAGATCGACGGTGAAATTCGTCGTTGCCACCTGCCTGCCGTGTGTCATTATCTTCTCTTTTATTTCTATGCTTGCTCCGTCTGCAAGGCGGGCAGTGGTCTCGCGTATGGTGGAGTCAACACCCTTTATCTGTGTAGTCTCCATCTCCATGCGTCCTCCCTCCTCGATCTCCACGACAGTTGTGGGGTTGAGGACGTTCTCAGCCAGACCGTCTCCTTCTCCGTAATGCTTCTCGACGTATCTGACATGCGCATTCTTTCCCACATGGAACGTATGCACTCCGTCGTGCTCAGTGAGGTCTGTCCCGCAGTTGTGGATGCCGCAGCCTGCAACGATCGTGACGTCGGCGTCCTCGCCGATGAAGAAATCGTTATAGACCACTTCCGTGATCCCGCTCTGACTCAGCATGACCGGGATATGACACGCCTCATTTTTTGTGCCCGGCTTGATATAGATGTTGATGCCGGGCTTATCTGTCTTGGGCTCTATGGTGATGTTCTCTGTCGAATTCCGTCCCGCACTCTCCCCGTTGAGCCTGATGTTGTATGCTCCCTCCGGGATCTGGTGCAGATCTGCTATCTCTCTGAGAAGATTGAGTTCTATCTGATCAAGTGCCATATCACCGCTCCCCCTGTTCCGTGACTTTCTCACAGACATCGACTACTCCGCTCATCACACCGGGAAGTATCTCTTCCCTGTCTCCGTAACTGCCGATCCTTCCGTCTGCCAGGAGCAGCACCTTATCCGCTATATTGAGTATCCTCTCCTGGTGCGAAATGACGATGATCATCCCGTCAGTCTTCTCACGCAGCTTGTCAAATACCTGTATGAGGTTCTGGAAGCTCCACAGATCTATGCCCGCTTCCGGCTCGTCGAATATCGACAGCTTGGTCCCGCGTGCCATTATCGTAGCGATCTCTATTCTCTTCAGTTCGCCTCCCGAAAGGCTGTCGTTTATCTCTCTGTCCACATAGTCCCGCGCGCATAGGCCGACCTGCGAGAGATAGTCACATACCGCAGAGAATGGCAGTTTCTTGCCGGAAGCCAGCGAGATGATGTCCCTTACAGTTATCCCCTTGAATTTTATCGGCTGCTGGAATGCGTAGCTTATCCCCAGCCTTGCTCTCTCGTCTATTCCGAGTTTAGTGATATCCTCACCGTCAAAAAGTATGCTTCCAGATGTCGGTGTGATGATCCCGGCTATGATCTTGGCAAGCGTGGACTTGCCGCTCCCGTTGGGCCCTGTGATCGCCGTTAACCGCTCATCCAGCGAAAGCGACACATCCTTCAGGATATCGACTCTCCCGTTCTCGTCTTCAACCGAGTATGAAATGTTTTTCAGTTCGAGCAATTTCTGTTCCTCCGGAAAAGATTATTACTTCAGGTATTTATCAGTATCGCTGTCCTTTTTCTCAGTTTCGGTCTTCGCGTCTTCGGCGCCGTTTTGGGCGCTGAGCATTCCCTCGGCTTCCTTCTTTTCCTTTTCTCTCTGTTCCATTGTCTTTCTGAACTCAAGCCAGCCGACGATGCCGAGATAAAGGCCCAGAACGACCATAATGATGCTGACTATGAACGCAGCCCACTGTCCGGTCTCATACTGAGAGAGAGGTATCCCGCTGTCTTTCAGGTTCCACAGGTTGTCCATTCCCATCATCAGCAGGATCACGCCGATAAACTGTTTTCTCATCTTCAATCTCCAAAAACATGGTTCTTTGACAGGGTTTCCGGTGACCGTGCCGGTTTGACTACCCAGTCCTTTGATTATACAATAAACGTGCAAGGAGGTGATACCGATAAGAAAGCTTTTTGCAATCTTTTTTTGTGTCTTTCTTTGCATCTCCATGACAGGATGCAGGAACAACGAGTCGATCGATTCGCTCCTTTCTGCACCTTCGCTTACAAAAGAACAGTCTTCGGTCCTTCAGGCCCTGAGCAAGGCTCATTCGGGAAAGACGACCTTCATATACCCCACTACAGGGTCAAACCGCTCCGCCATACGTCAGATGGATATCGACAATGACGGAAATGATGAGGCGATAGCCTTTTTCCGTGATCCCGAATCAGGAATCAATGCGCACGTTGCTGTCCTTGAACCGGACAGCAGCGGGAATTATTATATCTCCTCGGAACTGGAAGGTCCCGGCGACGGCATCGCCAGTTTCTCACTGCTGAGAGACAACCGGATGAAATCCGTACTGCTTATAGAGTGGTCGTCTCCGTCCCTGCCGTTCAACAGCTTCGCTGCCTATCTCTATGAGGATGAGGCTCTGGAACTCGGAATGGAGGAGAACTGCACCGATCTTATCCTTTTCGATCTCGACTCTGACGGTGAACAGGAGTTCTGCTACACCACCAGGCTGAATCAGGATGAAGGATACGCAATAAAAGCAGTAAAGCTCGATGATGAGTCACTGCGGACCGTAACGATCAAAAGGCTCTCAAGGTCCGTTTCCGGAATAAAGAACATGATCGACGGCATTCTCGAGGACGGCACCCATGCGATCTTTGTTGATGAGATAACCACATCCGGCCTCCAGACGGAGATCTTCACTTACAGCGAAGGCGCCCTGAAGGACGCTGCCTTTGGGGAAGGATTTGACATCCCGTCGCTGACTCAGCGGCCTGATTCCGATTTTCTGACGAGCCGCAGGCTCGGAAAAAGGACATGCGTCCCATCCTCCGTGCCTCCTTCCACCGATATAGACGTCCAGGCTCCCTTTACTTTCTGGTATACGGTAAACGACGGTAACGTCGTGCTCGCTGAAGTTTCATATGCGCCGACATCTCTCGGCATCTGCATGTGCCTGCCTCAGGAATGGAGCCGCACATGCACTCTGCGTGAGAAGACAGACGGCGCTTATGCCATGACAGTCTATGACGGCGCAAATAAGGATCTGGTCACACTGCTCGTTCTTAACGTCAGTGACGACGCGACGCAGTACACGGCTGAAGGTTTCGCGCTTGTCGGAAACAATGCCTCAAGCAGATTCTACTGCAGATTCAACTGTTCCGAAGAGGAATCAGAATATATTAGAAACAACTTTATAATTCTAAGACTTGGAGAATACTGATGAAAAAAGTTCTGGTAGTCGAGGATGAATATTCTATCCGTGATGTCATCGCAATTAACCTTGACCGCGCCGGTTATGAAGCTGTCCGCGTACCCTCTGCCGAGAGGGCACTTGAGGTCTATAACGAAGCACCTGACAGTTTCGATATCGCACTTCTGGACATAATGCTCCCGGGCATGGACGGTCTTGAGCTCTGCAGACTGATACGCGAGAAGAACAAGAACATCGGCATCATCATGCTTACTGCCAAGGTCCAGGAGGCTGACAAGATCCGCGGCCTGTCCATAGGAGCGGACGATTACGTGACCAAGCCCTTCAGCATCAATGAACTGCTCGCAAGAGTAGAGGCAGTCGCCAGACGCTCCTCCGGCAGCAGAGACACGGATTCAGTCCTCACGCAGGGCGTCTTCACTCTGGACAAGAAGGCCAGGCGCGTCACCAAGAACGGAAAACCTCTGGATCTGACTCAGGTAGAGTATCAGATAATAGAATTCTTCTTTGACAACGCAGGGACCGCTCTGGACAGGGATTCCATACTCAACGCCGTATGGGGCGAATCTTATTACGGTGATGTCAAGATCGTCGACGTCAACATCAGGCGTCTGAGGATAAAGGTGGAAGACGATCCCAGCAATCCGGTGTATCTACAGACCATATGGGGATTCGGATACAGGTGGTGCGCCGTCTGATGAAGCTTTCAGGCAAAAAACTGATACCCGGCGGGGTCACTGAGCGCTGGATCTATGTCACGCTCATACCCACCATCGCAACTGTGGTGATAGCATGCATCGCAGTTTTTTTCGTGTTCAGAAGGACATATTACTTCTCTGCAGAGCAGGCTATCCAGTTCCGCATGTCCTCTACGATCAGTTCTCTGCCCTCCTCCGGTCTGACTTATACCGAGCGCTACAGGAACATGGTCGATCTTGTGGAAAACTTCTCCGAGAAGGATAAGTTTGAGCTGATGATCCTGCGGCGTGACGGCTCAGTGATCCTGACGTCGAGCGGGTTCTCCTATCCCGAGGATACCGTAAATGCTGATTTTGCCGCCGCTCAGAATTCGAAGACGGGATACGGGTCGCATATCGGCCGCTCACCTACGGGCGAGCATATCATCTCGGTCACCCAGCTGCTCACGAGCAGCTACGGAGATGCGACTGCCGTAAGACTCGTGAGCTCTCTTAAGCTGATAGACGGAAGGCTTCTGCGCAACGTAGGACTGTCTGTCCTCGTCGGCATAGTGATCCTCCTTCTGGTCAGCCTGACGGGAAGTCTCTACATCACGTCACTCAAGAAGCCTATCGATGCCATAGGAGAGACTGCCAAACTGGTCGCTGCAGGGCAGTTTGACACCCGAATAGACAATATCTACTCCGGAGAGCTTGGGGATCTGTGCGAGATCGTAAACAACATGGCATCCGAGCTTCAGCGGACGAACAATCTCAAGAATGACTTTGTATCGTCAATATCCCACGAACTCCGGACACCTCTTACATCCATCAAGGGATGGAGCGACACCATCAGTTCCGTGTCGTCCGATGATGAACTGTATCAGCGGGGCCTCAATATCATATCCAGTGAGACCGAACGCCTGTCGGGACTGGTCGAGGATCTTCTCGACTTTTCTAGGCTCGAATCTCACAGGAATCTGTCATATGACCCTGTCATGCTGGACCTGGGCGCTGAGCTCTCAGACTCTGTCCTTACACTTGATCAGAGAGCCCAGAAACTGGGGATCACCGTTAAATATACGGAGCCGGAATACCCCGTGATAGTAGACGCTGACAAGAACAGGCTGCGTCAGGTCTTCACCAATGTCTTCGACAACGCACTGAAATACTCATCCAGGAAGAAGACCATATCCGTAAAGCTTGCCGTTGACGGTGACAGCGCTGTCATCTCCGTGAAGGACCGCGGTCCCGGCATTCCCAAGGAAGAGATCCCGAAGGTCACCGAAAGATACTACAGAGCGAGCAACTCTGTATACGGTACCGGAATAGGGCTTTCTCTGGTAGATGAGATCATGAAAGCCCACGGAGGCTCTGTCAGAATAGAGAGCGAACTCGGGCACGGTACAACAGTCATTCTCACGCTGCCTCTTCACGGCAGCACCAAACCGGATACGGAGAACATTCAACAATGAGTTTCAAGACATCTATCGGCGGACAGGCAGTCATCGAGGGGATCTCAATGAAAGGGCCCAGACTTACATGTCTTGCGGTCCGCAAGCCTGACGGAGAGATACTGACCGAGATCTCCCAGACAGACAGGAATCCGTTCAAAAAGATTCCTCTTCTGAGAGGCGTAGCCGCGATGTATCTGTCTCTCAAATCGGGATACTCATACATCATGAAGTCTACAGATATAGCCTTCCCCGAAGGGGAGGAAGAGGACAAGTTCGATCTGTGGCTCAAGGCACATTTCGGCGAAAAGGCAAATCAGGCAATAGGAGTCACCGCCGCTGTCCTTGCAGGTTTCCTCTCGGTGGGTCTGTTCGTCCTTCTGCCTACACTGGTCACAGGCCTTCTGGCGCGATTCCTTTCGATCGGGGGATTCAAGACGCTGATCGAGGGTATCCTCAAGGTCGTCATCTTCCTGTCCTATCTCTTCCTGGTCTCGAAGATGAAAGACATAAAAAGAGTATTCATGTATCACGGGGCAGAGCACAAGACGATCTTCTGTTTTGAAGCCGGCGAGGAGCTGACAGTAGAGAACGTCAGGAAGATGGGCCGTTTTCACCCCAGATGCGGGACCAGTTTCCTTTTTATTACTGTTCTGATAAGCATTCTGGTATTCTCCTTCGTACCCTGGGTCTCCACGATGATGCGGGTCCTGTACAAACTTCTCTGTCTGCCTGTGATAATGGGGCTCTCATACGAATGCATCAAATACGCCGGAAGACATGACAACCTGCTGTCCAGGATAATGTCAGCTCCGGGGCTGTGGGTTCAGCGGATGACCGTGTTTGAGCCGGATGACGACATGATAGAAGTCGCGATCACTGCCATGAAAGCCGTCATACCGGAAGATCTATCAGAGGCAGAACTATGAACTCCCTTGAAGCTTGCCGAAGGATAAAGGAGATCCTTGAGAAAGGGATCGTTCCTACCGAGAATGACATCAATGTGATCTACGAAACGGCGACCGGCCACAGACGTTTCGATTTCAGTCATCTTGTAAGCGATGAAGAGCTTATCGAAATAACCGCTCTTGCCGAGAGAAGAGCTTCAGGAGAGCCTCTGCAGTACATATCCGGCAGGTGGCCGTTCCTTGATTTCGAGGTGAAGGTAGACAGACGCGCCCTGATCCCGAGGCCGGAGACGGAGATACTCGCAGAGACATGCATCGATATCATCACCGGGAAAGAGAAGCCGGTCATCACGGATCTCTGCAGCGGTTCCGGAGTGCTTGCGATCGCTCTGAAACGAGTTTATCCCGACGCGGATGTCACCGCCGTCGAACTTTCAGAGGATGCGTGCGCGCTCCTGAAGGAGAACTCCGATTCGCTGTGCCCCGGCATCAGAGTCAAGAGTTCCGATGTCTTCCTTTATCAAAATGACATCGCTGACCGCTCGCATGATCTCATAGTGTGCAATCCTCCGTATATCACCGAGAAGGATTACGAAGGAAACTATGACGAGCTCCGTGAGGAACCCAGAATGGCTTTTCTTGGCGGCGAAGACGGGCTCATCTTTTACAGACATATCATTCCCTCTTACCGCGGAAAGCTTGCCGCAGGAGGCATAATGGCCTTCGAGATAGGCAATGAGCAGGCAGAAGCCGTCACTTCTCTGTTTGAGGAAAACGGATACTGCGGCATCACAGTCAGAAAAGATTATTCCTCTCTTGACAGGATCGTCTATGCGAGAGTAAACTGAATCACGGCAAAAAGAATAATGCAGCACAGGGGTGCCGAAAGGCTGAGACGGACCTGTTCCGATCCCTTGGAACCTGTCGTTTAATCACGTCGTAGGGAGTGCTTGATTCCGATTGAAGTTATTGGCGGCAGTTTTAGACTGCCGCATTTTTCTTTTGCCGAAAGCACCGTCCCCTGCCGGGTCCGGTGTGCATATTTCAATCCCGCAAGGGAGAAAGGTAACTTAGATACCATGAAAAATGAAAAACTCCGCAGGCTGGTCACATGCGCTCTGCTGCTGGCTGTTTCCGCCGTTCTGTCGATCTTTCCGAAGTTCAAATTCCTTGCGAACGGAGGATCGATCACATTCTGCTCCATGCTTCCGATAATCGTAGCTTCCTATATGTACGGGATCAGGGCAGGCCTTCTTACCGGATTCGCCTTCTCTCTGATCCAGCTGATCACAGGATTCTCGGGGTCCGGACTTGGTCCAGTTGCTTTCGTAGTTGAGCTTCTTTTTGACTATGTGGTCGCGTTCACTGTGCTCGGTCTCGGCGGCATGTTCAGAAAATGGGAGAACGAACGCTCCGCTCTGGCAGCCGGAGCCTTCACCGTCACATTCCTCAGATTCCTATCCCACCTTATCTCCGGTATCGTGGTATGGGGAGAGTATGCCGAGTGGTTCTTTGAGAGCCTGTCAACATTCGGAGAGAGCATAATGTCAAGGTTCAGCGGCGGTGCCCTCGTATTCCTTTACAGTGCGATCTACAACGGCTCATACATGATCCCCGAGATCATCATCACGACAGTTGCAGCCGCCATTATCGCTCCGTTCATCAAGAAACAGATGGACACAGAATCGCACTGATCTCCTTATAACATTTTCAATAAGCATTTTTAAGGCCGCCTCGGATGAGGCGGCCTTGTTTTATCGTTCAGCCGAAAGCTGAGATTCTGTTTCCCCGTTGCCCGCGGCTTACATGTTCCTGAAGAATGCCGAAACGGCTCTGTCCATGGAATAAAGGTCAAGGGACGCCGCAAGCTCATAAGGAGAATGCATTGAGAGGAGCGGTACTCCGATGTCTATCGTGTCTATCCCGAGCCTGGAGATGAACTTGGCTACCGTTCCGCCGCCGCCTTCGTCGAGCTTACCGAGCTCAGTGAGCTGCCACGGCACACCGGCTTCATCCCACATTCTTCTCAGGTCTCCGACATACTCTGCATGTGCGTCGTTGGAGCCGCCTTTTCCTCCGGAACCGAGATATTTGCTGACTGCGGGTCCCCTGTTGAGGTACGGAGCGTTCATGCGCTCATGGACCATCGGGAATGTCGGGTCAAAGGCTGCCGAGACGTCAGCAGACAGGCACTTGGAATTGACATAGACCATCTCGGGCATGACCCTGTGCGGTTCGCAAAGGAACGCGGTGAAGTTGCGCAGCATGTCTGACTCCATTCCGGTGTTTCCGATGCTTCCTATCTCCTCCTTGTCAGCGAGGATAAGCACGCAGGTCTTCTCCGGAGCCTTAAGTTCTGCAAGAGCTGTCATGGATGTATATCCGCAGATCTTGTCATCGTGTCCGTAAGCGGCAATGAGGGTCTTATCGAAGCCAACGAACCTTGCCTTCATGGCCGGGACGATCTCCAGCTCAGCGGAGATGAAATCCTCTTCGGTGATGCCGTATTTCTCGTTGAGGACATTAAGCACCTGAAGCTTGACAGGCTCCTTCACCTTCTCGTCATCATAGGGCTCTGTTCCGAGAATGATGTTAAGCTCTTCCGCAGAGATGACTTCCCTGGATGTTCTTGAGCCCTGCACCTTTCCGGCGAGATGAGGAAGCAGGTCGCTTATATAGAAGATCGGATCATCGTCATCTTCTCCGATAACGATGTTGACGACCTCTCCGTCTTTCCTGGAAACGACTCCGTGCAGTGCAAGCGGCATGGTGACCCACTGATAGTTCTTGATCCCGCCGTAATAGTGGGTCTTGAACAGGGCTATATCCTCGGATTCATAAAGAGGATGAGGCCTGATATCGATCCTGGGGCTGTCGATATGGGCAGCTGCTATGAGCATGCCGTCCTGCAGCGGTCTGGTCCCGATGACAGCAGCCACTACGCTCTTGTTGTGATTGAGCCAGCAGATCCTGTCACCTGCAGAATACTTTTTCCCAGGCTGGAACTCGGTGAATCCGTTGGCCTTAAGGAAGTCAACCGCATTGTGAGCGAACTCTCTCTCGGTCTTGGATCTGTTCATGAAATCCATATAACCGCGGCTGTATTCCTCGATCTTCTCCCTGTTCTCCTTTCCGTAGGTCTTGATAGCAGTCTCGTTCTTAGCGAAAAGTTTCTCTTCGAGCTGCTGTCCCTTTGTTTTTTTCTCTTCCGACATCAGTTTTTCCTCCGTTTCTGATTCTGTATCGAAATGTTTTTTCAGTTCTGTAACTTTCATGAACAGATCTTCGAAATCACCGTTGTTCTCGATCACGATCCCACACCTTTTCATGAATTCGGCTTCGCTGAGCTGGGCGGCAAGCCTCCTGTCAGCACGTTCGGCATCAAGGCCGTCGCGGTCCATGATACGCCGTTTCATAGAGCCTTCGGCAGATGAAACAAGTACCACGCTGTCACATCTTCTGTCCAGTCCGCTCTCGAAAAGCTGAGGCGCTTCTACCACACAGTAACCGTGCCCCGCCTTTTCCAACTGAACGAATCTCCGCTCCAGCTCCGCAAGCACATGCTTGTGAACTATATGATTCAGTCTGTCGGTCTCTTCCCTGGAAGCGAACGCTATATCAGCAAGTTTTCTCCTGTCCAGTTCTCCTTCCGGAGTGATTATCTGCGGCGGGTAGCTTTTTACGAGCTCATCGAAGCAGCCGTGTCCGGGCATCTCTATCTCTCTGACGATTGCATCACAGTCAAGGACAGCAACGCCCATCTGCGACAGCATCCTGAGCACCGTGCTTTTTCCGCTTCCGCTTCGTCCGGTAAGACCGTATACTTTCAGTTTCCCGCTCATAGGATCACCTCGTCGAATCCCGCAGCTCTCATCAGTCTGTTTGAAACGGCCATGGCTTCGCCGCTCTCCTGCGGAGCCCGCACGAAAACTCTTTTGGCTCCTATGCTGTCCAGCTGCCTCAGCACCGCAAAGATGCTGTGCGCCTGACTTCTTGCGTCATCCCGGCCGCCGTAAGGTATGCACGGGACCGGTATGCTGTTCTCATCACCGAAGAAGCACATCGCATAATCCCCGTCGCGGTAATTGTCTCTGACGAACGCAGAGAAGCTTTCAAGGTCTCCCTTGACTATCGTGACCTTGCATTCCGGAGAATAATGCTTGTATTTCAGCCCAGGAGACATCACTTTCTCATCGTCTCTCACCTTTCTGGTGACAGCTTCCGACACCTCGGCGGAAGGTATGAGTCCTCTGATCTCCTCAAGCGAGATTATTCCTGGCCTCAGAATGACAGGATGGTCCCCGGTCATGGAAACTACCGTGCTCTCCACTCCGACCTCACACTGACCTCCGTCGATGATAAGAGGGATCTTTCCCCACAGATCATGGACACAGTGGTCGGCAGTCGTGGGTGACGGTTTTCCCGAAAGGTTCGCCGACGGTGCAGCCAGCGGTACCCCTGCCGCCTTGATGACGGCATTGGCCACCGGGTGCGACGGATATCTTATCGCTACTGTGTCCATCCCGCAGGTTATGGTATCTGAGATCCTTTCGGTCTTCCTGAATATCATTGTCAGCGGACCCGGCCAGAACCGTTCAGCCAGAAGCGAGGCTTCCTGAGGGATCTCCGCAACAAGCCCGTCAAGCATTTCCATGGAAGATATATGGACGATCACCGGGTTGTCCTGCGGTCTTCCCTTGACTCTGTATACTTCCCTGAGCGCATCTTCACTGTAGATGGACGCAGCAAGCCCGTAGACCGTCTCCGTAGGTATGGCAACGATCCTGTCTCTGTTCAGGAACCATGCCGCTCTCTCTGCGGCTTCCCGGATATTATCCTGTCCTGCCTTTATCAGTTCAGTCTTCAATGGATAACCCCTCAGATCTCAGTACCTGCGGATCTCAGTTTCTCCGCTCTGTCTGCCGTCGCCAGCGCTTCTATGATCTCCCCGAGATCTCCGTTCATTATTGATTCTATCTTATAAAGCGTCAGATTTATCCTGTGGTCCGTGACCCTTCCCTGCGGGAAGTTATACGTCCTGATACGTTCGCTCCTGTCGCCGGTTCCTACCTGACTGCGTCTTTCCTCAGCGATCTTTCCCTGCTGCTCCTGCTTCTTTTCCTCAAGGAGCTTGGACCTGAGTATCTTCATTGCCCTGTCCTTGTTCTTGAACTGGCTTCTCTCATCCTGACACTCGACCACAAGGCCTGTGGGAAGGTAGGTGATCCTTATCGCGGATTCGGTCTTGTTGACATGCTGACCGCCGGCTCCGCTTGAGCGGAACGTGTCGATCTGCAGGTCCTTCGGATTGATCTCCAGTTCCACATCCTCCGCTTCAGGCAGAGTTGCAACCGTACATGTGGACGTCTGTATCCTTCCCTGCGCTTCCGTCTCCGGCACGCGCTGAACTCTGTGAACACCGCTTTCATATTTAAGCTTGCTGTATGCACCTTTGCCCTCGACCATAAAACTGATCTCTTTATAGCCTCCGAGCTCAGTCGCGTTTTCGTTGACCACCTCAGTCTTCCAGTTCTGGGTCACTGAATACATACTGTACATCCTGTAGAGGTCCGCAGCAAAGAGTGCCGCCTCTTCTCCGCCCGCTCCGGCGCGGATCTCCATGATGACGCTCTTCTCATCGTCTTCATCCTTCGGCAGGAGCAGTATCTTCAGCGCATCCTCGCTTTTCTGCATCGCCTCCCGGGCTGACTCCTTCTGCTCCTCTGCCATCTCTCTGAGGTCCGGATCGCTCGACGGATCCGCGAGTATCTCCTCCGCTTCATCAGCTTCGCTCTTGCTCGCGAGATATCTGTCAAATTCCTCAACGACCGGAGAAAGATTCTTGTATTCCTTGTTCAGGTCCCTGTAGAGTTCCTGGTTGCTCACCGTTTCAGGAAGCTGCAACTGACGATATACTTCCTCAAATCTCTCTTTGATCTTTTCAAGTTTTTCAAACATGCTCAGCGGATCACCCTTTCGCCGTTAAGTGTCTTTATGCTCTTTTCCACCTTCTGCCGCGGAAGCATTATCTCTCTGCCGCAACCGGAGCACTTTATCTTGAAATCCATACCTATGCGCAGCACCTCGAACGTACTGCTGCCGCAAGGATGCTGTTTTTTTACGGTTATCACGTCACCGACCTTTATATCCAAATCAAAACCTCCTGATGGCTAAAGGTATTATATCGCTTTTCTCCTGGCAAGCAGTAAACTAACTGACTCCGTACAGTCTCATATACTCAGACGTCATTATGTTTGAATCAAAACCTGCAGCCATTGCAGATAACGCTTCTGAACGATCCTTTCCATCTTCACAGATAGTCACAACAGCTCGCATGATAGCGTCAATGTCATTCTTCGGAACGACTATTCCGCAGCCTTCTCCGACTGATTCCGGACTTCCTCCGGTATCGAATGTCACAACCGGCGTACCGCACGAAATAGCTTCTAGGTTGACAGTGGGATAGTTGTCCTCTCTTGTCGGGTTAACAAATACATTCGCTGTAGAATATATCCCTGCAAGTTCCTTCTGATTGGCAGTTCGTTTTATACAGATGATGTCTTCCGGAAGGGATCTCATCTGATCATCATCCACCCCGACAAGAACTATACGATACCCATCAGGCAATCTGCTGTCAATCTCTGAAAATACGTCAAGGCCTTTTCTTGCTTCCCAAACCGACGCCACCCCCAGCACGATCTTTTCGTTCTCATTAATTCCGTTGACTTCCCGAAATAACGACTCTGTCTTGTGAAACACTGATGTATCTATGCCATTGCGTATGACTTTAATCTGGTACTCATTGAGGAACGACTGCCTTGCAAGGCCAGCCAGCCACTCAGAAGGACATGCTACAGTCATGTCATTCACTCCGCTGAACCACTTCTTTTTCTTTATGAGCATCATTGATGAATTGTCGATCAGCGATTCCGGATATCCTTTATACTGAGGACAGTTTCCGCATCTTTCTCTCCACCTGTCGCATCCACAGAAGTCGAAGTAGGGGCAATGCCCTGTGAATGACCAACAATCGTGTAACGTCCATATGACACGGATATTCTTTTCTCTGATATAATCAAAAAGCATCGGCAGACAAATATACCACCCGTGAAGATTATGCAGATGGATCACATCCGGACCGAACTCGTCAAGTTTTCTGATGAGGCTGCGTGTCGATAAATAAGAGAATTCTCCTTCTCTGCCGGTAAGATATCCTAAAACATGATGAAGAGCGTGTTCCGCCTTATAACCGAAATAGTTATTTCCTTCTGTTCCTGAATTGTTCCACCAGTTCCTTGTAAACGAGACCGTTTCATTCCCTGCCGCAGCAGCTTCTCTGGCTAAACTCAGCATGATCTTGCCTGTGCTGCCGTAGTCGCAGATGTTAATCAGAGCTATCTTCAAATCTTCTCTCCCGTATCCTTTGCCTGTTTTTTGTATTGCAATTCGTATCTTCCGATCCTTTTGAGTATATAAAATAATGATTCACCGTTCAATCAAATCAAGTGATTGAACTGGCACGCTTGTGGTATACTATCCCCTAAGGATGGAAAAAACAGTATGGAAAACGACGCTTTCGTAGCTGGTATAGTTCCCGGCGGACTTACCTCTCACTCTGAGGTCAAGATCCTGTGCTGTTATCTGGTCAACATCCAGGAACAGCCGGTATCTCATGACGTTCTTGTATCAGCCGTCTCAAGAGATGGTCTGGTGAATTACTTTGAACTTGTATCAGCCCTGACAGAACTGACCGACTCTGGACAGCTCTCTCTGGAGAACGGATGCTACAGCATCACTGAAAGCGGAAAGCAGATAGCCACGCTTCTTGCAGGCGACCTTCCTTTTTCAGTCCGCAGCAAAGCCGGCGATTCCCTCAGGTACATGGCAGAGCATGAACGCAGAAGCCATGACAACAAGGTCGAAATTCGGCGCGCCGGAAGCGGCTACGAAGTCAAGTGTTCCATCTCTGACATGACTGAAGGTCCCCTTTATTCCCTGTCCGTTTACGTACCTTCCCTGAGCGCAGCGAATACGGTCAGAGACAACTTCATAGACAAGGCGGAACAGCTTCTGCGGAACGACCTCAGTCTACTTACCGGTGAAAATCTGACGGAGGATAACACATAAAATGCCAGACAACAATGATTATCTGTCACAGCTCCTGGAAAGAGTAAATCAGAAACTGAATGATTCGGAAGATGACGGCAGGCCTGCTTCTCCTTCCGTTTCAGCTCCGAACGAGCCTCTCAAGCCCAGAGTTTTTACCAGCGGCGGAAGATTTGACAACGTGCCCTCGTCTGATCCACAGCCGGAAGAAGAAAAAAAGCCGGCTGCAGCTCCTGTCGCTGCGGTGTCACCCGCAAGTGCGCCTGCCGCTCCGGTTCATGAAGCCGTAAGCGCAAAGCCTCAGGTCCCCGCGACCGATACCGAGGAGGATGAAGAAGATGATCAGTACGATTATCCGGAGGATAACGAGGAGGATCCTTCGCGGAACCCTGAAAAGACTGACGAAAAGACCTTCTCACTCTCACCTGACAGCACGGGCTCGCCTCAACCCGCAGACGATTCGGAAAAAGAATCGGAGAATGTCTTTGACTGGAATGTCTCGGAGGATGTGGAGAAGTATCTGAGCTCCGGAGACGGCACCTCTATCTTCGAGCGCATGCCCGAGAAGACGGAAAAAAAGAGCGGAAAAGCGAGACGCGCGGAGAGAAGAAAACTCAAGGAGAACACAAGGCAGCTCATGGACCGCAACAGCGGTGAAAGGAGAGGCTGCTTCGGAACATTCTTCCATCTCGTGTTCCTCCTCATTCTTGTCGCTCTGACGATCCTTGCAGTACTTTATGTTCTTCAGACGATTGCCGATGTCACGATCATAGACATCAACAGCATCCTGACAAACTTCATGGCCAAGGTATCGGAACTTCTGGCAAAATATCTCCCGAGCATTTTCGGCTGAAATATACTCACGCAAAAACAGCGGTCTGAAGACCGCTGTTTTTATATTCAGGATATCAGAATATCTTTCCCTCGCCCAGGAGGTCGTCCATAAGCTCATCTCTTACCTTCGAGACATCCGTCTCGCGTATCTTCTTCCGAAGCGGGAGTACGGATCTCGGGGACACTGAAAGCTCGTCTATGCCGATGGAAAGGAACGTCTCTGTGAGTTCCAGATCTGCACCCAGCTCGCCGCAGATGCCGACCCAGATGCCGTTCTTATGGGCATTGTCAGTCACCATCTTGAGCAGTCTGAGAACTGCGGGATGATGCGGATTGAAGAACCTGCCAAGATCATTGTTCTGACGGTCACAGGCCAGCGTATACTGTGTCAGGTCATTGGTACCGCAGGAGAAGAAGTCAACTTCCTTGGCAAGACGGTCGCTGATAACTGCCGCCGCAGGAGTCTCTATCATGATGCCGACCTGTACATGCTCATCGTAGGGTATCCCCTCAGCCTTCAGCTCGGATTTGACCTGCTCACACATCTTCTTGGCTTCTCTGACTTCCCAGACGCTGGTGACCATGGGGAACATGATCCCCAGGTGGCCGTACGCGGATGCGCGGTACAGTGCCCTAAGCTGTGTGTGGAAGATCTCAGGCCTGTTAAGACAGATCCTCAGAGCCCTGTTTCCGAGTGCCGGGTTCTCTTCTTTCGGCAGCTCGAAATAGCCTATCTGCTTGTCAGCGCCGATATCGAGCGTGCGGATTATGACTTCCCTGCCATCCATATCCGAGAGCGCTTTTTTATATGCCTCGAACTGATAATCCTCTGTGGGATAATCATCACAGTTCAGATACAGGAATTCACTGCGGAACAGACCGACGCCGTCGGCGTCATTTAAAAGTACCGAATGGACGTCTTCCGGACTTCCTATGTTACAGAAGACACGGATATGCTGCCCGTCCAGAGTGACGTTCTCCTTGCCCTTGAGCTCATCCAGCATCTGCTGATACTCAAGCTGCCTTCTTCTCTTGTCACGGAGATTGGCCACTGTTCCTTCATCCGGATCGACATAGACCTGGCCGGTGGATCCGTCCACCATCGCAGGACGCCCTTCAAACTCAGGCTTCATCTGATCCCCAAGTCCCACGATAGCAGGAATGCCCATGGTCCTTGCAAGTATGGCCGTATGGCTGGAACTGGAGCCACCTTCCGTCACGAAAGCCAGTATCTTGTTCTTATCCAACTGAATGGTCTCACTGGGTGCCAGATCGTCAGCCGCCAGAATGACCGGCACATCCGAATCGATACCTCCCTGTACCACTCCGTACAGGATATTCAGTATGCGGTCGGAAACGTCTTTGACATCCGCCGCTCTTGCCTGCATATATGTATCATCCATGGAAGCGAACATCTCAGCGAACTGTACCGATGTGTCGGTCACAGCTGCCTCTGCGTTGTTTGCCTCTTCCATGATAAGAGCCTGGATCGTCTCTTCGTAGTCAAGGTCTTCAGCCATCATCTGGTGAGTCTCGAAAAGCATCGCCGCCTCGTCACCGGCTTCTTCTCTCGCCTTCTCCGCAAGCTCGCCCAGCTGATCTATGCACTTCTGCTGAGCATCCTTGAACCTGTTCCATTCGCTCTCAGTGTCTTCTACGGTATACCTCTTCAGCGTGGTAACCGCGCGCTTATAGAAATAAAGGGGACCTTCTGCCACTCCTGTGGAAACACCTTTTCCCTGAATAGTGATCATCGGAATTCTCCTAACTGTTTTTTTGGATTTGAAAGGAGCAGACGGCTGCGGCCGTCTGCTCCGGCTTTTTATCAGAGGTTCTCTTTGAGCCAGGCGCTGAGGGATTCCACTACGGCATCCTCATCTCCGCCTTCGACCGTGAACTTAACGGTCTCGCCCTGCTTTACGCCAAGTCCCATGACAGCCATAAGGCGAAGTCCGTCAACGGTCTTCTCTCCCTTTGTGAGGCTGATCTTGGAATCGGTGTACTTTTTGATCTCCTTGACAAGGTTTCCTGCGGGACGCGCATGGATACCTACGGGATCGGTCACGACAAATTCAAATTCCTTCATGATAATCTCCTTTTTTATTTGTAGGCAATCAGCCTTATCAGTTCTGTCCGTAATAGGCGTTGGCGCCGTGCTTGCGGTAATAGTGCTTGTCCTGAAGCTCCTGTGGCGCGGGCTGGACCTTGGGGTTGATAAGCTCGGTCCAGAAAGCCATCTTTGCAACCTCTTCAAGGACTACTGCGCAGTGAACGGAGTCTTCGGGATTCTTGCCCCAGCAGAAAGGCCCGTGATTCTTGCAGAGGACTGCGGAAACAGCCTCATAATCCTTGTTCAGCCTTGCGAACTCATTGACGATCAGATGTCCCGTATTCTCTTCGTAAGCATCTTCGATCTCTTCAGCGGTCAGGCAGCGGAGAGTGGGGACCTCGCCGTAGAAATAGTCTGCATGGGTGGTTCCGTAGCAGGGAATGCTTCTGCCGGACTGTGCCCAGCTGGTGGCGAAAGGCGAATGTGTGTGGACCACTCCGCCGATGTTGGGGAACGCCTTGTACAGTTCCACGTGAGTGGCTGTGTCCGATGAGGGTTTGAGTTTTCCTTCCACCCTGTTGCCGTTGAGGTCTACTACGACCATATCGTCAGCAGTCATGATGTCATAATCGACACCGCTGGGCTTGATGACGACCAGTCCGCTCTCGCGATCTATTCCGGAGACATTGCCCCAGGTGAATGTGACGAGACCATACTTCGGGAGAAGCATGTTCGCTTCAAATACTTCTTTTTTGAGCTGCTCTAACATTTCGATGTTATCTCCTTTGTTTAATGTGCCATATTATTAGCCGATGCCTCTATCTTTTCCCTGAGGAATCTCGCGGAATCGGTTATCACACTCATATAGTCCTGCCCCTTCTGGTACCAGAACTCTCCTGTAAACATCCTGACTCCCATCCTGAGGCTGGCTTCGATGCAGCGCTCGTACTCAGTATGGCCGGTGCTGTCGCCGAAGTTCATGTCTCTGTACAGGCCCGGCTTGGTCTCCTTGAGATGAACTGCGAATATGTGCCCTGCTCCCAGCATCATGTCTTCAACGACATCATTTCCGTAAAGCACCGCGGCATTCTTGAGGTTTCCGATATCAGGATATACACCAAGCCAGGGAGATCCGATCTCATTGACGTACTTCATTGATTTCTCAACAGTATCCATGAACGGAGTCTCCATGGTCTCGAACGCAAGTACCACTCCTGCCTTCGCCGCCATATCCACCGACTTTCTGAGGTTCTCGGAGAACCATCTCCTTGTGTCGTCATCGCCCTGCTCGTAGTACACATCGTATCCCGCAAGCTGGATGACGGATATACCGGCATTATCAGCGAATCTTATCGCCTTCTCCATTATATCCAAAGAGCGCCTGCGTGTCTCGCTGTCATGGGCCCCGAAAGGATATTTTCTGTGTCCCGACAGGCACATCGTGAGCAGCGGAGCATCCATTGCCCTTGACAGGGTTCCGAGCTCTCTCTGCTTGGATGCATCCCATTCGAGCCGTTCCTGCCTCCAGTCCGTCTCATCCACGCTGATCTCAAGCCTGTCGAAACCGCACTGTCTGGCAATGGCGAACATCTCAGAAAAAGTCATACCTACAGGTATCGCCTTTTCATAAAGGCCCAGTGAATAGAATCTGCCGTCTTCCATGGCACACCTCACTCGTAAAGCGTATAGAGAGCGACTTCGTCAGTCTCCCTGTTCGCGGCAAAGACCATATCGTTGTCACCGTTTCTGAAATGCATGCAGTTCGCGGGACCTGCTCCGGCATCCAGGACATCGATGACATAGCCTTTTCCGTCATGATACAGTGCCAGCAGCTCTCTGTCTTCCTGACGGTTTCCGATCAGGGCCACCTGTTTCCCGAACAGTTCAGCGCCCCAGATCGCGTGAAGGAAAGGCATCTTCTTTTCACAGGTGAACACCTCTTTGAATCCGTCAGCGCTGTCCTTGTAGACCGACAGTGTATCGCCGTGGAAAGGTGAGAGGATAAGCAGTTCTCTGCTTCCGTCACCGTCGTAGTCCTGATAGAGCATATCGCTGGTCGGCACGGCAAGAACGCATTCTGCTTTCCATTCGCCGCCTTTTTCCTGCGGCAGATCGACTCTATATACTCCGTTCTCTGTTCCGACCATGAAGAAACCGTATCCGTTCTCCTCACAGCGGCAGAAACCGTGGTTCTTGTACAGACCGCTCACAAGCGGTTCGAGCTTGAGCTGGTTATGCTCATCGTATTCCCTGATATTCTGCGGCAATTCCGCCACCCAGATCCTACCCGGGCATGTCCAGTCATCCCTGAACGCATGAGCGGATTTAAGGGTACAGGCGATCAAATACCACACTCCGCCGCGCTGCGCGACACCGAACCTGTGTACGAAAGGCAGGTCACACAGCACATGGCAGATCCACTCCCCGTTTTCCCTGGTGTAGTAAACGATCTTCGCTTCAGCGGAATCGTTGGGCGAATAGAACTTCTGTGTTGCAAGCAGTACGGGATCATCGTCTGCTGAAAGAGGATACTGACACAGGGTCATGACTCCGCCGGGTCCTTCCCACAGAGTTCCCTCTTTGTTTCCTTCCAGATCGTAAATATAGCAGGGATCTGTCTTCTCAGCTGCGGTAATGATATGACGGGCTCCGTCAAAATCGAATTCCGCAACGGCATAGCATTTATTGAGATGATCTATGACTTTCTTTTCTGCTCTCATATTAAACTCCATACCTCTGCGCCGGGATTCCGGCGCAGAGGCTCTTTATTCAATCTGTTCTATATCGGTCACAGTACGCTGCGGTAAGGAACGTTCGGCTCATACTCGAAGCAGTCATGGAATCCCCTGTCATGGTGATATGCCATGCGGTCCTTGTCATCGGGATACACATAGTGTCCGCCTACTTCCCAGAAGAAGGGATGGAACTTGTAGTCCAGACGGTCTTTCCTCATCTCCCACAGGACCTTGATCTCATTGACGTCAGCCTGGAAGTTGGTCCATACGTCATGATGGATCGGTATGACCACCTTGCACTGAAGCGCTTCAGCCATGCGCAGGACGTCTGTAGCTTCCATCTTGTCCTGGATACCGACCGGATTGCATCCGAAGGCTGCGGTAGCGACATCGATGTCATAATCCTTGCCGTGTTTGGCGAAATAGATGGAATAGTGCGAGTCGCCGCTGTGATAGATGTTTCCGCCGGGGGTCTTGATGATGTAGTTTACTGCTTTCTCGTCCATATCCGTCGGGCACTTGCCGGCAAGGTCTTCCCTGTCGGGTCCGGTGGAATCAGTTGTCACGATGCATGTGCGGTCGAAAGAGTCGACAGCGACTATCTCTATATCCTTTATCTTGATGACATCGCCGGGCTTGACTACTATGCAGCGGTCTGCGGGCACGCCCCAGTCGATCCAGTAATCGACACATTTCTGCGCTCCTATGAAGGGTACGGGGATCTCTTTGCCGTTCTCGTCCGTCGTTGTCATGCCGCTGTTGACGACATGCGCGGCGAGCTCCGCGCTCATATGGTCCTGATGATAGTGAGTTGCCAGGACCGCGTCCAGATGATTGATCATGAATGGATCGATCACGAACGGAACGTTCCTGAGGTTGGGTTGCATTGCGCGGACACCTGCCATGTTCGCCATCTGGTGACCGACCTTCATCTTGCCGTCTCCGTGAGTCCTCTTGCCGTTTCCGGCCCAGAGGTCAACAGTGATATTGGCTCCGCCGGGGGTCTTGAACCACATACCGACGCATCCGAGCCACCACATGGCAACGGTGCCGGGCTTGACCTCCCAGTTGTCGATCTCCTCCGTGAGCCAGGTCCCCCACTCCGGGAAGGTACTCATGACCCATTTTTCTCTGGTCATCTCGCTGATCTTGCTCATATTCTTCCTCCTAAGCATCTTAATGACGCGTTATCGATCTGATAAAGGACTGCGTTTCATAATGCCGCCCCGAATGACGTAAAGCCAATCCGGCTATAAGCGATCATATAACAATCATATACGAACCGGTGGTTCATTAATATGATCACGGCTGAAACTCTGCAGCCTTTGTGAATATGATACTTTCTTTGAGCGCACAAGGTCAATATAAAACTGCATAATAAACGGATTTTATGAGATGTGTCCAGTATTTTCGTCAACTTCGACTAATACGATCATAAATTAATGTGAATTCTGCATATATGCATAATGTCCTTCAAACCTTATGCTGATTGTGCGTTTTTCACAAACTTGCAAAAAAAGCACCAAAACAAACAAATATCAAACAAAAAGTCATTGATTTTGTTTCATTACTCAAGTAACATTACTGTGTGAGAAAGGAGGAGTATGTCCAATGGCAGATATATTCAAGGATATCGTAGAAAAAAAGCATTATTCATTTATAGACGGTGAAGGGATCACCTGGCAGGAAGCCGTAAGGCTCAGCCTTCTTCCCATGGTCGCTGACGGGTCCGTAAGCGAGGATTTCCATGAGGAGATCATCGCATGCATCGAGAAGTACGGTCCCTATATGGTATTTGACCACAATGTCGCGATGCCCCACACCACAGAGAACGCAAAAGGCGCATATAAGACCGGTATCGGTTTCATGGTCTCCGAGAAGATGATAGATTTCGGGTTTGATGAAGACGGAGAGCATAAGGAAGCCAATCTTTTCTTCACACTGTCTTCCGCAAATCCAGATGAACACACCGACAACATCATGCAGCTTTCCAACGTCTTCGTGAACGATGACCTTCTGGACGCGCTGCAGGCAGCAAGAACACCGGAAGATATTCTTGCCGCTGCGGAGAAGTATCCCTGCGAGGAGTGATCCTCACCCATTCAACGGAATAAACCGCTCCCGCGGTTATTCATAACAAAATGTTCATTACAGAAACAAGGAGAGAGTCATGCAAATTCTTAGCGCGATTTGGAACTTTTTTGCGACCTACATTCTGCAGAAAGCTCCTTACATGGTCGGCTTCCTGACCCTCGTCGGCTACTGCCTCATGGGCAAAAAGTGGTACGACACACTGGCGGGAACCCTCAAGGCCATCATCGGAATGCTGATCCTTAACGTCGGTTCAGGCGGACTGACCAGCAACTTCCGTCCCATCCTTGCCGGTCTCAAGGACCGCTTCAACCTCACTGCCTGCGTCATTGACCCGTACTATGGTCAGAACGCAGTTACCGCCGGTGTTGAGGAGACATTCGGAAAAGGCTTCGCACAGGTCATGACCCTGCTGCTCATCGCCTTTATCGTCAACATCCTCCTGGTCCGCTTCAACAAGATCACGAAGTGCCGCACACTGTTCACCACCGGACACGTCCAGGTACAGCAGGCCGCCACGGCTTACTGGCTCATCCTGTTCGCACTTCCCGCACTGCGCGAGAACAACATCGCCCTTATGATCGTCATGTCCGTCATCCTCGGAGCCTACTGGGCAGTCGGATCCAACCTGACAGTCAAGCCCATGCAGGAGCTCACAGAAGGCGCCGGATTCGCGATCGCCCACCAGCAGATGTTCGGTATCCGCCTCGGCTACTGGCTCGCTGACAAGCTCTTCGGAGACAAGGGCGGCAAGAGAAAGGTCAAGAAGGTCGGCGATCTTGAGATGCCCGGCTTCTTCTCCATCTTCAATGAGAACATGGTCTGCACCGCCATCCTGATGACCGTCTTCTTCGGCATCATCATGAGCGTCATCGGCAAGGACTTCTTCGTAGCCAGCGGCGCGACGAAAGAGTCTGAAGCATTCGCATTCTATGTATTCAACACCTGCCTGCAGTTCGCAGTTTACCTCGCGATCCTGCAGCTCGGTGTACGCACATTCGTTTCCGAGCTCACAGCTTCCTTCCAGGGAATCGCTGACAAGCTCCTCCCCGCATCCGTTCCCGGAGTCGACTGCGCAGTCTGCTACGGTTTCGGCGATTCCAACGCCGTGACCTTCGGCTTCCTCGCCGGTCTTGCCGGACAGATCGTTGCCATCGTGACCCTGATCCTCCTCGGATCTCCCACGATCATCATCTGCGGATTCGTTCCTGTGTTCTTTGACAACGCCACCATCGGCCTCGTCGCCAATGAAAAGGGCGGACTCAAAGCCTGCCTTGTCATCCCCTTCTGCTCCGGTCTCATCCAGGTATTCGGTGCCGCTCTCATCGCGGGCTGGGTCGGCCTTGCCGATTACGGCGGATATCTCGGAATGTTCGACTGGGATACAGTATGGCCTCTGTTCACCGTAGTGATGCGTTATCTCGGCTATGTCGGCGTCGCGCTGGTCGTTATCGTCCTTCTTGCGATTCCCCAGATCGAGTACCGCATGGATCCGGAAGGCTACTTCCTGATCACAGAGGACTACGATGCCTATGTTGAGCACAGGGAAAAGATGAACGCTGAGAAAGCGTAATCTCCTTTCACAGTACGAACATCTGATTTATAATTAACGGGATGCCGGAAACGGCATCCCGCTGAAAAAAGAAAAAACGGTCAGGGACCGATCAACAAAACCTCGGAGGTATATAAATGGCTAAACTCGATAACAAAAAGCTGCTCGCCTGCTGCGCCAACGGCGCCGGTTCTTCTCTTATGATGGAGAACGCCATCAAGAAGGTCATGAAGAAATATGACGTCAAGTACGGTGAACTGCGTCACTGCTCCGTCTCGGAAGGCAAGAGCGCTGCCCGCACGTATGACGTTATCTTCTGCGCACGCACCTTCGCGAAGAACTTCGATGAACTCGCGGCAGCCGGCAAGACGGTCATCGCACTGAAGAACGTCATGTCCGACAAAGAGATCGAAGCTGCCCTTCAGGAAGCTGATCTCCTTGACTGACCCAGTGTTCTGAAGCACGGATACCTTCTGTGCAAAAAAGCATTGATAACATCTGTCTCCCGTGTCACGGGATACGGGAGACAGCCAGGATATTGAATGACCGGAGTATACCGAGGACAAGGAATCCTGGGCATATCCCGGTCATTTAATATAGTGAAGAAAGAATACATTATGATCAAAGCAGTTATTTTCGATATAGACAACACCCTGTACGACTATGACAGAGCCAATTCAGCCGCAATGGCCGCTGTTGAAGACTATGCGGCGGAGCATTTTGGCTGGAGCAGGGACGAGACCGAGCGAAAGGTCAAGAATTCCTTTGAAGAGATCCGCGCCGCTCACGGCAAAAAAGCCGTGATACACAACAGGCTGGTCCGGTTTCAGAGGATACTTGAGAAGGAAGAGATCCCCCTTTCTCCTCATGCACTGAAGATGTACGATATCTACTGGGACACTCTTACTGCTTCTTCTGTCCTGTTTCCCGGTCTTGTCGATACCCTTGATCACCTTAAGGCACATGGATACAAACTCGGCATAGGAACAAATATGACCTCCGTCATGCAGTTCAGAAAACTGGAGGCTCTCAGCATTCTGAAGCTGTTTGACTTTGTTGTATCCAGCGAGGAGGCAGGTTATGAGAAGCCCGACAAAGTCCTCTTCATGCTGTGCGTCAGCAAATCCGGATGCGATGCCTCGGAATGTCTTTATGTCGGCGACAATCTGAAAAGCGACATACAGGCTGCAGAGAGGGCCGGTCTCAGAGCGGCGTGGTTCGTTCCGGAAAAAGAGCCTCTTCCCGACGGCGCTCCGCTCCCGGTCGATCATATCGGACGGCAGGAAGCTGACGGCAGCGTATTGTGCTTCTCTGAATACGAGGAGCTCCCGGACCTGATCAGAAAAATACAGATATAAAAAAGACAGAGAAATGAAAAAAGACAGAAAAAGTGTAGACGCGCGCCAGCAAGGCATCCTGAAGCTGGTACAGGAGAACGGCGAGATCCGCTCCGAAGACATTGCCAGTCAGTTCGGGATCTCACTTATGACCGTAAGGAGAGACCTTGATTTTCTGGAGCAGAAAGGACGCCTGAGAAGAACGCACGGCGGTGCCGCGACTCTCGAAGAGTACTACAACAGCAGAAAGATCAATTCAGAAGTCAGCGAATGCCGGGATAGGATATCCCGCCACTCCGCATCATTTGTTAACAGCGGAGATACTATATTCATCAACGGCAGCCGCACAGCGCTCAATCTTCTGAGATACCTGGGAGACAAGAATGTGCAGGTGATCACCAATAACGGATGGGCGCTGGACGAAGAATACCCTCATGGCGTCTCGGTGCGCATCACCGGAGGCGACCTGCGCGGCCGCATCATGGTAGGCGAACTCACGATGCAGAGCATACTGGAGACACAGGCTGACAAGACGTTTATCGGATGCGCCGCCGTATACGAAAACGGTGAATTCGTGTACGACATCCCTATGGAGATAGGCATAAATGAAGTTATGATAGCAAAGACCCGCCAGCATCTTTACATACTGGCGGATCATACGAAACTTCATATGAGATCAGAGCGGCACAACGCTTACGGCAGCTGCACATACGACAGGCCCTATACGCTCGTGACAGACGATCAGGCTGACCCCGACATCCTTGCGCAGCTCAGGCTGAGCGGCGCGGACATCGTCATCGTTCCTTCTGACTGACAGTCAGGATTTCAGAATAAATCTCTCTATTATCTCTGCCACCCCGCTGTTATTGTTATCCCTCTCGGTCACATAATCTGCAGCTTCCTTTACATCTGCGGTGGCGTTGCTCATAGCGCATCCGATACCGGCTGCTTTTATCATGGGAAGGTCATTCGCTGCATCGCCTGCGGCTATCGTATCTGCGATATCGACCCCGATAAGTCCGGCCATCTGCCGGAGAGCATTGCCCTTATTAAGGCCTTTCCTTACTATCTCACAGTATTCATTGCTGGAAAAAAAAGTATCTATCTCCCCTTCTGCCCAGGATGATATCCACCTGCGGAACTCCTCAAGCGGAGCGGGATCGTTAAGATCGATTATGAGCATCTTGACCGGCTCGTCCCTGAGTTCCGATATGTCTGGGATCACACCGTGTTCCATAAGTATCCTGGAGCAGTACAGTCTTATTATGTCATTATCGCATCTCGGCTCGACCAGCACTTTATCTTCCGAATAGGTCTGGATGTGTATTCCCCTTCTCTCCGCTTCCCGGAAGCATCTGACGACCGCATCAAGCGGAAGTGTGGACCTGTATATGACCTTTCTTCTTGCAGTGTCGTAAAGGATGCCCCCGTTGAAAGCTATCAGGTAGCATCCTTCCGAAGTGAGTCTCAACATCTCAGCCTGATATACAGCGCTTAACAGAGGTCTTCCGGTAGTTATTATCACGCTGTGGCCCTGCCCGAGCATCTCATCTATGGCTTCTCTGTTACGGTCAGGTATGCGCTTGTCATCCGTAAGCAGTGTGCCGTCAAGGTCCAGGAACAGCGCTTTTTTACTTTCAAGTCTCATATCCAACCCTCTCCATGCTTCAGAACGCGTCTTTTATAACGATATTATACTAGAAAACAACCATTTGGAGGAAAACATGGCTGACTATTCCCAGTACCTGATGTTCATCCCCGGCATCGTCATCTTTCTCGTGGAATCCGGGCAGGTCCGTGAATACCGCAGAAGGAGCCGTTACGGCGCTACACGAGCTGCTGAAGTCAGGATCACCAGACACATCACAAAGAAAGACAAGTTCGACCGTCAGGTATTCGACTATTTTGAGACGGCTGTGGAATCAGCAGATCCCAGAACAGGCAAGAAAGAGCGTCACGTCATAAAATCTCCCGTGGAATACCCTGTGGGACAGAAGGTAGAACTGTATTTTGACCCGTCGTCAGGAGATCCTGTCCTCACAAACGGCATAAATGAATGGATATTCCATCCATGGCTCGGGATGCTGGGCGGTGCGCTGCTCATCCTTCTGGCTCTGTTCCAGATACAGGCAAAGGAGATCGCCGCCATGACATGCCTATCTCTGCTGCTGGCCGGCGCAGGCGCGGGTCTGGTAGGAAACTACGTATATCTGAAGAGAAAACATCTGACACGTATAGACGCAGTGATCACAGATATTTATGAGCGTCAGGTATCCAAACCCGGCAGATTCTCAGGCAGCGGAAAGTTCACATACTATCCGATCGTAAGCTATGATCAGGACGGAAAGACCATGGTGAGACGCTGTAACGTCAACTCCGGAAGAAAGGAATCGTTCCGCGCCGGAGATACGCTCAGGCTCTATTATTCTTCTGATGAAGGAGATGTGCGCGAACACGGCCCTAATAAGCTGATCCTCATTGCTGGAGCTGTGATCCTTATTCTCGGGCTTTTGGCAGGAGTCAACATCATCTCCGCTGTTGTCTGAACAAAAAGCAGCTTTCACAAACAAAAACGGCCGCGTAAACGCGACCGTTTTTCTGTTAACTATTGAACTGTATGATACAGGATCATGCCTTTCCGTCGCAGCCGAGAACATCAGTGATCTTGTGCATGACAAGCTTCTTGATGGCTTCGCGCGCGGGTTTGAGATACTGACGGGGGTCAAAGTCTGCCGGGTGCTCAGCAAGATACTGACGGACCATTGCTGTCATGGCAAGACGCAGGTCGGAGTCGATGTTGATCTTGCAGACTGCGAGTCTGGCAGCCTCACGCAGCTGCTCTTCCGGAATGCCGATGGCGTCGGGCATATTTCCGCCGTACTGGTTGATGATGGCTACCAGATCCTGAGGAACACTGGATGAACCGTGAAGTACGATCGGGAATCCGGGGAGACGGCGACTGACTTCCTCAAGGATGTCAAAACGGAGCTGAGGCTTTGTGCCGGGTTTGAACTTGTAGGCGCCGTGGCTTGTTCCGATAGCGATAGCAAGACTGTCGCATCCGGAGCGTGTCACGAACTCTTCGACGTCCTCAGGACGTGTATAGGAACTGTCTTCAGCGGAAACATTGACTTCGTCTTCGATTCCGGCAAGAGTTCCGAGCTCAGCCTCGACGACTACGCCGTGATCATGAGCGTACTCAACGACTCTCTTTGTGAGAGCGATGTTGTCGTCAAGGGGCAGAGAAGACGCGTCGATCATGACAGAGGTAAATCCGTCATCGATGCAGTCCTTGCAAAGCTCGAATGAATCGCCGTGGTCCAGATGGAGGGCGATCGGAAGACCTGTCTCTTCAACAGCGGCTTCAACAAGCTTCCTCAGGTAGGTGCGGTTCGCATACGCGCGGGCGCCCTTGGATACCTGAAGGATCATCGGAGCATTGAGCTCTTTTCCGGCTTCGGTGATGCCCTGTACGATCTCCATGTTATTGACGTTGAAAGCGCCGACAGCATATCCGCCGTTGTAGGCCTTTTCGAACATCTCTTTTGTAGTTACGAGTGGCATGTTTTTCTCCTTTTTCTATTTCATGATTAATCGATATCAATCGATAAACGCTTATTTCTATTATAGTGTTGAGTTGATTCGAATTCAACTAGTTAGGCATTTCTAACCAGCTTCCCGTACTGTAAGTTTTCCTTGTACAGCCGGCAAGCGGAATGCCCTGTCATCCTTCAGCAGGCCTATTCCCCTTCCCTTCAATTGATTGACAGTCGCCGTTATGCTATATTATTGTCGTTATTTTGTGTAATCAAATCATTTGGAGGCAAATAGATATGTCAGTACTTAAAGGCGCATGCATCGTCGGCCAGTCCGGCGGCCCCACCTCAGTTATCAATGCGAGTGCTCAGGGTGTCATCGAGACAGCTCTGGCTAACGAGAACATCACCAGAGTTCTCGCCGCAGAGAACGGAATCCTCGGCATCCTTGAGGACAGGATCTTTGACTGCGGCAAGGAAGATCCCAGAGAGATCGCTCTCCTGAGCGGCACTCCCTCTTCCGCACTCGGTTCCTGCAGATACAAGCTCAAGGACAGCGATGTCGATGATACAGACTACAAGCGTATCCTCGAGATCTTCAAGAAATACGATATTCGTTACTTCTTCTATAACGGCGGCAACGACTCAATGGATACCTGCAACAAGGTCTCCAAGTATATGCAGAAAGTCGGTTACGACTGCAACATCATCGGTGTACCCAAGACGATCGATAACGACCTCGCGGGAACAGACCACTGCCCCGGCTTCGGAAGCGCCGCCAAGTATATCGCCACTTCCGTCGCGGAAACATCTCTCGATGCCATGGCTTACGGCAGCAACGCTCCCATCGTCATCTTTGAGATCATGGGCAGAAACGCCGGTTGGCTCACAGCCGCCGCTCACCTCGCCAATGTCATCAGCGAAGGTCCCGACCTCGTCTATCTCCCGGAAGTGGATTTCAGCGTTGACAAGTTCCTAGCCGATATCGACAGAGTCCGTGAAGAGAAGGGCAAGTGCATCGTCGCCGTTTCCGAAGGCGTGCATGACGCGGAAGGAAACTTCATCTCCGAGCTGGGAAGCAATCTTGCACAGACAAAGGACGCGTTCGGCCACTCCCAGATGGGCGGACTTGCTGGAACGCTCGCAAATCTCGTACAGGCTCATACCGGAGCAAAGGTACGCGGCATAGAGCTCTCGCTGCTTCAGCGCTGCGCTGCCCACTGTGCCTCCGGAGTTGACCTTTCTGAAGCCTATGAAGTAGGCAAACAGGCTGTTCTTGCCGCGACCAACGGAGAGACTGACAAGATGATCGCTCTCAGAAGAGCTGACGGAGAGGATTACAGATGCGACGTCGTCGCTGTCCCGCTTTCCGAAGCAGCCAACGCCGAGCGCACTGTTCCGGTGGAATGGATGAACGAAGACCACAATGAGATGACAGACGAGTTCGTAAAGTACTGCCTGCCCCTCATTCAGGGACCCACTACCCAGAAGACTGAGAACGGTCTTCCGAGATTCGCCCATCTCAAGAAGGTCCACGCCTGATCCAAACATGAATGAAAAGGAGCTGCCGATCGGCAGCTCCTTTTTTGTTCCTTATACGGTTCAGGCGGTTTCCTGACCTGCTTCGTTCAGGTCAACGTCCTTTGTCTCCTTAAGGTGCTTTTTGACATAAAGCACGGAAAGCAGCATAAAGGGCACGAAGAACACCAGCTGGACAAGTCCTATCTTCCTGCTGCCGATGAACTGGTAAAGGACGCCGATTATTATGGTCACCACCATATTCGTCAGAGCAGTATACTGCAACAGTCCGACGACCGATGCACGTCTCTCTGTCGGGACCGACTCAGACGGAACCACTATGTAAAGCAGATCCGAGAAGGACCATAGACCTCCGTACATGAGACCGTTTGCCAAAGCCAGGACGATGGGTCCGGCTCCGAATACCGCACATAGCACGAACACCACCTCACCCACCAGGGCAAGTACTCCGAAAAGTATGCCGGATCTCTTTCTGCCGAGCCAGTCGGTGATGAATCCGCTGAAAAACGCGAAAACGGCATAGACGACAGGTTCAACTGTGTAGAAGAGGTTCATCTCATCATCAGTCATACCGTATGCCAGCATAGTCTCTGCCGCATAGCCGGTCAGCGCAACGGCGCACATGAACATCGCCAGGATGAGGATGAGCGAGCGCACCTGATTGCTGCGGAACATATACCTGAAAGTCTCTTTCATGCTGTAGTCTTCCGCCTGTTCGGCAGTCTCGTCTGCGACCGGCTTTTCAGTCCCCTCAAGTTCTTCTATCTTTCTCTGAAGGAATACAGGAGTCTCCCTGAGCAGGAAGATGCTGCCGAATCCTATTATGAGAGCCGCCGCCACCGGCACCAGGAAGACCAGTCTCCATGTGGTCAGGTCTGAGGGATCATAGAATATGCTCCTAAGCACACCTATAAGCGATACGCTAAGCAGCGCTATTCCTTTGGTCACGCTGCAGTAGGTCGCTCTGCGCTCCTTTGGGGCGACCTCCATGATGTAGATGACCTGCATGTCGTTCGGCGTGAAAAAGCCGTAAATGACAGTACCGATCAGATACCAGACGTAATTCGGAGCTATCATGCAGAGCAGCATGCCGACTCCCATTCCTATGGTGTTGATGACAAGGAATATCTTCCTCCCGAACCTGTCGGAGAAGGATTTATAGAACGGCATCAGAAACATAAACAGATATGTCGGTATAGATGTCACCGCCATCTTGCTGACGGCATTCGCGTATTCATCCGATGCCGCATCTGCTCCGGGGATATGGAACAGATCGAAGATCATATAAGGCCGCATCAGATTGATGTTGCTGGTGATCTCATCGACCACATAGATCACTGTAAGGATCACCATGATCAGTGTCATATTCTTGAGGAACGCAAGACTGTCCGCATCTTTTTTTCTCAGTACAGCCAGTTCCTTTTCTGCGTTCCTGTCCGGGACGCGCGGATTTTCCTCGCTCATTTGTACCTCCGTTATTCATGATCTTGTCAGTGTTATGACTTGATTATAGTTGTTTTTGATTCGGATGCGCGGATAACAGTATATTTCACATCACGATTTGTACTCTTGCACTAACCGGAACAGCAAAGTGCACAATTGCCGGATCCGGTCTTATCCTTCCTCCATTTTTAATGTATAATCATTGATATCCCTGCCGGAGGTGCGACTCAATGGACAAAAGAGAAAAGGCACTTGTATTCATCAAGGAGTTCCTGCTTGTCACCGTTGGAAGCTTTATCTACGCCGTCGGGCTGTCGATGTTCCTGGACGCCAACAATATCTCTGCCGGCGGCATTGCCGGCTTGGCAATGATCGTGACCTACTTCACCAGGATAGATCTGGGACTCATGATCTTCCTTATGAACCTGCCTCTGTTCATCGCCGGATGGATCAGGTTCAGGAACAAGTTTCTTTTCTACACCATCTACGCTATCGCGCTCTCGTCATATATAATCGACTTCCTCGGCAACAGATTCCCGCAGTATATGCCTCTGACCCGGGACCTGATGCTCGCCACCATAGCCGGTGGTGCGATCATGTCAGTCGGCATGAGCATGATCTATCTCGGAGGAGGAAGCGTCGGCGGGACCGACATAATAATCAAATTCCTCAGGCAGAAACACAACCATATCGGTACCGGAACGCTCTCATTCATCATGGACTTTACCACATGCGTTCTGTCCTGCTTCGTTTTCGGCGGATATGAACTGGGAATATATGCTGCCCTGGCGCTTTATGTACAGGGCATCGTCATGGATAAGATGCTGTATGGCAGCAACGAAGCCAAGCTCATCTTTATAATCAGCACAAAAACACAGGAAGTCTCAACCAGGCTTCTCAACGATCTCGGCATCGGCGTAACATGGCTTGAAGGTACAGGCGCATATACCGAGGAACGCAGAAAAGTCGTATTCGCCGCATTCAGAAAGCAGAACTATCAGCGAGTGAGGCAGATCGTCAAGGAGGAAGACCCAGAGGCTTTTATGATCGTGACCAGCGCTACGGAGATCTTCGGACTGGGATTTCGGGACCACTTCGCCGATGAGCTGTGAATTGAAGATTCATATTGATTTTGAAATAACGCTGTGCTAAAATACTTAGGCATTCGGGGTGTAGCGCAGTTTGGTAGCGTGCTTGAATGGGGTTCAAGAGGCCGCGAGTTCGACTCTCGCCACTCCGACCAGAGGCAGATCCTTACGGATCTGCCTTTCTTTTTTCAATGGGGGAAGCCCTGAATGGATATAGTGATCAGAAAAGCAGAAGATAAAGATTCCTCTGCCATAAACAAGCTGTTCATCGAGATGCTCTTCTCTGTATACGGGACAACAGACGGAACCGGCTACGAAGAAAGGTACCTGGACAGATACTTTCATGATACCGGCGATATGATCCTTATTGCAGAAGACGGAGATCTGCCGGTAGGCTTTCTGTCTGTCCAGATCCACAATGAGCCTTCAAGATACATCTATCTCGACGATTTCTCTGTTACGGAATCCTACAGAGGGATGGGGATCGGCACGGCTATGATGGACACAGCGGAAGCTTATGCGGATGAAAAAGGCATACCCGCGATCCTCCTTCACGTAGAGAAGTCAAACCGACGGGCAGTCGCGCTGTACAGCAGAAGAGGATACCGTCAGTTTCGGGATGACGGTGACAGGACTCTTCTGGTCAAAGACATCTGAATCTTATTCTTCGGTCTCATCAACATCTTCGGTCTCATCAATATCTGCCGCCGCATATCGGACCGTTTACCGGTCATACTGTACCCAGTTTTTCACGCAGCGATTGACATTCGGTCCCGGCGTTTGTATAATAAATAGGCTTTCGGGGGTGTAGCTCATTTGGGAGAGCGCTTGAATGGCATTCAAGAGGTAGTGGGTTCGATCCCCATCATCTCCACCAGAAGGATCCTGAGATCACAGCGTCTCAGGATCTTTTTTATGCAATCTCTTTACATAAACAGGGAGGGCAGTATCAAACTGCCCTCCCTGTATTCTGCCTTATCGTATTATTTGAAATATCTCTCCAGAAGGCCTTTGAATGCCTTTCCGTGACGCGCCTCGTCCCTGGCCATCTCGTGCACTGTGTCGTGGATGGCGTCAAGATTCAGTTCCTTAGCTTTCTTGGCAAGCTCGAACTTTCCGAGTGTTGCGCCGTTTTCGGCTTCCACTCTCATCTCGAGGTTCTTCTTAGTGGAATCTGTGAGGACCTCTCCGAGCAGTTCGGCAAACTTGGCGGCATGCTCCGCCTCTTCATATGCTGCTTTCTCCCAGTAAAGGCCGATCTCGGGATATCCTTCGCGGAAAGCGACCCTGGCCATTGCAAGATACATGCCCACCTCACTGCACTCGCCCTGGAAGTTCTCTCTCAGTCCCTGCTTGATGTCTTCCGGGACATCGGAAGCAACTCCGAGAACATGCTCGGCAGCCCAGCTCATCTCTGTTTCAACGACTTCGACGAACTTCTCGCCCGGCGCGTGGCAAAGCGGGCATTCCACAGGCATGGTGTCGGACTCAACGATCTGACCGCAAACTGTGCATCTCCATTTTTTCATTTAAAAATCTCCTTTTTTGTCAAGCGATGAACGCTGTATTTCCTTACCATAATTGTATCAGAAAAGGCCACGAAAATGATCTACATTTCTTCGTCTTGAGGCGAAACTTCATGTGTTGCATAATAGGATGTGTATCATTTGACGGAAAAAGCATACGTCTCATTTTCAGATGGCTGAAAACAAAAAAGCTCATTGTCGCCCGCATCCCATCTGGAATCAGGAGCACAGACTAAACAGCCGTCACGAAGGACGGAAGATTGATGAGACAGATAAACATGAACCTTTTTGCAGAAGCCAGCTTGAAGTTGCTGCCACTTTGATATGAATCATTAACAACGATATGAGTTTGAGGAGGAAGGCATATGGCCGAAAAGATCGTTAAAGTCAAAGAAGGACTCTTGTCCGGAACAACGGATGGGAAAACAGCGGTATTCATGGGCATTCCGTATGCCGCTCCTCCGGTAGGTGAGCTCCGCTGGCGCGCTCCTCAGCCTGCAGCCCATTGGGACGGCGTCCTCGACGCGACAAAAAATCCTCCCATGCCTGTACAGGTCCCTATGCCGAACAGTCTTTTCGAGAGGCATCCCATGAGCGAGGACTGTCTGTACCTCAACATATTCGCTCCGGATGACAACGTGGGGAATCATGCCGTGCTGGTCTGGTTCTACGGAGGTTCACTGCAGGCAGGCTGCTCAGACAGTCCCGTTCTCTACGGAAAAGCTTACGCAGAAGACGGCATAGTTCTTGTAACAGTCAACTACCGCGTCGGTGTCTTCGGATTTATGTGTCATCCCGACATGCGTTCGGAAGATCCCGACGGTTTCTCCGGCAACTTCGGTCACCGCGACCAGCTTGCTGCGCTCAAATGGATAAGGGAAAACATATCCGCATTTGGAGGCGATTCCGGAAATGTCACTATCTCCGGTCAGAGCGCTGGAAGCGCCAGCTGCTGTGCTCTTATGAACGCTCCGGCCGCAAAAGGCTATTTTCATGCCGCCATACTTCACAGCGGAGACGTTTTCCAGCCGGAAAGAGACGTGACCCTTGAAGATGCCGAATCCTGGGGCGTGACTCTCGCAACGCAGTTCGGATGCAGCTCGCTCGAGGAATTCCGCGGAGTTCCTGTAGAAACGCTTTATGCAGACGGTGATCCTATGATGAAGTATGTGCATCAGTTTGCCGCTGCAGTCATCGACAGAGCTTTCCTTCCGGACAGGCAGGGTGAGCTTCTGCTGAGCAATAAATGCTACGGGGTTCCCGTTATCATAGGAACGAACCTGGACGAGGGAAGCAGGTTCGCTGCCGAAAGATATGTACCGGCCATCTCTTCACGGCTCGGTCTCCCTGAGTCTCTGTACGCATCCGAGCCTGACATCAACAGCAAAGCTAACGCTCTAGCCAGGGACTACTGGTACGCAAGACACCTTGTATTCGCTGAGATACGCTCAAGAGACTACGGACTTCCCACATGGGAATACGTTTTCGCCCGCAGGCTCGCGCCGCAGGGGGCGTTCCACGGCATGGAGATACCATACACCTTCTGTACGCTGGACGCTGAGCCTGATTTCGGCGCTCCTCTGCCCTATACTCCGGAAGACCGTGAGCTTTCAGAACTCATGCATTCCTACTGGGTAAACTTTGTCAGGAACCACGACCCCAACGGAGGCGGGCTGGCTTACTGGCCCGAAAAAAAAGAGGGAGATATGCACATGCGGTTTGACGCCTCATCCTGTGTTGAAGACGATGTTATCCGAGACACGGACCGCACCGTAAAGCCAGCCGTTGAGAAATGGATGAGGAGCAGGATAACGCTCTGATTACTCGATTGAAACAGGCAAAAGGCGGTGTACACCGATCGGGTGTACACCGCCTTGTTCATTTCTGAGTTCTTATCTGCCTATGAATTCCTGTCCCAGTCTTGCTGCAAACTCGATTATATCGGGACACGGCCTGCTTTTATAATACTCCTCCGTCCTCGGTGCGGGATGGGTCTCCTCATTTATGCCAGGCTCCAGGCCAAGCAGATCCCTGCATTGCAGCGACCCGAATCTGTGGCTGAATCGTTCCATCAGAGTCTGGCCGTCAGCGTAATTCTGTCCTTTTCTTTCCTGATCTGCTCCGTCGGTGTTTCCTTCCTCGTCTCCGCACGCCATCAGCATCCCCAGCACAGCTCCGCAGATGTTCCTTGTCCTGCATACGCCGCCTCCGAGAAAAGCCGCAGTCCGGGCGGCAGATTCCCTGTCGACTCCTACCAGCGGAGCAAGCGCCATATATACCGACTGAGAACAGTTATACCCTTCATAGAAATTTGATCTAGCTGCAGATCCCGCATCATACGCTTCCAAAGCTATACTCCTTCCATGTCAAACGGAGGAATGAAGCTCTCTTCCTGAGTGCCACCCTCCTGTATAAAAGCATTCTCTATTCCCAGGCTCAGCGCATGGTCGATCAGCTCGTCATACTCCTCTTCCGTTACCGTCCGCATGAGTTCCGGAAATCCCGGGAGCCCTTCGGACGGAGGAGTATACTGATTCATCAGCGACAGTATCACGTCATTGCCGTAACTGTTCCATACATGGTCGACTGTTCTCTTCGCGTCTTCGACATATCCCGGCAGCAGAAGGATTCTGACAATGACCCCCCTCGTCATCATACCGTCTTCAGTGAAAACCGGTTCTCCTGAAGACCTGACCATCCTGTCCAGCGCAGCCTGGGCTACCTCAGGATAGTCGTATGCACCGGAATACCTGCGCGCCAGCTCCGGATCGCTGTATTTGAGATCAGTCAGCCAGATATCAGTATATTGGCTCATTATCTCAAACTGCTGTTCGGATATATATCCTCCCGTATTTGTGACCACAGGAATATGCAAGCCGCGTTTTTTTGCCTTTTCAAGCGGTTTTTCTATCTGTGAGCAATAATGATCCGGTGTCACCAGATTGATGTTGTGAGCGCCTTTTTCCTGCAGTTCAATGAATATGTCAGACAGTCTGTCCGATGTTATTATCTTTCCCGCAGTTCCGCGTGAGATCTCCCTGTTCTGACAGAATACGCACTTCAGTGCGCATCCGCTGAAGAATACCGTTCCCGAACCTCTGTCTCCGGAGATACACGGTTCCTCCCAGTAGTGGAGAGCTGCTCTGGCTAACATAAGCTCATCCGGCACTCCGCAGGTTCCGTATGATCCTGAGGTTCTTTCTGCCGAGCATCTTCTGGGACATATGCTGCACGATGATCCGGACATCACTGTTCCCTTCCTTTCTCTTCAGCAATCACATCTGTTATAGCGGCACAGAACAAAAGGAATATCATTCCGGAGAAAGCCCCGCAAGTATCGATCCAGATGTCTGTCACGGAAGGTCCCCTTCCTGAGAATATCTGTATAGTCTCGTCCATGAAAGCAGCGAAATTGCACAGCAGAAACACCGCCACAAGAGAATAAACATCTCTCCGTCCGTATAACCTCCTGAGCGCCATGCCCTCTGCCCCGAGGATGAAGAACTCCGTGAAGTGCGCCAGTTTACGCAGGAGATGGACCGTTGCGAGTTCCTCTCCGACCAGAAATCTGAGTATGCCGTATACTCTGGCGAACAGCCACATGCTCTCTGCTTCCGATCTGTCCGATCCAAGCGCTGACTGTATCCAGATAGCGCACAACGTCAGGGCAATGAGTCCGGTCAGTATCTTTCTGTTTTTTAATACAGTCTCTTTCATCTATGCAATCTCGTCCAATAACCGATCCTTTGCCTAACGGTTTTCTCAAAACTTGCGGTACCTGCCTCTGCCGTTATAAAATAGCACCATCACCATACACTGGAGTTTATTCATGGATATCCTAGTCATTATCCTGATAGCAGCAGTTATCGGCCTTTCCGCGGTCAGGTTCCTATCAAAGGACCCCAAGAGGAGAGAGACCGCTGACAGGATCCTGTACGTCATAGCTGCGCTTCTTGTTCTGTACATCTCCCTGACACAGTATCTCGGTTCCTCCGGGCAGCCGGAGGTCGTAGACCCCGACCCGACTCCTTCCGTAATCATAACGGATCCGGGCACAGACGAACCGTCAGGTCCGGTAACCGAACCCGAAAACGACCCCGTCGGACATGGTACGGTTTCTTCCGTGATAGACGAGAACGGAGCATACGATTCAAAGGAAGACGTCGCCCTTTATATACACACATACGGAAAACTGCCCCCGAACTACATCACGAAAAACGAGGCTGAAAAACTCGGATGGAACGGAGGTTCTGTTGAAAAATACGCGCCGGGCAAATGCATCGGAGGATCCAGGTTCTACAACAATGAGAAAAAACTTCCGGAGAAAAGCGGAAGAAAGTACTACGAATGCGATATAGATACCATCGGAGCTTCTTCACGCGGAGCCAAGAGGATAATCTACTCAAATGACGGGCTCATCTATTACACACCGGACCACTATGAGTCCTTTGAACTTCTGTATGAAGGAAATGACTGATGAAACACTATTCCGTTGATCTTAGAAACATATATACCAGGGAATCTCTCCACCAGGCACTCATGGATGCTCTTGAACTTCCTGATTACTATGGGAAAAACCTAGATGCCCTGATGGACTGCATGACAGAGATAAGAGAAGACTGTGAGATCGAATTTACCGGCCTGTCAGAACTGACGGACAACCTGATGGAATATGCGGAAAGGTTTTTGACCACTCTGCATCTCGCTGCCTTTGAGAACCATCACATAACCCTCTTGTTCAGGGAGGAACCTGCTTCCCGTTCTCCAATTGATGGCTGAACAGAGATCGGAAAACTGCCGGCTCTCCGCTGCGCGGAGAGCTTTTTATTGGCTATCTCTCATTTTTCTGAGAAAGCTCCCCTGCGGAGCCGGGACAGGCAGTGACATATGAAGTTCCATATCCGCATGCCGGGCTGCTTCTATGATTGAGCCCTCGCTGTCCCTGATCTCTCCGGCAGTGAATGTGACAGATTCCTTTCCCGGCATGAGGATCTCAAGTTCATCTCCCGGAAAGAACCTGTTTCTCTGATGAAGCACAGCATTTCCGGTTTCGTCGCAGCTGTCCACTACCGCTGCCACATCATATGTGGAGTAGTACTCGGAATCCTTAGTGTACTGGCCCGGATAACCGAAATAAAAACCTGTGGAATACTCCCTGTGGCTTACCTTATATACTTCATCTTTCCATATCTGCTCCAGTTCGGTCCCTTTTTCTGCAGCATCCACTGCATGCCTGTAAGCAGATGTTACCGAAGCGACATAGTATGATGACTTCGTTCTGCCTTCTATCTTTATGCTGCTGATTCCGGCATCATACATCTCTTTGACGTGATCTATCATGCACATGTCCCTAGAGTTGAAGATGAATGTCCCGTTATCCTCGCTTATCTGCATATACTCCCCGGGCCTCTTCTCCTCGACCAGATAGTATTTCCATCTGCAGGGCTGAGCGCACTCTCCCCTGTTTGCATCCCTTCCGGTGAGGTAGTTTGACAGGAGGCATCTCCCCGAAAACGACACGCACATGGCGCCGTGACAGAATGCCTCTATATCCATATCATCCGGTATCTCGGAACGAAGCTTTGCTATATCGGCCATCGACATCTCACGCGCCAGCACGGCTCTTTTAGCGCCGAGGTCATAGAATGCCTTTGCGGTCTCGCTGTTCATGACACCTGCCTGAGTACTCACATGCATCTCGACATGAGGCGCATATCTGCGGCACATTGACATCACTCCGATATCGGTGACTATGACTCCGTCAGCCGAAACATCTTCAAGAAGCTCAAGGAACTCGGGGATTGCTCCGATCTCCGACTCGTTAGGCACTGTATTGCAGGTGACATATATCCTGACTCCGCGGGTATGGGCATACCGCATCGCCTGACGCAGCTCATCCGGAGTAAAGTTTCCGGCAGTGGCTCTCATCCCAAAGGAAGTGCCTGCAAGATACACCGCATCAGCGCCGTATCTCACCGCTGTGATCAGTCTGTCCATATCTCCCGCCGGGGAAAGAACTTCCATTTTTCTCATTTACAATCACCTGCAGTCTTTCATATTACGCTTTCCAATTCTATCAAATCGTGACGCTGATTTCATCAGATGGAACTGTCAGCCACTGTGATATAATTCCTAGAGCAGTATCTCTTTTCTGTATTACGGAGGACTTAAAATGCCTGAGATCCTTGCCCCTGCGGGCGGAATGGAACAGCTCATAGCCGCAGTAAGGAGCGGCGCAGACGCTGTATATCTAGGAATCCAGGATTTCAACGCAAGACGCAACGCAGCCAATTTTGACAGAGAGACTCTCCCCCAGGCAGTCTCATACTGCCATGGAAGAGACGTTAAGGTATATGCCACGGTCAACATAAACATACTGGACAGCGAGATGGAAATGCTGGAAAGATCGGCAGACATGCTCGCCGCATCCGGCGTCGATGCTGTCATCATCCAGGATCTGGCTGTACTGAAACTGTTCCGCGAAAAATATCCCACCATAAAGAGATACGCCTCAACGCAGACCGCGGTCCATAACGTTGACGGTGCCCTGTTCCTTCGGGATATGGGCTTCGACAGTGTCGTCATAGCCAGAGAACTCACACTGGATGAGATGAGGATGATCTGTTCCTCATGCGGGATCAAAACGGAAGCTTTCATTCACGGCGCTCACTGCATGAGCCTTTCCGGAGCCTGCTATCTTTCATCCATGATAGGCGGCAGAAGCGGAAACAGAGGCCTGTGCGCGCAGCCCTGCAGGCTGGACTGGAGATGCGGCTCATGCGACCATGTACTCTCACTTAAGGACATGTCCCTGATCGGTCATATAAACGAGATGGCCGAGGCAGGCGTAGACTCCTTCAAGATAGAGGGAAGGATGAAGCGTCCGGAATATGTTTCGGCCGCTGTCACTGCCTGCAGGAACGCGCTTGAGGGCAGAGAATACGATATCGACACGCTCAGAGCCGTCTTCTCAAGGAGCGGCTTTACGGACGGATACCTCATTGGCAAACGCGACCGCAATATGTTCGGATACAGAACAAAGGACGACGTCACGGACGCGACTTCAGTTCTGAGCACGATAGCCTCCGGGTACCGCAACGAGCTTCAGCGCATACCGGTCAGCATGAAAGCTATGATCAGTTTCGATGGCTCTTCACTCACGGTGACTGACGGTACTGATAGCGTAACGGCGGAAGGCGCCAAAGCAGAAAAAGCAGTCAACCGCGCCACCGACGACGCTTCAGTCAGAAGTTCTCTGACAAAGACGGGAGGCACTCCTTTTATTGCGGAGCAGATAGAGACGGACATACAGGATGGAGTCTTTATTCCCGCCGCTGAGCTAAACCGTATGAGAAGAGAAGCTCTGGACCGGCTGCTTGAGATCAGATCCAGGATCGTTCCTCACGAACCTCATGCATATACAAAAATCCCTCACACCGCGTACCGCTCCGGCATTGCGCATCCTCAGCTCTGGGCGAGATTCTATGATCCTTCTCTGATACCCGATTCAGCAGATCTCAGCAGGATCATCGTGCCGGCGGACAGGATCGACCGCGCTCTCATAGAGAAATACGGAAGCCGCTTGACAGTCCAGCTACCAACAGCCCTTTTCCCAGAAGACGAGGAGTCGTTCCGCGCCGGTCTTGAGCACCTCAGAGATCTCGGAGCGGATTCAGTCTGGGCAGACAACATCTACGGGATAAGACTTGGCCGTGAGCTTGACATGAAGGTGTTCGGCGGATTCGGACTGAACATAACGAACTCAGCCTCTCTCGCAGATATGGAAAACTGCGGTCTTGCTGCAGCAACGGTATCTTTTGAGATCTCCATGAAACAGGTAATGGATCTCGGAGGCTCGATACCGAGAGGGATCGTCAAGTACGGCCGTCTGCCTCTGATGCACTACCGCAACTGTCCGGCGAAAGCCTCAATAGGCTGCGCAGCATGCCACAGACACGGCGAGCTCACAGACAGAATGAACGTGGTCTTTCCCGTGGAATGCGTCGAACAGAAGTTCTCGACTCTTCTGAACTCTGTGCCTCTGCATATAGCTGAAAGAAACACTGACGGCCTTGATTTCTCGCTTCTTTGGTTCACCCGTGAGGACTCTGGTGAGATATCGGAAGTGATCGAAGACTTCAGAGGCGGCAGGAAAACTACGCGTCAGCGCACGTCAGGGCTCTATTACAGAGAGTTGCTGTGATACATACCCATTTACGTCATGATCTCATTGACCGTCATTTCGCACAACGATTTACTTAGTATAGGAAAAGTGCCTTCGGATTGATCCGAAGGCACTTATTTCTTATTCATACTGCTCAGTTTCAGTGCATCTTCTTGTGGTTGAAATACCACAGCACAAGCACACTGAACAGGATCGAGAGGGCTACGATGATATAGAACGCATGAGGGAGCTGCGCAAGCGGCAGTTCTTCTATAGCGAGGTTCATTCCGTATGCCCCGAACACTATATTGGGTATGGAAAGAACTATAGTCGCGACTGCCAGGACCTTCATCACAACGTTCATATTGTTGGAGATGACCGATGCATATGCATCCATCATTCCGTTGAGTATCCCGTTATAGATCTCCGCCATCTCAAGAGCCTGCCTGCACTCGACCATGACTTCATCCAGCAGTTCCCTGTCATCCTCATACTTCTTTATTGAACTTGTGTTCAGAACTTTCTGCAGAACGTTCTGCATGGCTTTCAGGGAAGTCATGAAATACAGCAAGCTTTTCCCGAGCTCCATCATATCGATAAGAGCTGAATTCTCCGTCGACTCCTGAAGGTTTTTTTCTATCTCTTCACTCTGCTTGTTAATCACACGCAGGCTTCTCAGATAAAGCTGGGCATTCTGGAACAATATCTGCAGGAGAAACCTTGTCTTGAGGTGAGTGCTGAACCTTCTGGATTTGCGCCACGCAGAAGTGTTAAGCGCATCGGTATTCTCCAGACAGACAGTGATGATGGTGTCCTTTGTGATGATGACGCCCAGAGGTATCGTGACATATCTGTTTTTGCCATTGCGTTCCTCTATGGTAGGAACGTCAACGATGACCATCGTATATGTCTCCTCTACTTCAATACGCGAACTCTCTTCCTCATCCAATGCGTCACGGATGTCATCGGACTCTATTCCGTACATCCCTGCGATTCGATTGAGCTCATCCTCAGTAGGAGCGGTCATCTTTATCCAGCAATTCTTGCATGGCTCTTCTACCTTGACAGTGCTGCCGTCTTCCTGTGTCCAGAAGATCTCTACCATTATGAACTTTTCCTTTCTGTTAGAAAAAGATTATTTAGTAAGCGATAAGTGTTATAGTCTGTGTCTTTTCCAGTGGATCTATACTTCCCTCAGCACACCGTGGAGAACGTATCTCGCGTTTTCAAATGCGTGCGAGCACGTCGAGAGAGTGACGACACAGTCTGAAACACTGAAACTGACATCAGAGGTAAAATCAGACTTCTCGATAAGATTGTCGTGCCACTGCTGGAAGGCATCATCTGAGCTGAACGTCACTTTCCACGGTTCTCCTCTTGCCGCCGAAACGTATCCGGAGAAGAACTCTATGACATATGTTCCCGTAGGGGTGTAGAGAGTCGCGGTGGGATTATTGTTATAGAACGACTGGCTCGAATAGTTCTGAATGCAGGTGAACATCGATCCGTCATTCATCCTGTGACCGTAAATGATATTGTTCCTGGAATCGAAGCCACTTGAAGTCCTATAGTCCAGGAAAGGACAGCCGCAGATGTTGTACTCTCCAGTGAAAAGGTGATTGAGATAATAGTCGTTGTTGCTGCACTGCGTAACAGGATAATTCAGTGCAGTTCCCGCTATTTCTATCCATCCGACGACATCCCCGTTGATCTCGCGGAGCGAGGCAAAATTGGCTCCAAGCTGCTGCAGGCGGATATACTTGCCTATCTCGACCTCAGTCATACCGCCGTCCATTCCCGATATGTTTCCCGTGTCACCGGGAGTTCCGGTCTCGCCCGGATCGAAAGTCATATACTGATTCAGTCCGCTGTATGAATCCTTGCTCTGACTGTATTGTTTTCCCACAAAGATCATCCTGCTGGTGGAGTAAATAAAAATGCCGACAAGAAGGATGACCGCTACGTTAAGGGCCTTTCTCTTCTGCTTTGCTGTAAATACTTTTTTCTTAATGTACATTTACCTTCACCATATGATCTCTGGAATTAAAGAGAAGGCAGATCATTCTCAAATGGATCCGCCTTCTCATTTTTGCTGTGATAGAATGATCCCTAATCCGGTCTTTTAAAATGGATTATCTGACACTCAGTTTCTTCTTGCCGATAACGACTGCCGCTATTGCAACAAGAGAAGTTACAGCAATTACAGCATAAAGCGCTGTATCGGTCACGTCATCGGTATCCGCTATCGGTTCAACAATAGTTATCGGAGCATATATGTCACTGTCTTCAAAATAAACTGACAGCCAACACAACTCCTCAGACTCTTCAGCTTCATCAAGAAGTTCTGCAGGTATAGTTACTTTGAGTCCATTCTCATCTTCAGACAGATGGTCCAGACTGAGTTCGGCGTAATCAAACGTAGGAACTTCTTCACCGGTCTCCTCGTCCTTCTCAAAGCCAGATACGTAGTCAAAATACACAAACATTACCCTGTCTTTGATGTTTTCTTTTCCTACGATACTTGTAATCGTAAATACCAGATCTTTTCCACTGCCTTTTACATACTCAGCCTCTTCAGGGTCTATCTCGTACAGAATAACACGGATATTAAAGAAATAATCTGCTGTATTCCCGAACTTATCAGTGACCGTACACATATAACTAATAGATCCATCCTCGGGAATCGGCTCAGTAGTTATTGTATCGGTTACAGAATCCAACTCTTCCGGTACGATCTCACTTTCCGGATTATGGCGAGTAAGGGACCACTTATATGTCAGTCCCTCCAGATCATCGCCCACGGGTTCCGGGACTGTTAACTCTAATTTATCTCCCGGCCTAGCTGAAGCATATCCATTGCCGTAGTTATCCAGCACTTCAACCAACTCATGAGTCTTACTATCAGGTATTAACTGTACATACCCGAAGTGGTTGTCGTTCTGTGTCGCACCGTTAGCCCACTCGTACTGAGAATCTTCTTCGGCAAACACCATAGAAATCGAGCAGATCATCAGTGCGCAAAGGAAAAACGCCAGAAATCTCTTCATCTTCATTCTACTCCAATCGTTTTCATCCTCTTCTGTAAGTACCTGTCACAGAAAAGCTCATATTAATATACATTATACTTCATTAGAAAATTCAATCAACCCAAAAACTGTCAATCACAGGAAAAATGATGTCAAAACAATCACTCAAACAATTGTTATTGTCCCGACATTATTCAGAAATATGTAGCGTCATTTTATTGAATTCCATTCTTCCGCTACCCTGCAAGTACAGCAACTGCATCCTTGAGCTTTCTGATCCTGGATGATGCAGAGATCACCGCTGCTATCGTTACAGACATGTAGAACAGAAACAGTACCGTATTCCTGAACTTCCTGTAATCATCCCACACAAACGGGAGGACAGTATTTAAAAGGTTTAGAAACACCGACATCACTAACAGAAAAATGATGTTCCTCTTGTTTAAGATGTCTTTGAATCTGAGCCAGGGAAACAGTAGTTTCAGCACAGCGGCAATAACCGCAGCAAGGATAAGAAACGTCAGAAGCGTTCTCAGCAGGAACCCAACGATCGGGGACAGGATCCCTATCCAAAGGACCGTCGCCAGCCTGATGATCACCCATCCAAGTGCCCACATGGCCACTCCGGCTGTCCCTCTTATTACGAGCGGGATACGCAGGATGAAAGCCCTCGCCTTTTCGCTGAAACCTTTCTTATTCTCCTTTTCCTCGTTCTCATCTCCTTCGTCATCGTCGTCATCGACCATGACATCCACCTGAGCCGAGGGGATCTTTATATCCCTGTCCAGAAGTGCGGCAGGTTCGCTGAAAAAGCCCGCAAGAGATACACTTGCGGAAGCAATAACAGCTACCAGCGCCATAAGGGCTTTTCTTCCCTTTTTCTTTTCGGGAGGAGCTTCGTTGGTCTCCTGAACCTTTACCCTGTCTTCTTCCATCTTCATCGTTCCGAATAAAGAAAAATGTTTCTGCCCGAAAGGACGCTTTATGCTCCTTCCGGGCAGTTTCAATCAATGATCATTCTCCCAACAGAACCGCGTTGAGCTCTTCTACTACTCTGACCGCGTCTTCTCTCGGAACAGTTCCGGTCATCCTTCCGTCGACCTTGATCACACAGGCTTTGCCCGTGTACTTGTATATCTCACAGGTCATTGAAGGCCATCTGTCGTTATCGAATATGAACTCGATCTGCGCTTCTCTCTTCTTCAGGGAAGCATCATCCATGAATTCGATATATTCAAGCTTGTTCACGTCTCTGCTGAACGAGTCCAGATCAACCTCTTTGCCGTCAAGGTAGAACAGTGTCTTCTGCCCGTCTTTCTTGACATCGAAGGTCGCTCTCTCTCCGTCGACATTGACTATGACCTGCTTTACGGTGCTCCAGTCTGCAAGGATCATCTCAGACGGTCTGAGAGTGTTGTAGCTCGCGTTGAGGAACTTGTCATAGTTTTCATCATTCATATGGATGATGTATTTGGAACCGACCCTGTGGAAGAACTTCGCTCCGCTTATGGTTCTCGGAGACATATAGACGTACTCCGTATGCTCCTCGTCGTTCTCATCAAGATAACTGATCTCAACGGTCAGCTCAGGATCTATGAGGTTATAGGTCTCAAGATCCTCATCCTTTATGTCGTAGGTCGCATAGTAGTCTGTCAGCGCATTCCACACAGCGTTTATGGTCGCTTCTACATATTTTGAGCTGCAGGGCATGTACTGTCCGTACACCATCGTGTAGTAAACGAAGCTGTCGCTGTAGCAGTATCCCGCGTTCTCCTTGTAGATGACTTCGAGTTCATTAGCGCCCTTGATCTTGAGGCGGGTGAACTGCTTGACATCAGGAAACTTCTCGAATGCCATAAGGTCGTTGTTGTCGACCTCGAACTTCTCGGCAACGTCTTCCTTTGCGATATAGACGAAACCGTCGCCCACCGAGAAGTAGCGCTCTCCCTCTATCGGGCTCTTGTCGCCGAAGCTTATCGTTTTCGTCACACCGTCTATCGTGACAGTGGCGGAATGCTCCGGTCTCTCAAGGCCGTAAACACTGAGTTCCGGATTAATGATCTTGAACTTGGCTTCATAGTTGTTGATGCAGCTTATAAGATCGTGGACCAGTTCCTGGTTAATCGGGTACTGGACTTCCTTGTCCAGAAGCCATATGCCGTCGCTGTTCTTTGTAAGGTCACAGTGTGCGGTAGCTCCAAGCGAGAATGAGAATCTGTCCACCTTATCTTCATCGAAGGAGAAGACCACTTCTTCAAAGGTCTCCATCCTTTCTTTGTACTCGCCTATCTTAATGACCACTATGGTGATGACTATAAGCGCGGCAAGCACTCCGATCAGGATCTTAAGGGTTCTGGAACGCTTCATTTCTGTTTTCTCCTCCTGATGACTTCAACAAGTCCGCTCATAAGGAAGGCAACAGGTATAACTCCCAGCATCGCTACCTTGAGTATCTTTCCTTCGTTCTGGCTGATCTGCAGAGTCTCTGTCTTGACCGTAGTCGCCCTTATCGTAATGTACTCATTATCGCCGATCAGGTAATTGAACGCATTGACGATATAATCCATGTTTGCACCGGCGGCATTCGCGTTGAAATCATCGTCGCAGAAATAATCCGAACTGATCACACAGAGCATGCCTTTGGTGTCCCTCATCTCAACCAGAGCCGAGAGGCAGAACGGTCCGTCGATATCTCCGTCCTCTTTGTCAAAGACATCGATATTCAGGCCTTTGAGCTTGGAGTACGTGGTGTCTTCAGTAGTCAGCAGCTCCGTGATCAGGTATTTGTCAGGCATCTCCTCTCTTCTCACCATTCCCTGAGAGATAGACACTATTACCTGCCTGTTCTCTTCGATAAGCGGGTCTGTGATATCCCCCTTGTTCATGGTAGCAAGGACAGAGTAAGGCTGCCCGTAAAGGAACCTTGATCCGTCATGTTCTATTACTACACCGGGCTGCTTTTCAAATCCGAACCTGCGGACAAGCTCGTATATGTTGTCGAGGTCCTCTATCAGCGGCAGTCCGGAGATCAGCATGACTCTTCCGCCGCCGAGTATATATTCCTCAAGCATATCAACTTCCTGCTGGCTGAGGTCATACTGAGGGCTGTTAATAAGGACCATATCGGCATCCTCCGGTACGGCGTCCTTATTGATCAGGGAGAGGTTTGCGACATCATAGTTTGCTTTCGTTGTACTTGCTGTCAGGCACTGTGAGAAAGCCTGCTCCTCGTGCCCGATAAGATTGAGTATAAGCGGGAGCTTATCTCTGGTGACGTAGTTGATGGCGGATGTGATCTGTCCCTCTCCGTCAAAATTGACGTTCTCGTTGCCGCCCTTGACGGATTCGGAGGTATCGACCATGTATATGTCCATGATTCTGACCAGTCTGCTCCTGTCGCCGCATATCACGATCAGGTCATTGTTATGAATATTCTCCGACGTGTACTGCGCGGCGAATCCGGGATAAATGTCAGGGTTCTTCTTTACGACTTTTACATGATCGCTGAGCTTTGTGTATTTATCGAGGAGAGTCCCCAGGATCTCATCCTCCTGTCCGGCCTGAACGATCCAGTTTATCGTGACGTCTTCGGTGAGCCTGGTCACGATCGCTTTTGTATTTGATGTAAATGTGAAGATCTTGGCTGCGCTTATGTCGTAGTGGGTGATCCTGTCAGGCAGAGCGTTCGCAAGCAGGTTTACAGCAATGACTATGGCGAGGACTATCGCAGTCAGGACGAAACTGTAGCTTCCGAGCCTGAAGCTCTTGGTGCTGAATGATTCAAAGAACTTTTTCATCAGCTGTACCTCCTCTTCTCAAGCGACTGCACACAGAGGAAAAGGAACAGTGCAGTGACGGAGATGTAATACACGATCGCAGTGACATCGAAGTCTCCGTTCACGAACGTGTAGAACCTCTGGAACAGTGAGATCCTGGACATGATGCCCGGGACCAGTCCCTCGAACAGTACGCTCTTGATTGCGTAGACTATCCCTGCGGTGCCCGCAAGGATCACAAATATCAGTATCCCTCCTGCAGTGCTCTTTGTGAGCTGCCTCACTATGAACCCGACTACAAGAGAGAAGATCAGCACGGCGATAAGGGATCCCTGCTTGGTGCTGGATGTGTAGTTCGCAAGATCCATGCTGTAGTAGTTCAGCGCTATAAGTACTGCGCTTATGCCGGCTGCGATTCCCTGGTTCTCTGTCAGAGAAGATACGAACATTCCGACCGCTATAAGAGCTCCGCCGAGGAACACAAAAGCGATAAGGCTTCCGTAGGATGTCCTGAGGAACACATTGCCGTACCTCTTGAACAGGAGCGGATAAACCGCTACAAAGGACAGCGGGAGCATGAAGTTTATCAGTGTCGCAAAGAACTTACCGAGAACTATGTCCCACATGGAAAGGGGCAGCGAATAGAGCAGCTGGTCCGTTCTCAGCTTTCTCTCTTCAGCGATGGACTTCATCGTGATGATCGGGATGATCAGTACGAATACCAGCGTGATCGTGGACAGGCAGTACTCGAAGTTTGCCATCTTGTTGTTGATGTTATAGATCATGGCCGCTATGCCGACCGTTTCAAGCAGGAAGAATCCGAACAGATAGGTGCTGAAGCTTCTGTCCTGCATATTCAGCTCATGCCGCATTACAGTAATCATTCTTCAGCATCCTCCTGCGGTACTTCTTCGTCTTCGGGTTCGGGATCCGGCTCGCTGCTGCCGTGTGTCAGTTCGATGAACACGTCCTCAAGAGACGCTTTGACCGGCGTCATCTGGAACACGGGGACCGCGTTCTCTCCGAAGATCCGGAACATCTCAGCCTGCATCTTCTGCCTGTCATTCTCTCCGATCCTGACGATTGCGGTGCAGACTCCCTCATCCTCACTCAGGTCATATTCAGTGACAAAGTCCATTTTCTGAATGACAGGCTCGATGACGTCTTTTCCGCAGTTCGCTTTGACTTCTATGGCGGCTTCCCCGAGCATCAGGCTCTCCAGGTTCTCGGGAGCGTCGAACGCTACGAGCTTTCCCCTTGAGATGATCATGACTCTGTCACAGATCGCCTGGACTTCGGAAAGGATGTGACTCGACAGGACTACGGTATGCTTCCTGCCGAGGCTCTTTATAAGATTCCTTATCTCGATGATCTGCTTCGGGTCGAGTCCTACCGTAGGCTCGTCCAGGATGATAAGGCTGGGTCTTCCGATGATCGCCTGAGCGATCCCTACACGCTGCTTATATCCCTTTGAAAGGTTCTTGATCAGCCTGTTTGCGTAGACGGTGATACCTGTCTCTTCCATGACGTTCTCGATCTGTTCGTCGAGCTCATTAGCCGGAACTCCCTTTGCCCTGGCAACGAATTCCAGGTACTCGACAGGAGTCAGGTCCGGATAGAGCGGCGGAATCTCCGGAAGGTATCCGATACACTTCTTGGCTTCTTTGGCTTCCTCGAAGATATCGTGTCCCTCTATGATGACCTCGCCTTCCGTAGCGGACAGGCATCCGGTCATTATATTCATGGTCGTTGATTTTCCCGCACCGTTTGGTCCCAGGAATCCGTAGATCAGACCGTCCTCGATGGTGAACGACAGATCTGACACGGCAGTAAAGTCACCATATTTCTTGGTGAGGTGGCTCACTTCAACCATCTGGTGAAATCCTCCAATCAGTTTGTATCAATATAACACCCGTATGTGAACATTCCGTGTGCAAAAACTTCTGAACAGGCAAAAATACCGAACGTGTCCTGTTCAGCAATTTGTATGATAACACAATAAACACCGTTTGAAAATTAAGATTCCGTTACAACGGCACGTGTGAAAGCAGTGTCAGTTGTTCCGGTGTCGATAAGCCGGGAAAAGATACGGGAACACATCCATAAAGCTTCTGCCGGTGCCAATGCCAGCCATCAGGGTCTATATCTCTTTATGCGTGATATAATGTATTATTAAGAAAAGATCTACAGATCACGATATCCCCGCATATTCCGCAGCACTGATAAACGGAGAAAAAGGAGACGATCATGAACGAACTCAGACACCTCTGCGACAAGGACAATAACTGGTATGCTACAGCTGCAGTTCCGGCAAATTATCTGTCAGGAGCTTCTGCCGTAATGAAGGTGCAGCACCCCAGAGTGCCTTTCAGCATCAATGCCTATTCGATGGATACGACCAAGGGCATTTTCATATTCGGTCTGTCTGACGAGATGTGGACGACACATGTCAATCAGCTATCAAAAGCCATGAGCAAGATGCACATGCTCGGGGATACCAGTTATGTGCGGGATTTCATCGAGCCCGAAGATTACCTGCTCCAGTTCGCGGAGGCGCTCTCACAGATGAAGCTGACTGCGACCGGAGAAGCCACTCTTCCCAGCGCGTTCGGAAAAAATATACAGGCAGTATATGATTCCATGATGGCCGAATACAATATGTATTTTCAATACGAAGCCATGGCAGGATCCCCAACCCACCCTCAGAACAGCCTGTGCAAGACTTTCCTGACAAGATACACCGGAACCAAAAACGGAGTGCCGCACGTAGTGCTTGCCGGAATGGATTACAAGGGAGTGGAGTTCTACTCAGATATTCAGCCTGAGATGCTCGTCGGAGGCATCGCAGGTCTCGTAGCGGGAATGATGTCGAGGAAGGGACAGAGGGAAACAGGCTCAACACAGTTCGGACACGGCAAGCCCTGCGATATGATCGAATGGGGCGCCGAGAACAGATACCTGGTATTCGCTCCAGTTCAGTACGAAGCGGAAGCGACTGACGCTTTCGTTGATTTCGTCTCCACCTTCCACATGGAGGAGGGTCTGCGGAAGCATTTCATGGAAAGAAAGCTCCAGAACGCAGAGCAGATGTTCCAGAACACTATGGCTACAAAACAGATAGCGCAGCAGAACCTGATGAACCTGCAGATGAATCAGGCCAGGCTCAGACAGACTCTGGCCGAGAACTCCGCTGCCATGTCAGCCGGCATCATGGATAGCTGGAACAAAAAGATGGCGTCCGATTCACGCATCAGCCAGGCCAGATCCGAAGCGATCCTGGGAGTCAACACTTATCAGAACAGCTACGGACAGAATGTGTCTGTGGATGTCACTGCCGACCATGTATATGAGAACAGATACGGTGACGTTTACGGCGTATCCGGAGTCGCTCCGGATCAGGAGACACTGAACAGACTCGACTGGAGAGAACTGACCAAGTAGTATCCTGACACCTTGCCGGCCACATATTAAAACTGCTTTTATCCCTCGGAGGATCATCTATGGAGAAAGAGAGGACCTATATAGCGATAGACCTCAAGTCTTTCTATGCCTCCGTGGAATGCGCAGACATGGATCTCGATCCTCTTGACATAAATCTCGTGGTAGCGGACCAGTCCAGGACCGACAAGACGATATGCCTTGCGATCTCCCCCGCGCTGAAAACTTTCGGTCTGCCCGGAAGAGCCAGGCTCTTTGAGGTCAGGCAGGAGGTCGCCAGGATAAACGCGGAAAGAAGGCTGAAAGCTCCGGGCGGCAGGTTTACCGGCAGTTCCGCGAGCCTCAAGGAACTGAAGGAGCACCCGGAATTTGAACTTGAGTTCAAGACCGCTCCTCCGAGGATGTCCCGTTACATGGAAGTGAGTTCCGCCGTTTACGGAGTGTATCTGCGCTATATAGCTCCGGAAGACATACATGTGTATTCTGTCGACGAGGCATTCATGGATGTCACCGAATACCTCAGGATATACGGCATCACCGCGCGGGATCTTACGAGAAAACTGATCGATGAGATCTTTGACCTGACCGGTATAACAGCGACCGGAGGTATCGGCACAAACCTCTATCTCTGCAAGGTAGCTCTGGACATAGAGGCGAAGCACATAGATCCGGATGAAGCCGGTGTGCGCATAGCGGAACTGGACGAGATGAGCTACAGGAGAAACCTGTGGTCTCACACTCCTCTTACGGACTTCTGGCGCGTCGGGCACGGGATCGCGGATAAGCTCGCAAGATACGGAATCTTCACTATGGGCGATATCGCAAGATGCTCGGTGGGAAGCATGGATTCGCCGCGCAATGAAGATCTTCTGTATAAGCTCTTTGGGGTGAATGCGGAGTTTCTGATAGACCACGCATGGGGCTATGAGCCCTGCATGATGAAGGACATCAAATCCTACAGACCCGAATCCAACAGCCTGAGCGTCGGCCAGGTCCTTGCGGAGCCATATGACTTTGAAAAGGCAAAGATCATAGTCCGGGAGATGACCGATTCCATGGTCATGGATATGGTCTCAAAACATCTCGTCACGGACCAGATAACTCTCACGCTGGTCTATGATGTCTCGTCAGCAGTCAACGCCGCGTCCGATATCGAGATAAAAAAAGACTGGTACGGCAGAAACGTTCCGCGGCATGCTCACGGCAGCAGCAACTTTCCTTCATTCACCTCATCCACAAAAACGATCACCGACTCTGCAATGGCCCTCTATGACAGGATCGTCGATCCGCGGCTTATGGTCAGGAGAGTGTTCCTCGGTGCGAGCCATGTCAAAAACGCCGGCGATGCTTCGTACGAAGACGAAGCGGTACAGCTTGATCTCTTCTCCGACCGGTTCGATGACGGCTCCGCGCAGGACCTCGAAGCCGAACGCAGGGAAGCCGACCTGCAGCGCTCCCTCCTTGAGATCAAGGACCGTTTCGGCAAGAACGCCATTCTCAAGGGCATGAACCTGAAAGAAGGAGCCACCGGCATCGAGCGCAACAAGCAGATAGGAGGCCACAAAGGATGAGCTCCAGAAACAGATCCGATGGAAGGTACGACGATATAATCGGTCTGCCGCATCACACGTCCCTAAAGCATCCGAGACTGCCGATGGCAAACCGCGCGGCACAGTTCGCACCGTTTGCCGCCCTGACCGGTTTCGACGGAGTTATAGCAGAGACAGGAAGACTTACCGACAGGTTCATCCCGCTGGACGAGGATCAGAAAGAAGCCATCGATCTGAGACTTGATATCCTTAAGGACAGGATCAGGGAAAAGCCTGAAGCAGCATTCACCTATTTCGTCCGGGATGAGAAAAAGGAGGGCGGGAGCTACTGTTCAGCCTCAGGTGCAGTCAAACGGATAGATGATGTTGAAAGAAGGATCATCCTGACAGACGGCACGAAGATAGATATCGACTCTCTGTACTCAGTTTCCGGGGATCTGTTTTCCGAGTATTTCCCCTACTGAACAGGAACAGCATAAAAAACGATAGGAAATCGATTGGAGATATGCAATGAAAGTAGTACTAAAGGATCTCACCAAGATCTTTCCGAACATGAACAAGAAGATCAAGGAAGGCGTGACCGCCGTGGATCACTTCAACTTTGAGATACCAGACGGAAAACTTGTCGGACTGCTCGGGCCTTCCGGATGCGGAAAGAGCACGGCTCTGAATCTGATCTGCGGACTTGAGACACCAACTGAAGGAAGGATCTTTTTCGGTGACACAGACGTCACGGATCTTCCTCCTGAAAACCGCGGAGTCGGTCTGGTGTTCCAGAACTACGCGCTTTATCCTCACATGACGGTAAGACAGAACATCATGTTCCCTCTTGAGAACCTTAAAGGCGACAAAAAGCTTTCAAAAGAGGAGATGGAGGAGCGCGTACAGCAGGCAGCAAAGCTGGTACAGATCGACAATCTCATGGACCGCAAGCCAAGCGAGATGTCAGGAGGACAGCAGCAGCGCGTCGCCATAGCAAGAGCCGTCGTCAAGATGCCGGACGTGCTTCTTCTCGATGAACCGCTCTCAAACCTTGATGCAAGACTCAGGCTCCAGACGAGAGAGGAGATAAGGAGGATACAGCGCGAGACCGGGATCACGACAGTCTTCGTCACGCACGACCAGGAGGAAGCCATGAGCATCTCTGACCTCATCGTGGTCATGAGGTCCGGGAAGATACACCAGATCGGCAAACCTCAGGAGGTGTATGACGATCCGGTCAATCTGTTCGTCGCAACGTTCCTCGGAACTCCGGCTATAAATGTCTTCGAAGGCGAGGTGAAGGGCGAAAAGCTCTTTATAAGCGGCGCAGAGGTCCTGGATGTGAAAGGCGCCCGCGACGGCGAAGTCTGGATCGGTATCCGTCCGGAAGGCTTCATTCCGGAAAAAAACGGTCCGCTCACCTGCCACCTGAACGGCGTTGAAGTGATGGGACGCGATTCCAGTGTCGTCTCCACGCACCCCGCCTGCAGCGCGGTCATCCGCTCAATCATCAGCACAGAAAGCGACATTGACAAGAATTCCGAGACTGTGTCGTTCTCCCTGAAGCCGTTCAAGGTCCACCTGTTCGACAAGGAGACCGAAGAACGTATCAGGTTCGAATACTGAGGTAGACGGCAATGAAAAAGAACAATCTGAAGGGATGGCTGTATCTGCTTCCCGCGCTGCTGTTCCTGATATCCTTCATGGTGTACCCGCTTATAGACGTACTGGTGTACTCCGCCGAGGAGGGATATAACTCTGCTTCTCAGATTTTTTTCGGCTACGGGCTGTACAACTACTCCTATGTCCTGCACGATCCATATTTTCTGCAGGCGCTCAAGAACACGTTCATACTGGTCATCATCACGGTGCCGCTCTCCACGGGCTTCGCACTGCTGATATCACTCGCGCTCAACTCCATCCAGAAACTCAAGGACTTCTTCCAGACGGTGTTTTTCCTTCCTTATGTCACGAATACGCTGGCAGTCGGACTCGTCTTCATGATCCTGTTTAAAAAGACTCCGTACTCGGAGGGACTGGTGAACCTGCTGATCTTCTGGTTCGGCGGTCAGTCTGTGGATTTTATTGACGGTCCCTACTGGGCAAAGATGTTCGTGCTATGTTTCTACACTATCTGGGTCGTACTCCCGTTCAAGGTACTGATCCTGACAAGCGCGCTTGCATCGGTAAACAAGGATTACTACAACGTCGCGAAGCTCGACGCCACCCCGAGATGGAGGGTGTTCACCAGGATAACTCTTCCGATGATCTCCCCCATGATCTTCTATCTGGTCATAACCGGATTCATCGGCGCCTTCAAGGCGTACAGCGACGCCGTAGCCCTGTTCGGCACAGATCTGAACTCAGCGGGGATGAACACCATAGTCGGATACGTTTATGACATGCTGTACGGCAACAGCGGCGGATATCCCTCATACGCTTCAGCTGCAGCCCTGATACTGTTTGCGATCGTCCTGACGATCACCTGCATCAACCTGATGGTGAGCAGGGACAATGTCCAGTACTGAAAGGAGGTCTGATCTATGGAACTGAAAAAAACGGATCTTGAAAAGGTCAGAAAAGCCTCGGCAACACGGACTGCGATCATACGGACTCTGACATACATTCTTCTCGGGACCTGGGCTGTGATGGTCCTGTTCCCCTTCTACTGGATGGTCCTGACCTCCATTAAGAGCTACGGCTCCTACAACTCGGAGTGGATCCCGAAATTCTATGCGACCCAGCCTACACTGGAAAACTATTATTCCGCTTTCACCTCCGTCCCACTCGGCAAATACATCCTCAACACCCTTATATTCACTGTCGTCACCACGTTCCTTATGATAGCCGTGATAGTATTTGCCGCATTCGCTTTCGCGAAGCTTGAATTCAAAGGCAGAGACCTGGTCTTCACCGGATTCCTGGCGCTTATGATGATACCCAACGAGCTGGTCATCATCACCAACTTCCAGACGATCACGAACCTTGGACTGAGGAATACATTTACAGGCCTTATCCTTCCGTCTGTGACTTCGGTATTCTATATATACCTGCTCAAGGAGAATTTCGAACAGATACCCGACAGTCTTTATAAGGCGGCTAAGGTGGACGGGACATCCGATATCAAATATCTGTTCAAGGTCATGATCCCCATTTGCAGGCCTACTATCGTCACAGTGATCATCCTGAAAGTCATCGAATGCTGGAACTCCTATGTGTGGCCGAGACTTATAACCGACAACTCCGCATACTTTCTGGTATCCAACGGTATTCAGGAGATACGTGAGAACGGACTGGGCCGCGAGAACATCCCCGCCATGATGGCCGCTGTTGTAGTCATCTCCGTGCCGCTCGTGATCCTCTTCCTGGTCTTCCGAAAGAAGATCATGGCCGGAGTCTCCAGAGGAGGTACGAAAGGATGAAAAGAATGATGAAACGTTCTGCTGTTGTTTCCCTTATCTGTCTCCTTATATCCGCCGTTCTCAGCGGATGCCACGGAAAAGGCGGTCTTGCCGAGTTCACGATTCCTGAATCCCTGGACGAGAGCAGACAGATCGAGATCACTTTCTGGGCCAAGAACGACAGCAACAAGCCGCAAGCGGATATATACAGAAAAGCCATAGAAGACTTTGAATCGCTTTACCCTAACATCAAGGTCAACATACGCCAGTACACCGATTACGGCAAGATATACAATGACGTCATTACGAATATTGCTACAAACACGACCCCGAACGTCTGCATAACATATCCAGACCACATTGCGACTTATATGACAGGCGTGAACGTCGTAGTCCCTCTTGATGAACTGATGCGCGACAGCCGTTACGGGCTTGGAGGATCAGAGATAAAGTTTGACTCCCCTTCTCTGTCCGAGATGATACCCCAGTTCCTCAGGGAAGGTGTCATAGACGGGACACAATACGCCATACCTTATATGCGCTCCACCGAAGCCTGTTATGTCAACAGGAACTTTGTCGAAAAGCTCGGCTACACACTTCCTGACGTCCTCACCTGGGATTTCGTATGGGAAGTCTCCGAGGCTGCTCTCGCCAAAGATTCTGATGATAACTACACAGTCAACGGTCAGAAGGTCATGATACCGTTCATCTATAAGTCCACCGACAATATGATGATCCAGACACTGACCCAGCTCGGAGCCGGTTATTCCACGCCGGAAGGAGAAATACTCCTGTTCAACGACGACACGAAGAAATTCCTCTATACCATAGCTGAACACGCCGCATCGGGAGCGTTTTCGACTTTCAAGATCTCCAGTTACCCGGGGAACTTCCTGAATGCGGGACAGTGCATATTCGCGATAGACTCAACTGCCGGCTCGACATGGATGGGCTCAAAGGCTCCTCTTCTGGATATACCGGAAGACCAGCTGGTCGAATTTGAGACAGTCGTCTTCCCGGTTCCTCAATACGATGTGAACAATATGAAGATGATCTCACAGGGTCCGTCTCTCTGCATCTTCAATAAGAGTGATCCTCAGGAAGTTCTGGCGTCCTGGATCTTCACCCAGTACATGATCTCGAACGACGTGCAGATAGCTTATGCCGAGACGGAAGGATATGCCCCCGTAACGACAAAAGCTCAGAACGATCCGGTGTATAAAGAATATCTGTCGCAGAGGGATGAGGACAGCAAGACGTATTACTCGGTAAAGATAGACGCTTCCAAACTGCTCATGGCACATACAGGCGAGACCTTTACGACGCCTGTGTTCAATGGTTCTGCATCTCTGAGGGATGCGGCAGGTTCACTCATAGAGAGCACTGCAAAAGCTGTTAGAAGAAAGAACACCGTAGATGACGAATTCATCGACAAACTATATTCGGATACGATCTCCCTTTACAGGTTGGATCAGCTGGACCGTAATGCTTTCACAGGCGGGAAAGAGAATCTTGGTCCTTTGCCATACGCATCGCGGATCCTTTTGTACTCTCTTGCCCTGATCTGGGTAGTCCTTATTACTGTACATATATTCAGAACTGTCAAGAGAAAGCAGGTATGAATCGTACCCGATATTGATTCCATATTCTATTGACAGAAAGAGCCGTGACAAAACTACCTCAGAAGACGAGGAGGTTTGAGTACGGCTCGTTTTTTTATGTTTGTTTATAACTTAGAGCACAAAAAGCGTATTATACCTCCACCTCAACAGGTCTGTGCGTTTCAGGTATTACGCGATACCTCTGAGTTTTTTTATTACAGTATATGTGTAGATTATTGGCCGATGGAAACCAAAAACATCACAGTCATCACGGATTTCAAGCCAATACAGGTAGTTCTACTATACCACCAGTCATATTCCATGATCCTAATTGTGTCTTTTTGACAGCATCAAACTAATATATTACCCAATATCCTATATATATTTCGAAAAACGATCAGCACAAGAATAATCTCTTTCATATCCTATTTAGACAAAAACAACTTGTACATCTCAATTGTTAATGGCAAACACATTCATTCCCACCATATGCTATTCTGTTCACAATAACATTTCCAACTATTTTTATTGTACAATATCAGTGTGTTGTTTTGTGTAAAAGGACAATGTTTTTCTAACCATATTCATTTCTCAAAATATATGGTAAAATGACTGAGTTGAACATTTCTATAATAGGAAAGGTCATACAGTGGAACTATCAAGGAAACAGTTTGATGTATTGGTATGTCTGGCTTCTGCTTCTTCAGTTTTATCGCAGAGAGACATGGAAAAAGCTACCGGTTATAGCCTTGGAACCATAAACCGCACGGTGAAGGAACTTAATGAACTGAAATATATTGAGAATGGTGCTATCACGTGCGAAGGTATTAGTGCACTTGAGCCATACAGAGCTAAACGAGCAATTTTCATTGCGGCAGGTTTTGGATCAAGACTTGTTCCTATCACACTTAATACTCCTAAGCCTTTGGTTCGCGTACACGGAGTTAGAATAATTGATCGGCTTCTAGATGCCTGTCTTGAAGCTGGCATTGATGAAATATATGTAGTTAGAGGATATTTAGGAGAACTGTTTGATCAGCTCCTGTACAAGTATCCAATGGTTAAATTTCTTGAAAACCCCGCATATAATGAAGCGAACAATATTAGTTCCTCTCTAGTTGCTAGGTATATGCTTTCAAATGCTTATGTTTTTGAATCAGATCTACTAATTAACAACCCCAAGATCATCAAGAAATACCATTATAAATCCGATTTTTTAGCTATAAAGAAAGAACGCTCAGATGATTGGTGCTTTAGGGTGGAAGATGGCATAATCGTTGAGGAAAAAGTCGGTGGACAAGGTGATGACATATGGCAAATGGTTGGAATTTCATACTGGGATGAAACTGACGGCCACAAATTATCTCAGGACATTCAAGATGTTTATCAGTCTCCTGGCGGAAAAGAGAGATACTGGGAACAGGTACCTCTGGTCTATAAAAGGGATCACTACTCCGTAGAAGTTTCTGAGTGTTTTGATGAAGATATAGTAGAAATTGACACATTTAGCGAACTTAAGACAATCGACAAAACATATGATGTGTGACCATATCATATGTTCAAATAAGTCAGATACTTGCTTACGTTTGGAACGTAGGCTTTTCTGCATCCTTTTTCACAAAGCAAACTAAATCCTTTGTTCAAGTTTCATTTTCTACACAGCAGATATTGAACATCATTTAGCTATGATAATAAACTATCAACACATTGATTTGTCACTTCGAATACTTTCAGTAAACTGACTGATCGGTAGACTGCAAGCAGCAATAGCCGAACAGTGTGAGTATAAACGTTAGTATAGGTATATTTATATAAAGGAGTAAAAAAATGAAAAAAAGAGTTATCGGCACCATCGCACTGATAATAATTGTTTCTTTGATATTGACAGGATGTGGTGCAAAAGAAGGTTCCGACAATCCAATCGGAAGCAGTCGTGTTGTAATATATACTGCAGCGGAAGACGAGCGCATTGCTTATCTTCAGGAAGAATTGGACAAGAAATTCCCCAATACTGAGGTAGTCATTCAATCTCTCGGCACCGGCCAACTGCTCTCCAAACTTCAGGCAGAAGGAAAAAACAGTGACTGCGACATTTTTTATGATCTTGAAGTTGTTAATGCCGAAATCATTCTAAAAAGTGATCCCGAACTGTTCTTTGATCTCAGCGATTATGATTTCTCAGTATATGATCCTTCTGTCACTGGCTATACATCGCGCCACCATAAATACGCTGTTAACGGAAAGACGGCTGGGGCGTTCCTGGTAAACACCATGGTACTGAAAGAAAAAGGATGCACCGTACCGAGCACCTATGCCGATATGCTAAAACCAGAGTATAAAGACTTGATTTCGATTCCTTCTCCAAAGAGTTCAGGAACAGGATACAGCTACTACAACGGGATGATCACCATTATGGGAAAAGATGCAGGAATGAAGTATTTTGAGGCTCTTGATCCCAACATTAAGGAATACACTACTTCTGGCTCTGCCCCCGCCAAAGCTGCCGTTCGCGGAGATGTAGCGATCGCTTATGGACTACTATGGCAATGCGTCAATTACGCGAATGAAAACACAGGTATGGAAGTTGTCATTCCAGATCAAGGCTTAGCTTTCGACCTTTTCACAATGGGAATAATCAATGGGCATGAGACAAAAGAAGGGGTCAAAGAAGTATTTGACTATCTGTACAACGAACTGAACAAACCTCAATGTGCACTCTTTAATCCAGACAAGATCTATACTGATATGCCTGTTTCAAAAATCGAAAACTATCCGGAAAACTATGAAGAGATTGCCATGAATGGACTTTTTGATTTCCAGTACAAGCAAGATTTACTTGACCAGTGGATATACTGATCAATACTACAGCAGTTACATTCATGATATCAGAGGAGAGAATACACGGAGGTTCATTCAGTGTCAGAGAACATGTCTACAGCTATAATATGTTGCGAGAATATTAGTAAAAAATTCGGGACAAAGACTGTACTTGAAGACATATCATTTACTGTTGATCGTGGAGAGTTTCTGTCCCTGCTAGGGCCTTCGGGTTGCGGGAAAACAACTATTCTTCGCATGCTTATAGGCATAGAGAAGCCTACTTCAGGTAAGATCATCAAAAACGGGGTCGATATCACTGATGTTCCTCCTAAAGACAGGAACATAGGGATTGTTTTCCAGAATTACTCACTGTTTCCCAACATGGATGTCTATCACAATATCTCTTATGCTCTTCAGTTCAGAAAGATGGAAAAAGAAGAGATAGAAGCAAGAGTTAGAGAAATCATTGAGACTGTAGGACTGGAAGATCATATTTACAAGAAGCCCAAACAGCTTTCTGGCGGTCAGCAGCAGCGAGTCGCTATCGCAAGGACCTTGGTTCTCAATCCCGACATAATCCTCTTTGATGAGCCGATGTCTGCCTTGGACGCAGAAATCAAGGTCGTATTAAGGCAACAGCTCAAGGATTTACAGGAAAAGCTCGGCATCACTATGATCTACGTTACACATGACCAGGAAGAGGCATTCGCGCTCTCTGATCGTGTTATGGTCATCAACGATCTTCAGATAGCGCAACTCGATACCCCATACAATATATATCATAACCCTGCCGATCAGTTTGTCAGGCGTTTTGTGGTGGATCATCTAAATCAGAAAATCAAGTCGATCGAAGATGTTATCAGCGAGGAAAAGAAATGAGAAAGACAACAGGGTTCATACGGAATGAGTACTTAAGGTTAATATCAATAATAAGTATCATACTGTTTGCCATAATGCCAATCTTTACCCTGATCTTTCATGTAAAGCCAGATGACTGGACATTCGTACTGAGCGACAGCAGCTTTAGGGAAGCTGTCAGTAATTCCCTTTTATATACAACAGTGTCGGCGGTGATCACTACACTGCTCGCCCTTATATCTGCATATCTGCTGAATAACGCAAATCTCAAGCGGAAGAATTTGTTCGTGATCCTGCTAACTCTAGGAATGCTGGTCCCGACTGTCTCGGTAGGCCTTGGATTGAGGCTCCTATTCGGAACCAATGGCTTCATTGATCTTATCTTTGGGATAGAAATAGAGGTTAGGGGGATCATCGGACTGATAATGGGATCAGTCATGACGTCTTTCCCCGCAACTTTTCTTATCTTGTATGATGCTTTTAATTATGAGGATAAAGGTCCTTATGATGCGGCCAATATAATGGGTATAGGCAAGAGCAGCACTTTTTTCAAACTTACTGTTCCGTACATTCGCATAGCTCTTATATCTGCTTTCTTTGCCTGTTTTACCTTAATATTCTCGGATTACGGAATACCTATGGAGATAGCAGGAAAGGTCAAGACCCTTTCAATGTATCTGTATGATCAGTTCATGTCTTCATTCCAATACGGACGCGGAAGTATTGCCGGGTTTGTTTTATTGGTACCGTCAGTAGTTTCATTTGTATTTGATCTTTTATTTAAAGATCAGAGTGTCAGTGACAAACAGAAACCCCTTATTGAAGAAGGTAAAGGGTTCAGTGTAGTTGCCGAGACAGTTCTAATACTACTGTTCATTGTGCTGTTTCTTCCACAGATGGCATTCATAAGTTTATCGTTTACGAAGGCATTTCCTAACGACCTCAGTTTCACTTTTGAGCATATACTGAGTATTTTTTCCAATACACATGGTGTAGGCCTTACTGTTTATATCCGCAACTCCCTTTTACTGGCATTGCTGACAGCTCTTTTCGGTACGATATTTACATACGGGCTTGGGTATCTGTCAGTGAGGAAACCTGGACATTTGGGAAAAATCGTTGATCTGCTGTCTCTGTCAACGATAGCTATTCCCGGTCTCGTTCTCGGAATAGGATACATTTTTCTGTTTAAGAGAACGAACGGAACCTTTTACGGGACGATAATGATTCTTGTCACAGTCAACATCATACACTTTATGGGATCTCCGTATCTTCTCGCCAAGAACTGTCTCAATAAGATAAACAGTGAATATGAAATCATAGGAGAAACGCTTGGCATCTCTAAGGGAAGGATTATCACCCATGTCTTGATTCCAAGTTCAGTTTCAACTCTGGCAGAGATGTTCTCTTATCTTTTCCTAAACAGTATGATAACTATCTCAGCAGTGGCTTTTCTCTGCACATATGATAATCAACCCCTATCCATACTTATCACCACATATGAGAAGAACAGTAATTACGAGATGCAAAGCGTAATTTCTCTAATTATTCTGTTCCTTAATATCTCTGCAAGAGCTCTGTTGTCAGCCGTTACTGCAACCTTTACCGAAAAAGAGGGAGCAGAAAACGACATAGGAAAAGGTCTTACCAGATACGAGTTTGATCTGCTCACATATCTTGAGAAGAACGGAAGGGGGCATTATAGCCAGCGGAAATTGGCAGATGACCTGACCATAACTCTCAGCAATGCAGAGAGAATTGTTCAGGATGCGAAGGAGAAGGATTACATCAACATCGTAGCTGACGGAAGTATGGAGGTCAGTGAGAAAGGTATAAAAGCTCTGGAACCCTACAGGGTTCGTAAAGCGATTATACTTGCTGCAGGCTTCGGTCAACGTTTAGCCCCCGTGACTCTTGATACTCCAAAACCTCTGGTGAAGGTAAATGGAGTGAGGATACTTGATACGCTCCTTGACGCATTATATGCAAAAGATATCAAGAACATTACAATAGTCAGAGGATATAAGAAGGAGCAGTTCGACCAACTTCTGGAGAAGTATCCTACTGTGCGCTTCATCGATAACCCCGAGTTCAATCTGACGAACAACATCAGTTCAGCGGTAGCAGCCATTGATATGATCGACAGGTGTTACATATGCGAAGCTGATCTTTATGTCAGCAACCCAGACGTCATCAACAAGTATGAATATCAATCAAACTACCTTGGTGCCAAAGTCACGGAAACAGATGACTGGTGTTTCAGAAAGCACAACGGTTATGCAGTTGGTTATCAGATGGGTGGTACAGACTGCTATCAGGCTTTCGGCATCTCGTACTGGAACAGTGTTGATTCTGAGAAACTCAAATATGATCTTCTGAAGGTGTATTCAAGTAGAGGCGGAAAAGAAAATCTGTGGGAGATGGTCCCTCTGAAAATAGCAAAAAAGAATTACCGCCTTGAAATTCGAAAATGTCACAAAGCGGATATACTAGAAATAGACAATTATATTGAACTCATAGCAGCAGATGCGAGTTATGCAACTTACCCAGGGTATGAAGACTACACCGTCAGGTGATCCTGCGGTTTGCAGGAAATCGTTGCTCCCCCTCAAACAGGCAGTTTTCACAAAGGCCTTTTACAAGCTATTACAAGCCGACGTTTTAGCGCCGGCTTTTTCCTTATGTCCAAATCCAGTGCCATTGCCTTTCACTAATTCCTAAAGATTATCATCTATTCCTTCCATATATTAACTTTCTCCTGCACATAGTAGTAAAAAAGATGCAGAATTTGTGCATCCATTTCGTGTATGATAATGTATTCCCTTGATTCGGCATACAAACATACCTTTCTGTATATATTACTCAGGATTGAACTATCCACATCTTTAGTTATGGTTGATTATTGATAAATTCATGTTCCCCAAGTTGATAACAAGTAATTATTTGTATCGCACATTACGTGCTTGACTGGCTCATAAGCCACTGTCTAAAATGACCCTCGATGCGATTATGAACACTATTCCAATAATTCCTTATTTTATTGTTGTTATATTTGTTGCTGTTACAACTGAATAACGGGGGTTCCATGTCAATAAAAGACGCTCTAAACCATCGATGCTACATAGACAGGAAGCACATCACATAGTATTAAAGTTCTTTTTTAAACTGCGATCAAGAGATGCTTCCCTCCTGGTCATTCCACGAGTTGACTCGTGTACATTTGAAATAATAAAATATACATAATATGTATTTAGTAATATTTTTTTATCTGAAAAGCCGTGAAATCTATGGATCTTCAACTGTATTTCTCCTCTGCGTCTACATTACAGAATAAAGGGTATTCAATCATTGGGTTGAATCAGATTTGCACTTGAAAATCAGTAACGTGGATTTTTGCAATTCTATCTAGTAGAATTGCAAGTAAACTATTATAAGAAACCCAGCGTCTTTCTAGGCCAAGATTAAGTTAATTGACTGCTCCCTCCTAAATGCACAATGAAAGGTCAAAATCATGAGAATTATTACATTCGACGATATTGCAAAACTTGATATTCAACCAAATCTTTATTACAAGTGGGCTGAATATATGATAAAAAACAAATCAAAGACATTTCTGCCACCTAAGATTAGCATTAAACCAGTTGATGGAGTGTTTTGTAACGTTATGCCGAGCATAATACCAGGTATAGCAGATAATAGTTGGGGCGGAGTGAAAGTTGTTACACGTTATCCTAACCGCACTCCCAGTCTTGAAAGCCGTATTCTTCTTATGAATGCTGATACTGGAGAATTCCTTGCACTTTTAGATGGGACTTGGATTACTGCGATGAGGACCGGTGCTGTTGCTGCTCATTCTATCATGTTGCTTGGGAAGAGTAATTTTAAAGTAATTGGAATGATGGGTTTGGGCAATGTTGTACGCGCTACTCTTGTTATACTGGCAGATAAGCTTAAGGATAAAGAATTATATATAAAGTTACTAAAGTATAAAGGACAAGAAGAAGATTTTTCCCGAAGGTTCTCGGGTTATGATAATCTGAAATTCAAATATGTTGATTCTGCAGAAGAAATGGTAGAAGGATCTGATGTAATAGTTTCTGGTGCTACGTATCTCCCCAATAATGTTTGCGAAGATAGATACTTTGATAAAGGTGTACTTGTAAACCCAATCCATACTTTGGGATTTACTAATTGCGATTTATTCTTTGATAAGGTCTTTGCCGATGATCTCGGGCATGTGCAACACTTTAGATATTTTGATAAATTTAAGAGTTTTGCTGAAGTTAGTGATGTTGTCAATGGGGTAATGCCTGGCCGTGAGAATGATGAGGAGCGAATTCTAGCATACAATATTGGAATTTCTATTCATGACATCTTCTTCGCAGCAAGTATTTATCAAATGATGGAACAAAATGGAACACTAAATAAATTACCTAATATAGATATGCGAGAACCAACTAAAAAATTCTGGGTATAATAAGTGTAAGTGTACTGAATCATGACAAAGTTTTGATCATATCTACAAAACTCCAAGATACAGGGATATGCGCAAATACATCGACGGTCTGATAGACAAGATCAGATAAGAGTTGTGATTGAATCCGTTTCAGGAGAGTGTTCTGTTTAAATTCCGCGAAAGAGCCATCAACAAGACAAACGGACTGGTCTGGGTAGAGACGATTCCTGCTGCTGTATAAGCGAGTAGATAAAGACTCAAACATCTGGATTCGAACACTCGGATAAGCAATGGCACAGTTCGAGAGACTCATGAGCAAACTTTGCGATAGAGAGCCGGATAAAGGAGGTGTGCCAAAACGATCCTGTGATTGTACAAAACAGAGGTTTTCCAGTCCTAGAATTGTTTATTTAAATTTGATCTATTCCTGACTTCCTGTTCATAAAGAAGCCGAAACGGCTTGCATGACGGTAGATATACCTCAAGAAACCTCGCAGACTCCCTAAAGAAGGTGTGACAATACCTTCCAGAAATGCTTCCGTGGCTTTGACGAGCCCCAAAATCGGGGAACCACTAGTAAAACAGGTAAATATCGTTCATTTTAGTATAATTATGATAGTGATAAGATAACGTAAATATCTATTGCACAACTAAAAGATAGAATGGCCAATTGGTAAGTACCCCGTTCTTGGACAAACCAAGAACGGGGTACTTATCAGCAAAGCCAGCGTCTATACTGTTCCTCTATAAAAGTAAGAGCATTTGTTTTTACCCAATGGTCATCCAAATGCTCTTTTTCATTGTTTTATTACTAGATTTACACTTGCCGATGCTCAGAGCATTTATAGGATAATAAACTGTTTCAGAACATCTTGATTCATTCTCTTACCAGACCTTCCGCAATAATCAATGCTTATTCTTAATATCTGATAAACTCCCCCTTCATTCAGAATTCTAGTACGCGAGCGGTGTGGTATTCCCTGCTTCTCTCCAAGCGAGATCTCGACATTGTTACTTACAGAAAACAGATACTCAATACATGACGCCATGGAATTTAATGTCAGCTTCAAATAATCATTTCCTACGCAATGCTAAACCTTTCTTCGGAAAGATATCTCATTAAGCTTATCACGGGTGGTACACCAAACTGTCCGTTCTTTTTTCCGATGCTCGAACTATTCTCAAAATGTAAACTGATATGATTCCTGTCGATTGAAATAAACCGCCGAACAAGTCAATACAATTTTATTCCTATAAAGCTAATTGCAGATCCGATTCCATAAGATATATGAAACAGAGGAAACAGTAAGACAGTAACAAACCCATATTGCCTCCCTTTCGAAAAGAAGGAAAAATATATATCCATCAACAGATATAATACTATCTCCATAAAAAACATATACCGCAGGAATGTGAACTTAATCCCGAGTATTGGCAGAAGAATCAGCGACACAACAAACAGGAACGGAATAAAGTGTCGTATGCTCATTGCTTTCGGATTTACTTTTATTGTGTGAAACAACGCATTTCCATTCTGCATAGCGTACTTAATAATTGCTGAAACAGTGTCCCTGCAGTGATAATCCGACTCTATATCCTCCGCAAGATAAACCTTTCCTCCAGCTTGTCGTATTCTTGCGTTAATATCATTATCCTCGCTGCGGATCAGTTCCTCGTTGAATAACCCAATTCTATCAAACACCTCTCTCCTGAACGCTCCAAAAGGAACCGTATCTACATAGCCGGATTCTCCTCCCACCCGAAATTGGGACCCTCCTACACCAAACTTTGAAGAAAGAACTTTTGCTATAGCTTGCCCTATCAGTCCTGTTCCTACCGTATTTACTCGTCCGCCGACATTATCAGCATCGCAGTTGTCAAGATACAAGACACATTTCTCGATATAATTATCCGGATAGTATGTGTGGGCGTCCAACCGTATCACATATTTCCCGGTTGATTCTCGAATACCTACGTTCAACTGATGAGGTGTTCCTCTTTGTGTTTTTAATACCCTGATAGGGCACTCACTTTTAAACCTCTCTATAACACTTACCGTGTTGTCACCCGACCCTCCGTCTACGAAGATCCATTCCATCTCGTTTCTCGGATAGGATTGCAATAAAAGAGACTCCATCAATGAAGAGATGTATCTCTCTTCATTAAGGACAGGCACTATTACCGATACTTTTACAGAAGGCTTATTCATTCTCCACTCATTAGTTAGATCCATCAGGATCAAGTCTGAAAATTCGTATCATTTTCCCTGTTTTTTTCTGGAAACCTATGTTCCATATCGATTCAACAATACCCTTTATCTTCACAGTAAAACTCACGAATACTATAACTGTACACTCCATCAAAGCTTTTCTATTTTTATCTAAGATGAGTACTGGATTGTTTTCGTAGTTTATCTTATAAACAACGGCAATTCTAGCATCTATATGACTGTTACTTCCAGCCAGGCCTATCTTCCGAGTTACTTGTTACTGTAGATTTTTCTGCAATGTACTATGTCAATCTACTATGAAAACTGCTCTTTTCTTTTCATTCCTTTTTTCAGTTCATTGAACAATAGTTCTGTAATCATGCTGCTACTATGATTTCTTTTTGCAAGGCCTAAAGCATTCTCCAAAAACCTTTCCGTTTCCTCCGGTTTTTTGATCATAAGCTCAACCGCATCTGAAAGCCCATCATAATCTGTAACAACAGCAGCATCATTTCTTAACAGATAGTCGATGGAACCAACCTCTTTCGGCCCGCATGCCAATATACATCTTCCTGCACCGATGTAGTCAGCGATTTTTGTAGACAGAGAACACTTGACCCTGTTAATACTATCTTCATCAAATGATTCGACTACAAGAAGAATATCACTGGCAAGTATCTCTTCTTCAATTTTCTCAGCCGGTGCGAAACCCCTGTACTCTATCTTCTGACATTTTGCAATTTCAGCCAAAATATCCTCATCATCAGTATTGGAATAGATAATAAGTTTTGCGTCATATTGCTCCAAAACTTTCCCAATCTCAATCAGAGATTTCCACCTGCCAAAAGACATACTGCCTGCATAAAGGAACTGTACTGTATCTCCCCGTTCCTGCTTCCTCGGAAGTATCACAGCTGACTTTAGTTGGATTATCCCATTTTTATGGAATCTTTCTTCATAAAGATCTTTCATGATCTCACTGGCATATGAGACTCCGAAAGCATGATCTATCATTCTCTCCGCATCTTTACGATACCTTATTATTCTTATCCTATCACACATACCTGATACAGGGAAATTGAAATAATAATCATCTTCTATAGAAACAAAAACCGGAATATCATACTTCTTTGCAATATACTCTGTAACCATAAATGGAAAACAATAGTCACTCATCACGTAATAGATAATATCCGGTCTCGTATTCCGTATCCAATTATCCAGCTGTTTTGTCTTCCATATTCCGGTAGCCCAAGCCGCTTCTCTCAGAAATCTCGCCAGCCTCTCATGCTTCTCCTTTAACCGATATAACTTTGATTCTTTGACATCATCAGATACCGAGTTATCAAGAGATACATCTATATCTGCTTCCGTAAGGATATGACCGCAGACTTGCCCTGGATGAAGGATGGATGCCAAAACATCATAATCTGTTATACGGTAATAGTTTTTGCAAAGTGTTGTAGTGGGGATTTCGTCATAAAAAAACAATTGAGAAAGCTTATCGCCTGGCCAATCTTTGAAAGTGTCCGCCAGAAACCTCCCAACATTCATCGTCCTACTGAAAACATTATGACTTATGACAAGCACTTTAGGAAAAACTCTATCCATCCGTCCTAATAACCTCACTAAAGAAACTCTTACAGACCTGTCTTTCAGGCAACATACTCCCAACACCAATAATACGGGTAGCATTGTGCCCAACCGGATGTATAAATACAGAGAAGACCGTAAACGGAAAATGCAACAGCTGTTCCGAACTCTATCAGTCTAGCATTCTCCTTTATCTTCATAGTAGAAAGAATGTTTGGCAAAATGATACACAAGGCATTTGAAAAGTAATACCCGGCTCTCGCCGCGACATTGCTGAACATACCAAGAATCTGGAATGCGCAACTGAGGAAGAATAGATTCATATATGCATTTTGACTTCTGCTCTCATCTGTTGAAAGGCACAGCATTATGTAGATCAAGATCAGAACAGCAAAGAACCTGTAAGCATTTGCCTCCGTCTGAAACATATACGAGTACTGAGGAAACACCTTAAGGGCTGCAAGTATCAGAACATCCTTAAATGCCCACACACAAAGCAGAGAACATAGCATAGCAAACCTCAGTTTCTTTCCCGTATATATATTAACTGCAGGATAAACGAGAAGAAGCAGGACTGCTGATGTATGAAGCGAGAAAGCTACTAATCCAGCAAGAATGCACCTGAACCATTTCCTGTCTTCCGCCCATATGTATACTAATGCTGCTATTCCTATTGCCATACTCTGTCGCAGTGTGGAGAAGAGCAACTGAAAAGGAGGCATTCCAATGTAGATCACCCATGCAAGCACCGGATTCTTGCTTTTCTTATCAAACAGTATCCATATTGGAAATAGACATAAGAATGAAGTGATCCCGATAAAGAACTGCCTGTCATTTGAGACCATAGATACCAGTTTGACATAGACCATGAATCCAGTTTCATAACTATACGAACTTTTATAAAATGTAAAAATACGTTTAAACGGACTCTTTGCAATCTTGTCAAACAGCGGAAGATATCCGATGTATTTTGATTCATTCTTCCACTGAAGATCAATTCCCATAGACTGATGGCGGAACATTAACAAAACCACCAGGCATATAAAACATATGAGGTTCTGATAACGTCTGACTTCTTCTCTCTGCTCTTCCGGGGCAAACATGCCAAAAAAAGCCGCAAACAAATATATTAGGTATAAAATAATATACTCTGCCACGGCTTTTCTCCAATTCAGTTTTTTCTCATATTTACTCGTTTATGAAATAATTACGCTATATAGTATCACTTTGTTACCATCTTCCGATGACTTGCAGGGCTAAACAACCGATACAATGATGACGGTCGGTCATTCTGCAGTGCCTTTGATCTATGGGTTTGTCTGCTCTTTCAAAACATCCCACAATATGACTATTCCTGAATTCCTCCAGTCATCCAAAAAAGAGTTCATGTTGCCAATTTGTGTGGGAAGCAGTTGTATTCATAAATCCCGTAAAGAGTGAATCATATAATTTTTGAAAATACGATTATGCCTTTTACGTCATATACATAAAAACCCAACAGGCTCGCACTTGTAAGTTTCCATCATATTAAGAATACGCTCGAGTTCTTTCGACTTCGTCCTTCCGCACTTAACCACTAAAACTGCTTTCTCGGCGTTTTTAATCTTCTTGAGAAACTCATAATTCCCAACTGCACCACATGCAGTATCCGCACCTAAACCGCTGTTGTTCAATAATTCCTTGATCCGGTTTACTGCTTCAGCACTGCAATCGCGGTCCGCGAACACTAATAGTACGGGCCCACTCGAATCTATCTTATCCTGGATCCTGAGAGATGCATAGTCTGCAGACTCGTGGTTGATTAACTTCACTGATGTACAGTCGTTTCTCGATACTGCGTACGCGTTTTCTCTCTTGTCGTTCTTTTTTATTGATCCTAAACACTCAAGTCCGGTTTGCCTGTTGACATGCTCTTGGGAAAGCACAGGCTCATAAAGGAGCACATACGCCACGAACAATAACAGCATTACAACAGGGCCTAACACCAAGCCTATGACAGCCCATTTAGCTGTTCGTCCTGTGATGTCAGACTCATGTAATAAACTGTTATATCTTTCACAGTCATTTTCCCATACCTTCCGGTATTCTTCCAGTCTATTCTTCTCTTTATACTGTTCAACGGTCACAGAGTAGTCATAAGAGCACATAGTTTCGATTTGCGAGGCTGTAACCGTCACCTGAAGGCCGAGTCTTCCCGCTTCATCATTTATTAGTTTTCTAACGAAAACAAGTAAAGCTTCAGCGGATTTCTCGCTGTTTATTTCGTTCTTTTCCTTTGTCTTTAGGATAAATGTGCTTTCATTGAATCGTTGTACTTCTACAACCTGTCGCAAAGCGGTATCGTCCACAGGATCCGAGTAAAGGTCATCAAATGGCTTCCTCAGATCGGAGATCTCCCACCTTGCAAGCACCGAATCGATCAGGCTCGATATCTTCCCTCCAGGGATCTCTGGTCCATTAACAGCATTAATCTCCAGAGCCACAGATGACGTGAATGTGCAATAAGGGTCTATGCCTGATATAGGGATTGCCGACTGACGTGTGTCTCCCTTAATACAGACCGCTTCACTTTGATCCATAGCATCACGCGCGATTTGGAGTTCCTCGTCTGAAGGTGTGCCTGAAATCATTATCATAGCATACCTCATGCTACCGAGAAGCAAAGCAAATATGACTGCACACCACAGTAGAAGCCTGATTTTGCCGGTGAGATAGGTGATAATATCGGTCAAAGATATCCTGTTCAGCATTGACCACCTCTGCAATTACTCATTCATAAACTCACTGATCTTTTCTCTGGCTTCATTTACGGTATCATAGTAGGGCATCATCATATAGACCTCTGTACCACCCAATGCATAACTGCCTGCATGTATACCATATCCGTCGACTGCATACGACTCAAATGTCCAGGACGCCATATCAGAGAGCTGCATCTTGATAATGGCGTTAATCTCCTCCTTACCGATATTAGTCTCAACGCTATTTGTAACTACTCCAAGCACATCATTGAAATGAGCAACTATTGCGGGGGAGCAGGCTTTCCTGACTATCGCCTTAATGACTTCCATCTGATGTAGGCCTCGTTGCTTGTCACCTTCATCAAACGACGACCTTTCTCTTACAAAACAAAGCGCTCCGGAACCGTCTATATCATTATCTCCGACATAGAACTGCTGATATCCACCAATTCCATTGGCGCAATAGAACTCATAATCAGAATGGACTGTTATTCCTCCAAGTGCGTCAACTATCCTGACCAATGAATAAACATTGGTCCTGACATAATAGTTCAGTTTCACATCATAAAGGGCTTCCAGCGTTTCAACGGATGATTCTACACCATAGATTCCGGCATGTGTCAGCTTGTCCATGGCATACGATTCTCCCCACAGCGGAACATAATAGTCTCTGGGTGTGCTGATGACAAGGATCTTCTTTCTAATTGGATTTACACAGGCAATAAGGTTTGTATCGCATCTTGCGAGATCCCAAAACTCATCGTTGTCCAAGGTATCGATCCCGCAGATATACACCGCAAACGGTTCAGTAACGACATCAGCTTTTTTTACCGCGATAGTGTGTTCTTTTTCGACCCCAAGGCTCTCGATGCAGGTTGCCCAGTCGTAGAAATCGCTGTCATCTCCAAGGAAAAGCTTCATCGTCAGTTTGTTGTATATTACAGCGTCTATCTCACCATCCCTAAACGCATCTATCATGCTGCCGAAATCATCATATGCAATGACATTGATATCGTGCTGCTTACGATAATCACGGATTGCCTGAGAAGTGTACCCTCTGTCAAGATTGAGCAGCATTGTCCCGACACTACAACCATCCAAACTGTCTCCCGGTATAATCTGAGGTCCTTCATCCTCTTCTTCTTCTGCTGCGACCTCAACCGGAACAAACCTTGATCCCTGTTTTGCATAGACATCGACAAATGCGTAGTAAGTTTTAGGAGGTTCAACTTCCTCCACACTCTGATATACCTGATAGAGCGCGTACACTCCAAACGTTGCTGAACCCAGAACAGCCATGCACAACAGAACGCTCAGGGCTGCTACGATCCTGCTCTTTCTTGACAGAATCATCAAGAACAGTTCAAGAAGAATAAACCCTCCCGCAACGATCAGAATCTTTGAAAACAGATTTTCCGGGATCAAACCATTTGAATCAAGATATATGAAGGTCGCGCATATCGCGGCAAAAGTCAGCGAGAAAAAGAGCAAAGCAACAATAAAACAGCCTCCGCTCTTTCTCTTTACTTTTCTTTTTCTGGATTTTTTACTCTGAGATATAGGCTTCTCCACACTATAATCTCTCGCTGTAAAAACATATTTCTCTTCCATAATTACCTCTTGGAAAGAATTGTTTTCCCTAAAAAGGGATCTCAGTTTTTTCTCCAGACCATCTTATTTACTACACCAGTATAACTTTGAATAATCTTTATTACTTTAACACTAACATTCTCGTCCAAATAATCCGGTACAGGTATTCCGTAATCTCCGTTGCGGTTCATCTCTACAGCCGTATCTACTGCCTGCATCAGCCCGTTTCCTTCTATACCCGCTAAGATGAAACACCCTTTGTCAAGCGCTTCCGGTCTTTCTGTGGACGTACGTATACAGACTGCAGGAAAAGGTTTTCCTATCGATGTGAAGAAACTGCTTTCTTCAGGCAATGTACCTGAATCCGATACGACACAGAACGCGTTCATTTGAAGACAGTTATAATCATGAAAGCCAAGAGGTTCATGACGAATTACGTGCTCGTCCAATTTGAACCCTGTCGACTCCAGTTTCTTTCTGCTTCTCGGATGACACGAATACAGAATCGGCATATCATACTTCACCGCCATCATGTTGACCGCACTAAACAGACTGTTGAAATTCTTGTCTGTATCTATATTCTCTTCCCTGTGTGCCGAAAGCAGTATGTACTTTCCTTTCTCAAGCCCAAGTCTTTCATGTATGTCAGAAGCTTCAATCTTCTCGAGATTCTTGTGCAGTACTTCAGCCATCGGAGACCCAGTGACAAATGTCCTTTCTTTTGGCACTCCGCATTCAGAGAGATATCTTCTCGCATGCTCGGAATAAGCCAGATTGACATCCGAGATTATATCCACGATCCTTCTGTTAGTCTCTTCAGGCAGGCATTCGTCTTTACATCTGTTTCCGGCTTCCATATGGAAAATCGGTATATGAAGCCTTTTTGCCCCTATAACGGCCAAACAACTGTTGGTATCGCCCAGCACCAGCACCGCGTCAGGTTTGATATCAACCATCAACTCGTACGACCTGGCGATTATATTTCCAATTGTCTCTCCAAGGTCTTTACCGACTGCATCAAGATAAACGTCAGGATCATCCAGCCCAAGATCATGAAAAAAAATCCCGTTCAGATTGTAGTCATAGTTCTGACCTGTGTGAGCCAGGATAGTGTCGAAATATACTCTGCACTTCTTGATCACTTCCGATAGGCGGATGATCTCCGGCCTTGTTCCGACAACGATTAATAATTTCAGTCGTCCGTCATTTTTAAACATTCTGTACCTCTTCATAGAACGTATCGGGATGGTTCTGGTCGAACTGCTCGTTCGCCCACATCACGGTCACTAAGTCCTCAGTTTCGGAAAGATTGATTATGTTATGGGTATAGCCGGGGAGCATATGCACCGCCTCGATCTTCTCACCAGACACCTCAAACTCTATAACCTCATCGTCCCCTATCTTTCTCTCCTGAATAAGACCGTGCCCTGAGACGACAATAAAAAACTCCCATTTGGTATTGTGCCAATGTTGACCTTTTGTGACACCCGGTTTTGAGATATTTACCGAGAACTGTCCACTGTTTTTCGTCCTTAGCAGTTCTGTAAAGCTGCCTCTGGCATCAGTATTCATTTTCAGCGCAAAGGCGATCTTCTCCTTAGGAAGATATGACAAATATGTTGAATACAGTTTCTTTCTGAAACTGTTCTCCTGAAGATCTGGCATAACCAGTGTAGAAGGCTGTTTGCTGAATTCATAAAGCTGATCGGCGATCTCGCCCAATGTCACTTTATGGGTATTAGGAATGTAGCAGTATCTTCCGTTTTCATCCGGTACCGGTTCGGTCATATCGTATTCACATCGGCAGACACTCCCTTTGAGTAGCTGTATCATTCCGTCAACCAGATCATCTATGTATAACAGTTCCAGTTCAGTGCAGCGGTCATTGATCTGTATAGGGAGGTCGTTTGCGATGTTATTGCAGAAAGTGGCTACAACGCTGTTGTAGTTTGGCTTGCTCCACTTACCAAAGATGTTTGGAAAGCGGTATACAAATACTTCTGCCCCAGTCTCTTCCTTGTAGCAAAAGAATTCCTCTTCTGCAGCCTGCTTTGACTTCCCATACTCGCTCTGCGCATATCTGCCTGCACAGCAAGCCTGTATTGAACTTGAGAGCATCACGGGACATCTGTTTCCATTTCTCTTCAGGAAACCTAAAAGATCCGAGGCAAAACCGTAGTTTCCTCTCATAAATTCGCTGTTCTCTTTGGGTCTGTTGACTCCGGCAAGGTTGAACACGAAATCAGCATCCCGGCAGTACTCATCTAGTTGGGAGACGTCAGAATCGATATCATATTCAAAAATCCTGTCAATTACAAGTTCGGGATTTGTCCTGTTCTTTCCGTCACGGATATTCTTAAGGTTTTCCGTCAGATTTCTCCCGATAAAGCCTTTTGCTCCGGTAATCAGTATGTTCAAGCCAGCTCCTCCATCCGTTAGTAAACGATTCCCATTGAGTCCATCTCTTCCCTGATATACTCCAACTGGAGCAACTTTTCCTTGACCTGTTCCACACTCAACAACTTCGTATTGTTGCTGTTGAACTCTGTCAGTGTGTTCCTCTCGACATCTCCTGTCACGAAGTACTTATCGTAGTTAAGATCTCTCTGATCACAGGGCACCCTGTAGAAATCACCCATATCTATGGCATGGGCACATTCCTCATTGGTAAGGAGAGTCTCAAACATCTTCTCTCCATGCCTGATACCTATGATTTTGATATCTTCCTTGTTCCCTCCGAACAACTCACAGACAGCTTCAGCCTGAGTCTGTATTGTGCATGCAGGGGCTTTTTGTACAAGAATGTCACCTGATTCTCCTCTTTGAAATGCAAAGAGGACCAAGTCAACAGCCTCATCCAGCGACATTATGAATCTGGTCATCGCACCATCTGTTACTGTTATCGGACTGCCTTTCCTTATCTGTTCGATCCAGAGCGGAATGACACTTCCTCTGCTGCACAGAACGTTCCCGTATCTTGTGCAGCATATCCTTGTCTCCCTGGAATTCCTGCTTTTAGCCACGATGACCTTCTCCATCATCGCTTTAGAAGTTCCCATGGCATTCACAGGATATGCAGCTTTATCTGTAGAAAGGCATATAACGCTTTTCACTTTCTCATCTATAGCTGCAGTGAGAACATTATCTGTTCCTAACACGTTTGTTTTAACCGCTTCAAGGGGAAAGAACTCACAAGAAGGTACCTGTTTAAGAGCTGCAGCATGAAATATGAAGTCTACTTCGTGCATAGCTGCGCGGACTGAATCAATATCTCTTACGTCTCCGATAAAGAACTTCACCTTTTCAGCGTTTTCAGGAAATCTCTCCTGCAGATCATGGCGCATATCATCCTGCTTTTTTTCGTCTCTTGAGAAGATTCGAATCTCTCCTATATCCTCTTTAATGAACCTGTTGAGTACAGCTTTTCCAAAACTACCAGTGCCTCCTGTAATCAGCAACGTCTTTCCTGCATAAATAGACATACTCCACCTCATTAAACTGTAATCACTTAACTATTGAATGATACCACATCTCACTATTCATTAACAGTTTCATCTATTAACACAGGATTATCTTTTCACGCTCATACTCACCTAAATGCTTTCTAATCTCCGCGCGAATCGGACGTTTTGTCCTAAACACTCAAACAACCGAAAAAGCCGTAAATCCCGTCAGTCCATCATTCAAAATTACAAGTTCCTATTGATGTACTCTATCTTTTTATATAAAAATGTTATTTCGACACTTTCAACAGTTGGTATGCTATACTGATTTGGGCTTTTTCATCGTATGTCACATCATGTATTCTTAAAGGAGACATAGAAGCATCACATGGATTACTTGACTCTCAAAGAAAAGCAGCAACTATCCCTAGATACGCTCCTGTTCTTTCATAACTATTGTACAAATAACGATTTTTCATATTTTTTGGCTTTTGGCACACTTCTCGGTGCCATCAGACACAAGGGATTCATCCCATGGGATGACGATGTTGATGTTTTCATGCCCCGGCCGGATTATGAACGCTTCCTGGAGACGTTCAGAGATAATGAAAAATACCGTCTCGTTTCATTAAAAAAAGATAAAGATTATATGTTTGCCTTTGCAAAGTTGGAGAATCTTTCCAGTGCCAGGATAGTCAGAGACGGAGAGATAGATCACCAGGGACTCGGGATCGATCTGTTTCCGCTGGATGGTGTACCGGACGATCTGAAAGCAACAGAATCTCTTTTTTCTCTGAAGCGTCATATTCTGGATAAAATCGTATACCGATTTGAATATTACGTACGCTTACCAAATGATTCGCTGTTCAACCGTGCCAGACGTCTTTCAGGCGAACTGGTCTCCCGTCTCGGTCTTCTTAAACTGCTTGCAAGATTAGCAAGCCGCAACCAGATGACAACTGATTACTACTCAGCTGCTATCGTAGCGTATATGTATCATATGCCGTGCGAGGATAAGCTCTACTATTTTGACCGAAAAGACTTCAAACCTGTACTGCAGGAGTTTGAAGGAAACTTACTGATTGTTCCAGAAGGATATGACGATATCCTTACAACGATGTACGGTGATTATATGACTCCTCCTCCTGAAGGAAGCCGCGACTCCACACATCTTGACTTATTCATCATGAGGCCTTAATGATTCATTTATGAGTCCTTTACGTTGAATCATTATCTCGTTTACGACAATGGTGCTGCCTGTGAAATCTCATTAAGAAGGATAATCCTGATATGAGCAATCTATCTTACAAAAAGGAAATAGCCAACGCTTCATGGATAATCGTATGTCGTGTCGTTCAATTTCTTCTCAATCTTCTGGTTTCGCTACTGACTGCACGATACCTGGGGCCCAGCAACTACGGGGTGACTTATTACGCATCATCGGTTTCTGCCTTCTTTGCTCCCATTGCTCTGATGGGACTCAACGACACTTTCGTCAGAGAACTCGCGGATTATCCCGACCAAGAAGGTGAACTGCTTGGCACTTCACTTACAGTCAATGCAGTTTCTTCTCTCATAAGCATGGTTTTTTTTAATATATTCGTTACTATATTAAATCGAGGCGACCACACTACTGTCATATATTGCGCGATCTACAGTGTCTTCCTTCTGTTTTTAAACTGCGATATAACCGGAAAATGGTTTCAGGCAAAGCTCCTCTCCAAACACACGTCCATTGTATCTCTGATTGCGTTTGTCATCTCTGCTGCCTATAGAGTTTTCCTGCTAGCCACCGACAAAAGCATATATTGGTTCGCCGTTACTCCAGTGATCGATTATGCCATAATCTCTGTATTTATGTTTCTGCTCTTCAGGAGGATGGGGCCACCGCTCTCATTCTCATTGTCGCGTGTTCCTGTTCTTTTGGACAGAAGCAGATACTATGTGTTTACAAGCATACTGACCGCGTCATTTACCACCATCGACAAGATTTTCATCAAGAAGATAGCTGGCTCCGGGCCAAACGGACTTTATTCTGCGGCTTTCTCCATCGCTACAGCGACTTCTTTTGTATGTGCCGCGGTGATTGACTCTTTTCGTCCGTCACTAGTGTCCCTGGCAAATACTGACAGAGAATCATACACTCAGAGGGTCAAGACTTTGTTCTCTGTAGTCATTTGGATAACTATAATCCAGAACACTGTCTTCACTCTTTTCGGCGGAACCATAGTTGATGTCATGCTTGGCGAGCAATATACGGATGCAGTCCCCGTCTTTCGCTTATTGACTTGGGAGACAACTTTCTCATATTTGGGGTCTGCTAAAAACGTATGGATCCTGGCTAACGACAAACATAAGTACTTGTGGAAGATCAATATAATAGGAGCTGCAATGGGATTGATAATGAACTATCTGTTTATAAAGGCATTCAACATAATGGGTGCCGCGCTTGCATCGGTCCTGACGCAGTTTGTAACGAATTTCCTTGTAAACTACATCTTCTCTGACATCCGTCCTGTCAACAGGCTGATCCTTGAATCTCTGAATCCGAGATATCTTATCGCATTCTTGAGGAATATCTTTTCTGAATTGCATTCAAAGGAATGAATATCAGGCCTCCTGCTGAAAAGCATACGTTTCTCGTATAACACTATTAGAAAGGCTGAACATGGTATCAAATCTGTCAATAAAAAACGAGATATTGAATATCCTTAGCACGTTCGATACTTATTGCAAAAAACAAGGGCTGAAATATGTCCTGTCCTACGGCACTTTGCTAGGCGCTATCCGTCATAAAGGATTTATTCCCTGGGACGATGATATAGATGTCAACATGACCGTGGAAGAATATGGAAAACTGCGTAAGGCTGCCTCTGTTTCTCCTTACCTTGATGATAATAATAGGTACCGCTTTTATTTCCCCGGAGATGAGAACTATTGCTACTCGTTCGCAAAAGTTGTAGATACTCGATACGTTCTACATGAGAAAAATGTCTCTGACAGATATAATATCGGTCTTTATATCGACATCTTTAAAGTCGATTACTGGCCTGAGAATCGAGCCAAAGAGTTTTATCAACTAAAGAAAGGTATTATTCTGAGAAAGCTTAACGAAATCTGTCTTCGTGGTAATTTAACAGAGAAAAAATACATAATTCTGGATAGACTGTTAAAACCAGTTGACTTGCTGTTCAAATGCCTGGGAATCACTTCCGAAAAGATATGTATGACTATGGACAATATCGGAAACAACAACAAACCCTGTGAATATATGGGTTGCCTTACAGAAGGAACGGGAAATGCCAACGAGAAGATGCCGAGAAAAATCTACGAAGATACGATCCTTGTTTCATTCGAAGGTTTGCTCTTTCCAATCCCCGCCGATTTTGATATGGTCCTTACAACACTTTATGGTGATTATATGACACCGCCACCTGCCTCTGAACGTAAAGGACATGAATATCATATCGTACAGATAAACGATTTGTGATTGAATACGCTCCCGATCACAAGTCTATTTCCATCTCAACACTATCTTTACTATTAATCAGCTATATCGTTATGATTGAAAATTGCTCGTAAATAAGCAGTCTTTCACTATATGTAAAACTGGTTTCACCTCAATGGATGAAACCAGTTTCTGTTTTATATTGCTATTCTAATGATATTTGAGACTTAATTAACTCTTCCTGAGTAAATCCACCCGTTCTTCAGGTATTCTCTTATAAAGCGCACCGCTTCATCAAAACCATACATAGCGCATGCCACTTAATAACCAACATCGATTCTCAGTTCAGAGTATTCAGATCCAAAACCGCAGCTATCGTGTTTATCATTGTAGCGGCATCTTTCAATAGTGAGAAACAATGTACACTATCCAAGTTATACTTCATTTTTTGCGGGAGCACTTCTTCCATATACACCTTACTCACGTCAACCGCTCCGCTTAACAGTTCCTGCTCATCTTTGAACCTCACAGAAGCCTCGCTCGTTATTCCGGCAGGCATTAACAATGTTGCAAAATACTCAGGCAGATACATATCAACGAACGATACCGCTTCCGGCCGTGTACCCACGAAAGACATATCTCCGTTTAGTACATCAAACAACTGCGGCAATTCATCTATTCGGAATTTACGCAGTACTTTCCCTATTCTTGTTATTCTGACGTCTCCCTTTGACGTAACTGCAGCTCCTATCTGTGAGGCATTGCTTACCATTGTACGGAATTTATGTATCTTATAATGCCTTCCGTATGATGTCACTCTTTCCTACCGATACATCACCGGACCGGAACTGTCTAACAAAATGCAAAGAGCAACAACTGCCATAGGAATCAAGAGCAGAGTAAGAAGGACAATCGAAAGAAAAACATCAAACACTCTTTTTAAAATATCTGAAATCTTTTCTTACTCAACAAATCCCAATAAGGCTTCACTTCTGGGATTCTCATAAAATCTGGAACTTCTTCCCATTTTCTAAGTCAAATAGAATCAAGACGCATACTGCGTAGATACCACCCTTGAATGCTCAAATTTAGTTCATTACTGATCTGGCTGAATTGCTTTTTAATCTAACAGGGTAAATCAAGAATATGATCCTCTGTTGATCACTGTTTATAACCGATCTCTCTCAACACTTCTCTCAACCCATAACAAACATAATCCACATCTTCGTCTGTCAGCAAGGTATGTAACGGGAGAGTAATTAGATTGTGGTAATAATCAAAGGAGTTGGGATACTCTGAGCAGTCATTCCCGTACGCAGTCATCATGGGAAGAGGTTTGTAATGAACATTTGTGGCGATCCCTTTTTCAGCCATCCTGTTAATGATCTCATTCCTCTCTTCTGTCGAGATTCCGGGTATCCTTATAAGATATAGATGATTGGAGCTATCCATACACGATGTGTGATGAACAAGATGTGATACTCCCAGTTCATCACATATTCTGTCGTAACGGCTGAGTATAGTTTTCCTTCTTTCAAGAAGTTCTGTATAACGGTCCAACTGTTTCAACCCGATAGCAGCCATTATGTCAGTCATATTACACTTGTACCAGGGACCAACGATATCATATTCCCATGCCCCGGCTTTAGTTTTTGCCAAAGCATCTTTGCTTTGTCCATGAAGAGTAAGCAGCTGAAGCATTCCGTATATTTCTTCGTCGGACACCTCTTTGATTGGTCTCCATGTGATCGCTCCGCCCTCTGCGGTGGTGAAGTTCTTAACTGCATGGAAAGAAAAGGCTGTAAAATCTGCTATTGCCCCACAATACCGCCTTTCTCCTCTAAACAACCTGCTTGCCCCAAGGCTATGTGCACTGTCGGCGACCACTGCGATTCTGCCCAGAGATCTCTGAATGCGGGATGAGATCTCACCTAATGGTGTTCCGTCTGATTCCTTTGGCTTGAATAAGTCTCTCTTTTTCTCCACTATTTCGAAAATGCGATCATAGTCACAGACAATGCCCCCGAGGTCGACAGGGACTATAGCTTTGGTTTTTTCATTTATAACTTCCTCGACCTTTGTATAATCCATCTCAGGCATTCTGGATTCGGGATCGCCATCTTTGCGAATATCAACAAATCTTACAGTTGCTCCGCAATGAATAACGCATGATGCAGAAGCAGTATAGGTGTAAGCAGGAACTATGACTTCATCATCTTTTCCTATTCCAAGAAGCCTTAATGCCATCTCTTCAGCTGCAGTGGCCGAATTGAGACAAACGGTACGGTTTCTGAAATCATCCCCTACGTCAATATGATTGTCTCCTGTCTCGATGAATGCAGTTAAACGCCTTTCCAACAACTTAGTTCTGGGGCCGGTTGTAATCCAGCCGGACCTAAGTGTTTCTGCAACTTCTGCTATCTCAGTTTCTCCGATGTCTGGAGGACTGAAACTGATCTCCCTTTTTTTCATTTGTCTATCACAGCCCCTTATCTCTTCAGACGTTATTATGACAGTTCAAATACTGATTTTAATCTTAGCTAGATTTATTGCCCTAGGTCATCCTGCTTAGGATGATAAGTTGAAACGACAGCTGCGACCTGCTTCTTTATATCGCTGTCATTTGCATAAGACATATCCATCAACTTTTTTAAGCTGGAGAAAAAACTGTCTGCATCAAACTCAATCGGATTACCAATGTGAATCAACTCGTTCTCAGTTTTTCTTAGCCCTTCTTCAGCCATAAGTTTTTCTTCATATAGTTTCTCACCAGGTCTGAGGCCTGTATATTCTATCATTATATCGACATTAGGCCTGTAGCCTGACAACTTTATAAGGTTCTTTGCGAGAGTATCTATCTTAACAGGACTTCCCATATCCAGCACAAATATTTCCCCACCTTTAGCATAAGTTCCTGCTAGCATAACAAGACTTACCGCTTCAGGGATAGTCATAAAATACCTGATTATATCGGGATGAGTTACGGTTACCGGTCCACCATTTGCAATCTGTCTCTTAAATAGCGGAATAACCGATCCATTACTTCCAAGAACATTGCCGAATCTCACTGCAACAAACTCAGTATCAATATCCTGGAATACCTTCCCGCTACCATCTTTATCTGCGTTTTCTATCCCTTCATGAGTAAACAGCTGCGGTATCTCAGAAGCCTTACCTTCCATAATTTTACTACTGAAGCTCTGGATCACCATCTCACAAAGGCGTTTGCTTGCACCCATGATATTGGTTGGATTTACAGCTTTATCGGTAGAGATCAGCACGAAACGCTTACACCCGTGAACCATTGCGGCATATGCTGTCTTATACGTCCCCAGGACATTATTCTTTATCGCTTCACACGGGCTCTCCTCCATCAGAGGAACGTGTTTGTGCGCCGCTGCATGGTATACGATCTCAGGTCGATGTTTTTCAAAAATCTCAAACATCCTTCTACTGTCTCTGACAGACCCGATAAGGACAACAAGATCAAGTTCTGGATGCTTTTCTTTCAGTTCAATCTGAATGTCATACGCGTTATTCTCATAGATATCAACTATAATGAGTTGTTTGGGCCCATGATTGGAAATCTGTCTGCACAACTCGCTTCCGATCGATCCGCCGCCTCCTGTAACAAGTACCGTCTTCCCGTTTATGAACTGGAACACTTCATTTAAGTCCACATCTATTGGTTTTCTTCCAAGCAGATCTTCTACTGAGACATCCCTTAACTCTCCAGCAGAAACTTGCCCTGTGATAAGCTGATATATGCTTGGAAGCTGCTTTAGTTCACAGTCAGTCTCACTACAGATGTTAAGAATATCTCTTCTGTCTTCTGCATCAGCACTCGGGATAACAATATAGATTTTATCAACCTTGTATTTCTCAACATTGACAAGGATATCGTCTCTGCCGCCGACTATTGGGATATCGTCAATAAACCTGTTCCATTTGTTGGAGTCGTCATCAATAGCGCAGACAACTACATCTTCCGAATCAGTATTTGTATTGATGTCTCTGATGATCATCTGCCCTGCAGCTCCTGCCCCTATGAGCATAACCCGCTTTCTCTGCCCATATCCAGATTTGTACCTGGTTTTACCAAAAAGAATCAGCCTTCTGGAAAAACGTGAAGCAATAAGGAATACCATCTGGAGAAGAGCCCCACCGAAATAATAAATAAGTGGCATTCTCTCAAAGAATACTGTAATCACTACCGAGTGCACTATCGAAGCCAATGCAGATGCAATGATAATCCTAATCAATTCAGGATAACTAGCAAACTGCCAGATGCTTCTGTATAGTCTGAACATCCAGAAAAGGATGACAGAAGCAACAGCATAATATGTAATGAATGACAGATATGAATCAAGATAATGACTCTCGATTCTTGTAAACATGAAATCAAATCTGGACCAAAGCGAAACAAAATACGATATATGTATAGTTATGATGTCATATACCACCAGAAATGCAGCAACAACCTGCCATCTCTCGACAAATCTGACACGCTCTCTTGTATTCTTTTTTTCATTGTCACATATCATTGTCGCGAAAACACCTCAAACTCTTTTATACTTCTTGGATAGAATCACTTGCACTAAAACGATATTGGGGACTTTCTAGTCCACCATATTCATTCATCATCTCGCAGTGACATTTACTACATCATCATCCGGTATGAATACATAATAAGTCTTACAATTACTCGTCCCCACAGCTCAACTTGGACTCAAATGACCATATCCGTTCTTTATTGGTGCGTTGATCTAGTAAACAATATGGTTTTCATTTTATGAATTAGTTTCATCCCACCCAAAGAGCCATGTGATATAAAATACGCATCATCGAAAAAAACTCATTTTTTTAGTTATTATAGTACATTATATATGAAATATATGAAAAGGTAACGTAGTAATTGACATAACGTCATACCAATTCGAAACGTCTACTTGTATAGGTCTATCACTACAGATTTTAGTTCAGGGAAGATACTTGCAATTTATATGCTCTATGAAAGAACCACGTATAGAAAACAATCTTCTTTAGTCGTTTTAAGTTTATGAAATACAGTTTATAAGAAAGATTATCAATTACATTCAACTGTTACGACTCCGACTACTGCCCACATGTTCTTTTTGCAATAATCCAACCATTAGTCAATATCATTCTGTTTTGTCTTTTTCAGTTCAGCTAAAAAACTATAGCATCACTATCATTCATTCCAAGACAAATTCTTGAAAACACTGAAATCGAGCCAATGCCTATCATTCCTTTACTAACAATCCTGTTATCTTTCACAAATTCATCTGTCAATTCTTTACATGTCTCAAGCCCTGAATCACAAATAATTATCCTTTCTGAATCACTCTTCTCAGTATTCATGCCAATTTATAAGAAATAGCTAGGTCTGTATTAACAGATCCTTTTTCTTTATCAATTCCTCTCACTTTGTTTAGCAAATACTTTGATTGTTACTTTTTCATACAGTTTTCTATGTCCATCCATGCAAACACAAATGATACTGGACTTTTTTCGTATTCTTCATCATTCAATGTTATTGTGTTAAGCAAAACATTCGCGGGTAATTTGCAATACATAGACGATACACCTTCCTCATTGCTCGTTAATTATCTTTACTATCAAAACGTAGTCAAACAAAACATATCTTGAAATCGCACTGTCAGCTTCAATCAGTTCTTCCTCAGTTAGATGTGCGCGCTAATTGTTAACCATTTCAGGCGAATTGTACTCTGTTTCGGGCATTCTTAATCCAGTAAAAATAATAGTTACTGCAACATTAAGTGAACACTCGGGTATTATAACATATGTAGATAGTTCGGTTTCTGATGTTTTGAAGTTTCAAGAGTGTTCTGTAATGGTTGTTAAAAGAACAAATGAACCTAACAGCTAGCCAAACCAAGCATAAAAGCACCTTTCTTCAAGATATGTCGAATAGTAGATGTTGCATAGAAAGAAAGAGTGTTTAAAAAGCTAAACAATGGCAGCAAATAGTTGTGAGTTTTGAAATAGATTAATTACAACAGGTACAAAGAATAAAAATGCAAATGGTTTCATCAAGAAGTGTCATAACATAATAGAATAGAACAAACAGCAATAAATGTTATCAACAATTAAGTCACTACTAATAATCCACACTATGAGGCTATATGTATCAGTTATTAAGCCTTATAGCTTTCCAGAAATAATAAGCCAGATTTATTTTTGAGCAACACAAGTTCTGACACAGAATAAAAAGAAGGAACTGCGCTCTTGTTCTAAGATCTAAATGGTTTTGTGTGATGATTATACTAATGATTGTTTGTGTTTTTTTAAAAGTTTACAAAAGTGATTCTCATAACTGTCATCTTCAGAAGATGAAATAAACACTTTAATTTGATAACTAACTGTTCTCACACAATTCTAAAGTACTCGTTTTACATATAAAGTGTTCAATACGTCGACAACTTTCATATGTTATTCAACTGTTTATATTATTATGCTAATATAATTAGATAGTTCATATAAAGTATTATGGACAAATATGATTGATCTTAATCATATCGTAAACAATAGTCATTCTAGGTATGTTTTTTATTTTCTGGTCCCAACTAACCTAGTCTAAAGTTTTGTTGGATACTATATCCATTACGTATAGAGGTAGAAATGGAAGAAAAACATATTTTTATTAACAGCAGATATGCTGTTGAACAACCTATATCCCAAAATCTAAAAGTTAGTAAAAAGAAAACAACAAACAATAAAGGCTTTTTTGTTATAGCTTTAGCTTTCTTTTCTCTATCTTTCGCTGCTATTTGTGCTGCAATAATATACCTTGATGTAAACAGAATTATTCCGGATACACTGTTTTCAAAAATCTTTTATGTTGTATCTGGTTTTGGGGTTATTGAATTGCTTTTTCTAATAATTTCACGTAAAAGTCGACTCATTGCTATAATAAGTGTCTTTTTGTGCACTGCTGTTATTTCTGTTTCTACTTATGGATCATATGTCTTACACAGCATATATCAAAGTATAGAGGTAGTCGAGGAACCGAAGGTCTTTTATGCAAGGATTGGAGTATATGTAAAAAAAGATAGTATTTATGCCCCTTCATTAACAGAATCTGATGATGGTAGTGAACCTATCATTACTTCAGGAGAAAGTTTGGAAGGTACGATTGTTGGAACAATGCTTAAAAACCTAGATTATGGCTATACATCTCAAGCTACACGTATCCTTAGAAAGGAAACAAATGTAGGTATCAAAGTATTTGAAGAATTTACAGAAATGATTGATGCTTTGAAAAATGATGAAATATCTGCAATTATTTACAACGAGGCGTTTCTTGGGACTAAACTTGGTGAAGAAACAGATTTTTACACATGGGCAGTTGAATCTAATATGATTGGAATTGAATCTGAACATCTTATTGATACTAAAAAAGCAGATGTTGTTTCTGAGCCGTTTCTGGTATACATCTCAGGTATCGATACATCTAAAATAGATTATTTCCCAGATGCTGCTAGATGTGATGGAAACATAATTGCTGCAATAGACCCAATAAACAAGAAGATTCTTTTGGTTAACACGCCTCGTGATTTCTATCTTCCTCTATGGGGAGATTACAATGCAATGGATAAACTTACGCATGCAGGAGTTTTTGGCGTCGAATGCTCCATGGATACGCTGGAATATTTATATGGGGTTGAGTTTAATTACTACGTAAGATTTAATGTTCATTCTGTCGTTAATATAGTAGATGCTTTAGGTGGTATAAGTGTTTATTCTGATTATAACTTTACTGCACAAAGCATTGCTGGCACATATCATCACTTCTATGTTGGAGAAAATGAAATAGATGGTTTAGGCGCTATTGCTTTTGTTAGAGAAAGAAACAGTTTTCCAACTGGTGATCGTCAAAGGGGTATCAACCAACAAGAGTGTATTAAAGCAATAATTGAAAAAGCATGTTCTCCAGCTATAGTTTCTCACTTTTCTGACGTGCTCAATGTTGTAGAAAACAGTATACGAACAAACATAACTTCCGAAGAGATCAATGCACTAATACGAATGCAGATATCTGATATGGCTTCATGGTCTTTTGAGACTATTTCTGTAGATGGTTATGGCTCATCAGAACCATGTTATGCAATGAGTGGCGAGGTGTTATATACTATGATTCCTTATGATGACACTGTTGAGGAAGCCAAGAAAAGAATCCATGAATTTATGAATTATTAGTTATGTGGAATTGAAAACTATAGTTTATATTTTTCAAGCACAAACAAATTGATTCGCTGCAATAAAAATGAGCGCTTAATGCGCTCATTTTTATTGCAGCGGACTTCACGCTATTTGTTATTATAACTATGTTATTGTATAATTCTTCTAATTTAACCTTTGGATTAAGGAGACACTTAATGATAAACGAAAATGCCCCGACAATAAATCTCAAAGATTTATTAGTTTATATACTAAGAAAATGGCTCTATATAGTCATTGTAACACTAGCATTTGCTTTAATCCTTGCTGGATATCGTGCGTATATATGTAACAAAGCTGCCGAGACTAGATATAGTGAAGAAAGCAAGAAATTATTAGTCCAGCATCTGACCGGAGCTGAAGCAAAAGAAGTCGAAAACTTGTTTAGTCGCTATATAGCATACAAAAATAGCATTTCTTACAGCGAGTCATATTTGGAAAAATCTATCCTTATGCAGATGGATCCCAATAGATTTCATTCTCTTACAGTTCAATATAGTATTGAATCAGATTATAACAATCTAGTATCATCATTTACTAGCCAAACACTAGGGATTACAGAGTATAAAAAGATTGCCACAGTATTCGGTGAAGATACTGATACAACAAGTATCTCAGAATTGGTTAGTATATATGGTACTCCAACAGAGCAAAACGGTGTTTCTGTTGATGTTGGTAATCAAAACAGTTTCTATATTGGAAATCTTAATAATATTTATAAGTGGATAATTAACCTTACAGCCTATGCTTACAGCGAGACGCAGTGCGAAGAAGTAATGCAAATCGTTGAAGATGCTTTTATGGTTCAATATCATAAGCTAATTGCGGCAGGAATTGAGATAAATGTCGTTAGAGTCAGTAGTAACTATACAGAGAATACTTCACATTGGCTTGCAGATCGTCAACGTTCAATGATTAGTGAAGCTTCTACATTAAAATCTGAATATGATAGTTTTGAGGAAAAAGAGTTATCCAATCTATCACCTGAAGAGCAAGACTATTTTGTCTTTTTAAAGGATAGTTTTGAAGGAAAAACTGAAGAGCGACATATCCTTAGATTTACGGCATTAGGAGGAGTTTTAGGTTTTATAATATCACTTATCGCAATAGTGATTTCCTATTTGTTTAGTAGTAGTATTAGGAATACTGCAGATTATGTCTTTAGATCCGGGGCTGACGACATTATAGGAGTTATTTACTCGCAAACAAGACATGTAGGCTTTATAAATCGTATTGTAAATAAAACCATCAACAAAACATGTTTGGATATAGATGGTGATTACGATTCTAATGAAAACGCTCAGATTATTGCAAAAAGAATACGGAATATATGTAATAGAGCAAACATAAAAACAATATATATTATTGATGATTCTTCTAAATCAACTGCTATATCTCTACTTGACTTTATCGTTAATGAACTCAAACAAGAACACATTTCCGTGGGAAGAGGCAAGCCGTTATTAATTTCCGAGGATTTTGATGCTTTTAATAAAAGTGAAGCTGTTATTTATTTTGGGAATCTATTTGATTCCAAAATCAGTAGACTATCATCCTATAAAAAGCTGTTCGTAGAGAATAATATAACTGTTCTTGGTAGCATTCTTCATTGTGAGGTATAGTTGTTTATATCTTCTAGCCTCATTCTGGTTGATCTCTTTTGAACCACACGCCTAGCGTGTGGTTTTCGCTATACAAAAAAGAACTGTCCTAGATGACAGTTCTTTTTTACCATTTGTCAGAATAATAAATATGATTTTAAAATGAGATAAATTGAGGTATACAAATAACCCGCTATTAAATGCAAAATAATCTATCAATCTCTTCTAAACAAATCTCGAGTGTAAACCTTATAAACTACATCTCCCAATACTTTTTCTTCAAAACGATTCGCAAGTATTACGTCGCTTTCATTCTTAAATCTATCCAGATCGTTTACTACTTCCGATCGGAAAAACTCGGATCCATTTTCCAAGGTTGGCTCATAAATAATAACTGGTATTCCCTTAGCTTTAATTCGTTTTATTACACCTTGAATTGCTGAAGCACGGAAGTTATCTGAATTACTCTTCATCGTTAATCGATAAACTCCAACAACCTTAGGATCTTTTGCTATGATTTGATCGGCAATAAAGTCCTTACGCACACTGTTTGATTTTACTACAGCCTCTATCATTGTCTGTGGAACATCTTTATAATTTGCCAGTAATTGTTTTGTATCTTTAGGCAAGCAATAACCTCCATATCCAAATGAAGGGTTATTATAGTGGCTGCCGATTCGAGGATCCATGCATACACCATCAATAATCATTTGGGTATCCAGTCCCTTTGTTTGCGCATATGTATCTAATTCATTGAAGTAGGAAACACGAACAGCTAAATAAGTATTTGCGAATAACTTTATTGCCTCTGCCTCAGTCAAGTGAGTCAACAATACTGGTATTTCCTGCTTAGGCGTACCCATACGCTTTTCTTCTTCCCTCGCTCCTTCAAGTAACAAATCAGCAAACTCCTGAGCTTCTACTTTCTGATCATCGTCACAACCTACTACTATACGAGAAGGATGAAGATTATCATATAATGCTTTTGATTCTCGAAGGAATTCCGGGCTAAATAATATATTTCTTATCCCATATTTCTGCCTGATGCTCTCAGTGTAACCTACAGGAATTGTAGATTTGATAACCATAAGCACACTAGGGTTCACCTTAAGTGTCCATTCTATTGCATCTTCAACTGCAGATGTGTCGAAAAAATGGTTTTCATCATCATAGTTAGTAGGAGTGGCGATAATCACAAGCTCTGCATTACCATAGGCTGATTCCTTGTCTGTAGTAGTATGCAAATTGAGTTTTCGTTTCCCACTTCTTGTCTCACTAAAAAACCTCTCGATTTCATCATCTTGTATGGGACTAATAAACTGATTGAGTTTATCCGCTTTCATCGGTGTAGTAGTAATTGCTGTTACCTCATGTTTTTGTGCAAGAAGAACAGCTAATGAAAGGCCGACATATCCTACCCCAGCAACAGTAATTCTCATATTACTAATCTCCTTCACTATAGGCTTCGCCTAACTATAGTACTCTTTATACCACTCAGCAAATGCCCTTAACCCCTCTCTTATGCCAATCTTGGGAGTAAACCCATAATCTCGTTCAAGTGCAGAAGAATCCGCAAACGTTATTGGCACATCACCTGGCTGCATTCCAACAAGTTTCCTATGAGCCTCAAAGTTATAATCAGCTGGAAGAACACCAGCACGAACAAGTTCCTCCTGAAGAACAGATACAAAATGAAGTAGGTTTTCAGGCTGTCCGCCTCCGATATTATACACGGCGTATGGCGGTATGGGAAGTCCATCTTCTCCCGCTTCCTTTCCAGGGGCCCCTCTCATTACACGATATACACCCTCCACGATATCATCAATATAAGTAAAGTCTCGAAGCATTTCGCCATAATTGAATATTTGAATAGTTTTGTTTTCTGCAAGTCTCTGTGTAGCAGAATAATAAAACATATCTGGACGTCCTGCAGGACCATATACGGTAAAAAACCTCAGTCCAGTTGTAGGAATATTGTAAAGTTTACTATAAGCGTGCGCTAACAACTCATCAGTCTTTTTTGTGGCGGCATATAAACTAACCGGATTATCAACTTTATCATCTGTTGAAAAAGGAACTATTTTATTTCCGCCATATACAGACGAACTTGAAGCGTAAACCAAATGCTCTACAGGATAATACCGACATGCCTCCAAAACATTGTAAAAGCCAACGATATTGCTTTCAATATAAACATCTGGATGATCTATGGAGTATCTAACTCCCGCTTGAGCAGCTAGGTTCACTACAACGTCAAAATGAAATTCGGAGAACAAGTTCATTATAAAGTTCTTATCTCCAATGGAACCTTTGATAAAAACATGTTGAACTGAACTGTTTTCTTTCGCTTTATCAATTAGTTGCAATCTGTATTCTTTTAGTTTGCGATCATAATAATCACTCATGTTGTCTAGGCTAACAATTACTCCATTATCCATTTCCTTTAGTAATCGAAGCACTAGATTAGCCCCAATAAAACCAGGGGACCCAGTTACCAGAACTCTTTTATTGTTAAGACTAACGCTTGATTTCAAATTTACAATCCTTTCACTACTAGATAAAACTCGGCTTTGGCGTAAAGATACGACAAATTATTGGCCCTCTATATACGGATATTGCTTATTTAAATCTATTTTTCTCCTATCAAGAATCTAGACACACTCCACTTCATGAAGACTGTACTGATTAGGTAATTACCAACCGAAGCGACAAACATATTAATTAATGCGTGTATAATTGGATGAACCTTTCCATTCAATAGAACAATAGTGAAATATACAAATTGTTGATGAAACAAATACATTGGCATTGTTCTTTTGCTAAGTTCTCCAAACCACTTTTTATCCCAGTCAATAATTCTCGATAAGGCACCTAAACTCTCGAAAGAAGCGATAGCACCAATCACATGGACAACTATCTCAAGCAAACTACGCCACACACTTACATCAAGTGAAGTCCAAACTATGAATGTGACAATATACGCACCTAACCATATATACCACTTTATTTTTACAAACAGATCAGTGTATTTCCTAATAATATATCCGATCCAAAAAAACAAAACATACTCACACCCACCCCATATGTAGAAATAGTTTTGCACAAATCTACTTCCTAACATCCCAACTACATAGAGCAGCCCGACAATTCCCGCACCTAATATTGGCATACGATCAAGAAGGCTAGCTAATGGCCAAACAATTACGTATACCCAAAACAGCATAAGCAAAAACCACAATTGATTAGGACTGATTCCAAGTAAATACCGTAGTACCACTTCCTTAACACTGTAATGGAAGAATAACACTGCGATAGGAATCACCCAAATAACAGAAACAAAATAGAATGGTACAATAAGCCTCTTCGTTTTATTTAGTAAATATGATGAATAGACCGGATATCTTTCCTGTTCTATCTTTAGATAATAAAACAGATATCCGGAAATCAATGTAAATGCAGTCACATGAAATGAATTAAGAAATTCAGAAGCAAAACAAAGAACCTTACTGTCATATATTGGAGATACAATCGTAAACCAGTTCCCGTTCCAAAAATTGACTGAGTGCCCCATAATGACACAAATCATCAGAACTGTCTTGATGAATGATATGCTCGATAGTCTATCTGAACTAGCACTTCTCATTTTCTCTTTCACTCATTCATACTAAACGACGGATTATTCTATCAGGATTGAACAATCTCTATCGGCTTCTCGTTCACTTCCCTGCGTGCATAGCACAATACGTTGGGAGACACATCACGACGTACTACAGTGCCGGCAGCAATCACACTCCTTTTACCTATAGTTGCTCCCTTGAGAACTATAACATCTGAACAAATCCAAACTCTCTCATTAATCATAACTGCGGAATGAATAAACTTTTCCTTCATATCAACAGTATGATAATCATGATCGTGATCGTAGATCTTAACTCCTTGCCCAAGCATAGTTTCTTTATCAATTTGCACTAATTCTCGTGAGTTAATGCAACAACCATCACTAATAAACACGCTATCACCTATTCTTATTATCCCACCACAAGAAACATTTAGTATAACGTTTTCTCGTATTTCTACATTCTCACCGATTATTATTTTACCGTCGTCGTTAATCCGAACCTTTACAGAAAAAGCAATTCTATCGTTCCAATGAACGGAAATATGCTTCCCAAACAATACTTTTAACAATAGTATTTTTAGTTTCCACTTAAGATGAAGCGTTATTTTATAAAGTAACATAATGACTACCTTCCAGGTATAATCTTCTTTTTAATACTTCTCCATAGCCTTAACATCATATCATGATAGAAAATAAGATTAATTGTACACGACACGCCAAGCCATATCAAAGCAGTTTTTATGGATAATACTACCCAAGCATAATAAGAGTATTCCGATAATACTAGCATGTGCGTTAACAGATAACCAATGACAAAAACAATAAGATCCACGCAGATCTGGCGAAGAACATGACTAAATGGCCAATAAATAATGTTCTTCGAATTATACCAAGCCATCCAAACCGTCTGGTAAATCATTGCAACCAAAGTCCCAATTGCTATTCCATCTATTCCCATTAGTTTTACTCCCACTATAGAAGTTACAATATTAATTACTGATGCAATCAAATAGCAACTTTGTGTTTGTTTATAGTGAGCACCAGCCTTTATTGCAATATGGTATGGAAGTCTATAGCAATATGCTGTATAAGCTAATACGAATAACAACGCAAACTCTGGCTGATTATAGTCTGCATCTGTAACTCCACTAGTATAGATTAGTACAAATGGAACAATCAGCACCTGTGTACAACCAAATACAAATGTGGAAGCTGTGTGAACAATCCATTCAACCCAAGAAAAAACTCTATTCAGTTCTTTGACATCTCTTTTTGCATACAATTCTCCTATTAGAGCTTGTATGCCGCTTGTTGTAGCAGTAAACAACTGCCTAACACCAGTAACTACGAGGTTATAGACTGAATAAATTGAAACATTCGACATGCTCGAAAAAGCAGTCAGTACTACTGCATCCGTGCTTTCCAAAATCACTGATGTAACATGTTGCGCTAGTCCATTCCATTTTTGGCTGATAGGTTCTTCCTGATAGTGTATTTCATAATCTATTTTGTAGTTCTTGTTGACAAAGATCTTTAAAAGTATTGGTTTTACTAGAAAAATAAAAGATGCGATCAACTTAACTAGAATAATAGATGCTCCAAAACGAATTAGAGCAAAACTAATAATAGTACTTAAAACTAATGAAACGATTTGAAGATTGTTTGACAAATAACCTTTTTGATCAGCTGTCAAAAGCAATCCATTTGCCATTCCAAAATAATACTGGACAAAAAAACTAATACTTATGGAAAATATCAAAGCCGCCGTATAGAAAGAGTTAAATGACTGGTGAGAGATAAAAGGATAAATCAACATCAATACAATTACGTACCCGACCAGTATTTCAGCCAAATGTGCAAAGAACTTCTGTCCCGATACATATATCTTACTCAGGCTATCACTATCATTTTCAGCAAGCGGCTTGTATAGTGATGATTGATAAACCGCACCAACCCCTAAGTCAAGGAAAGAAATAATAGACAGAAAAGAAGTAATTGAATTTACAAGCCCATTAACTTCTGAACCATAATAGTGCAAAACTAATCTCGGAAGTATAAAGCCACAAATGATAGTTGTAACCTGCAATAGCAGAGATGAAACCGTGTTGCTTATTAGTTTTCTGTTTCGCATGATAACCCAAACGCTCTTTTCATTCTTACAAAATCAAGTGCTGCTGAAGAAAAAATAATTGGCATATAACCAATACTTTGCCCGGCAAATGTTATGGTAGCTATATCAACCACTAACATCTCAACAACTAAAATCAAACAAATAATACCTATATCTTTATACTTTATGTTCCTATGCAGTTTTGTTGTTAATATATAGAGCGAATTAGAAAACAATTTTGAGTAATACACCATGGTTCCAACTATTCCAAAACTACACAACAGTTCTGTGTAATTACAATGTGAGTACTCATACTGGGTAACTGTATTAGCTCTAAAATAATTATAGCCTCCTCCTAAAATAGGTTTATTCAAAAACATACCGAAGGCTTCTTTCATCATTTCTTTACGCATATCAGTTGAGTATGAATATAAACTTGTCATTTTCCGACCCATAACTGTAGCAATCATTGTTTCTATTCTAACGCCCAAAATATCATATAAATACGGTACTTTAAAAACAAAGTAAAACCCAGCTGCTACTGCTATCCCAAGTTTTAACCAGGTACCTATTCTATCTTTTTGGTATATGAATATCATTAATAGATTCATTGCTAGTATAAGGATCGCCTTTTTGGAACCAGTTAACAGCATAATAATTGCAAAAGCCATAAGGATAAACAAATAAACCTTTTTCTTCGTTTTGCAATAATACCATGTCACTAGAAGAGCGACAAAGCCGAAATTGAAGCCAACATTATTCACATTTCCACTTAAACTACTTCCAATTCTTATACCACCACTTATGATATCTGATCTTTCTCTTACCACTATATAAACTGCCGAGATAACTCCTGATATAAGAAACGGGGTTAATACATGACCGTTTCTTTCATTCAACAAGCCTTTAATTGCTAGATACAGTGCAAAGTTTTCAGCGAATCTAACCAACATTCCATCCCAATCAAAAGACCCTGCTCTTAAGAAGAATAAACCATATAAAAAAAACAAAGAATAGATAACTGTCAACCAAACTATATAGTTTGTAGGCTGTATTTCCTGATTAAATCTCAGTGCATTTACTATTACAGAAATAGCAATACCAGTAAGTGTCATTGCTATATAATATGGCATTGTTTCAAGTGTGTAGAAAACGGCATTTCCAGTAAAGATCAGCATAATAGAGAAACTGTTCCAACTAAACTTGTATTTGTCATTCCCAAAAAAGAGCATACTATTTATTCCCCTAAAAGAACATGATTAAAAAACTGTTCCCATCTTGAATAAACTATATCCGGACTAAACGAAGTCATTTTCTTTTTGCCTTCTATACTAAATGAAGCGCCGATCTTATCATCACTAAGTATTCTCTTTATTGCACTTACAAGTAGTTCTTTGTTCCCTATTGGTGTAATGATTCCATTAATGTTGTTGTCTATTATTTCTCTGACCCCGCCCGGCTTACAATCTGTTGAGATACTAGGTATACCTAATGACATAGCCTCAAGCAAAGTGTTTGGCAATCCTTCATAATCTGAGCTGAGTACAAATAGCGCAGCATCATAAATCAAACTATAAATATGTTGGCTTGTGCCTTTGAGAAACACTTTGTTATTTAAGCCTAAGCTTTCAATCTGGTTGTTCAACTCGTCTTTTAGTCCACCTTCGCCATATATTTCTAGTGAATAGTCCGGAAAACAACTTGTGATATCTGCAAATGCATCTATTAATAGTTTTTGGTTCTTCTGCGGATGGAGCCTGCCTACTGTTACAATAGCCCTTCTGCGTTTTGTCACTTCAGGGAAATTCTCTGCTATAAAAACTGGATTATGAATCACGACACTTCGCTTTTGTACATTACGACTAAAAAACTCTTGAGCTCCTTTCGATTGGAAAACAAATCCATCTATGAATGGGAGTGTTAATTTTCTTACAAGTCCAAGTGCACCACTATACTCCTTATCTCCAGGGTCACCTCTCTCTGAATAGATAATCCTACCAGTAATACTTTTCTTCATAAGTGAGGTCAAATATGCAGACTGATACCAGAAGCTAACTGTTATATCTGGTTTTATTGTTTTCAGTGCTTTCTTAAGGCTCTTATACCTAGAGAGAATTCTCTGCCAGCCAGTCTTCTCATCAGGAATGTAATAATACTCGACACGATCATCAAGTTTATAGCAATTATTATCGACACTTATTGAAATTAAAGACACAGCATGGCCTCGCTTTGCCATTTCATTGGAAAGATTAACTATCTGTTTCTCCGCACCACCAAAACCATGTAGATAAGATAAAAAAACAATTTTCATATATAGTCCCCTATGTAAGTGTACTGTTTCGCAGGCTATCATAGAGTGCCTCACAGATATCAGGGTCAGTTTCCATATCAAACTTTCTTGCGAAAAGACATGGAGAATTAAGCAACTCTTCAAGATCGCTCTTGTGAAACACATACGGCCTTCCTCTTTTCCAATCGATCAGGCGGAGGTTTGCTCGACAATCATTTTGAAAGGCATGTTCTTCAACTTGTGGTAAATAAGGTGAATTAATCAGCATTGTCTGGATAAATAATTCATCACTACATCTAGTATTCCTAAACACTTGGTTAATTAATTGTTTTTGCTTGACAGTCCAATCGGCAAAATCGTGTGTAATACTGAACCAATTAGACCCAAATTGAACTTGTAGATTTGCTTTTCTCAATCTGTCATATTTTATGATTCTTTCGAATTGTCTGATACATCTATCAATTCCCTGCAAGAAACTGGATCCTGTATCTTGGAAAAAGCTATGATAGCGAAGTCTATCCACATATTTTTCTTGCACTATCGGTCTTTCAAAACTCACAAATTGTGTATCGTTATGTTTATCAAAGTACTCCAATATTTCATCTTTTGTTTTTATAGGTAAATCGACTCCAGATAAAAGATGATAATAATCATAAACTGAAGGTAATGCACTCTCAAGCAAATTAAGTGTACATTCAACTATGCTATACCCGCCCCAATTAACACTTATCCTATCAATAAATCTCACTTTTGACTCTTTGACTATTGATTCCAAATATTCCCTTGGGTCCGATTTTGACTTTTTATCAATATGAATGTAAAAATCACAGCGATAGTCATCCAACAACGACATTAACTTCCCAAGTATTTCAAACTGACTATGTGCGATAACCAAAAAAGCATGTTTCATGTCGTCAATCCTTCTTATTTCTTGAGTATTCTTATTACACTTCTACACAAATCATAGTTTATGACGAAAGCGACAACTAATATCTTTCTAGTCATAGACATAGGTGATTTGAGAAGAAGAAATACATTCTGTTTAAGTTTTTTCTTTAAATCGCTAATCAGCATCTCTGGGTTCTCAATGCTCTTTTCATCTATTCCATCCTTTACTGCTCTTGCCAATAACGAGAAGTATGATCTTGCTTCTTTCATTCTTGCCAATTCTATTATCGAACTATCACCTGTCTCTTCTGCCAATGCCACCAAATCATTAGAAACTTTCAGTAGCGCCAGATCCTTTTCTTTCATCGCTCCATTTGTAATACTGTATTCGCCTTGGAAATAATAATACTTAACTTGGTTGCTAACTACTATCTTCCGACATTTCCGGAGTATCCTGAAATTAAAACAGATATCCTCATTAACAGTTCCTTCCACAAACTCTGCTGTATCATCCACAAAAAGAGTCCTCTTATACAGTTTCCTACAAGCAGAGTAAGGCGCACCATTTTGTTCATTCATACCTCTGTACATATAGTGCTCGAGAATTTCACGCCCTGAATATGTTTCTACATTTTCTTTTACTTTAGGTGGATTTTCTGTCTCGGATCCAACCTGATATACCATCACATCAGAAATGTCAGCCTGATAACTAATAGCTAACCTCATCATATACTCATAGCAATCAGCAGCAACCCAGTCATCGCTATCGAGAAATGCAATAAAATCACCTTTTGCCATCTTTATACCGGCATTTCTAGCAGACCCTAACCCGCCGTTCACCTTATCAACAATAATAAGTTGCGGATACTTTTCACATAATTTATTACATACAGATAGACTATTATCTGTAGAGCCATCATTAACAAGAATTACCTCAATTTCCTTATAAGTTTGTTCCATGATGGATTCTACACATCGTGATAAGTATTTTTCAGTATTATATACGGGCACGATTACTGTAATTAATGGTGATTCCATGTTTGTCTCCTATAATCCTTTATATCTATTATATAATAATAACCCAAGCTCGACTTAGGAGAATAGTATCTTATGTGATTGGAAAGCTCAACAATAATGATTTAGTGTCTAGAAATATCGACGCTGCCGCTGTAGCAAATCCCAATGCATTTCCCTTATTCCATTCCAATCGAGACATCAGTACATGAGTAGAACTTTTCACATCATACATGGTAAAGTCGGTATAACTCAAAACATATCCTGAGTTGCTAAATGCGTCGATAACGTACCGATGCAATGATTCTGGGGATACTAAAGCTAATCATTATTCCAACAAATGATTCATTAACAAAGAATCCCTTGCTGCATGATTGAGGAACACATCGATTACTACAACAACCGCAGATTGCAACGCAATCTGCGGTGTTTTAGCTTCTATGGAGAAACACCCTCCATATCGGGCAGTATAAAATCACCGCAGATCATTTTGATCCTGCGGTAATTTCGTTTTAATCATTTTGCTTGTCTACTTGATAGGGAGCAGTTCAACCAATTAATGGGGCAGTTTAATGGCTGTGGTTTTCGTTACATTACGTCAACTATATATAGTCCCCTATGCCCTTCATATACCGAATCAAAACATATGCTATTGCTTGAATGGTTCCATCTTGGATGCAAATCACATCGTGTATCGTTATCGTATTTGAACGGAGAAAAGACTTTTGCAACTATCTTAGGTTCACTTTCTTCATCGTCCATAACATACAAATATTGAATTCTGGCTCTGTTTGGGTATGTATCTGTAACAATATGCTTCCTGTCAGGACTGTAACTTGGATGTCCATCTGCCGTAAGTTGAGGCCAACAACACCGATACTCGCTTGTTTTATCTTTCATTAGATAGTATCCCACGCCGTTTTCTTTTTTATTCTCATATGCTAGGATTGTCTCATCGTCTTTCCAAAAGCAATGGCTAACCATATCATCGTCAGATAAAACATACATATCTGATCCATCAATATTGCAGGTAATCAATCTTGTATACTTTCTTTCGTTAATAAACCATCTGTATAATACCATGAATCGTTTGCCGTTTGGACTAATCATAAGGTGATTTATTTTGTGAATAGAATTCTTATCTTTCATTTCCTTTCTAGGCATAAAAGAAGCAAAATCTATGTAAGAGAGCAACGGAATAACGTCACCGTTTACCAGATCTATCTTCCACACTGCTGTAGAATCCGGTAATGCTATTCCTTCTGTTTCTTCTTGCAAATTGTAGTATCCGTATCCCGGACGCAAGTTATATAAACGTGAAAAGTCCAGAGTCAATGCTGTTCTTCCATCACTTGAAACAGTGTATACAGGAGCATTGATGACATCTTCTACTCCTGTTCTTAAGTCTTTAATTATTGATACATATTGCCCATCACGACAATCGTTAAAGATAATGCGAGAAGCATAGTCTGGTCCAAGCCATTGAAGCATACAAGCTTGTTGTACATTCCATGAGCTAGTCTCAGCAATCTTCTGTACTCTCTTTTCATCATCAATAGGCAGATATGTATCAATAAGAAGAATGTCTGCTTTTTCTTTTGGACTAACATCAGACCACGTATTATTTGCTCTCAAACAAAGAATATACCTATCAGTAATATCCCATGGAGACTTATCATAGTATCCAAAGAAGTATTCGTGAGTATCGTCATCTGGAGAAACACGGACAATGCTCCCTTCACTTTTTATCTTAGGTGATAATTCATACATTATGCGTTGATATAGAGTTTTAGCAATCTTTTTCACTTTAGGATACTTATTTAGTTGATAGTTAATTCTCTGTTCGAAACTCATATTATCTTCTCAAAACCTTCTTATATAAAAACTGCTGAAACCAAACGGGCAAAACAAAAACACTTAACTGTGCTAGAGAGACCAATACAAATTCTCCAAAAGTATTAAACCCCGATTTCCATGCTCTATAACGAATCTCTATTAATATTTTTGTATTTGTCCAAGACTTTCGTTTTTTATATGTTTCTTCATCGAATCTGAATCTAAACAAAGGTTCTGCTAGATTCATACAACTCACATGATTAGACAGCATTTTTATCCATAGATCAGTATCCTGATTCTTTCTGTAATCCGAATAGCCTCCCACTGCCTCAACTGATGACTTTCGATACATTACAGTCGGATGATTGAAAGGATCCCTTGTCTTTGCAAATTTATATATATCTTCGTTCGTCAAAGGAACCCTTCTTTCTCCCACAATATTATCTATCGTTCCAATGAATTCAAGAACTGGGCATCCAACAATATCAAGATCAGGATTCTTCTCAAATTCCATAACCTGCAATTCACAACGTTTCGGCATTGAATAATCATCAGAATCCATTCGAGCAACAAGTTCATTTTTAACTGTTTTAATTCCCTCATTCAAGGCCACTCCTAACCCTCTATTCTGAGGTAATTGAACTTGAATAATAGGGACTCCTTGTGCTACGTATTCATCAATCACATTCTGTATAGGCTCAACTACTGGACCATCTTTTACAAGCACTATCTCATCCGGCGGATATGTCTGTTTTAACATACTATCTAAAGCGATAGAAAAATACCCTGGGTTATCATTTGTATAGACAGTCATTAAAACTGAATACTTATCCATTATTCAGATACTCCTTAACATAACTGCTATGTTTCATCAAGCAACAATATCACTTAAGAACGGTACAGGCAGTTTTTACCATCGTCCAAAAATCTCGAATACAACTGAACCGTCTGATGCTATCAAGATTCCATTTCATCTTCTCCGGAAGGATCTGCTCTACATATACTTTATCTACATCATCCGTATTGCCTAATAACTTCTCTTCATCTTTATACCTGATGCTTGTCTCAGAAGTAATTCCTGCAGGCAGCAGAAGGGTCGCAAAATACTCTGCTTTATACTGCTCCACATACTTAACGGCTTCTGGACGAGTCCCTACAAAGCTCATCGTTCCTTCAAGAACATCGATAACCTGCGGAATCTCATCCAATCTTATGTGGCGAAGCTTTGCACCAACTCTAGTTATCCTAGCATCTTCACCAACGGTAACAGATGTACCAATCTTATCCGCATCAGAAACCATTGTTCTGAACTTATGTATTCTGAAATGCTTGCCGTATGCTGTAACTCTCTCTTGACGATAAAAAACCAATCCAGGACTATCTAGCTTTATTGCTATAGCAATTATTACCATTGGAATAAAGAAGATAATCAATAAAAAGAAAGCTAAAACAATGTCGAATACACGTTTTACTGCTATTTGTAATCGCTTTTTATTGAGCACTTCCCAATATGGCTTTACTTCAGGAATTCTCATAAAGTCAGGCAAGTTTTCCCATTTTCTAAGCATTTTACCCTCTTATCTCATTTATAACATCAGCTAAAACGCTGCAGACGAATTCAACATCCTCATCAGACAATAGAGTGTGAAGAGGAAGTGTAATTAAGTTGCAGTAATAATCATAGGTATTGGGATAATCGGAGCAATCTCTGCCATATGCGGTCATCATCGGTAATGGTTTATAATGGACATTAGTTGCTACGCCCTGTTCAGCCATCCGTTCTATAATCGTATTCCTTTGTTCGACTGAAATACCGGGAATACGGATCAAATATAAATGATTTGAACTATCCATGTAATCTGTGTGATGCACCATATGGACGATTCCAAGTTTATCGCACGTATAGTCGTATTTCTTTATAATTTCTTCCCTGCGTTTCAATAATTCCGGATATCTGTCAAGCTGTCTCAGGCCTATGGCAGCCATTATATCCGTCATATTGCACTTATACCAAGGCCCAATAATATCATATTCCCAAGCCCCAAGTTTTGTTTTTGCAAGAGCATCCTTGTCCTGTCCATGCAGGGAAAGGAGCTGGAACATATGATATATTTCGGCATCATCTACACCATCTATAGGAAGCCATGTCGATGCTCCACCTTCAGCAGTCGTAAAATTCTTTACAGCATGAAAACTGAAATCAGTAAAATCTGCGATTGCACCACAGTTCTTTCTCTCGCCTTTAATGACCCTACTTCCACCAAGTCCATGAGCACAGTCATCCATTATTGCAATTCTTCCGATTGCTTTCTGGATTCGTGACGACAGGTCACCCAGCGGGGACCCATCACTTTCCATAGGAACAAACAGGTTTCTTTTTCTTTCTACTATTTCATATATACGATCATAGTCACAGACAATACCGCCGATATCTACAGTAACTATTGCCTTGGTTTTCTCATTTATGGCTTCTTCCAGTTTGTCATAGTCCATTTCCGGCATATGGGTATACTGGTCCCCATCCTTCTGGATGTCAATGAATTTGACTGTTGCTCCGCAGTGTATTGCAGCTGACGCAGACGCTGTATACGTATATGCTGGAACTAGCACTTCATCTCCAGCAGTCACTCCAAATACTCTAAGATTCAATTCCTCCGCGGCCGTTGCAGAATTAAGACAAACAACACGATTACTGTATTTGACTTCATTGATTTGGTCTATACAGTCTACATCTACACTTCCAGTTTCAATATAAGCAGCGATTCTTTTTTCAAGCAATTTGGTCCTTGGACCTGTAGTAATCCATCCAGACCTTAATGTTTCACACACCTCTGCTATCTCAAGTTCACTTATATCGGGAGGACTGAAACTAATCGTTCTCTTTTCCACTTACTTAATTGATCCTTTCCAATCTTAAATAAAATGAAATCTAAAGATAATTTTTTCATTATTGCATTTATTGCTGTCATTTACCAAATAAGATAATTGAACTTCTCTTTTAGAAAACAACTGCTTGTCCTAACAAAATAAAGTATCTATAATTAGCGGACAAACTATACTTCATTTATCTGAGACGCCATATTTGCAAAATAAAATCATTTAATTATACTCTATTTTTTGTCATTTCGTAACTATAATCATAATAACTACTTACAACTGTACACAAAACATGTTAATCAATTGACATATTTTGTGGTAGATATCAAAAAAAGAAAGAATTATTGGAAAACTGAAAAACAGCAGTATAATCTATTTGTAACCTTTATTCACATTTAAATGGAGAAAAATGAAATGAAGAAAATCGTATCTCTTATGCTTGTTCTTTTACTTGGATTTTCACTTGTTGCTTGTGGCAAGAAAGAAGAAAGCGAGCCAGAACCTGCACCGGTACCGGTTTTTGATCCTTCCGCCAAATCAGAAGGCGTCATGACATATGCCGAGTATGCGGCAGCTGCTGTTGACTCAGAAGTCACAGTTGAATGCTTCGTTCAGGATCACCAGTCATGGTGGGACAATAAAATCACAGTTTATTGCCAGGATCCTGATGGTGCGTATTTCCTCTATGAGCTTCCTTGTTCAGAGGACGATGCCAAGAAACTGGTTCCCGGCACGAAGATCAAAGTACACGGATTCAAGAGCGAGTGGTCCGGAGAAGTTGAAATCATCGATTCCGAGTTCTGGTTCGAAGATGACGGTACATGGACTGCAACCGCATTTGATGCCACATCTCTGTGGGGTAAAGATGATCTTGCCAAACACATGAACGAGCTGGTCACTTTCAAGGGGGTTACCGTCGAAGCCAGCAACGATGAAGGTGCCGGATCTCTATATAAGTGGGACGGCTCAGGTTCTCAGGGTGATGATGTCTACTTCACTGTTTCCCTTAACGGAACATCCTATCAGTTCCTGGTCGAGAGTTATCTCCGTGATGCCAGCACTGCTGTTTACAAGGCAGCTGAAGGTCTCAGCGTCGGTGATACAGTCACTTTGGAAGGATACCTCTACTGGTACAACGGACCTCAGATGCATGTTATCAGCATCTCAAAATAACATTTACTGAGTTATAACAAAAGGCTGCCATAAATGGCAGCCTTTTGTTTTGCATTTAGTGTTAACTGTATGAATACCATCACATAACTATGACTGGGACATCTTTACTGTTTCTAGTCAATTCCCGAACACTTCATGGCAGTTCGTACCTAATTCGCTAAAACAGATCTGAATACAGATCTTCCTTATAGACACCTTTCTCATACAGCTTCTTAAACTGATCAACGACGTATTCTTTGTCTTCGTGATATGTCACTCCAAACCATTTATCATGGGATTCCTCAACAATGACATCAACTCCCTTCTTGACAAGATCTCCTACGATGCTCGGAAGAAGATACTCATCTTTCAGAGGATTCGAGAGTGACTGAATGAAAACCGGGAATCCGTCTTTCAGTTCTTTCATAAAACTGCAGGGGAGGCACCAGAAGTTCATCGATACAACAGCATCCAGAGGAAGTTCAACCCCATCAGCTTCTGCGCCGTTTTCAGTCTTTTTGATGCTGGAAGTCTCAACTATGTCACTCAGGATACCATCCTTTACCTTGCAGACTCCTCTAGTAACTACACCATTATCAGAAAGCGTGTTGCCTAGACGATAACCTACCATTCCATATCCACCTTTTTCAATTAGCTCAGACGCCATTACAAACGCATCTTTCCCGTAATAGTCATCAGCATTGATCACTGCGAATGGTCCGTCTATGACATCTTCACACGCCAGAACGGCATCACCAGTGCCCCATGGTTTTTTTCTGCCTTCAGGGAACTGATCCGGATCAACCAAAGGATGTCTCTGATATGTGTATACGACCTCAACGTCCAATTTATCGCAAATCTGCTTTAACCTGTCCCCTATTACCTCATTAAAATCATCTTCTATGTCTTTGCGAATTATAATGACCAGTTTATTAAACCCTGCGGCGATCGCGTCATGAATAGAGAAATCAATAATTATCTCATTATTCTTTCCGACAGGCTCTATCTGCTTGACTCCACCGCCATATCTGGAACCTATACCCGCAGCCAGGATCACCAGTGTCTTGTTCATGTGTTTATCCGCTCCTTCAGTAGTAGATACTTCACTTTTAACATAATATGTGATTTAATGCAAATCTTGTAAAAAAGCCCGGATGTAAAATCCGGGCTTTAATGGTGGACGATATAGGACTCGAACCTGTGACCCTCCGCACGTCAAGCGGATGCTCTACCAACTGAGCTAATCGTCCGATGAACAGTGTAAATCATATCATATGATATCCACAAAATCAAGAATAATCTTATTCTTTCGCTTTGCTCATTTATAGATTCGATCTATTGTAATTGATCAGGAAAGAAACTCCTTTCTTGAAACATCGCCGGGCATACTGAATCCCATATCGGATGACAGATTCACGCTTCCGACGACCGGTCCCTCCGGAACACAGTTCCTCTTGAACTGGCTTGAGAAGAATCTTCTGAAAAAGACGGATACCCAGTTTTCTAGTTGCTCATCAGAATAGATTCCTCTGAACACCTGTCCTGCAAGATACAGGAGTTTTTTCAGGCCATATCCGTCACGGACAAAATAGAACAGCAAAAAATCATGCACATCATACGGTCCGATGATATCTTCAGTCTTTTGGGATATCTCGTCATTCTTTGTAGGTTTCAGTTCCGGGCTGATAGGCGTAGCGACGACATCCCTCAGCACTTCACTCAGCACTTCATTGCTGCAGTTTTCAGCATAATTCGTTACAGCTGCGCGCAGGAACGTCTTTGGCAGGCTGCAGTTGACATTGTACATTGACATGTGATCACCGTTGAATGTACACCAGCCAAGAGCCGATTCGGACAGGTCACCTGTTCCGACCACGAGACCGTTCTCCATGTTGGCAAGGTCCATCAATACCTGCGTGCGCTCTCTGGCCTGCGCGTTCTCGTAAGCAGCATCGGCAGTCATCGCGTCGTGTCCTATATTCTCCAGATGGATCCTTACTGCTTCAGTGATATCAATGATCCTGAAATCCACATCTAGGGCTTCACATAGCTTTTCAGCGTTGCTTTTTGTTCGAGATGATGTACCGAAGCACGGCATCGAGACAGCAATGACATCTTTATTATCCCTGCCGAGAAGTTCCATAGCCTTGACAGAAGCAAGCAGCGCTGCCGCGGAGTCGAGCCCTCCGGAAACACCGATCACTGCTTTTCCGATCCCTGTCTTCCTAAGACGCTCAGCAAGGCCGCGGCTCTGTATCTCGAATGCGGTCACACATCTCCGATGCAGTTCATCTGCATCTTCCGGCACGAACGGCAGGGCTGATATCTGCCTTTTTACAGTTTTATGCTCCTTTTCATTCAGTCGGAAAAAGACTTCTGTCTCTGCCTTTATGGACCATCTCCTGCCGTCTCTTCTTCGGTGATGATCTATCGCCTGCAGATCGACGTCGGCTATGGCGTATCCGTCTGAGAACGGTTTCGCCTCAGACAATAACTTTCCCTCTTCTGCTATCATACAGTGTCCTGAGTAAACACCTTTAGCTGTCGATTCCCCGTTTCCGGAAGATGCGTAGACTATTACACCCTTTGCTTCAAGGCTTGAAACCGACACGAAGTCGCGCCTTTTCTTCCTGCTGCCTATCTGTTCTATTGATGCATCAGGAATCATGCTGATAACAGCAGAAGAACTACACAACCACTGCTTTCCTACAGCAAGTGAAAGCAAACTGTTATCCGAGCTTCTGAACAGCAGTCCCTTCCCGAAAGGTGCTCTCTTTCCGGCGAATCTTACGACAGTATCTTCTCCGCTGTAATCGGAGAAAACACCTTCAGCTTCAAGCGGTACTATCCCTATAATACCTCCGTCTGCCGCCAGAGCAGCAACGCTGTACAGATCCCCGTCCAGGGACATAGGGAAGGAAAAACAGACCAGCATATCTTTCCCTTCCGTATATTCTACGATATCTTCCGCACGTTTCTCTGCGGCTTTCAAAAGCGTACCGGTAAGAAAAAGATCTCCGCACGATGCCGATGTCACACACAATTCAGGGAGTACCAGAAGAGAAGCCTCTTCTGCGGCAGCCTTATCTATAGCATCCTTTATGCTGTCAAAGCAGAATCCTGTGTCGCCGACAGACACCTCCGGACTCGCAGTCATTATTCTGAAAAAGCCGTAGTTCTTCATTCTGATCTACCTCTGAAACGAAACTGCACAGTGATTTTTCGCATCTTTTTCATATTATCTTCACTTTGATATAATACACTAAAACAAAACAAAGTGTTATCATCAGTTTTGTTTATCAGACATGGAGGACATCGATGTACAGGCTGCTTGTGGTTGATGACGAAAAAGAGATCTGCAATCTGATCCAAAAGTATGCTTCCTTTGAAGGGAATGAGGTCTTTACCGCCTCAAACGGTATGGACGCAGTCGAGATGTGCCGTAGCAACAGGTTTGACCTGATCGTTATGGATGTTATGATGCCTGAACTGGACGGCTTCTCAGCCGTTGCAATGATAAGGAAGTTCTCCAACACCCCTGTCATTATGCTTTCAGCCAGAGGAGAAGAGTACGACCGCATACACGGTTTTGAGATAGGCGTTGACGACTATGTGGTGAAACCCTTTTCACCAAGAGAGCTTATGCTGAGGATCAACGCCGTCCTTAACAGGACAGCTCAGAGCGCGGTTTCTGAATCATCAGGGGAACCGCAAAACGAACACGAGACATATGAATACAAGGGACTCCTGATAGATTTCACAGCCAGGACCGTAACGGTCGACGAGGAAAGGATCGATCTTTCTCCCAAGGAATATGAACTGCTGTTCTATCTCGTCAAGAACCGCGGGATCGCCCTCACCAGAGACAAGCTGCTCTCCGACATCTGGGGATATGACTTTTACGGAGTCGACAGGACCCTCGACACACATATTAAGCTTCTTAGAAAGAAGCTCGGCAGTTACGCTTCATGCATAGTTACACTGAGAGGAGTTGGTTACCGTTTTGAAGAAACGTAAACTGGGTCTCTCTACTAAAACATTCATCGTACTGGTATCACTGTCCGCTGTTTTTCTCATAGTAACGATCCTTATGCAGACTGCGCTTTTCGAATCATTCTATTCAAGGGCCAAGAAGCAGGAGATCGACAAGGCGTTGACATTTGTGATCACCGGGATCACCGAAAGCGAAGATGAACTTCAGTCCTTATGCGACTTCGCAGCGGATTACTACAGTGTCTGCATACTTATTACCGATGAGAATATGAGTACAGTCGCAAAAGCGGAAGGCGCTATTGGCTGTGAACTTCTGCGCCTTCCGACCAATATGCTCAGAACCCTGTATGAGAACGCAAAGAAGAACGGCGGCACCTTTGTCAGAGAGACTGATTCGGAACATCCTGAACCTCCGGACGGCGCTCAGAAGGATGATCACGGAGGGAAACAGGATCACAGGAAAAATAATCTGCTGAAAGTAAACGTACTTACTTCCGATTCAGGCACCGACAGAGTGATATTCGTAAACGGTGTAACTACTCCTTTCAGGATCATGAAGGACTCCCTTAAGGTACAGCTGTCAGTCCTTTCCGTAGTGATGCTGATCCTGTCTGTCATCCTTTCTCTTATCTACTCGAAACAGCTGTCGCGCCCCATTATCGAGATGAACAATGAGGCAGACAAGCTCGCTCAGGGTGATTTTGATGTCCATTTCGAGCAGTCGAGCGGAAGCCGTGAACTGGACGAACTCGGCGAAAAGCTCAACCACGCCGCGGCAGAGCTGTCAAAAGTGGATGCACTGCGAACAGAACTCATAGCGAACGTATCCCATGACCTGAGGACACCACTGACCCTGATAACAGGATACAGCGAGATGATGCGCGATCTTCCGGGCGAGAATACCGCCGAGAACCTGAACGTCATCATCGAGGAGTCCAAGCGTCTCTCCCAGATAGTTAACGATGTGCTGGATATCTCAAAGTATCAGAGCGGAACGATCAAGCCGGTCAAGGAGCGTTTCTGCATAACTGATGAGATCCTTTCTATAAAGGAGCGCATAAGCGCCTTTACTTCAGCAAACGGTTATACATTCAACTTTGACTATGAAGAAAAGGCTTTTGTTTTTGCCGACAGGACTGCCATCTCACGCGTCCTGTACAACCTCGTGACGAACGCGGTTAATTATACCGACAGCGATAGCAAGGATATCGATATAGTTCAGACTGTTTCGGATGACACGGTCAAGATAGAAGTCATCGACCATGGAAAAGGCATCTCTCAGGATGAGCTTCCCTATGTCTTTGACCGGTATTACCGATCAAACGACACTCACGTGCGTTCCGTCCTGGGTTCAGGTCTCGGGCTTTCAATAGTCAAGTCCATCCTTACGGCGCATGACGCTCACTTCGGAGTCATATCCTCACCTGGAAACGGCTCAGATTTCTGGTTCACTCTCGACGCCTCAAAAAACTGATCCTTCCATTACGAATAAAAGGGCTTCAGGATGCTATCCCGAAGCCCTTTTGCACGTTATTATGTTATTTTCTTTTGATCACGATGTCGTCTTTATCCTTGTAGATGCTGTCAGGAGGAACGACTCCTCTGACACAGGATACAGGATAGATCTGACTGTTCCTTCCAATCACCGTACCAGGATTGAGGACACTGTTGCATCCGATCTCAGCGAAGTCGCCGAGCATTGCTCCGAACTTTTTCCGTCCGGTCTCGATATTACCCTCTCTAGTCTTCACGACTACGTTCGTCTTGTCTCCCTTGACGTTGCTGGTTATGGATCCTGCTCCCATATGAGCCTTATAGCCGAGTATGCTGTCTCCGACATAATTGTAATGAGGGACCTGCACACCATCGAAAAGTATGACATTCTTCAGCTCGGTGGAGTTTCCGACAACACAGTCATCTCCGACCAGAGCCGATCCCCTGATGAACGCGCAGTGACGGACTTCTGTCCTGTGGCCTATGATGCATGGGCCGTGTACATACGCTGACGGAAACACCGTTGCATCCTTCGCGATCCATACATCTTCCTGCGGATGATCAAATTCATATTCAGGAAGATTTTTCCCGATCTCAATAATAAAATCCGAGATATCGGAGAGAGCATCCCAAGGATACTCGAATTTCTCCAGCAGCGGCGCTGCTGCGCTGTGAGACAGATCAAACAGTTCTTTGACAGTAACCATGATGCCCTCCTTTATCTGACCTTGATAAGGTGTCCGGACCACTTCATCGCGTCGATGATGTGATCGACATGCTTTTCGCAGTCCTCGAATGACTTGGCTTCCGACATTACTCTGAGGACCGGCTCAGTCCCGCTCTTTCTGAGCAGCACTCTGCCTGTATCGCCGAGCGTATCGGTGCACTCCTGAACAGCTTTCTTTACCTCTTCATCTTCAAGAGTCGCGTCCTTGTCGTCGACTTCCACGTTCTTGAGGACCTGCGGATACATCTCGCATCCGGCTGCAAGAGATGAGAGAGGCAGCTGTGTCTGACTCATGACTTCCATGATCATTACAGCGGTGATCAGTCCGTCTCCGGTATGAGCATACTTGCGGAAGATGATATGTCCCGACTGCTCCCCACCTATGATATGACCGTTTTCCTTCATGTTCTCATATACATAACGGTCTCCGACTGCTGTTTTCTCATATCCAATCCCGAGCTCATCAAGCGCTTTGTAAAGACCGAAGTTGGACATGATGGTAGTCACAACGGTGTTGTTGACAAGCTGTCCTTTCGACTTCAGGTTCTTAGCGACGATGTACATGATCTGGTCGCCGTTGACGACATTTCCGAGCTCATCTACCGCAAGGCAGCGATCCGCATCTCCGTCGAAAGCGAAACCTACCTCCAGCCCATTTTCAACGACATACTTTCTCAGTCCGTCAATATGCGTTGATCCGCAATTGGCGTTGATGTTGACTCCGTCCGGTTCGTTATTTATGACGTACGTCTTGGCTCCGAGAGCATCAAAGACAGCCCTTCCGATCATCCAGGAACTGCCGTTCGCGCAGTCCAGCGCTACCTTTCTGTTGTCGAAAGGGGAAGATGCCAGATTTGTCAGATAACCTATATATCTGTTCCTTCCGGAATAGAAATCTACGGTCTTTCCTATCTTCTCGTCTGAGGCATAGGGAAGCTCACCGATCTCTCCGTCTATGTACGCTTCGACCTTGTCGAGCAGTTCATCGTCCATCTTCTCACCGATGCCGTTCATAAGCTTGATCCCGTTGTCGTAGTAGGGATTGTGGCTCGCTGAGATCATGACTCCGCAGTCAAAGTTTTCCGTTCTGGTTATGAAACTGACACATGGAGTTGTAGTTACATGAAGAAGATATGCATCGGCACCTGAAGCAGTAATACCTGCTGCCAGGGCAGACTCGAAAGTATATGACGACCTTCTTGTATCCTTCCCGATAACTATTCTTGCCCCTTCTCTATCATCGTTGCAATAATACCAACCAAGAAACCGTCCGATCTTAAAAGCATGCTCGGCAGTGAGTTCCACACCGGCTCTGCCACGGAATCCGTCTGTTCCAAAGTATTTACCCATTATCGTGACCTCATACTCTTTGTCAAATGGTTTAAAAACGTTATTATTATATCTCCCGAACGCCAATCGCGAAACGCATTTCCTTTACAATCTTCTTTTTACACAAATGCTTTTTTTGTGCGGGATAACGAAATAACGCAAAACAATCAACAATACTATATCTGTTCTGTATACATGCTATACAAAAAACAGAGAGAATTGAACCGGATTGTTACGGATTCCAGCTTCTGTTTTTTAAGCAGGCACATCAACTGCTGATTGATTCTGTCTTAGCCATTTATCTCTATCATTAACCTACAAATTCCCTGATCTTTTCTTTCGCTGTCTCTACCGTATCATAGTCAGGATTCACAAGAAAAACTTCTCTTCCGCCGAGAGCATAACTAGCTCCGTATATCTCTTCTCCGTCCACCGAATACGTTTCTATGGACCAGTCAGCCATGTCCGAAAGCTGCATTTTGACCAGAGCATTAATCTCATCAGACGTCATATTGGTCCGAACGCATTCTATCACAACATCCAGGACGTCAGTGAAATGCGTAACGATAGCCGGTGAACAAGCTTTTTTTATGATTGCTCTTATGCATTCCTGCTGATTCTTTCCTCTTTGCTTGTCCTCATCCTCAAAAGAATGCCTTTCTCTGATGAAGCAAAGAGCTCCAACTCCGTCCACCTCATTGTCGCCCACATAAAACATGTGGTAATCTCCGAGACCGTTCGGTGCATAGAACTCGTAATCCGAATGAACAGTGATGCCCCCGAGAGCATCCACTATTCTGATCAGTGAGTAGACATTAGTCCTCACATAGTAGTTAAATTTGATATCATACAACGCTTCCAATGTCTCCATGGAAGCCTCTACTCCATATACTCCCGCATGCGTGAGTTTATCCATGGCATAACTCTCGCCCCATAACGGGACATAGTAGTCTCTGGGGGTATTTATGAGAAGGATCTTTTTGCCAACAGGATCTACACACGCGACAATGTTAGAGTCAGCTCTTGAATAATCATAGAAGTTGTCCGCATCGTAAGTATCGATTCCCGCAACATATACGATAAACGGTTCGCTGACCACGTCTGATTTTCTCACCACAGACCGATTTTCGGACTCAATCCCAATCGTACCGACCTTCACAGCCCACTCGAAAAAATCGCTGCCTTCCCCGGTAAACAGTTCGAAGTATGCCTGATTGAACACTATCGCATCTATTTCCCCGCTTTTCAGAGAATCAATCATGTCCCCGACATCATCAAACGTTATGACAGTCACATCATAATCTTTTCTGAACAGCCTCATTCCCTGTGATGAGTATCCTCTGTCCACATTAAGGAGGAGTGTTCCGACATTGCAGCTATCGAATCCGTCTCCCGGTATCTCGATCTGCTCCCCCTCCTCGTTTTCAGTATATGCAGGTACAAATCTGCTGTCTTTAATGACGTATATACCGATCTGAGCATAATAAGTTTTCGGCTCTTCTACCATCTGCATACTCTCGTATATCTTATACAGTGAGTATATTCCAAACGCAGAACCCGCCACCACCACAAGACACAGCAGTATACTGAAGATTGATAATATGATGCTCTTTCTGGCTATCAGTTGAAGTGATAATCCAAGGAAAAGAAAAGAAACTACTCCGATCAGAATCTTCCCGAACAGTTCTTCCGCCAGTATCCCTAATATGTCTACGTAAATGAACGCTGCACAAAGAAAACAGAAAGAAACAGCAAAAACAGCAAGTGCAACACCAGAGAATGCTCTTCTCCTTTTGTCTTTTTTCCTCTTTTTGTGCTTCTTCCCTGAGATTCTTCTGTTTACTTCCAGTCTGTCTGATACAGATGTAACCTTATCTCCCATCATCGGCTCAGAATCATGATATACTTATCAGCCATTTGCTGACAGGCAGATTCCTCCTTCTATTGTCTTACCCAATACATATCGTCATACTAACTAAAACATTCTATCACACCGGCGTTATAAACTGTACTTGTAGGTCTCAAACCGGCTGACGTCTTTATCGCCTGAACTTCTTTTCATAGTTCGATGTAGACTATAATTGAATTATAATAATAACTATGATTGGAAAATGAGGTATCTACCAGTGATTAAAAGAGTATTATCGATCCTACTGTGCCTACTACTGTTGATCACCTGTTCCTCCTGCAGTAAGAAAGAAGAACCTGAGCCCGAACCAGAACCTGAAATCATTGAGCCAGAACCTGAACCGGAACCTGAACCGATGCCGTGGGATCTGTTTGCACTGAATAAATTGACCGGGCTTTATGATATCGATAAAGATCATGCAGGCGTAAGACCTGTCGCGATCATGGTGAACAACAATATCTACTGTCTCCCGCAAAGGGGCATAAATGACTGCGACATTCTTATTGAGATAGAGGTAGAAGGCGGAATCACCAGGACCATGGCTCTCTACGCAGATTACTTGAAGATCAAGGAAGTTGGTCCCGTTCGTTCTTTGAGAAATCAGTTCCTCGACTTAGCCAGGCCGATAGATGCCATGATCGTAAATGTCGGTGCGTCCTATTTTGCAAATGAAGCCGTCTGGGATTACGGATACAGACTGATCGACGCTATGAATTCATATAACGTCTTTCAGGATGAATCTCGTCTTGACGATTATGCCTGGGAACACACATGGTTTACTGATGTTCCCCATATCTCTGATAGTATAGACTCTCTTGATTTCAGGACAGAGGACGAGTCACCTGAACCGGTATTCAACTTTGCTGATTACGAAACTGAAGCTCAGGTCGATGATGGCTGGGCACTTAAGGCAGAGTGGAGCTTCTCAGACGATTACGACAGCAAGATACAGTACAACCATAACGTCGAAGCATACATGCTCTGGCAGCACGGAGATCTGAGATATGACGAGCTTGACGGAAAGCCTTTTTACTTCCCTAATGTCTTTATTGTGATCGCCAGCAGGCCCGGGTACTACGGAGCCGGAGTTCCCATGTACGACTACTCGGAAGGCGGATACGGCTACTACCTTTATAAGGGAATGTTTGAGGAGTTCACCTGGACAAAGGACTCCGACGAAGACAGGATGACATTCTGGGATTCAGACGGAAACAAGCTTCTCGTCAATCCGGGGCGCAGCTATGTAGCGATCATCAACACATATGAGGCTGACACGCTTAAGTTTGACGATCCTCCGTTCGATGTGAGCGAACCGGAAGAAACAGAAGAGGCGTCAGAAGAAGAACCTGCTTCAGAAGACGAAGCCGAGACGGAAGAATCTGATTCCTGAGAATAATACAGAACGAAAAGATGAGTATCTTCCTCAGTGAAGATACTCATCTTTTAATAATCCGTATATGCACATATCTGCGACGCCTTGATTGTTCCAGTCTGACTTTCTTAGTAGTCCTTCAAACTTCAGGCCGCATTTCTTCATCACTTCTCCGGAATGCGGATTATTAGCATCGTGTCTTGCCTCGACCCTGTTCACGCCGACACGCTCAAAAAAGAATGCCGTCACGGCTTTCATTGCCTCTGTAGTGATACCTCTGTGCCACCATCTGTCGCCGATGCAGTATCCTATCTCAACAAGTTCGCATCTGTCGTCCCTGTCCACCACGGATATGGTCCCTACCGGCTCATCGGTCTCCTTCAGGACTATTGCCCACTGATAAAAGGCAGGATCGTCATAGCGCGATATCCAGTCGGTTATCGTTTTACCTGTCATCTCTTCCGACGTATGAGTTGGCCACCTAAGGAACTTTGTCACCTCATCTCGGCAGCACCAGTTCCTGTAAGCGTACGGCACGTCTTCCAGGACAAACCTTCTCAGGATCAGTCTGTCAGTCTCTATGGTTTCCGTTCCGAGATGTCTCATGCCCCGCTCCTCTCTTCCGCAGTCCTGTAAACGAGACCTTTTCCCTTTCTTATATACAGCAGTTCAAGCATAAGGACCTGTATGACTGCGAATGCGAGAAATACGAAGAGCATCAGGTCGTAATTCCCTGTGAAGTCATATGTATAGCCTGCCAGCGCAGTGAACAGAGCGTATGCCGGCTGGGTAAACAATGATGTCGCCGATCTGACTTCTCCGAATCTGGCATTTCCGTAAACGTCTCTTATTATCAGGTTCGCCGCTAGTCCCGCTCCGCAGTTTGCGGCGCCGCTCAGGAAGCCGGCCAGATAGACAGCGGCACTGCTCTTAGCCGTAAGGAACAGTATGTATGAGAAGAAGGGCAGAGCAAGAATGATCCTGTTTACCTTTCTCACACCGAACCTGTCTCCGAGCAGACCGTCGATAAGCTTGAACAGCATGTTGCCGACAAGATTGCATGACAGCGCTACTGCACCTACTTCAGCAGAGAAACCTTCCGCTTCACAGTAACCCGAGACATGCGACATAAAGGCGGCAAGAGAATAGCAGGTGACCAGGAATATGACAAGCACGACGTACGTCACCCCGTTCCTGGGAGCGTTGATCAGCATCTCATCGGATGAATCATCCCCGTTTCCTTCCTCCGTATCTGCTGCGATAAGGTTCCTCGGGTAAAGTATCATGGGCAGGCTGAATATCAGAACTGTCGCCGCCACAGCTCTGTATCCGTTTCTCCAGCCCTGATTCGAGATGATTCCGGAAATGATCGGTGAAAGAATCGCCCCGGCAGCGCCTGAGAAACACATCATCAGCGCAGAAGCCGTCCCGTTGTTCTCTTTGAACCAGCTGTTGATTATCAGGAAAGTCACGAGGCTGTTGTAGAAGGATGACGCAAAGCTTCTGACCATATTGACGGCGAAGAACCCCGCCACCCCCGTGTTGAAGCTGTCCAGCACATAACAGATGCTGACGGTTATCACAGCCATGGAGAGCATCCGCTTGAGCGACACTTTCTTCATCACTTTGGGCAGGATCATCAGCGTCGTAGTAGTGACTGCAGTACCGATCAGCGACTGCAGATTGAACGTCCCTTTGAGGATACCGAGTTCTCTGCACACAGGATTGTAGAAAAGCCCGGTTATGGTATTGGTGCCCGTAGTCGCTCCGGTGAAAAGACAGCAGCATATGAGGATCAGCCACTTCTCCGTTATCTTGTTTTTCAGTTTAGTCATTACAGAACTCCGATCAGATTATTCCCGCAGCCTGCAGTCCGGCCACCCAGAAGAAAACAGTCGCAAGTGAGAACAGAGAAGTGGTAGCTACCACTTCAGCGGCGAAAGGTCCGTCCCCGCCCATCTGTTCAGCCATTGGGTAGGATGAAACAGCGGTGGGGACACAGAAGATCGAGAACAGCGATATGAAAGGTATACCATCGTATCCCAGCGCAAGGCATATGGCAGCCACACCTGCAGGCACGGCCACAAGTTTCATGAAACACACGAAAATCAGGTCCCTGATGTCTTTTTTCATGGACCCGAAATTGAGGCCGGCTCCGAGGAGGATAAGAGACAGCGGCGAATTCATGGATGACAGAACGGATATAGGCGTCATGACTGAAGCAGGGATATCAAAGCCAAGGAATGCGTTCGCGGCGGCAGCCGCTCCGCCAGCTATAGCTCCTATGATGAGCGGGTTCTTCAGGATATTCAGAAGCAGCGGCCCGATTCTTACCTTCCTACCTCTCATCGTCTCAAACAGGACCACAGCGAGTATGTTGTATATCGGTACGACAAGGGATACGCACATGGAGGCAAGCGCGGAATTCTCCGGTCCGCAGAGTGATTCTACCACCGGTATCGCGAACAGCATCGAATTCCCGCGGTAGCACCCCTGGATAATACATGCCGCTCTCGGTCTTTCCTTCCAGAACAGCGGTATCAGGAAATAGAAAAGAGCAAATACCGCGAGAGTGTATCCCACGGACACAAAGATATACTTTACACTTTCAGGAGAAAAGGAATCCCTCGCTCCGAACACATTGCGGAACATATTGATTCCGAACAGCACCTTGAAGTTGAATGAGTTCATCTGTTTACATGTCCGCTCATCCAGCATGCCCATCTTCCTGGCCGCAATGCCTATGAACATGTAAACAAACAATGGAAATACCACATTGAAAGACAGAGAAAAATCCATTTCGATACCGCCGGTTATGTTAACAGATCTGTCAGGTTATTTGCAGGATCATGTCAGTGCAGGTCTGCCCTGCTGCCGAACACTTTCATGATCTCTTCTTCACTTACAGAAGGATAGTACAAAGCTATGTGCTCCATGATCCGTCTGGCGGAGTCAGCGGGTTCTTCATCATAGGCTGAAATGACTGCGTCATAGCCCCATACCCCCTCAGGCGATGAGAGGACGGCTATATGCCACCCGTATTCCCCGCCTTTTTTATTGACTCTTCTTCTGAAATCCTTGATCACCAGATATGAGGACTTTTCCAGCCCGGTGACGATGCCCTCGAAGTTCTTTTCGCCGTCTTTTCCGAACCCTGCAAGCCGCTTTGCCTCAAAGGAGAACCTCTCTTCTCCGTTCATGAAGAGGTCCATGACCTTCTTCTGCCGCAGTGTTGCTTTCCCGTCCTCGTACAGGGCGTCAAAATCGTATCCGTCACGTTTCCAGTTGGCAAATGCTGGGAACCACTTCAGTGATATAAACCCCGCTCTGCCGTCAAAAAACTTGCCGTAAGCGACCGCTCCGCTTCTTGCAGCCGTGATCCTCCACTCCCACGGATCAGTATCCACAATGCCTGTCCACCAGCTGCTAAACGGCGTCCTGTCCTCAACGGAGAATCCCCTGATCCCGCTGCTGAACAGCGGAAGAAATCCTTCATTCTCAACAGCGCTGAACAGGTCCTCAGAAGTCCTGAGATATCTTTTTATGCTTTTTACAGACGGATCGTTCATATCCTTGCGACCTTAATTATTTATTTTATAAGCGGGACAGGAGCATGTAGCATGCCGTTCCTATGATCACGCTCAGTGAAGTATCCTTCTTCCAGAGATAAGATGCCGCAGTCACTCCGGCTGACATAAGCTCTGTTATCCCGTGACTAGCAGCCGTGAGATCCAGATCCTTCAGGCAAAAGATGACCAGCATCCCCATCACCGCCCCGGGCAGTACCTTCCCGAGGTATTTGACGGTCTCCGGGACGTCCTCCGCTTTGCGGAAAATGACGAAAGGAAGGAATCTTACGGCGACTGTGACAGCCGATATCACCGCTACGGTCAGAATATCATGCATCATGTTCTTTCCTCCTGTGCGCCAGCAATACAGCAACTATCATCAGCATGGAAGGTATCAGGAATCTGTCTTTTCCGAACAGGACAAGGCACAACAGTGAACAGTTCACTCCGGTCAATGCAGGTATATGATCTTCAGTTCCGGTCCACTGCCCTGTGAACACCGAGACGAACAGCGCAGTAAGCGCGAACTCCGCACCGGACGCGACGTCAGGCATCACACTGCTGAACAGTCCCCCAAGAGTGCATCCTGTGATCCAGTATATGTGATCTAATACCGAGACCGTTATGAAGAACCTTTTGCGGTCATGTGCTTTCCCTGTAAGCTCTCTGTCGCAAAGAAGCGAATAAGTCTCATCGGTAAGAGAAAAGATCAGGTATCCTTTCCCGCTTCCTGCATCTCTGTACTGCTCCATCATGGATATGCCGTAAAAGATATGTCTCGCATTCACGGCCAGTGTAGTTACGGCTGCGGTCAGCAGAGAAGCGTGGTCTTTCAGAAGGCCGACAGCTGCGTACTGCATCGATCCGGCATAGATAAAAATTGCTTCCGCCGCAGACCACAGCGTACCGTAGCCGCTGCTTCTCATAATGAAGCCCAGCCCGATCCCAAGCACCAGATAACCCGCCATTACGGGAAGAGTTGATCTCAGTGCCAGTCTGAAGTCATCTGCGCGTTCTTTCCTGTTGTATGCTCGTTCCTTAGACATGTAAATAAACTGAAAACAGAAATAACACTTCTGTTGTATAATTGTACTTGATAGCCCTGTACCGTGGAAATACACATCCGGCGCTATTTGTCTATATAACAGTTTCTTGTTCAAAAATATTATATATCCGAGGATTCACTTGTATGGAAAAAATGATGGATTATCTGAAATGGAGAGGAGACATCCCCTTCTCCGTTTCACCGCTCAACGAGGCGGACTGTTATCTTATCTGCAAGATCGGAGCAATAGACTGGGCGGGAATAATCCCGCGTCAGGGCGAGCCGATCCCGTTCAGATATGCTGCAGAGAAATACTTCCTGAAATACGGTGAAGAAGGCTCCTCCACAGTCAAACTGGCAGGTCCGGAGCTGATACCGATCCTGAAAAAGGCTTCTGTCTCTGAAAGATACGGCGGCATCGGCCTTTCCGGCTTCATCAATATCATAGAAGAGAGAAAGACCGAACAGTTCTCTGCGCTTACTGCCACGCTGCCCGACGGTATGAGGTTCATAACCTTCCGTGGAACGGATGACAACATCCTTGCGTGGAAAGAAAATTTCTATCTGAGCTGTTCCGATTATGTCAGCGCTCAGCGCGATGCGCTCGCATACCTGAGATACCACTCTACTCTTTTTGAAGGTCCCTTTATAGTCGGCGGGCATTCCAAGGGAGGCAACCTTGCAATCTACGCTTCCTGCGCCGCAGATGAGACCATCCGCAACAGGATCGACTCGGTATACTGTTTCGACGGGCCGGGATTCCATTCAGAATACTACGACAGCCCAGGATATGCTGACATGAAAAGCAGGATCTTCAAGATCATACCCAAGAATTCTCTTGTCGGCACACTGCTGGATAATCCAGATGATGTCATTACCGTCAGCAGCGAGGATTTCGGAATAGCAGGCCACAGCGGTTTCAACTGGGAAACATGCGCGAGCGGTTTTGTAAAATGCGGTGAACTCAGCAAGAGCAGCAGGGTCTTTGACAGTTCGATCGACTCGGTTCTCGGCGATATGGATAATGATTCCAGAAAAGATTTCATCGACACGCTGTTTGACATCCTCGACTCTCGCGGAGCCCGTACTGTGACCGAACTCACTGAAAAGGGCCGCAAAGCCATGCTGTCTCTCGGAGTTGACCTGATCAAGACAGAGGAGACAAAACGCTTCATATACTCGCTTATCAGACAGATAGCAAGAGACTATGTCACAGAGACACAGCGCGGTATAAGGGAAGAAAACAGGGCTGCAAGGCGGCAAAGGGAGTTTCGGCGACAGGCAAAAGCCATCCGCGACGAACAGCAAACACAGTAGCTGAATTCATTCAATAAAGACGTAGAATCGCAATACAAGCAAACCTAAAATGAAACAGATTCCCGTAAAGCATTTACGGGAATCTGTTTCTATCTATTCTATTGATTCTGAACGCCTAAGCTTCATGCTTTATTTGTGGAATACTGTATCTGCGTAACAGTACCGTTCGACAAGATGAACGTCAGGCTCATCTCATCTTTTCTGTAGACGATCTGTGCCGCATCTTTGACTGAAGGATCACCGTATGCGGATATTACATCCTCTTCCGAATCTCCAATATATATCTTTTCTGCAGTACCGACTGTGTCATCCTTCAGGATCACACTGGAGACATAGTCGGTCTTGTCCACCTGATATGTGTACACATCAAATCCGTTGTAGCTCCATATCTTATCCAGATCTCCGAACGCACAGCTGGGGGATTCAAAACAGCTCTTCTCACTGCCCAGTGCTGACTTGAACTGGTCAAATTCCGCATCTATTACGATCTCTGTTCCGTCCTTTGTCTTAAACGCATAACCGTTCTTCAAGACATCATTGCTGTGATCCTCTGTCTGTGTGTCATTCCCGCTATTGCTAACCTTCTCCGCAGCTCCTCCGCAGGCAGTAAGTCCAGTGACCAGAAGGCACATCAGCAGCATAAAGGTTATAAACTTTTTCATAATAATACCTCGCATATTGTATTTGTCAGACTTCATTTTCATATCTGTTTTTCAGAGTTACTCTGTCGATCTTTCCATTTGCAGTAAGCGGCATCTCATCGAGCCGGATTATCCTGTTAGGAACCATATATCGAGGCAGTTTGTCCTTGAGACTGAGTGTGAGATCTTTTTCGGATATATCTCCCACATAGTAGAGGATTATCCTGCCTTTTTCATTATCGTATATGCATCCGGAGAACTTAATCGAGTCAAGCAAGTTTACATTGACTTCTATCTCTCCCAGTTCTATGCGATGCCCCATATGCTTGATCTGGTAATCTTTACGCGAAACAAAGACAAGTTCGCCTCTTTCGTTATATCTTCCTATGTCTCCAGTATGGTAGATCAGTTCAGGATAATGATCGTTCAGTGGATTCTGTGTATATACTTCTGATGTCTTCTCCGGGTTATTGTAGTAGCCTAAGGTTATGGAAGTCCCTCTGATGCATATCTCTCCGGATTCGCCTTCAGCGGCGCGTTTGCCGTCATCAGTAAGGAGGATTATATCTGTATTTTTGAACGGCTGTCCTATCGGTATCACTTCATCCAACTCAAATTCGCGATCGACATGGTAGTAACAGCACATCCCGGTCCCTTCTGTCGGTCCGTACAGATTGGTGAAAGATGCCTCCGGAAGAGCTTCTCTCCAGATATTGAACTGCTTTATCGGGAATACCTCGCTCCCGAATGCAATATTCCTCAAAAACTGAGGTTTAACAGTTCTAAACGTACCGAATGCCGAGATCATCGTCAATGCAGAAACCACCCAGCAGATCGTATTGATCTGATGCTCATTGAGAAACTCTACGAGCTTCACGGGCTGCATAAACAATGCTCTGGGTATAAGGTATGTAGTAGCTCCAAACTTCAGTGTAGGATACAGTTCCTTCAGACATGCGTCGAAATAAAGAGGGGTCTGATTTCCAAACACCGTATCACCATTGAATCCGAGAGTTTCTGAGAGCTGTTCTATATAGTCGATCACTGAACGATGGCAGGCGCATACACCTTTAGGTACACCGGTCGATCCTGAGGTAAACACGATGTATATCGGGTCGGTATCGATGGCTTTGTCGTGTATCTCCGCCAAACGTCCAGGATCCGTTTTAGTCTCGATCAGTTCATCATAGAGCGCTATCTCTCCGCTGAAAGAAAACTCCCTTGCCTTTTCCTGAGTCTTTCTATCACAAATGATCAGCGGTGATTGCACATTATCCAGAATGAGCTGAATACGGCTTGCAGGCATTTCCTCATCGATCGGCACATAATAACTGCCGCCCGTAATCACTCCGAAAAAGGCTGTGATCTCCTTCGGGTGCTTATTCATAAAAACAACCACAGGCTTGTTATATACTCCTCTATCGACAAGATACGTACCGATAGCATTTGACTGATCATAAACTTCCTGAAAAGTCAGTCCGTCTGTCCCATCGGAGAATGCCAGTTTATCCGGTTTCCTGTTTACTATGTCTTTGAGATAGTCAAGTATATGGTTCTGCATTTGATCACTCCGTAATCAGTTCTTTATATTCTTCCCTGAGTCTTCCGCAGGTCAGCACCGCCTTCTGAGCCAGGACTTCCATTACGTCTAAAAATCCTTTGCCGAGTTTGTTCTCCTTTTTTATAAGCGAGATCTCCGTACATCCCAGAAGGATTATCTGTGCACCTTTTTCAAATAACTGATCAGCAACTCTATTGAACAAGTCGATCTCGGCGGTTTTTCCTGCCTTTATTTCATCATAGATGAGATGCATTACAGTTTCCTGTCCATTTTTATCAGGAACAAAACACTTTATACCATAATTCAGAAGCGTTTTCTGAAACAATCCTGTTTCTATGGTACCGTCAGTAGCTATCACACCAATCGTATCGATTCCTTTTTTCTGGAGATACCTTCCGGTCTCCTCTATTGCGTTTATAACTTCAACACCGAGTCCATCCTGCAGCGTATGCTGAAAAAAGTGTGCCGTGATGCACGGTACTGCTATAACATCCACTCCCTGTTTTACCAATTCTCTTCCGGATTCCATAAGAAACGGCATCGGATCTTCATTGCTCATACCGAGTATGAACCTGGTCCTGTCCGGTGTAGAGGGGTCGGAAATGATAACAGTGTTGATGTGTTCCTGATCTTTAGAGGCATCTGTCATCCGGACAACGAGCTGATAGAAATATGCCGTAGCCATAGGTCCCAAACCGCCTATCACGCCAAGTTTTTTCATTTTGATCTCCTTAACATTCGACATGCTCTCATCCGCTTATCACGGGATCACAGGATACCTGGAACGATCATAAACATGTAATGAATGCTCATCACTGTCCATCAGTTCTTCATCAGTCACCAGACACAGATATGGAGCTCCGTCTATTGGAGTAGTATCAAAATGATACCAACCGTGTCCGTCCTCGATGTCAACGATGCTCCAGTAATGCAATCTGTCTCCGTCAGGTATCATCTCTATGTCAATGTTTTTTATTCCCGCCCTTGTAAGCAAGGCTTTGGCGGTACTTGCAAAAATATAGCAGTCGCCCTTCCTCTCGGTCAGTCCCAGATATGCAGCTTTGACCCAGTCTTCCTTCTCCGGTGAATATGCGAACTGGAGATGAAAACGAGTCCAATAGTAGATAGCTTCACATATCTCTCGCTTGCTCATGTCCGGAGACAGTATGTCGTCAAGCACCTCGTCGCACAGTTCATACAGTGTATCCAGATCATATGCATGCTCTTTGAGTGTTAGCGTGACTGTTACGGAGGAGACATTCCTTGCCTTATCGATCGCTGTGTACACTACGTTGTATGTGCCTTCGTTCTCTGTATCGACCTGGGAATTGTCTATATCCAGAACGGGATCATCATCTATATCATCAGATACGCTAACATGCTGTCTGTATACGATCGGTTCTCCGATGAACGTGCCCCAGCTTTCCGCCGTGACAGTAGGTGCTTCGGTATCTATTATCAAATACAGACTTGCTTCCGCCTCTGTAGTGTTTCCGCCTTCATCTGTTGCCTTTATAAAAACGGTCTGCGGGCCTTCCTTCGTTAGATCAGGCTGAACTGAATACTCGACGCTGACTTCGCTCTCGTCGCTTGTGCCTACAACGAAATCAGTCACAGTCAGATCGTCGTCTTTCAGATTAGTGTAATACGTCAGACTCTGAACCTCCAATTCAGGCGGTACTGTATCCTTCACATCCAGCAGGACCTTATGGGAAGAGATACCGCTCCTCACGTACACCTCATACTCTCCGGGCGTTCGGACCTTGAACGAGTCGCCGGTCACTATATCATCAGAATCGGTCGTAAAAAAAGCACCCTGGTCCTGTATCCTGAGAAAATCGTCAACGTGCAGGACAGTCCCGGCTTCAACACTCAGATTCCTGTATACACGACTCGTTTCAAATGCGACGATCCCGATCGCCGCATACAAAACGATAACAAGCACCGGTACCAGTACCCGCCTGAGCAGTTTCCTCTTTCGGGCACTTCCTGCCATCTGATGTCTGCGGCTGTCGATCCTCGGCGAAGAACGCTCGATCCTTGGCAGCACCTGACTACCGTCAAGCGCAACAGGCAAACGTTGTTCATTTGTAATATCATATGACGCTGCGGTTATTGAAGTCATCGATATCTCCAGCCTGTGTCACCAAGACACAGATAATCTTTATTGGTAACTATGAGCGGTCACAGAGATAAATGATACTGCTCGCACAACATGGTCACTGTCATTGCTATGAGCAGATAATCTATCTCATACGCGCCCATGAGCTTAAAATCTTCTTGCTGATAAACGTTCTTAAGTTCATTGATAAAATCAACGTCAAATACGCCATACTTCCTGATAAGATCATCGCTTAGATAATCCACAGCTGAAGGCTTTTTTATCATGGCGGACATTCCGGGAGCCTGGAACGGAAACTTACGCCGCTTCAATATAGGTTCCGGTACTATTCCTTCTCCCGCCTTTTTCAGGATATATTTTTCGTTGACACCTTTAAGCTTGTATTTGTCAGGGATCGTGACTACGAAATCCAGCAGTTCCGAATCGAGGAAAGGGTGACGTCCTTCCACTGAATGTGAAAAGAACATCCTGTCTCCGTGCTCCCCCAAAAGATGATCGGAAAGCCTAAGCTTATAATCGATATAGTTCCTTCTTTTCTGTGAGCTGAGTCCTTTGACCTTATTCACGTCTATCGGACTTACCGCAAACGCAGAGAAATCGGCGAGGTTTCCGCGCACGTTCTCGCTGTATAGTTTTGTGTGGGTCTTACGGATCTCAGGATGATTTCTCTCATATCTGAAATACGGGTCTCCCCACAGCAATTCATTGCATTCCAGCTCTTCAGGAGACATCTTGTCTTTCTGCATGTTGCGGAACAGATCCACCATATAGCCCACATAGCCGCAGAAGAATTCATCGGACCCCTGCCCGGTCAGTACAGCTTTTGCCGGCGAGTTCTGTACGAGTGCCGACAGCATGTATGCAGCGACGTCATAACTCTCCTTGACACCGCTCTCGGCATGGTATATCACATCCTCTATGTTCTTCCATATCTCCTCTTCTGCGACCTTTGTGCTGTAGTGCTCAGAGTGAACATAGTCTTTAACGATCTTTTGGAACCTGCTCTCGTCGAGATCCCCTTCTCCTATCTCCGCGGAGAAGGAATAAAAGCTGTTAAGAAGATACTTGCCGATAAAGCAGGCGACGATGGAACTGTCAAGCCCTCCGGATATATAGAATCCGATAGGCACATCCGCGATGAGTCTCCGCGCGATCGCTTTTTTGAGCAGATCGCGGAGCCTCTCGACATAATACTCTTCTCCCTTGTCCTCTTCCTCGTCGGGAAAACTGAGGTCCCAGAACTCGATGTCTTTGATCTCCTGATGCGGACGGATGAGAAGCATATGTCCGGCCCTCAGCGAGTAGATCCCTCTGAAGAATGTGTTGGGAGAAACGACTCCCGGATAATTCATCAGCTGATCGACAGCTTTCATATTGAGTCTGCGCTCGATCCCCGGATACTCAAGTATCCCCTTGATCTCTGAAGCATAGATGACTCTGTCATCAGCTACAGTATAGAACAGAGGACAGATGCCTATCTGGTCACGGACGAGGACCATCTGTTCATTTCTGCTGTCATAGAGCGCGATCGCGAACTGACCGTTGAGATACTTCGGGAACTCCAATCCGTATTCCTCATAAAGATGGACGATAACTTCCACATCGGTCTTTGTGTGAAACACATGGCCTTTAGCGATTAGATCCTCTCTGAGTTCCTGGAAGTTAAATACCTCACCGTTGCATGTCATGGTAACAGTACCGTCTTCATTCTGGATGGGCTGCATTCCCCCGGTAAGGTCGATAAAGCTCAGCCTAACGAATCCAAGCGCTGCCCTGTCATCGAGCAGCATCATATTCTTTCCGTCAGGACCGCGGTGCCTGATCTTCTCCAGCATATTGTCCAAGACCAACATGTCTATCGGTCTCTTTCCGTTCATATTGAACATACCGCTGATTCCGCACATTTATTGATCCTTCCTGCTATACCTGAATAGCGAGTTCCTGTCTACTCCGTACAGAATGCACTGTCTGTCTATCTCAGTTTCATAATCATTTATATTCTTCATCCATATCTTATCCAGTTCAACGTCTCCGCGCCTATCTGTCACGCCATACTCATCTGACAGTATCCTGCCAAAATAGTGTGACATTTTTTCCGCGCCGTTGATGTTGAGATGAAGACCTGCATCATACGTGTCAGTAGAATAATCCAGGCCAACCGCCTCCTTAAGCTCAAGGAAATTGTAGTATGGTATATCGTACTTGTGACTGTACTCTACGACCTGTGCTTCGTACTCATCGTACCAGGTAGGATAAAGACTGGGAGCCTTCACCATGATCAGCTGAATGCCATTCTTCTCACAGAGCTCTCTTATCATATCCATGTAATACCACGCTTTATCGCCAAAACTGTAATCCGGCAGATTTCTGCCCTCCGGTACATAATCTGCGGGTTTGGTATCAACCCTCATAAAATAACCGTTATAAGAAACGGAAGGACTTTTGAACATGTATTTAAGGTCGTCCGAGGTCAATTCGCTCCATCTGCTGTGATACCTGAGGATCGGGAAAACATAGTCAAGAAAGTGCTCATCTTCAGTCATAGATGCTTTTATTGCATTGACCTTAGACTGTGTCCATTTCATTCCTTCTATAGACATTCGATTGTAAGCTTCAGACTGCGATTCATTGAATTGCAATGATTGTATGTTAAACACCGCGACCTGAGGAGTATTGTACCTGAGACTGTCTTCAAGCAGATAATACGACTGCCAGATATACTGTTCTGCGCTTCCTCGTATGTAACTGTTTATCCCGTATTCTTCCCACAGTACAACCGGAGAAAAATTTTCATAAACCTCACAGTCTCCGACGAAAATGACATCGAACTGTTTATTCTCTTCCTTATAGTATTCCGCTACAAAAGCACCTTCGACGATCCCTGTTGCATACTTGGGGATAAGAAGTCTTTGTAATAGAAACAGCACTAAGAAAACTATCAATGCTGAAGCCAGAAACCGTATTATGCTTTTCTTCCTCTGCTTCATACCCGCTCCGCGTCTGTCCTAAAATCGGTTATATATAAACTGATTCGCATCATATCCTATACCGTATGCTCCGATCAGTAATACAGACAGGAACAAAGCAAACCAGATCGCAAACCTGATAGCGTACGGCATCTTCCATATATACTCTCTCACATCGCCTTTCTCTTGTATAAGGCTTACTGCGAGCATCACAAATACTCCGGCCAGTACTATAACGTAATCCAGGCCGGACATTCCTATCGTCAGCATCTTGTCACTGAACAGCTCACCCAGTTCAGTCTCCGTGATGATTGAAGCCAGAACACTGATTGTATCTCTTACACTGCTATAACAGTCAAAAAGATTGAGAATACAGATCAATAATATGGTCCTGAAACACATGAACACCTTGTACCCGTATGAGTTGGAAAAACCTACTTTTTTATGAAAAGCAGCATATACAGGTTCAAGTTCTTCAGATACCGTCAGGATCAACCAGTTCAGCATCCCCCATATAATAAATGTCCAGTTTGCCCCGTGCCATAAGCCTGTAGCGACCCACACAATAAATGAAGAAAAATAGACGGGTACCTTTTTACCTCTGTTCCCAAGGTGTTTTCTAGCAAACTTAGAAATGCCTTGAACAAGTTTACTCGTGGAAACCGGATAAAAAACGAACTCACGGAACCACTGGCTCATAGTGATATGCCATCTGCGCCAGTACTCTTTCAGAGATGTGGAGAAGTACGGACGCCTGAAGTTTTCTGTAACCTTAACTCCCAGGATTCCGGCCACCCCGATACTTATATCTATACCACCGGTAAAGTCGGCATATAGTTCGATCGTATAAAGGACCAAAGCTACGATCACGTATGCTCCACGATACTTAGCCGGATCAGAGACCAGAGTGATTACTGCAGGTGCTATTCTGTCAGCAACAATTAGTTTCTTAAAATAGCCCCAAAGGATCCTCTGTAAAGCAAAATTGATTTCTTTTCGCTCCGGCTCATGTTCGCCAAAAAGAGAGACAGAGAGATCACTAAATCGGCTGATAGGTCCTTGGATGACCTGCGGAAAAAAAGAAACGAATAACAGCATCTTAAAAAGATTACCTTCTGCCTTTATCGTTCCTCTCTTTACATCAATTAGATATCCCACCGCTTGAAGCGTATAAAACGAGATCCCAAGCGGCACTATTATGTCAGTAAAATGATTTTGCTGTACCGTAAATAATCCTGCCAAAAAGGAAAAGTACTTGGTAACGATAAGAATTCCAATATTCAGAAAGATTCCGAAAGAAGTCCAGATTTCGCGGATCATTTTATGCCGGGCTTTGAACGCTTTCTGATCTTCTTTGCTTATTGTACCCTTATTCAGCCGTATGTACTCATTCTGAATTCCATAATCCCTGTCGATCATTATCGCGCATCCCCATATGGTGAATGCCGTAAAGCTTACATAAATGAGAGATGCAGGGTTCGCTACCCAATAAAAAACACAGCTAGAAATCAGAAGAATTATCCACTGCAGTCTTCTGGGGACTAGATAGTAAACAGAAAGCAGTACTCCTGTAAACCCTATGAAACTGTAGGATGTGAACAGCATGCTATAGTTTAATCCTCTGATTCCAGTTTCTTTATAAGAGCATATAATGCTTGAACAGAATTAAAGTTTTCTGGGACGATGTGCTCAGCGGAAATTGTCACATCATAATTGTCACTGATCTCTGTGATCAAAGTCACAATATCAAAAGAATCGAGGATCATGTTATCAATAAGTCCCGTTTCATTCTCAAAATCTACATCCGGGTGCATTTCTTTAAGTATTTCAAGCAGTTTTTCCATGTTTTTCATTTTCTCCTTTAGCTTGGTTTATTAAATATATAGAAAGGTATTATTTCAGTGCTCTAAATGACAGCAAATTTCAGTATATCTGAAACATAAACTTCAGTCAATCAAGTTCCATATGGTATCAATGAAGTTCAACCCGATCAGAATGAAAACTGATCTGATTATAGAATTAATGTTATCGATACTGAACTAAAAAGAGGAGACGCGAACACTACGTGTCTCCTCTTTCTTCATACAAAAATTACCTTACCAAACAGTTATGCTGTTCAGACTAGCTCTATGACAGCCATCTCAGCTGCGTCGCCGCGGCGGGGTCCGATCTTTGTGATACGGGTGTATCCGCCGTTCCGCTCTGCGTACTGGGGTGCGATCTCATCCATCAGCTTCTTTGCGACGGTCTCCTTCGTGATGTAGGAGTAGACCTGTCTCTTGCAATGAAGCGAACTGTCTTTTCCAAGAGTAATCATTTTCTCGGCCATGGAGCGAACTTCCTTCGCTCTGTAGACTGTAGTCTCGATCCTGCCGTTCTCCAGCAGATATGTTACCATGGCGCGAAGCATAGCTTTTCGGTGGTCGCTGGCCCTACCCAGCTTTCTTGAACCGGCCATTGCTTTCTCTCCTTACTGATTACTGTTCTTGCCTTTGAGGCTGAGTCCGAGGGAAGCAAGCTTCGCCTCTACCTCTTCAAGCGATTTTACGCCGAGGTTGCGTACTTTCATCATCTCATCCTCGGTCTTGCTGATCAGTTCCTCGACCGTATTGATGTTTGCGCGCTTCAGGCAATTGAAGCTGCGAACTGAAAGGTCAAGTTCCTCAACTGTCATCTCATAGATCTTGGCGGAACTGGTCTCCTCCTTGTCAGAGAAGAACTCCGTCTCCACTTCCTTACCGGACAGATCTATGAAGAGATTGAGATGCTCACAGAGCACTTTTGCAGCCATCGAAACGGCTTCCTTCGCCGAGATAGTCCTGTCGGTGGTGACCTCCAGTGTGAGCTTGTCATAGTCGGTGATCTGGCCTACACGTGTGTTATCGACAGTGTAGTTGACCTTAAGCACCGGTGTGAAAATGCTGTCCACAGGGATCACTCCGATCTGAGGTCTGATGTCCTGCTTGTTGCGCTCTGCTGACACGTAGCCTCTTCCGTGAACGAAGGTCATCTCCATGCGGAGGACTCCGTCCTTGTTAAGAGTGGCTATATGCCAATCGGGGTCCAGAACTTCGAATTCCGCGTCCGCCTTGATGCTGCCGGCTGTGACTTCACAGGGTCCGACGGCGTCGATATAAACGGTCTTGGGCTCGTCCGAATGCAGTCTTGCTGTGATCCCCTTGACGTTCAGGACGATCTCGGTGACGTCTTCGCGGACGCCTTCGATGATCGAGAACTCATGAAGAACACCGTCGATCTTGATCGACTGGGCAGCCACACCGGGCAGCGAAGAGAGAAGTACTCTCCTCATGCTGTTTCCGAGAGTTGTGCCGAATCCGCGCTCAAGCGGTTCCACTATGAATCTGCCGAAGGAACCGTCTTCTGCCAGGTCGACTGATTCTATTCTGGGCTTCTCTATTTCAATCATGTATACCCTCCTCTTAGGCACTCAAGGGAGTGCTGTTACTAAGGAACTCCGGGAACTCTGAAAAAAGAGATAACATAATCGCAGATATTCTATTATTTGGAATAAAGCTCGATGATGTAGTGCTCTTCGATGTCAAAGTCGATCTCGGAACGATCCGGAAGCTTTGTTACACTCGCACTCATGTGCTCGGAATCGACATCCATCCAAGAAGGCTTCGGACGGGCTGAGTTAGCCTCGATAGCGTTCTTGATCTTCTCAAGGTCTGTGTGACGGACAGCGATTGTATCTCCGGCCTTGCACAGATAGGAAGGAATGTTGACGATGACGCCGTTCACGCTGAAATGACGGTGAGAAATGAGCTGACGGGCTTCGGCGCGGGAATTCGCAAAGCCGGCGCGGTAAACGATGTTGTCGAGCCTGCTCTCGAGGATGCGCAGAAGGTTGTCGCCGGTGACGCCGGCCTGCTTGATGGCCATCTCATAGTATTTATGGAACTGGCTCTCAAGCACACCGTAGTAACGTTTAGCTTTCTGCTTCGTGCGGGTCTGTGTGCCATACTCGGAAGCTTTTCTGCGTCCCTGGCCATGGTCGCCAGGCGCATAGTTTCTGCGGACGAGGGCGCACTTTTCGGAATAGCAGCGTTCACCTTTGAGGAAGAGCTTCTGGCCCTCTCTGCGGCACAGTCTGCATACCGAGTCTGTATATCTAGCCATATTCTGTATGCCTCCTTAAATGCGGCGTCTCTTAGGCGGACGGCAGCCGTTGTGCGGGATGGGAGTGACATCCTTGATCAGGGTCACTTCGAGACCGCAGGCAGCAAGGGCGCGGATGGCGGCTTCACGGCCGGAACCGGGTCCCTTGACATAAACTTCGACAGAGCGAAGACCGTGCTCCATAGCTGCTCTCGCGGCTACTTCAGCTGCAGTCTGGGCTGCGAAGGGGGTGGACTTCCTGGATCCGCGGAATCCCTGTCCGCCGGCGGAAGCCCATGAAAGGGCATTTCCTTCCACGTCAGTGATGGTGACGATGGTGTTGTTGAAAGTGGCCTGGATATGTGCTGCACCGCGCTCGATGTTCTTTCTCTCACGGCGGCGGCGTGATGTTGTCTGTTTGCTGCTAGCCATTTATCTTTTAAGCCCCTCCTTATTTCTTCTTGTTCGCAATGGTCCTCTTCGGGCCCTTGCGTGTGCGGGCATTGGTCTTTGTCCTCTGACCGCGAACAGGCAATCCTTTACGATGGCGGACGCCTCTGTAGCATCCGATCTCGACAAGGCGCTTGATATCGAGAGCGACGTTTCTTCTAAGGTCGCCTTCGACGATGAGTTTGTTGTCAATGTAGTCACGCAGTTTCGCGACGTCATCCTCAGACAGGTCGTTGCAGCGGATGTCCGGATCTACACCGGTATCTGCGAGGATCTTCTTCGCGGTGCTAAGGCCTATACCGTAGATATAGGTGAGGCCTATTTCGACCCTTTTGTTTCTAGGAAGGTCGATACCAGCAATACGCGCCATTAGATACTTTCCTCCAATTATCGTTGCGTCTTAACCCTGACGCTGCTTATGAGTGGGATTCGGGCAGATGACCATGACTTTGCCATGGCGCTTGATGACTCTGCACTTATCGCACATCGGTTTTACGGAAGGTCTTACCTTCATAAGTTGTTACCTCCAATAGTCGGGTGCACCTTACTTGGTGCGCCAGGTTATACGTCCTTTTGTAAGGTCGTACGGCGACATTTCGACCGTCACCTTATCCCCGGCAAGGATCCTTATGTAGTTCATCCTCAGCTTTCCGGAGATGTGTGCGTCAATTACATGCCCGTTCTGCAGTTCCACCTTGAATGTGGCGTTCGGGAGCACTTCCTTGACTACGCCTTCGACTTCAAGAACATCAGCTTTTGACATTAAGTTTTCTGTCCTCCTTAGACGGTCACTTCGCCTGAAAGCGCCTTAGCGCTTTTCTCAGCGAACTGTCGCTTTCCATCTCCTCATCAGACAGCACAGCCGCAGTCGGACTGAGATGGATCAGATTTTTCCTTTTGGGAGAGATAATGGTCCTTGTCTTACCGTCAGCAGTGAGCGCGGACCTGCCGTCCACTTCAAGAACCGCCATGAACAGTCCCCTGTCATGTCCGGCGTTCGATCTCACCACGGTCCCTCTTTTGATCTCCACGATAAGTTCCTCATGCCCGGGTCAGTATGACCGGCCCGTTCTCTGTGATAGCCACCGTGTATTCGAAGTGTGCCGAAAGCCGCCGGTCAGCTGTGACGACCGTCCAGTCATTCGCCAATACTTCGACCTCGGGACCACCGGCATTGACCATGGGCTCAATTGCTATAGTCATGCCCGGGACCAGCCGCACTCCGTGCCCCGCTCTGCCGTAGTTCGGCACCTCGGGATCCTCATGCAGATCTCTCCCCACACCGTGCCCGACGTACTCCCTTACGACTGAGAAACCGTTTGACTCGACATGTCCCTGCACTGCAGATCCGATGTCTCCCAGCCGGTTTCCGGCAATACAGACTTCAACAGCCTTTTCCAGACTTTCCTTGGTGACCTTCAGAAGTTTTTTAGCTTCTTCAGATATCTCACCTACCGGAAAAGTTGCCGCGTTGTCCCCTGTAAAACCGTCTATAAAGGCGCCGACGTCGACGCTCACGATGTCCCCTTCCTTAAGCTTCCGGTGTTCCGACGGGATTCCGTGTATCAGTTCTTCATTGACCGACACGCATGCGCTCGCTGGAAAGCCGCCGTAGTTCAGGAAGGTAGGTCTCGCACCCTGCGAGGTTATAAATTCACGTATCTTGCGGTCGACGTAAGCGGTGGTTACGCCTGGCGCAATTACGGACTGCGCTACTTCCAGTGCCTGCGCGGAAAGCCTGCAGGCTTTTTTCATCCTTTCAAGCTCCCGCGCCGTTTTCAATTCGATCATTCGCACCGTACTCCGAGCGATTCCATGATCTCTTCATTGATCCTGGATATTTCCTGATCACCGTTGATCAGTGTGAGTTTTCCCTTCTCAAGATAGTAGTCCTTGAGAGGTTCAGTTATCTCGTGATAGGTCTCAAGCCTCTTCAGAACAGTTTCTTCCGTGTCATCGCTGCGGGTGATTATCGCGCCTCCGCACTTATCACACTTTCCCTCCACGACCGGACGGTGTGTGACCTTGTGATAGGTCGCTCCGCACTCACTGCAGATGATCCTCCCGGTAAGTCTCTCGATTATGACCTCGTCTCTGACTTCGAGAGAGACCACATCGCTGACTTCCACGCCCATTTCTGCCAGAGCATCAGCCTGAGCTGTCGTTCTCGGTACACCGTCAAGGATGTATCCGTTCGCGCAGTCGCTCTCGCTGAGTCTCTCCTTGACGATCCCGATGATGACGGGATCCGGTACAAGGCGCCCGGAGTTGACATAGGAAGCTGCTTCGACGCCGAGAGGAGTACCTTCTCTCATCGCTTTCTTGAGGATGTTTCCTGTCGAGATGATGGGGATGTTGAGTTTCTTACTTATGATCTCTGCCTGAGTGCCTTTTCCGGCGCCAGGCGCACCGAGTAAAATAAGCCTTTTCATCATATCACCCTGTTTCGATTATAGGTCAAGGAATCCCTTGTGGTGACGCATGAGCATGTAGCTCTCGAGCGTCTGGAATATCTCAAGCGCGACTCCGACAAGGATCAGAACGGAAGTACCGCCCAGAGCGATCTGGATTCCGGTGAGCTTCGTGATCACGATAGGAAGTACCGCGATGAGTACCAGGAACAAGGCTCCTATGATCGTTATCTTGCTGATGACCTTGGAGATGAACTGGGAAGTAGGCTGTCCGGGTCTGATACCCGGGATCATTCCGGAGTTCTTCCTCAGGTCATTGGCGATCTGAACGGGATTATACTGAATCGCAACGTAGAAATAGTTGAACGCTATGATCAGCAGGGCGTAGAGCGCCGCATAACCCCAGCTGCTGGTTCCGAACCAGCCGAGGAATGTTCCCCAGCCTCCGGTGATGTTGAACATATCCTTGATAGTCGCGGGTATGCTCAGCAGCGAAGAGGCAAAGATGACAGGCATAACGCCTGAGAGGTTCACCTTGATGGGGATATAGCTGTTCTGGCCGCCGTACATCTTGCGTCCGACAACGCGCTTGGCGTACTGGACGGGGATCCTGCGCTCAGCTGCGTTCGTCGCTACGATAGTAAAGAACATCGCAATGAACAGGATGATGACCAGCGGGATGAGAGCATACAGAACAGGAGAAGCCTTGGCGACCTGGAAGTAGTAGATCAGCATCTCAATGACCCTGCTCAGGTTGGACACGATACCCGTGAAGATGAGCAGTGAGACACCGTTGCCGATGCCCTTGCTGTCTATCTGTTCTCCCAGCCACAGGAGCACCATGGCGCCTGCGGCGAATGTCGCTATGACCACGATCGCGCTGAACACTGCGGCGAAGCCTTCAGTGTAGACCAGAGCGTTCGTTCTCTTTGCCAGCAGCCAGTACATGACTGCAAGAAGAACTGAGAGGCCGACTGCCGCATAACGTGTGATGCGGCTGAGTTTGCGGCGCCCCTCTTCCCCTTCCTGAGAAAGTCTCTCAAGAGACGGGAACACTACCTGCAGCAGCTGGATGATGATCGAAGAGTTGATGTACGGCGACACGCCGAGTGCGAACAGAGTCGCGTCGGTGAATCCGCCGCCGGACATCAGATCGAAAAACCCAAATATCGTTCCGTCAGATGTCAGCTGTTCCTGCAGAGCCTTGGCGTCCACGAAGGGCACCGGTATGGCGCTGCCGAGGCGGAAGATGACAAGAATCAGGAGCGTAAACAGAATGCGTTTGCGAAGGTCCTCGATTTTCCAAGCGTTTTTTAGTGTCTGGAACATCGTTTATACCTCCTTTGCCGTCCCTCCGGCGTTCTCGATCTTTTCCTTTGCGGAAGCAGTGAACTTGTTCGCTTCCACTGTGAGTCTCTTTGTGAGCTCGCCGTTTCCGAGTATCTTGACGGGCTTCTTGTCGCCGACAAGGCCTGCTTCACGGAGAGCTTCGACCGTCACGGTCGTACCGGCCCTGAACCTGTTGAGTTCAGAAACATTGACGCCGGTATACTCGGTACGGAATATGTTGGTGAATCCTCTCTTGGGGATCCTGCGGACGAGAGGCATCTGTCCGCCCTCGAAGTATGCACCCTTGTGTCCGGAGCGCGCGAGCTGTCCCTTGTGTCCGTAACCGGCTGTCTTTCCGTTTCCGGAGCCGGGGCCGCGGCCTTTGCGCTTCTTGTCTCTGGAAGCGCCGGCATTGGGCTTAAGTTCATTAATCAACATTATTCGGTTCCTCCTGTCAGTTTGTCTCTACCAGATGGGAGACCTTGAAGATCTTGCCACGGGTAGCCTCGTTGTCAGGCTGGACTGACACGTCACCGATCTTCCTCAGTCCGAGCGAATGCACAACAGCTATCTGCTTGTCAGTGCGGTGGGCAAGGCTGCGGACGAGCTTCACCGTGATGGTTTCAGGAGCGTTTTTCTTTGTTGCCATTGAATGCTCCTCCTTAACCGATTATCTCAGAGACGGTCTTGCCGCGCTGATCAGCGATCTGCTTGACTGTCTTGAGGGATTTGAGTCCGGCAAAAGTAGCGGGAACGACGTTGCAGGGATTGTTGGAGCGTAGGGACTTTGTCCTTACGTCGGTGATCCCGGCCGCTTCCATGACTGCGCGGGCAGCGCCGCCGGCGATGATTCCGGTACCGGGAGCTGCGGGCTTGATCATGACGCGGGTCGCGCCGAATGATCCGACTGTCTCATGCGGGATTGTGGAGCCGTAACGGGCAATGCGGATGAGGTTCTTCTTTGCGTCCTCAGTTCCCTTGCGTATTGCTTCCGGGACCTCAGAGGCTTTGCCCATGCCGTAGCCGACGATACCGTCGCCGTTTCCTACGACCACGAGGGCTGAGAACTTCATGATACGGCCGCCCTTAACGGTCTTGCTTACACGGTTGATAGACACGACGTTTTCCTGAAGATCAAGAGTCGAAGCATCAATTCTTTCCATTTTCTTTACCTCCATTAAAACTCGAGTCCGGCGCTGCGGGCACCTTCAGCAAGGGCCTTCACGCGTCCGTGATAGATGTAGCCGCCTCTGTCGAAAACGACATTCTTGATGCCGAGCGCCAGAGCCTTTTCCGCTATGGCCTTTCCGACCTTTTCCGCGGCTTCCTTATTGGAACCGATCGCGCCGAAATCCTTGGATGTGCTGGATGCTGCGCAAAGGGTGTTCCCTGTGGTGTCATCGATAATCTGAGCATAGATGTGCTTATTGGAGCGGAAAACATCGAGTCTCGGGCACTCAGTTGTACCGCTGATCTTGGCACGGACTCTTCTATGCCGCAGAAGACGCTGCTTGTTGCTGTCTTTCTTTGATGTCATAATCAGTTTTCTCTCCTTCCTTAAGCTTTACCGGCTTTGCCTTCTTTGCGGATGATGTATTCGCCGACATAGTGGATTCCCTTGCCCTTGTAGGGTTCCGGAGGACGCACACGGCGGATCTCTGCCGCAAACTGGCCAACAGCCTGTTTATCGATGCCGTTAACAACGATCCTTGTGGGGTTGGGCACTTCGGTCGTGATCGCATCTGTATCGAGGATCCTGACGGGGTTGCTGTAGCCGACGTTGAGAACGAGCTCATTTCCGTTCTTCTGGGCACGGTATCCGACACCGGATATCTCCAGCTCCTTCTTGAATCCTTCGGTCACTCCAGTGACCATGTTATGTATGAGGGTCCTGGTCAGACCGTGAAGCGAACGGAACTGCCTGTCGTCTGAGGGACGGCTGACCTTCAGCTCATTGCCCTCTACCTCGAGTCCGAGACCTGAGTGCACTCTCTGTGTGAGAGTCCCCTTGGGCCCGGTGACTTTGACCGTCTCGCCATCGATCTTGACTTCAACACCGGCGGGGATAACGATCGGTTTTCTACCAATTCTCGACATTGTTACTCCCTTTCTTACCAGACAAACGCCAGAACTTCGCCGCCGAGGCTCTGCGCCTTGGCCTGCTTGCCGGTCATGACTCCCTGGTTGGTGGAGATGATGGAGATCCCGAGTCCGTTGATAACCTTCGGTATCTTATCGCAACTGGTATAAATGCGAAGACCGGGTTTGGAAACTCTCCTGATGCCGGAAATGACGGGCGTCTTGTCTTCATTGTACTTGAGTGTCATGTGGATGACGCCCTGTTTGTCGTCATCGGTCACAGACATGGATTTGAGATAGCCCTCGTCCACCAGGATCTGGGCGATCGCCTTCTTCATGTTGGAAGCAGGACAATCGACAGATGTATGATGAGCATGGCTCGCATTGCGGATGCGTGTGAGCAGATCTGCAATAGGATCAGTGATATGCATCTTCTATTATCCTCCTTACCAGCTGGCTTTTCTGACTCCGGGGATCTGTCCTGCATAGGCCAGATTGCGGAAGCAGATACGGCAGATGCCGTATTTTCTGAGATAAGCGTGGGGACGTCCGCAGATCTTGCACCTGCTGTATTCCCTGGTGCTGAACTTGGCGGGGCGTTTCTGCTTATTCTTCAATGATGTCTTTGCCATTTCTCAATTCCTCCCTTAGCCTTCGAACGGAGCGCCGAGTCCTGTGAGCAGGGTCTTGGCCTCTTCATCGGTGGTCGCTGTTGTGACGAAAGCGATATCCATTCCGCGAACAGCGTCGATCTTGTCGTAATCGATCTCAGGGAAGATCAGCTGCTCTCTGAGTCCGAGAGAGTAGTTTCCGCGTCCGTCGAAGCTGTCGCCGGAGATTCCGCGGAAGTCACGTACGCGGGGAAGCGCGACGCTGAACAGCCTGTCGGCGAACTCCCACATACGGTCGCCTCTCAGGGTGACCTTTGCTCCGACGGGCATGCCCTCACGGAGCTTGAAGTTGGCTACTGATCTCTTGGAAAGGCAGATCACGGGCTTCTGTCCGGTGATCTTGGTCAGGTCGCTGATAACAGCGTCCATGATCTTGGGGTTGTCCTTCGCATCACCGCATGCGCAGTTGATGACGATCTTATCAAGCTTCGGAATCTGCATGACGCTCTTGTAGGAATACTTCTTCATAAGAGCAGGTGCGACTTCGTTGACATATGTATCCTTAAGTCTGGGCATTGTCTCTTACTCCTTCCTACTTAAAACGTCTGGCCGCAGTGCTTGCAGACGCGGACCTTCGTGCCGTCCTCGGCAACCTCGAATCCTACGCGTGTGGGCTTATTGCAGCTGGGGCATACGGGCATGACCTTGCTTGCATAGAGAGCAGCTTCAGCCTTGACGATGCCGCCGGCTTCGCCCTGCCTGCGGGGCTTGATGTGTTTTGTGACGAAATTCTGGCCTTCGACGATGACCTTGTTCTCCTTGTGAGAGAAGGCAAGGACCTTGCCGGTGTTGCCTCTGTCACGGCCAGTGATGATCATAACGGTGTCGCCGGTCTTGATTCTGTTCATTATTCAGCGACCTCCTTAAAGAACTTCGGGGGCGAGGGATGCGATCTTGAGGTAATCCTTATCGCGGAGCTCTCTCGCTACCGGCCCGAAAATACGCGTTCCGACCGGATTCTTGTCGTTTCCGATGATAACTGCCGCATTCTCGTCGAATCTGATATAGCTGCCGTCATCCCTGCGCATGCCTTTTGTGCTGCGGACGATAACGGCCTTGACGACGTCACCCTTCTTAACAGTGCCGCCCGGTTGTGCCTTCTTGACAGAAGCCACGATAACATCGCCTATGTTGGCGTACCTCCTGCGGGTGCCTCCAAGAACACGAATGCACATGATTTCCTTTGCACCGGTGTTATCGGCAACCTTGAGGTAGGTTTGCATCTGTACCACAGAAGCGTCCTCCTTTTGGATAATAAGTTAATTGTTTACTTCGCCTTTTCGACTATGTTGACCAGACGCCATCTCTTTGTCTTGGAAAGAGGTCTGGTCTCCATGATCTCAACACGGTCGTCAATATTGCATTCATTGTTCTCATCGTGAACCTTAAACTTCACGGTGCGGCGAATGATCTTCTTGTAGAGAGGGTGTCTGTAGCTGTCCTCAATGGCGACGACTGCTGTCTTGTCCATCTTGTTGCTGACGACACGACCTATACGGGTCTTGCGCAGATTACGTTCCTCCATTATTCAGCCTCCCTCTGTGATTTTGCGGATTCAAGCTCCTTGGCGCGGATGACCGTGAGGGTCCTCGCGATGTCGCGCTTGACTTCCTTGATTCTGACTGGGTTGTCCAGCTGATTGATTGCGTGCTGGAAGCGGAGGTTGAACAGCTCCGACTTCAGTTCGTCCAGCTTTTCGACAAGTTCCTTGTCGCTGAGGGCGCGGATCTCACTCGGCTTCATTCTGTTCAGTATCCTCCTTCTTCACGAATTTGCATTTGATAGGCAGCTTGTTGCTTGCAAGCCTGATGGCTTCGCGTGCAACCGCTTCATCGATCCCGCCGATCTCAAAGAGCACACGGCCGGGCTTTACTACTGCCACCCAGTATTCGGGTGAGCCTTTTCCTGAACCCATTCGGGTCTCAGCGGGCTTCTGTGTGACGGGCTTGTCGGGGAAGATCTTGATGTAGACCTTTCCGCCACGTCTTGTGTAACGTGTCATGGCAACACGGGCTGCCTCGATCTGGTTGGACTTGATCCAGCCGGGCTCGAGAGCCACAAGGCCGTAATCGCCGTATGTCACCTTGTTTCCGCGCATGGCCTTGCCCTTGGTGCGGCCACGCTGTACGCGGCGGTACTTAACGCGCTTAGGCATCAACATTAGCGGTTACCTCCTTCGGATCTCTTGACTTTGGAGAGGACCTCGCCCTTGTAGATCCATACCTTTACGCCGATGCGGCCGTAGGCCGTCTTGGCTTCCGCGAAACCGTAATCGATGTCAGCGCGGAGGGTGTGGAGGGGGATGGTTCCCTCATGATAGCTTTCGCTTCTGGCGATATCGGCGCCGTTGAGACGGCCTCCGATCGTGACCTTGATACCCTTTGCACCGAGGCGCATGGCGCGCTGGATGGCCTGCTTCATGGCGCGGCGGAAGGAGCTTCTGCGCTCGATCTGTCCGGCGACATTCTCTGCGACCAGCTGTGCATTGGCATCAGCGTTCTTGATAGGCTCGATGGCGACTTTGACTGTCTTTCCCTCTGTGAGCTTTGTGAGCTCCTTCTCAAGGTTTCCGATCTCCTCGCCGCCGCGTCCGATGACCATACCGGGCTTTGCTACATGGAGCCTTACCCTGACGTCACCCTTGGCGTCACGCTCGATCTCTGTCTTGCTGAGACCGGCTGCGAAAAGCTTGTTCTTGAGATACTTGCGGATGTTGTAGTCCTCTACGATGAGGTCGCCCATCTGGGATTTCTTTACGAACCAGTTGGAATCCCACTTCTTGATGACACCGACGCGAAGGCCGTGCGGATTAACTTTATGTCCCATGTTTTCCTCCTTATGCCTCGCGGTCCTTGAGAACGACTGTGATATGTGATGTCTTCTTGTTAATCCTGTATGCCCTGCCCTGAGCCCTGGGGCGGATCCTCTTGAGGGTCGGTCCCTGGCAGACGAAGCATTCGGAGACATAGAGACTGTCAGTATCCATACCGAAATTGTTCTCTGCGTTTGCAGCTGCGCTGTTGACGAGCTTGAGAAGAGGCTCTGCTGCAGCCTTCGTGGTGTACTTGAGTATAGCCTGGGCCTTCTTGAGGTCCTTTCCTCTGATAAGGTCGAGGACGATCTGGACCTTGCGGGGGGCTATACGGATATTTCTCAAATATGCCTTAGCTTCCATTTATCCCTCTCCTTATCTGGAACTCTTTGCGCCGGCGTGTCCGCGGAAGAGGCGGGTGGGAGCAAACTCACCGAGTTTGTGTCCGACCATGTCTTCTGTGACATATACCGGGACGTGTTTGCGTCCGTCATGGACTGCGATGGTGTGGCCGACGAAATCCGGGAAGATGGTGGAGGAACGGCTCCAGGTCTTGAGGATCCTCTTCTCTCCGGTCTCGTTCATCTCCTGAACGCGCTTCAGGAGACGCTCTTCTACAAAAGGACCTTTTTTAACACTTCTGCTCATTTTGTCTCCTCCTTACTTCTTTGTAGCGCGTCTGAGAATCATCTTATCGGTGCGGTGGTTCTTCTTCCTGGTCTTATACCCGAGAGTGGGCTTGCCCCAGGGAGTGAGCGGACCGGGGTGACCGATCGGGCTCTTGCCTTCTCCGCCTCCGTGCGGGTGGTCTACGGGGTTCATGACGACGCCGCGGACCTGCGGGCGTCTGCCCATGTGGCGCATACGTCCGGCCTTGCCGATCTTGACGTTCGCGCTGTCTTCGTTGCTGACCTGTCCAATCGTCGCCATGCAGTTGAGGGAGACGTAACGGAGCTCGCCGCTGGGAAGACGTACGAGGGCTCTGCCGCCCTCCTTGGACATGAGCTGTCCCATATTGCCTGCGCTGCGGACCAGCTGGCCGCCTCTGCCGGGGTTCAGCTCGATGTTGTGGATGACTGTACCGACCGGGATATTGGCGATGTACATCGCGTTTCCGGGAAGGACGTCGACTCTCTCGCCGCTGACGACTGTGTCGCCGACCTTGAGGCCTACGGGAGCGAGTATGTAGCGCTTCTCGCCGTCTTCATATTTGATCAGGGCGATGAAGGCTGTGCGGTTGGGATCGTACTCGATCGTCTCGACTGTGGCGGGCATATCGAACTTGTTGCGCTTGAAGTCGATGACGCGGTATTTTCTGCGGTTTCCGCCGCCGTGCTGGCGGACTGTGATGCGGCCCTGACTGTTGCGGCCGGCGTGCTTCTTCATGGGCTCGAGAAGGCTCTTCTCAGGCTCGACCTTGGAAAGCACCGAGTAATCCGTGACGGACATCCCGCGGCGGCCGGGGGTCGTAGGCTTAAAATTCTTAATAGCCATTTATCAATTAACTCCTTAATTTTGCGGGAACAGGCTGTTCGTTCCCATACTTTGTGCCCTTGCAGGCTACTGTTTCGTTCTCGGGATCAGGTCATGCTCTCGAAGAACTCGATGCCCTTGCTGTCAGATGTAAGGGTAACGATCGCCTTTTTCCAGGCCGGTGTGTAACCGGAATACAGACCCTGACGGCGCAGACGGCCGCGCATGTTGATCGTATTGACCTTGGCAACCTTGACTCCGAACTGCTTCTCGACCGCTTTTGCGATCTCGACCTTTTCGGCGTTCTTTGCGACCTTGAAGGTGTACTTGCCTTCTGCTGTCGCTGCCATGCTCTTCTCTGTGATGACCGGAGCAAGGATCACATCTCTGGCGTCTTTCATTTCGTGTAGACCTCCTCGATCTTCTTGATGGCATCCGCAGAGACTATGAACTTTCCGCCGTTGAGGATGTCATAGACATTGATCGTGTTGGTCAAAGCTGTCTTGACACCGGGGATGTTCGCGGCGCTCCTGATGAGGAACTCGTTCTTTTCATCAAGAACGATGAGAGCCTTGCGGTCTGCGCCGAGCGCGTTCAGCATGGAGACGACGTTCTTCGTCTTGTACTCGTTCATCGTGATGTTGTCCACCACTACGAGATCGCCGTCAGCGACCTTGGATGAAAGAGCTGAGCGCATTGCCAGCGCGCGGACTTTCTTGTTAACGGAAACACGGTAATCGCGGGGCTTTACGGGGAAAGCCATTCCGCCGCCCTTCCACTGGACCGCGCGGATGCTTCCCTGACGGGCGCGTCCGGTGCCCTTCTGGCGATAGGGCTTGCGTCCGCCGCCGGAGACTTCTGAACGGTTCTTCGCGGACTGTGTGCCCTGACGCTGGTTGGCGAGATAGGCCTTGACGACCGTGTGCATGATGCTTACGTTGGGTTCAATGCCGAAAACGGTATCGGAAAGCTCGATGGTGGATACCGCCTGTCCGGCCATGTCAACAACATTCAGTTTTGCCATTGTGATATCCTCCTTATGCTTTCTTGACTGCGTTGGTGATTGTTACCACTCCGCCCTTGGGGCCGGGAACGGCGCCCTTGATGGCGATGAGGTTGTTCTCTGCGTCTACCTTGACGACTGTCAGGTTCTGTACTGTGACCTTCTCAGCGCCGAGATGTCCGGGGAGTTTCTTTCCCTTGGGCGAGTGACGGCTCTGGGTGTTGGGTCCCATAGGACCTGCGTGACGGGTGACGGGGCCGGTGCCGTGAGTCTCTTTGAGACGATGGCCGCCGTAGCGCTTGATGATACCTGCGTAACCCTTGCCCTTGCTCGTTCCGTGAACGTCGACCATGTCTCCGGCTTCGAATGTGTCAGCCTTGATCACGTCGCCGACGCTGAACGTGGTGATATCGTCAAGCTTGAACTCGCGGAGGAACTTCTTGAAGCCGACATCGGCCTTGTTGAAGTGTCCCTGCATGGGCTTGTTTGTCTTCTTCGCGCTTGTGTCTCCGAAGCCGAGCTGCAGCGCGCAGTATCCGTCAGTTTCCACGGTCTTCTTCTGTACGACCACACAGGGGCCGGCTTCCAGGACCGTGACCGGTACTACCTTGCCATTCTCGTCGAACAGCTGGGACATACCGAGCTTCTTTGCAATGATTCCTTTTTGCACGATTGTTTTCCTCCAGTTAGGTTATTGGTTGGCTTCCGCCAACTTGACCCGTAGGGATGCGACTTAGAGCTTTATCTCTACATCGACACCGGCGGGGATCTGCAGACTCGTGAGAGCTTCGACCGTCTTGTTTGACGGCTTCAGGATGTCAATGAGTCTCTTGTGGGTACGCAACTCGAACTGCTCACGGGAGTCTTTGTACTTGTGAACGGCTCTGAGGATCGTCACGATGTCCTTGTCTGTGGGGAGCGGGATGGGCCCTGATACGCGGGCTCCGGTCCTCTTCGCTGTATCAACGATGAGTGCCGCTGCCTTGTCGACCTGTTCATGATCGTATCCCTTGATGCGGATCCTGATAACAGTTTTGACTGCCATTGTAGCCTCCTATAAAAATTTGGGTGGCAATTTTCAACACTGGGCCGTGTGTGTCGTGCTAACTCATATCAATAGCCGGTAATACCTTCCCCTGAAAGTGTTCCCGGCAACTAGTCCCCGTTTGTTCGGGGCCACTGTTATGTAGACATTGGATGGCACGCGCCATCATATCAACAGCCTCAATATTGGATTTTCGCCCGGTTCTCTGATCGGACATACTCAGCGGAAATTCCCAGTCTACGACTGCAACCTCCCGCTTCTACGCATATCTGTACAGTCTGCACGCAGAAAGCGCGCCTAATTATTATATAAAAGGAGCGTCCCTCAGGCAATAACGGTTTCCGCAATAATAGTTACAAATTATTACAACCACCGATTTTGCCTGCCGGAACGCCTCCCTGAAGATGATTCTACCCTATTACGCCCCGTGAGAGTGCGATGCTGATCAATATGCTTTTCCCCAGATCACCATAGCTTTGGCCGGCTTTCCGCAGCAGACGCAGGTGTCGCTGATCTCTTTGCCGTCAAAAGGTATGCATCTGGATCCGATGCCGAGCTTCTCCTTGAGTTCGTCCTCGCAGGCTTCGTCCCCGCACCACATCGCGCGGTAGAAACCGAGAGAGTTGTTGACCGCCTGCTCAAGTTCATCAAAGGTCGCGCAGTCGACCGTGCGTCTCTCCATGTTCTCCTTGGCTCTGTCATAGATGTTCTTTGCGAGAGCGTCGAGAGTCTGTTTTACGGAGTCTTCCACGCCGTCCAGCGATACGGTGACCTTCTCGCCGTTGTCCCTTCTCACCAGGACACAGCAGTTGTTCTCTATGTCCCTGGGCCCGATCTCGACCCTGACCGGAACTCCCTTCATCTCATACTGAGCGAACTTCCATCCGGGGCTGTTCTCGGTGACGTCGATGTTCGTCCTGATGCCCGCTGCCTTAAGCCTGTCACAGAGCGCCTGAGCCGCATCGATGACTCCCTCCTTGTGCTGGGCGATGGGGACCACTATCGCCTGTATCGGAGCGACTGCAGGCGGCAGGATCAGTCCGTTATCGTCGCCGTGCGACATGATGATGGCGCCTATGAGTCTCGTTGATACGCCCCATGAAGTCTGGAACGGATACTGGAGCTTATTGTCTCTGCCAGTGAACGTGATATCGAATGCCCTTGCGAATCCGTCGCCGAAGAAATGGCTGGTACCGCTCTGCAGCGCTCTTCCGTCATGCATCATTGCTTCGATGGTGTATGTGGCCACAGCGCCGGCGAACTTCTCGCTTTCGGTCTTTTTGCCCGTAATGACCGGCATCATCAGGTAGTTCTCGCAGAAATCCCTATAGCATTCGAGCATCTGCTCGGTCTCGTGCACGGCTTCTTCTTCCGTTTCATGCATCGTGTGTCCCTCCTGCCACAGGAACTCTCTTGTCCTCAGGAAAGGACGCGTCGTCTTCTCCCAGCGAACTACCGAGCACCACTGGTTGTAGAGCTTGGGCAGATCTCTGTACGACTGGATGATATGTGCATAGTGGTCGCAGAACAGCGTCTCCGATGTAGGCCTGACGCACATGCGCTCGGCGAGAGTCTCGCCGCCTCCTTCGGTGACCCATGCCACCTCGGGAGCGAAGCCCTCTACATGATCCTTCTCCTTCTGCAGGAGGCTCTCAGGGATGAACATGGGCATGTACACGTTCTCGTGCCCGAGTTTCTTGAACATCCCGTCAAGGATGCTCTGGATGTTCTCCCAGATCGCATACCCGTAAGGGCGGAGGATGACACAGCCCCTGACACTGGAATAGTCGATAAGTTCCGCATTCTTGACTATATCCGTGTACCAGCGGGCGAAATCCTCATTGATGGGTGTGATAGCCTCAACGGCTTTTTTGTCCTGTGCCATAGCTGTCTCCTATATATAAATGTAAGTAAAGGCGCTGTTGTCTATTATACACCATACCCGCGCCGCAAAGAAATGCCGCTGCCGCAACAGACTGCGGTTCAGTTTCCGCCTGTGAGCCTGCTCAGCGCATCACGGTCAAACCGCGATGCCGTATCTCCGAGTTTTTTCATTATCCTGTTTATATCCGGAATGCTGGGCTGCGCGCCGTATCCGGAAACGGTAAGCGACGCGGCATGGGAAGCAAAGATCATCGAATCATCGGGAGCGAGTCCTGCAGCATAAGCTGCACAGAAAGCACCGACGAAGCTGTCTCCGGCAGCGGTCGGATCGACGGCTTCTGTTTTTACGCTCGGCACTCTTACAGTCTTCCCTTCATAATACAGAAGCGCTCCGGCTTCCCCCATAGTGATGAGGACGTTCCCGGGTCCGCTCTCCGCTATCGCCGCCGCTGCTTTCTCTGCGCTTTCCCAGTCCGTTATCGCGATCCCGGTCATCTCCGCCGCTTCATGCTCGTTCGGAGAGATGAAGCTGACGTTCTGCAGGAAGCCTCTGCTCATCGGGGCATACGGTGCGGGATTCAGCATCACGGGAACACCCGCTTCCTTTGCCATATCCGCAACGGTCTCGTTTGCAGACATGCTGATCTCAAGCTGCAGAAGGACCATGTCATACCTGCCGATCCTGTCTCTCAGAAAATCAAGTTCCCCGTCCCTGAACCGGATCTGCGCCCCGGGCACCACCATGATCCTGTTTCTGGTCCCTTCTGCATGTCTCTCCAGTTCTATGAGCGCGCATCCGGTAGTGCTCTCCGGATCCAGTACGGTCATAGAAGTATCAATGCCCATCTCACCGAGTCCCCTCATCAGCTCCGAGCCGTTTGCATCCTGCCCGATCCTTCCGATGAAATCGACCTTTGCCCCGGCTCTTGCAGCCTGGCAGGCCTGATTCGCGCCTTTGCCTCCCGCCGCGGTGGAGAAGGAGTCACCCATCACCGTCTCCCCTTCCTTCGGGAACCTGTCTCCTCCGAATGTGTAGTCCATATTGCAGCTGCCGACTACCAGTATCCTGGGTTTTCTCATGATCCAATCCTCCTCTGACGGCGAAGCGGCGTCATCCCGTCGCCGTAAGTTCCCCTGAAAAACGAGCAGACAGAAGAACATAGTCTTCTGCCTGTAGGCGGTAAATCCGGTTGCCGGTCCGTGTCACTCCGCTCAGATATTATTCTCTATATAGTTGACTATATCTCTGACGGTCCTGAGTTCCTCGGCTTCCTCATCCGGGATCTCGATATCAAATTCCTCTTCCAAAGCCATCGTGATATCGAGGCTGTCCATAGAGTCTGCCCCGAGATCGTCTACCAGCGAAGTATCCTCGGTGATGTCGTTCTCATCAAGTTCAAACTGTTCGCAAAGGATCGCTATGACCTTGTCAATTACCATTTTCTGCTCTCCGAAACATATCTGTTATTTTTGTGCGCTGAGATCATCAGAAAAAGTCACTAGGGCTTTCATAGACACTTTATATGATAGTTGTTTACAGTTGTCAATACGTTTTTTGTTTAAGTTCATGTTCCCAAAAAACGCCGGTCTCTGAAAAATATATACAGCGATTTTTGCCGTCCGGTCATTCTGCCCTTAATTCCCCGCGTGTGCTATAATTTCACTGCAGAACGGAGGTCGCAAAATGATTCAGCAGAGATCCATAGCTCTCATAGGCTTCATGGGAAGCGGAAAATCCACGCTAGGCAGGCTCGTTTCTAACGAGCTGCAGGTGTCTTTCCGTGATCTTGACGCTGTAACGGAAGATCTTGCCGGAATGAGAATACCCTCGCTTCTGGTGGAGAAAGGCGAGCTGGCTCTGAGAGAATTCGAGACTCTCGCACTTACCAGAGTATGTCCGGAAGGCGGCGTGCTGGCCGCTTCCAGCGGATGCGTCATGCTGGAGCGCAACAGGCATATGCTGAGATCGGCATACCGCTGCATCTTTCTGGACGCCCCGTTCGACATCCTGATGGACAGAGTGAACGGCACCAGCCGTCCGATACTCAAATCCATGTCCAGAGACGAGCTCAGAAGGCTCTATGAACTGCGGAAGCCGATCTATCTTGACTGCGCTTCCGAGACGCTGGACGCAACAGCCACACTCAGGCAGCTGACCGAACAGATAATAGATATATATTATTCATGATCGTACACTGCCAGATGCGAAGAAAGGAAACTGAAATGTCATACCTCGGCGAAAACATCAAGAAACTCGGTTTCGGGCTCATGCGCCTTCCCAGACTTGAGAACGGCACCATCGACATCGAACAGACCAAGGAGATGGTAGACCTTTTCATGGGCGCAGGATTCACATATTTCGATACAGCCTGGGCATACGGCGGAAGTGAGGAGGCATGCAAGGCCGCTCTGGTGGACCGCTATCCCAGAGAGAGTTTCCAGCTCGCGACAAAGAATGCTGCCTGGATAGACTGCAAGACCAGAGAGGACGCCATCGCTCAGTTCGAGACATCACTCAGAAAGACCGGTGCCGGTTATTTCGATTTCTATCTGCTTCACAATATCGCTCCTGAGCGCAAGAAGTTCTTCGATGATTTCGATATGTGGAGCTTTATAAAACAGAAGAAAGAGGAAGGTCTCATAAAGCACATCGGTTTCTCGTTCCACTCCACGCCGGAGTTCCTGGACGAAGTACTCACGGAGCACCCTGAAGTCGAGTTCGTTCAGCTCCAGATAAACTACAAGGACTGGGAGGAGCCCACGGTCGAATCCCGTGCTTGCTACGAAATGGCCAGAAAGCACGGTAAATCCGTGGTGATCATGGAGCCTGTCAAAGGCGGACTTCTGGCAAATCCGCCGGAAGCCATAAAGAACATATTCCTGGAGGCTGAGCCGGATTCATCCTGCGCATCATGGGCCATCAGGTTCGCAGCGGACCTCGACGGTCTCATCACCGTCCTGTCCGGAATGAGCAGCGTTGAACAGATGAAAGACAACCTTTCGACCATGAAGAATTTCACAGGCCTCACACCTGGACAGAAGGAGGTCGTGGCCAAAGCCCAGAAAGCCTTCTCCGAGATCCCGCTGATCCAGTGCACAGCCTGCGATTACTGCGCGAAGGTGTGCCCGATGGGCATATCCATAAGCGGCTCCTTTGCTGCCGACAACTTCCTCACTCTGTACGGCGATATGAAACAGGCCAGAAGGAGGCTTGATTCCGCCAAGGGAGAAGAAAAGCTCTATCCCACGGAGTGCATCAAATGCGGCGCCTGCGAGTCGGTATGCCCGCAGCATCTCACGATCCGCGACCTTCTTGAAAAAGTGTCTGCCGACTTCTCACTATAAAAACCGCTGAACAAAGAACACGCCCGGATACATCGTATCCGGGCTGTCTTTTTTATTTTGTATTCGTCAGTCGCTGAAGACGTTTTTATGCAGGTCGACAGTTCCGACAAGCAGGAACAACATCCCGAGGAAATTCACTCCTTCTCCGATCCAGTTCATGGATGCCTTCGTGAAGTCTCTGGTCGAGAGATATCCCATGCCCAGTTCCAGGATCATGGAGACCAGGAACAGTATTGCGGATGTCTTTCTTCTGTTCCGAAGGGAGATGACGATATATCCGATGTGGGCCGTCACAAGTCCCAGCACCATGAAAAGCACAAAGAGCATCTTGCTCGTCACAAGCGCCGGTGCCGCCGTGACCGCCAGGGTATCGGATCCGCCTTTCTTCTCTTTTCCCTTACCCAGCACATAACCGACCACAGCTATCGCAGTCAGCGTGAACCCGACAGCCTGGAAAGGCATGAAGCAATCGCTGAGTGCAGGGAAATCGCAGATGCCGAATGCATACAGCAGCTTATATGAAGCCTTGAAGATCCCGCCGACCGCCACCATGACAGTGCCGGCGCAGAACACGGCATAGCAACCTTTGTTCATACGGCTGTAGAAATCGCGCTGAAAAATGACCGCGGATACCAGATAGAGAGCTACAGGAACCAGGTCAAACAGCGCCATAGGTACCGAGAATCCCATAGTGCAGCCTCCTTATTTGTTCTTTTCCTTGGATCTCTTGTCGTTGATTATCTTCATCTCAGCCGCTGTGATGAGCTCGCAGTTGTTCTCCCTCGCCCATGCGACACAGCCTCTGAGAACCGTCGGCAGGAACACTCTGGGAACGTTCTGGATCATCTCCAGCGCGTCATCGGTGAACTTGACCTTGTCATCTATCCTGTCCGCGGCATATCTCACTGAGTTGAGCGTCTGCTTGCGCATAGGCAGAAGCTCGGGGATAGCGCGGCGGTGTTTCGTATACCAGAAGTTCTTGCTGTCTCTGTAACCGTAGTCGACGGGAACCGGCGGGAAATCCTGCGCGCGCACGCCGTTGATTATCGCGTTGTAGTACTTCTCCTTCATGAGGATCTTGTCGACGCGAAGCACGAAGTGAGCGCCGTATTTCGTCGTCAGGCCATTGAAGTCATGATAAGGTCCCTCATAGAAATCCCCGTCAAAAGGCTGGTCCCTGTCGGCTCCGTCAAGTTCTCTCATCCATGTGCACTCGATGACCTGGAACGCTTCCTTGACGACCTTGGGTCTTGTCTCGCCCTGTTCTGCCAGCAGTGAGTCCTCGAGGGTGAATTTGCAGTCCTTCATCTTCTCTGCAGGCTTGTCTCCCGGCCAGCCGAGCCTCACGACCTCCTTGAAGGTCTTTCTCTCGTCAGTTACGAAGTTTATGGCGCATTTCCCGTTCCTGAGAAGATTCTGGCAGGTGTTGGAGGAATTGCGGCACTCCAGGAGCATCGCGTAGTAGTCCTTGCCCGCGACATAGAAGGGCTGTACCAGCGAGTACGGTCCGAGAGATGTGCTGCCGTCCTCGCAAAGGGTGCTGATGACCACCGTGGGCATCGGGAAGAAAAGGGATGTCTGGTAGAAGTTGTCTACCACTCTAAGGTCCTTGAAACTGCTCATTTTTATTCTTCTCCTCTATAAAGAATATGTATATAAATGAGATCTCTCAGATCTCAAGGGTCGCATATGCGTTAAGATCCAGTCCCGCCCTGGACCCGGCAGCGTACTCATAGTATCCGGCCGAAGCTATCATGGCGCCGTTGTCGCCGCAGAGCTTCGGAGCAGGTGCGTAGAACGGTATTCCTTTTCTCTCAGCCGCCGCGCTGCATTTGCGCTGAAGTTCACCGTTTACAGATACCCCGCCGCAGACGCAGGCAGGGAGGCCGTATTCTTCCGCCGCGGCGATCAGCCTTCTGGACAGGATATCGGTCACTTTCTGCTCAAATGCCGCCGCGAGATCTGCTCTGCGGACTTCCTCGCCCTTCATTGCAGCTGTATTGACTATATTAAGACATGCAGTCTTGAGTCCCGAGAAGCTGACATCGAACTCGCCCGATGTGTGTGGATCCGGCAGCCTGTAAAAGGAGGGATCGCCTTCCGCAGCCAGTTTTGAGATCTCAGGCCCGCCGGGATACGGAAGGCCGAGCGTCCTCGCCACCTTGTCAAATGCCTCTCCGGCTGCGTCGTCGACTGCCCTGCCCAGGACCTCAAATGAAGTGTATCCGCTGACCTTGATCATATGTGTGTGGCCGCCGGACACTGCCAGGGCTATGAACGGAGGCTCAAGACCCGGATGCGTAAGATAGAGCGATGCCACATGGCCTCTCAGATGATGTACAGGTATCAGTTCCTTCCCTGCAGCGTAGCAGAGTCCTTTCGCGAAGCTGACGCCCGCAAGAAGGGCTCCGATCAGCCCCGGGGCATATGTGACCGCCACCGCGCCGATATCATCCATTCCCACGCCGGCGTCGTCGAGTGCCTGTCTGGTGACTGGTATGATGTTTTCTATATGCCTTCTGGACGCGATCTCCGGGACCACGCCTCCGTAGAGCCTGTGCTCCGCTATCTGCGTTGCGACCGCGTTGGACAGTATCTCCCTTCCGTCGCGCACAACCGCGGCAGAAGTCTCATCGCATGAGCTTTCTATTCCCAGTATAAGCATCAATCAGTTTCTTCCTTAATGTTTCTAACGAGGACAAGCGCGTCCTCCTGTGGATCTCTGTAGAAGTCCTTCCTGACTCCCGCCTCGGAGAATCCGAAAGACCGGTACAGGTTCTTTGCCGGAGCGTTGGATCTTCTGACTTCCAGGGAAACGTGATCGCATCCCCTGGATGCGCACTCCCTCATGAGGTCCTCCATTATCATGCGCCCGATCCCTCTTCTTCTGTATTCCGAGAGGACTCCGAGCTCATTGATCCCGGCGAACTCCGCAGCAGTCTGCATGGTTGCAAATCCGACTATCAGTCCGTCAGCCTCGCAGACGCAGGTGTACGCCTGCGGGAACTCTATCTCTTCCCTGATCTGCTCCTCGCTCCAGGGATGTGTCGTTACAGTCCTCTCCACAGAGTATATCGCTGCCGAGTCCTCCGGCAGCGCTTTTCGTACCTTATATGTCATTTGGCATCGTACCAGTTCTTTCCCCTGTGTACCTCCGCTACCAGCGGAACACTCAGTTCACAGGCGGATTCCATGGTCTCCTGCAGCACTTCCGATGCCCTGTCAGCAAGTTCCTCCGGGCACTCGATTATCAGCTCGTCATGCACCTGAAGGATCAGTTTTGCTTCAGGTACCTCTTTCTTAAGCCGCTCGAAGGTCCTGACCATCGCGATCTTGATTATATCCGCGGCAGTTCCCTGGATCGGAGTATTCATGGCGAGCCTCGTCCCCAGCGCCTGCACCTGACGGTTGCTGCTGCTGAGCTCAGTGATGTATCTCCTCCGCCCGTACATTGTGGTCACATAGCCGTCCCTTCTGGCCTGCAGTACGGTATCGTTGAGGAACCTGTTAATGTCAGGATATGACCTGAAATAGTCGTCAATGTACTGCTGAGCTTCCTTGACGGGGACCTTTATGTTCTGGGACAGCGTGTAGGCGCCCATACCGTAGACGATGCCGAAGTTTATGGCCTTCGCGCGTCTTCTCATCTCGGAGGTTATCATGTCTCTCGGCAGCCCGAATATCTCGCACGCCGTCTCCGTGTGTACGTCATGCCCGTCAATAAAGGACTGCGCCATTCTCCTGTCACCGCTCATGGACGCAAGTACCCTCAGCTCGATCTGGGAGTAGTCGGCATCGAGCAGGACGTTACCGTCGCCCGCCACAAAGAACTTCCTCATGTTCGCGCCGAGTTCTGTCCTGATGGGTATATTCTGCAGATTCGGGTTGACAGAGCTTATCCTTCCGGTCCTGGTCTCGGTCTGCCTGAACTCGGTATGTATCCTTCCGGTCAGGTCTGCGGCCTCGGTCAGTCCGTCGACATATGTCGCTCTCAGTTTCTGGTATGAGCGGTACTGCAGGATATGCTCCACTATGGGATAGGCATAAGCCAGCTTCTCCAGAGTCTTGGCATCGGTCGAATACCCTGTCTTCGTCTTCTTTCCGGACGGGAGTCCCATCTCCGCGAACAGGACGTCGCCGAGCTGCTTCGGGCTGTTCAGATTGAACTCATGTCCCGCTTCCCGGAACACTTCCTGCTGTTCACTCTCAGCCATTGAGCTGACATAATCTCCGAATTCCGCAATGCCGTCCCTGTCCACCAGGAATCCTTCCCTCTCCATGGACGCCAGGACCCTGCAGAGAGGCATCTCGATCTCGTTCATGAGCGATGTCATCCCGGTCTCTTCCAGCCGTTTCTTCAGTGTATCGGCCAGCGGCATTATAAATCCGAGACGCGCCGGCTCGGTCGCGTAAGACGGGCTCACCTTGTACTCGCCCGCAAGATCGACGCAGTCGTAGCTTCCTGCGGACGGATCGAGCAGATAGCCCGCTATCCTGCAGTCGAACTCTATGAGCCTTTCCGTAAATCCCAGTTCAAGAGCCCTGTGATAGAGTTTCTTTGCCTCGTCTGTATATATGTCCGTATCGGAGCTGAACAGTCTCTCAAGTCCGGCGTCATCGAGAGGCATGAACTCTCCGTCTGCCATGACGAACCATATGCCGCTGTCCGAGAGTGTCACGGACACTCTGTCCGCTTTGAACAGCTTTTCAATGTCGCCGGTCTGTACCGCCTGCGCTGTTTCCGCTTCCTCCTGTTCAGGCATTGACGCTGCAGCCGTATCTATATCTGAGAGGCCGAGCTTTTCCACCAGTGAATGCATCTGGAGCTCCCTAAGAAGGACTGCCGCAGCGGCAGGGTCTCCCGGTTTCTTTCTGTACTTTTCAAGATCCTCATCGACCGGAGCGTGTCTGTCTATCGTGACGAGAGTTCTTGCCGTATAGGCGCTGTCTCTGCCGTTGATGAGATGCTCTCTCACAGCTCTCTTTATCGATGGATCGTCTATGTTCTCATATACGCCCTCGATCGTATGGAAAGAAGATATCAGCATCGTAGCCGTCTTCTCACCGACCCCCTGCACTCCGGGTATATTGTCGGAGCTGTCTCCCATCAGCGCCTTCAGATCTATGATCTCAGACGGAGTCACTCCGAACCTCGCAATAACGGCAGCCTCATCCATCAGGGTGGTCTCTGTCCTCCCCATCGAAGTGGAGGGATACAGCACGGCCGTATTGCCGTCCACCAGCTGAAGGCTGTCCCTGTCGCCTGTCAGTATCCTGCACTCCACACCCTCCTCGGATGCTTTTCTGGAGAGCGTGCCGAGTATATCATCCGCCTCGTAGTCCGGGCAGGTCACGACGGCATATCCGAGATATGCAAGCAGGTCCTTGGTATATGGAAGCTGCTCGGCAAGGTCATCAGGCATTCCCTTCCTGGTACCCTTGTAATCCGCATAGAGCCTGTTTCTGAAAGTGCCTCCCGGAAGGTCGAATGCCACAGCGACATAGTCAGGCTGCTCGTTCTGGATCTGGCGCAGGAATATATTCATGAACCCGTATACGGCATTGGTATGCTTCCCGTCCCTTGTTGACAGGTTCTTTATGCCGTAGAAAGCGCGGTTGAGTATGCTGTTTCCGTCTATAAGAAGTATCCTGCCCATCGTCAGTTCCTTCCCCTTTTCGTACCGAGATTCTCCGGAAAGACCAGCGCAAACACAGGCTTCAGCGCCAGCAGGGCCGCATATCCCAGAGCTGTCCCCAGAGTGTTGGTTATTATGTCAGTCACATCAAAACACCTGTGGACGTGCAGCATCGGCTGCATGAATTCCACCCACAGGCTGAACAGGAACCCGAGCGTCACCGTAGTGCCGAATCTCATCCTTCCCCTGCTTATCGGGTAAAGGATCCCGAGAGGTACGGTCATCAGTATATTCAGTGCGATCTGTCTCCAGTAATCCCCGTATCCCATGAGCAGATCCCTGAACGGGTGCATATTGATCGTGCCCCTGGGTCCCGTTATCACTCTCGGGAGCGACAGGAACACAGGCATCAGGGTGAAGTAGATCACTCCGCACAGATACACGTACATAAGAGTTCCCGCTATAAGGCTTTCCCTGCCTCTTGCACGCCACTTGGGCATAAAGAAGCCGAGATACAGAAGCACCATAGCGGTTATATCTATGACGTACCCGAATGTTTCCATGCAGATATTATACAACAAGGCCGAAACTGTGGAAATGTCGGGCCATATGCGTCTGCGCTTGTGCTATAATTCGGGCATGTGCTCACAGAAGAGAAAAAACGATCAGGAACTGTTCAGAAGCTTTCGTGTGATGCTTGCCCCGATGGCTGGCTTCACCGACAGCAGTTTCCGTGCGGTCTGCAGGAGCTTCGGAGCAGACGCTACGGTCAGCGAAATGATAAGCGCGAAGGCTCTGCGGCTCGGTGACAGGAGATCCCGTCAGCTCATGTACTTTACGGAAGCTGAGCGCCCGTTCGGCATACAGCTGTTCGGGGCCGACCCTGAAGACATCGCCTTCGGAGCGTCGTACGCAGAAAAGAACTTCTCCCCTGATTTCATAGATATCAACATGGGGTGCCCCGCCCCGAAGATAACAGGTTCGGGTGCCGGCAGCAAGCTAATGACAGACTCGGTGCTCTCCGGCGAGATAGTTGCCGCAGCCGTATCGTCCGTCTCTGTCCCCGTAAGCTGCAAGATCAGGGCCGGATATCACGAGACCAACGCCGACAGTTTCTCCGCTGTACTGGAAAAGAACGGCGCGTCATGCATATATGTGCACGGCAGGACGAGGGATCGCATGTACTCTCCTCCCGTCGATCTCGACATCATCAGAAGAGTCCGGGAGGCCGTCTCGGTCCCGGTCATCGGAAACGGGGACATCACCTCCGTCGAAGATGCCCTGCGCATGTTTAGGGAAACGAAGTGCGGCGGCGTGATGGTCGGAAGAGGCAGTCTCGGAGAGCCGTTCCTCTTCAGCAGGATAAAAGCCGCGCTTGACGGACTTCCGGAGCCCGAGTACCCGTCTCTTGAAGAAAAACTGGAAGTTCTAATGCGTCAGGCAGAAGCTTCCGTGAATGAGAAAGGCGAATCCCTTGCGATGAGAGAGATGCGCAAACAAGCTGTCTACTATTTCCGGGGAGTCAACGGAGCCGCGTCTCTGCGCGCTGCGTGCGTCAGGATAGAGAAGCTTTCAGATCTCGCCGATCTTTGCGGCAAAGCGCTTGATGCCGGCATGTCATCAGGAAATGCGCCGGGATGAAAATGCGATGATGTTCACATAATAAAAGATACAGCCGGGATGATCCTTCAGATCACCCGGCTTGTTTCTTCTGTATCGGGAGAGATCATGCCTGAGGCGTTTTCCCCGTTGTTTCTCTTTTTCTGTTCCTGAACCGGTCGACTTCCTCCCTGTACTTTTCCCTGACTCTGCTCTTGAAGTCCTTGAGGACCTGAAGGGTGCGCTGATCATCCGGAAAAAGCTTTTTGAGAAGCCATATCGCTATTATCGCGGTGAGTATTTTCTCCGGGGTAAATGGGAACCACAGCATCGCCAGGTAGGCTGCCGATATCGCGGTAAGCCACTCCCACCCGAGAGCCGGTCCCAGTATTGCCGCGATATATGACCATCCGTTCGTGATGAGCCACGCTATGCCCAGGCAGAGCACGAGATGCGGGTTCAGCAGGAATCTGTATGCCTTTTTCAGCATAGCTTTTAGCTTCTCTGTCATAACACTTCTCCCCCTGCTGCTGACTGATCAGAATAATGAATTCATCACATATATGATGCTCTTTATTCACGTGTTATTCGTTACACAGTTATTAACGTTCTGTGAAAAAGTGCAGTATCTGTGAGGATCTGTTCTCTGCCGGCTGTGTATCAGTTCCCGATCACTGGGAAACTGACTGTTGCCTTGAAGAGATCGCCGTCTATGGACAGTTCCAGCGTGCCTCCCTGCAGTTCCGCGAGGCTCTTCGCTATCGAGAGTCCCAACCCGTTACCTTCCGTATTTCTTGACTTGTCTCCTCTTGTGAACCTCTCCATTAGTTCCTCTTCAGAGATGTCGAGTTCCTCTCTGGAGGTGTTCTTGAACGTGAAAACCGCTCTTCCGTCTGCCTCCTCAAGAGAAAGATAGACCCTTGTGCCGGGCATCGCGTACTTGCAGATGTTGTTCATGAGGTTGTCGAATATCCTCCACATCCTGCGCCCGTCAGCCATTATGGTCATCTCCTTCTCCTGAGCCTTGGTGACGAGAGTCAGATCGGCGGCTTCCAGTTTCTCGGAGTATTCTCCGGATGCCTGATCCAGAAATACCGAAGCGCTGCACGGCACCGGCTCTACTTCAAGGTTTCCGGTGGATGCCTTGGATGCCTCTACCAGATCATCTATGAGCCGCTTGAGGCGTTCCGACTGTCTCACCAGCACCTCGGTATACTCGTCTATCCTTTCGTTTCCGCTCTTCTCCTCAGAGATCAGCGTCGCGTAGTTGATTATGGACGTAAGCGGCGTCTTTATATCGTGAGATACGTTGGTGATGAGCTCTGTCTTCATGCGCTCGCTCCTGAGCCGGTCATCCACTGCGATGGCCATGCCCTTGGCGATATTGTTCAGGTCCTCGCCGTGTCTCTTAAGATCCCAGAACATCCCCTTTGTATCGGTGTAGTGGGACAGATCACCGGCAGCGAGCGCCTGCCCGCTCCTGTACAGTTTCTTAAGCGCGACAGCCGCGATGACTATGCCGGGCAGGATGATGAAACGCTCGAACGCCAGCAGCAGCGCGCCTTCCTCCGCGTCGCCTGCGGCAGCCAATACCATCAGTTCAAGAAACGTGAATCCCAGGAACACCAGGACGGTCTTCCACACAACGGACATGTTTCTCAGACCTTCCCTGAAATATGAGAATATCCTCTTTGCAATGCCCCATGCCGCCCCGATGCATCCGCTGATGAGCATCAGGACCTTTGCGGTGATATTGTTTTTCAGGAAGGTACCCTGCTTGATCCTGCAGGCAAGGCTCATGCAAAGCCCAGTCACGAGACACAGCAACACTACAGCGGTGATGAAGAAAAGACCGATGCTGAATATATCTCCGGGTCCGTCCACGGCCAGCCAGAACGACAGGACCGCAAATCCGGCTACTGCCGCAAGCAACAGATCAAAAGGCACCTTGCTGAGCGGTCCCGGCACTATCTCCTCGGTATCCGGCCTGTGTCCCGACGCGAACATCAGCGCCACGAAGCTCAGCACCGCGGCGAGCAGCGCCGCCAGAGCGATCGCGTAGACCGCATATCTGAGTTTGTACACGTAATGTGACGCGCTACCAATCAGCTTATAGATATCAGGCTCACTAAGTCCTTTGGCGAAGCTGAACGAGACCGTGTATACCCTGACGTCGGCCCATCCTTCCGAATCCACGGGAGCGGTTCCTGACGGCAGCCGCTCCACTTCGATCTCTCCGCCTTCCTCAGGGCTTCTGCTGTCAGTCATGACAGCATAGTAAAGCTCATACTGCCACCGGCTAACATCTGCAGAGCTCTCTGACCGCAGAACGATATTGCCGTTTTCATCCTTTACGATGTATATCAGATTGCCCTGATCCTGGTCGTATAAGGGTCCCTCATCACCTCTCATCGCAGCCTTCCAGACCATTGAATATCCGTCGCCCACGAGATGCTCTCTGAAGAGCTCGTCAGTGAACTGCTCTTCCGTGCCGAGATAGATATAGTCCGCATACTCCACCGCGCCGACGATGCCGGCGGCACTCAGAGCCAGTACTATCACGGACAGCACGAATAACATGAACAGCGCGGTCTTGCCCGCTCCTGTCCTAATAAATCTTCTCACCTGTTTACCTGCCTTTCTCGATCTTGTAACCCTGACCGAAGATGACTTTTATGTAACGCGGCTCCGAAGGATCCAGTTCCAGCTTTTCCCTGAGGTGCCGTATGTGCACCGCGACCGTGTTGTCGGTCCCGAACGGTCTTTCCTTCCATACGGTGCTGTAGATCTCCTTGGGAGAGAATACTCTTCCGGGATTTGCCATAAGGAGCTTGAGTATCTCATACTCCTTTGGAGTGACCTGCACAGGTTCCCCATCCAGGAAGACTTCCTTGTTCCGGTCATTCAGCTCGATGCCGCCTATGGTATAGGTCTCCTGTTCGGCGACTCCGCCTCCGAGCTTCAGATATCTCCTGAGCTGGGACCTGACCCTGGCTGTGACTTCCAGCGGGTTAAAGGGCTTCGTTATGTAGTCGTCCGCTCCCACGTTCAGTCCCAGTATCTTGTCACTGTCCTCACTCTTTGCTGTGAGCAGTATCACCGGGGCATTGCTGACCCTGCGTATCTCCGACAGGGCGCTGATCCCGTCCATCACGGGCATCATTATGTCCAGCAGCACCAGATGTATGTCGTTGTTCTGAACGATATCCAGAGCTTCCCTGCCGTTGTACGCTTCATAGAGAACGTTGTCCGGATCCGTCAGATAAATCCTGAGCGCGTTCACGATGTCTTTTTCATCGTCGCAGATCAGTATGTTAGGCATGGCCACACCTTCCTTGATCGTTCTGAGTGTTATTCTATAGTCGCCGTGTTTAAAAAGAAACTGCGGCGGACATTAAGAACTCGTTAAGAACACAGAAAAGGCGGGCTTCTGCCCGCCTTCCGTTATGTCCGTTTGAGTTATTTGACTTCGTCGAGTGTGATCCCCATGTACATGCAGGCTTCCCTGAGCGCCTCCTTGTAATGGCCGTAGGCGCCGACACAGTGATGGATATACGGCCCGAACATGAGTTTTCTCTCCAGAGCCGGCCAGTCCTTGTGCTCGAACCAGACGTATCCTCCGTGAGTCTTCGGACCGTCCACTGCCTTTCCTTCTTCGCAGAGCAGCATATAGTTTCCGCGGTCTCCGTCGAAGCGGGCGATGGTTATATCGCCTTTCTTCGCTTCAAAGTGGACTCTTCCGTCGGGAGCCCCTACGGGTTCCGCGCCGCTGAGCGCCGGCGGGAAGTTTCCACAGTGCCACAGCAGCTCCGCATTGTCATTGTGAGGATGCCTTACAGTTATGTCGGCGAAGAAGTCGGTCGTCTCACCGCGGGCGGCAGCCAGCACCAGGACCGATGTGATGGCTCCGTTGATGTCGCATTCGCACGCCACGGGAAGGCCTTTCTCGGTCAGAAGCGCGTTTGACAGACAGGTCATGATGCCGAACGCCTCAAGGGACTCCTCCCAGCATTCAGATGCCACGGTGCTGCAGCCGTATTTCTGAGCCAGATTTCTGTTTCCGATGAACAGAGCTGCCGTCTTCCTGAGCCACTCCGCTTCGGGATCCTCGATCTTTATCCTGCTGACGATATCGTCTATTACTTCTTTTATTCCTTCGGGATCGTTCTCCATTGCGTCTTTCGCGGCTTCGATGTATTCAGCAGCCGTGACAGGAACTATCTCCACGCCGAATTTCTCAAGGAGCTCGCCTTCGTTGATCTTGACGGACAGGAACTGTCTGGGTCTGTTGACTATCTGCAGCACTCTCAGTCCTTTGAATGCCTTTACCACCGAGACCGCCCTTATGAACATATCCAGTCCTTCATCGAGCTGAGGATCGTCGAGCCAGCAGTTTTCGATATATGTGAACTTAACGCCGTATCTGAGCAGCGCCCTGGATGTGGCGAACATTCCGCACTGCGTGTCATATGTGCGGACATTGTCGTCAGTGTCCTTCTCTCCGTCCCTGGGTCCCCAGAGAAGCACGGGCACCTGAAGCCTGTATGCCAGCTGAGCGACAGCCTCCTCAAGGCCGAAGTTCATGTGAGGGACAAACAGCGCGTCCACTTCCTGCTCCCTGAGATATCTGTACACGCTCTCGACCTGGGTCTGGTCACAGAGCAGTCCGTCCGGAAGAAGTTCCTCCGCCAGGACGACATCGACATCATGTATCTTTGCCAGCTTATCCAGCAGCACGGGCATAACCTGCTTCTTATGCTCTACTGCGTCCGCAGGCTTCGGGAAGGTGTCCCTTCTCGTCGGGACCACTGCAAGTCTTACCTTCCTGTAACGACAGAATGTCCCTGCATAGTCAAAACTCATAGTTCAAACTCCTTTGAAACTGTGTGCGCAAAACAAGTGTTGTTTTTCTTCTTCCGAGGTTAATGGTATCGGAAAAACGCCTTAAAATCAATCGTACGGGACCGCTGTGCTCATTCAAGGCAACTTAAACATATTCTCTTTATCCGTTTGTGCTGTTTGCACAACTTGCTCTGATATATTAATCTGTATCTTATTATATAAGTACATGATTTATTGCAAACGAAAAACACTGATAGTATACTTTTTAGTGGTAGAGAACCAAGCAAAAACGATGTATAAGGAGAGATAATTCAATGTTAGCAAACGGCAAACAGGCAAAGATCATTTGGAACGCCGCGCGTGAAGGCCACTGGGCCATGGGCGCTTTCAACATCATGGACTACAACACTGCAGAGGCAGTCATCAGCGCCGCCGAGCAGCTGGATGTCCCTGTATGCCTGCAGATGGCTGACGGTTTCAATCCCGAAGCTCCGGAAGGAATGAACAGGATGACCGAAGCCCAGCAGCACAACTTCGACACTTTCGTAATCAACCGTGCCAAGGACGCCACAGTTCCCGTGATCCTGCACCTTGACCACTGCCCGACATACGAAGGCTGCATCCGTGCCCTCAGACGCGGAATGCCCTCCGTCATGCTCGACGCATCTCAGCAGCCGTTCGACGACAACGCCGCTCTTGTCAAGAAGGTCGTTGAAGCCGCTCATCCCTGCGGATGCATCGTGGAAGGCGAGATCGGACATGTCGGCGGACACCCGAACTCCCACGGCGCCATCTACACCGAGGTGGAAGATGCAGTACGCTTTGAGGAAGCAACAGGATGCGACCTCACCGCTGTATCCATCGGAACGGTACACGGCTACTATGCCACGGAACCCGTCCTCAACTATGACCGCATCGCTGAGATCCGTGCGGTCGCCAAGAATCCTCTGGTCATGCACGGCTCCTCCGGTCTGAGAGAGGACCAGTTCAAGGATGCCATCGCAGCCGGTATCTCCAAGGTCAACTTCGCGACCTACATCCAGATCGCGGGCGGCAAGGCTCAGAAAGAGCTCGTCGAGCAGCTGATCAAGGAAGACAAGCGCGCCATGATGGCGATGATCAACAACGCCGGTCTCAATGCTGCGAGGGATTACCTCAAGATGCATATGACCTGGTTCGGAACCAAGAAGGTAACCTTCTGATCTAATTCAAATAGCCGGCCGGCTGACAAGAGGTAATACGCCGAAGGTCGCCGGCTGTTTTATTACTCATTACAAAAAAACGACCCGAAAGGACACAAGATCATGGCAAAAGACTTCACAAGACTTGAGAACGTCCTCAAGAATTTCGTCGAAGAAGGCAAGAACCCCGGCTGCGGTGTTGCCATTCTTCAGAATGACGAAGTGCTGTTCGAGAGCTATGCCGGATATGCGAACATCGCCGAAAAGAAGCCCATCACCAGAGACTCCGTCTTCCGTCAGGCTTCCACTACGAAACTGTTCACATACGCCATCCTCGGCATGCTCTATGAAGAAGGCAAGTTCCTCTTCTCCGATCCTCTGTATGAATATCTCCCCGAGTGGAGAAACACCAAGAAGTTCATCCGCGATTCGAACAACGCGGTACGCGCCGTACCGGTGGACCACCCCATCACGATCCGCAACGCAGTTGCGATGATGTGCGGACTGCCCTACTGCATGTTCCCGAATCCCAATGCCACCGATCCCACTCTCGCCGCTATGAGCCGCCAGATGGCGAAGCTCATGGAGGGCAATGATAAGGATCCCACTCTTCGCGAAGAAGTCCGCGCCATGGCGGAAGTCCCGATCATGTTCGAGCCCGGGACCCACTGGCAGTACGGCTTCGGCAGCGAGATCACCGGCGCTCTCATCGAGACCTGGACCGGCAAGCCCCTGCGCGAGGTCTTCAAGGAGAGAGTCATAGATCCTCTCGGACTCACCAGGACAGCGACGTATCTTGTTGACGATGTGATCAAGGAGAATCTCGTAACACAGTACAGAAGGACCCCGGAAGGCGAACTGATCGCCATGGGTCCGGAAGGCGACAGAGGCTATGACCCCGAGGTCCATCCCGCCGGAGCCAGAGTCAACCTTCTCTCCTCGCCTCACGACTTTGCGGTCTTCATGCAGATGCTGGCGAACGGCGGCACCTACAAAGGCGAGAGATATCTCTCGGAAGGCACCGTCAACATGCTTCATGAGAACCAGCTGAGCGATGAGGTCCTCCCCGACTTCACCAACGATTACCTCGCCGGCTACGGCTACGGGCTCGGATTCAGGACGCTCATGACCCAGAAGTACGGTCACAACGGCCGCATCGGCTGCTTCGGCTGGACCGGCGGCGCCGGAACATGGGCTGAAGCCGACCCGGTCGACAAGCTCTCCATCGTATACATGCACAACATGATGCCCAACGATGAGCTCTATCATCACCACAGAGTCAGGGCAGCTGCCTACGGCTGCCTGCTGGGCGACTGATCACAGAACAGATAAAAGCGTTCGGGCAGCCTGCTGTCCGGACGCTGCAGATTAAACGACAATCAGGAGGAAACAATGGCAGAATTCAAGCACCTTGATGCTCTTCTCCAGGGTTTTGTTGACGGCGGTCTTCCGGGATGCGCCATGCAGATCACCCAGAGAGGCAAGACCATCTATGAGGGTTATTTCGGATATGCCGATGTTGAGAACAAGGTACCTGTGACAAAGGACAGCCTGTTCCGCCTCGCTTCCATGTCCAAGCTTCCCCTCTACACCACCGCAATGATCCTTTATGAACGCGGCAAGTTCCTTCTTACAGAACCTGTAAGCATGTATCTGCCCGAGTGGAAGGATCTCAAGAGATATGAGCACCTTCCCAACGGTGACCTCAAGGTAGTCCCCTGCGAGAGGCCTATGCTTATCAGCGATATCCTCTCCATGAAATGCGGACTCCCCTACTGCAACTCCCAGGCGTATTCGCCTGATCCCACTGTCCAGTCCATGCAGGAGTGCATGAAGCCTCTGTGGGAGAAGGGAAGATACAGCGTGCAGGAGCATATCGCCGCAATGTCAAAGGCGATACTGCAGTATGAGCCCGGCACTCACTGGTCCTACGGTTTCTCCAGCGAGATCACCGCAGCTCTCATTGAGAAGGTATGCGACAAGCCCATCAACGACGTATTCAAGGAGCTTCTGTTCGACCCGCTCGGAATGGACAATACCAGAGCGAAATTCTTCGACGGAGCCCAGGAGCGTCTGGTAAAGATGTACGCCAGAAAAGAAGACAACAGCCTGGAAGAGATAGTGAACTCCCCGTTTGACAGAGGCCACCTGCCTGAGACCGAGACCGGCTGGGGAAGGCTCTTCTCCAATGTCAATGATTACTCCAAGCTCATCGGAATGCTCGCCAACGGCGGAGAATTCGACGGAGTCAAGATCATGGGCCGCAAGACGATCGACACCATGCGCTCAAACGGACTCGACGCAGAGATGCTCAACGATTTCGAGAGCGACGGAGCTCCCTACAACTACGGTTACGGCTACGGCTACGGTGTCCGCACCCTAATCGACAAGGCCAGAGGCAACCACAACGGATCCCTCGGTTCCTTTGGATGGACAGGCGGCTTCGGGACCTGGTGCGAAGCGGACCCGGAGGATGCGGTATCCATCGTATACATGCACAACCAGAGCCCCAACATGGAGCTTTACTACCATCACCATGTGCGCAACGTCGCATACGGCTGCCTGGAATAATAGGAAAGGAGAACTTGAGCAATGTCAGAATTCAAGCATCTTGACGAGCTTTTCCAGAAATTCGTCGATGACGGACTTCCCGGATGCTCCTGTGTCATAGCCAAGAAAGGCGAGATCCTTTACGAAAACTATTTCGGATACTCTGATATCGAGAACAAAGTTCCCCTCACAGAGAACAACCTGTTCCGTCAGGCATCCCTTACGAAGATCGCCATGTATACCACTGCCATGATGCTCTATGAGCAGGGCAAGTTCCTTATGACCGATCCCATTTACGAGTATTTCCCGGAGTGGAAGAACACCATGAAGACCATAACCCTTCCGAACGGAAAGGTAGAGGTCGTTCCGGTGGAACACCCCATCACGGTAAAAAACATTATGAACATGACCTGCGGTCTGCCCTATCAGATGATCATGGGCAACATTCCCGTGGCTCATCCCACATCAAGGGCAATGGCCCGTGCCATGAAGGACCTGCAGGACAGCGGCCATTACACGCTGCGCGAGCAGATCAAGGCCATCTCCACCGTACCGATCGCTTTTGAACCAGGCACCAGATGGCTGTACGGATTTGCCAGCGAGCTCACCGCCGGACTTCTCGAAGTGATCGGCGGAAAGGCTGCCGAGCTGGTCATCAAGGAGATGCTGTTCGATGCACTCGGAATGGATGACTCCGCGAACTTCCTCAATGACAGGATCACCGAGGACCGTCTCGTCAAGGGTTACTACCTCGTAAGAGGCAAGAAGCTCGGTGACGAAGGCGCTCTCGAAGTGTCTCCTCCCGACAGGGAAGCCTCCATGGTCGGACATCTCGGAGAGGTCTCCGGATTTCAGCGCGTCATCACGAACTCCAAGGACTACACCAAGCTGATGCAGATGCTCGCCAACGGCGGTGTCTACAAGGGCGAGAGGATCATGGGACGCAAGACCATCGATCTTATGAGGACCAACACCATATCCGACAAGCTCATCAAGGAAGACTTCTCCAACACCTACTTAGCAGGCTACGGCTACGGTTACGGCGTCCGCACCCTTATGGATAAGTATGTCGGCCACCACAACGGCTCGCTCGGCCAGTTCGGCTGGACCGGCGGTTCCGGCACCTGGGCAGAGGCCGACCCGTCAGAAGGCACATCCATCGTATACATGCACAACGTACAGCCCAACCACGAAGAGTATCATCACATCAGGATGCGCGACGTGGCCTACGGCTGCCTTGACTGAGTGACTTCAGATCGGAGGGTGACTGATGTATAAACCTCTGAACCCCGCGTTTGAGGAGCATGGACTGTTCTTTAACCCGGCTTACATGACCATGAGGCTGACGCAGGGCGGTCCGAAGCATGTCGAGAACCTGAGAGGCGTCGTCGCAGACTATGACGGAAACGTTACGTTCTCCATGTACGCCCCGGACGCCGGGGAAGTCGCGGTCAGCTGGGTCGACATCAACTATCAGGAGAAGCCGATGCCTCTTGATAAAAAAGAGGACGGCATATGGTCCAGGACCTATTCCGGAGTTGAGCCCGGCTTCCACTACTGCCATTTCATCGTGGACGGACAGCCTGCCATGAACCCTCAGGCTCCGTTCGGTTACGGCAGTCATGAGGTGGAGAATTTCTTTGAAGTACCGGACAGGGATTTTGACGACTATACGGTAAAGAACGTCCCTCACGGAAGCGTTACTCTTGAAGTCTTCAACTCCACCAGGACAGGCAACCTCAATGCGGTCTATGTCTATACTCCGGCCTCATACAGGACAGACAGTGACAGAAGATATCCTGTCCTTTACCTGAATCACGGCGGCGGAGAGAATGAGACCGGCTGGCTGTGGCAAGGCAAGATCAACTACATCGCCGACAACCTCATGGCAGAAGGCAGATGCAAAGACATGATCATAGTCATGCCGTGTCTGTACGATATCTGTTACGGCATCGAAGAGGAGTTCATAGCGGGCGACTATGACGGTATGCTCGTAAATGACATCATTCCGATGATAGAAGAACGCTACAGAACGCTGACCGGATGTGACAACAGAGCGATCGCCGGACTGTCGATGGGCTCATACCACACAGCGTGCACATCCTGCAATCACCCCGGTATGTTCGCATATACCGCGATGCTTTCCGGCTCATTCAACAACCGCTGGTACGGCTGGGTCGACTGCAGAGACGTGATCGAGCACAGTGATGAGTTCAGGGACAAGACGAAGCTCTTCTATATGTCGATAGGAACAGATGAGACGCGCCTGTATCCGCAGGTGCAGGAGAACATGCAGTTCCTTGAGAGCTGCGGAGTCAAGAACGGGTATTACGAATGCCCGGGGCTCCATGTCTGGACCGTCTGGAGGAAGAGTATCGTACAGTTCATGCAGCAGATCTTCTGCTGACACCGCAAGATATGAAAAGCGGCCCCGCGCAATGCGCGGGGCCGTGTTTTTTTATCATTTTTTAAAGGGAACCCCTGATCAGCTCATCCAGCGTCTGCGAATGAGCAGGCAAGAAATCCTCCATAAAGACTCTGAGTTCAGGAAGGTCGTAATCCCTAAGAGCCGAGAGCGTGGACTCCTCTGCGCTGGAGAATTCGGTATTACCGCTGCGTCTCTCTTCCACGCATTTGATCAGCGCGCTGAGCTTGTCGGCTGCCTTGAGTATCTTCCTCTCCCTGTCATTCAGAATACTGCCGCTTACATATCCTTCCACAGACCCTTTTATGTCAGCCGGAAGCATTTCCGCAACCTGCTTTTCTGCATCATGCTCAACTCTCTTGTAGCTTTCTCGTATATCGTCATCTCTGTACTTGACAGGCGTGGGCATATCTCCCGTGAGCGTCTCAGAGATGTCATGGTAGAGCGCCGCTACAGCGACGGTCTCAGGTCTCACCTGCGCCCCGAACCTCTCCGAAGCAGTCACTGCCATGATATGCGCGATGCAGGCAGTCACTGCAGAATGCTCAGACAGGGTCTCTTTTCTGGAATTGCGCATGAGTCCCCATCTGTCTATGAAATTCATCCTCGCAAACAGCGCAGAAAATCCGTAAGACATCAGTTCCTCCTGTCAGTCAGTGCGCCACATGCACTTCTCCAGATCCACCCTGCCGTCAGGCAGAAAGACAACGCCGTCTTCCATAAGCAGAGCTTCCTGAGCGCCTTTTCCGCCGAAGGCAAATGATACCGAACACTCACCGAACCTGTTCACCACCCGGAAGCACGGTATTGTCGCCGGGTCGGGATTGACATGCAGCGCATATCCCACAACGCGGGACATCCTCGGATTCCCCGCAAGAGCCGCCACCATGCTGTAAGTCGCCACATGACCTTTGGGTATCCTTCTGACGACGTCATATATCTTCTTGAATGTATTGCCGTCAGTGCGAGTCATTGTACTCTTCCACCGCATAGATGTTGGACAGATGATCATTGGCTGTGACACCCCAGTAATAATTAGCGTCCTTGTCCGTGATGAAGAAATAATACTCGTGCTCCTGCGGATTGAGTGTTCCAAGGATCGCCTTCTCTCCCGGGTTGCAGATTGCTCCCACCGGAAGCCCGTAATGCGAATATGTGTCGTATGCCTGCCAGATATGTGAAGGGATCTCACGGATATACGGCTCAGCATCCCCATTGTAGTAGTATCCCAGAACTCCGTATATATAATTTCCCACCCTGTTTTCCGCACATGTATCGGATTCAAGGCAGGGGAAGTCATCGGAGTCATGCAGGCGGTTGAGGAAAACTCCAGCTATCATGGAATACATATCATCACCAAGCGTTTCCTTCTCCACGATCGACGCAAGGATGATGTTCTCCTCAAGCGACATGCCGCTCTGCTGAACGAGGCGCATGGTACCGCCAGTATAGATGTGATCCTCGAAGTTCTCAAGCATCTTGAGAACTATGTCCTCAGCTGTGCTGCCGATGACAAACTCATAGGTATCCGGATAAAGGAATCCCTCAAGTTTGATGAACTTGTCCTCGCTGGAAGATATCTCGTTGAAGAACGGGACATCGTACACACCGTTGTTGCATGCATCGATAAACTCTTCGATCGTGCAGAGCCTGGCGTTCTCCAGCTTGATCGCCATCGCCAGGGCAGTAGTGCCCTCCGGGAAGCTGAGCGTAAGCGTCTCGACATCAGCATAAGTCATTTTGGAAAGCTCATTGATGAGTTCGATGTAGTTCTGTCCTTCGCGGAGTATGTGCTTTCCGCACTGGTAGTCGTCATCTGACCCTGTGATCTTGCTGTACAGTCTGAAAGCCAGAGTGGAGTTGATGAACTCCTCTTCCTTGAGTATCTCCGCGATAGTCTCAGTAGTAGCGCCTTCCGGTATCTCAATGATCCTTTCCTCGCCACCCTCTTCTTCGTCGAAGATCTCGTGGAACAGCAGGAATCCTCCTATACCGAGAGCTGCTATGATGGCGAACACGATGACAAGAGCTATGATCTTGCCCGCGCATCCTCCTTTGCGTTCTCTGTACTGTGTCTCTCTGTAATACATTTATTACCTCCTGTCAGTCCGGAAGACAGATCCTGGAAGCGACTTCCTTCGCTGCCTGCGGTCCTCTGAGCAGTTCTACAAGTTTCAGTGCGAATTCGGATACCACGCCCGCCGCGCGTCCCGTGACATACGGCAGATCGACAACGACATCCTCATCGCAGTAGCTTTCTCCAAGCACATCGATGACATCCGGGAAACAGGTCGCCTTCTTCCCTTTCAGAAGTCCTTCCCTGGCAAGTATGGAAGGCGCAGCGCAGATGGCAGCGATCACAATTCCGTCAGACTCACCGAATCCGAGCCTCGCCGCTCTGCGCACCGTTTCGCTCTTTGAAAGATTCTCAACGCCGGCACCGCCGGGAAGAAATACCGCTTCAAGTTCTTCTGTCGGAAAGAACGCGTCCTCAGATATATCCGCCATCACGGTAATTCCGTGTGAACTTCTGGGCATGGTGGTTCCGACACCTACAGTCGTCACCTGAATACCGGCTCTCCTCAGATAGTCGATAGGAATGACGGCCTCGGTCTCCTCAAATCCGTCGGCAAGAAATACGTATACCATCATTACCTCCTGTCAGTCCAGCATCAGGTTCATATACGGCTCAAGGCTGGACAGATTCTTTGCAGTCTTGAACGCCTTGCTCATACCGTAGATCTCTTTGCTGCCTTCGACCGGGAGTATCCCTCCTCCCACCGGCAGATTAATAGTTACCTTTCTCGGGTTCTGTTCATCAACCAGTCCGGCCAGCAGCGCCGTTGCGCTCTCCTCGCTGGTTCCCAGTATCTCCCTGATATACATCACTTTCTTATTGAGTGAATAGACTGCATATGCCTTTCCGATCTCACCGTCATATGAGGCTATGTGATCCTGATATGCCAGAGCATCGGCTGCCATGAAATCCAGCTGCTCCTCTTTCCACTCGATGTGAGGTATCTCGTAAAGAGCTTTTTCTCTTATCTCATAGAAGTCTCCGCTGAAAAGATGGTCATATTCTATCGGTTTCTCCGGCCTTGGCACTGTATTCAGCATTCCGGATCTCAGTCTCACTCTTCTGAGCGAGAAGTCGGGATTGTAGCCGCGCCCTCCGTAGAACCTGAACAGGGAGCGGTTTCCGGGGACTAGGACCGCCATCTGGCATCCTCTCGCGATGGCGTTTGCCTCAACCACGGTCAGCATCTCCGTCATTATGCCTCTTCCGCTTCTGTCCGGAAGCGTAGCGCATCCGTATACATATACGCACGGGATAACATCGTCGTGATATCTGAAAGAGCAGTAGATGCTCATCGCCATTGAATAGATCTGCCCGTCTTCCTCATAGACGATAGTGTCGCTGGGCGCCATCACCTTGTCGTACAGAAAATCCACATAGCTGAGCGGATCCTCAAAACTCTGGTCCCATATCTTTTTGATCTCGGGGATGTCGATAACCGTCGCGTAACGAATCATTTTTTCAAAACCACCATATTCTTCTCAAGCATATATAGAGGATGGTAGGACTGTTTCGCTTTTCTGAGTCCTTCGTCTCCCGCATCGTCCTCTCTGTTTATCAGTTCATAGTCAGCGGAGAGCATCCGCGCAAAATCACGGTTTATAATGGCGTAGTCTCCCTCCGAGGTTCCAAGCGCTTTCTCCACATGAGTGCAGAAGACGCCTTCAGCAGTTTTTTCTCCGCAGCACCATGCAACGACCCTCCCGTTGCTCCTGATGAGCGCACCTGTCAGTCCAAGTTCATTGAACTCCTTCAGGCTGCCGGTAGAGCAGACATAATCGCTGCTGAGATCATCGCCGCTTCCACGCCTTTCGACATACCACGCGGAATTCATCGCCGCAACATCGGCGATATTGTCCGCAGTTATCATCTCGAACGTGTATCCGGGATTCTGTTTCTCGAATCGTGTACAGAAATTACGCTTTGAATGGTACCTCTTTCCGGAAAGAGTCGCCAGATCACTGCTGCGGTAAACGTATTCCGGGTCATCCTGCGCAGTCACGGATATGATCCTTCCGCCGAACGTGCTCTTAAGCAGTTCGGTCTCTTCTTTGGGAACACATACGAATCTTATCGTATCCCCGTCCTCTGACGGAAGCTCAGCGACAAGTTCAGTGAGATTGCACTGCCCGAGCGGCATCAGGAACGAACCGGAGTTTCCAAAGTTCACGACAGCGCTGTCTTTATAATACGCTATCTTTGTGTCAAATATGTTTCTGTAGAGGTAGATATTGGAAAAAGTGTACTCGCACCCGCGGTCTTTTTCTAAAAGCAAAGGCAGCAGTCTGTCCCTGTCCCCGATACTCACCTTTTGGAACTGCAGCATTCTATATCTCCAAGTGATTCCTGGCGGCTTCCATGATCTTGCCGTGTATCTCTTCTATGGTCAGAATATGTCCGTCTCTGTCACAGTCTATCTTCTGCCATCCGAGTTCGTCAGCGCAGTAGAGAGCCGCCCTTCTGCATCGCTTCTGATACTCTTCATCTCTCTCGTGGATATCCTTCCTGCTCTCATCTCCGCCGTAACGCTTCTCCAGGAGCTTCATGGAGCACTCCTCACTCATATTGAGGAACAATACAAGATCAGGTCTCGGTATACCCATGAGTCTGTATTCAAAGTCTTCAAGCCAGTTCAGATAATCCTTCCACTGGCTCTCCGGTAACTTGCCCGTCTGGAACACTTCGTTGGACGTTGTGTACCTGTCACATACGAACACTGTCCCGTTTTCATATTCCTTCTTCCATTCCGACCTGTAGTTGGCAAATCTGTCCACCGCGTACAGCACGGATGCAGCATAACTGTCCACATCATCGGGATGATCTCCGAATTCTCCGTTAAGATACATCCTGACCGGCCCGCTTGACAGGGAACCGTAATCAGGGAAGGAAAGCTTTCTTACCCTGTGCCCCTCTTTGCGGAGCTCTTCAAAAAGGAGTCCGGACTGGGTAGCCTTTCCGCTCCCGTCCAATCCCTCTATGACGATAAGCTTACCGTTCATTGTCTATTTCTTCCTTAAGGCGTTTGTAGTATTCCTGCACCTCAGCAAACATACCGCAGGTCATCTTTCCCTCCGGACATCTGCCAAGAGCAACGCATGAAGGCCCTGAGGACTCGAACAGCGTAGGAGCCACCCTGTAGACCAGTTTGAGTATCTCGTCAGCGACCTGATGTATCTCCCACTGGGCTCTGTTGCAGCATCTGATCATGAACAGGTGTCTGAGGCTCCTCACGTTCATGGTCATGACCATCTGCGTGGTGCATGCGTTCGGCAGCACGAATCTGGCATCCTCGATAGCTCTCTTCTCAGCCTTGCTGGCAGCGCTCTTCGCGCTGAGTCCCTGCGCTACATACTCGGCAGTGTACTTCTCCTTGAGATGGTTCGTTATGGCGTCGTACGCCTCGGCGTCTCTCCGCATCGCTTCCTCGTAGACCCTGAGAGTTTCCGGGTCTTCACTAATGGCAGGCGGTGTCACGTATTCGAAGTTGTCCAGTCTCACGTATCTCTGGCTCTGGACACTGTATGAAGCGAGTCTGTGTCTGGTGATCTGAGCCAGAAAAGACCTTGATACGCCTTCTATCGCAAAGGTGAAGCTTGCGTGTTCAACCGGGCTCTCATGTCCCACCTCCGAGAGGGTCCTCACGAACCGCTCCGTCTTCTCCTCAGTCAGTCCCTCCATTAGGGTATCGACGTCAGAATCGGAATAGCAGAGCTTTGCCGCTCCGGCAACTACCTTTTCAGGCATGGCTGTATAAGCCAGCAGATGTACTTTCATTTATCTCCTCCCGATACCTTCTTCATCGGCGCAAAATTGGCCATCGTCTTCTTTCTTCCGCAGCTTTCAAAGTTCACTTCGACCAGACTGTCGTTTCCGACCGGAGTGACGGATATGACGACTCCCTTTCCGAACATTCTGTGTTCCACGGAGTCTCCCGGCGCATAGGACTCAGCTGCGGAGGCAGCTGTCCTGAGAGGCACCGAAGATATCCTGGATCTCAGTTCCTCAGGCTGCGTGCGCGGTTTCTGCCTGTTCAGATTATCGCGTCTAACGGAAAAACCGTCGTTCCTTCGCGGATCACTGCGGAACGCACCTGAATTGAGATTGCCGAATGCGTTTGCCCTGGCATAGTCCCCGTCCAGATAGCTCTTCCGTTCCTCCCCGCCTGTCTCGGTGACATATCTTCTGTCCGCTTCCTCAAGGAATCTGGATCCCCTGTTTCGCCTCGTATAGCCGTATAACATCCTGACTGAAGTGTGAGTCATGTGAAGTTCTTTTTTCGCCCTGGTCATGCCGACATAAGCAAGTCTTCTTTCTTCCTCCACGTCTCTTTCGTCCGTATTGCGTTCAGACGGGAATATGCCTTCCTCCATGCCTACGAGGTATACATAGTCGAATTCCAGGCCTTTTGCCGAGTGTACGGTCATAAGTGAGACCCTGTCGTCGTTCTCATTGTAGTCATCCATATTGGAATACAGAGCCAGTTCCTCCAGAAATGCGGCAAGATCCCCGTCCGGATGGTCCTTCTCATAGAGCATAACGGTAGACAGGAACTCGTTCACGTTTTCCAGTCTGGCCTCATTGTCACTGCCCGGCTCCATCAGCATCTCTCTGTATCCGCTTATGTCCAGCAGCTGCTCGACGAATCCGCTCAGGGAATCCTCGGCGTACGCATCGCAGAGTTTTGTGTACATCTCCATGAATCTGTTTATGGCCGGAAGGGCCCTGGAAAGTGACGGGTACTCGGAAGCGTTCGCCATGATCTCCATCATGGACACTCCAACTCCCGCAGCAATCTGTTCTATATTGTCCACAGTGGTACTGCCGATCTTTCTGGCCGGCTTGTTGATGATCCTCTTAAGCCTGAGGTCGTCGGACGGCTGACTCACTATCGCCATATAGCTCATAACATCCTTGATCTCAGCCCTGTCGAAGAATCTCAGAGCTCCGACTATCTTGTAAGGCACCCCTGTGCGCATGAAATAGGTCTCGAAGGCATTGCTCTGCGCGTTCGTGCGGTAAAGCACGGCATGCGCTGAGAACGGTACACCGTTCTTGCGGTGCTTCATCAGGTCCTGCGCCACGAATGCTGCTTCCGATGTCTCGTCGTCACACAGCCTTATCTCGACTTTCTCGCCGTCTTCCGCGTCGGTCCACAGCTCCTTTCCCTTGCGCTCACGGTTATTGCGTATGACCGAATTGGCGCAGTTCAGAATATTTCCCGTGGATCTGTAGTTCTGCTCAAGCCTTATTACCTTGGCCGGCGCAAAATCTTTCTCGAACCTGAGTATGTTCTCTATGTTCGCGCCTCTGAAGCTGTATATCGACTGGTCGTCATCACCGACAGCAAATACATTGTTGTCATCATTGGTGAGCAGCTTCACCAGCCTGTACTGAGCGTGGCTGGTATCCTGATACTCATCCACCATGATGAACCTGAACCTGTTATGGTAATAATCCCTGACGTCAGGATTCTCCTCCAGAAGTCTGACCGTGAAATAGATCAGGTCATCGAAATCGAATGCCCCAGCGTCCTTAAGCTTCTTCTGGTAGCGCGAGTAAGCTTTAAGCACGGTGTCGGTCGAAGCGTCATACATATGCGTGTTTCTGTACTCTTCCTCCGTCATCATATAATCCTTGATCACGGAGAACCTGCCCGCCAGCATCCTCGGAGGATAGAATTTGTCATTGATGCCGAGATCTTTGCAGACGTCCTTAATCACGCGTTCCGAATCATCCGAGTCGTATATAGTGAAGTTCTGCGGCCATCCCAGGCGTTCCGCATCCCTGCGGAGGAATCTCACACAGGCTGAGTGAAAAGTGGACGCAAAAACGTCGTTCCCGTCCTCACCCACGGCGGAAACGATCCTCTCCTTAAGCTGAGAGGCTGCTTTATTCGTAAATGTGATAGCAAGTATGTTCCAAGGCCTGATATTCCCGGTACGCAGCTTGACTGCCAGATCGCCGGAAGGTCTGCCTCCGTCCTTTATGAGACGTTCAAGCTCCTCTATATCATCCTGCGTCGGTTCAGGCCAGATGACCTCTGACTCATACGCGTCCCCGAACCTGAGCAGGTTCATGATGCGGTTGATTATTACGGTCGTCTTTCCGCTGCCCGCACCGGCAAGCACCAGCGCAGCGCCGTTTATGCTCATAGCCGCCTTCAGCTGCTCAGGGTTAAGGCCGCCGAACTGACTTTCTATATACTGTTTTCTGAGCTGAATAAATCTCTCGGCGATACCCATAAATACCCTTCCTCAGCTGTGTCTGTTCACCTGTCTATTCTATCACATTCAGTCTTTCTTCTCCATTCGGGAGCGGTTCCGCCGCCGACCTCAGTACAGAGAAAACAGGTGCCGAAGCACCTGTTCCATTCTGCATTTTCCGTTTCAGTCAGTGCTGTATAGCAATCCGGCGTAGGTCGGGAAAGGCCAGTTCTTTGACCCTACAAGGGTCTCTGCCCTGTCACACAGATCTCTCAGCCTTCTCATTCCGGGTATCACGCTGTCGCGGACGATCTCAGCCTTCTCTTCGTTCATAAGGGCGGAATTCTCTTTATCGGCAGCTTCTTCCAGCTCTCCCACCGCGCGGAATATCCTGTCAGCCGTCTCTGAAAGCTCCGAGATGACGGTCTTCTCATATTCGCAGCTGAGATCTCCGACCACCCTGATCTTGTCCAGAGCAGTCCTCGCGATGGATTCCTCAAATTCGGCAATAGCGGGAAGTATCTCCCTCCTGACCATCTGGATCATGGTGTTTGCCTCGATCATCTCCGTCTTGGAATAATTCTCCAGCAGTATCTCACATCTGGACCTGAGTTCCCTCTCACTGTAGACGCCGTGTCTGGACAGCATCCTGATATTCTTCTCATCCAGAAGATGCGGCATGCAGTCCGCCGTGGTGGGGTAGTTCGTCAACCCGCGCTCCTGTGTTGCTTCCCTGATCCAGCTCTCGTCATATCCGTTTCCGCTGAACAGGATCCTGCCGTGCTCCGTGACGGTGTGCTTTATCAGCCCGTGAAGCGCCTCTCTGAGGTCCTCTTCCTTCTCCAGATAATCGGCATATATCCTCAGCGATTCAGCGACGGCTGTGTTCAGCATTATGTTCGCGCTTGCGAGCGACCCCGCGGATCCCGGCATTCTGAACTCAAATTTGTTTCCCGTGAACGCAAACGGCGAAGTTCTGTTCCTGTCGGTGGAGTCCTTCGGAAGATCCGGCAGCGAATCCACGCCGAGCTTGATAGTCTCAGAATCCACGCCCAGATACTCTTCATCATTCTCAAAAGCTTTAAGTACGCCGCTCAGCTCATCACCCAGGAAGACTGACACTATGGCGGGAGGAGCCTCATTTGCCCCCAGCCTGTGATCGTTTCCGGCAGTGGCTACCGATATTCTCAGCAGATCCTGATAATCGTCAACAGCCTTTATCACTGCGCAGAGGAACAGCAGGAACTGCGCGTTCTCATACGGTGTCGCGCCGGGCGCCAGAAGATTTATGCCTGTATCGGTCGAGATGGACCAGTTATTATGCTTTCCTGATCCGTTCACGCCCTCAAAAGGCTTCTCATGCAGAAGACAGACCAGCCCGTGCCTTCTTGCTACAGTACCCATGATCTCCATGGTCAGCTGGTTGTGGTCAATAGCTATATTAGCCCTTGAATAGACGGGAGCCAGTTCGTGCTGTGACGGAGCAGTCTCGTTGTGCTCCGTTTTCGCCATGATCCCAAGCTTCCACAGTTCCCTGTTAAGGTCCTCCATATACTCCGCAACTCTGGGCTTTATAGCCCCGAAGTAGTGGTCGTCCATCTCCTGTCCTTTGGGAGGCTTTGACCCGAACAGTGTCCTTCCGCAGATCACCAGGTCGCTGCGTTTCTTGTACATATCCCGGTCCAGCAGAAAGTATTCCTGCTCCGCTCCGACGCTGGGCAGGACCCTCTTGACCTCATCGTGTCCGAAAAGCCTGAGTATGCGCAGCGCCTGTCTGTTGAGCGCTTCCATAGACCTCAGAAGCGGTGTTTTCTGGTCCAGAGCCTCGCCCCCATAAGAGCAGAAGGCTGTCGGAATGCAAAGTGTATTGCCCTTTATGAAAGCGTAGGATGTAGGATCCCACGCCGTATAGCCTCTGGCTTCAAAGGTCGCTCTCAGGCCGCCGGAAGGCAGGCTTGAAGCGTCAGGTTCACCTTTGATGAGTTCTGAGCCGGAAAACTCCATTATCACCCCGCCGTCATCGCCGGCAGCGAGAAAACTGTCATGCTTCTCAGCCGTGATCCCGGTCAGAGGCTGGAACCAGTGAGTGTAATGCGTTGCTCCCTTGCTTATCGCCCAGTCCTTCATGGCGGAGGCAACAGCATTGGCGACGGATATATCGAGTTCCGCACCCTCATCAATGGTTTTTCTCAGTGAAGCGTAAACTTCATCAGAGAGAGATCCTTTCATGACTTTGTCATCAAAGACAAGACTTCCGAAATAATCCGTTACAGATTCCATATCATCACCTGTACAAAAAAGACGGGGGATCATACCGATCCTCCGTCAGGAAAATTCTGATAAACTCCTCAGAAAGGTCTGGTATTCTCCAATAATCCTGCCATGCTCCAGGCAGACCTTCCTGTTCTCTGCTGTCGTCTGACGCTCATGACTCTCGCGCCTTCGCCGAACATGCAGTATACCGCAGCTGATATGGCGGCAATCACTTCACCGGGAATCGAAGTGCTGACTGCACTCACTTCTTCCTTGACTTCAACGGCTTCTGTCTTCTTCTTTCTGCTGAAAAGGCCCATAGTATCACCTCGGTTTTTCGTTCAAGGTATAGTATGGCACAGATCAGGCAGCAAATCAATCATTCTTTGCAGTATGACAGGATATGTCCAAAACAGCTGGTCATTTTAAAACAGGCAGTCGTGTACATACACGTCTGCCTGTTCGATTCTTTATTTCGATGAATACGGATTAGCCTTGTGCCAGTCTATGCTCCAGTCAACAATGAACTTGATCACCGGGTTCCTTTCTGTCCTCATATGCACGGTATCTCCGAAATACATCTCGTACGGTGCATCAAGGGTATAAGGTCTCCACTCCGGCATCGGCGTGCCGTCATTATCAAGCCCGTTGGGGTCACCGTTCTTGGCAAAGTTGGTCCAGTAGTTGCACATCTTCCGGGCGAGATCGTAATGCTTGCCCTGGAAGGGTCTCCAGCACTTTGCCAGTGTCTCAAACACGAACCACAGGTCGCTGGAATGGAATGCGCCGGCATTGTCTCCCGGCATCTCTCCGTCGAAGGTATATCCGTAGATGGGGTCGTTGCCCATCCTGGCATTATACTCCTCCCAGATCGCGCTTCCCACTTCCTGCAGCGGCACACACAGCAGATCCATTGAATGCTCATAGTCTCCCTTATCGAACTCGATAAGTTTCAGGAACTCATCCGCTCTGTCCTCATAGCGGTCTTCCACGTACTTTTTCAGACTATCCATATCGTTGACCCCGAAAGGAGGCCTGCGGAAGTCGTTCGTCGTATGACCTGCTATGACAGGGACCATCTGGCGCTCGTTCTTCAGCTGTGCCTCAGTCCAGTCAGTATCAAGGAACCATCCGTCTGTGAAATGGGTGAACGGGAATCTCGGGGAATCAGGCAGCCTCATGAACTCAAGAGCTTTCTTCATCAGCTCTTCAGCTGGTATCTCCCTCATCTGTGCAAAATTCTCGCACCCGAGGAACTTCTGGAACTTTACTCCGATCGCTTCCTGTTCCTCACGGGTATTATTCGGTCTGCTCTTGCCTTCCCGTATTCCGCCGCCGGACATGACGATGCACCTGTTGAAAAGTCCGACTGACCTCTTTGAGACAAGATGAGCGAGTATGCTTCCGGCTCCTGCCGACTGTCCGAACACTGTCACATTGTCGGGATCCCCGCCGAATGCAGCAATGTTCCTCTTGACCCACTGGAACGCAGCTCTCTGATCCAGGAAGCCGAAGTTGCCGTTCGGTCCGTCAGGATCCTCAGCTGTGAGTTCAGGATGTGCCAGCCATGCGAACACATTGAGCCTGTATGCGATAGATACAAGGATGACTCCTCTGCGGGCTATCCTCTCTCCATCGAATTCCATCTCTGCGGTGTATCCGTTGTTGAACGCTCCTCCGTAGATCCAGATCATTACCGGCAGCTTTTCATCTGCGGATTTCGCAGGCGTCCAAACATTGAGGTAAAGGCTGTCCTCACTGATCGGTATGCTTGAATCAACATGCCATTCTTTTGTATAGATATCGTTCGGATTGAGACCGGGAGTCTCCTGCATTGATATAGGCGCAAATCTGGAGCAGTCCCTTACTCCTTCCCAGTTCTCTGCAGGCTGCGGGGCTTTCCAGCGAAGCGGTCCGACCGGAGGCGCGGCATAGGGTATCCCCTTGAAAGCCGTGATCCTGGGATCACCTGCAGGTATACCGAGAAGCTTTCCGTTCTCAACTGTTACTTCTCTGAGCATTGTCATTCTCCTGTCAAAAAATGTCGGGGCCGGTCATCCTGGGATGACCGGCCTCCGCTGAGTTGCATCAATCTTCCGGATAGAGGCCCTTGGGGATGCGTGTCGTCATCCACTTCTTGATCTCATCGTCCGGATGTCCGATAGCTACGATGAATCCGCCGAGTTCCTGAGTTCCGGAGTTGCGGACATTGTGCCTCCAGATATTGAGGCCGCAGTCGTAGACCAGGAATTCATAGAGATCCTTGTAGAAGATATCCAGTTCTGTCCAGGTCATTCCGCCGAGTCCGTTAAGGCTCAGAACGATGTCTTCGCCGGAAGCTACAGGCATATCGTCCAGCAGGATCTTGGCGATCATCTGGGCAAGTTCACGGCTGCGGGGCAGCTTGATGCGGTTTCCGCTGGACTCCCCGTGCATTCCGATCCCCATCTCGATCTCGTCTTCAGGCATATCGCCCATGATGAGAAGGCCCGATGTGGGATGGATGGCAGGCCTGATGCCCACGCCGAACGATCTCTGGCGGGAGTTGCACTTGGCAGCCATGCGGAGGATCTCCTGGATGCTCTCACCGCACTCAGCCATGATACCGGTGCAGTTGAGTCCGCCGCCCATGGAACGGCGCTCCGTCTCTCTCTCCTTGGGTGCTGAGCCGACATCGTTGTATCCGCTGTACTGGTATATCTCGGTCATTCCGTGAGCTTCGCAGAGCTGCTTGCAGAGCTTTGCATTCAGAACGTCGCCGGCATGATGGGGAACGTTCATGAAAATCGGGCTTCCGTCATAGATCTCCTGAATGCCGCGGAACAGCTGCATTCCGGAAGGAGCCGCGAATATATCACCGCGTACCGAGCAGTCGGATCCGCCGGGTCTGCACATGACTCCGGGAGGGCCCTCATGTCCTGCTCCGCCGCCTCCGGCGATCTTTACGAGGCCCTTCGGCTTTTTATACTTGTCTGATCTGACGGTGATCCTTGTACCGGGGATCACCCTGCTGTACTTATCGGCATCGGGCTGCGCCATCAGTCTGGCGCCTGCCATTGACTCATCAACGATGGTGTCGATATCGTTGTACAATTTCTTGATAAACAAAGATACTCACTCCTTTCACTTTGGCTAATATATCTAAAATAATATTACAACATAAGCGGGAAATATAAAACATAATATCACTGATATATCAATAAAACAGAGCAGTAAAGGCTGGGTAGTCCTTACTGCTCTCTCAGTTTATAAGATCATACTGCAGATCACTGACTTCAGCGATCAGTTTTTCGGGTTTGAAGCTGCGAATTCCTTCATGAACGATACCAGTCTTTCCACGCCTTCAATGGGCATCGCATTGTAGATGGACGCGCGCAGGCCTCCCACGGATCTGTGGCCGCTGAGGTTCTTCAGCCCGTTCTCAGAAGCTTCATCCGCGAACTTCTTGTCTAGGACCTCATCTCCGGTCGCAAAGGTGACATTCATCACCGATCTTGATCCGGGCTTCACCGGAGCCGTGTAGTAGTTCTGACTGTCCAGATAGTCATACAGGAGCCCTGCTTTTTCCAGGTTGCGCTCACGTATCGCTTCAAGTCCGCCGGTCTCAAGTATCCATTTGAACACAAGTCCAGCCATGTATATCGTGTAGCACGGAGGTGTGTTGTACATTGAACTGTTATCTGCCGCGATCCTCCAGTCGAGCATCGTAGGCGTCTTCTCATCAGCTTTGCCCAGCAGATCGTCACGTACTATGACTATCGCCATCCCGGCCGGAGCTATATTCTTCTGCGTGCCTGCGTAGATCGCTCCGAATCTGCTAACGTCGACAGGTTCAGACACTATGCAGGAAGACATATCTGCTACCAGCGGCACCCTTCCCGTCTCGGGAATATACGGATACTTTGTGCCTATCATCGTGTTGTTGAAGCATATGTGCAGATATGATGCGTCCTGGTCCACCATATCAGGCGTGATCTCGGGAACATGATCATATCCGTCATCCTGCGTCGTGGCTATGCATTTGCTGTAGAAACCGAGCTTCTGCGCCTCCTTATATGCTTTTGCGGAAAAGTGTCCCGACAGCGCGTACAGCACCTTCCTTGACGGTGTGATGCCGGCCAGATTGAGGGGAACGCTGGCGAACTGCATGGAAGCGCCTCCCTGCAGAAAAAGCACCTTATAGTTGCCGGGGATATCCATCAGTCTCCTGAGATCCCCTTCGGTCTCCTCAAGTATGTCCCTGAACTCCGCCGACCTGTGGCTCATCTCCATCACCGACATGCCAGTTGACCCGTAACATGTCATCTCGGCTGCCGCCCTGTTCAGCACCGGGAGCGGAAGCATGGAAGGTCCCGCAGAAAAATTGAATGCTCTTTCCATATCAGTCTCCGTCAGCGCAGTTTCCTGCACTCCATGTAGTATCTCTTCTCTCTGGCGTCGCCCATTGAGAATGTCTTTCTTGGAAGATTCCCTCCCGCTCTGACTCCGGGAAACAGTTCCATTTTGTTGAATATCTTTAATAATATACCGACTGTACTGTCATCTTTGCATAAGCTCTTCAGGTCATCGTCTCCGTGGATATAGTCCATCTCTATCCCGCCCCTGGATGATGCAAATCTGTCCAGATAATCCTGCAGGATGGCGACAGGCAGTTTCCCGCCGCTGCCTTCCACAGAATAATTCTCCTCAGTACCGTCTGATACGAATATGAGCTCTTCCCCTTCTGTAAGGCACATGTTCCTCCCGGCAAGATATCCCTTGAAGCCGGTCAGAAGCTCGTCCATTGAGCAGCCTTTGACCAGTCTGTGCACAGGTCTGAATATCAGCGCTTCCGAGTACAGGTTCACCAGCTCTACAAGAACGAAACGTGCCGGGTCGTTCTCAGCTTCTTCCGGGCTGAGGGCCTTCTTCTTTTCTTCCCAGTACATCTTTGCCGCTGCCAGCGAATGATTTCCGTCGCCTGCGGCATAGAGGAAGCCGTCAGACCTCTCAAGCAGTCTGAAGAGCGCATCCGAAACCTTCTGCTTTTCGCTTTCCGATGTTACAGCCCATCCCCTGATGTGCCCGCCGCCTTCCATCAGATCCGTATCATACAGCAGAACGCTTTCTGCGTTTTCAAACAACGGCTCTATGACAGTCCTGTCCTGGTCATCTATGAGCACCATCACGTGAGGCATCTCGACAGCCGCTTTCTCCCTTATCGCTATACGCGCCGGAAGCCTGTCCGTAACGGTATCCTCTGTAGCCCTGACCATGTGGTTCATATCCCTGAAGTCGTAACACTCCAGGTCCAGAGCACACACCATCCCGAGTCTCTTCCCTGAATGCGTCGTTCTCTCAACAGCGATAAAGCCGTCCTCCACACGCTTCACCAGAATTCCTTCGTCAAGATATCTCTGCATCTCACAGCAGATCTCCGGACTTCTGTCGCCGCGATCCAAAAACACCTCAGGCTGCATGATCTTAAGCGCTGACGGCGCGTTTCCGACGATCTCGATGACACGATTCCAGTATTCAGGCTGTGAAGTGAACTGATCGCATGCGATCACCGCCCATCTGTAAACATCGGTATCTTCAGACGGGAGATAGATGTCGCAAGACTTGATCCCGGGATATCTTATCATTCTTGTTCCCTCCGGATTTCTTTGGTGATAATGCATAACATTATTATAATTTCTGCACAAAAAAGCCGTCCATTGACAAACAGTCTAATGTACGGCTTCCGACGGTGTTTAATTGTATTGAAAAACGCAAAACCCGGGATATCCGGCAGCTCACATATTCGACATCAGCATCTCAGACAGTCCGGTATACCGGAACATCTTTCTGTCGTTGTTGACCATCAGAGCTATCAGGTCCTCGCTGCCTGTGATTATCAGAAGATTTCTTGCCCTCGTAACCGCAGTGTACAGCAGGTTTCTGTAACAGAGTTTCCTCGGAGTGTCGCCTACAGCGAGTATAACCGCCGGGAACTCGCTGCCCTGGCTCTTGTGCACGGTTATGGCATACGCCTGCTCAAGCTGTCTTGCCTGTTCATAGCTGTACTCGGCCGTGTGGTCGTCGAAGCGGACCTTTATCATGGAATTCTTACGGTCGACTTCCATGACTTTTCCTATATCGCCGTTGAACACCCCGACACCCTTTTCGCCGTCATCCCTGACCCACTCGATGTCGTAGTTGTTTCTTGTCTGCATCACCTTATCGCCTTCACGGAACGATGCTCCGCCGACCTTTGCCTCTCTCTTTTCCTCAGACGGAGGATTCAGACGGTCCCTCAGGCTTTCATTGAGAGTTCCTGTTCCCGAAAGTCCGAGTCTGGAAGGAGTGATCACCTGGATATCCTCCATCGGATCATAGCCGTAGCTTTTCGGCAGTCTTCTGGCGATCAGGTCAGTAACGAGTTCGGGCACCGCTTCTTTCTCCGCGGACAGGAAAAAGAAATCCCTGTCCCTTTTGCCGAGATCCGGTTCCTTGCCCTCCACGATGGCATGAGCATTGACGATAATCAGGCTCTGTGCTGCCTGACGGAATATCTTTTCCAGTTCTATCGTCTCACAGCTTCTGCTGTCTATGATGTCTCTCAGTACATTTCCGGCACCTACACTGGGAAGCTGGTGGTCATCCCCGACCAGCACCAGGCGGCACCAGGGCTTGATGCCCTTGAGAAGGCTGCAGAACAACATGCTGTCGACCATGGACATCTCATCCACTATCACCACATCATATTTGAGCGGATTCTCCTCATTATGAATGAACCTTATGCTTTCTCTCGATCCGTACCCTACCTCAAGCAGTCTGTGGATGGTCCTGGCTTCCTTACCTGTCAGTTCGGTCATCCTTTTTGCTGCGCGGCCGGTCGGCGCGCACAGTGCGACTCTGTCGCCTCTCTCTTCACACAGCGCAAGTATGCCTTTTACTGTTGTGGTCTTTCCTGTTCCGGGTCCTCCGGTTATGACCACGATGCCGGATGACATCGCCTGGATTATTGCCTCTCTCTGCAGAGGCTCATATTCGATGCCCGATCTCTCCTGAAACCGGTCAATGCTCTTCTCTATATCCTTTCGTTCTATGAATGTCGAGGAAGAAAGGCTCTTCAGTCTTTGCGATATATACTGCTCCGCATCGTAATAGTCCCTGAGGAAAGTCATTTCCTCTCCTCCGGAGGAGTACTGACACAGCACTCCCTCTTCGGCGCTGTGGTAGAGCTCGATCTCCACGTCATCCCTGTTCACGGAAATGTAGTTTGCCGTGACATCTATCAGTTTCTCCGTGGGCAGACACGTGTGTCCGTTTCCCAGATTATGCTTCAGTGTGTTCAGCAGCGCAGCCCGTATCCTTCTGAAATCCGTCTCAGGGACGCTGAACTGCTCTGCGAGATCGTCAGTCTCGTTAAAGTCCTTGTATACAGGATAACCGCAGAGCATGTACGGATTGTCCGTTATCATGGCGGCTGCGTCATACCCGAACGCCTTGTACAGCTGCAGTGATTCACCCGTATTCAGCCCCATGGAGCTGAGCGTTCTTATTGTCTCGGTCAGCCCGAATATCCTTGAGACCTCGGAACTGATCTCTTCTGCCTTCTTTCTGGAGAGTCCCTTTATCCTCTCCAGTTTCTCAGGCTCTCTCGCCAGGACCTCCAGCGTGTCATCTCCGAAGGCTTCAACCAGCCTTCGGGCGATCGTCTGACCGATCCCCTGTATAGCTCTGCCTGACAGGAACCTGAGAATCGCTGCCGAGGATGTCGGAAGTGCGATCTGGAACCCGTCACACCTGAACTGGCTTCCATAGGTCGGATGGCTTACGAATCTGCCGTAAGCAAGGACCTCCTCGCCTTCCGATACGGAAGCAAGCTCTCCGACCATGGTCACCGGTTCCCCCTCATAGTCCACTTCTATGACGGCATAGCCGGAATCCGGGCTTCGGTATATGACGTCCTCCACGATACCGCGGATGACTGTTTTTTCATCCTGGCTCTCAGGCAATCTGCGCACCTCATAAAACAATAGTCATCAATGGATAGTATACCATCTCCGCCAAGCCTGAGCTTACCGTTCCTTTGTCCTTCATGCACAAAGCGTCCCGGATGTTCCGGGACGCTTCCTCTGCCGTATTATAGATCTTTTCAGTCAGTGTCCTTGAGTATGGGAACTACAGATGAATCGCTCACCACCTGCGGCAGCACGCCGTTCCATTTCTGGATGTAATAGTACTCGATAAGATTCTCTGAGAAGGAAGCGCTTAGTATCTCATTCGATTCGGCTTCCATCCTGGCTACTTCCAGATCGGACTCAGCCTTGAGGACAGCGCGTTTCGCTTCTGCCTCAGCTTCCAGAGTGAGCTGCTCCTGCTCTATTGCTGCCTTGAGTTTCTGCTGCTCGGCGACCTGCTTGGCTTCGACCGCATCAGTGAACGCATCCGTGAAGTCTATATCCTCTATCGACACATTGATCACCTTGACGCCGAAGGATCTCATATCAGCGGAAAGGTCATTCATTATTTTGCCGGAGAGAACATTCCTGTTTGCCACGAGGCTCTCTGCAGTATACTGCGAGAAGCAAGCCTTTGTGCACTCCAGTATCCTCGGATACACTATATTCTCATAGTAGTTTCTGCCCACGGACTTATAGAGTTCCTGCGCAGTCTCCTTATCGATGCTGTAGTTCACGCTCATGATCACATCGACCTGCTGTATATCAGATGAGAATGCTTGGGTCTCGATGGAAGCCCTCTGAGTGCGGTTGTCCATCTTTACGATGCTGTACCAGGGCGCCACAAAATGCAATCCCGCCTCAAGCGTCTTGTCTGTGACCCTGCCGAACACTGTAACGACACCGGTGTACCCCGTCGGTATCATCACGACACACCCGAACAGTGCGATCAGTATTCCTACCGCTGCCAGTGCCTTCAGCTTTCCCTTAAGGAAGACGAGGATCGCGACAGCCGCTGCTATGCCTGCAATGAAAAAGATCATTCTATATACCTCCGTTATTGATTATCAGAATTAATATTTGCGACGCTGTTTGCTCCGGAGGACCTTGCGGTCTCCTCAGCGTCCATAACACAGTCGATCACCAGCATCATACAGACTGACAGAAGCTCATTTTCTCTCTCAGGCACATCCAGTTCGAAACAGTCCCCGAACGAGAGCCATCTCTTTCTGATGCCCGCGATCGCGGACATGCCTCTGTAGATCCTGTAGTCGTGCTGAAGGAAGTTGCCCTGCACCTTCCAGTTGCACCCTCTGATCACGTACGACGGTCTGAGCAGCGTGATCTTCTTCACGATCCTGGCTGCATGACGTCCGCCGATGTATATGTCATAAGTCGGCAGAAGATTAAGCAGCCTCTGCCGGATCATCGCGACTTCCCTGCCGTTATTATCATATACATGGAGCCTTTTTCCGAGGGTCAGCAGTTCTCCTCTGACTCTGTACCGGTCATTCCCGCGCTCATCCGTGATACTGAAGACTGTTCTGAAGGAAAAGACCTTCTGTCGGGCATACAGTCTCATATCTTCTTCCTCCTTCTCTGCTTGATTACGGTTGTTTTTCCTTACCGTACCTAAAGTATATTATCAGTTACTGTTCAATTCGAGGGTCAGTTGATGCAAATAGAACTGCTTTATTGAGCAATTCCAGCAAAATAGCAATGCAGCGGAAGCCCGTCCGCTGCATTGGCTGTATCGTTTTCAGAACAGTATCACGCCTCAGTCCTGTCCAGCACCTTTCTCAGAGACAGGAACAGCAGGAACGTAACCAGCGCATTTATGCCGCCTTTCAGCAGGTTGAAAGGCATGAAGACAGGCAGCAGCATGGCAGCTACCTGCTCTCTGGGCCAACCCTGATATATGGGCACTGCGATATAGTTCCAGAGCATCATGGATGCCGTCATGCACAGAATGCCGCCCAACAAGCCCAGCATGACACCCTTGGAACCTTTTACTTTCCTGTAGATGGCTGCCGCGGGACACACGAATGCTGCGGATGCGAGAAAATTCATCAGGAATCCCCAGAATCCGCTGCTTCCAACCGTAAGCGCCTCTATGAGTGCCACTATCAGAGACACTGCCGCTCCGGCGAGGGGCCCATCCAGAAAACCCGCGATGCAGATGATCACATCCTTGGCATCATACTTCAGAAAAGGGGCTGCGCTGAGCAGTGGCGTATGGAACACCACCATGACCGCATAGGCCATCGCCGCCAGCATTCCCAGTCTCGTGATCGTCTTGACTCTGTCACTCTTCATTTAAAAACCTCCAAAATAAAAACGTCCCTTTTCAGGGACGCAAAGAGACGTTATCGCGTTTCTTCCATCCGGACTGTACCGTCGGCCACGGAATTCCACCGTGTCAGACGCGCCTCGGCGCGTGTCGCGAGCTTTCATCGCCGGTAGGGAATCTCACCCCTCCCTGAAACTGTACTCATTATATATCGCGCCGCGTATATGTCAACAGCCGAGGTCATTCTCTAATTTTTCAGATTATACCATCAGTATTATTGTTGTCGAAAGAAAACCCTCCCCTTTTGGGGAGGGTCATAAACTTTATCTCGATCTCAGAGATCAGTCATGGATGGCGATAACAACGCCGGATCCGACTGTACGGCCGCCTTCACGGATAGCGAAGCGGAGTCCCTCTTCGATAGCGATGGGGGTCAGAAGCTCAACGTCCATCTCGACGTTGTCTCCGGGCATGCACATCTCTGTGCCTGCGGGCAGGGAGATGATGCCGGTGACGTCGGTGGTACGGAAGAAGAACTGAGGACGATAGTTGTTGAAGAACGGTGTATGACGGCCGCCTTCATCCTTCTTCAGGACGTAGACCTGTCCCTGGAACTTCTTGTGGGGGTTGATGGAGCCGGGTTTGCACAGAACCTGTCCGCGCTCGACTTCGGATCTCTGGACACCGCGCAGCAGAGCACCGATGTTGTCGCCGCTCTCAGCGTAGTCAAGGGTCTTGCGGAACATCTCAAGGCCGGTAACGACTGTGCTGCGCTTCTCATCGGACAGACCGACGATCTCAGCGGGGTCGTTCAGGTTGATCTTACCACGCTCGACACGGCCGGTAACAACGGTTCCACGTCCGGAGATGGTCATCGTATCCTCGATGGGCATCAGGAAGGGCTTCTCATCGTCACGTGCAGGTGTCGGGATGTAGGTGTCAACTGCGTCCATCAGCTCGTGGATGCAAGCATACTCAGGAGCATTGGGATCATTGCTGGGGCATTCGAGGGCGCCGAGAGCTGTTCCCTTGATGATCGGGATGTCGTCGCCGGGGAAATCATAGCTGCTCAGAAGCTCGCGGATCTCCATCTCAACGAGCTCAAGAAGCTCGGGGTCGTCGACCTGGTCAGTCTTGTTCATGAAAACTACGATGTAGGGAACACCGACCTGACGGGCAAGCAGGATGTGCTCACGGGTCTGGGGC
>JAFWDH010000023.1 GCA_017513135.1 Oscillospiraceae bacterium
CTCTCAGCCTCCTTCCTTACAGTAAAGAGGTTGGCAGTTCGATTCCTATCAACACTTGAACGATTTTCATCACGATTATAGTTGTTCTTATAGGCTCTTCTGATGACACGATCAGTTGTCTTTATATCTTTTTCTTCGCTACTCAAAGACAACGATATCCATATCCTGCAGGATGAATGTGTTCAGAGTGAACGATACATCAACTGTTCCATCTGGCTCCTCAGGAATGAACTCTGTCATTCCGGTCACTGGAACTCCATCTTGGTACAGGTCTTCACCAGTGCCGCTCAGCATCACTGTTCCGTAGACAGTATATGTCTTTCCGGGAGTCAGCCCGGTATAGGAGACAGTATCGATGATCTCAGCGTCGCGCTTCCATGTTGCGGTGTGCGTGCCTGACTCAGCATCCACAGCGGTCGTCCTGATATCGATGACATTGACGCTCTGCGCATCGTATTCAATGTCAGCATGGACTGCTATCTCAACGCTTTCATAGAAGAGACTCTCAAATACAACTACTGTTTTGCCAACCAGTTCAGAAGCATCGAACTCAAAGAACACATTTGTCTGTCCATCCTTTTCGGCAGGTATAAAGGTTGCGCTGGACGTGACATACTCACCGTTTATGAGGATAGGGTCAGATGTTTCTTTGTCCATAAGAATACCGACAACGGTGTACTCCTCGCCAGCCTTCAGGTTCTTATAAGATACCGTGTCTTTCAGAGAGACTTTAGACTTTCCCTGAACTTCATGAGTTTCCGTAGCGGCATTCACTGCTGTTGTACCGATCTCGGGATAGTAGAGAGACTGATCTTCATCATCAATATCCTCGTGTTTAACCGCCAGTACTTCTGTGCCGTCTTCCTTTACAAGATACAAATCTTCAAAGACCACGATGATCCCGGAATCCAGTCTCTCAGTGTTTACAGAGAACTCAACCTCAACAGTTTCATTTGAGTTTTCCGCAGTAAACGGTTCAGAATATACTTCATATCCCAGAGGCTTTCCGGTCTCTTTATCCATGAGCTTGCCATGGATCCTATAGGTATCACCTGCGACCAGATTCTCACAATCCACTGTATCAACAAAAATGACTTCCGTTCCTCGTGTTACGAATGAGGTATCGGAAGTCTTATCTATTGCCCTGGTTTTGAGGGAAGGGAACAACACTGTCTGCTCTTTATCGGTCGGGTCGGCGTGAGAAGCGATTGTTGTTCCGTTGTGGATCAGGCCTTCAAACACTACGGCAGCATGTCCTTCCAGAGCGGTGGAATCAACGATGTACGAAAGGGTACCGGGGCTTTGATCTCAGTGATGCTGATGCTTCCCAGCGGGAAGAGATATGCTCCGTTGAAGCTGTAGAGGTCAGGACCGCTGACCAGATATGACGGCAGGTATCTCAGGATACCGTTCGCGTCAGTCTTGAATATCCATGACGCTGCGGGAGCACCTGACCATTCTGTGTTATCGTAATAGTCAATGCGGTACTGTGCTCCGGCAAAAGTGCCTGCTCCCTGCGGAACGAATCTGTCTGCTTCCGCATCCCACTTTCTGAGATAGATACTGACAGGGTCTTTGACCGGCTCATTTACGAAAGGAACTACCGTTGTTTCACCGGGTTTTACCGTTACAGTTCTGACGGAAGTGTCTCTGATGTAGCCCTTTCCCACCTCAGTCTCGGTAACTGTGTACTGACCTGCAGGCAGCTCCAGGGATTCGACCTTTCCGTTCTCGTCCACTACAAGTGTGCCTACAAGATTCTCATCACTGTCTCTGACCTCGAAGGTCGTTCCTTCCAGTGTATACATCTCATTATCGTCAGTGCACTGAGGGCTCGAGGAGGCTTTTGTGATCTCAAGGAATCCAAGCGGAGCAGTGACGCGAAATACAGCTGGTACCTGTTCAGGAGCTTTGCCTGTATCAAAGGAAGCCATATACTGATAGCCGCTGGATGCGGGTTTCCAGAAATAGACGTTTCCTGATGTCCAGTCAGAGTAATCCTTATATGCAGTCAGCGTCAGTTCCTCTACAGGTTTGTCCAGCGTTACAGTCAGTGTGTTTCCATCTCTGACAGCGCTTACGCCGTCCTGTGAAAAGTTGAATCTGCTGAGTACTCCGTTTGTATCAGTCAACCTTACAGAGTATCCGCCTTCAGGAAGTCTTTCCAGATCATATACAGGTGTGCTGCTGTTATCTGAGCTTGAACAGAAGCTCGGTATGATCTCAGCGGATAAAACATGTGCTCTGATCTGCCAGTATACATCCTGTGCATATGACCCTGATCCCATCATCTCATTGCAGATGGACTGCTCCCAACCGGTATTTACTGTATGCGAAAGAATCTGCCAGATCAGGACCTGTGTAGCCATGTATTCCTGAGCAGTAGAAGCCCCGTATCTAGTCCATCCGATGTATCCAAACCTAAGTACCCAGCTCAGAAGTCTTCTGTCAGACTCCGAGATACCCTCCCAGGTATCCATACTGGAATATGACATTCCGGATGAGGAGTCGACCCCGAACTGCAAACAATAGGCAGGAACTCCATTGAACCAAAACTGGCATGACCTGTTCCGGCTTTCATTTTTAAACGGTTCAGGATAACTGCTGCCGAAACTGTAAGAGTACTGATCCATATCGATCATCTGCAGGTACGCGGATCCGCGTGTGGGTTCTGCAGCCAGCAGCATGTTGCCTCTGACTTCCATCACAGGTTCATCATCTTCAGTCTCAGGCTCTTCACTGCCATCAGCTTCGTGTATATCCACTGTTTCTTCTGTAGACGGATCTTCTGTGACGATCGCATCATCGGAAGATCCTTCAACCGGTGTTTCCGCAGTAGGATCAGTCACGATCACATCTTCTTCCTGTGTTTCTGTGACCGTGTCTTCCGCACCGGGTTCTGTCTCTCCCAGAGCATCATCCACCGGGTTTATTACTGTGTTCTCGTTCGGAACAACTCCTTCCGGCAGGTCTTCCCGTTCGTCGGGCAGAGTTTCTTCTTCCGGCGGCTCTGTTATCTCTGTCTCTACAGTCGTTTCGGGGACTGTTTCTTCTATCACGATCTCCTGATCCTCATTGCCCTCAGCGAATGCCCCGAGAGGCATGCATGAGATGACAAGGAGAAGGACTAGGAGCATGGAAATAGTTCTTCTGAACATTCTCATTCGTTATTCCTTTTCGTTTCATTGCATCAAAAAAAGACCCGAACACAGTTCGAGTCTAAAGTTTGGATGGTTCTGCTATTTAGTCGCTCCGCAGATGGAGCAGCGGAGGATGTGTTCCTCCCACGCGGGACTGTCGGTTATCACCTCATCGTATGCTTCCTGTATGACGACCGTCTCATAATAGCCCCGATCCACAGTCTCCGTGATCATGGAATGTCCGGAGTGTATCAGGCTCATATCATTGGCGTCCATAGCGGCAGCATATGTCGCGTCTTCGTGGGCGTATGCCTCCTCCTGTGTAGAGAATTCTTTTCTGCAGACGTCGCAGTAATAATGATTGATCTTTACCGGGACGCTGACCCATCTCTGTTCTGTCACCGCATCATGGTGGACAGTATGTGTCACTGCGTCATAATAAGCGACGACTGTGTCAACCCAATCATGCACATGCTCATTACCGGCCGGAACAATTACGGTCACTGTTGGCTGTACAGGTTCTTCTTTGACAGGTTCTGGATCAGGTTCTGGTCCAGGTGCGGGAGTCTCGACCTTTTCCTGCTTTGGTGGTTCTTGATTCTGTGATGACTGGGTTTGCATTGTTTGTGCTGTGTATTGTGTCGTTGGTGCGGTTTCCGGTGTGGAGATCGCATCCTTGACAATTTCAGTTTCGTTTGCTTTCGGTATATCTTCTGCCGGAACGCCGGGTAGTGTCTCATAGTTTTCTGCTGCGTTGATCGAAGAAAGCTCTTTCTCCTGATCACTGCCTGTCTCTTTTACACCAGCCGGAAAAACAATGCCATAGCTTACCGGAATATGGACTTCCTGTTCTATCATTCCGGCAGAAAACAATACTGTCAGCGCTATAATAAGCAGTCCTGTCAAAAACTTCTTCATGTATTCGAACATCTCCTTTTTTCTGCATTGTATTGGGCTCTTTTCAGAGATTGCAACTATGCGATTACTGACAGAGCTAATTCTTTCTCAGGAGAGATCCAGTTAACCTGATATTCTTTTTCGGCAGGTAATACTGCTGGTAAGAAAGGTTAGGGTGCGGGGAAGGGAAACAGCTACCTGCTGTTCTCTTTGGCTCTCAGATGTCGGCGGTAATAGTCGAGCGCCTTGCAGACATAGTCCTCCATGCTCTCGTATGGCAGCGACTTCGGCAGATACTGCCTGATCTTCTCGCCGTCGAATACGAAGCGCTCTCTCTGAGATGGCTTCAGTTCCTGCATGACAGCCATTACGGCTTGCGGAGTCAGGTTGCCTTCTTCCGAGAGCTTTCTCATGCGAATAGCCTGGTCATGTGTAGGAGTACCCTGTGTGTACTCGATCTGTTCCACGACATCCTGCTGTGATTCCTTGTCCAGATATGACAGTTCCACAGCCGGTCTCATCTTGATGCGGCCTTCGTCCACCATATCACGGAGTTCGGGAACGAGTTCTGTGAGGCGGATATAGCGACGAATCTGATCTTGGCTCTCTCCAACTTGTTCACCCAACAGTTGCCTTGATGTTTTGCCTTGTAACTTCTGTGCCACTGGCACAGAAGTTAAGTCTCGTCTTTCTCCTTGCCGTTTCATGGCATCTAGTCGCATCTTGTAGGCAAAGGCTTTCTCAGACGGAAGGATGTTGGATCTCTGGAAGTTGGACTCAACCATCATAATAATGGCTTCATCACGGTCCATATCTACGACTTCGCATCGCAGGGTGTCCATACCTGCAAGCTCACAGGCGCGTTTCCTTCTGTGACCGGATATCAGCTCATACCTGCCGTCATCCTTCTCTCTGACCATGGCAGGAGTAATGACACCGCGTTCCCTGATGCTTTCAACGAGGTTTTGCATATCCTCATCATCTCTCACCTGAAACGGGTGATCCGGAAAGTCATCGATGTCGGCAATGGGTATCTCTCTTATTCTGGCCAGTTTGTCGTCTTCCCGTTCTTCTTCCGTCTTGAAGATGTCATCGTAAGACTTCAGATCGATGCCGAACTTTCTCTCTGCCATCCCGGATCACCTCCTTGGAAAAGTCTCTGTAAGCATCTGCCACCGCGCTGTTGGGAGCGTATTTCAGTACACTTTCACCTTCTGCGCTTGCTTCAGCTGCTTTCACTCCCATAGGAATAGAAGTGTTGAATATACGGAGATGACTGCCGAATGTATCCTTTATCGCTTCCGCAGTCTCCCTTGCCATGTTTGTCCTGCCGTCAACCAGCGTGAGCAGTACTCCTTCTACCTTAAGATCTGGGTTAAGTCTGCGCTGAACCCTGTTGATCGTCTGCAGAAGGTCTGTCATGCCCTTGGCCGGCAGGTACTGTGCCTGTACCGGGATTATTACGCTGTCCGCTGCTGTAAGAGCGTTCAGCGTGATCATTCCCAATGACGGCATGCAGTCGATAATAATGTAGTCATATCGATTCTTTATTGTATCTATATAAGAGCTAAGAGTGGCCTCTCTGCACATCACATTAATGAGGTTCATATCCATTGAAGCGAGTTCCAGATTGGAAGGTAACAGGTCTACGCCTTCTCCTGTTTTCAGGATGCCTTCAAATGGATAGATCTCATTGTCCTGAATTACATTAGCCAGTTTGGTAGCAAGGGTGACCTCGAGTTCGTCCTGGTTTTTGTAACCAAAGGAAACACTGAGGTCACCCTGCGGGTCTGCATCTATAGCCAGGACCCGTCTTCCTTCCTGGACTAATGCTGCGCTCAGGTTGATCGCAGTAGTAGTCTTTCCGACTCCACCCTTAGAGTTTGCAATGCATATAATTTTGCATTCTGACATTTCTTAATGTCTCGCTTTCTTTCTAAGTGTGGCTTCTGCAGTATTATGGACCTCCTCGCCCCTGCAGCCGGGAAGACACTGAGTAGCGGACAGCTTATCCGCATCACGGGAATCTCACCCCTCCGAGGATCTCTCCGAGCCGTTTCCGGGAGTACCATTATCATCCTGGCTGTCGTGGCCAACATGGGGAGCTGCCCCATGGTCAGTGATGGAATTCTCGCTCAGCCTCTCCTATTTCAAGAGGGTCGCCGCGTACCTCACAGGTGGCTATCACCAGGACTGATGTCTCAGTGCTTGCATATTCAGTTTTCAATGTTCAGCAGAGAGGGTTCCATAAAACCCCTCTACTATATATGACGGGAGAGAGGCCAAAATTCATACCTCTCTGAAAAGAAATTTGTTATTGTCGCCAAAAGCCGACAGAAAACACCCTTTTTGGCTTTCGCGATAGGATTCGAACTAAAATATCGTCAATAGCATCGGTATAACGTCCTGCAGCAATTAACGCATTTCTTTTATCAATCAGCGCCTTTACGGCAAGCCTTCTTTCTTCTTCGGTCAGGTAAATATGGTATTTATTCTTCTTGATAAGCATATTCTCCACCATCCTTCAGTCCATAAATAATGAATAGGGGGAGTAATGTGCAAGGATGCGATTTGTGACAATAAAATAAGAGCCATGTTGCTTATCGGTCAACATGGCTCTTCAATACTATAGAAGTCTTTATTTATTCTTTACGTTGCTGTTTATTAAAGAAGAGAAACAATAGAACGCTAGAGATAAAGGAAAGACACCAGATTACCAGGAATCGTTTCCAGTACGTCATGGCAATCAAAATATAAGGATAGTTTGTTTCTTGTTTCGAACATGCCCATATAGTAATAAAAACAGGGAAAAGCAATACCAGAGCAAGCTTACCGGTCCATTTACTGTTTCTGATACTGATATTGAACCATAAAGAAAGGATAGATACAGTCAATAATCCCATCAAAAACAATACTATTGCTTCTCTGAGGCAAGGAATGACGTAATAGATGAGATTGTAGTAATGATAGTACTGTTCCCAATTCTCCTTGCCTATCTCTCCGGCAATTATGATGTAGTTCCTTTCGAGAAGCCTAATGGATATGTGAGCGATCGCGAGAAGTACTAAACAGACAGCAGCCGTGATTATGTACTTCTTTTGATATTTACGGTAGGCGTCTTTAGGATTTCCGTAGATCAGATCGTAGATGTCAGTATCAAAGGTTTCAGCTAAAGCATTTAGAGTATCTATATCCGGCTGGGTCTTCTCAGTTTCCCAGTTGCTGACTGCCTGCCTGGTGACATGCATCTTCTCGGCAAGCTGATCCTGGGTCATATTGTTCTGCGTCCTGAGACGCTTTATATTCTTCGAAACAGTACTCATCTGTTACCCTCCTGATTCACTTATATTATCAGTGGAACAGGATACAAAAGTCACGCAATAATCTGTTGCTTATTGACAGACAAGCCTGTCTTTTATGACTCGAGAAACGTTAGCAAAGTATTAGCTGAGGATAGATAAATAAGAATGAAGATGTATTATAACAGCGGGAAAAGCCGACTCTAGGAATCGTAGGGTGACATTCAGCGTTTCTGATGGTATTTCTTTGCGAGGGAGGTGATCCAAATGGATGCACAGAAAACAGGAATGTTTATCCAGAATCTGAGAAAAGAAAAAAACATGACTCAGGTAGAACTGGCGGAGAAGATACATGTATCCGACAAAGCAGTGTCACGCTGGGAGACAGGAAAAGGGTTCCCGGACATAAACAGCTTTGAGGACATAGCGGCAGCTCTTGACACGAGCGTATCGGAACTGTTAAGCGGCGAGAGATTTGAGGAGTACGTGAAGCCGGCTGAAGTCGAGGAGATCACGACGGGCGGGCTTGCTCTCGCAAGACAGTCTATTGAGAAAAAGAGGATAAGAAACATAGCCGCAGGCTTTCTTATATGCCTTTTGACGATGACCCTGCTGATTTCTCACCTGACTGCGCCTCTTATGATAGAAGGAAGCGGGAACACTGTGCAGGTCGAGAAACTGACAGACGGAAAGATAATAGCTGTTATGGATCCTGCCGTATCGGGATATGAATATGAGATTGACCGCGCTGAGGATCCCGATACCGGAATGAGGATGGCTTTCCTCGGGTGCTATACGACGCGATGGCACCAGATCACAGGAAAGAGCGGGACAGAGACTGTTTTGATACTTGGCCGGGAAGGCGAGATCGACGGTATCTTCTACTACCCTGGGGCAGAAGGCGCAGATGAGCTGATTTATAGTGAAAAGGCGGTGGAGTATGGAGTCGTGTCACTGCCGAGACTGATATTCAATTACTGGATCCTCATATGGGGGGTGCTCTCTGCGGCGGGACTCGCAGGCTGGTATCTTCTCAGGAAGAAGCCATATCAGGGTGTTCTGTTGAAGATAGTCATGGCCTTTGTATCTCTGCTGGCAGGACATGCTGCAGTTCTCGCAGGAAGTGCCGGAGCGATATACAGTCCGAAGTTCTTCCTGACGGGGATCCTGCTGACGGCATTGATCATCTACCTGCTGTTCCTTCTTGTTGATTCCGGCAGAAAACAGAGGACAAAAGCGAAGAAGCAGGAATAAGAGACATAGCAGACCTCTGTAAACCACGATTTGATAGAAGAAAGCCAGAACTGTTAATCTTATCAGTTATGTTCCTCTTGTATCCAATTCTCTGTCTATGGGCCAAGTTAATAAACAGGCTTGTCTTTCAATAATCTGTTGCTTATTGAAAGACAAGCCTGTTTTTTATGACTCGAGAAACGTTAGCAATGTATTAGCTGAGGATAATTATTCAATGTGCTTTTTGCAAATAATTAATTAGCTGAACAAAGGCATTAAGTTTCAGAAAGTAGTTTGCAGGACTGTGAAAAGGCATCAAAATACTTGTTCTGGCGTCCTTAAAAGGATTCGGACTATCGACTTCACTACAAAAACCGGTTAGCAGAAATCGAGAAGTGCCATTGAACTACAAAAAGCGTATTAGCAAATGATTAGCAGGAGAGTCTCTAAAGAGAGTTTTTCTGCTAACCACTTATTTGCAATTTAGTTGCTAATAAAAGAGGAGAGGCTGAGAGTACGTTTCCTATTATGAAAGCCAAGAAGTGTGTTAGCTGGCCATATGAACAAATTATGAACGAGCTAAAAATGGACAAAAAAGAAAGCCCCTAAAACTGCGAAATTTCCAGTAAAATAAGGGCTTTCTGCTTGGCGTCCCCGAGAGGATTCGAACCTCCGACCCCTCGCTTAGGAGGCGAGTGCTCTGTCCAGCTGAGCTACGGAGACAGGTCTATTTTTTATTATTAGAAGTAACATGAGTTGGGCTAGTTAGGCTGCAAACAACCCAAAATCCGGTCAAAAACGAGTAAAAGTGGGGAAAAACAGTCCGGAAAAAACCGGCGGGAAGCGCGTCGGTGGTGAACCTTGTTCACGAGACGCGCGAGCGCCCACCCGCGGTGGGGGATCGCGCGAAAAATTTTGACGCGCGGCGCTCAGGATGGGATTCGTACGCAGGGCCTCACGACATTTGATAAGATGCGAAAGGGTCTGACCTCTCGCTTAGGAGGCGAGTGCTCTGTCCAGCTGAGCTACGGAGACATATATTGGTTTGTTTTCCTCGCCTATTATAAGAAAAGAAAAATAAAAACGCAATGAGAAACTCACATTGTGCTAAAATACGATATGTTACTGATCACTACTTGTTTATGTAAAAACACGAGAACAGTATTTGTGTTACATGGTTTGTATGGTTTTTTGTGTTGTTCTTGGAACGTTTCCTGCAGGATAATAGTATGAGTTCACGCGATGAATTGTTTATGAGAGCTGCTCTTGCTGAGGCGAGGATCGCGCTTCAGAACGGCGATGTTCCGGTCGGAGCGGTGATAGTCCGAAACGGAGAGATCATAGGATCAGGTCACAACGTCAGAGAAGCAGAATCAGACCCTTCAGGGCATGCAGAGATTAAAGCGATAGTCGAGGCGGGAAAAACTCTGGGAAACTGGAGGCTGGAAGGAAGTACGATCTATGTGACGCTTGAGCCATGTGTGATGTGCACAGGCGCATGTATCGTCTCAAGACTCTCTAGAATAGTATTCGGGGCGTATGATAAAAAAGCAGGCTGCTGCGGCAGCGTGACTGATCTGACAGCTCTGCACCTTGAGAACGAACCTGATGTATTCGGGGGAGTGCTTCAGGAAGAATGCGAATCCTTACTCAGGTCTTTTTTTGACTCCAGGAGATCCGGACATGGTGATGATTGATTCCAAAATAAGAAAAGCAGATGACCTGTACGGATTGATCGAGGACGGCGACGAGATCGCTGTAGGCCTTTCGGGGGGAAAGGACTCGACAGTACTGCTTTGGGCACTTGCAAAACTGAGAGAGTACTGCAGGAAGGAATTCGGAATTACCGGGATTACTGTCGACCCCGGATTCCTCGGCAGAAAAGGGGATTATTCAAAGCTTTCCTCATTCTGTACTTCCCTCGGGATAAAGCATGTGATAAAGGAAGACAGCCTATATGACGTTGTCTTCGAGAAGAGAAGAGAGTCAAATCCCTGTTCGCTCTGCGCACGGATGCGCAGGGGAAGCCTCAACAGGTGCGCAAAAGAGAACGGATGCAACAAGGTGGCTCTAGGACATCATATGGATGATGTTGCCGCAACTTTCTGGATGAACTTCAAAAATGAGGGAAGGATCGCAACTTTCTCACCGTCAACCTATCTTGACAGGATTGGAATAACAGTTATAAGGCCTATGGTCCTTTGCAGGGAGAGAGAGGTAATACACGCAGCCAATGAACTTGACGTGCCGGTCATTGAGAGCCTTTGCCCGGTAAACGGCAAAACAGAGAGAGCGTCTGTATCAAAACTGATGTTAGATGACCTTGGCTTTCTCGGTGACGATGTTGTTCAGAAGACTTTTGAGGCGATTCAACGAAGCGGAATATCGGGGTACGGTATTACTAACAGTAGAGAATGAGCAGAGATCTTTTAAGAAGGAAGAAGAAAAGATTCCTTAAGACAGGCGGATTGAATCCACCTGTCGATCTTGCTGACTTTGCAGGAGAGAATGCAGAGGCTTCTCCCGTGACGGAAACTGTCCGGGAAACAGATGCGGCCGTCTCCGGACCTGAAATGGAAAAAAACAGCGGCGATGAGTATCTGGATCTCGTGTTTGCAGATCTTTTCAGGACGCAGGAGGTGACTCAGCACGACTACGTCCCGGATTATATAAGGAGAGGGAAGAAGGCAGTCGTACTGCTTCTGAGTATCCTTCTCGGACTGACCTTTGCGTACAATGCCGGTTATATCGATGTCATCCAGACGGAAGTGGACAGTTTTGTGATCGAAAAACCGAATTATACCGCGCCTGTGGCCGAGGAGAGACCCATTCCCGAATCCATGAGCGGGACAATAGAGGGGACAAAGGAAGAAAGGATCACGCTGTTTCTTACATGTGACGGGGAAACGGGTGAATATGTTCTTAAGGGAAGCGCAGCTTCAGTCAGCGATCTGCTGGAGCAGGCAGGCGTCACTCTTTCTGACAATGATATCGTGGAGCCTGGTCTTTATGACGTCCTCGGTGACAGAGACAGTGTCAGGGTCACCAGGATCAGCTATATCGAATACACGGTCACTGAGACTATCCCTGCTTCCACAGAGATCAAACTGACTCCGCTTCTGTATGACGGCGAACAGAGGGAACTCTACGCCTATGACAAGGAGGACGGGGAGAAGGAACTGACATACAGGGATAAGTATGTTGACGGCGTGCTCACAGAGCATGAAGTCATAGATGAGACGGTTATAAGCTATCCGGTAAACTCACTGACTATGGAAGGCGCTGCTGTGAGCATGAGCCCGATAAACGGAGCCAGGTTCACCGACATCATGATCAATGACAATGCGCCTGAATCATATATAAGCAGCATTACCGGTTACTGCACTGCATATAACTTCGACGAGGGAGTCTGGGGCGCGAGCGGGATGTATCTGAGCCAGGGGTTCGTTGCAGTAGATCCTTCTGTTATTCCGTACGGGTCTCTGCTGTATATAACTAATTACGATGGCAGCTTCGTCTACGGATGGGCGATAGCGGCAGATTACTGTCAGGCTGCAGCAGAAGGAAGAGTTGCCGTTGACCTTTTCTTCGATACATATCAGGAGACCCTCTGGTACGGCAAACACACGATGAATATATATGTAGTCAAACAGCTGTACAGGGATGAGCTGCAGGAATATGTAGCCAGACAGGGCTACTTTGACAACCGTGTTCCGGGAAGACCCTGAAAAGAAAAAGATAAGCAGCAAAGTGTACGGGGAGGCGTCAGCCTCCCCGTTTTTGCGGACCGTCCGCCAGACACAAATGATACAAAAAATAGCGTCTGAATTTGTCTTTTTGCAAATTGACTGCAAGTCGGCGGCATAACTATGATATAAGGTATGGAAATGTGCTATATCGAACGATTTCCGAATAAATAAGAAAGGCAGAATTTGTATGGTACAGGATTATTACAAGAACGCTATTACAAGTTCATCCATTCTGTATTTCCACAAGCCCGACAAGGACTTGAAGATGGATTTCACACTGGATCCGAACGGTAAGGGCGTACAGGGCGGTTTCCCCGGCAAGATCTGGCTGGAAGATGCCGAACCCACTATCAAGATCCTCGATAACGGCGATGTAAGATTCCGCTATTATGCTCCTGAAGCAAAAAAGGTCGAAGTCGCAGGCTGCGGCGGTTATTTCAGTGATGAAAAAGTCGCCATGACCAAGGGCGATGACGGCTGGTGGAGCTGTGTCATCTCCGGAATCAAGCCCGGATTCCACAACCACAAGTACTGGGTGGACGGGAACCTTATGGTCAACCCCGACGCACCGGTCGGTTACGGGTGGTTCTATCCGATCAACGTCTTCGACCTTCCCGGCGAAGAAGATGATTTCTGGATGCTCAAGGATGTCCCTCACGGTGACGTAAGGATGGAATACTACAAATCCTCGGCAACCGGACGCACCAAGCTCGCCTGGGTCTACACCCCAGCCGGATATGATGAGAGCGACAAGAGATATCCTGTCCTTTACATCCAACACGGTGTCGGAGAGAACGAGATGGGATGGGTATGGCAGGGTCATATCAATATGATAGCCGACAACCTCATCGCGGAAGGCAAAATGGAAGAGATGATCATCGTCATGAACTGCGGATATGCCTTCGTGGAAGGCGAGAATCCTGTGTTCCTGCCCGGTGATTTCTCAAAGGAACTGACAGAGGACTGCATCCCGCATATCGACGCAGAATACCGCACCATAGCTGACAGAAAACACAGGGCCATGGCAGGACTTTCGCTAGGGTCTTCTCAGGCATTCTTCATTGCCAACGAGCATAAGGATCTCTTTGCCAACCTCGGAGTCTTCTCCGGCGGATTCCCGATCAAGAATCAGTTCGGATACTGGGACTACACCGACTATTACAATGATCCCGAGCAGGTCAATAAGGATTTCGACGTTCTGTTCATCTCCGGCGGCGATGACGAGGGATATCCCGAGCGCACCGCTCCCGTGGTGGAAGCAGAGCAGAAACTGGGCGTCAATGTGATCGGTTATCATCACCCTGGATTCCATGTGTGGGATGTATGGAGATTCTCAGCCCGTGAGTTCATGCAGAGAATATTCAAATAAGGGGGAGGATTGACAATGATCAGAAAAGAAATACTTGAAAATCAGGCCCTTAAGGCCCATGCGCTGTTCTGGGACGACCCGCACCGCGATCTTACCAGAGCTACAGGCACATACTACGATCTCCCCAAGGGCGTTGAAGTCCTTGAAAACGGAGACGTCAAATTTGCATATCATGCCCCTGACGCAAAACTGGTCCAGGTCGCGGGAACCGGCGGTTCATTCCCCGATACCCTGATCGATATGGAGAAGGGCGAGGACGGCTGGTGGAGAGTGACTGTCTCAGGACTCGAATCCGCATTCCATTTCCTCAACTTCTATGTTGACGGGACCAGAGCCCTGAACCCCTATATGCCTTACGGATACGGGTTCGGACGCGTCATGAACTTCTTCGAGCTTCCCGACAAATACTCCGATTTCTATCTCTTCCATGATGATATTCCCCACGGCAGCGTGAGGATGAACTACTTCTATTCAGAGACAGTGGGCGACTGGCGCACCTGCTGGGTCTACACGCCTCCCAAATATGAGCAGAACAGGGACAAGAGATACCCCGTGTTCTATCTGCAGCACGGCGGCGGAGAAGCTGAGTCCTGCTGGATCTGGCAGGGAAAGATCAACAACATCATGGACAACCTGCTTGCAGACGGACAGTGCGAGGAAATGATCGTCGTACTCAACTGCGGCTATGTCTACAGAAAAGACGGCGTAGTCGGGACAAATCCCGTGGCAAGCCCTGTCGAGGATCTTATCGCCAATGACTGCGTGCCTTTCATCGACAAGAAGTACCGCACGATAGCTGACCGCCATCACAGAGCGGTCTCCGGATTCTCCATGGGCGGCGGGCAGACGATGAATACCGTTATCAAGTATCCTGAAGTCTTCGCGAACGCCGGAGTGCTCAGCGCTCCCGGAATCCGCTCAGACAGAGAAGACAAGCTCGGACTGCTGAGCGATCCCGTCAAGTTCAATGAGAACTTCGATCTGTTCTTTGTGAACGCCGGAGCGTATGAGCCGGCGGGACCGAGGCTCAAACAGCAGACCAGAGAGATGCGCGAGAAGGGCTTCAAGATCGTCTACTTTGAGTCACCCGGATATCATGAGTGGGCACCCTGGCGCTACGGCGTTGCAGAGTTCGTCAAGAGACTCTTCAAATAATAACGTCAGGATACTCAAAAGAGATCAGCATAAAGGACCGGAGCACTGCTCCGGTCTCTTTTTCAGTGCCGGTTCCCCTTTCGATACAAAAAAAGCAGGTCCCTTTATCAGGGACCTGCGCGTCTGATTAAGCATCAGACAATTCAGGTACAAAAATGAGGAGAAGAGTGAGTTGGCGCTCATGGATCGTTGCGGTGTCCACAAGCTACGATAATAATATATCCTCACAGTGTATTGTTATTGTTAATGCATTAAGAATAATCTGTGAACGTTGAGACAGCCCGCATGCATGAAGCAGCAGGCTGTCTTTAGCAGTTATTCGGTTCAGTTAAGGCCGGCGACTTCGAGAGTATCTCTCGCGATCATGATCTCTTCATTCGTGGGGAGGACCATGGCAAGAACTTTGCTGTCTTCGGTAGAGAAGACTGCTTCCTTGCGGCTGGCTTCGTTGTTAAGATCCTTATCGATCTTGAGACCCATATACTCCATGCCCTCGCAGACCGCTTCACGTGTCTCGGCGTCATTCTCACCGATACCGCCTGTGAAGATGACGGCGTCTACGCCGCCCATCTCAGCGGCATACCCGCCGAGGAATCTCTTGATCTGGTGGATGAGGATATCGACTGTGAGCTGAGCTCTTTCGTTTCCGTCTTTTGCGGCCTGACGTATGTCGCGGCAGTCACTGGACACTCCGCTGACTCCGAGGAATCCGGACTTCTTGTTCATGAGATCGCTCATCTGGTCGGGAGTAAGACCTTCCTTGTTGGCAATATATGTCACGACGGACGGGTCGATACCGCCGCTGCGGGTGCCCATGATGAAACCGTCAAGAGGAGTAAGTCCCATTGATGTATCGAAGCACTTACCGTCCATGATGGCGCAGAGCGAACTTCCGTTTCCGAGGTGGCAGGTGATTATTCTTGTGCCCTTGGGATCTTTGCCCGTGATCTCAAAGAAGCGCTTGCTGACATAGCGGTGGGAAGTTCCGTGGAAGCCGTAACGGCGGATCGAATACTTCTCGTAATACTCATACGGTATCGGGAAGATATAACTCTTGGGGGGCATAGTCTGATGGAATGAGGTGTCAAAGACGGCGACCATAGGTACATCGGGTCCGAAGACTTCGCGGCATGCTCTCATCGCTATAGCCTGGGGAGGATTGTGCAGCGGTCCGAGCTCTCTGAGGTCATAGATCGTATCGATGACTTCATCGGTAACAAGTGTGCTCTGCTTGTAGATCTCGCTTCCGTGCAGGACTCTGTGTCCAACGGCTACGATCTCGCTCATGTCATCGATGACCTTTCCTTCGCCGGATGTCATCTGTTTGACGACTTCAAGGAAGGCTTCCTTGTGGGTGGGAAAATCCATTTTCTTTTCGATCTTCGCGCCGCCGGTGACGCTGTGCGTGATGAATCCGCCGGCACCTATACGCTCGCAGTTGCCTTTGCAGATGACCTGCTCATTATCCATTTCGATGAGCTGGTATTTGAGGCTGCTGGAGCCTGCATTGATGACTAGAACCTTCATTATATGCTCCTTCTTTGTCGCTTTACATGCGGTTTTTTCGCTTCTATAATTATAGCAATACGATGGTGTATTTCAAGGACGGAAAGGGGCCTCATATGCGCGTTTTCGGGGTCGTGTGCGAGTGTAATCCATATCACTCGGGGCACGGAAAACTGATAGAAAACGCCTTTGCACTTGGAGCTGACAAACTGGTCGCTGTGATGTCAGGCGATTTCGTCCAGAGAGGGGAGCCTGCCGTGCTGTCCAAGTTTGACAGGGCGGCGGATCTGGTTGAGCAGGGCTTCAGTCTAGTCTTTGAGCTCCCGGTAAGGTATTCACTGTCATCTTCGGAAAGGTTTGCGGCCGCGTCGGTGGGATTGCTGGATGCCCTCGGAGCGGTCGATCGTATTATATTCGGCAGTGAGAGCGGAGACCTAGAGGCGCTGACGAGAGTTTCACGTGCCGTGGATGACCCGAAGACAAGGGAACTTGTCAGGGAACTGTGCGGCAGGGGATACAGTTATCCCGGCGCACTGTCATCGGCGCTGACGGAACTGTTCGGGAGCGAAACGGTAGAAAGCCTGTCCGGACCAAACAATCTGTTGGCTATCGATTATCTGCGTGCTCTTGCGTCACTTGGGTCCGGGATCGAGCCGGTCACATACCGCAGGGAAGCTGACGGTTTCAGCGCTCATTCAGTGCGGGAAATGATGGAGAACTCTGCAGACGCAGGCGGTTATGTCACGGAAAGGACCAGGAGACTTATTGAAGACGGGAACACCGTGTCCATGCAGAAATGGGACACGGTCTGCATATCGTTGCTAAGAAGACTGGAGGAGGACAGATTTGCCAGTCTGCCGGATATGTCCGGCGGACTGGAGAACAGATTGTTCAGAGCTTCGAGGCAGGCAGCAACTCTGAGTGAGTTCCTCTCGATAGCAAAAACAAAGAGCTATACTATGAGCAGGATCAAACGGGCAGCTGCCTGTGCAGCATGCGGGATCTTCGGAGAAGCTCCTGACGTACCTCCCTATGCGAGGATACTGGCGATAGGAAGAGGCGGCAAAGAGCTGCTGAGGGAGATATCTGCAAGTTCGGCTCTGCCCGTGTCGGAGAATCTGATCAGTCTGTCGTCGGTATCACCTGCCGCAGCCCGGACAGCAGAAGAAGAGATCAGAGCCACTGATTCATATAATGTTATAAGAAGGATACCGCTTCCTGCGGGTGAAGACCTGAGCAGGAAGCTGACTGTTATCGATTGATGTTCGTTTATGATTACATAACATACAGCCAGAATGACACGGAAGAACTGGGAAAGAGGTTCTCTGTAGCGCTGGAGCCGGGCACTGAAGTCGCCATGTACGGCGGCCTTGGCGCCGGGAAAACTGCGTTTACCCGCGGAGTTCTCAGAGGGCTTGGATATGAAGGAACAGTAAGCAGCCCGACTTTTGCGATAGTCAATGAATACCGCGGGAGCAGACTTGATCTTGCGCATTTCGACATGTACAGGATATCTACAGAGGAGGAACTGTACGGTACGGGATTCTATGATTATCTCGACGGCAGGACTGCCGTGTTCATGGAATGGAGCGAGAACATTCCGTTCGCGGTAGCGGAGGATGCTGTGAAAGTCATCATAGAGCATGGAGCAGGGGATGTCAGACATATAAGGATAGAGTCCCCGAAGGAGATTGCGATTTGATTATTCTGGGTGTTGATTCGTCCTCTGCCGCAGGAAGCGCAGCGGTATCGAAGGACGGGAAGCTTCTTTTTGAGTCATATGCCAATGAGGGACTGACACATTCGCAGACTTTGCTGGTGAGGTGTGACGAAGCACTGAGAGCGTCGGGAATAAGACCCGATCAGATAGATGTGTATGCAGTTACCTCGGGACCGGGCTCCTTTACCGGTCTCAGGATAGGTATGGGCCTTGTGAAGGGAATGGCTTTCACATCCGGCGCGATGTGCGCGGGAGTGCCGACATTTCTTGCCCTTGCCGAGCCGTTAAGGGATTCGGGACGGGATATAGTGACTGTTCTGGATGCCAGACAGAAGAGAGCCTACTGCAGTGCTTACAGGTCTCTTGACGGGGAACTGATGAGGATAATGGATGAATGCGTCGTTCTGCTTTCAGAGATAGATGACGCCGTAAAGAGCTTGGGAATAGTATCGCCGGTAGTGGTCGGCGATATCTCGGCAGAGGTGTCGCTTCTTATCGAGGGAGCGGAAGACGGGGGAGAGGAATTCCGTTTCGTGCATGCCGGAAATGTGTGTGCCGCAGCTGAAGCGATGGCGCTCGGAGGTCAGCTGTGTACCGCTGATGAATTACGACCGTTTTACCTGCAGCTTTCACAGGCTGAAAGGAACAGAATACAGAAAGACCGGGAGGATTGAACTATGAAATTGATGATAGGCAGCGACCATGGCGGGTTTGAACTTAAGGAAGCCGTCAAAAAGCATCTGGAGGAGCTCGGACATGAAGTGACCGATGTCGGATGTTACTCTCCGGAAAGCTGTGATTATCCCGATATAGCGAAAGCCGGCTGTGAGAAGATAGTCAACGGCGAGTGTGAGCGAGGATTCCTCATCTGCGGTACGGGGATAGGCATCTCGCTTGCAGCAAATAAGATAAGAGGCATACGCGCTGCGTGCTGCAGCGATACTTATTCCGCAAAATACACAAGACTGCACAACGACGCCAATGTCCTTTGCTTCGGTGGCCGTGTAGTCGGTGACGGACTGGCGTGCGAGCTTGTGGACGCATATCTTTCCGTTGAATTCGAAGGAGGCAGGCATCAGCGCAGAGTCGACAAGATCATGGCGCTGGAGTCGGAAAACAGATGATAGAGAATCTCAGGAAGACCCTGGGTAGAGCGTTTTCCCCGCGGACTGTCAGGAATACTCTTTCGATCATCCTGCTCATTGCTGTGGAAGCAGGACTCGCTTATGTCGGACTGATGTTTTTCAGGGCGGATTTCCTTGCCCTGTGGTTCAGGATATTCCTTGTCGTTTCAGATGTGCTTTTTATGCTTGGCTTTGCATGGCTCATCAACAGATACATCCTGAACAACTGAATGACCCGGACCTGTGCAAAATAGATTACGATCACCTGGAGGAAGACAATGGATAAGCTTCTTAAACTGCTTTGTGAAGACGCAAGGCTCCCGATCGAGACCCTCGCGACCATGACGGGCGACACGCCTGAAGGAGTCGCGGATAAGATGCAGAAGATGGAGAATGACGGGACCATTCTCGGCTACAGAGCTGTAGTTGACTGGGATAAAGCAGATAAAGAGATGGTCGAGAGCTATATCGACCTCAAGATCGCGCCGAAGAAGGATTTCGGATTCGATGAGTTCGCGGAACTCGTGTCCCAGATGCCTGAAGTCAAGAGCTGCACTCTGATGAGCGGCGGCAGTGATATCTCTCTTGTTGTGGAGGGACACAGTTTCAAGGATATCGCACTGTTCGTGGGAAGGAGACTGGCGCCTATGGAGTCGGTGATCTCAACTTCCACCAGATTCGTGCTTAAGACCTATAAAAAACAGGGGCATACAGTATCCAGCTCCAAAAAGGATTACAGGGAGATGGATATCTGATGGATTATAAAAGACTGATGTCTTCTCAGCTCCAGGAGATCAGGCCTTCCGGCATCCGGAAGTATTTCAGCCTTGCAGAGGAAATGGGTGACTGTCTCTCTCTGGGTGTAGGCGAACCGGATTTCGTCACACCGTGGGAAGTCAGGCGCGCCGGCATAGAAAGTCTGGATCAGGGAAAGACATTCTATTCTGCCAATGCCGGACTGAAGGAACTGCGAAGACAGATATCTTCATACCTTGAGAAGGCATTTGACCTCAGGTATGATCCGGAGAAGGAAACTGTCGTGACCGTGGGCGGTTCTGAAGCCATCGATATGGCCATGAGGGCGCTGCTCAATCCCGGAGACGAGGTGCTGCTTCCGTCGCCGTGCTTCGTATGCTACGAACCGATAGCCAGGATGTGCGGAGCAAAGGTGACTCCCATAGTGCTGAAGGAGGAGAATGAATTCCGTCTTACAGCCGAAGAACTGAGAGCGGCGATAACGGAACGCACAAAGATACTCGTTCTTCCGTTCCCCAGCAACCCTACGGGTGCTGTGATGAGCAGGAGCGATCTTGAAGATATAGCGGAAGTCCTGAAGGGCACTGAGATATTCGTGCTCTCGGATGAGATATATTCAGAGCTTACATACGGCTGTGAAAGACATGTGTCTCCTGCGGCTGTCAGCAGAGACATGTGGGAAAGAACGGTGACCGTAAACGGTTTTTCCAAGTCATTTGCAATGACAGGCTGGAGACTCGGATACGTGTGCGCTCCCGCACCGATCACCGAGCAGATAGTCAAGATGCATCAGTTCGCGATAATGTGCGCCCCGACTACCGCACAGTATGCAGGAATAGTAGCTCTTCGCGACTGCATGGACGTCGTTGCCGAGATGAGAGATGAGTACGACATGAGGCGGCGTTTCATAGTAGACGGGTTCAACCGCATGGGATTGCACTGCTTTGAGCCGCGCGGCGCGTTCTACGTATTCCCGAGCATAGAGTCAACAGGGCTCTCGTCCGAGGATTTCTGCGAGCAGCTGATCAGAAAGAAGAGGGTCGCCGTCATCCCCGGCACGGCTTTCGGGCCAGGTGGTGAAGGGCATGTCCGGGTGTCGTACAGCTATTCACTGAAACACATAAAAGAAGCTCTCCGCAGGATCGGTGAGTTTGTAGAGGAACTATGAGAGACAGGATAAGGCTTCACGCCAATGCAAAGCTGAATCTGTCCCTTGATGTCACAGGCGTCAGAGAAGACGGTTACCATACCGTGGATATGATAAACTGCTCGGTAACTCTGTTTGATGAGCTGGAACTGGTACTTGCTCCCGGAAGTCAGTTTTCCATCCGCTCAAATGTGAGATATCTGCCGACAGATGAGAGAAATCTCATATGGAAAGCGGCAAAAAAGCTTACCGAAAAGACAGGCAGGCAGATGCCGGAAGCGGTATGTACCGTAAGAAAAAGAATACCGTCTCAGGCAGGACTGGGCGGAGGCAGTGCCGACGCGGCAGCTGCCCTTATCGGATTCAACGAACTGCTCGGGCTCGGATTGAGCAATGATGAACTTGCTGAGATCGGCGGTTCAGTCGGCGCAGACGTACCTTTCTGTGTGTGCGGAGGCACAGCCAGGGTAGGTGGGATCGGCGAAAAGATCGTCCCGATCAGATATGAGCTGTCCTGTCCGTTCCTGATCGCCATGCCGAGATACGGTCACTCGACGAAAGAAGCTTACGCCATGCTTGACCGTGTCCCGCAGATCAGACATCCGGATACGGATTCCGTAGTTCTCGGTGTCGCTTCCGGAAATGCTGAGAACGCATTCTGCGGAGCGGGAAATGTCTTTGAGGATGTGTTTGCCGATGATGTCACCAGAGAACTCAAAAGAAAGATGACCGCGGACGGGGCGGTCTATTCCGCGATGACCGGAACAGGCGCGGCGGTCTTCGGGGTGTTTCCGGGATCAAGGGAAGCTCTGGAAGCAAGAGATCTGCTGAGGACCGAAGGATACGGAGCCTGGGTCGCGTTCCGTTCCGACAGGGGAGTCGAAGAAATCAAATAATCATTGCCGCCGTTCTGACTGAATGGCGGCTTTTCTGAAAGAGGTCAAATTTGTTCAGACTGGTTTTGGGAACCGCCGGAAGCGGTAAGAGCAGGTATTGCCTGGAACGGATCACTTCTCTAGCTAAACAGGGAAGGGATTCGGTCATAATCGTTCCGGAGCAGACCGGATTCACCTACGAGAAGGAGTTGGTCGAAAGACTTCCCGGAACTCTTGGAGCACGGACGAGAGTCATGAGCTTCAGGAGCATATCGCGTCATGTCCTCAGGGAATGCGGCGGGTCATCGCGCACCAGGATGGGCGAGGCGCAGAAGACTGCGTTCGCCAGACGGGCGGCCGTAAGAAGCAGGAATATCCTGAAATGCTACTCAAAAAGCAGGGAATTTGCCTTCTATAACAAACTCAGCAGCCTGTTCGATGAACTGAGAAGCGCAGGAGCTTCTCCGGACGAGATAAGACAGATAGGCGAGACTATCAGCAACAGCATGTCCCGGGAGAAGTTCTCGGATATCGCGGCGATAATGGGCGAGTATGAGAGGGCAATGGGCAACGGATATCTTGATGAGGCGGGTGAGATACTGTTCGCTTCCGGGAAGATATCAGGATCGGAACTTTTCAAAGGTAAGGAAGTGTTCCTCGATGCATTCTCCGGGTTCACGTCTGCTGAGACGGAGATGATAAGGAAGATCGCGGAAACAGCGTCGACGGTCACAGTTGCTCTGTGCTGCAGCGGAAAAAAGGAGGATGAAAGGTCCGCCACAGCCGCGGCTTATAAGACCTCGAGAATGATATTCGCCATATCGGCAGATATATTCGGAAAAGCTCCGGAGATCATCAGCATGGATACAGCGGACCGCTTTCTCTCACCGGGTCTCCAGCTAGCAGAGAAGTATTTCAGGGAGTTCACTGTAGAAAAAGGCGGAAATACCGCCGGTGTGTGCTATATGGCTGCTTCTGACTACTATGACGAAGCGGAGAGAGTGGCGGATGAGATAGTAACGCTTGTCAGGGAGAATGATTATTACTATAAGGACATAGCGGTCATGTTCCGCAGCGCAGATATGTACAGAGAGGCAGTCACAAGGACTTTTGACCTCTACGGTATCTCATATATCTTTGACGAAGCGGAAGATATGCTCAGCGCTCCGGGTACGGTCTTTATGCTCAGTGCTTTTGAGATGAGCGCAAGAGTGAGGACTGCCAGTCTGCTGCGGCTGCTCAAAACGGGGTTGTGCGATATCACTGCAGAAGAGATATCGCTGCTTGAGGATTACGCGTTCGTCCACGGAACCGACGGGACAGAATGGTTCAGGAAATTCGACATGAATCCTTCCGGATTCGGCTTTCCTCAGACGGACGATCAGAGAAGTCTTCTTGAAAAGACTGAAAGCATCAGAGAAAAAGTCTGCGGCTGGCTTCAGCCTCTGTATGATCATGCACCGGCTGACGGGAAAGATCTTGTCAGGGAATGCTATGAGCTTATGGAGAGATGCGGCGCCGCAGAAGCGATAGAAAGGAATGATAAAGCCGGACGACAGAACGCAGAGATCATGTTCTCGGTCATACAGCAGCTGTATGACCTTGCTGAGAGGGAGGAACTGACGAAAAGCGAACTGACGGACACTCTGAAGATTCTGGCGGCAGGAACCAAATCTGCTGACATCCCGAGAGTTGGAGACGGTGTCTTCGTTGGAGAAGCGGGCAGATCGAGACCGTTCAGTCCCAAAGTCTGTTTCGTGATGGGACTGAATGACGGAGTTTTCCCAAAGGATGTTTCTGAAGGTAATCTTCTGACACTTGAAGAGAGAGATATCCTCGGACGGAATGAGCTTATCCTCGGAGGCAGCTTTGACCAGAGCACTGACCTGGAATCATATTATCTGTATGACGCGGTGACTTCAGCATCAGAAAAGCTGTACCTGTCATATTCGGAATCCGGCGGGAACGGAGATATGCTGCCGTGCGCGGAAATTGAAGGATTCATAAAAGCATATGATCTTATGCCATTGAAAAAGCATGCAGCGTCCGGGATAGTGAACGAGCGCACTGCAAGGCAGGCATATGCCGCAGCGAAGTCGGAAGGCGATGAGATACTGGTAAAATCGATGCTGTCCAGTTCTGCCGGAGGAGCATGCAGAGAGTATGACGCGGCTGTGGAGGAGAAAGAGATAAGGATCGAAGATCCTGCGCTGGCTGCCTCTCTCATCGGAGATACTTCAGTCGTCACTGCAAGCAGAATGGAGACATTTGAGCAGTGCAGATTCATGTATTTCCTCGAGTATCTTGCGGGAGTGAGGCCTCTGCAGAAAGCGGAACTGTCGCCGAACGAAGCGGGCAGTTTTGTCCATGAGGTAATGGAACTGCTTATGAAAGAATTCTCCGGAGATCTGGCAAAGGCAGATGAAACGACTGTGAGGAACGCGTGCAGAAGACATGCTGATGATTACGTGAGAAAGATCGCGGGGGATAAGGCGCTGACTCCCAGAATGAGAGTTATCTCGGATCAGATAAAGGAGAACTGCATCCGGCTTGCGATGCGCCTGAAGAGAGAGCAGGAGCAGAGCAGATTCAGAGCGACGGGGTTTGAGCTGAATATAGGTGAGGATATCCCATCCGCTGTCTATGAGACCGAGGACGGGACCAGAGCCGTAATCCGAGGAAAGATAGACAGGATAGATACGTTCGTTTCGGGAGATGAGACATATGTGCGTATCGTTGACTATAAAACGGGAGGCAAAGACTTCAATCTTTCAGATGTCTGGCAGGGGCTGAACGTACAGATGCTTCTGTATCTGTTCGCGGTAAAGGAGAAAGGCGCGGAGAGATACGGAAGAGAGATACAGCCGGCGGGAGTCCTGTACATGCCCGGAGACCCTTCTCCTGCCTCAGAAGAGGAAAAAGCCGAAAAAGTGTATACGATGAAGGGATTGATCCTCAACCAACCGGAAGTTCTAAAAGCTATGGAGGAGAAGGGAGAGGGTGTCTTCATACCGGCTACGATGGATCCGGAGACCGGAAGGTGGAACGCTGACGCCCTGGCCACTCTGGAAGAACTTGGAGTGATAGAAAAAAGGATAGAGTACCTTGTGACAGAAATGGTATCGGGGCTCAGAAGAGGGGAGATCGGTGCTGTCCCGGCAGAGCAGAGGGGCGGGGACAGACCATGCAGATACTGTCCGTATAAAGCTGTGTGCCGGAATGACCGGATAACAGAAAGCAGAAAGATCAGGAACATACCGCGCGCTGAAATGTTCGGAAAGGGGGAGACGGATGGCTGAAGTGATCCTTACAGAGGAACAGAGACAGGCAGTGACAAGACCAGGAAAGATCCTAGTCGGCGCAGCGGCAGGAAGCGGTAAGACATTCGTCATAACCGAAAGGATAGCCCGTATACTTAACGACAGGGACAGACCGGTTAAAGCAAACAGGCTCCTGCTGATGACGTTCTCCAATGCTGCAGCATCCGAGATGAGGCAGAAGATCAGGAGGAAACTGTCTGAAATGATAGCTGCGGACCCGTCAGACGAGTATCTCAGGGAACAGCAGAGACTTCTCAGAAGAACACATATAGGAACAGTCCATTCGTTCTGCCAGAAGATCATCAGAGAGTTCTTTTCGGAAGCAGGGGTATCTCCGGATTTCAGCCTGTGCGATGAGAACTATTCGGGAACGCTTCGGACGGAAGCCCTTGATGAGGCTTTTGACATGCTGTGCGATAAGGATCCGGAGGCGGCAGCCCTTCTCACGGGGAATTTCGGAAGATCAAGAAGCGCCCGCGAAGCGATGGAGGCTGTTCTTTCACTTCACATGTTCGAGCAGAACCTTGTCGATCCCGAGAAATGGGAGAACGAGGTGATCGGCGAGCTTGAAAAGAGGAAACCGTTCACGGAGACTGCTGCTGCCGGCATAGAAGCCGGAAGACTCGCTGACGGATTTGAACAGGCAGCAGAGCTCCTCGGTTATTCGCAGCGCTTGATGGAAGCTGAAAATGCTTCAGGAAAAGGGTATGAACATCTTTGTGATGTCACAGAACACTGCTCGTTTATGGGGAAGGCACTCAAGGAAAATGACTGGGAGAAGGCACTTGAGATCAGCTCTGCCGTACCGGCAGGGAAACTGACGTTCCAGAAACATATAAGCCGGATCGCTTCTTCTGCGGCAAAGACCGCGAAGGAAGTCTATGGCGGTTGCATGAACCTTTTCCGGAAGGTCATGACCGAGGATATCGGGAAGGGAGAGAGAGCCAGAGAGGCTCAGGCAGACATCGTGGGGGCTCTGGTCAAGGCAGAAAGGTGCTTCAGAGAGAGCCTTAACAGGATGAAATCCGAACGGATGCTGCTGGAATACGATGACCTTGAGGCCATTGCGATACGCCTCTTTTACAACGAGAAAGGCGAGCTGACTGAGATCGCACGATCCGTGTCGGAGCGTTTCGATCATGTCCTCGTAGATGAGTTCCAGGATACCAATGAAAGGCAAAAGCTGATTTTTGACGCCGTGTCATGCGGCGGAAAGAATCTGTTCTGCGTCGGTGACGTTAAGCAGAGCATATACAGTTTCAGAAGAGCCGACCCTTCGATATTCCTGGCAATGAAGGAGGAGCGCGGCGGGGAAGGACAGGCGGAGTATCTGGCGCTGCACAGCAATTTCAGGAGCAGCCCCGGAGTCATCGGAGCTGTCAATACGGTCTTCGACCCGATAATGACGAAGGAATTCGGCGGAGTGGATTACATGCCTGATGAGCGCCTCGCTTACGGAGGTACGGCGGGCAGCGCATCGGAATGCGGACTGGAGTACCATGCAGTGGACTGCGCGCCAGATGACCTGCCTGAAGCTGTTGCGGGCTATATCAGAAAACTGATCTCTGAAGAGAACTACATAGAAAGCGCAGAAGGCAGAAGAAGGGTGAGAGAAGAAGACATATGCATACTTCTCAGATCGCTCGCAGGACGCACGGAACTCTATACCGAGGCACTGGACAGATACGGGATAAGATACAGCAATCCGGTATCCGAAGACTTTTTCGGGGCGTCTGAGATAATGGTCATCATGTCTCTGCTTAGAGCTGTGGATAATCCCGGTTCTGATATAGATGTCACCGCAGTCATGATGTCTCCGATAGGCGGATTCTCAGCAGATGAGTTCATCTTACTGAAGATGAAAAGCGCTGACGGCAAGCTGTGGACGGCATTAAAGGACTCAGATGATGTAAAATGCATCAGACTCAGGGAACTGCTGAGCGGGCTGCGGGAGAAAGCTTCGGTGATGTCTGTCAGAGAGATAGTCAGAGAGGCGATCGAGCAGAGCGACGCAGAGACGTTCCTGACTGCGCCGCCTGATACGGAGAGAAGAAAAAAACGTCTCAGGGCTCTTATCGATTTTGCCTCGGGATACACGTCCTACGGCGGAAACGGTCTTTCCGACTTTATCAGGCAGTGCGAGATATCCCAGAGATCCGGAAGAGGGCCGGAATCATCACAGAGCGGATCAGGCGGGGTGCTTCTGACGTCGGTGCACAAAGCGAAGGGATTGGAGTGGCCGATAGTGATATTGGCTGACGCCGGACGCAGACTGAACACCTCTGCCGATTCCAGAGGCAATGTGCTGTTTGACCAGAAGATCGGCATTGCAGCCAAAGTGCGGATGGAGTCAGAAGAAGGTCTGTGGATGGAAAAGCCGCCGGAATACAGTGTGATATCAGAGTTAAGGACCGGCTCCGGCAAGGAGGAGGAACTGAGGATCCTGTATGTGGCTCTTACCAGGGCGAAGGAAAGGGCAGTCGTATTTTCAGCCAGGAAGAGCTCACCATCCGGCAAGGTGCCTGATGCCGAGGTGATCGATGAGGCATCCGCATGCGCCGTCGGCGGCAGGCTCGTCCCGGTGCTGATCTCCAGTAAGAACGACTACTCCGACTGGATAGACAGGTCACTGGGAGTTGCCGGATTCACTTCAGCCGACATCGGAAGTGGCGGTGCGGTCAGGGGCGATGTGATGCTGGTACGAAGAGCGCTGGATTTCTATACGGCAGAGAGCAGAGAGAACTGCGCAGAAGAGTCAGAGCCCGATCCGGCATTGGCAGATGAGATCGACCGCAGGCTGGCGTTCGTATACCGAAAGGGAGGCACGGTCCAGATACCGACTTCGATGACCGTAACTCAGCTGACTGAAACGTTCAGACCTGCGAGAAGCTACAGACCTGCGTTCGTAAAGCAGGGAGGACTCACGGCATCCGAAAGGGGAACCGCTCTGCACGAGTTCCTGCAGCACTGCGATCTCAAGGCAGCCTCGGAGGATCCTGCCGCTGAAGCTGACAGGCTCAGGGAGATGCAATTCCTGAATGAAAATGAGGCTGCTTCCATCAGCGCTTCCAGGGTAAGGAATTTTTTCAGAAGCAGGATAGGCAGAAAGGTACTGGAGGCAGACCGTCTGTACAGGGAGTATCCGTATATGGATTCGATAAAGGCAAAGGAAGCTGTGCCTGATGTCGATCCAGAGCATGAGGATGATATGATAATCATCCAGGGAACCGCGGACTGCGTGATAGAGAAGGAGGGCAGACTGACGATACTGGATTACAAGACTGACCGCGTAGATGATCCGGAAGAACTGATACACAGATACACGAAACAGCTTGTTTCTTACTGCCGATCGATAGGCTCCCGGCTGGGACTTCCCGTTGAGGAAGCGGTGATATGGTCATTCAACCTTGAATGTGAAGTTCCGATCGATCTAAGCCTCGCAGACAGGCCAATAAGCGGATAACAAGAACTGTAATTGAAGACCGACTCGCAGATTGTCCTGTGAGCCGGTTATGTATTCGTTATGAAGTGTCCTGTAGTCATTTGCGGAACATACCGTTTTTGTACGTTTTCTTGCAGATGAGCAGTGTTCTGATGTATTTTTTACATATTATGTGCTAATATTATTCCAAATAATGATAAAGGGTGTATTATGCCCTTTAAAGAATAAAAGACAATTGGGGTGTTTATATGGATTCTCAATTCTATGATAATCATCAGACGTTTCCGGAAATAGATCCGGTAACTGGTGAACTTAGATATCCGGAAACAAATCAGTATGCGGCTCCGGGAGCGCAGTATCCTTCCCAGTATCCTTATACACAGAGCGGCAACGGATATGCTCCGAGACAGTATCCTTCTGTGAACGGCCAGCAGTATGATGCGCGCAATATCCCGAACGGGCGTTATGATTTCGGTAATGTCCCTTCCGGAAATCAGCCTTACCCTAACCAGCGTCAAGGCTATCAGCAGGGGCAGCCGTTTGCGACGCCCGCACAGAATCCATTGCCATACCAGAACTCTTCCCAGCCTTATCAGGGCGGCGATTTTCAGACATCTTCACCAGCCAGCAGCTATCAGCAGGCGCTTGATGCCGCTCGTCTGACTGCTGCAAATGAAGAAAACAGCAGGCTGAGAGCAGAGCTCGAAGAATTGAGAAAACTCAGGGAAAAAGCGGAAAAAGAGCTTGAAGAGAACAGAAGCGCAGCTGCAAAGGCTCTCAGCGAGGCGGAAAGCGTCCGAAAGGAGAGAGACACGGCCCTTCAGCAGGCGGAAGCTGTCCGTATTCAGAACGAGACTCTCCGTAAACAGGCAGAAGACGATCTCGCTGCAGTGAGAGAAGAAGCTGAGAAGAGGCAGCAGGAGACTCTTGCTCAGTTCAGGATGGAGATCGCTGCCAAGGACAGCGAGAGACAGCAGAGGCTTACCGAGACCAGAAATACGATAGAGGAACAGTGGAGACAGACACAGGCAGAACTTCAGAGGCTTGAAGAAGAACGCCGCAGGCTTGAGGAGGAAAAAAGCCAGGTAGCTGACCTTCAACTGACGTTTGCTGCTGAAAAGGACAGGCTGGCTGCCGAAAGACAGCAGCTTGATCAGGATGTAGCCGCAACGGAGCAGATAAAGAAACAACTTGAGAACGAAAAGAGCGATCTTGAGATAGCCAAACAGAGAGCAGAACAGGAAAGAAGCGCCATAGAAGCGACAAAGCTTCAGTTCGATCAGCAGAAATACGTTCTCGCCCAGAACAGGCAGCTTCTCGATCAGGATAAGGCGCTGTTCGAACAGAATGTACAGAAGTTCAATTCCGACAGGAACGCCTTGAAACAGTCTGCTCAGAAACTTGCTGCTGACCGCAGCAATATAGAGCAGTTCAGAAAACAGCTTGAAGATGAAAAGAACGCTGCTGCAGCGCTCCGGCGTAAACTTGCAGAAGACAGGGCTTCTCTTGATAAGCGCATGCAGGAGCTCGGCGTCAACAGAGTCGCATTTGAACAGTCCGTACAGCAACTGAACGAAGAAAAGAACGCCTTTGAGCAGGACCTTCAGAGATTCCAGTCGGATCTCAGCGAGTTTGAGAAGCAGAAGGCAGCGGCCGAACAGAACAAGGCTGCTCTGGCACAGGATAGAGAAGCGCTAGAGCAGCGGCTTCAGAAACTGAATATTGACAGAAGCGAGTTCGAGAGACAGCGGGAAGCTGCTGAACAGGATAAGATCCGTCTCGAAGAAGAGAGGCTGGCTGCCGAAAGGCTGAGGCGTCAGCTTGATGAGGACAGAGCCGCTCTTGAAGAAGCCAGACAGCAGAGCATGGATGAACTGGCTGCTCGGGAAAGGCTTCTTGCCGAAACGGAAAGGCAGAGCAAAGAGCACCGCGCAAATGTAGACGAGAACCGTATGAGAGAAGCTGAGGGTCTCCGGGCATTCTTTGAAGCCCAGAGAGCTGAAGCCGAGAGGATCAGGCTTGACCTCGAGAAGGAAAAAGCTGAGCTTGAACTGCAGAAGCAGATTCAGAAAGAAAATGCTGAGAAGGAGCTTCAGAGACTGGAAGAGGAGCGCAGGCTTCTCGAAACAGAAAAGACTGAACTCAGCATGAAGATGACGGATCTTGCTGAACAGGTCGAAGCTGCTGAAGTTCTTGAAACGGCAGAAGGATCAGATGCAGCCGATTCAGTTCCGAGTCCGTTCAGCACACTGTTCGGCGAGGATAACGAAGAGGGCAATGTGTCAGCGGTCCCTGAAACAGCGAAGATACAGGATGCTGATGTGGCCGCTGAATCAACAGAGCAGAGATCAGAAGAGAACGTTTCTGAGCAGAGCAGAGCGGAAAACGCCGGGCAGATCCCAGAAGTGAAGGAACCCGAATCCGCTGAGACTGTTTCTGAGGAGACAGAATCATCGGCTTCTGAATCAGTTCCGGAAGCAACGGAGCCTGAAGCTGGCGAGGTTGTTTCTGCGGAAACAGAACCTACGGCTGCTGAGCCGGCTCCGGAAGAAGCAGAACCGGAACAGCCTGAAACAGTCTATGCAGAAGCACACGAAACCGCTGAAGATACACAAGTGCCATCAGAGGATACGGCAGGAAACGTTCCTGCAGCAGGCAGCTCTGAGACGAAATATATGCCTGAGGTGTCATATATCCGTCAGGAAACTTCGGAGGAAGCTCCGGAGGAATCGGATAGTCAGTTGAACGAGTCAGAGCAGGCTGAGCTTCCCGAGGAATCATTCGATGATCTTAAAGAGAAGTTTTTATCTGACGAAGACGGTGAAGGCCTTGTGTTTGAGCCTTTGCCTGAAATAACAGAGTTTATCAGCGATGGAGAAAGTCTGGCAGGGACCGGAGCTGAAGGCATTCTGCCTTCGGAGCTGTTCGAACCGCTCATGCCGTTTGAGATCAGCGAACCTGCAGACATCAGCATTGCTGAGTCGGCTGAAGAGGCAGCGGAGGCGGAATCTGTACAGGAGAACGCTGAACCTGTAACTCAGCCTTCTGAAGAGGAGACTGCTGAACCTATTGCTGAACCTTCCGCGGAAGAGAGCGCTGAACCGGCTGATGACGGATTCGGTTTCATTGATGATCTTCCCGCTTTTGAGAAGATCGATTCATTCGAGGATACTGTGACGGAGGAACATACAGAGGATCAGTCTTTCTCCGATCTGCTTAATCAGTTCAGTACACAGCTTGATCTGGGCGATCTTGCCGCTCCGACCAATGATACAGATCAGTTTCCGGAGTCCGGGTTCTCTATAGTCGATCTCGGATTTGATTCTGAAACGCCACTGGTGACAGAGGGTTTCGGGTTGGATCTGCCTGAGCAAGAGAATGAAGACATAGCGACAGCAGAAGGAAGCCGTCCGGATGACTCTGAAGATGCCGGTCATGAAGTTTCCGACATGGCACTTCCGGATGAGACTGAAACCGCCGACATGAGAGGAACGGAAGATATTTCTGAGACTGATAACACCGACAGCATAACAGTCTCATATATCTATACACCTTCCGCAGAAGAGTCAGTTCCGGAATCTTTGCATGATGAGACTCCTGAAACGGATGAACAGCCGGAGCAGGACGAAGAGCCGGAAACCGATTCCGATGACGACGGATTCTCGTTTATAGTACCGGACGATAACGATACTGCAGATGAAACAGATACTGTTCCGCAGACAGAGAGTGTAAAGGTAGCTTATGACTTTATGGCGGACCTGCCTGAAGGATCAGCTCTGGCATCCGAGTATCAGACACCGGGTGAAGAACCGCTGCCTGAAGACACCGTTGAGAATGAAACAGTATCTGCTGAAGAACAGGAATCGGCGCCGGTATTCTTTGAACTGGAGGATAACGAGCCTGAAGCTGCTGGGCAGGATGTGTCCCCGGCGGATCATGAAGCCGTGGAGCTTCCGGTTGAAGACGCAGTCCTGGAAGAGGTGTCCGAACCTGCGACAGAGCTGTCAGAAGACATGGTGAACGTCTCTGTTACGGACGGTACCGTAAAGGTGTCCGAGCCTATTAAGACAGAGGAGGATGCTGAAGAACTGTTCGATTTCGACTCGGCTGTAGACGATCTCGCCACTGCAGTTCTCAGAGACAACGCCTGGCTGTACAGCATGAACAATCTTGCTCCTGCCGGCGAAGAGGTCATGAAGGTAAGCGATCTTACCTCAAAGTATTATGTTAACGAAGTCGACTGCAGTTATCCTGCTTACAAGGAAGTGTCTTTCGGATTCCCGGCAGGAAGCTGCACGGCAGTCATCAGCAGTGTTCCGTTCTGCGCATACGCCTTTGTCAGAGCGCTGGCGTGTCCTGAGGAGATAGGCGAAGGAACGGTGATGCTCGGAACGCGTAAAATGACTCATAATGACCTGATCTACATAGGATCCGACAGACTGGTCGAAAAAAAACGGAAGACTCTGGACTGGCTTATGAGCACGATCGGCGGGTCATCAGAACAGAAGAGAGCGAAGCTCCTTACACTGCTTGAGCAGGCGGGAATGACCAGCCTTGCGGATATAGAACTTGAGTCACTTAGTTACTCACAGAGGATGCTGGTGCTGCTTGTTGCGGTCAGTTTCAGCAATACTCCTGTTGTGCTCATCAATGATCCTCAGTTTGAGATAGAGGAAGTCGATGTCAATTCCGCATGTGCAGTGTTCAAACTTCTTGCCGATGCAGGGAAGACTGTGCTTGTCGCCGGTCACTCGCCCAGATTGATGAGGTCTGTCGCGAACAGAGTACTTGCGATCCATTACGGAAACCCGGTATTTGCCGGTTCATACCGCAGATTCATAGAGGATAACTGTGAAGCCCTTGTCCTCTTCCATACCGATGAACCTGAAGAAATGGAAGAGAGACTCTCGGAGGATGAAAGGTTTGTCATAGTAAGAGACCGTGACATCATCGAGATACAGAGAGCTGAAAACAGCACGGCTGGTGAGAACGAGGCTATAGAAGCTGCGAAGGAAGCCGGAGTGCCTGTAGAGAACCTCAGAAACGGTGATAAAGGCTTCTCCATTGCATATAAGGAAGTGTTTAAAGCCAGACCCAGGATCTGAGATCCCTGGCCGTCTGCTGGTTATTGGATTAGATTTAAATGAGGAGGGACAGAGGGCGGTAGATCGGATGTCCGATGCGCTTTCTGGAAAGAGAAATGAAGAAAAAAGACCAATCCTTCGGAAGCTTTTTTCTGAGCGCTGCGAGAGCCTCTGGTGCTGCGTTGCCGGTGCGGTTGATCTGGTCGGCGATTCTGGCATTGGTTGTCAGTTGTTTTGTCCTGGGGCTTCCCAAATTCGTTCCGTCGATTTCGGCAAAATTCCCGCAGTTCCTGTTTGATACTGCTGCCGGCGCCGTTCATGTGTACACGGTCCTGGCTTCTGTGATCATAATGATCAGCAGAGCGTTCAATACGAAGCTGTTTATCTTTGATGAGATATTGTCAGGCAAGTGGGAACTGGCTTCAAGATGCGGGGCAGACCTTAAGACCCCGTGTCTCGCAAAAGCTCTGTTCGCGTTCTGGGCTCCCTTAAGCACATACTGCTTCGGCGCCGTTATTTTCTGTGTCATCGTAAGGGTGCTGGGCGGAGCTCTTTTTGCCGGTCTGGGGAAATACATCGGGCTTTTTGCGGTCGGACTTCTCTCAATGATAGCAATGTTCTCGCTGGAGATCATTTTTGCCGCATTTGGAGTGCAGAAAGGAGCTCTTCCGTTTCTGTGCCTTCCGTTCTTGATACTCATCCTTGTTTATTGGTACTGGAAAGGCCTTCTCGCAGCTAATACGGAAGGGATTACCATCGTTGCAATCGAGAACATCGTCAAGTTCTCGCTTACGAGTCTTACACTTATCGCTCCTGTCCTCTTCGTCATAGCACTTGTCATCTGTATGACTGTTCCGGTCAAGAGAATAGACAAGTATGTGGTCGAGGATCTTGATGATGAGATGCTGAGGGTCCTTGAATTCAGAGATGATCAGGAAGTGTATGAGAAGACATCGGACGGCTTCGAACTCGTGTTTACCGGGAAAGAAGTGCTGAGATCGAAATAACGGATCATTTCAAAAGAACATTTGAACTAGACCCTGCCGTCAGGGATTGAAGGCAGGGTTTTAGTATGAGAAAATGACCGCTGAAAACTCTGAAATGAGCAAAGAGGATAATCTTTTTCGTTCAAAGGGATGATAGCGTCCGGGGCGTTCTTTACAGGTAAAAACGCTGATGCTAGAATAACTATAAGCGCAGTTTTTTAATACTGTATTAAAAAGTTGGAGGATCCAATGGCAAGAAACAAAAAGACGATGGACGGCAACAATGCTGCGGCGTATGTATCTTATGCATACACCGAAGTGGCCGGAATCTATCCGATCACTCCGTCCAGCCCGATGGCTGACTATGTTGATCAGTGGTCAGCAGCGGGACAGAAAAACATCTTTGGGACCACAGTAAAGGTCGCAGAGATGCAATCGGAAGCCGGCGCTTCCGGTACTGTCCACGGATCTCTCGCAGCCGGTGCTCTTACGACGACCTACACTGCGTCGCAGGGCCTGCTGCTCATGATCCCGAACATGTACAAGATCGCCGGAGAACTGCTCCCTGCAGTCTTCCATGTCTCAGCGCGTGCAGTCGCATCCCATGCTCTGAATATTTTTGGCGACCACTCAGACGTGATGGCCTGCCGTCAGACCGGTTTTGCGATGCTCGCAGAGACAAACCCCCAGGAAGTCATGGACCTGTCTCCTGTAGCGCATCTTGCTGCTATCAAGAGCCGTGTTCCCTTCCTCAACTTCTTTGACGGATTCCGCACGTCTCATGAACTTCAGAACATCGAAGTATGGGACTATGAGGACCTCAAGGAAATGTGTGATATGGATGCGGTCGCCGCATTCCGTAAGCGCGCACTCAACCCCGAGCATCCCGTTATGCGCGGCTCTCACGAGAACGATGATATCTTCTTCCAGCATCGTGAGGCCAACAATGCTTTCTATGATGCAGTTCCTGCAGTCGTAGAAGAGTACATGGACAAGATCAATGCCAAACTCGGCACTGATTACCGTCTGTTCAACTACTATGGCGCTCCGGACGCAGAACGCGTCATCATCGCCATGGGTTCGATCAACGACGTCGCGGAAGAAGTCATCGATTACCTCACTGCAAAGGGTGAGAAGGTCGGTCTTGTAAAGGTACGTCTCTATCGTCCTTTCTCTGCCGAGAAGCTCGTTGAAGCTATTCCCACAACTGTCAAGAAGATCGCTGTTCTTGACCGTACAAAGGAACCCGGATCTCTTGGTGAGCCTCTCTACATGGATGTTGTCGCTGCTCTTGCCGCCCAGGGAAGAAAGATCGATACAGTCATCGGAGGACGCTACGGACTCGGATCCAAGGATACTCCTCCTGCAAGCATATTCGCGGTGTACGACGAACTTGCGAAAGATGAGCCCAAGCCTCATTTCACGATCGGCATCAACGATGACCTTTCACACCTGTCACTGGAAGAGAAACCCGCTCCCAACACAGCTGCGGAAGGCACGATCGAGTGCAAGTTCTGGGGCCTTGGCGGCGACGGAACAGTCGGCGCGAACAAGAACTCCATCAAGATCATCGGAGACTACACCGACAAGTACGTACAGGCTTACTTCCAGTATGACTCCAAGAAGACAGGCGGCGTGACGATCTCCCACCTGCGCTTCGGCGATCATCCTATCAAGAGCCCATACTACATCAACAAGGCTGACTTCGTAGCCTGCCACAACCCGTCTTATGTGACCAAAGGATACAAGATGGTCAATGACGTAAAGCCGGGCGGCGTATTCATGATCAACTGCCAGTGGTCTCCTGAGGAACTTGGCGAGCATCTTAACGCTGAGGCAAAGCGCTACATTGCCAGGAATAATATCCAGCTCTATACCATCAATGCTATCGATATCGCTGCATCCATCGGCATGGGCAAGCGCACCAACACGACACTTCAGTCCGCGTTCTTCGCTCTTGCCAACGTCATGCCCATCGAGGAAGCGGTCGATCACATGAAGGAAGCTGCTCTCAAGAGCTATCTGCGTCACGGACAGGATGTCGTTGACATGAACTACAAGGCCATCGATGCAGGCGTCACTGCTTATGTCAAGGTAGACGTCCCCGCCGAGTGGGCTGATGCAGTCGACGAGACCGAAGCCGCACCGCTTGAAGGCCCCGAGAAGCTCGTCAAGATGGTCGATACCATTCTCAAGCCCGTCGGACTCATGGACGGCTATTCATTGCCGGTCTCCGCATTCAGCGAGCACGTTGACGGAACGTTCGAGCTCGGCGCATCTGCATATGAGAAGCGCGGCGTAGCAGTCTCTGTTCCTGAATGGAACGCAGAGACCTGCGCACAGTGCAACCAGTGCTCATTCGTCTGCCCGCATGCAACGATCCGTCCCTTCGCGCTTACTGAAGAAGAAGCAGCTGCTGCTCCTTCAAATACGAAGTTCGGAAAGAGACCCATCTTCAAGACCAACTACAAATACACCCTGGCTGTTTCTCCCCTGGACTGCATGGGATGCGGCGTCTGCGTCGGCGTATGCCCCACCAAGTCCCTTACGATGGTCGACAGAGAGAGTCAGGAAGATCAGCAGGCAGTCTTCGATTACTGCGTAGCGAATGTCGAAGAGAAGAAAGACATCAGCCCGATGCTGAACGTCATCACCAGCCAGTACAGAAAGCCTCTGCTTGAGTTCTCAGGCTCCTGCGCAGGCTGCGCCGAGACCTCCTATGCAAGACTCGTGACACAGCTCTTCGGAGATCATATGTACATCTCCAACGCGACCGGATGCTCCTCGATCTGGGGCGGCCCGGCTGCAACATCTCCCTATACAAAGACCAAGGAAGGAAAAGGACCCGCATGGGCCAACTCCCTCTTTGAGGACAATGCGGAGCACGGCTTCGGAATGATGCTTGGCCAGAATGCCATCAGGAACTCCCTGAAGGACAAACTGGAAGCTCTTGCCGCTAAGGAAGATGCGCCTGAATCCTTCAAGAATGCTGTCAGTGAGTATCTCGATACCTTCACCGATGGTGACAAGAACGGTAAGGCGACCGATGCTGTAGTAGCGGAACTTGAAAAGCTCAGCTGCGACTGTGATGATCGCAAGTATATCCTTGAAAACAAGGAATATCTGTCCAAGAAGTCCATTTGGATCTTCGGCGGCGACGGATGGGCGTATGATATCGGATTCGGCGGTCTGGACCACGTCCTTGCTTCCGGCGAAGATGTCAACATCATGGTCTTCGATACAGAGGTCTATTCCAACACAGGCGGACAGGCTTCCAAGGCATCCCAGATCGGTCAGGTCGCTCAGTTTGCGTCTGCCGGTAAGGAGATCGCAAAGAAGAGCCTTGCCGATATAGCAATGTCCTACGGTTACATCTATGTCGCTCAGGTCGCTATGGGTGCTGACATGAACCAGACCCTTAAGGCCCTGACAGAGGCTGAGTCCTATCACGGACCGTCTCTGGTCATCGGCTACGCTCCGTGCGAGATGCACAACATCAGGGGCGGCATGACGAACTGCCAGGCAGAGATGAAGAAGGCTGTTGAAGCCGGTTACTGGAACACATTCAGGTTCGATCCTCGCCGCAAGGCAGAAGGAAAGAATCCGTTCCAGCTCGACAGCAAAGCTCCCACGGGAAGCTATCGTGACTTCATCATGGGTGAGGCTCGTTACTCATCCCTGACCCGCTCGTTCCCCGAGCGCGCCGAAGTCCTGTTCGAGAAAGCCGAGCAGAACGCCAAGAATCGTTACGAAGCACTCGCAGAGAGAGCGGAATAATCATTCCAGGAAATACAGAGGCCGGAGCTGATGCTCCGGCCTTTTTCTCTGTTAAAGCGCTCTTCTTGACTTTTAAATTCGGAACAATTAACATTAACGTGTATATCAAGCGGTTTAATACTGCAGCCCGACCATATATCAGCGGACGGTTGCACTTCATACATACCCAACCAAAGGAGCAAAATAATGGCGCTATTTACAAGAGACGAACCTGTAGTTGCTGTACCGACTGCACCTGCGACTGTTTCAGAAGAACAGCTCGAAAGGGAATTTGTAAATCAGCTGAGTCAGAATACCGTTATCGAAGGCAATATCTCGACCAAGGATAAAATGTCCTTCAGCAGCGCGATAAAGGGCAATATCAATTCCACTACCGAAGTCGTTGTAAAAGGCGGAATCATAGACGGGGAAGTGACCTCTGATTCATGCGTCTTTGTAGGCGGCAAGGAAAGAGGTAATATCACCTGCAAGACGAATGCCAGCTTTGATACCGGCTCGGTCGTCATTGGTGATGTCAGAGCCAGCGATCTCGTCTGTGACGGAAAGATCAAGGGCAACCTTTTCGTTGATGTCAGCGTTACAATCGGACCGAATGCTGTCGTTTTCGGAAACATCCGTAGCGCAGAGATCAATATTGACCCGGGTGCCATCATCAAGGGTTCGATTGAAGTCGTCAGACAGTCTATGGCTGCTGTCCGCGCATTCGACTTCGAAGAGGAGTTCCTCAATATCGATGACTACCTTGCCGGAATGCAATAATTGTGTAAGGCTGTTTTGAATGAAACGTATTCCCTTATACGAATATGACAGGCGCAATCGTGAGAAGATCGTTGAGGTCGTAGAGGCTGAAAACGGACTCATGCTTAGCGCCTTTCGATTCGGAGAACAAAACGGTCGTATCCAGCTCCCGAGCGGTACGAAATATATGCTCATAGACGTCTCGTCACTCTTTGCTAATGAGGACAGGGTGACGAGTCTTTTGCCGTATCTGGAAAGGATTATTGCCTTTGTACAGAACATCGACAGGTGCGAAGCCTGCGTGATCCTCGAAAGACAATATATGGCTTCTGCCAAAGGGATGCTTTACTTTGCTCTCGGAGAGGTGCGCTCCCTGGAGGAAAAACTCGGACTGACAGAACTGCTCTCCAATAACATAGCTGATCTGAGCGAGAAGGATTTTGAGGAGTTGTGCAATACGGTCAGAAGCAGACTTTTCGGCAATCCGGAGTTCAAGGAAAGACTGTTTGAAGAACTCAGAAGGTTTAGAGTGTTCAGCACCATGGGAAATCAGAGGATATTCTCTGCTTTCCTGTACGGTACGTCCGGTATCGGAAAGACGGAGACAGCCAGACTGCTCCATCATTGTCTTGCGCCTTCCGAACAGTTGATCAAGCTGAATTTCGGAAACTACAGTTCAGTCAACTCGTTGGGAAGTCTGATAGGAAGCCCCCGCGGATATGTCGGAAGCAGCAAGGGGGAACTGAGCGAGAAACTGCTGAACAGCAGGGGGACCGTGATCCTTATCGATGAATTCGAGAAAGCCAGCAAGCCCATACACAATTTCTTCCTGCAGCTGCTGGAAGACGGATGGTTCACCGATTCCCTCGGAAGAGACTATGATCTCAACAAGTATATGATCATATTTACATCAAATCTCACCGAGGATAAGATCGATACCGAGCTTGCTCCCGAATTCAGATCCAGGCTTAATCTGATAAGCCATTTTGAGCCGCTTTCGCTGGAAGAAAAAGAGGCTTATGTCAGGTTCAAGGCAAAAGAGATACTGTCCGGTGTTCCGGAAGAGAAAAGATCCTCCATCACAACGGAACTCATCAATGACATCGTCGATATCGATGTTTCCGAGGTGGAGGACCTCAGGAAGATCAATGCGGAGCTGATGAAAAGGATATCCAGTTCGCTCTACCCGATATTCTATTCGGACGAGACCTGAGATCGTGATCATAAAAAAGACCCGGACCAATCGGTCCGGGTTCTTTTGTGCTCATATGTTTTTGTCTGATCTTTGTTCTCTCGAGTGTGATGCGACAACTGTCTCTCCGTCGGGAATCGAGTGTGTCAGCCATACATTTCCGCCAATTACGCAGTTGTTTCCGATAACAGTATCTCCTCCGAGGATAGTCGCTCCTGCATAGATTATCACGTCGTTGCCGATATCCGGATGGCGCTTAATCCCCTTGACGAGACTTCCATCTTCCGCAACTTCAAAGCTTCTGGCACCGAGTGTTACATGCTGATAGAGCTTTACATGTTCTCCGATCGTGGTGGTCTCGCCGATCACCACTCCTGTGCCGTGGTCTATAAAGAAGCGTCTGCCTATGGTTGCACCGGGATGGATGTCTATCCCAGTGACCCTGTGCGCGTATTCCGTCATGATCCTGGGTATCAGAGGCACATTGAGAGAAAACAGCTCATGCGCAATCCGGTATGAACCGATAGCAGTAAACGCAGGATAGGTCAGGATCACTTCATCGGTGCTTTTTGCGGCAGGATCTCCTTCGTAAGCTGCTTCAACGTCAGATAAAAGGATCTCCTTGATCTTCGGAAGCCTCTCGACCATCTGATCTGCACATGATGAGACTTCCTCCCCGGGAAGTACATATGATAAAGCTCTTCCCAGGTGATATACAGCTTTCTCAAGGTAGGAAGCTCCGGTCCTGTCTCGTTCATCGCATGGAAAGTCGGGACAGATGAATCTCGGGAACATGGTTGCCAGAAGATAATTCAATGAATTCTCTGTGTTGACCCTGAGACCGGAGTAGTCTTTGGAGTCGTGTCTGTCTAGTGAATTCAGTTTTTCGATCGTGCCGGAATAGTTTGTCATAAAAATCCTCAGATACTGTGTGAGTGCGGGGGGGGGTACGAATCGCCTGCATCATAATGCTGTCAATAGCAAAGATGCGCGGCTCTGTCTGCTACCATTGGATATTATATTACCAAGCACCGACTCGCGAAAGTGGTAATTGACTTTTCAATATCAGTTTTCTATAATTACAAGGCGCATCTGCGAGACACTAGCTCAGTCGGCAGAGCACCTGCCTTTTAAGCAGGGTGTCCGGAGTTCGAATCTCCGGTGTCTCACCAAACGCTCGCTATTCGTACTGTTCTGTCCAAGGATATGTACAGGGTATTGAGCTTCAGACCAAGAGCCGGAGGAAATGCTTCTTTCGGCTCTGTTTTTATCCCCAAAATCCGGAGAGCCACTCCTGATACAAATGACGGCATCCGGAAGATTCTGTGAGCAAAACAATTCTCCAGGCTCAAGGTTTTTTACCACAGGTACTTTTTATGACTTCAGGCAGCAAAAAAAACAAGATACTTGACTTTGTTCTCTTTCCGACCGCATTTATCTGGATGGAGCTGCTGCTACATATCAAGATAAGGTCGGAACTGGTCTACAGCCCGATATATATTGTATTCTCGATATCTGCCGGGCTTATAGCAGGGACCCTGCCTTCGATCCTCATCGGAACAGCCCGAAAGAGAGTGCGGGTCATACTGCTGGTGCTGATCTGGCTGGTCTTCGGAGCTGAAAGCGTAGCATATTACATACTGCAGACTTTTTTCCCTGCATCAGCATTGGGAACAGCCGCGGAAAACAGATTGTATGACTACCTGGGCATCATTATCACTACGATCCTGAAGAATTTTGGATATCTTCTCCTGCTTTTCCTGCCTGTGCTGATAGGAATACTCATACCTGCAGGTGATGCAGCAGGACACAGGAGCGATGAAGCGGAGATAAAAGCTGAACAGAAGAAAGGCAAGTTCTCTCCGGCAGCCGCTTCGGTCACGGTGATCATCACACTGATGATCTCACTGTTTGTCCATTGTTTCGGACTATGGGTCACTCAGAGAGATTGGGGCGGCGGGGAGATGGCTCCTGCAAAACTCTACTGCTCGGATGAGAATCTCGATATCCAGGTGGAGCGGCTGGGTCTCATCACGATGCTGAGACTGGATATATACCACAAGCTGTTTCCGTCTTCCGTATCTGCTCCGAGCCTCAGCGACATTCCGGAAGGTGATACAGAAGACATCTCTGTAACCGATGTTGTTCCTGTGGACAGATCGCCGCAGATAATGGACGTGGATCTGTCGTCATTTATGGAGAGTTCTGACAGCAGTATTCAGTGGCTTGCCACATATTTCAACTCTGTCAGACCGACCGTAAAAAACGAGTACACGGGGATGTTTGAAGGGTACAATGTGATCTTCCTTTGTCTGGAAGCATTTTCCGGTGCGGCAATAAACGAAGAACTGACGCCGACTCTTTATAAACTTTCCAACGAATGTTTTGTGTTCAACAATTTTTACACCCCTTTGTATTACGGAAGCACGAATGCCGGAGAGTGTCAGAACCTTCTCGGCCTTTATCCGAAACAGGGCAGTCCGATGAGTCTGCAGGAAAGCGGAAGACTTGGGACCAACTGCTATTTCTCGCTCGGACCGCAGCTGGGCAGGAAGGGATATCATAATATCGGATTCCATAACGGCTGGGATATGTATGACAGAGAAAGGACCATGAACAATCTCGGCTATGAGGACTGGTTCTATCTGGGCAGCGGTATGGAGGCGGAGTTTTCATCGGGCGGTTACAGGTGGCCTCAGAGAGATACTTTCATGATAGAGACTACGGTGGATGAGTATCTCGGTGATGACATGCCTTTTAACGCATATTACATGACGATATCGGGGCACACTCCGTATTCATGGAACTGGATCTCAGAAGACTACGAAGAAAAACTTGCCGGATACGAATGGTCTGAGAGCACAAAACAGTATGTAGCTACTGTGATGGAGGTTGACAGCGCACTGGAAGCGCTTATCAGGAGCCTTGAGGAAGCAGGACAGCTTGACAGGACTCTGATAGTAGCGGTAGCGGATCATATTCCATATACGGCAGTTGAAGCTGTGGGAGAACTCAGAGGAAAGGATTACGGCAATTCCAATGATGCGATCTACTGCAACGAGAGGATGCTCGACACAGAGGCCTACAGAAACACGCTGATAATATGGAACTCCTCGATGGAAGAGACAGTTATCGTTGACAAGGTATGCACACAGGTCGACATCCTTCCGACTCTATCCAACCTCCTCGGACTTGAATATGATTCCAGAATGCTTCCGGGCACGGATATGCTTTCGGGCGGAAACGGGCTAGTGATCTTCTACTCCAAGAGCTGGAGAAGCGACAGCGGATATTATAATTCATACACTCAGGAGTTTGAACTGAATGACGGACTGAATTTTACCGACGCCGCGATCGAGAGCTATGTGGAATATATGAATAAACTGGTGGAGTGCAGGAGAAGCATGACCAGCATGATACTTGCGACCGATTTCTACGATCTTGTATTCGGGTAAACTGAACAGGCAAAAAGCCGCGTTTTTGTGGACGCGGCTTTTCTGTATAATAACAGCGGTTTCCTGACCGGAAACCGCTGTCTGATCATATAAGATTTTTAGAAGATGCCCTGCTCCATCATGGCTGTGGCTACTTTTTTGAATCCGGCGATATTTGCGCCGGAGATAAGGTCATAGCCAAGGCCGTACTCTTCAGCAGCTTCTGCAGAGACGTTATGGATGTTGATCATCATGGACCTCAGATGTGCGTCGACTTCTTCCGCTGTCCATACAAGACGCTCGGAGTTCTGAGCCATCTCGAGAGCAGAAACACCGACTCCTCCGGCATTGACAGCTTTGGAAGGGGCAACAACTATGTCTTCCCTGGAGCGGAGGTACTCTACGGCTTCCGCGGTCGTCGGCATGTTTGATACCTCGATGTAATAGCGAACATTGGAAGCAGCAAGCTTCTTTGCGTCCTCAAGATTGATCTCGTTCTGCGTTGCGGCAGGCATATATACGTCAATGTCATCGACTCCGGCGAATTTTGCGCCGGGGACATATTCACAGCCGAATTTTTCAGCATAAGCCTTTACGCCTGTGTGTTTTTCACGCATCTCAAGCATGTAATCTATCTTTTCCGGTGTATTGATGCCGTCAGGATCATGTATGTATCCATCAGAGCCGGAGATGTAGCAGCATACAGCACCCAGCTCAGCGGCTTTTTTGACTATGCCCCAGGCGACGTTTCCGTATCCGGTCACGCCTATGCGCTTGCCTTCGATCGTGTCACCCTGATGCCTAAGGACCTGCTCAAGGTAATACATTGCTCCGTATCCGGTCGCTTCAGGACGGATAAGAGATCCTCCGTAACTCAGACCTTTTCCGGTAAATACTCCGTTCTCCCAGGCGCCTTTGAGTCTTCTGTACTGACCGTACATGTATCCTATCTCGCGTCCGCCGACTCCCATGTCTCCTGCGGGAACGTCAACATCCGGCCCTATGTATCTGTATAGGGCGGATACGAAGCTCTGGCAGAAACGCATGATCTCAGCATCTGATTTCCCGGCGGGGTCGAAATCCGAGCCGCCTTTTCCTCCGCCGATGGGAAGACCTGTGAGACTGTTCTTGAATGTCTGCTCGAAACCGAGGAATTTAATGATGCTCTCGTTTACGTTTGGCTGAAAACGGATCCCGCCCTTGTACGGACCGATGGCTCCGTTAAACTGGCATCTCCAGCCGCGGTTTGTATGATACTGGCCCTGATCATCCATCCAGACCACCCTGAACGTGAACATACGTTCGGGCTCTACGATCCTGTTGAGCAGATCAGCTTTTTCATACTCGGGATGTGCGTCGACAACAGGAGAGAGCGATGACAGAACTTCGTGGACTGCCTGTACAAATTCAGGCTGTGAAGAGTGCCTTATGCTGACTCCCTTTAGAACGCTTTCAATATAAGTGTTCATCTTTTTTCCCCTGTAAAGTGTCTAGAATTGCTGAAACTTTTCAGATGTCTGTAATTATAATATTATGGATTTCCTTCGTAAATAATGCAGAAAACAGTTCGTAAGAATACATATCGGACAAACAGCTTTATTTCAGTAATTCGTTAAAACTGTAGAAAAAGAACGCGCTGACACTTAAGTGCCAGCGCGTTTGTTATTTGGATCATTTCACAGTGAAAGATCGATCGGCTGCGTTTTGCCTGAAGCTGCAGCGCTGAGTTCCTGACGAAGCTCATCGTCAGTGATCAGTCCGTCACGCTTAACAGCCATTGTCATCGCTTCCATCTCAACGGTCAGATCAAGCTTCTCGTCCTCGAACAGGTTCGTGTAGAACTTCTTGAGAGCCTTGTCGACGTCGTTCAGGTAGTTCCTGACCTTGTCAGTCATCTTGCCGGAATCCGTTCCGCTCCTCTCAACTTTCTCATACTTTTCCAGGATCAGGTTGATCGTGGGAAGATAGTAAGTCAGGAACTGTCTTGCGGATGTGATGCTTTTCGGCTGCTCGGTGAGAGCCTTGAATATCCGGTCGCAGGTCCTGCAGATGGAGTAACCGGTCTCGCGGATCTCACTGTCATGGACTTTGCCAAGATTGCTTCTGATGGTCACGACCTTGCTCTTTCCGTTGTTTATGAGCTCAGCCTGTTCCGGGGAAAGATCGGCGCTCTTGACGCTGGTGCTGCTTCCGTCTCCCTTAAGTGAGTAGACTATCAGAGCTATGACCAGGGCGACGATCCCGAATCCTATTAGTCCTCCTCCGAGCAGAAGCAGTCTTCCTAGACGGGGCAGGAGCCAAAGGCACAGACCGCATGCGACAACAAACATCATGCAACCTGTCATTCCGTAATTGGGACGTCTGTTCAACTGTTTATCCCCCTTATCCTTTTACTAAAGCGAAGATCATCCTCTGACTTCAAGGAGTTTCTGCTTGAGCTCAGTCTCGATCTTGCCGAGGGTGTTCTCAGCTTCCAGCCTCTTCTGGCGGCCTTCCTCCTGGATCCTGATAACTTCATCAAGGGTCTCGATAAGTTTGCGGTTCGCCTCTTCGACTGTCTCGATATCTACTATGCCGCGCTCGCTCTCCTTGGCGATCTCTATGGTGCCCATCTGGAGGGTCTCTGCGTTCTTCTTGAGGAGCTCGTTCGTCAGGTCACTGACTTCTTTCTGAGCTTCCATGGCTTCCTTGGAGTGGGCCATTCCGAGCGCGAGCACCATCTGGTTCTTCCAGAGAGGTATGGTGTTGTTGATAGTGGTCTGGATCTTTTCGACCATCAGGGTATCACCGTTCTGGATGAGCCTGATCTCAGGAGCCATCTGGATGCTGATCTCTCTTGTGAGCTGGAGATCGTAGAGCTTCTTTTCAAATCTCTCACAGAGGTTTGCGAAGTCGTTTGCAGCCTGTGCATCTTCGGCAAGACCTGAGGCCTCGGCCTTGGCTTTGAGTTCCTTGAGAGTGGTTGCGCGCTCTTCCTCGAGCTTTTTCTTGCCGGCTATGATGTACATGGACAGTTCCTTGAAATACGCAAGGTTCACGTCATACATCTGATCGAACATAACGATATCCTTGAACAGTGTATTCTGGTGGTCCTTGAGGACTTCGGAGATCTTGTCGACGCTTGAAGAGGCTGTGTCATATCTTTCCTGGAGCTTTGCAAAAGCGCTTCTGGATTTTCTGAAGAGACCGAGGAAGCCTTTCTTCTCGTCACTGTCATTTACAGAGAAGCCCTTGAGCTCGACGACCAGATTGGAGATCATGTCTCCGATCTCGCCGAGGTCCTTCGTGCGGACATTCTGAAGGGTGGTGTCTGAGAAGGATGCTATCTTCTCCTGGCATGCTGCGCCGTACTGCAGGATAACGTTGGTATCCTTGATGTTGATCTTCTGAGAGAAGTCGGAAACGGCTTTCTTTTCCTCTTCTGTCAGATTGGCGTCGCTCAGATAATCCGTGACAGCGGAAGTCTCTTCCGGAGCGGCTACTATGGGAGTGAGGGTTGCTTCCTCAAAAGTTGTCGGATCCATTGTCGGGACCGGCAGTTCAAGAGAGAATCCGGTATTCTCGGGCATTGCTGTTTCCTCCGTTATTAATATGTCAAAGTAACTAAGACCTATTGATCTGTACGATATGGATTATATCATAAGCGGTTGTTGAATACACCTTATACTAAGCAAAATAGGGAAGCCCGAAAGGGTCAACACAGCGAATTAAAAGCCGGACTGCTCTGCGCAGCCCGGCTCGTTCTTTGTTGCTGAAATACTGTTATCAGAGTGAACGGCTGTCGATCTCTTCCCTTATCCTGCTGATGAATTCGCCGAGGGGGAGGGAACCTTCATCGCCGGCTTTGCGGCTTCTGAGGGATACTGTGCCGGATTCGGCTTCCTTGTCGCCGACCACCAGCATATACGGTATCTTCTGGAGCTGTGCTTCGCGGATCTTGTAACCCATCTTCTCGTTTCTGAAGTCAGCTTCCGCGCGAACACCTGAGGCTTCGAGCTCCGAAAGGATCTCCGTTGCGTACTCGGTATGCTTCTCGGAGATCGGTATGACCTTGACCTGAACGGGAGCGAGCCATGTGGGGAACGCTCCGGCGAAGTGCTCGGTTATGATGCCTATAAACCTCTCGATGGAACCGAAAACGACACGATGGATCATGACAGGCGTATGCTTCTCGCCGTCCTCACCCACATACTCCAGATTGAAGCGGCCGGGAAGCTGGTAGTCCAGCTGGATCGTGCCGCACTGCCAGGTGCGGTTGAGGCAATCCTTGATGTGGAAGTCAAGCTTGGGACCGTAGAATGCGCCATCTCCCGGATTGACTGTATAATCTTTTCCGATGCTGGTGATCGCATCCGCAAGAGCTGCAGTCGCGATGTCCCAGTCTTCGACTGATCCTATGTGGTCTTCCGGCATCGTGGACAGCTCGATGCGATATTCAAGCCCGAAGAGGGAGTAGACTTCATCGAAGAGCCTCGCGATCCTGATGACCTCATCCTTTATCTGTTCCTTTGCGAGCAGAATGTGCGCGTCATCCTGAGTGAAGGCGCGGACCCGGAACATGCCGTGAAGCGCACCGGACAGCTCATGACGATGGACGTTGCCCAGCTCTCCATAGCGCAGCGGAAGGTCGCGGTAGGAGTGAGGAGCCAGATCATAGACCAGGATGCTGCCGGGGCAGTTCATGGGCTTGATCGCAAAATCCTCACCATCGATCACGGTCGTATACATATTGTCCTTGTAGTGATCCCAGTGACCGGATGTCTCCCATAGTGTGCGCTTCATTATCTGTGGTGTCTGGATCTCCACATAGTCCCATTTCTTGTGGACGCCTCTCCAGTAATCGATGAGTGTGTTTCTCAGGACCATTCCCTTGGGAAGATAGAAGGGGAAACCGGGAGCTTCGTCTCTGAATGCAAACAGACCGAGATCTTTTCCCAGTTTTCTGTGATCGCGTTTTCTTGCCTCTTCCAGCATGGTCAGATAATCGTTGAGCTGTGAGGCTTTGGGGAACGAGATGCCGTATACTCTCTGGAGCATCTTGTTGTTTGCGTCTGCTCTCCAGTATGCTCCTGTGACGTTCAGAAGCTTGACGGCTCCGATCCTTCCGGTGCTCATGACATGGGGGCCGGCACAGAGATCGGTAAAGTCTCCCTGACTGTAGAAGGATATTTCCGCATCTTCGGGAAGATCGTTGATCAGCTCGACCTTATACGGGTTCGAAGACATCTTCGCGAGAGCGTCTTCTCTGTTGAGAACGAATCGCTCTATAGGCAGGTCCTCCTTAATGATCTTTCTCATCTCATCCTCGATCTTTTCCAGGATCTCGGGAGTGAAGGTCACGTCACAGTCGATATCATAATAGAAACCGTTTTCTACCGCAGGGCCGATAGTGAACAGCGTCTGGGGATAAAGATGCTGGATCGCCTGAGCCATGATATGGGAGGTTGAGTGCCAGTACGCGTGTTTCCCGTCTGCGTCATCAAAGGTAAGTACGGAGAGTTCGCAGTCTTCCTGGATGGGAAGCCTCAGGTCCCTTATCTCACCGTTGACAGAGACGGCGCAGGCTGCTTTGGCAAGCCCTGCCCCGATGCTCTGGGCAACTTCCAGACCGGTCACTCCTGAGGGGAATTCCCGAACATCTCCTCTGAGGTTGATCTTGATGTTTGACATTATCTATGAATCCTCCAAAAAAGAATTATAAACAAAAAATCCCATCCCCGAACGGGATGGGAAAAATAACCCACGGTTCCACCCGAATTGCGCCAGAGGCGCCACTCATTGCGGCGTTAACGGGCCGGCCCGTCTCCTGTTCACAGGAGATCCTCAGCGGTGGTGCCTGTCATAGTGCCCTGCGCTTTCTCAGCTTCAGCAGCGCTCTCTTTGAGGGTGGACCAAAACAGTTCGTCCGCATCACGGGATCATCTTCAATCATAGTTAAACTATCATAGAGGTTTGACTATGTCAAGCAACAGGCCGGAGCAGTTTATTGACATTAACCGGTATTTATTATTTAATAAAAAAGGTATTTTGAACAGAATTGGCATGTTGTGTTCATGCCGCTGCTGTTTAGGAATATATCATTAAGCGATTTATATATATCTGAAAGGTGAATGGAACAATGGAAACAGTATCTGTTACCGTAGCCGTTGTTTCAGCAATCATTGCGGCCATCATTAGTGGCATTGCCTGTTTTTTTATCGGTATATCTCACAGACGAAAAGTAGCTGAGGCTAAGATCGGCTCCGCGGAAGCGGAGGCGACCCGTCTTGTCAATGATGCAATAAGATCTGCTGAACAGCGAAGAAAAGAAGTTATCCTCGAAGCAAAGGACGAGATCTACAGACTCAGATCCGAATCGGACAGGGAGCTCCGCGACAGAAGGAGCGAGGTCCAGAGGCAGGAGAGACGCCTCACCCAGAGAGAAGAGACTCTGGACAAGAAGCAGGAGCAGAATGAGGCTGAGACCGCAAGGCTCCAGAAACGCAGCGAACAGCTCGAGCAGAAGATCCGTGAAGCGGACGAGCTGAAGGCCCTTCAGTCGGAAACACTTGAGAAGATCTCAGGGTTCACCACTGAACAGGCGAAGGAAGTCCTTCTGAACAAGGTCGACGAAGAACTCGATCACGAAAAGGCCGTAAAGATCAATGCATACAAGCAGAATCTTGCGGACGAATGCGACACCATCGCCAAGAACATACTCAGTATAGCAGTTGCAAGATGCGCGGCTGACCATTCATCAGAGACCACGGTTTCCGTTGTCTCCCTTCCAAATGACGAGATGAAGGGAAGGATCATCGGCCGTGAGGGACGCAACATCAGGGCGATAGAGAATGCTACAGGAGCCGATCTCATAATCGATGATACGCCGGAAGCCATAGCGATCTCTTGTTTTGATCCTGTCAGGAGAGAGATAGCCAGGATCACGCTTGAGAAACTCATTCAGGACGGACGCATACATCCTGCCCGCATCGAAGACTGCCTTGAAAAGGCCAAAAAAGAAGTCGAAACGAAGATCAGGCGCGAAGGAGAACGTGTCGTTCTGGAAGTCGGAGTTCACGGGCTTCATCCCGATCTTATAAAGATACTCGGAAGACTTTATTACAGGACGAGCTACGGTCAGAACTGCCTGAATCACTCGCAGGAAGTCGCGCTGCTTTCCGGACTCATCGCCTCGGAACTCGGGCTCGATGTCACTCAGGCGAAGCGTGCAGGTCTTCTGCATGACATAGGCAAGGCGCTTGACCACGAATATGAGGGAACTCACATCCAGCTCGGCGTTGAGATCGCCAAGAGATACAAGGAGAGCCCTGAGATCATACACGCTATAGAAGCGCATCACAATGACGTGGAGCCTCAGACTCCTCTTGCTTATGTCATAATGGCAGCGGATGCTATCTCAGCGTCCAGACCGGGCGCCAGAAGCGAGAACCTCGAGAACTACATCAAGAGGCTCGAGAAGCTTGAAGAGATCGCCAATACCTATGACGGAGTCGACAGTTCATATGCCATTCAGGCCGGCCGCGAGATCAGGATCTTTGTAAAGCCGGAACAGGTCGGTGATGATAAGCTGACTGTAGTTGCTCACGATATCGTCCAGAGGATAGAGGATGAGCTCAGTTATCCGGGACAGGTCAAGGTCAATGTCATACGTGAGAGCCGGGCGGTTGATTACGCTAAATAATAAGGGAATGCGCCGCTTCAGGTTATGAAGCGGCGTTTTTTGTTTGTGAAAACGGAGCATCGGATATTGCAGAGTAAAGCAGAAAAAGCAGGATTGCTTGAAAGAAGCGTCAGTTCCCTCAAAGGAGTCGGAGCCAGGCGCAGTCTTCTTTACTCAAGGATAGGGATCAGGACTGTCGGGGATCTGCTTAGGCATTATCCCCGCAGTTATGCCAACTATGTTGTATGTGAGGACATCTCTGCTGCGGAAGACGGCTCATCGATCTCCGTAAAAGCATATGTTGACAGGAAGACACAGCCTGTAAGGATAAAGGGTGGCAGGACGATGCAGCGCGTGCACGCTGTCTCACCTGACGGTTCGTCAGTGGAGCTCACATACTTCAATAACCCTTATGCGACCGCAAAGATAGAGGCGGGCAGCGAATACATCTTCCACGGAAGGATACAGAAGGATCTGTTTGGAATCAGAATGATCAATCCCGTCCTTGTGCAGGAAAACGAGATGGGCATGCTCATTCCGCAGTATCCGCTTACCGAGGGACTGTCCTCCAGGATGATCGCCTCAAATATCCGTCAGGTCCTGCAGGATCCGGATCTGGAGATAGATGAAACTCTTCCGCCGGAGGTTATCGACAAGTACGGGCTCATGGGAACTGAAGAGGCGATCCGAAAGGTCCATTTTCCAAAGGATGACGGTGAAGCGACGCAGGCAAGAAAAAGGCTGGTGTTCGAAGAGCTTCTTGTCCTGTCGCTCGGCATAAAGCTCAGAAAAAGCAGTATGGGCGGAGATAAGACGGGTTACAGTGACCTCTCAGCCGATGCATTCATTGAGTCTCTTCCGTTTCCGCTTACAGGTGCTCAGAAGAGATGTATACGGGAGATCGCCGGGGACTTGGGCGGAAGCAGGGCAATGAACAGGCTCCTGCAGGGAGATGTCGGAAGCGGAAAGACGGCCGTGGCTGCAGCTGCAGTCTATCTTGCATGGAAGAACGGCCATCAAAGCGTGGTCATGGCCCCGACGGAAGTGCTGGCTGAACAGCATGCGGAGACTTTCAGAAAGTATCTGGAACCTTTCGGAATGTCCGTGGGCCTCCTGACTGGCTCAGTGAAAGGGACAGCCAGACAGACTCTGCTGAAACAGATAGCGTCCGGAGGCGCAGATCTGGTCGTCGGAACGCACGCTGTGATATCTGACGGAGTCGAGTTCAGGGATCTTGATCTGGTCATCACAGACGAACAGCACAGATTCGGCGTGTCGCAGCGGGCCATGCTGAGCGGAAAGGGAACATCACCTCATACGCTCGTCATGTCGGCGACTCCTATACCGAGGACTCTTTCCCTGATAGTATACGGAGATCTGGATATCTCCGTGCTTGATGAGCTTCCCAAAGGACGCAAACGCATAAGGACGGTCCTCGTGGATGACAGCTACAGGGACCGGTATCTCGGTTTTGTGAGAAAGACTGTGGAAGAAGGTCATCAGGCATATATCGTATGCCCGCTGGTTGATGAGAGCGATGCGGTCCCTGATGCCGTTTCTGCCACAGAATACTTTGACCGGTTGAGAGAGAACTGGCTCAGCGGGATAGAGGTCGGGCTGCTGCACGGAAAGATGTCTTCGCAGGATAAGGCTGACCTGATGGAAAAGTTCAGAACGGGACTGGTCAAGGTGCTCGTGTCGACAACGGTCATAGAGGTCGGAGTGGACTGCCCGAATGCTACGCTTATGATAATAGAAAATGCGGAGAGATTCGGACTGTCTACGCTGCACCAGCTGAGAGGACGCATTGGAAGAGGTCAGGATCAGAGCTGGTGTGTGCTGGTGTCTTCCGCGGGATCCGGCACTGCAAAACAGAGGCTGGACCTTCTGGTGGAGACAGACGACGGATTCAGGATCGCGACTGAAGACCTGAAGATGCGCGGCCCCGGAGATTTCCTCGGGAGCAGACAGCACGGCTTGCCGAATCTAGCTGTTGCTGACATTGTGGATGATGAAAAGTCGCTGTATACTGCGAATGATGCTGCAGAAGAGATACTGAGAAATGATCCGGGACTGAAAGACAGTCCTGCTCTTGTGTCGGCTGTGAGAAAACTATTTACGGAATCGGGACAGGTGTTCAATTGAAAAGAAGGATTGTTGCCGCAGCTGCGGTACTGCTGATCATGGCGGGAGCTGTGCTCCCGGTCAATGCGTCGCCTACAAGGATAGAACTCGGCGTTGAGGTGACGGCAGAAGCTGCTTATATCGTAAATGATGATACAGGCAGGGTCGTGTACCAAAAGAATGCCGACAGAAGGATGTATCCTGCATCCACCACCAAGATCATGTCTGCCGCGCTTGCAATGACTATGTGCGGCGATATAGAGAATACTATGGTCACCGTTCCATACGACGTATGGGTGGAATTCGATGGGATAGACATCTCCAATGCCGGGATCTACGGCGGAGAGGTGATGTCTATGAGCGATCTCGTGCACTGCATGCTCATCCAGTCCGCCAATGAAGCGGCCTCCTCCGTCGCAGCTTATTTCGGAAGGGATTCATTCATTGAGGCTATGAACAGAAAAGCTGCGGAGCTTGGATGCACCGGAACTCATTTCGTGAATCCACACGGCCTGTTTGATGAGAACCACTACACTACCGCCCGTGATCTTTATCTGATCACTCAGTGGGCGCTCACGGTACCGGGTTTCAGTGAGATCACGTCGCTCAGCAGTTACACGCTGAGTGAGACAAACGTCCATTCCGAGAGAGACATCTATTCCACGATAATGCTTCAGAACAGCTATTCGGGATACTATACAAGGTATATCAAAGGCATAAAGACCGGAACGATAGATGAGTCCGGAAGATGTCTCGTCACCAGAGCAGAGAGCGGAGGAATGTCATTCACGGCTGTTTTTCTCGGCTGTCCATTTGAGGTCGACACGAGATTCTGGGATGAAGGAAATTCCGTATTCACGAATGCCAGGCTGTCATTTGACTGGCTGTTCGACAATACGGCTGTATCGGAAGTGGTAAAGACGGGTACGCCTGTAAGTGAGACTGCGCTGAAGTACGCGTCAGAAAAAGATTATCTTATGCTGTACGCAGCCTCACCTGTTTCAACTATAATCCAGACGGGTACCGGAGAGAGTCCGGACATCACATATGAGACCAGTGTCCCGGAAGAGATCGAAGCACCTGTCGCGGACGGACAGGTCATCGGATCAGCCAGAGTGTATTCCGACGGTGTTTACGTAGGTGATGTTGATCTGATCGCTATGGAGGACATAAAGAAGAGTTACTTCATCTATATAATGGACAGGATCAACAGGGTCCTGACATCAACTCCTGCAATAATTTGTTATGCGCTTCTGCTGGTGCTTGCCGCTCTTTACAGCTATTACATGCTTGTGGTGGTCAGACGCGCGGAGTCAGAGCGGAACAGAGGCAGGCGGAACAGGTGAGCTGACAAGAAGCACAGAAAAAACGAAGTGAAAACAGCGGGACTTCAGATGATTCTGAAGTCCCGCTGCCCGTTTTAGGAGTTTATGGAGAAATGTATGAAAATGTGTTTACTGTACACGCTGCATGAGTTCCACATCAAAGGTCATGATGCGGTTGCCGCGGATCACCTGAACGCTGATCACATCTCCTGCATTGTATTTCTTGAGGAGACTTGTGAGGTCATCCACCTGCGTGATCGCGATATCGTCGACACTTACTATGCAGTCCCATGCCTTTAGACCTGCGCGTTCTGCGCCGTAACCAGCTTCAATATTGATGATATAGACTCCGTAACGCGTCAGGTTATACTGTTTAGCTGTTGCTTCATCGTATACCTGCTGTACGGTGATGCCCATGATAGGCGATGAAGGCGATATGATCCCGCCTCCGTCAAGGATCTTAGTCACGGATTCGATGACGATGCTGCTCGGTATGGCAAATCCAAGTCCTTCAACATCTTCGCCTGCGGATTTGGCATTGACGATTCCGATCAGTTCGCCGCGGGAGTTGAAGAGCCCGCCGCCTGAGTTACCGTGGTTGACCGCTGCGCTTGTCTGAAGAAGGGTCATCTCCTGCCCCTCGACCTCTACCTCGCGGTCAAGAGCGCTTACGATACCGTCTGTAACTGTTCCGCCGAGAGAACCGAGGGGATTGCCTATGGCAAAGACAGTCTCGCCGACCTTGAGCTTGGATGAATCTGCCAGTACTGCTGCAGGCAGTTCATGAGCGTCGATCTTGACTACAGCAAGGTCATTATCGGCGTCGTATCCGTAGACTGTTCCGGTGTGTGAGCTGCCATCCGGCAGAGTGACAGTGATGCTGGAAGCGCCCTGGATGACATGATAGCATGTGGCGATGTATCCGTCAGAATCGATGATCACGCCGCTGCCGGCTCCCTGTGAGATGCTTTGAGAGAAGAAGCTTCCGGTCTTGACTATCTCTGTGGTGATCTCGACTACGCTTTCCTTTGCCGCAGAGATGATATCTGTAAGGTCCGAAGTTCCCGAGGATGCGGGGGTGCTCTCGGTCGGCTCTTTGACGGTAGTGATGACTACTGATTCCTTGGCAAACAGCTTTGAGTATGTCCAGGCACCGCCGAATCCGCTTACCAGGGACAGAAGAATGCAGAGGGCTACCAGCCATCCGTGTCCTGCTTTTTTGCGGCTTCTCGCTTTTCCGGCGTGTTCAGTCGTAAAGTCATGCGAATACACCGGGGAATCGTCAGAGACATAGGGGCTGCGGAAACTGGAGTAATGATCTGATGCTCCGGAAGAGCTGTCGAAGTTTCTTCCGGCATCAGGCATTGCGTAATGGTACTCTCCCGTTGAGCTGCTTCCGTAATGATAAGGCTCTGCTGCTCCGGACTGGCCGGAAACCTCAGCCTCTGAGGTGACTTCGTCTATGTTTACTGACTGATCGTCATGAATCTCATAATCGTTGAATTCGTTCATTGTATTGCCTCCTTTTTGGTTTCCGATTGAGATTATATAGGCCTTGTGTGAATTCTATTTGAACAATGAATGTAGTTTATATGCATTTTGTCATGCACAGACATTGAGTGAAGAGACGACTTGATTGTAGAATTATATATATATTCTGATGATGCACAGCGTATGAATGACCTGCAGTCATCTCACTAAACGGAGGACAAAACAGTGTTGTATATTATTCTGGCTTTGATTCTTTTTCTGGCCGTGATACTGATCAGGGCAATCCTGTTCAGACCTGCTGAAGAGGACAGGGCAGTACCGGACCCTGTCGCTTTTGACGGGGACGCTGCCGTGAAGCACCTGAGAGAACTGGTGATGTGCAGAACCGTCAGCTATGAGGATCACTCCAGAGAGGATGAGGCTGAGTTTGAAAAACTCAGATCCCTGCTACCGGAATTCTATCCGAACGTATTCAGCACCTGCGAATTTGAGAGAGTCGGGAGAACAGGACTTCTATTCAAATGGAAGGGGAAGAGCGACAAGGCTCCCTCTGTACTGATGGCTCATTACGATGTGGTCCCTGTGGATGAAAGAGGCTGGGACAAACCGGCGTTTGACGGAATAATTGAAAACGGGGAGCTCTGGGGAAGAGGAACGCTGGATACAAAGATCACGTTCTGTGCATCCCTTGAGGCCGCAGAGACTCTGATCAAAAAGGGCTTCGTCCCGGAAAACGACCTGTATTTCTCGTATGCGGGCGATGAGGAAGTCTTCGGCACCGGTGCATCCGACATAGTCGATCTGCTCGAAAAAAGGGGGATCACTCCACAGATGGTCGTGGATGAAGGCGGCGCCGTGGTGGAGAATGTATTTCCGGGCGTGTCTGACAAGTGCGCAATGGTCGGCATTGCAGAAAAAGGCATGATTGAAGCTGATTTTACATACAGGGGGAACGGCGGGCATGCTTCCGCACCGCTTCCCCACGGACCTGTAGGGTATCTTTCCAAGGCTGTATGGGATGTCGAGACACACCCGTTCCCGGTGACACTTTGCAGTCCGGTAGCGCAGATGTACGATACTCTCGGAAGAAGATCGACGTTCCTTTACAGAGTTCTCTTCTCCAATCTGTGGCTGTTCCTGCCGGTTCTGGATCTGATCTGCAGGAAGTCGGGTGGAGAACTGAACGCTCTTATGAGGACGACCTGTGCGTTTACACAGATGGAGGGCAGTGAAGCGAACAACGTAATACCTCCCCAGGCTTCCGTAGGTGCAAATCTCAGGCTTATTGACGGAGATTCAGTGGACGGAGCGCTCAGTTATCTCAGGAAGGTCGTTAACAATCCTGATATCACTATCACAGCAAGGCACTCACAGGAGCCTTCGCCGGCTTCTGACACGAACTCGGATGCATGGCGAAAGGTGAAGCAGGCTATAGAACAGACATGGACTGAAGCGATCGTATCTCCTTATATCATGGTACAGTGCAGTGACAGCCGTCACTTCTGCAGGATCAGCGATAAGGTCATGAGATTTTCCGCAATGGAACTGTCCAAGGAAGAGAGGGGCAGGATCCACGGCAACAACGAGCGCATACCGCTTGATAAGGTAGGGAAGGCTGTGGAATTCTATCTGAATCTGGAAAGGCAGTGCTGATGGACGGGAAACTGAGAGACGCACTGATGGATCTCGGAATACATCCTGACTGTGTGGATGAGAAAAAGCTTTCACAGGAGATAAGCGAGCACATGCTGAGAGGACTGCGCGGTATCGGGGGCTCGATGATGATGATACCGACATACCTCTTCGGCAGCGGAACGATCGTACCCGATGAGCCGGTCGCTGTGATAGATGCGGGGGGGACCAATCTCAGGGCAGCCACGGTCGTGATCCGCAGCAGCGGCGCTGAAGTGCTTGAGCTTAAAAAAAGCCGCATGCCGGGAACGGACAGGCATATCACCGCGGAAGAGATGTACGATGAATTCGTGAAGCGGATCATGCCAATGATGCCGGCAAGCGGCAGACTGGCTCTCTGCTTCTCTTACGCATTCCGTTCAATGCCTGACGGTGAAGCCCAGATTATAACAATGGGCAAGGAGGTCTCAATAGAAGACTGTGAGGGAAGTCTGATCAGGGAGGGAATGCTCAGAGCTTTTGCAAAAGCCAGGTATAAAGGGGATCCGAAGATCACCGTGCTCAATGACACGGCTGCCGTCCTCTATTCCGCGCTGGCCTCCGGATACAGTGATGCAGTGGGCTTTATCCTCGGGACAGGCATGAACACTGCATATTTTGAGAAGACCCTGGATGTCCCGAAGATCGGACCGGTCCTCCATGACCGCGTTGCGATCAATATGGAGTCGGCTTACTTCTCTTCTCCGCCCTGCGGCATGATAGACAGGAAGCTGGATTCCGCGAGCCGCAACAAAGGTCAGGCTCTGTTCGAGAAAATGGTCTCAGGGGCTTACCTGGGAGAGATCGCTTGTCTCAGCGTCATCGAACTTGCGGAAAGAGGGCTTATGTCTGACGGGACCAGTGACATGGTGAGAGGTGCAGGTGCGCTGAAACTGCAGTATGTGACAGAACTGATAGAGAGATCCTCCGGACCGCTGGCTGAATTGTGCGCATGCAACGAAGATATAAAGACTCTCAGGGAACTGTTCATCTGTATAATGAGAAGATCCGGAAAGATGACGGCGTCGCTCGTGGCTGCGGTGATAAGAAGGATCTGTGCGAATGCAGAAGAAAAGGAAGTTCCTGTTGCCGTAAACGGATCGACGTTCCTGCTAAACAGGACTATAAGGGAAGAGTTTTTAAAGTGCCTGAATGAACTTGCAGGAGGTGACTTCGGGTTCAAACTGATCAGCAGGGATGACGATACCCTGGTCGGTTCCGCTGCTGCGGCTTTTCTCGGCTGAACAGAGGTCATTGACCGGTAACAAAAAAGATCGGCACGCGTGATGCGTGCCGATCAGCTGTTTTAGTGCATGTTATATTGCAGAACGGGAACGATCCGAGGCAGCCGGACAGATGCAGAGCTTCACCAGCCGAAGAGCCTGAAACCGAATCCCCCTGCCAGATATGAATATACGATGTTGAACAGTTGAACATAAAGAGAAGCAAGAAGCACGGAAAGAATGACTCCAGCAAGCCCTGCAAGTATCCCGATAACAGATAGGGTCCTTTTCTTTCCGAAGGTTCCCAGGATGCCTATTACTATAGCAGAAACTCCCAGAAGGACTCCTGAAAAGACCATGGGCGAAGAGTAGACGGAAAGAGCTCCTCCGACTATCGAAGCATACGCCATCCATTCTCTGCCGGAATTACGGGATCCGTCATCTCCGGCTCTTTCAGACATTGGCTGTTCCGCTCCGGAAGAACGAACGGATGCAGAGTCACTGCTCGTATATGACATATAGCCGGACAGTCCGGTGTCTTCAGTCATGAGGACGGAAGAGCTTTCACCGGTATCAGACTTGCTGTCTGCTGACGCTGCAGCATCGTCGCCTGTCTCCGACGGGACGACCTGTTCTTCCAATGATTCAGATAGTGTTTCGTGATCCAACATAAAGATACCTCTGCAGAGAAATGGTTTTCTCAATGATATCATTACGGGAATCCTTAAACAATAATACGGCGAGACGTTTCCTTTTGTGACTGAAGCTGTATATGTATAATTATTGTTAGACAGGGATCAACAGGTTGACTCAAGGAGTTGCGATGGAACAGACAGAAGAAAGACAGAGAGCCGTGCTCGTTGCCGTGGATACAGGAAAGTGGGATGCCGAGGAGTCGATCATGGAGCTTGCGGCGCTTTGCGAGACTGCAGGCGCGGACAGCATTGCGGAGATCATCCAGCAGTCCGATAAACTGAATCCCGCGACATATGTCGGCAGCGGGAAGGCGCAGGAGATCCGCGATACGGCAGAACGCCTCGAAGCTGACATTATAGTCGTCGATGACAGCCTTTCCGGAGTCCAGGTCAGGAATCTCGAAGAGATCACAGGCTTTCCGGTCATAGACAGGACAGTGCTGATCCTGGATATATTTGCAAGAAACGCAAAAACGGCGGAAGGAAAGCTGCAGGTAGAGCTGGCGCAGCTTGAGTACAGGCTGCCTAGACTGATGGGTAGCGGCGGGGGATTGTCGCAGCAGGGAGGCGGAATAGGAACAAGGGGCCCCGGTGAGACAAAGCTTGAAAGCGACAGAAGACACATAAGAAGCAGGATAGTGTCTCTGAAACAGAAACTCGAAAAAATGGAGGAGCGCCGTGAGATCACCAGGCGTTTCAGGAAAAGGGACGGGATCCCTACGGTGGCTCTGGTAGGATATACCAACGTGGGGAAATCATCTCTTTTGAACAAACTGACCGGCTCGGATGTCCTCGCTGAAGACAAACTGTTCGCCACGCTCGATCCGACCGTCAGAAGACTTGCTGTAGGAAATCTGCAGCATGTACTGCTGGTCGATACGGTCGGCTTTGTGAGCCGGCTTCCTCACGGGCTGGTAAAAGCATTCAAGTCTACTCTCGATGAAGTCCGTTTCGCTGATCTGATCCTCCTGGTGGCAGACGCTTCATCCGAATCATGGGGCTCTCAGCTCGATGTGGCAACCGAAGTGCTGGATGAGCTCGGCTGTTCTGAAATACCAAGGATAAAGGTCTTCAACAAATGTGATCTGAATGATCTTGCTTCCGCGCTGCCAGGGATCCCGGTATCAGCCAGGACCGGTGAAGGACTGGATACGCTGCTGGAAAAGATAAGTGAAGCGCTGTCGGAAAGCGTCGTCCGCTGCAAACTGCTTTTCCCGTTTGAAGACGCAGGCAGGGCCGCTTCACTCAGAAACAGAGGCAACATCCTCAGTGAAGAATGGAGAGAAAACGGGCTGTATGTTGAGGCTACGGTTGAAAGGACCATATGGCCGAGATTCATAAAGTATTCCGTAACAGAGTAGGCGAAACGGCATGACGCAGGATCTGAGTTCACCGCTAATTCACATGTTTGTTGCAAACAGTGATATAATTACCATGTATGGGTATCTGCGGATGCCTGTATAGAATGAATAACGGTTTGGTCTATTGATATCATGTTTAATTCAGCTGGTGCCATCTTCAGGAACCCTAACAGAAATGGTCGTCATCGCCGTCAGCGTGTAGTTGCCGGTCAGATGTCGGGCTTTGTCAGGGAGTATATAGGTAACCTGCTTTACTATATCGGCGCAAGTATCATCAGATCCAGAAGGAATCTGTTCAGAAAGATCAGACACTCGCTGAAGTGGGTCTTTGTCCGAGTGTGGAGGATATTGAAACAGCTGTTCCGCTTCATTGCCGACTGGGCATCTGATGTATGGGCCGATCTGTCTAATCCGTTCATAAAGGGAGCCAGAAGCGTCAAAGGCTACCGGGATATGATGGAGGAGATCAAGGACGCTCCCGGAAGAGTAAAGGCAAACAGGGTGCGCGCCTTCTTCAAGTACGGATTCATTTGGAACGGGCATCTTATCGAAAGATTCCTGAGCCGCGTGCTTCCTGTTTTTTGCCTCGTCATATGCGTTTTTGTGGTCAGGACTGTCGCAACGCTGCCTTATGCTATAAAAGTGAATGTGGGCGGGCAGGATGTAGGATTCATCGATAATGAGGCCGTATTTGATGATGCCGTAGCCACGATCAAGAAAAGAATAATCAAGGTCGATGACAGTGTGTGGGAGCCTTCTGCTGTTCTCACTGTATCAGTCGCAGACAGCAGCGAGATCGCGACTCAGGACATCATGGCAAACAAGATACTGATGTCCTCGGGAATGGACGTTGCCGAGGCGACGGGGATCTATATCGGCGGACAGTTTTATGGAGCTACAACAGCAGGTCATCTCCTGTCTGCAACTGTCGACAACATAATAGAACCGTACCGCAAGGATGCGGAGAGCATGGGAAGCGACGTAACGGTCCGCTTCACCAGAAATATCGATCTTGTCAACGGGATATTCCCTGCGAATTCGGTCACATCATTCGAGAAGATCAGAGATATGCTTCTTTCTCACGAGGAGGGGCCTATTTATTACAATGCCAATGAGGGAGAGGACATAGAGGATATCGCCAAAGAGAACGGCATTACCGTTTCAAAGCTCAAGGAACTGAACCCTCAGGTCAACCTCAGCGATACTGTCATCCATGATAAAGTCAGTCTTCTCGTTGCTGAAAAGGATTTCCTTGCCAGCGTCAAGACTGTAAGGATCCAGAGAACGGTCTCAACTATCGGATACAATGTCCATACAAATGTGTCTTCTGACTATAATCTGGGATATTACAGCATAACTCAGTACGGACACACGGGAGAGAAAACTACCGTTACCGAGATCGAATACAAGAACGGTGAAGTCGTTCGTGAGACAGTGATAGAGGAGACCATTACCGAAGAACCTCAGGATGAATACATTATCATTGGGACAGCAGGCTCCAGTTCATCGAACGTATATGGCGGCTCTCTTGCCTGGCCGGTAACTTCATTCCAGTTCGTGAGCCGCGGATGGATCTCGGGAGTCCACAACGGATTTGACATAGCCTGTGTGGAGGGAACTCCAATTGTTGCGGCTGAGTCCGGAATGGTAGTTCTGTCTCAGGATACGAACTACGGTTACGGAAGATACGTTATCATAGATCACGGCAACGGCATGCAGACCTTGTACGGACATATGAATACCAGGCTCTGCAGTGTAGGACAATATGTTGAGAGAGGACAGATCATAGGACTGGTAGGATCTACAGGAAACTCGACCGGGCCGCACGTGCACTTCGAGGTGAGGATAAACGGCGAGCGTGTTCCTGCAGAACCGTATCTTGGCTGGTGATATACAGAAAAGGAGATAGCTGTGGAAAAACTGATAGTTACAGGCGGAAGACCGCTTCACGGAACAGTTGACATTGGCGGCGCGAAAAATGCTGCGGTGGCTATCATTCCTGCGACACTGATGGCAGACGGCCCTTGTGTCCTGGAGAATGTGCCTGTCATCAGCGACGTCTCCATACTTATGGACATAATGCAGGAAATGGGCGCTGAAGTTCATGCAATGTCCTCGCACAGTTACGTGATAGATTCCAGAGACATAAAGAACTGTGAGATCCAGGATGAGAACGCCAGGCGGATGAGGGCGAGTTATTACTATCTCGGCGTAGGTCTTTCCAAGTTCGGGAAAGCCAGTGTGGCGCTTCCCGGCGGCTGTGATCTCGGAGCGCGGCCTATAGACCAGCACCTTAAGGCGTTTGAGGCTCTCGGAGCAAAGACGGATGTGGATCAGGGGATCGTTTATGTCGATGCAGGGTCCGGCCTCAAGGGTGCTCATATCTTTTTTGATATAGTCTCTGTCGGAGCAACGATCAATGCGATGCTCGCTGCTGTCAAGGCTGAAGGCCGAACTATACTGGAGAACGTAGCCAAGGAACCTCATATCGTAGACGTTGCGAACTTTCTCAACAAGATGGGAGCGGATATACGAGGAGCAGGTACAGATGTAATCAAGATCAGGGGGGTAAGCAGCCTCAAAGGCGCTCAGTATTCGATCATACCTGATCAGATAGAAGCAGGGACCTTCATAGCTGCTGCCGTAGCGACCGGGGGAAACGTCAAGGTCAATAACATCACTCCAAAGCATCTTGAGACCATAATCTCAAGAATGAGGGAAGTAGGAGCAGAGATACTTGTTGACGAGGATTCTCTGACAGTGACCAGAAAGAGCGTGCTTTGCGCCACCAATGTAAGGACCATGCCTCATCCCGGATTTCCGACTGATATGGTGCCCCAGTTCTCCGTGCTGCTGAGCATGGCCGAGGGAACATCCATAATCACTGAAGGTATCTGGAGCAACAGGTTCAGGTATGCTGATGAACTCAGGAGGATGGGGGCATCATTTACCGTGGACGGCAAGATAGCTGTCATAAGCGGAGTCGAAAGACTTCAGGCAGCTCCCGTTATGTCAACTGACCTGAGAGCTGGAGCTGCTATGGTCATCGCAGGACTCTGCGCGCAGGGCACAACAGAGGTGTCAGGAGTGGAATACATCGACAGAGGATATGAGGACTTTGTCGGAAAACTCAGCAGACTGGGAGCAGATGTCAAACGCATACAGATACCGGATCCGGTAAGCGAACTGGCAGCGATAGGCTGAATAAATAAAAGCTCCGATAAGGAGCTTTTTTTCATATGAAAGGTACTGGTAATGATAAGATTCGCCACACTGGCAAGCGGCAGCTCCGGTAACTGCACTGCAGTATGGAACGAGGAGGGACTGCTCCTGATAGATCTCGGCATAAGCTGCAGAAGGATCGTAAATTCACTGGGCGAACTCGGATTCTCCGCATCTGATGTCTCTTCCGTACTTGTAACGCATGAGCATATAGACCATATATCGGGGCTGAAGGTCTTCTGCAGCCATTATGATACGGAACTATGCTGTACAAGGAGCACGATGCTCTATCTCGGTGATAACGGTATGGTACAGCCATTTCAGAAGTTCAGGGAGATCACGCACGGCGAAGCCTTTTCGGCCGGAGGGTTCACGGTGCGGCCGTTCCCGACGAGCCACGACAGCAGGACGTGCACCGGATTCAGACTTGAGAGAGGAGGCAGTGCTGTCGCTGTGCTGACTGACGTCGGAAGGATAGACGACGGCATAAGGGAGAACCTTCGCGGGTGCGGTATTGTTGCGATAGAATCCAACTATGACGAACTGATGCTTAAAAACGGAGTGTATCCTCCTTCTCTCAAAGCACGGATAATGTCTCCGCAGGGCCACCTCTCGAATTCCGAGTGCGCAAGGGAAGTCGCAAGGCTCGTGGCAGAGGAAGATGTCAGACAGATCGTGCTCATGCACCTGTCAGACAAGAACAATACGCCGCGAATGGCGCTTGTATCCAGCGTAGCTGCCATAGAGGACGAAGGCATACAGGAAGACAGCTACAGGATCCTCGCGGCGCCGAGGAATGATGTTAGTGAGGTTTTGAGTCTGGACTGATGCTGAACATTGAATTGCTGTGTGTAGGGAAAATGTCTCAGAAATGGCTTGCTGACGGGTTTGAAGAGTATAGAAAGCGCATTGGCGCTTTTGACAGGCTCACTGTCACCGAGATATCCGAGTACAGGATCACGGATGATTCAGACAGTTCACGTCAGGAAGCCGTTAGAAGAGAAGGAGAAGTCCTTCTGCGTCATCTCAGAGGACAGGAAAGGGCTGTCAAGGTCGCTCTCTGCGTTGAGGGAAAGATCTTCAGTTCTGAGGAACTGGCTGATCTTATCAGCACGACAAAAAAGGATGCGTCAAAGATCATCTTTGTCATCGGCGGTTCCGGTGGACTGTCCGATGATGTAAAGAAGGAGTGCCACATCAAGCTGTCTATGGGAAGGATGACTTTCACTCACCAGATGGCAAGGATGATCCTGGCCGAGCAGCTGTACAGGGCTGAGAGCATAAACGCCGGGATGAGATATCATAAATAATTTATCGCACCGAATACAAACAACTAGCCCGGCAGAGGACGTATCTGCCGGGCTTTTTTAAGAAAGAAACAGTGTTGCTGATTTAGAAGAGGCATCCGTATGCGACTGCGCGCACTCTGTGATGATGGTAGACCTCTTCATTGGGAATCATGTTGTGCATATAGGCTATTGAGCACTTGGCGACAGGATCGGCCTCGACCCATGTGCCGAATCCACCGGTCCATCCGAATGAACCGAGATGGCCGTTGTGACCGTATTTCTGAGTCTTGAGTGTTCTCATGCCTAAGCCGTATCCGTATCCGAGGTTATACGGGTATGCGTCGTTCTCGAAGTCACGGATAGAGATCTCATCCTGCTGGTCACAGTGGAGCATGGCAACTGTTCCTTCTCCGAGGAACTTTTCACCCTTATATGTACCGCCGTTGGCAAGCATCTGCATGACTGTCGCAAAATCCTTTGCGCTGCAGAAAAGGTTGGGACGGTATTCCAGAGGATATTCTGCAGGATCGCTCCACAGATATCCGGGAACGGGATCAAAATCTCCCGCGCCTTTCTTGGTATAGGTGGTGACAGTGAATCCGCGGTTCGCGTCGGTTATCATAGTATCGGTATGGTCAAGACCGAGAGGTTCGATCAGACGCTCGCGGAACACATGCTTGAGGGGCTTGCCGGTAAAAGTCTCGATAAGCGCGCCGGTGATCTCGCTGCCGAAACCGTACTGCCAGTGTGAGCCGGGCTCGAACATCACCGGAGCATTTGCTATGACCCGTACTTCGTCACGAAGCGCTGTGTGCACGCCGCCTTCCTGGATCTTCGCTATCTCTCTGCTCATCGCGGCAAGAGTCGGGTTTACCGGATCCACAGCGGGTACCATGCAGTACGGAAGACCGCACATCATGGCAACGGCGTTGCGTATCGTGATAGGATGCTCCAGAGGCTGGACAACTGTCTGTCCGTTGGGCAGAGTCACATACTTCTTGGTGTTCTTCCACTCGGGAAGGTATTCATAAAGAGGATCTGAGAAGAGGAAGGCGCCTTCCTCGTAGAGCATGCCCATGATCACATAGGCAAAAAGCTTCGTGGTAGATGCCTGGCTGAACATTGAATCGATAGTCACAGGTTTCTTTTCCTGCAGATTGGCCCAGCCTGCCTCGCCGTGATAGATCAGTTCATCATTCTGCATGATCGCAATAGAGCAACCGGGGATGCTTCCGCGGTCTACAAAACCTTTGATGAGATTGTCTAGCCGTGTGAAATCTTTCATGTGTTTCTCCTGTCTTATAATAATCGCCGCAGTTGAACGGTACCTGCGTTAACGATACCTCGCGTGCGGCGTTAGTAACCAGTTATTATCTGTTGCGAAACTGCGTCATTGTTCGGAATAGGTGGATATCGTGACGGTACTCACCGTGATGTCCTTCTTGGGACGGTTATATTTGTCAGTCTCCTGGGAGGTGATCTGTTCAACGATGTCCATTCCTTCGAATACCTGTCCGAATACTGTGTATACATAGTCGAAACCGGGCTGTCCGCCGAGTTTTACGAATGTGTCGATCACATCCTGGCTGTATCCGGCTTTCTGCATTGCGGCAACATACTCGTCCGACACAGCGCCGCCGGCAACAATAAAGAACTGGCTGTACTGGAGCCCATCGCCGTAAACGACCATTCCCAGTGACCCTTTGTAGCTGTGCAGGTCGTCTCTGTATTCGGGGGTCACGCCTTTGCCGGAAAAACTGTCTCCTCCGTCACCTTTCAGTGTCTTGTCGCCAAACTGCATTACGAAGTCTTTTATAACTTTGTGGATCACCATTCCGTCGTAGTAGCCGCTCTCAGCAAGAGCTATGAAGTTCTGGGCGGTATTCGGGACGAGATCATCGTAGATAACGGCTTTAATGGTGCCTTTGTCTGTAACTATAGTGACGACTGTATCACCTTCCGCAGGTGAATTCAGCTGCCGGATTGGGGACACGGTCTTCTCTCCATTGCCGCTATCCTCTTTTTTTCCGCAGGATACAAGGCAAAAGCAGATACACACGGTCAAAACCATCGAAAGCGCTTTTTTGAGCATCATTTCTTCCTCCGATCACGCCTAAATTATATATCCTGTCCAGTATCACAGCAAGGGCGGAGAGAAAAGCAGGCGATATGAAAACGATCATCGGCTGCTATTGGAACAGTGGGCATCATACCGTATAACGACCGGGTAAGCTGTTTGTTGACTAGCTTATTTAAAAGGAATTATAATTTTCTCAAAGAAACAGCGCGGATGCTGTCGGAGGTGCTTCAGTTTATGGCAGAAAACAGAAACCGTCCAGGTGAGACAGATGAATCCGGATTCGGTGAGAATTACATTTCTCTCACGGATGAGGACGGAGTGGAGACAGAATTCAAGATCGTAGACAGCATAGATCTGGATGAAGGTTCGTATGTGGCACTTGAGCCTACTCCGGATGATCCGGTAGCATACCTGAATTCAGACGGTTCGCTCGTGATCCTTAAGGTCGTCGAAGAAGACGGTGAGGAGATACTCGCGACCATTGATGATGATGACGAATATGACGAGATCGCTGATATCTTCATGGGCAGACTGTCAGACCTTTACGATTTCGATACGGACGACGATTCAGAATAACAGAAACAATCCTGCTTTGTTCGATTTGTTGCATCCCATTATTTCCGTCAAAGAACAAAATAGGGATTCCTACGCGAGACTGCGGATTGCATATTCACCTTGTAGTGAAGAGCGCGAAACAGTCCGGGGGTTTTACCCACCGTCTACAAAGGCGGGGTTCTAACGGGGTGCAGACGGCATAGCAGGGTTTTTGTATATATAAGGAGACTGAAGCCGTGTGGCTTGACCGGCAGAACAATCTGATAGGGCAGGAACAGAGTTCCAGACTGGAAGGAGCCAGGATCGCAGTCATTGGCCTGGGCGGAGTCGGCGGAGGCGCAGTGGAAGCACTGGCCAGATGCGGTATAGGAAATCTTTTTCTGATGGACGGGGATGTTTTCGATGAGACTAACCTGAACAGGCAGATCCTTTGCACGCTCAAGGATATAGGCAGGTCAAAGGCGGAAGCGGCTGAAGAAAGGGTGAAGTCGATCAATCCCGAATGCCAAGTCACCGCAGTGAATGCGGTCCTAGGAAAAGACAACATAGAAATTCTGAACGGATTCAGTCCGGATTGTGTGATAGATGCAGTGGATCAGGTCACCGCAAAGCTGCTGATCATTCAGTGGTGCAAAAAAAACGGGGTGCATGTGATCTCATCCATGGGAACCGGAAACAGGACCGATGCAGGAAACTTCAGGATAGGTGACATATCCGAAACTGCAGGGTGCGGGTGTCCTCTTGCCAGGGTCATGAGAAGAGAGCTGAGAGCAAGGGCGATCACGGACGTGGACGTTCTTTACGGTAAAGAAGCGCCGATACATACGGGCAGCAGAGTGCCTGCGAGCATATCGTTCGTCCCGCCGGTGGCAGGCTATCTGATCGCCGGGCATGCGGTAAGAACTTTTCTCGGCATATGAAACAGTATCAGCCAGCAGATTACTGCTGATTTCGATATCAACAAATGAGTGCAAAAGGAGATACAGTTTTGGCTAAGAACAACGCTGACAGACTGGACCGCCTGGAGCGGTCGTGGGTGCTGTACGACGTAGGGAACTCCGCGTTCACTATGATCGCATGCTCACTTATTCCAATATGGTTCAAGGATCTGGCAAGGCTGGGAGGGACAGAGGCGTATGAGCACGCTACGTCCAACTTTGCGTACGTAACCGCGATAGTGACTGTTATCGTCGCAATAATCGGTCCCGCATGCGGTGCCATCACCGATAACAAGGGATTCAAGAAACCGATATTCACTACTGCTCTAGCCATAGGGCTTGCCGGATGCATCTGGCTCGGCCTGGTCAGGGACTGGATGATGTTCCTGATCGTCTTTATTATCGCAAAGGTGGCTTATTCCTGCTCACTTACTTTTTATGACTCCATGTTAACGGACGTCACGACCCCGGAGCGAGCCGACAGGGTTTCGTCCTACGGCTTTGCCTGGGGATATATAGGATCGTGTCTTCCGTTTACCGTAGCGCTGGTTTTCTATATGGCAGGAGAAGGTATGCTCGGAGGTTTCACGGTCAGCCGTGATACCGCCAGGCTCGTCGGACTGATAACTACAGCAGTATGGTGGTGTCTGGTGACGCTCCCTCTTCTTAAGAACTACAAGCAGAAATACTATGTAGAACCGGAAAAAGGCGCAGTCAGGGAGGCTTTCGCAAGGCTTGGACGCACGCTCGTCAGGATCGTAAAAGATGAGAAGAAGGTGTTCTTCTTCCTTCTGGCATTTTTCTTTTACATCGACGGTGTCAATACGATTATCGACAACTGCATCAATATAGGTACGGATCTTGAGCTGGATACCGTGGGTCAGGTAGTATTCCTGCTGGCTACGCAGGTCGTTGCGTTCGCGTTTTCGCTGGTGTTTTCAGCACTGTCCAAGAAATTCAAGACAGTGAATCTTATCTACGTCTGCATTGCCGGATACTTTGCAGTATGCGTATACGCATTTTTCCTCAAGTCACTGTGGCAGTTCGGGATCATGGCGTTCGGCGTCGGAATGTTCCAGGGTTCGATACAGGCTCTGTCCAGAAGTTACTTCAGCAGGATCATACCCGCAGAGAACTCGGGAGAGTACTTCGGACTGTACGATATCTTCTCAAAAGGAGCAGCCTGCCTCGGATCGCTGGTCATAGGGATCGTCAAGGATACTACAGGAAGCATTCAGGTGGCAGTCGGCGCGATGGTCATCTTCTTTGCGGCCGGATTCATATTCCTCAGGAAAGCAGATACTGTCAGGGAATGATGCATTTTGTTGAAAAATCGAACGGCTTAATTACAAAAAGCCAGGCACTGCCTGGCTTTTTTGCTTGTAATAAAATAGGCCTCAGGATTCGAATTCCGCGCATTTGCTGTTGACAGCCTCTTCTGTAGCTTTCATGGCATCCAGAGTTCGCTGAAGCAGATCGTCAAGCGGCCATCCGAGCATCTCGGCTCCCCTTGAGATGACTTCTCTTGAACAGCCGGCAGCGAACTTTTTATCCTTGTATTTCTTTTTGAGAGAAGACAGTTCCATATCCGTACAGCTTCTGGAAGGACGCATCTTAGCAGCAGCCCAAACCAGACCCGTAAGCTCATCACATGCGAAAAGGACTTTCTCCATCTCGTGCTCAGGCTCTACATCGCTGCAGATCCCGTAGCCGTGAGAGCATACGGCATGTATGACATCATCGGATATGCCTTCGGACTTCAGGATCTCGGGAGTGTTGTCAAGATGGCACTCAGGATACTGTTCGAAGTCTATATCATGGAGCATGCCGACGGCAGCCCAGTACTCGGCATCTTCTGAATAACCAAGATCTTCAGCCATAAAGCGCATCAGCTGAGATACGGTGACGGCATGTCTCAGATGGAAGGGCTCAGTATTGTATTTGCGTATGATCTCGAATGCCTTTTCCGGCGTTACAGTTGTCTTCATAATTAAATTCCCCGATTTCGATGTTTTTTTTCATCATTTAGTTTATCATTTGTTTGTCAGAAATAACACAGGATGGAGAGTAGTGTATGGATAATAACAGGATCGAGAGACTCCGCACCTCGATAAAGAAGGAAGGACTTGATGCGCTGATAGTTGCGAGCCCGATGTCGATCTTCTATCTGACAGGTGCAAAGATACATCCTTTTGAACGGATGTGGCTTCTGCTGGTCAGAGCAGACGGAAGGGACGTGCTGTTCGCGAACAAACTGTTCGTGTTTGATGAGACAGACGTTGAGACGCTGTGGCACACTGATAATGACGATGCCCCGTCTGTCCTCTGTTCGCAGCTGGACGGCATTAAAAGACTCGGGACCGAGAGAGATCTTACGGCGAAATATATCGTTCCTATCCTGAACAGCTGTCCGGGTATCATCGTTTCGGTATCGACAGCTGTTGACGATCTGAGAATCATAAAAGAAGATGAAGAACTGGACAGGATGAGATACAGTTCAAAACTGAACGACGAAGTCCTGGAATATGCTTTTTCCAAAGTCAGGGAAGGAATGACGGAAAAAGAACTTGCGGCTTATGTCAAAGAGGGATTTGAACTCAGAGGGGCGTCAGGAGAAAGCTTCGGCGCTATAGTCGCATTCGGAGCAAACGCTTCGGATCCCCATCACGGCAATGACGATACCAGACTCAGGGACGGAGACTGTGTGCTCATAGATATGGGCTGCGTGTGGAAGGACTACTGTTCCGATATGACCAGGACGAAATTCTTCCGCAGCGTCACTCAGGAACAGAAGGAAGTCTATGAGATAGTCAGAAAAGCAAATGAGACTGCCAAGGCGATGATCAGGCCAGGAGTCAGATTCTGCGATATAGATGCCGCTGCGCGCGATGTGATCGAGGAAGCAGGGTACGGAGAATACTTCACTCACAGGCTGGGACACGGCATAGGACTGACAGAGCATGAACCGGAAGATGTCGGACCTGCAAACCCGCATCCTGTGAAGCCGGGAATGGTCTTTTCCATCGAACCCGGGATATATCTTCCCGGGAAATTCGGCGTCAGAATAGAAGATCTTGTCATAGTCACGGAAGACGGATGTGAATGCATCAATAAAGATTCCAGAGAACTTCAGGTAATATAAGGAGGAAACAGGGATGGCGAGGAGAGAGCGCAGGGACGCAGTCAGAGTAGATGTCGACGGTCTGCACGCAATGTTCCCGTACGTAATGAAGAACCGTACGGATGCGGAAGTGATGGCACAGGAGGAGATAGACGTAACGGACATCCTCGAGTGGATGAAGAAAGAGAACGAGGCAAACGGGACAAATTACAAGATATTCCATGCAGTGTGCACTGCCATAGCCAAGACGGTGTATCATCGTCCTTTGCTCAACAGATTCATCTCCGGCAGATACTTCTGGCAGAGGAAAGAGATATCACTCTCATTCACCGCCAAGAGGCAGTTTGCTGACGGTGCGGAGGAGAGTCTGGTCTTTATGACGGCGAAGGATGACATGGTCATCGACGACTTCTCGAAGAAGATAATCGGCGATGTCACCAAGATGCGGCAGGCGGGAAAAAACGATCTGGATGATCTTATCGGCAAGGTCGCAAAATTCCCGAGATGGTTCCTGGAGATATTCTTCTGGATAGTTTACAGGCTTGAATACCACGGAATGATGCCGAAAGCGCTTACTGACGGGGATTCAAACTATGCCTCAATATTCCTGACCAATCTCGGAAGCATCGGAGCCGGCGCATCCTATCATCACCTCAACAACTACGGGACGAATTCCTTCTTTGTCATAATCGGGACCATGTTCAAAAGGACTGATCCCGAAGGAAGGGAGAGGACTATTCTGCCGATGTCGGTCATTCTGGACGAAAGGATAGCTGACGGCTTCTATTTTGTACGCAGTCTCAAGTACTTTGAGTGGCTCATGCAGCATCCTGAAGAGCTGAAAAAGCCGCTCAGTGAGCTGGGAGATTATCAGTTCTGAGAGAGGGAAAAGACCATGAAACCAGTAGAGATAGACGATATCAAGAGATACAGATTCCTCAGCGGAGTGAGTTTCTCTCCTGACGGAAAAACGGCGGTATTCGTCGTCAAAAAAGCACAGAAAGACGGAAAAGGATATACTTCCGATCTGTATATGCTAAGAAACGGAGAGATCAGGAGGCTCACTTCCGGGGGGAAAGAGGGCTCCTTCGCATGGAAGGGGAATGATGAGCTTTTTGTCTTTGCATCCAGAGAGGAGGAAGACAAGAAGAGAGCAGAGGGTAAAGAGGCTTTTACGCCTCTGTACACCATCAGGCTGGACGGCGGAGAAGCGGAAAAGACTGCTGAGCTGCCTTTCAGGGCAAGCGGGATGGAACTGTGGCATGACAGAGTCTATGCTGTTACCGGAAGCATCAACAAGGAATGTCCCGATTATTATCAGCTGTCTGAAGATGACAGGAAAAAAGAGGATGAAAGGGTAAGGAACGACTCGGATTATGAAGTCTGTGACGAGGTTCCTTTCTGGTTCAACGGAGCCGGCTTCATCAACGGAAACAGAAGCGCTCTGTTCCTGTTCAATGAGGAGACCGGGACAGTTGAAAGGATAAATGACCCGGATTTCTCTGTCGGCGGATACGAGCTGATGGAAGACAGGATAATATTCTGGGGCAATAAAGGCACAAGAATGTCAGACCTTTTCAGTACTGTATTCTCATACAGCAGGAAAGAAGGGAAGACGACCGTTGTCAGGGATGACAAGGTCTTCTCCGTGAGCGGCAGCGCTCTGCTCGGCGGCCGCCTAGTACTGCTTATGTCTGACGGAAAGCGTCATGGGATGAATCAGGATCCTGATTTCTACTGGTTCGACCCCGATACAGGAAGGGAAGAACTGCTCTACAAGACAGATACTTCCGTAGGGAATTCGACCGGAAGCGACTGCAGACTCGGGCACGGCCGTTCACTCAAAAGCGGCAAATCCGGCATCTACTTTACTGAGACCAGAAGAAATGCAGGAGTGCTTTGCTGCCTTGATGCGGAAGGTCAGAAAAAGACTGTGCTTGACACGGAAGGCTCAGTGGATGATTTTGACCTTTCCGAAGATGCAGGGAAAATCGTCTCTGTCATGATCTCTGCCGGATCTCTTCAGGAAATCTTCTTATCTGATATCAGCGGAGAAGGAGTCAGGCAGGTCAGCTCATTCAATACGGAAGCTCTGAAAGACAGATATGTCGCGATGCCTGAGAAGATAACTGTCGACAGTGAAGGCTGGGATATAGACGGATGGATCCTCAGACCTATCGATTATGATCCGGATAAGAGTTATCCTGCCGTACTGGATATACACGGAGGTCCCAAGACCGTATACGGCGAGATATTCTTCCACGAGATGCAGTACTGGGCTGGACTCGGTTATTTCGTTTTCTTCTGCAATCCGATAGGTTCGGACGGCAGAGGCGATGAATTCGCCGATATCAGGGGCAAATACGGTACTGTTGAATACAACAACATTATGGACTTTACCGACGCAGTCCTTAAAAAATACCCTCAGATCGACCCCGAAAGGGTCTGTGTGACCGGCGGCAGCTACGGCGGTTATATGACCAACTGGATCGTTGGACATACCGACAGATACTGCTGCGCAGCAACGCAGCGGAGCATAAGCAACTGGGTGTCTTTCGAGGGAGTATCCGATATAGGACCAATGTTTACGAGAGATCAGCAGTGTGCGGACTTGTTCAACAAACCTGACCTTGAAAAACTCTGGTGGCATTCACCTCTGAAGTATGCCGATAATGTAAAGACACCGACCTTATTTATACACTCGGACCAGGACTACAGATGTCCCTTCGAACAGGGCATCCAGTTTTTCACGGCGCTGAAGACAAGAGGAGTTGAGACCAGAATGGCGGTATTCCACGGAGAAAACCATGAGCTTTCTCGCAGCGGAGTGCCGGATCACAGAGTGAGAAGACTCAAAGAGATCACAGACTGGTTCAACAGCCATACCTGATATAAAAGAGCAATGAAGAAGCCGGAGCTCCGCAGGAACTCCGGCTTCTTGCTGCTCAAAGGCAATCATTGTTGGAAGCAACAAAAAAAGTGATGTCAGCAAATGAATATTATACAGAAACGTAGAATATTATACTTTGCTATTGACAGTCATGGGTGACAGGAATAACATCAAGACACAGGATAGAGGCGCGGTGTCCATCAGTACCCTCCCGTAATAAGCAGCTTTAGCGGGATGCGAAAGGGAACATCGCCGAAGGGAAGAAAAGCAGCTGCGCGCTTCTTCGCTGGGCTGACGGAGAATATCCGGCGGACTGTCACGTGAGTGGAGCGCTATCTGGTACTGATGTCCGGCATTTGTCTGTCCGGAAAAGATCATGTGCTGTAAATGCTCCGCGAGCGTTTACGGCCTTTTTGTTATTCAAAAAAAGATCTGGAGGAGAGAGAAAAATGATCAGTATCAGAAGGTTCGTTTCGATAATGCTCGCAATAGCAGTAGCCCTGTTGATGACTTCCTGCGGCTCTAAAGCCGATAACGGAGTGGATGACGGGGTGCTGACTGTGGCGATGGAATGTGCTTATGAACCCTACAACTGGCTGCAGAATGACGACAGCAACGGAGCTGTTCCGGTCTCAAACGTTTCCGGCGCATATGCGAACGGATACGATGTCATGATCGCAAAAAAGATCTGTGAAGAGAACGGATGGGAACTTGAGATCATCCAGTCTGACTGGGATTCCCTGGTGCCCGGGGTTCAGTCGGGAACTTTTGACTGTGTCATCGCGGGTCAGTCAATGACAGCTGAACGTTCGAAGCAGGTAGACTTTGCGGGACCGTATTTTTACGCAACTATCGTATGTCTTACAACTGACAGCAGTCCGTTTGCTTCTGCAAAAGGGATCAGTGATCTTGCAGGAGGCAAGTGCACAGCGCAGATGGGTACTATCTGGTACGATGTATGCCTTGCTCAGATAGATGGTGCAAACATACAGACAGCTACAGAGACTACCCCCGCGATGCTCATGTCGCTGGAGTCCGGTGCAGTAGATTTTGTCTGCACGGACACGCCCACTGCGCAGGCAGCGGTGATAGCATATCCTGACATGGTCATTCTTGATTTCACGGGAACAGACGGAGATTTCACTTTTACTGAGGAAGAGAGAGCAGAGAACGTGAATATCGGAGTGTCTGTCAGAAAGGGCAATACAGAGCTCAAGGACAAGATCGATGCTGTCCTGAACAGGATGAACGCCAATGACTTCAATGAATTGATGGCGTATGCCATCTCCATCCAGCCGATCTCGGAGGATTGATCAGAACATGAGTAAATTCTCGCAGCTGCTGCAGGATGTGCTCCGCTTGTGTATAAAGTACTATCCTATGTATTTTGCAGGCATGAAGAATACTGTTCTGCTGGCACTTGTTGGAACGGTACTCGGCTGTATGATCGGTTTCGTCTGCGGAGTGCTCAATACTGTTCCCTACGATATAAGAGATCCGTTCAGAAAGAGAGTGCTTGTCAGGATCATGCGGACGATCATAAGGGCGTACGTTGAATTGTTCCGCGGAACTCCCATGGTATTGCAGGCAGTATTTATCTATTACGCGCTTCCTTATTTCACCGACGGAGCAGCCAGATTCTCAAGCGTATGGGCAGCCTCGATCCTGGTCGTCTCTGTGAATACGGGGGCTTATATGACGGAGTCTGTCAGAGGCGGCATCATTGCCGTTGATCCGGGACAGGTAGAGGGTGCCATGGCAATCGGCCTGAATCACGTGCAGGCTATGATGTACGTTATCCTGCCGCAGGCCATAAGAAGCATACTGCCTCAGATAGGCAATAACTTTATCATCAATCTTAAAGATACATCGGTCATGTTCATGATCAGTTTTACTGATTTTTTCGCTGCGCACAGGGGAGTGGTCGGAGCTACATACCTGTATTTCCCTTCTGCAGTGATCGAGATGGTAGGATATCTCACTATGACGCTGATCTCATCGTTCCTGCTGAGAAAAATGGAGCAGCGTCTTGAAGGCAGCAGCAGCTTTGAACTCGTAGTAGCCGATCATCTGACTCTTACATCAGGTGTATATCGCAACCCGGCTTCAGGCGAATTGTTTATAGAACGCAACCGCGACTACGCAGGAAAGGACTGAGATATGGAGAAGGAAGCGATCCTTGAAGTCAGGCATCTTTCCAAAACATTCGGGACTAATCCTGTGCTCAGGGATATAAACTTTGAGATCAGCGAAGGAGATGTTATCTCTGTGATCGGCCCTTCGGGCTCGGGAAAGAGCACGCTTCTGAGATGCATAAACCTGCTGGAGACTCCGACAGCCGGCTCAATACTGTTCCGGGGCAGAGATATTAAAGAACTCGGTAAAGATGTATTCTCGTATCGTGCTAAAGTAGGTATGGTCTTCCAGTCCTTCAATCTGTTCGATAACCTGACTGTCATGGAAAACTGCACTCTCGGACAGATCAAGGTGCTGCACAAAAACAGGGAAGAGTCAGAAGAATATGCCCTGCAGATCCTATCACGCGTAGGGATGGCTCCCTACTGCAATGCGAGACCGCGTCAGCTCTCTGGCGGGCAGAAACAGCGTGTGGCGATAGCAAGAGCGATGGCGCTGAATCCGGAAGTCATACTGTTTGATGAGCCGACCTCCGCGCTTGATCCGGAACTAGTCGGAGAAGTACTGGATGTTATGCGTGACCTTGCGGAACAGGGAATGACGATGGCGGTCGTCACCCATGAGATGGCTTTTGCCAGGCAGGTCAGCAACAGGGTCGTCTTTATGGATGACGGTGTGATCATGGAAGAGGGATCTCCGGAAGAGTTGTTCACTGATCCACAGAACGACAGAACCAGAGAATTTCTCGGAAGATATCTGGGAAGGTGATATATATTCACCTGCTATATGCAGATTGCTAATCTCCCTTCATAGAAGACTCCCTGCTCTGAGCGATCGGAGCAGGGAGTCTTTATATCTTGATCAAGCGTACGACGATTGAATGGTTTTCTGTTCAGCAGGTTCTGCTTACATTAAAAACCAGTTCCACCGGCTGAAGACCGGGAGCGCTGACAATGAGTCTGCCGGTGCCCTCGGAGCCCGTTGTCCTGATGTATGTTCCTGTCATTCCGCCTTCTGCAGTCGAGCATCCGGGGCCGACTATGCTTATCGGACCTTCCACTTCGAAAGTCACCGGAAGCTGAGCGTAGTGCGCAGTATTGTCATTACCGTCAAGGATCCTGATCCTGACAGCTGCCATATCGTATGAGTCTGCGTCATTTAATGTCTCGGCACTTGCTTTGACTTCCAGATGCAGCTCTGCAGACGGGGTAAGGGTTCTGGAATGTACGACCTCCCCGTTTTTGAGCGCATCAAAGCGCCATACCGTGGCGTCTCCTCCCCAGTTGCTCACATATTTTCCGTACAGAACCACAGCATCTGAATAGGTCAGCTTGTACCTGATCATGATCCATGCAAGTTTCAGTTTATCCTTTACAGGCATATTTTCTATGCCGTGAACTGAAGCGGAGACAAGGCAGTCATGCAGCAGTTTTTCAAGATCCCCGGAGTAGCCGTCCTGCGACCTCAGAAGGTCGCCGATCGTATCATCGATCAGAACAGGACCGTGTCTCAGCGACTTGAATTCTGTCCGGCTGAACTCTGCAACGAAGGCATCGTTTTTGTAAAGACGAACGGCATCCGCGTTGGTGAATGCGTATACTTTTCCGACCATGCCACCGGGATAGTCACCTATGTCCATCGTGGAACCGATCTCAAGAACGGGAGTATCATCCTGCTGCATCGCATAGACACTCGCGGCCAGCTTCGGGTTGCGGAACGCATCCATCACGCCGTGATAGCAGATCCTGTCACCGGAACCGAAATCTTTGTGAGTGGGATAATCGAACATACACCATTCGAAACATCCCGCGTGTTCTCCCGTTGACATCGCTGCGTTCATTACGCGGGCATGTCTCAGGGCGTGCTCCTGACGAACTTCCACCTTGTCGAATGATTTTGTCGGGAACATATGTCCGTTCGACTCAGATATAAGAAGCCCCTTCGACATATCAGGTGTAACCTTCGATTTCTGAGTAATGGGTTCGTTGTTTCCTGAGTGAGTGAAATCATTGAAAGCATAAACATCTTCAAGCAGATGGCTCTTTTTAATGTATCTTACACCGGACGTCTGCCGGCTCGGATCCAGTCTATGGGCGATCGCATTCGTTCTTGTGTAAAACTCATCGTCATCCTGACTCTCATTGATCCTGACGCCCCAGAGGACGATCGACGGATGGTTCCTGTATTGAAGGACCATCTCCTCCACCTGTCTGCAGGCGACATCTTTCCAGGCATCGTCTCCGACATGCTGCCAGCCAGGGATCTCGGTAAAGACGAGAAGTCCCAGTCTGTCACAAGCGTCGATGAAAGACTGAGACTGAGGATAATGCGATGTCCTGACTGCGTTGCAGCCGAGTTCTTCCTTAAGAATTCTTGCGTCTTCTATCTGAAGACTGTCAGGGACTGCATAGCCAACGTATGGATAGCTCTGATGCCTGTCCAGTCCACGCATGAATGTTTTGACACCGTTGAGATAAAACCCGTCCGAACGGAACTGCGCCGTACGGAAACTGAAAGAAACAGTCTTGGAAGCTCCGCTCTCCAGTGTGACCGTAAGAGCATACATGACCGGAGAATCAACGGTCCATGGGGATGCACCGGGAACGCTCAGTGTAATGTCTTTTCCGCTGAAAGATGACGAGGTCACACATCCGCCCGAAGTGTCGCTGACAGTCAGTGACCCTGAAGGAGATGATCCGTCAGACAGAGTGATACTGACAAGAGCAGTGTTTAGGTCGGGAGTCATCACGAATACATCCGAGATATACACCTGTTCGCGGATCTCCAGACGGACAGGACGATATATGCCCCCATATGTCAGATAGTCGATCACGAAGCCGAATGGAGGGATCGAAGGGTTCTCCGTGCTGTCGAGTTTCACCACCAGTTCGATCTCCTGCCCGGGCACTCCAGATTCGGTCAGCTCAACTTCAAATGCGGTATAACCTCCGAGATGGGTCAGTTTTTCTTCCCGGTCCACAAAGACCGTGGCGATATGAGCTGCTGCCTCGAAACAGGCAAACAGACGTTTTCCTGCAGCTTCTTCCGGGACTGTTATCTTTTTGCGGTAGCCGCTTATCATCTCATAGCTCCTGCTGTCCGCATAGTGCAGGGGGAGCTCTTTGACATTATGAGGTATCCTTACAGTTTCAGCTTCCGATGTGTAATCGAGAAATGACTGGCTCCATTCGGAAGTGAATTCCCAACCGTTATTGATCGGTATCATTTTATCCTCCTTGCGGTCAATTGTTTGTGATCTGATCCAGCTGAGTATTGACGCTTTGCGCTATAGATGTGAAACTGCTGCTCTTTGCATAGGAATCGATGTTTTCTTTTTTGATGCCGAATTTCTGGAGAGTTCCGGCACCTCCGATACAGCCTCCGGTACATGCCATTCCTTCCACGAAGTTGCCCTGAAGGAGGTCCTTGGTCTTTTTCAGCATTGCGACCCGGCACATCTCGATCCCATTGCAGGTCTCAGGCTTAAGCTCCAGAGAAGAGCCTATCTCGGACAAGCCTTGGCGCATGGCTTCTGTCAGGCCTCCTGAACGGGCGAATACCCTGCCGTAGTAGGACGCCTGATTTATACTGCTGTCCTTAAGAGAGGCAAGGTCTATGTCTCTGCTGTCAAATAGCGCCTGCAGTTCTTCAAAGGTCAGGGCAACATCCACCAGATCTCTCACGCTGTCCTGCATTATCTCCGCTTTCTTCGCAGTGCAGGGCCCTATGAAAATGATCCGGCATTCCTCATCTTCCTCACGAAGTTTTTTGGCTATGGTACCCATAGGAGACAGATTTGATGAGATGTCCTTGACGAAATCGGGGAAGTTCTTTCGGATGTAAGCGACAAAAGCCGGACAGCAGGATGAAAGCAGGAATCCTTTCTCATCAAGTTCTTTCGCTTCGTCATAAGCTACCAGGTCTGCTCCTTTTGCGACTTCGATCACGTCGTAGAAACCAAGCTCTTTGAGGCCGGATATAACCTGCCCGAGAGTGTATTCTCTGAAACTGTCGGCTATCGCAGGAGCTATGAGAGCATATACCTTGAAGTTTGTATTGTTCTCGCTCTTGATGATGTAGTCGATCGCGTCAAGAATAAATGATTTATCCATGATCGCGCCGAACGGACACTGTGAAATACAGGCACCGCAGTTTATGCATTTCTCCGGACTGATCTTTGCCGCCTGATCTTCATTCGCTTCTATAGCCTTTACGGAGCACGCATTCTCGCACGGGCGCTTTCTGTTGATGATCGCGGTATACTGACATGCTCTGGCGCAGGCTCCGCAGTTGATGCATTTGGTCTTGTCAATGTGCGCCTGATGGTTCGAGTCGAAGTAGATGGCGTCTTTCGGACATGCCACCTTGCATCTCTGGACAAGACAGCCTCTGCATGTATTGGTCACCTCGTATCCGCCTATGGGGCATTCATCGCATGCTATATCTATGACCTCGATGATGTTCGGGTTTGTGCGGTCTCCGCCCATGGCAAGCTTGACTCTCTCCTGAAGGATAGCGCGTTCCTTATATACGCAGCAGCGCATCGTAGGCGTCTTACCGGGTATTATCTTTTTAGGAATGTCCAGAACGTTCTCTACCAGGTTCTGCTCCCAGGCTTCCTTGGCGACTTCTTTCAGCACCTGATATTTAAGGTATTGTATGCGCGTCTCAAAACTACTCATCCAGCGCCTCCAGTTCATCTTCCTTGAGATAGATCAGACTGTGCAGGAAATCCTTCTGATGCCTGATGCCTTTGACCGACTGGGAGGCTGCAAGGATCGGTATCCACCCGAGTATATCCTTTCTGGAACATCCTGATGCGTCGCAGAATGTCTCGAGATATTTCTTTGCCTTTTCCTTTTTTCCGTCAAGCAGGAATAAAAGGAACGTTCTTGCCGCATCTGCTTCACGGTTCCCCTGAGTCGCGTGAGACCAGTCGATTATGTAGGCTTCGTCATTGTCACTGATTATGACGTTTGAAGGATCAAGATCCCCGTGACACAGATCGTTATGCCGCGGTGTGGACTCGATCCTGTTATGAAGATCGTACCTCAGAGTGGCAGAAAGGTCTGTTTCAGAGATCTTTCTGTTCATCTTGTCTCGGTGTTTTGTCAGCAAAGGGCATCGCTTTGCCTGAACGTCCATCTGAATCTCGACAAAACGGCTGATCAGTTCGGCCTCTCTTTCTGGATACTGATCCAAAAGCTCAGCCATTGTCTTTCCGTGTATGAACTGAGATACTATAGTCCATTTTCCGTCCACGGTAGTTACTTCAAGAAGCCTCGGAATGTTCAGGCCGGTCCCCTCGACCAGTGCCTGATTCAGGGCTTCACTCAGGATGGTGGCCTTGTCGGTCTCCGATTCGAATACCTTGAAGCACCGGTCTCCTTCAACAAAAACTGTCGTATCCTTACTGGCTGTGATAACGTTTCTGTCCATGGCAAGTCCCCTCGGTCAAATGGTTATTGCTCTTTACTACAAATATAACATGAAGTACGCATGTAATTCATTTATAAAGGTTTTGAGAGATAAAAAAACCTACCTCAATAACTATAGAACTAAATGTCTAAGTTATTGGGGTAAGTTCATCAGTGGTGGTGCGGGTAACAGGACTTGAACCTGCACGGTTTCCCATTGGATCCTAAATCCAACGTGTCTGCCAATTCCACCATACCCGCATTCATACCCAAATATTCTACAATTGCAGAAAGTTTAAGTCAACGCCGGCGGTTGTTGGTGAAGGGTACAAGTTATATAATATGATAGATTAAGGAAAAGGTTGGTACCTGTTATTGAAACTGCTTAACAAACTGGAAAGACGGTTCGGCCGGTATGCCATAGAGAACCTGATGATCATAATTTGCGGCGGACAGGCTATAGTATATATCGCCGATCTGCTTATGAACGGCTTTGCGACAGATATGTTCTACCTGAACTGGTTTTCTGTGACGAAGGGGCAGATATGGCGTGTGATCACCTTCATCTTTGAGCCGAACAGCAGCAACCCCGTCACATTTATCCTCAGCCTTTACTTCTATTACATGATAGGTGGGGCGCTGGAGCATGAATGGGGAAGCTTTAATTTTGACTGCTACTACATACTTGAGATGATCTGCACTGTCATCGCCTCGATATGCGTAGGCGTGGGAACGTCATACTACATCAATCTCTCGCTGTTTCTGGCGTTTGCTATCCTTTTCCCGAACTATCAGGTACTGCTGTTTTACGTGCTGCCGGTAAAAGTGAAATGGGTAGCCCTTATAGACCTTGTGTTCATGATATATAATTTCGTTAAGAATCCTTTTACAAGACCTCTGATAATCGCGTGCCTGATACCCCTTGTGCTGTTCCTGTGGAACGATGCCGTAAGGAATGTCAGACTGTATATTGACAGAAAAAAGAGAAGCAAAGAGTTTTCGGATTACTGGAAATAGTATCAGAAGGATACGACTTTGGATCATTCGGTAACGGAGGATTGAAGATGCAAATACTGCTTGCTGCCGCAGTGCTTCCCGCACTGTTCCTTATGAGTTATATCTACAGAATGGACCGGATAGAAAAGGAACCGATCGGGCTGCTCATTTTGCTGGCTGGTGCCGGTGCCCTGAGCTGTTTCCCGGCTGCGCTTCTGGAAACGATAGCAGGAAACATTATAGGGAGCGTGATTGATCTGGAGTCTGAGACCTATATCGTCATAGAGGCGTTTCTTGTCGTTGCCCTTGCAGAGGAGGGGTGCAAATTCATTGGCCTGAGACTGTTCACATGGAGGAACAACGAGTTTGACTGCAACTTTGACGGAATCGTCTATGCGGTATTCGTATCTCTGGGATTTGCCGCGCTGGAAAACATAATGTACCTTCAGAGTTACGGCCTGTCGATAGCATTTCAGCGAGCGATCCTTTCGATTCCGGGGCATATGACATTCGACATCTATATGGGGCACCATTATTCCAAAGCAAAGAAAGCGCTCCTGTACGGCAGAAGCGGTGAGTCAAGAAAAGAGTTGATGCTTGCTCTTCTGATCGCGGTGCTGTTGCACGGATTCTATGATTATTGCCTTATGAGCAGTCATGAGATCCTGTACTATGTGTTCTTTGCTTTCGTCGTTCTGCTTGATATAGTGTCCATAAAGACTGTCAAGAAAGAAGCAGCGAACGACGCTCCGTTTGAGCAGTGGCCGGTATACTGAGATACGACCAGAGGAATGTAAAGATTGATACCCGATAAAGAATTGATAGTGAAGGAGCTCGCGGAACGCGGGCTCTATCCTGCTGTAACGGTATTTGACGAGACGGATTCAACCAATACACGTGCCCGGGAACTGCTTAAGGAAAACAGCAAAACAGAGCTCTTGGTCCTGGCAGCTTCCCAGACAGTCGGGAAGGGAAGTCACGGGAGATCCTTCTATTCACCCAGGGACACCGGACTTTATTTTACGGCATCATACAGCGGGCTGGATTACGGAATGCCCGTTACGTTTGCTGCGGCAGTGGCATCTGCGAAGGCACTGAAGAGGCTCGGAGCGGATACCGTCATTAAATGGGTCAACGACATCTTTTCGGATGGGAAAAAAGCAGGGGGGATACTCTGCGAAAGGACAGGTTCCGGATCGGTGATCATTGGGGTCGGTATCAATCTTGAAGAACCGGAGGAAGGATTCCCGGAAGAGATCTCCGGGACTGCCACTTCTCTGAGTACCGGCAGAAACATCAGAGACGAACTCGCTGTCGAACTCTACAGCGAACTGACAAGAGCAGTGCGTACGGATCCTGCGTCAGTGATGGATGAATACAGAAGCATGTGCGGTACAGTCGGGAGAAGGATCAGGTTCGACTGGGAAGATTCCGTAAGGGAAGGAACAGCATGCGGTATAGATGATGACGGAAGCCTTCTGGTCCGTGAAGACAGCGGTGAAGTGCTCAGGCTTCTTTCAGGAAATGTCTCCGTTAGATATGCGGACTGACTCCGGAAGGTGGATATGAGTTGGCGGCGGAATCACACGCAGACGACAGATGTTGACAGCCTTGCGGTTGTTAATTATAATTTATAGGTCCGCTTGTAAAGGGCTCCAAAAGCGTGTCAATCACCGCCTGATGCAGCGAGTCGAAAGAAAGACAGAGGTAAAGAAATGTACGCAGTTATTGAAACCGGCGGCAAGCAGTACAGGGTTGAGCAGGGCGATGTCATTTACGTCGAGAAGCTCGCGGCTGATACTGACGAGACCGTAACATTCGACAAGGTCCTGGCAGTCGGAGGAGACAGCACAGTCTTCGGAAATCCTGTGGTTGAAGGCGCTACCGTTACCGGTAAGGTCCTTAAGCAGGGCAAATCCAAGAAGGTCGATGTTTTCACCTACAAGGCAAAGAAGAACGAGAAACGCCATCTCGGACACAGACAGAGCTTCACTAAAGTTGAAGTCACTGCCATCAACGCGTAAGGAAACGGAGGGTATCACTTATGGCACATAAAAAAGGTGTTGGTTCCACAAAGAACGGAAGAGACTCTGAGTCCAAGCGCCTCGGCGTCAAGAGAGCGGACGGACAGTTCGTTCTCGCTGGCAATATTCTTGTTCGTCAGCGCGGCACACACATTCATCCCGGCCTGAACGTTGGGATCGGATCCGATGATACGCTGTATGCTCTAGCAGACGGTACCGTCAGGTTCACACGCTACGGCAAGGACCGCAAAAAGGTCAATGTTATGAAATGAACCAAAGTCCCGTGCTGCAAAGCACGGGATTTTTCTTTTGGTATAAAAATATGTTTATAGATAAAGCAAGGATCACACTTAAAGCCGGACGAGGTGGAGACGGCGCTGTCAGCTTCCACCGGGAAAAGTATGTTGCTGCAGGAGGACCCGACGGTGGGGACGGAGGAGACGGCGGCAGCATATATCTGATCGCTGACGATCACCTTTCTACGCTCAGTGACTATAAATACAGACGCAAATATGAAGCGGGAAGCGGGGAGAACGGCAGAGGAAACAGGTGCAAGGGCAAAAGCGCCGACGATCTCTATCTGAAGGTCCCCAGGGGAACCGTAGTCAGGGAATATGAATCCGGAAAGATCATGGCCGATGTCTCGTCAGACGATCCTGTCCTGATCTGCAAAGGAGGCAGGGGCGGCTTCGGAAATGCCAGGTTCGCTACACCCACAAGACAGATCCCCAGATTTGCCAAGACCGGGACGCAGGGAGAGTCTTTTGATATCTCACTGGAACTCAAGCTTATTGCTGATGTAGGTTTCGTAGGATTTCCGAATGTCGGCAAGTCTACGCTCCTCTCTGTGATATCCAATGCCAGACCCAAGATCGCAAACTATCACTTTACGACTCTTTCCCCGAATCTGGGCGTGGTCAATTGCGGAGACTCTTCATTTGTAGCCGCAGATATCCCCGGACTGATAGAAGGAGCCAGCAAAGGCATAGGACTTGGATACGACTTCCTCAGACATATTGAACGATGCAGGCTTATCGTTCATATCGTTGACGTGTCAGGCTGCGAGGGCAGAGATCCGATAGAGGATTATGAACAGATCAACAGCGAACTGTCTTCGTTCAGCGAGGAGCTGGGCTCCAGAAGGCAGATAGTTGCAGGGAATAAGATCGATATAGCTACCGATGAACAGCGGCAGACCTTCTCATCATATATAAAGGAGAAGGGTATCGAATATCTTGAAATATCAGCTGCAACTACGGAAGGAACACGCGAACTCGTAAATAAGTGCGCTGAGGTCCTTTCCGAACTTCCTCCGGTAGCTACTTTCGAACCGGATTTCGTCAGACCACAGAAGACCGGCCGCAACAGGGATTTCGAGATCACAAGGGATGCAGAAGCGGAGGAATGGGTCATCGAAGCTCCATGGCTCGAGAGGATCCTTATGCAGAGCAACGTAGACGACTATGAGTCACTCATGTATTTTCAGAATGCCCTTGCCGATTCCGGAATACTGGACAGGCTCGTAGAGCTTGATGTTCAGGAAGGTGATTCTATCCGCATAGGAGATTATCAGTTTGATTACATTACCTGACCGCTCAGCGCTGACAGCGCATGAAGCTAAACAGAAAAGTCCTGTGGAACTGGCGTTTATAGGTGATGCCGTATATGAGCTGCTTGTCAGAGAGTATATCAGCCTCACACATGATGCGCCGGCAGCTGCGCTTCATAAAATGGCTATCTCTTATGTGAGAGCGGAAGCACAGCACAGTGCCCTTGAAAAGATCTCCGGTATGCTATCGGACGAGGAAGCTGACATCGCGAGAAGGGGGAGAAATGCTAATAAAGTCACCTCCTCCAAGAATGCAACTACTGCTGACTACAGGGCGGCGACAGGGCTTGAGACGTTGTTCGGCTTTCTGTATCTGACTGCCAATGACGTGAGGATCAGGGAACTGTTTGCAGCAATAACTGCAGAATAGAAGCAGTTTTATTGCGTACGGCAGTTTTGGAAAATATAATAGATAGAGAGATAAATCAGTTGCTCAAGGAGATATTCTATGTCCGGACATTCTAAATGGAATAACATCAAAAGAAAGAAAGAGAAAGCAGACGGAGCAAAAGCCAAGGTCTTTACAAAGTATGCGAAGGAGATCGCCGTAGCGGTCAAGGAAGGCGGAAGTTCAAACCCCGACACCAACGCACGGCTTCGTGACGCCATCTCCAAGGCGAAAGCCAATAACGTTCCCAACGAGAACATCAAGAGAGTCATCGATAAAGCGTCATCCGATACTGCCAACTATGAAAGCATAGTGTACGAAGGATACGGACCCGGCGGGGTGGCCGTTATTTGTGAGGCGCTCACTGACAACAGGAACAGGACCGCGGCATCTGTCAGACATCTGTTCGACAAATACGGCGGCAATCTCGGAACCACCGGCTGTGTCTCATATATGTTTACACAGAAAGGTGTCATCATCATAGAAGACGAGGATCCTATAGATGAGGACAAGCTCATGCTGGAAGCGATGGAAGTCGACGGAGTCGATGATCTTGAGGTCAACGAAAATGTCGCGGAGATAACCACCGATCCGTATGATCTTGTAAAAGCCTGCGAAGGCCTGGAAGCACTGGGTTATTCGTTCTCTTCCGCTGAGGTGGCTTATGTACCTTCTACTTACACCACACTCAGCGATCCGGAACAGCTGAAGCAGATGGGAAACCTCCTTTCGCTGCTTGAGGAAGATGACGATGTTCAGGGCGTGTGGCATAACCTTGAGAATGATGAGGATCTGCCGTAATAGTCTGTGATCAAAAGAGAAAGCGGCGCTATGCGCCGCTCTTTTTAAGGAGGAGAAAGCATGTCAGACAGGAAACTGTGTATGTGCTGCATGAGCCCGGTCCCTGCAGATGCTTTGGCGTGCCCTTCTTGCGGATACAACGGCAGTCAGCAGAATCCTGACGGACTGCTTCCGATCGGCTCCAGAATAGGAAAAGGAAAGTATCTGATCGGAAGAGCTGAGGAGATCCATACGGAATGTGTGGATTACATAGGCTTTGATGTCTCAAGTTACCGCAGATGTACAGTAAGAGAATTCCTTCCTGCCGGCGGTATCACACGTATGAGCGGAGATATGTCCATGCAGCCTCTGGAAGGCGCGGAGAAGAGATTCCGTGCAGGATTGAACAGATTCGCATCTGAATACGGAGCTATGAGGGATCTCCCGGATGACTGTTCTGTTCCCAAAGTCAGGGATCTGATCCAGCAGAACGGAACAGTGTATGCCGTTATCGAAAAATTCTCCGGTATGACGCTCAGGGAACTGTTGAGAAGGAATGGAGGAACGCTCTCCGTAGAACAGACCAAGATAGTCATGGATCCGGTAATGGATGCGCTAGAAGCAGCTCATTCCATGGGACTGTACCACGGCAATCTGTCTCCGGATAATATACTGATCAATACAAACGGCGATGTCCGCGTTGAAGAGTTTCACACCGGGGAAAGACCTCTGACCCAGAAAGCAGTAGGATTCTGTTCTCCTGAATGTGAATCCGGCGAAAAAGCTTCACCAAACAGTGATGTATACAGCATCGGAGCAGTATTCTATCGTTGCGTTATAGGCAGGACTCCCCAGGATGCACTTCAGAGAAAGAATTTTGATACACTGACTACTATGACAGAGGTATCGGAAGATGTCCCCGAGGAGGTTTCTTCCGCCGTCTGGAACGCTATGCTGGTGAACAGAGATAACAGGACTTCTTCCGTGGCAGATTTCAGAAGCATGCTGGAAGAGAATTCCGCTGGAGAGCTTGCTGATACCGACGCTGCTGAGCCTGAACCTGATATCCCGGATCCTGCTTCTGAAAAAGACAGGAAAAAGGCAAACAGATGGAAATTCCTGGCTATCATGTCAGCAGGTCTGCTCCTTGTCATGACAGCCGTCTATTTCGGAAGCCTTGAGACTGCAAAACGTGAGCGGGCAAGGCGAAGGGCAGAGGAACTGAATAACCTCCCGGATGAGATCCTGGCTGAAGCGCCTGACTATCTAGGACTGCAGGTTACAGAGGCTGAACTCGACAGGATGTCGTTTGACTTTGTGATTGTGAGCACGTATGTTGAGGGAAAAGAACCAGGCGTGATCGTCGGGCAGGATCCGCATCCGGGCACTAAGATGAGCCTGGACCACAGGACAATAATGCTGTTCGTGAACAGGTCGAAAGATACCACTGCTGTCGTTCCTGATCTCAGGGGACTGTATGTGCCCAATGCGGAGCAACTGCTTAAAGAGTACGGGATAAAATACACTGTAGTATTCAAGGCAAAAGAAGGGGAGTTTCAGGGACTTGTATACGATCAGAGTGTCGAACCTAAGGAAACAATCACACTTTCTGATACACTGACGATCACAGCACAGCCTGATCCGTCAAACCCCGCCATGCGGGATCCCGATGCGCCGAAACCGGAGGAAGCGCAGTCGGATGCGGGTCAGGAATAGAGAGTATCGATTAGTTAATAGTTGTTTCAGAACTGTTTTATTCGGATAACATAAAACAACAGAGGCATCAGTTATGATGCCTCTGTTGTTTATGCTGTGATATGCAGTAAACAATTCTCGGTTCAGGCGTTTTCTACTATCGCAGTGATTGCCGCCTCGATACCCTTGACTATATCTTCTTTTGAAAGGGAAGGAGTATTTGCGCGGTTGAGGACCTGTTCATGCAGGAAGGGAACATGCATGAAACCGCCCTTCATGCCCGGAAATTCCTTTTCTATGTTATAGAGGACGCCGTACATGAGGTGGTTGCATACGAATGTGCCCGCAGTGTATGAAACGCTGGCGGGGATTCCCGCTTCCTTGATCTTATCTACCATTGCCTTGACAGGCAGTGATGTGAAATATGCGGTCTTGCCGTCTTCTCTGATCGTCTTGTCGAGCGGCTGGTTTCCTTCATTATCCTCGATGCGAGCGTCATCAAGATTGATGGCTACGCGTTCGGGGGTCAGTCCCACACGGCCGCCGGCCTGACCGATGCAGAAGGTCACGTCGGGCTGTTCTTTCTTCATTGCGGCATAGACTGTGTCTATGGATTTCCCGAATACTGTCGGAACGATGCACTTGACGATCTCCGCTCCTGCAACTGTATCAGCAACAGCTTCTACTGCCTGCTGCGCAGGGTTGACAGATTCACCGCCGAATGGATCAAAAGCAGTAAGTAATACCTTCATAAGAACTCCTAAAATATCCAGTCAGAAAATCCGCGCGCAGTTTTCTGCGCGCGGATGAGGTTTTCTCTTAGAACGCGAAAACGTACATCAGAATGATGTGGATCACGAGCAGGCAAAGAGCAACCGGTACCTGGCTCTTGATGATTGCATATTTGTTTTTGACTTCAAGAAGAGCGGCAGGCATGATGTTGAAGTTTGCAGCCATCGGGGTGCAAAGGGTTCCGCAGTAACCGGCTGTGAGGCCGAGAGCTCCGACGATGATCGGATTGGCGCCCTGAGCGATAACGAACGGGATGCCGATACCGACGGTGATGACGGAGAAGGCTGCGAAGCCGTTGCCCATGATGATCGTGAACACTGCCATCGCTATGCAGTATACAGCGCATGCAGCAAGCTTATTGCCTTCCGGAACGACAGACGCTACGAAACCGGCAATGACTGTTCCGACGCCGGCCTTTGTAAACAGTGAGCCGAGAGCGGTCAGCAGCTGCGGGAGAATACCGGTGGGACCAACGTTGTCCATGAGACGGGTTCCGTCAGTTACGCCATAGCTGGGGGAGGCTTTTGTTAGCGCAAGCACCAGGATCATGCCGAGAACAGCGGAGATGCAGATGGAGTTGTTGGCGGTCATCCAGTTCATAGCCGGGACCTTGGCACCGATCGTTGTCAGGATGACAGCTCCGAGAGCAAGAACAAGGCTGGGAAGGAAGATCTTGTATCCGATGGCATCCGCACGTTCACGGACAACCTTGGGATCCGGAACATCGCTGGCGCTCTGTGCAACACCCTTGATTCCGGTGATGACAGCCATAGCGACGATCGCGAGACCGGTGATCCACTTCGGGAGCCAATAACCACAAATGAATGTGAAGGCAAGGATGAACCAGAAGGCAACGGTCGTGCCTTTTTTCTGGGCATTGGGATCCTTAAGGGCTTTAAGACCGACAAGGATAAATATGATACCAATGATCACATAGAATACTTCAGCAATGATATTAGCAGGTGTCATTATTTATCACTCCTTTCCGCATCAGCCATCCTCGCAAGTTTCTTATCGATCATGATGCAGCGGACTGCACCGATAACGACGGAGATAACAGCGATCGGAATTGACCATTTTGCTATCTGCGCGACAGTGACTTCAAAACCCTGTTCGACAAGTGTGTTGACGATCAGCAGAGTGCCGGAAGCACCCATGAAGCAGTTCTGCGCAAAGAAGTTACCATAGTTCTCAGAACCTGCGGCAGCACCGCGGATCTCGTCGGACATGGCATCTGTGAGTTCACCGTACTTGGAGATTGCAGCACCTTCTGCCATCGGTACGACGACAGGACGTACAAACTGCGGATGTCCGCCAAGACGGAGAGAGAACGCGGCTGAAAGGGTACGTACAGCCTGATAGATCAGGATGACGCCGCCGGTGGTTGCGTTCTTAATGCTGCGGATGAAATCTATAGCCTTCTCTTTGAGTCCATAGCGCTCGCACACGCCGATAACGGGGAGCGTAAGGACGAAGAGGGTGGAGTTTCTTCCGCTGACGAAGGTGGATCCCAGTGTGTCCAGGATCTCCATCGGAGTCATGCCTGCGACGAGTCCGGTGACAAGTCCGGCAAGAACAACTGTTGCGATCGTGTCAAACTTCAGAGCGAAGCCGATGACAACGATCACTACGCCAATTAGTTTAACGATTTCCATTCTCTTACTCCTTTACTGATGTTATATATGATTAACCGGCTTTGTACCTATTACATGCCGGGCATCAGTCGTCAAATTTGGAGAAACTGTTTTCTGAAACAGTATCATCGTCTGCGTCTTCAGAACCGTCCTGCTGTGAGGTTGCAGTATCTCCGGTCAGTATGCATTCGGCACTGACTGTGAAACATGCCTCCAGCACTCTGGTGATTATCTGCTCAGTCTCTCTTCTGCCTTTTCCGGTGAGCTCCATAAGCTCCTCTATGGTCCAGACATTCTGCTTCAGCAGCTTCGGAGGATAGACACGGAGCTCCCGCAGCAGTTGGAAAAAGATCACGGCAAATACTGCAAAGGGGAATGAGAGAAGAGTGCGGCCCAGGGTGAATTCAAGATGCAGTTTTCCGTCTCTCAGACTGAGAATGAGCAGTATGATGGTCACGAAGGTGCTAAGCAGCACGGAGTAGAATAGGGTATCCAGCCCGCCAGTGCGAAAAGCAACAAGCCTTATCGGATTGTCAAAATCATAGCGCACCAGTTCACGGGCACCATGCTTAGCTGTGGTTTTTTCAGATCTGTCTGCCACTACGAGAGACCTCGCATCAGAAATAATAGGTGGAAGAGTATCAGCACTTCACCTCTTTAAATTAGTGACATTTTAGCACGACAGGATTGTTAATACAATATTAATAATTAATACTCAACATGCAGTAAGTTAATAATGATAATAGTTTTGGATAGTCTCCTAGGAGTGATGTATAATCTATCTGCAGAATGGCGGGAGGGAAGATATATGAGAATACAGACCGGAGTATCCATCATTATGAACAGGTGGCTGGAGGTGGACCGCGACGAACTGGTCCTTTTCATCACTGATGAGACCCACGAGAGAGAAGCCGATGCGGTGGATGAGTGGGCGCGTTCAAGCGATGCGGTGCTGAGGACTATTATTCTCAAATCGGAAGAGATACAAAAGGGCGATGTGATCGAGAACATGACTGAACTGCTTTGCAGGGCAAACGTGATCATAGGCGCGACTGATTTTTCATTCATCACGACTCCTGCCGTCAAGAAGGCAACTGAGGCAGGTGCGAGATTTCTCTCACTTCCGCTTTCATGCAATAACGGAACCTCTCTTCTGGAGAATGAGTTCATTGCGATGGATTGCAGATGGACTGCGAGGATGGCTAAGAAACTGCTTCCCAGGATCAACCGGAGCAGCACGCTTCATGTAACGACTGAGCTTGGTACCGATCTTACATTCTCCGTGAAAGGAAGAAAGGGAGGGTACTACAACGGCAGCGCTACCAGGAGAGGCAACGTAGCCAGTGCCAGCTTTGAGGTATATGTCGCTCCTGTGGAAGATGCCACGGAAGGCGTGCTTGTCCTGGACGGGTCACTTGGGTATGAAGGACTGGTGAAAGAGCCTATACATATTGAGTTCAACAGAGGCCGGTTGTCTACGAAAGACACACATGAGGACGCACAGCGCCTTGTAAAGTATATCGAGAGCTTTGGCAGTGAAAAGATGTGGATGAATGGAGAGTTCGGCATCGGACTGAATGCGCTCTCGCAGTGCAGGGGAGTATCCTATATTGAAGATGAATCCACATACGGCACTTTCCATATTGGGATGGGCAGAAACATATCGCTCGGGGGAGTACAGACCGCACCCGGTCACTTTGATATAGTAACGCACGATCCTACGATATGGGCAGACGGGGATTGCATCATGAAAGACGGAGAAGTTGTGGAGTAGGACCAGGAAAGAGGAAACAGAAATGGCACTTAATCCTGTAAAGATACTGAAGGTCAAAAACTTATGGGAGCGGTTCAAAACTGCTCATCCCAGGCTTCTGCCGTATTTCAGGGAGCTCAGGGATTCAGGATATGTCGGAGAGGGAAGTATCATAGACATCACAGTCACGGACCCGGGCGGCAGAAGCCTGAGGTGCAATGTGAGGATGAATGAAAATGATCTTGAGCTGATAAGGACTATTGCCGATCTCGGCAAAGAGGGCGTAAAGTAAAGCAGGTAAAGGATTTGTACCTAAACATTTTACCGATTTGTAATTGACTCTCCGCTTTTTTAAGCATAGAATTCTATCAACATGATACTGTAAAAGCTGTGAAGAGAAGAGTAAGCATCATTCAGCGGCTTCAGAGAGCTCCGTAAGGTGAAAGGGAGTGCCGGTGGTCTTGCCGAACATGGTCTTGGAGCTGCGCTGCTGAACTTTTTAGGTTGCGACGGGAGTGCCCGATACAGCACCGGGGCGTGATTGCGCTCTATAAGGCTCTGTTCTGTGAAGACAGAGTGAATCAAGGTGGTACCACGAAGTGTAATACTGTCGTCCTTGTATGGACGGCAGTTTTTTTGTTGGAGGAGATAATGGCTTCTGTTAATGATGTGATCATTCATATTGAAAGCCTCGGTAAGATCTATGACGAAGGAAAACCGAACGAGGTCAAAGCGCTGGATGATGTCTGTCTGGACATATTCCGCGGCGAGATCTTCGGGATAATAGGACTTTCCGGGGCCGGCAAGAGCACACTTGTAAGATGCATCAATCTTCTGGAAAAGCCTACTTCCGGTAAGGTGGTCGTAGACGGGAGAGAGCTGACAGAACTGGATCCTCCCGGATTGATGAAGGCGAGAAGAAAGATCGGCATGATCTTTCAGGATTTTAATCTTCTGGAGCAGAGCACTGCTCTCGAGAATGTATGCTTTCCTCTCAGATTGGCCGGATCAGGCAGGAAGGAAGCTGAGAAGAGAGCTGTTGAATTGCTTGCCAGAGTAGGACTGGAAGACAGGACGGGTTCATATCCTTCTCAGCTTTCAGGGGGACAGAAGCAGCGTGTGGCCATAGCCAGAGCGCTGGCATGCGAACCGGATGTGCTTCTTTGTGATGAAGCCGTTTCTGCTTTGGATCCGACCACAACGAATCAGATACTGGAACTGCTCCAGGAGATAAACAGAGATCTCGGAGTCACGATCGTAATGATAACGCACGAGATGAAGGTGATCGAGAAGATATGTTCAAGAGTGGCAATACTTGCAGACAACCATATCGTTGAATCAGGCAATGTCAGTGATGTTTTCAGAAATCCGAGAACAGAAGCCGCCAGAAAACTGATCCTTCCTTCCGGAGGTGTCGAGCCGTTCGACGGAAGCGGAAGGCTTCTGAGGCTTGTTTTTGACGGGACAACTACAGACAAACCGATCGTGGCCAATATGGTGCTGAGCTGCGGCGAACCGGTAAGTATAGTGGCAGCCGATACCAAGCAGATAGACGGCAAGACATTCGGACAGCTTATAATACAGCTTCCGTCCGGAGCCGGTTCAGCGGAAAGGATGATGGCTTATCTGGACAGCGAAAACATTTCATACACGGAGGAAACAGATGTTTGACAGCAAGTTTCTGGGACTTGTGATCACAGGCTTTTTTGAAACGATCTATATGACCCTGGCGGCATCACTGGTCTCATATATCATCGGGTTGCCGCTTGGCGTGTTTCTGTCTGTCAGCAGGCCGGAAGGCATATCGCCGAAACCTGTTCTAAACAGGGCTTTCGGATCAGTGGTCAATCTCCTGAGGTCCGTGCCTTTCGTGATAATGCTCGTGGCGGCAATACCGTTAACAAGACTCATAATGGGAACGTCGGTCGGCTCTTCGGCGACAATAGTCCCGCTTGTTATCGCATCGTTTCCGATCGTAGCGAGAAGCGCAGAGGCTTCAGCGTCATCTGTGAGACACGGTGTGATAGAGGCGGCGCAGAGCATGGGAGCTTCCGACATGCAGATCATCACCAGGGTGATCCTTCCTGAAGCTGTGCCTTCGCTGATCACCGGGGCGGCCTCATCTCTCATCACCGTTTTGGGGTTCTCCGCAATGGCTGGAGTGTGCGGCGGCGGCGGACTCGGCTCCATAGTGATCAACTATGGCTATTACAGAGGCGAGACCGGAATAATGTACGTTCTCATAGTGATCCTGGTCCTTATGGTACAGATCATTCAGGAAGCAGGAGCAAGGCTTTCCGTAAAGAGTGACAAGAATTCCAGAAACAGTAACTAAAGACTTTTACGTCTTTACTATAGGAGGAAAAACAAATGAAAAAGATCCTGACAATCGTACTCATCGCAGTATTCGCACTGTCGCTGGCATCGTGCGGAAAAAAGGATGAAAAGACCATTACGGTCGGAGCAACTCCGGTGCCACACGCAGAGATCCTTGAAGTCTGCAAGGATATCCTTGCAAAAGAAGGCATAACTCTCGTAATCAAGGAATTCGATGATTATGTGATCCCGAATACGTCAACAGAAGACGGAAGTCTTGATGCCAACTATTTCCAGCACGCTCCTTATCTGAACAGTTTCAATGAGGAGAGGGGTACTCACCTTGTTCCTGTATGCGCAGTACACTATGAGCCGCTCGGACTCTATCCTGGAAAGACAAAATCCCTTGACAGTATTCCGGACGGGGCTAAGATCGCGGTACCGAATGATACGAGCAACGAGGCCAGAGCTCTCCTGCTTCTCGAGTACAACGGTATAATAAAGCTCGACCCCAGCGCCGGACTGAATGCGACGGCGCTTGATATCACCGAGAATCCCCATAATGTTGAGATAGTAGAGATGGAAGCGGCTCAGCTTACTGCTCATCTTCCTGATGTCGATCTTGCCGTGATCAACGGCAACTATGCGCTCAACGCAGGGCTGAATGCCACCAGAGACTCCCTGGCTTTCGAGACCACCGACTCTGTAGCGGCGGAGACATATGCGAACCTGCTCGTGGTCAAGGAAGGCAATGAGAATAATGAACTGGTGCAGGCTCTGGCTAAAGCGCTCACCAGTGACGAAGTGAAGAAATTCATTGAAGAAAAGTACGAAGGTTCGGTTGTGAGCATGGTCGGCTGACCTTTCCCGCGCGGATCTGATCAACACAAACAGAAAGGCTCCTGCTCTTTCGGGCAGGAGCCTTTTGCTTAGAGATCTCCGTTAGTTACTTGATAAAGCCGTTATAGACAAGCTTTGATTCCTGGATCGTGATGAAAGCCCTGCTGTCAATCGAATATATGAGACTTCTCAGCTCATCGATCCGTTTCGTGTCTATCTCTGCGAAGATCATATATTTCTCTCCTCCGAACTGGGAGGGATTCACGTTGACGACCGAGATGGCGAATCCGGCATCGCGGATCGCGTTTATAAGCGTATCATCGCGGCTGCTGCTTACGATCTGGACGGTCGCAGTTCCTTTGATAAGTTTCTTTGCGAGCAGACCTCCGACATAAGTACCGACAGCATATCCGCCTGCATAGAACAGGGCCAGCAGTATGCCGCCCTGATCCGAATTGAAAGCGGTCCGTACCGCCAGAAACCAGATCATTATCTGGACGAATCCTATAAGCGAAGCTGTCTTGGACTTTCCCTTGACCGTGAAAATAGTGCAGAGAGTTCCCAGAGAGACGTCGAGTATTCTTGAAAAGAAGATCTTAAGACAAAGGATCAGCACGTCTTTTGTAAACATTTTGAATCACCTCCGTCCGCATATTATACACCATAGCGCGCCTATGTTGTGAACAAACAACAAATAATCGCGTTGACACAATTAGCACTCACACACATAGAGTGCTAATTGTTTACGGCTGGTTCACAGTTTCAGCCAATTCTGTTCACAGTTGCGTAAGATAATAAAAATGCACAGAGATCAGACTCTGAATAAATGATCAAATATATGATATGGAGGATATATACAATGTTTGGACTTACAACCAGGCGTTTCAACAATGGGCTGCTCAATTACGATCCGTTTAAAGAATTGGAAGAGATGGAGCGCAGATTCTTCTCTGTTATTCCGTCACCGGCCGGCTTCGGCACCGACATCATAGAAGAAGACGGCGGATATAAACTACTGGCTGATCTTCCCGGATTCAATAAAGAAGATATCAATGTCGAGGTAGACGGAGACAGACTTACCATCTCTGCTGAACGCAGCGATGAGAACGAGGAAACATCTGAGGAGTACCTCAGGCGCGAACGCAGTTTCGGAAGCTACAGACGCAGTTTCAATATCAGTGAGATAGATTCCGACCAGATAAAGGGTGACTATACAAACGGCGTTCTGACGCTTCATCTTCCCAAAAAGGAAGCCGAAGTTCCCTCTGCAAAGAGGATCGAACTGAGCTGAAAACAATGTAAAAGAAAAGAGCCCGGAAGGGCTCTTTTTTTATATGATTGCAGAATGGAACGTATCAGTCGTCTTTGGATTCGTCTCTCGGAGCCCACGCAGCTGCGGTTCCTTCCGTTTTGGTCTTCTGTTTGGTGGGCAGCCATTCGGCAAATGCGTGGCGGAAACAGATCTCCCAGAAGTCCCATTCATGGTTGTATCCCGGCAGAGAGAAGTTGATGGTCTTATAGCCCATCTCCGGAAGAACTTTCCTTGCATTCATGTGGGAAGTATAGGCTATAGCATCACTTTCGCCGCAGCAAAGGATAAACGTCGGAACCGGTCTTCCTTCTTCTATGTTACGCCTGGCGATCGCTTCCGAATCAGGACGAGCCACATCGGCAGGCTGTTTGGGCATCGGCCAACCGGCAGCTATTATCCTTTCGCGGAATGCACTGTGACCTGAAGGCATGACACCTTTGGGAGGGATGCCGCCGGACATTATCAGCGCGTATGAATACTGCTCGCACTTATCCATGGCTATCTTCATGGCGCCGCCGCTTCCCATGGACAGACCGCCTATGAAGTTATCCTCGCGTTTGTCTGACAGATGAGGGAATCTCGAGAAAATGAATTCTCTGAGCTCTTCCGTAATGTATTTATAATACTTTGCACCTCTGGGGAAATCGGAATAAGCTGCGTTGTAGTTCGCGGGACATATGACGGCACAGTCATACTCAACGGCATATCTTGCGATATTGGTCCAGTTGAGATAATCGGCATCATCTCCGCTGCCTCCGTGAAGGAGCCAGAGCACCGGGAATTTGCGATCGGGCTCGTAGATCTCACTCACCGATCTGCCAACATCGAAATTCTGGTCGAAGCCAGGCATGATAGCCGTGACATTCGTCGCCATACCGAGTTCCTTTGATATAAAGTTAAGTCTCATTACTGGCATGATCGATCCCTCCTTATTTGACTATGAATTCTGTCACTGCGGCTCTCAGGGCGTCATCGCGGAAATCCCAGGTGTCTTTGCCGGGATACTCCTTGCACTCGACATCGAATCCTGCAGACCTGAGATTTTCCACAGCGCGTCTGGCATAATCCGAGAGCTCATCTTCTGAAGCGAAATAGACAGCGACTTTCGGAAGGTTGCTTCCTTCCGGGACCGGGATCTCCTCGTCTCCGGGAAGTGCATCGTCCAGCGGCAGGTGAGGTATAAGGCCCTGTTCGGCGATCCGGGCGTTTATATCCTTGAAATAACCATCCTTGATCCCCTTTTCGAACACGCCGCCGACCATAAAGACCTTGCTGTATTTGTCGGGATTGCGGAACGCTGCCTTGATCGCTCCGTATGCACCAAGAGAGAAACCTCCGATGTAATTGTCTTCCCTGGCGTACGAGAGAGCAAAAGTGCCGTGACACAGGCTCCATAGCTCTTCTGTGATGTAATCGATGAATTTCTGGTTAGTAGGATCATTCGAATACATCCTGTTAAGAGGGGCGGGCATAACGACTGCGATCCCTGTCTCATCAGCATACCGCTGAATGGAGGTATAGCGGAGTTCCTCGATGTCATCGCCGTATTCCGAGGGAAGCAGCCAGAGAGTCTTGAATCTCACATCTCTGGGGTAGAGCTCGCTCAGATCCTTGCCGGCATCCACACCGGGCCTGAAACTTGGCAGGATCACAGTAAAGTTGCTCTGCATACCAAGCTTCATGGATAATATGTTCATCTGAAGAGTGGCCATTTATTGCCTCCTTTGTTTCATTTTTATAGATTATAATCCCGTGGGATGTTGAGATGTATACGGAGAATGCGCTTTCGTCAAAACTACTTCACCTGTTGGATGCAGTTGTGCAAAACGACGGAAGGATCACCGCCCAATATCATATAATCATTGCACAGAAATAATCAGAAGCACGGAACAACAGCGGCGGGTCTGCAGAAAACCGAAACAGAGAAGGAAACAGCTGTTTTGTCTATTTTGAGAATTATTGGAAAAATATTTGTACAAAATAACAGTATTTATGATGCTGTGTCATTGACACCGTCTGATGCGGGAGAGTAGAATATAATAACTACTTGGGAAGAGTCTATATGCCTTGAAAAAGGCATTTTCCGAAGCAGGATTGTTTGACCGCCTATCCTTTCAGGATAAGCCAAGGCCATACGGACAGCCGGGTCGAATGCCGATTGGAAAGCCGCGATCGCGGCCGGCAACCTTTGTTGCCTTATTGATTGAGTTAAAAGCTCAGTTTCAGAGTTGGTTACTTTATAACCGGTGCCTGACAGGGCATAAAACTTGTGAAATGGTCAATAAGAGTAGTAAAGTCATCTTTGCTGCAGGACTCTTGAACCAAAGTATTTACAGTATTCCCTCCGTCCGCAGGGGCGTACATGATACGGATAACTCACAGGTGATATGCGCTGAAAGCCATATCACCTGTATTTATTAATTACTATATAAATAAAAAGCTTTGGGGGCTGACATGAATAAGATCATCGAGCTTAAAAACATCAGCAAATCATATGATGGAGTCAAAGTGCTCAATGATATCAATCTTGATATCTACGATAATGAGTTCCTAACTCTTCTCGGCCCTTCCGGATGCGGAAAGACTACAACACTGCGGCTTATCGGCGGGTTTGAACAGCCTGATGAAGGCGATGTCATTTTTATGGGAGAGCGCATCAATGATGTGCCCGCACATAAGAGAAATGTAAACACAGTGTTCCAGAAGTATGCACTGTTTCCCCATCTGAATGTATTTGAGAACGTCGCATTCGCACTCAGAGAAAGAAAAGTCCCCAAAGACGAGATAGAAGAGAAGGTCCACGAGATGCTGTCTCTGGTGATGCTCTCAAACTTTTCCAAGAGAGATGTTACAAGCCTTTCAGGCGGTCAGCAGCAAAGAGTAGCGATAGCCAGAGCGCTTATCGCTCAGCCGAAGGTGCTGCTTCTTGACGAGCCTCTCGGAGCCCTTGACCTCAAACTGCGCAAGGATATGCAGCAGGAACTTAAGAAGATCCAGAAAGCTACCGGTATCACATTTATCTTCGTTACTCACGACCAGGAAGAAGCGCTTACGATGTCTGACACAGTCGTCGTAATGAGCGAAGGAAAGATACAGCAGATCGGAACTCCTATAGATGTCTACAATGAACCGGTCAATGCCTTTGTCGCCGATTTCATCGGAGAAAGCAATATCCTGGACGGAGTGATGCTGAAAGACTATAAGGTAAAGTTTGCCGATCAGATCTTCGAGTGCGTCGACTCCGGATTCGGGACCAACGAACCGGTCGACGTTGTAATAAGACCTGAGGATGTTGATATCGTGAAGCCTGAAGACGGAATGCTGAAAGGAACTGTCACATCAGTGACCTTTATGGGCGTTCATTATGAGATCATCGTCGACGTAAACGGGTTCAAGTGGATGATCCAGACCACGGATTTCGTGGATGAGAATGAAAACATCGGACTTGCAATCGACCCTGATGCGATACAGATAATGAAAAAGAGCGAGTACTCCGGTCTCTACGGCGACTACTCAACCTACTCTGACGAAGTGGAAGAACTGACAGAGATAGAATCAGGCGAGCTGGATATCTCCGAGGTTGAAGGGACGGAGGAGGAGTAATGAAGAAAAACGGCAAGCCGGTCTGGGGACTTCTCGGTCCCTATACTGTGTGGGCGTTCGTGTTCATCGTCGTTCCTCTGGGCTTCGTGGCATACTACGCTTTCACGGACAACTCGTTTTCGTTTACTTTTGATAACATTACAAGATTCTTTACAGCTACCAGCCAATCAGGCGATTCTGAAGTCAGGACTTATCTGCTTATCTTCTGGAGAAGCCTTAAGCTGGCATTTATAAGCACAGTGATCTGCCTGCTTGCGGGATACCCTATGGCATACATCATGTCCAGAGCAGACAGCAGGAAACAGAAGATCATGATGACTCTGATCATGATACCGATGTGGATGAACTTCCTGATCAGGACATATGCCTGGATGACTATCCTGCAGGATACAGGGATCCTCAATGGGTTCCTTGCAAAAGTAGGGCTCGGGAAAGTGCACATCATCGGAACGGAGAGCGCTGTAGTCATCGGCATGGTCTATGACTATCTTCCATATATGATCCTTCCCATCTATTCGGTCATGGCCAAGATGGATCTTAAGCTCATAGAAGCTGCCAGAGATCTGGGCTGCAACAGCTACGGCGTGTTCAGGCGTGTCATATTCCCTCTGAGCATGCCCGGCGTCCTCAGCGGCATTAACATGGTCCTTATTCCTTCTGTAAGCACATTCTATATCTCACAGAAACTCGGAAACGGTAAGTTCTTCCTGATAGGCGACGCGATAGAAGGGCAGTATGTGGCGAACAACCTGCATTTTGCGGCTGCAATGGCCTTTATACTGATGGTCATCCTGATAATAATGATGGCACTTATCAAGAAATTCACAAACGGTATGGCTTATGGAGGTGACACGGAATGAAAGCAGCTTCCAAAGTATTCACCGCGATAATCTTCATTTTTCTTTTCGCGCCGATAGCCATACTGGTCGTCTTTTCATTCAATGATGCAAAGAGTCTTTCAGTCTTTTCCGGATTCTCATTCAGATGGTACAAAGAACTCATGATCGACTCTTCTACGCTGGAAAGCGTCCGCAACACCCTTATTCTTGCTCTTGCAGCCACAGGGATAAGCACGGTTATGGGCACCGCTGCAGCAGTTGGCATCAACAGACTGAGGAACAAGTGGATCAAGAATACTATCAATATGGTCACTGATATACCTATGACCAACCCCGATATAATCACAGGTATCTCTCTGATGCTGATGTTCGTGTTCTTTGGCAGATTGTTCGGGAAGGCTGACTCTCTGAGTTTCACCACTATCCTGATCTCACATGTGACATTCTGTCTGCCTTATGTGATCCTGCAGGTCCTTCCGAAATTGAGGCAGATGGACTCCAGTATTCCCGAAGCTGCCCAGGATCTCGGATGTACTCCAACGAGAGCATTTTTCAAAGTCACGATACCGGAGATCATGCCCGGCATCATTACAGGCGCGATCATGGCCTTCACCATGAGTCTTGATGACTTCGTCATCAGTTATTTCACATCCGGCGCCGGATTCCAGACCCTGCCGGTCAGGATCTATAACATGACGAAGAAAACTGTTACACCGAAGATGTATGCTTTAGCGACCATTATCTTCTTTGTAATACTGACACTGCTCCTTATCAGCAATCTTACTGATGAAGACGCGAGTGAAAAGAGAAGAAACAGAAAAGAACAGAGAAAGGCAAATAAAACATGAAAAAGGTATTATCGGTCATTTTGCTCTGCGCCATGATGTGCATCATGCTTTCGTCCTGCGGCGGAGAGACGCTCACGCTCAAGGTGTATAACTGGGGCGAGTACATTTCCGAAGGTGCGGAAGGAAGTTACTACACAGTCAAAGAGTTCGAAAAATGGTATCAGAAAGAGTATGGAAAGAAAGTCCGTGTCATTTATGATACTTTCAACTCCAATGAGGATATGTATTCCAAGATCTCTGCAGGCGCAGTAAGTTATGATATCGCGATCCCTTCTGACTATATGATCGCCAGGATGATCAGTGAAGGAATGCTTGAGAAGATCGATTTCTCAAATATACCTAACTATTCAACATTGAATGATTCGTTCAAAGGCCTTTACTACGATCCCACAAACGAGTATTCTGTTCCCTATACCTACGGTATTGTCGGTGTTATCTATGATGCCAATCAGGTGGATGAATCTGATGCCAATGGATGGGACATCCTCTGGAATCCCAAATACTCAGGCGGCATACTGCAGTACAACAACCCCAGAGATGCTTTCGGCACCGCTATGTATAAGCTCGGCATTGATGTAAACACCACAGACAAAGCTGAATGGGACAGAGCTGCAGAGGAACTCAAGGCGCAGTATCCCCTTGTCTACAGTCTCGTCATGGATGAGATCTACAATCTCATGGAGACAGGTGAGGCGAAAGTCGGATCCTACTACGCAGGCGACTATTTCACTATGCTTGATGCACAGAGCGAAAACGTTGATCTTCGTTTCTATTATCCTGAACCGACGAACTATTATGTTGATGCGATGGTAATACTCAAGGGCTCCGAGAACAAGGAACTCGCTGAGTGCTTCATTAACTTCATGATGTCCAGGGACGCTGCAGTTGCGAATGCAGAGTATACATACTATGCATCTCCATATGAAGTCGTTTATACGGACGAAGAGTATCTGGAAGATCTCGGAGAAGAGACGATAGATATCCTATATCCTCCTATCGACAACTTCGCAGAACAGTACAACAAGTACGCTTACAGGAATCTTCCCGTGGAAATGCTTGATTATATCAATACTCTCTGGGAAAAGGTAAAGATCAACTGATCCGCAGATAATACATACATATTAAAGAGGGAGTTTTCCGCAAGTGCGGAGAACTCCCTCTTTTACGTATAAGGATCCGGATGCGGATAACAGATCATTCCGGATAGATCGGGGCATTCTTAAGGGGAAGAAGGTTATCCATTGCATACGGGATATAGTCTTCCCACAGCGGGAAACTGTGATCATATCCTTCTGCCACGATGTAGTTGACAGGATATCCCAGCTCGCCGAGTATTCTGACATCGTTTTCTACGCGTTTTATGATGAACTCGTTGCTTCCGCAGACTATGTGAAGGTCAGTGAGCTGCTTCCCTTCGGCTATGTTCTTTTTTACGGCATTATACAGATTGTGGGCTGCAGTGTCCTGGTCCTCCGGAGCACCGAAAGTAGTTCTGTACAGACCGTTTCTGAAGTGAGCGGAATCAAGCTCTTTTTTCAGGGCTTCCGTGTCAAGCGTCATTCCGATGCCGCCTGACATATCGACACATGTCTGGAAGAGCTCGGGATGCAGAAGTGCTGTACCGAGAGCGACGTTTCCTCCCATAGCATAACCCATGATAAAGTTGTCCTCACGTTTCGGAGAGGAGGCAAACAGTGTCTGGATAACCAGCGGGAGCTCTTCAGCGAGGAAGCTCTGGTATTTGACGCCGTATGCTGTGTCTATACCGTAACTGTGAACGATGTTGGGGGTTACGAGCATAACATAGTGATCCTGCGCGAAGCGCTCTGCGTTCGTATAGCGGTAGGTCAGTGTGTCATCGTCACCGCCGCCGTGCATTAGATATATCGTCTGGAACTTCATCCCCGGCACATAGGGCGACAGTTTTTTTACGTCTGCCGGATTGGCAACTACTCTGTCACCGGCTTCATGTATTGTGAGCCTGTCGGTCGGATAAACGACAGTTACATCTACATAACGTCCGAGGATCTCGCTGCGGTAATTGATTCGCATCATACTCATGGCTGTTCGGTCCTTTCATTGAAAATGATTTATGTGATGTTAATAGTATAAAACAATGTAAATAAGGAAAACAAAAAAGGCCGTGTAACAGCCTTTAGTGATCATCCGGAATTATTTCGACAGATCAGGATAAATGAACCAGCTGCTTCCAGTCAAGCGCGACAGACTGTTCCCTGGATCCGTTTATCATATTCATCAGCTTTCTGACAGCAGTGTCTCCAAGTTCTCCCTTCGGGTGCTCGAGTGAGAAGAAGTCTATGTTCTGGAGGTTCGGTCTGAGGCAGTTGTCAAAACTGCAGATGGCTTTAACGGTATTCGGAACACTGGCAAGAATGCCGGCAAGCTCTACAGCGATGTCGTCGTTATAGCAGACGATGGCGGTGCAGCTGTTGATCATCTTGATCAGATTGGTATTTGATTCGTTTATTATCGTATTCCTTGATTCTGTAGTGAACCACATTACATTGTTGTCGTCTATGCTGATGCCCCGGTTGGCAAGAGTTTCTATATAACCGGAATATCTGTTGATGCCCTGGATATCATCGCTCTTGAAGAGGCTGCCTATCGATACGTGTCCGAGATCAGCGAGACGCTCGGTCACGATGCACCCTCCGCGGTAGTCATCCGTCACGACGTGAATGATGTTGTCATGCTTAAGATTGTTATAGTATCCATGTATGAATACAACAGGGATATTCATGCTGGCAAGCTTGTAATAAAAAGAGGAATTCGGATTCGGAAGGGCTGTCTTTGTTCCTTCAACGATAAGACCGTCTATGGACTTATCATTCAGAGCAAGAAGTATCTGACTTTCAGTGGAAACGCTGTTGTTTGTGGCGTTAAGCATCAGGGAGTAAGAGTTTGATGTCAGTGTTTCTTCAATGCCGCGCAGGATAGAAGGGAAAATATAGTCACTGATGTATGTGGTGATGACACCGACTCTCATCGTGCTTTCATGGACAGACTGTTTGCCTATATAGTAAGAGCCGCTTCCCTGAAGGCTCCTGATGATGTTTTCCTCCCTGAGGATATCCAGGCAGACACGGATTGTCTGCCTGCTGACATCATACATCCTGACCAGTTCTGCCTCAGTTGGCAGTTTCTGGTTGTAGGAGTAGGTTGCGAGCTTTTCCTTGAGGTCCTGTGCTACCTGCATATACTTGGGATTTCTGGCCATTTGATCACTCCGATTCAGTACTAATAAAGTCAAATTAGATACATATTATCTTTATTTGTTATCAAAAACAAGCACTGTTTGCAGAGAAAATAAATACAACTAGTGATATATCACCACAGGATGAAATCATCTTCGAAAGTATGATGACGCTTTCCACAATACAACTTTTGTAGTATTGTGGAAATAGACGAAATTATGACTTCCGCGTTCATTTTTCGTTGCATTATGACAGTCAAGTTGCTATGATTTGAGCAGGTCGAAAGCGTTTTTTTTCGGCTGTAATTTTATTTTAAGAGATAAATAAATACAAATAATTTGTACTGGAAAACGGGGTGAATTGCTACGTATAAGTCATTTGAAAGGCTGTATATGGGTGTCGAGTTCGGATCGACCCGTATCAAGGCTGTATTGATCGACGACAATCAGGAACCGGTCGCAAGCGGATCCCACGAATGGGAGAACCGTTTCGAGGGCGGTTACTGGACATATCATCTTGATGACTTCTGGAACGGAATGCAGGATGCTTTCCGCGATCTTAAGAGAGACTTCAAGGAGCAGTATGGTTACGACCTCAAGAGCATCACGTCCATCGGCGTGTCGGCCATGATGCATGGCTATCTCGCGTTTGACGGTAACGATGAACTGATTGCTCCTTTCAGGACCTGGAGAAACACGACAACCGGTCCCGCAGCGGATGAGTTGACCAAACTATTCAATTTCAATATTCCTCAGAGATGGAGCGTGTCACATCTGTATCAGGCTATCCTGAATAAGGAAGAGCGCCTGGATGAGATCAAGTTCATGACCACGCCGGCAGGATACGTACATTGGAAGCTTACCGGAAAGAAGGTCCTCGGACTGGGCGATGCATCGGGAATGTTCCCGATAGATTCCTCTACGATGAAGTTCGACGCGAAAATGGAAAAGAAGTTCAATGATCTTCTTGCCGATAACGGACTTCCGTACACGATAGCCGATATATTCCCGAAGATCCTTACAGCCGGAGACAATGCCGGTTATCTGACACAGGAAGGCGCGCAGCTGCTTGACCCCGACGGAGATATCACGGCCGGTGTGCCGTTCTGCCCGCCGGAAGGAGATGCAGGCACCGGAATGGTCGCGACGAACAGTGTTGCTGCCAGAACAGGAAACATCTCTGCCGGAACTTCCATCTTCGCGATGACAGTTCTGGAGGGGCCGCTCAAGAAGGTCCATCCCGAGATCGATATGGTCACCACTCCTGACGGAAAGCCGGTGGCAATGGTCCACTGCAATACATGTTCCACAGAGACTGACGAGTGGATAAGACTGTTCAAGGAACTGACAGACAAGCTCGGACTCAACGTATCCATGAACGACCTGTACAATGTGGTCTTCAGCTCATCACTCGAAGGCGAAAAGGATGCAGGCGGACTGTTCTTCTTCAACTACTTCTCAGGAGAACCGGTAGTAGGAGCCGACAAGGGCGTTCCCGCACTGTTCAGAAGAGTTGATTCCGACTTCAGCGTAGCTAATGTATGCAGGTCTCTCATCTATGCTTCCTTCTCCACACTCTGTGTCGGAATGAGGATACTGGATGACGAAGGGGTCAAGATCGACAAGATGTTCGGCCATGGCGGACTCTTCAAGACGACCAATGCGGGTCAGAGGCTTATCTCCGGAGCCCTCAACGTACCGATCTCCCTGATGAGCACAGCCGGAGAAGGCGGACCCTGGGGAATGGCGATCCTTGCAGAGTATATGGTCCGCAAGGAAGAGGGCGAATCCCTTGACAGTTTCCTCAACGGCAAGGTGTTTGCGGCTTCCAGCGTGAAATCGGTGGATCCGGATCCTCAGGATGTAGAGGGATTCAGAAAATACATCGAGAAGTACACAGAACTGCTGCCTGCTGAAAAGCTTGCTGCTGAAGTGCTGAACTAAGTAACTGATACCGGAGTGTAATAATGGGAAATAAAAAGAATTTCTGGTTCGTAGTCGGAAGCCAGTTCCTGTATGGAGACGAGGTCCTTGAGACAGTCGCCTCGAGAGCGCAGGAAATGGCTGAGAAGATGTCCAAGTCCCTGCCCTATGAACTCAGGTTCAAAGGCATCGTAAAGACCTGGGACGAGGCGACTCAGTATGCAAAGGAAGCTAACTTCGATGATGACTGCTGCGGCGTCATTACATGGTGCCATACGTTCAGCCCGTCAAAGATGTGGATAGAAGCCTTCAGGCTTCTTCAGAAACCCCTTCTTCACTTTGCGACCCAGTATAACCGTTATATCCCCGATAAAGAGATCGACATGGACTTCATGAACCTGAATCAGGCGGCTCATGGAGACAGAGAGCACGGATACATCATCGCGCGGATGAGACTTCAGCAGAAAATCGTTACCGGATTCTGGGAAGATCAGCCCGTCCTTGATGAGATCGGGACCTGGATGCGCGCGGCTGTTGCCTATGACTTCAGCCGCAACCTCAGAGTAATGAGATTCGGAGACAATATGCGCGAGGTCGCTGTCACCGAAGGCGACAAAGTCGAGGCTCAGATCAAGTTCGGATGGCAGGTCAATACATGGCCGGTCGGCAAACTTGTGGATGAGATGAACAAGGTCACCGATTCAGAGATCGATGAGCTCATGAAGGTCTATACAGATACCTATGAGCTTGCGACCGATGATATGGAAACGATCCGCTATCAGGCTCGCGAAGAGATAGCGATGAAGAAGATGATGACGGAAGAAGGTGCAAACGCTTTCGTCAACACTTTCCAGGACCTGGTCGGAATGAGACAGCTCCCCGGAATCGCCAGCCAGCATCTTATGGCACAGGGATACGGATACGGAGCAGAAGGTGACTGGAAGCTTTCCGCACTTGTTGCGATCGTTAAAAAGATGACCGAGGGTATGAACGGCGGTACCTCTTTCATGGAGGACTATACATACCATCTCGATCCCAAAGCAGAGTATGCTCTCGGAGCTCACATGCTCGAGGTGTGTCCGTCGATCGCTGCTGAAAAGCCGCGTATTGAGGTGCATCCTCTCGGTATCGGAGATCGTGAAGATCCTGCAAGACTCGTTTTCGAAGGCCACGAAGGCAACGCTCTTGTAGTGACCCTCATCGATATGGGTGAAAGGTTCCGCATGCTGGTCCAGGACATCCACTGCGTTAAGCCGATCTATGAGATGCCGAATCTTCCTGTCGCCAGAGTGATGTGGGAAGGCAAGCCCAGTCTCAACGAAGGCCTCAAGATGTGGCTCATGGCCGGCGGCGCCCACCACAGCGTACTGTCCTATGATGCAACGCCTGAGATGCTTCAGGATCTTGCAAGGATGATGGATATCGAATTCGTCCACATCAAAGCCGATTCCAAGCCCGAAGAGTTCGAGAAGGATCTGTTCTTTGCAGATCTTGCATGGAAACTCAAATAACTGGGCAGTATTTCTCTCGTTTTCTGAGAGAATGAAAAATGGACCAATCCCGTACAGAGGTGAGTTTCTCCCGATGGCAGTCTGTTCCGGTTCTTCCGGATAGAGGGCAGACGACTGAGGGTGAGATCGCTGATTCAGGATTCATGTTAACAGTTGATGCTTATAAGACTGCTGACAGATACACTGAAGAGGCGGAGCCTAAAGCGGGTATTATAAGTGGTCTGCAGCGCAAGCTGTAGTCTGTGAAAGACAAATCGAAAAAGGTTCTTTCAATTCAGAAACAGGCAGATCGCGAAAGGGATCTGCGGCTGCGCCGGATAACGCAGCAGGTGGTGATCTTCCCGGTTTATCAATACGTCCGCAGGTTCTGCCGAGACCAAGCAAAGGCAGAAACCTGCAGGGCGATTCGGAGGAACCGGGACGGTACAGTTGAACTGATCTTTGCTATTTGAAAACTGCATCTTCCATGGATTATGATGGTTTCCGCATCGGAAACACTATCGCTGTTGCGGTAATCCAGAAAGGAACCATCACGTGGTATCCAGTCTGTGAACGGCAAACACCGTGAACAGATTGTCCGACAAGTGAGCGTTACTGCTTTGTTGTTAACAGGCAGCAAGATGGACGGGACTTCCCGGACTCGCATGACTGATCTGATAAGTCATGATCCGGATGACCGGAGTTCCGGGTCTAAGGTCATGATGATGTCATGTCAGCTTGTCGGTCCCAGGAAGTCAAATGGGCATTTTGTTGTTACGAAAAGGAGAACTGGTTCGACGCAGAGACCAATATGAGCCATGTTACGACTTCTCTGACGACATTACCCGCAGTTTACATGCCGGATCGATCCGCTACTTCACCCAAGCGCCTTTGTTTTCAGCAAACACTGAAGAAGAGGCATTATCCGGAAAAGAGCGGAAGCATCTTTTTCCAGACCGGGAGGTTCCGGTCAGACATTTTTTAAAACGGTTCTCCGCTATATAAAGCGGAGCGCTAAAGTAAGGAGTGTACAAAAAGTGGAAGAAAAGAAAACCTTCAAAGACATTCTCATGCAGATTTGGCATTCTCGTGAGGCGTCCCTGATCATCGTTCTGATCATCCTTTCGATCATCATGTCAATTGCGACACCTGCCTTCACAACGAAGGAGAACCTGATCAGCTTCATCAAGCAGTGCGCTATCGGATGCGTTGCATCAATGGGCCAGACCTTCATTGTTGCATCCGCAAACATCGACCTCTCCATCGGCGAGATCATGAACATGTCCGGTATTCTTATGGCTATGTTCATCAAGGCTTTCACCGTTGGTGACGGAGTCCTCATCGGCAACACCGTGTGGGGCACAATCGTTTCCTGGATCCTTGCAATGATAATCGGAGCTTGCCTCGGACTTCTGAACGGCGTTCTCCTCACCAAGCTGAGACTGCCCGCCTTCATTATCACCCTTGGTACCCAGTACATCATCAGAGGTATCGACCAGGTTATCACAAAAGGTTATCCTGTAACGATCGATAACAACGCAATCATTCACAAGATCGGTGTCGGCGGCGTTGAGGCACTCTTCGGCACCCCCTATCTGTTCTTCTTCGTCCCTGTCGCAGCTGTTGTCGGTTGGTTCATCCTTGACAGGACCGTTCTCGGAAACCACATCAAGGCTCTGGGCGGCAACGAGACCGCTGCAAGACTTTCCGGTCTTGACACAAGCAAACTCAGGGTCATCACCTATGTTATCTGCGGTATCTTCGCTGGTTATTCCGCAATCATGATGGTCGCCCGTCTTAACTCCGGTTCTGTTGCCGGCGCCGGCAACGTTTCCATGGACGCTGTTGCTGCTACCGTTGTCGGTGGTACAAGCATGTCAGGTGGTAACGGATCCGTCATCGGAACACTCCTCGGATGCGTTCTGATGCAGTTCATCAAGACATCAATGGTTCTTCTGCAGGTCAACATGTACTGGCAGACAGCAGTTATCGGTGTCGTTCTGATCGCAGTTTGCGGACTTGATAGTCTCACACAGAAGATCACACGCTAATCACTTGAGTATATATAAGAACGGAGATAAAAATGGATAATAACATGTTGCTCGAGGTAAAAGACCTGTCCAAGGCGTTCCCTGGTGTCCAGGCGCTGGATCATGTCTCTTTTGACCTCAAGGCCGGTGAGATCCATTGCCTTATCGGTGAGAACGGCGCAGGTAAGAGCACTCTAATCAAGTGCCTCGGCGGTGTTAACATCCCTGAAGAAGGAGATATCTTCATCAACGGCGAAAAGGTCAACATCAATGACCCTCTGGAATCCGTTGAAGAGGGAATCGGTATCATCTATCAGGAATTCAACCTTGTTCCCAGCCTGTCCGTTGCCGAGAACATTTACCTCGCCCGTGAGGATACAAAGGGCAAGGGTAAATTCATCCTCGATCGCAAGAGCATGCAGGAAAAGGCAAACGCGATACTCACAGACATCGGATTCAGGAATCCTGACTCATCTGTTATGATGTGGACCTACAGGACTTCACAGCAGCAGATGGTCGAGATCGGCAAGGCTCTGTCACACGACTCAAAGATCATGGTCTTCGACGAGCCGACAGCTGTTCTTACTGAGAGAGAGACAAGAAACCTGTTTGATGTTATCAAGAAACTGAGAGAGCGTGGAATCGGTATCATCTACATCTCTCACAGACTGGACGAGGTTCTTGAGCTTGCCGACAGAGTTACTGCTCTGAAGGACGGCAAGGTCACCGGAACAGTCGTCAACGAGGGCAACCTCAACAAGGACGACCTCGTCGCAATGATGATCGGCCGTAAGCTTGAAGCTTACTATCCTGATCGTTATGACACAGTCGATCCTGACACCGTTGTGTTTGAAGTAAAGAACCTTACAAACGCTGCGGGAACATTCAAGAACATCAACTTCCAGCTCCACAAGGGCGAGATCCTCGGATTCTCCGGACTCGTCGGTGCCGGCAGAACCGAGACGATGAAGGCGATCCTCGGCGAGTATCCTTATGAGACCGGTGAGTTCTACATCAACGGTGAGCAGATGACCAACCCCAGTCCCTTCAACTGGATCAACAAAGGCCTTGCGATGCTTCCTGAAGACAGAAAGGCTGAAGGACTTGTCCTTGGCATGAACGTCGCTCAGAACATAAGCCTTCCGAACTTCGATAAGTTCAGCAAGCACGGCATCGTTGACCTCAAGGCTCAGAAACAGTTCATCAAGGAAACAATGGACAAGATGACTGTTCAGCCCAAGGATCCCGACAGACTGGCGGTATACTTCTCCGGTGGTAACCAGCAGAAGATCATTCTCGCGAAGTGGCTGGCTAAGAACCCTGACGTTCTTATCCTTGACGAGCCCACCCGCGGAATCGACGTTAACGCCAAGATGGAGATCTACAAGATCATGAACGACCTGACCACACAGGGAATCAGCATCGTCATGGTTTCTTCCGAAATGAACGAGCTCATGGGTATGTGCGACAGGATCCTTGTCATGTATGAAGGTGAGCTTTGCGCAGAATTCACACGTGATGAGAACGGCGAGTACAGTGAAGATGAGATCGGCCGTGCCCAGGCAGGCGCTCTCAGCTAAGACCTTTGACACCGTTTAGCGGAAACAGAGTATAATACTCGGAACAGGCTACAGGGTCTTTGCCCTGTAGCCTGTGTAATAAGAAAAACTTTGGAGGGCATCAATGGCTACTAAGGTATCTAAAGAAGTCATCGGCACTTTTGACGATGGCAGAGAAGTGTTCAGATATGTACTTGAAGATGAAAAAGGTCAGCTTGCAGCTGTTATGAATATAGGGTGCGCCATTCTTGAACTTTGCATCAAGGACAAGAACGGCGTGCTTACCGACGTTATGTGCGGTATGGAGAACTATGAGACAAAGATCAAGATGAAAGGCCTTGCAGGCGCTACAGTAGGACGTGTCGCGAACCGTATCCGTGACGGAAAGTTTATTTTCAACGGGAAAGAGATCCAGCTCGAGAAGAATGACAGAGCGGGCGGACATATCCACGGCGGCAGAGGCGGTTTCCAGAACCGCTACTGGGATGGAGAGATAGTCGGAGACTCTGTAGTATTCACTTATGTCAGCAAGGACGGAGAAGAGAATTATCCCGGAGATCTCACCCTTAAGATGACTGTTACCTTTGAAAACAGCATCCTCAGACAGGAGACAGAGTATTACAGTGAGTCTGGCTCCGTATGCAACCTCACCAACCACAGCGCATTCAACCTTAACGGTCAGGGAAACGGTAATGTTCTCAACCACAAGCTGATGATCAATGCTGATGAATACACCGTCAATGACGAGCAGGCTATCCCCGTAAAGAATCTTCCTGTCGAAGGAACTCCTTACGATTTCAGAGAGCCCCACACGATCGGAGAGAGGATAAATGCCGACGATCCCATGATCCAGGCAAATCACGGATATGATGTCAACTTCGTCCTGAGAGAGAACAAGCCCTGCTGCGTGCTCACGGGAGACCTTTCCGGAATCACCATGACACTCAATTCCACTGCGCCGTGCATGATGCTCTATACGGGAAACCATATGGGACATCCTTTCATGAGCAAAGGTAAGAACGGCGCCATTTATGAGGACTGGGGCGGATTCAGCGTTGAGCCTCACGCAATGCCCAACTCCGCTAATACTGATATCAGTCAGATCCTTGTCGAGCCCGGTAAGAAATACACGTATCTGTATGAGATGGTATTCTCAGTAGAAGAGTGACCGCATTTCCTAAATCGTTCTTCAATAAGGAGATATAAGATGCTTCGTGTTACAAAAACAGAAAACGGGATGGTGCGCGGATTTCCCGGAACCGACGCAAGGATAACTGTCTTCAAGGGCATTCCGTTTGCGGACGATACATCGGGGGAGAACCGCTGGCGCGCTCCTCAGCCTGCAAAAAACTGGGAAGGCGTGCGCGACTGCTACGAGTTTGCTCCTATAACGATGCAGAAAACGCCCGGACTTGATCAGAACGCCTTTTACTCAAAAGAGTGGCATGTGGATCCGGAGGTCCCAATGGGTGAGGACAGCCTCGCACTGAACATCTGGACACCTGCCAAGAGCGCTGACGAAAAGCTTCCTGTCATGATCTGGATCTTCGGCGGAGCTCTCAGAGAGGGCTATGCATGGGAGATGGAATTTGACGGTGAACGCATCGCTCACAGAGGTGTCATCCTTGTGTCGATTGCATACCGTCTGAACTGCTTCGGCTTTATGTGTCACCCTGATCTTACCAGGGATCAGCCGGACGCTTTTGCAAACTTCGGATTCCTTGACCAGAAGGCAGGAATCGATTGGGTAAGAAGGAACATCGCAAACTTCGGCGGTGATCCCGACAACATCACTATTTTCGGTCAGTCTGCAGGCGGCGGCAGCACGCTGGCGCACCTCTGCTCTCCCGTCGCGCGCGGATCTTTCAAGCGTGCGATAGTGGAATCAGCCGGTGGAGTAGCAGTCTCATATCCCAGCAACAGGGCTATGCGTCACTACCGCACTCTTGAGAAGGCGGAGGCTGACGGTGTCAGATTCCTCAGAGACTACCTCAATGTAGAAACAATAGAGGAAGCAAGGAAACTGGATGCAAAATTCATTGAGGACAAGTTCCTTGAGATGACTGCAAACGGAGAGATGTGGCGCGGCGTTGTGGACGGCATATATGTCCCGGAACAGGTCGACGATACCGTCCTTAAAGGCGATGTGGCAGATGTACCGATCATAATCGGCAATACAAACGGAGAAGGCAGACCTGCTCCTGCCGATGAAGAGAAGGCCATTGCCTGGGTGCGCGATAACTTCGGCGAATATGCAGACGAGTATATCGATATCTGCCGCAGGAAGGCTGAAAAGGAAGGAACGACGCTGTCCAAGGCTCTCAGTGTTAACCAGAACGAGGTAGGCGCTCAGGTGTTCGCAGATATCCTTGCGAAACAGGGACGTCCTATATACTATTATGTCTTCGGACCGGAGATGCCCGGTGACAATGCCGGAGCGTTCCATTCCAGTGACCTCTGGTTCGAGTTTGAGACTCTTATGAGATGCTGGCGTCCCTTCACCGCCAAGCATTATGACCTGTCCAGAAAGATGTGCAATTACTGGACCAACTTCGCGAAGACAGGTGATCCCAACGGCAATGATGCTGACGGAACGCCGATGCCTGAGTGGAAACTGTACGATGCGGCAAAGCCCTGTAATATCGGCTTCTTTGACACTGTGGAATTCAATCCGGATTCCTATGATGAGAGAGCCAGATTCCTTGTGGATATCAACGTCAAGGCAGCTGCGGAATAATCACAGATCTGCAGAGCGCCTTTCCTAAAAAGGAAAGGCGCCTGCAATGCTTTCAGAGGAATTAGAAACTATTCATACGGAGGTTTGTTCATGCTTAGAGTAACTAAAACAGAGAACGGCATGGTAAAGGGCTTCCCCGGAACCGATGCAAGGATCACAGTCTTTAAGGGCATTCCTTACGCAGATGATCCCTGCGGAGAGAACCGCTGGCGTGCTCCTCAGCCTGCCAAGAATTGGGAAGGCGTGCGTGAGTGTTATCAGTTCGGACCGATCACCATGCAAGCAGTCCCCGGAAAAGATCCTGAAGCGTTCTATTCAAAAGAATGGAACGTAGACCCTGATATCCCGATGGGCGAAGCAGGAAGCCTGCAGGTCAACATCTGGACGCCTGCAAAGACCGCTGACGAGAAACTTCCCGTCATGGTATGGATATTCGGCGGCGGACTTCAGGAAGGAAACTGCACTGAGATGGAGTTTGACGGAGAGCGTATCGCTCACCGCGGCTGCGTGCTTGTCACAGTGGCGTACAGACTCAATGTGTTCGGATTCCTCGCACATCCCGAACTGACGGCAGAAGATCCTGAGCATCCGTGCAACTTCGGATTCCTGGATCAGAAGGCTGCAATAGAATGGGTAAACCGCAACATCGCCAACTTTGGCGGCGATCCCAAGAATATAACGATATTCGGACAGTCATCAGGCGGCGTCAGCGTATTCACGCAGATGAGTTCCGAGACGACAGACGGGCTGTTCCAGAAGGCGATAATCATGTCTTCTGCAGGCGGAAGCCTTGTTTCGGTTTATCCCACAAGTACTTTCCGCCACAATCAGAATCTTGCAGAAGCAGAGAAGAAGGGCGAGATGTTCTTCAGGGATTTCCTCGGTGTTGAGACACTGGCGGAAGCCAGAGCTCTTCCCGCGGAGTTCGTAAGGGACAAGGAACTTGAGTACAGGGCCAAGGTCGGCTTCGGCGGAACATTCAACTCAGTCGTTGACAATAAATTCCTGACTCAGGAGATAGAAGGATACCTGATGAAGGATCAGCTCCACAGAGTTCCTATACTCCTCGGATGGACAGGAGATGAGTTCATCTTTGGACCGAGAGGCGACGATGATGAAGCGTTCGACAAGTTCGCCGCGACATTCGGCGACAAGGAAGCCGAGTACAGAGCTCTTGTAGAAAAAGAGGTCGCCGCAGGAAAAGACCGCAGAACAGCAGGAAGCGCGAACCTCAACGAGACAGCTGCAAGGATAGTCGGCGACGTCTTCAATGAGCAGGGCAGATCCATCAGATTGTATTGCTTCGATCCGGAGATCCCCGGAGATGATGCAGGTTCATTCCACAGCTCCGATCTGTGGTTCTGCTTTGAGACGCTGATGAAGTGCTGGAGACCGTTTGACGGCCATCACTTCGATCTCGCGAGGAAGATGTGCAACTACTGGACCAACTTTGCGAAGACCGGAGATCCCAACGGACTTGATGCCGACGGCACTCCGATGCCTGAATGGAAAGCATATACTCCCGATAACCGCAGATGCATCCAGTTCTTCGATACTGTTCAGATGCAGCCGGAAGAAACTCCTGCCTGCACGGATTTCATCGTGAAAGCCAATCTTGAAGCGTACAAGAAGAACAATCTTTGATCTTCAGAAAGCATAAAGGAGCATAGAAATGCTTAGGAGAACAAAAACACTTAACGGACTTGTTGAAGGTTATCCCGGCAGCGATGCACGAATCACTGTATACAAGGGAATCCCCTATGCAGCCGACACATCGGGAAAGAACCGCTGGCGCGCTCCTCAGCCTGTAGAGAACTGGGAGGGCGTACGCCGCTGCTATGAGTTCGGACCGATCACCATGCAGGCTATACCCGGAAAAGATCCGAATGCTTTCTATTCAAAAGAATGGCATGTGGACCCTGAAGTGCCCATGGGCGAAGACGGACTCAGACTCAATATCTGGACTCCTGCAAAAAGTACTGATGAGAAGCTGCCGGTGTTCGTATGGTTTTTCGGCGGTGCATACAAGGAAGGTTATGCTCATGAGATGGAATTCGACGGAGAGCGTATCGCTCACAGAGGAGTGATCTTCGTCACTGTTGCTTACCGTGTCAATGTGTTCGGCTTCCTCTGTCATCCGGAACTTACAGCTGAAGATCCAGAGCATCCGGCCAATTTCGGACTGCTTGATCAGAGAGCGGGACTTGAGTGGGTCAGGAACAACATCGCTTTCTTCGGAGGCGATCCTGACAATGTCACTATCGGCGGTCAGTCCGCTGGAGGCGGCAGTGTCTGGAACCATCTGGCTTCACCGAAAGCAAAGGGTTCATTCCACAAGGCGATCATCCAGTCGGCAGGCGGGTGCGGTTTCCGTTACCCGGGCTCTATGTTCGGCGGCGGTTTTAATTTTGAGATGGCTCAGAAGAACGGAGAGAAGTTCCTTAAGGAAGTTCTCGGTGTGGATACGATCGCTGATGCAAGGAAACTTGACGCATGGGAAATAGAGCAGAAGTGTCTCGAATCCGGAATGATGTTCGGGCCGATCACTGACGGTAAATATCTTGTGGAGAGCTATTCGGACTCCATCAAGGCCAACAGGATACCCGACATGCCGATCCTTATCGGAAACACGACGAATGAGTTCATGAACGGACCCGCTTCTGATGACGAAGCAGCTGTCGAAGAATGGGCCAGGAAGAACTTTTCTGACAAAGCAGATGAGTATCTCGCTATCTGCAGAAAGATGGCGGAAGAGTCTGGCGAGTCTCTGAGGAAAGTGTGCACTGTCGGAACATTCGAACTCGGGACGCACCTGGCACTTGAATGCTTTGCCGAGCAGGGAAAGGACGTCCATTATTACAATTTCGGACCGACCATCCCCGGAGATGATGCCGGAGCATTCCATTCCAGTGATCTGTGGTTTATGACAGAAAACCTGATGAAGTGCTGGAGACCCTTCGACGGTCCTTATTACGATCTTGCGAGGAAGATGTGCAACTACTGGACCAATTTCTGTAAGACAGGCGATCCCAACGGAAATGACGCCGACGGGACACCGATGCTGCACTGGGACGCATTCACTAAGGATGACAAGTGCAATATCTTCTTCGGAGATGAGATCTATATGGTCCACGGAGAGTACACGCCCAAGAGGAAGTTCCTCTGCGAGGTAAACAAATAGTAATAATTTATTAGATAATACGGAGTGTAAAAACAATGCTCAGAGTAACAAAGACAGAAAACGGAATGGTAAAAGGCTTCCCCGGAACCGATGCCAGGATCACAGTATTTAAAGGCATTCCTTTTGCTGCTCCAACCTGCGGAGATAACCGCTGGAGAGCACCGCAGCCTCCCAAAAGCTGGGAAGGTGTGAGAGAATGCTATGAATTCGGTCCGATCACCATGCAGGCGGTTCCAGGAAAGAATCCCGATGCATTCTATTCAAAAGAGTGGCACGTGGATCCTGAAGTCCCCATGAATGAGGACGGGCTGAGACTCAATATCTGGACGCCCGCCAAATCAGTTGAAGACAAGCTACCTGTTATGGTGTGGTTCTTCGGAGGCGGATTCAGGGAAGGTTACGCCTGGGAGATGGAGTTTGACGGAGAGCGCATTGCTCACCGCGGCGTCATACTGGTATCAGTTGCGTATCGTGTCAATGTTTTCGGATTCCTCTGCCATCCTGAGCTCACGGCGGAAGATCCTGAACATCCCACAAACTTCGGAATGCTTGATCAGCTGGCCGGACTCAAATGGGTCGAGCGCAATATCGAGAATTTCGGCGGCGATCCCAAGAACATCACGATCTTCGGACAGTCTGCAGGCGGCGGCAGCGTGTGGAACCATCTGGCTTCTCCTCAGTCCAGAGGTCACTACCAGAAAGCCATAGTTGAATCTGCAGGCGGCGCAACACTGAAACATCCTGCTGATAACAGACGCAGACAGGTCGGCTTTGCTGAGGCAGAGCAGATGGGAGTCAGATTCCTCAAGGAGTGCCTCGGCGTAGACACCATCGCGGAAGCAAGAAAACTGGACGCTCAGTTCGTTGAGGACAAGTGTCTCGAAAGCGGTATGATGTTCTGGCCCCAGATCGACGGCAAGTTCCTTACGGTCAGCGGCCCGGATGCCGTCGCGAACGGAACGCTCAATAACGTACCGCTCATGACAGGCAACACCACAGATGAGTTCCCGTCCGGACCCAGATCTGATGACGAGGCGGAGATAGAGCAGTGGGTCAGGGATTCCTTCGGCGAGTATGCCGATGAATATCTGGACATCTGCAGAAGACAGGCTGCAAAGACCGGAGAGAGTCTCAAGAAGGCTGTAACGATCGGATCCTTCGAGTGGGGCGCAAGAGTAGCTCTCGATATGCTTGCTGAACAGGGAAGAGACCTGCACTATTATGTGTTCGGACCCACGATCCCCGGTGACGATGCAGGTGCATTCCACAGTTCCGACCTCTGGTTTGAGTTTGAGACGCTGATGAAGTGCTGGAGACCTTTCGACGGACATCATTTCGATGTAGCCAGAAAGATGTGCAACTACTGGACCAACTTCGCGAAGAACGGAGATCCCAACGGCAACGATGCCGACGGAACTCCGATGCCGACCTGGGAGAAATTCACGACAGACAACAAGTTCGGCATCTTCTTCGGTGATGAAGTCTATATGAACAAAGCGGAACCCACCGAAAAGGAGAAGTTCCTGCTCAGGATCAACAGATAATATCTGAACTGTCGCTGCTTCCGTGCCTCGGGACACGGAAGCAGGCGACCTGTTTCTAAAGAAAAAAGAGGACTTCCGCCTTATAGGCGGACAGTCTTTATTTACAGGAGGAACATATGATCAGAGAAACCAGAACCGAGAACGGTCTTGTAAGGGGCATTGTCGGCACCAACGCAAGAGTCACGGTCTTCAAGGGAATCCCCTATGCAGCGCCGCCTGTCGGAGAGAACCGCTGGCGCGCTCCTCAGCCTGCCGAGAACTGGGAAGGCGTACGCGAGTGCTATGAGTTCGGCCCCATAGCCATGCAGAACACGCCGGGTGCGGATCCGGATGCGTTCTATTCCAAGGAATGGCATGTGGATCCGGATATCGCCATGAGTGAGGATTGCCTCCAGCTCAACATCTGGACACCTGCCAAGAGCACAGAGGATAAACTGCCGGTAATGATGTGGATACACGGCGGCGGAATGCAGGAAGGCTATGGACATGAGCAGGAGTTCGACGGAGAACACTTTGCAAAGAGAGGCGTCATACTGGTATCGATCACATACCGCCTCAATGTTTTTGCTTTCATGGCTCACAAGGAACTGACTGCGGCACAGCCCGACGCCCCGTGCAATTTTGGCCTTCTTGATATGGTAGCAGCCCTGAAATGGATCAAGAGGAATATAGTAAACTTCGGCGGTGACCCGGAGAACGTAACTATCTTCGGACAGTCCGGAGGCGGAGCCGCAGTGCAGTATCTGTGCTGCTCACCTATGACTGTAGGACTGTTCCAGCATGCCATTATCCAGTCTGCAGGTCTGAATGCGATGTCGATCCCAAACCTCGGTTATTTTGAGATCGGCACGAAGGATCTGGCTTTCGGTGAAGAGTTCGGACAGACTTTCCTTGAGTATCTCGGTGTCAACAGTATCGAGGAAGCAAGGAAACTGGATGCCAAGTATATCAATGACAAACAGGTCCAGTACCGCAAGGAGACATTCAAATTCATGAATCCTCTGGTGGACGGACTGTTCTGCACACAGGATCCCGGAGACTGCATGATCAAAGACGAGATGAACCATGTCGACGTTATGGTCACTGCCACGGGAGATGAGTTCTTTGCCGGAGCCCGCGAACCTCTGGAGGACTGGGCAAAGACACTTTTCGGAGATCTTGCTGATGATTATCTCAAGGTCGTCAGGTATGTTGCCGGAAATGACAAGAGAGAGGATATAGTCAGAGCGGCCGATTTCTCCACGTTCAACGCCTCCAACAGGCTTACCGCGGAGATACTTGCACTTAAGGGGCGCAAAGTCTATTTCAGCGTCTTCGATCCATATATCCCGGGTGATGATGTTGGCGCATTCCACTCCTGCGACCTCTGGTTTGAGTTTGAGACTCTGATGAACTGCTGGAGACCTTTCGACGGACATCATTATGATCTTGCCAGGAAGATGTGCAACTACTTCGCGAACTTTGCAAAGACCGGCAATCCCAACGGACCGGATGATGACGGAACACCTATGCCTGAGTGGGTACCCTACAAGGACGGTTTCCATGCCATGCTGTTTGGTGATGAAGTCAAGATGGAGAAGGAAGAAGATCCCAGGATCCGCTTTATCGTCGATGCGAACCTCAGAAAATACGGCCTCAAATAATCGTTCTATTATAAGGAGAAAAATCCATGTTAAGAGAGACCAGAACAGAGAACGGAAGAGTCAGGGGTATAGTTGCCACTGATGCCCGTATCACTGTGTACAAGGGAATCCCTTTCGGGGCGGATACCTCCGGCAAAAACCGCTGGCGTCCGCCGCAGCCCGCAGAGGATTGGGAAGGCGTAAGGGAATGCTATGAATTCGGAGAGATCTCCATGCAGAGAGTCCCCGGAAGAGATCCCGAAGCATTCTACTCAAAGGAATGGCACGTGGACCCGGATGTCAAGAGAGGAGAAAACTGCCTCACGGCAAACATCTGGACACCGGCCAAGACCGTAGATGACAAGCTTCCCGTCATGGTGTGGATCTTCGGAGGCGGCCTTCAGGAAGGGTACCCGTATGAGATGGAATTTGACGGCGAGCGTATCGCGTCCCGCGGCGTTATCCTGGTATCGATAGGTTACAGGCTGAATGCTTTCGGACTTCTTGCACATCCGGAGATAACCAAGGAGAATCCTGACGGACCGACGAACTTTGCGCTGCAGGATCAGGCCTTCGGCATCGCCTGGGTAAAGAGAAACATAGCCAATTTCGGAGGTGATCCGGAGAACATAACGATCTTCGGACAGTCTGCAGGCGGATTCTCTGTTGTGGCCCAGATGTGCTCCCCCAAGGCAAAAGGGCTGTTCCAGAAAGGTATCATCGAATCCATAGGCGGCATGAGACCAAAATACCCGCTGAACATGAGCATGCCTCAGGTGTCGCTTGAACAGCAGGAGAAGGAAGGCATCGAGTTCTTTGAAAAACTCGGAGTCAAGACTCTTGAGGAAGCCAGGGCACTGGATGCCCAGTATATCGAGGACAAGTTCAATGAGTGCCATTATTTCTGGGGAGCCGTGACGGATGGAGTATTCCTTACCGAAATGATGGAAGATACCATTATCGGCAACAGGATGAATGACGTCAAGTTCATGGTGGGCAACACAAAGGATGAGTTCCTTATCGCCCCGGCATCTGATGACGATGCGACTGTGGAAAAATTCGTCGATGAAAAGTTCTGTCAGTATGCTGACGGATTCAGAGAAGAGGTAAAGAACGGCGGCATGGAACTTAAGGATGCGGCTGTCGTACACCAGATGGGTATCGGCAACAGACTGATGGCAGCTGTCTGCGCAAAGAACGGACTTGATTTCTATTACTACACTTTCGGAGTGTCAATACCCGGAGATGACGCCGGATGCTTCCATTCCTGCGACCTGTGGTTCCAGTTTGAGACCCTTATGAAGTGCTGGAGACCATTCAACGGACATCATCTGGACTGCGCCAGAAAGATCTGTAACTACTGGACAAACTTCGCAAAGACCGGTGACCCGAACGGCAAAGATGCCGACGGTTCAGATCTTCCTTACTGGAGCAAGTACACAGAAGAGAGCCCCTACGGTATTCTGCTTTATGACGATATCAGAATGGAGACTGAGCCTCTCAATGCTGCCGAGCAGTACATGGTCGATATCAACCTGAAGGAGTTCGGTGTCAAATAAACCCTGACCGCGCTCAGAAACGCGGATGACAAAATAAAAGAAATGAGGATATGCAAATGTATCTGAGACAGACAAGGACTGAGAACGGTGAGGTGCGCGGATTCCCCGGCACCAATGCCAGGATCACAGTCTACAAGGGAATCCCCTTCGCGGCGGATACAGGTTATGAGAACAGATGGCGCGCTCCTCAGCCTGCCAAGGACTGGGAAGGCGTAAGAGACTGCTATGAGTTCGGACCTATCCCCATGCAGCGGATCCCCGGAAGAGATCCCAATGCGTTCTATGCCAAGGAGTGGCATGTGGATCCGGAAGTTCCTATGGGAGAGGACTGCCTGAGAGTCAACATCTGGACTCCGGCGCACACCAAGGATGACAAGCTTCCGGTAATGATCTGGATCTTCGGCGGCGGCCTTATGGAAGGTTATCCGCATGAAATGGAGTTTGACGGCGAGCGTATCGCGTCCCGCGGAGTCATCCTCTGCTCGATAGGTTACAGGCTCAACGTGTTCGGCCAGCTGTGCCATCCGGAACTGACAGCTACACAGCCCGACGCTCCTGCGAACTTCTGCTTCCTGGATCAGGCTTACGGAATCGCGTGGGTAAAGAGAAACATCGCCAATTTCGGAGGCGATCCCGAGAACATCACGATCTTCGGACAGTCCGCCGGAGGCGCTTCCGTGCTGACGCATATGTGCGCATCACAGTCTGAGGGCCTTTTCCAAAAATGCATAGTTGAGTCATTCAACCCGGTAAATCCTGACGTTCCCAGGACAGCAGCTTTCCCCGCGCATACTTTTGCGGATGTGGAAGCTCAGGGAGTCAAGTTCTTTGAAATGCTCGGCGTAAAGACGCTTGAGGAAGCGAGAAAGCTTGACGCGCAGTTCATCATGGATACCTATAACAAGAGCGGACTGTTCATCGGAAACGTGACAGATCCTGTCTACAACAAAGGCAACCTCGCTGATGAGCTGCTTGCTAACAAGTTCCATGACGTACAGTTCATCATAGGCAACACAGTAGACGAGTTCACCGTGGGTCCGTCCGTCGATCCGATGGCGCAGTACAGGAACGCAGCTGACGGAGATGTTGCACCGGTGATGCCCGACTTTGACAAGGAAGAAGAAGTCATGAAATGGATCGATGAGCATTACGGCGAGTATGCTGATGGATTCAAAGAGATAGTAAAAGCTGATCCCAGACCTGCCAAGGTTGCGGCAACAGTGAGCAGAGTTGCGATCGGCAATGACATCCTTGTGGCTGAGCTTGCAAAACTCGGAAGAAGCTTTTACTTCTACAACTTCGATCCGGAGATCCCCGGCGACGATGCAGGATCATTCCATTCCAGCGACCTGTGGTTCGAGTTCGAGACTCTTGCAAGATGCTGGAGACCCTGGGACGGACATCATTATGACCTTGCCAGGAAGATGTGCAACTACTGGACCAACTTCGCCAAGACAGGAGATCCGAACGGCAACGATGCTGACGGCACACCGATGCCTCACTGGGATCCCGTTACACCTGAGAAACCCTATCCTATGCAGTTCTTCGATACCATCCAGATGGCTACAGGACCGCGCTCACCTCAGGATAAATATGTCTTCGACATCTATTTCAAGGAAAAAGAGAAGAAGGCCTGATAGGACAAACTCGATCACGGCAGGAAGAAGGCGTCAGAAGCCGGCTTCCTGCCGTCTTTGATTCTCAACCGCACTGCTCTTGGGGTATAATCAAAGAGAACGATAACAGGAGGATTTCATACATGGCTTATCTATATGATCCGGTAGAACCCGTAGTACAGACTAAATACGGAAAACTGAGAGGCTATACCTTTGGAGATGTAAACCATTTCCTGGGAGTGCGCTATGCTAAAGCGAAAAGATTCCATATGCCGGAGGAACCTGACAGCTGGGAAGGCATAAAGGAGGCTAAGACTTTCGGCGCGACCATGCTTCAGATGAATCCCTACAGGCCGGTCGCCAGAAACATGGGGCTTAATATACCCTGGGCTGAGAGCGAGGACTGCTATTTCCTCAATGTCTGGGCACCCAGACATGATGACGGAAAACTCAGACCTGTTTTCGTGTATATGCACGGCGGCGGTTTCTTCGCAGGTTCTTCGATAATGGAAGTCGAGAACATGGAAGGATTCAACATGGCCAACAAAGCCGATGTGGTGTTCGTATCCATGAACCACAGGCTCAATGTGCTTGGACATCTTAATCTGGCAGACTACGGCGACGAGTTCGAGAACTCCAAGAACCTCGGCATCGCAGATCTCGTCGCAGCACTGAAGTGGATCCATGAGAATATCAAGGCTTTCGGCGGGGATCCCGATAATGTAACGATCTCAGGACACTCGGGAGGCGGCGGTAAGGTCCTCAGCATGTACCAGATCGAAGAGGCGAAGGACTATTTCACCAGGGGCATCGTAATGAGCGGAGTCCTTGATGACGGACCCGAGACCACGGAAGAAGAATCCAGGCTCCTGGCAAAGACGATGATGGATCATCTCGGGATTACAAGAGAGAATATCGACAAGGTCTATGAAGTTCCTTTCAGTGATCTGGTCGATGCATACAGGGCGGCACAGAAGATCCTGATCCCTCAGGGCGTCAATGTCGGGCTTGCTCCTCTTAAGAACGATTATTTCAAAGGTTTCCCGATCTCTGACGGATTCTGCGAATGGTCGAAGGACAAGGATCTGATGCTCGGCACGACTTTAAGCGAGTTCAATTTCAAGGTACATATCCCGGTGGATAAAAAGGTCGCAATGACGGAAGATGAAAAGCTCGCAATGATCGCGGACAGGTTCGGCGAGAGATACGGCGAACTGCTAGAGCTTTTCAAGAAGGCATATCCGGACCACGACATTCTGGACCTTATGTATCTTGATGCCGGCTTCAGACGGCCGAGCTGTGAGACAGCGAAGATCCACTCTCAGGTAAGCGCATTTGATAATACATATATCTATCTGTTTGCTTTTAATATGCCTTCTGAGGGAAGGATGCCTGCATGGCACGGGGCGGATATCCCGTTCGCGTTCTGGAACTCGGAGAAAGCTCCTATTGATAATGAGCCTGTATACGGCAAGCAGAATGCAGACGCCATAGGCAACGCATACCTTAACTTCATAAAGTGCGGAAACCCGAACAACGAGTATCTGCCTGAGTGGAAGACATACACGGCTGAACACAGGTATACGATGGTCATAGACAAAAAGAACGAGCTCAAGGAGGCTTATGATGAAGAACTGATCAAGCTATACATCGAACTGTGCCCTCCGCTCAACTGGAGCCCGCTGAACTGAGATACAGAGGACGACGATGGGGACTTTTGTAAATGTAGCCGCTATAATCGCAGGAGGACTGTTAGGCCTTCTGTTCGGGAGGAAGATCTCCGAACAGTTTAGGGACACCCTAAGCAAAGCCTGCGGTGTCAGCACTCTTTTTCTGGGCATCACCGGAGCGCTGGAAGAAATGATGTCTGTTTCCGGAGAAAAGGTCAGCAGCGGACGTGGAATGTTTCTCGTCATATGCATGGTGCTGGGAGCGGTGACCGGTGAACTGCTGGATCTGGACAGGAGGTTCGAGGATCTGGGAGGATGGCTCCGTGACAAGAGCGGAAACTCCGGAGAATCCGGGTTCATAGACGGCTTTGTCACTGCTACGTTCACTGTATGCATAGGGGCAATGACCATAATAGGATCTTTCAACGACGGCATATACGGGGATCGTTCTGTGCTGTTTACCAAGTCTGTCCTGGATTTCATAATCGTTATGGTGCTTACAGGGACAAAAGGGATCGGCTGTATGTTCTCAGCGGTACCGGTAGCCGTGATACAGGGCATTCTGACCATAACAGCAGGATTTATTGAACCGCTGCTTACCGAACAGGCTCTTGTGAATCTCTCCATGGTCGGTTCTGTTCTTATATTCTGTGTGGGTATCAATCTCATCTGGGAAAAGAAGATCCGGGTCGCAAATTATCTGCCTGCGCTGGTATTTGCTGTCGGAGCTGCTTATATCCCTATCTGAAATAAATTCTCAGAACAATAACAGGATCCCTCCGCCCAATGAGTGGAGGGATCCTCATTTATTTAAGGATGAGATGTGCGATTTCGAATAAAAAAGATATCTACAATTGACGACTATTTGTAGATATTCTACAATAGTAGCAACTGTTTCAAGGAGCTATCAAATGATACAGATCAAGAACAATGTGTTTCTTCTTAAAAATGAAAACATATCTTACATGTTCCGGGTTACAAAAGACGGTAATCTGGAGCATCTGCATTTCGGAGCGCCTGTTGAAATAGATGATGAAGACGCTTTTGCAGTGAGATACGGTGTCGGCTGGGGAAGCACTGGAGGACCGGAGGGCGAGGAGTTCCCGATGTATCTTCCCATGGAGTGGAGCTCTCTGGGAAGAGGGGATTACAGGGAAAGCCCGATGGAACTTGACCAGGAGATACCTGCTGCGTTCAAATACACCTCTTATAAAGAGTACGATCATACAGTAGCCATTGAATGCGGACTGCCACAGGCTCACGGTGACGCAGAGACGCTGGAGATCATCATGACAAGTCCCAGCCAGATGTCGCTGCATCTGTTTTATACATTATTTGATACTGCAGTCACCAGACGGGCGGTGTTTCGCAATGAGACCAGAAGAAGTATTAATGTAGAGAAAATGATGTCCTCCATGATGGATATCCAGGGGGACTATGAGATAACGACGTACAACGGCGCGTGGATCGCCGAGATGCAGCCTTACAGGGCGAAGGTAGGTATGTCCGGCATAGTGAATGAAAGCACTACCGGTTTCTCTTCTGCTCTTCACAACCCGGGATTCATACTCAGTGAACCGGACGCAACGGAGACGGACGGCGTCGTCATGGGCTTTAACCTGATTTATTCCGGCAATCACTATTCCCGTGTACAGCGTTCAAATGAGGGACTTATCAGGATAGTGCAGGGGATCTCACCTGTGTCTTTTGACTGGCTGCTTGGACCGGGAAAACAGTTTGAGACACCGGAAGCGGTCATGGTATGGTCCGCAAGCGGCTTCGGCGGTATGTCGGAGAATATGCACAGATTCATTAATGAGCATATCATTCCGCAGTACTGGCACAACAGGGAGAGGCCTGTCCTCTATAATGACTGGGAAGGCTGCATGTTTGATTTCACCGAATCCAAGCTCATCTCCCTCGCAAAAAAGGCGAAGGAACTCGGATGTGAACTGTTCGTTCTTGACGACGGCTGGTTCGGAGAGAGAAACAGTGATAAGGCAGGACTCGGAGATTACAACGTCAATAAAAAGAAGCTCCCGAACGGACTGTCGGGGCTGCAGAAGAAACTTGGTGATCTCGGACTCGATTTCGGACTTTGGTTTGAGCCGGAAGCAGTAAATCCCGACAGCGACCTGTTCAGAAAGCATCCGGACTGGGCTATACAGTCTGATGACGGAGTCACTGTCCTTGGCAGAAATGAGCTGCTGTTGGATCTGTCGCTTCCGGAAGTCAGAGACTATATAGTTGAGAACGTATCAAGATGTATCGATGAGGGAAAAGTCTCATATGTAAAGTGGGACATGAACAGACACTCCACCGCGCTGGGGGCAAGTGCTCACAGGTATATACTTGGCCTGTATGATGTTCTAAGAAGGATATTCGGACCACGGCCGGAGGTGCTGCTTGAGAGCTGTTCTTCAGGAGGCAACAGGTTCGACCTGGGTATGCTCTGCTTCTCTCCGCAGATATGGGCTTCCGACAATACCGATGCGGTGGAGAGGTGCAGGATCCAGTATCAGCTGTCGTATCTGTATCCTTTGTCCACGATCGGAGCGCATGTTTCCGCAGCTCCTCATTCACAGACGCTGAGAGATACGCCGCTGAGTACCAGAGGAAACATATCTTTCTTCGGACTGCTTGGGTATGAGTTCGATCTGGCGGATCTTACGCCTGTGGAGACTGATGAGATCAAGAATCAGATCGCTTTTTATAAAAAATACAGGAATCTGTTCCAGTTCGGATCATTCAGGAGGCTGAAAGCTGCGGAAGGAATCAGCATGCAGGTCAGCGGAGACGGCACTGCGGTCGCTGGGCTGTTTCACGAGCTCGTCCATGCCGCACCCGGCTATGAAAGGCTGTATCCGAGGGGACTTGATCCAAAGAAGGTATACAGTGTACTAAGTAGACGGCAGCTGCTCAATGCCACCAAGTTCGGCGGGCTTCTCAGACATGTACTGCCCATCCGGGTCAAACCTGACGGAGCGGTCGTCCGCACGGCCGGAAAGATATACAGGATGAACGACGCGGTGAGGGAGTGCGACGCGACAGGCGCTGCGCTGATGAGCGGGATGTCGCTTAACGCAAGATTCATGGGAACCGGTTATGATCCCAGCATGAGGATGCAGGGGGACTTCAGTTCCAATATATACGTGATAACAACGGAGGAGACATGAGTAAACAGGCAAAAAGAAACAAGTATTTCTTCGGGCTCGGAACGATAGGAAGGGATATGTTCTACGCCTTTGAATCCAATGCGCTGCTCTATTTTCTGAGCAATATCCTCAGCTTGCCGCTGTCCGTGTTTACAGCAGTGAGCCTTGTACTTTCGCTCATGAGGATATTCGACGCGCTCAATGACCCTGTCACAGGCATGCTGGTCGACAATATCAGGTCGCCATGGGGTAAATTCAAGCCTGCTATCCTCGGAGGAGGACTGGTCAGTGTGATCTTCTATCTGGTCCTGTTCAGTGAGATCGGCAGCGGAACGACATATGTCATCATTTTCGCGGTGGCGTATTTCCTGTGGGATATCTCGTACGGGATCAACGATATCGGATACTGGACTCTGATGCCCGCAATGACTACTGACCAGAAGGAACGTGAGAGCATAGGTGCGTTTGCACGCATATGCGCAAACATAGGCATGTATATCATAATGGTAGGCTGGCAGCCGATCACCAGCGCCTTCGGAAACACGAGACAAAGCTGGTTCTGGGTAGCTGTCGTCATGTGTGCCATGTATCTCCTGTTCCTGTGTTTCCCTCTTTTCGGCGTAAAAGAGAAGAGACTGGCCAAGGACGAAGGGGAAGAGACTACTCTGAAGGATATGTGGAAAGCCCTTACACAGAATGACCAGCTGATGTGGACAGCTCTTGCGATGGCGCTGTTTATGGTCGGTTACTGCATCACGACAGGATTTGCGACGTATTACATGCAGTATGTATACGGAGACATAAACATGTACCCGGTACTTGCGGGCGTGTGCGGGATCGCTCAGCTGGCGGCACTGATAGTGTTTCCTGCATTTTCAAAGAAATTCAACAGAAAACAGCTGTATTCCTTCTCTACGGTCCTCATTATTGCCGGATATGTACTGTTCGCGTTTGCTGAAGTGTCGCTTGTCCTGATCGGTGTTGCTGCAGTTCTTATCTTTGTGGCGCAGGCGTTTATCCAGCTGCTTATGCTGATGTTCCTTGCTGATACGATAGAATATGGGCAGTGGAAGCTCGGCAGAAGACATGAGTCTGTTACATTCTCAATACAGCCTCTGATCAACAAGATAGGGGGAGCTCTTTCCACCGGAGTCATCAGCGTTTCTGTCATTCTGGCAGGCATCAAGACCAGGGACAGCGATGTTGCAGCTGAAGCGATATCAGCTTCCGGAGTGACTACGATCAAGATCGCGATGCTTCTGATCCCGGTTATCTGTATCGTGGCAGGATTTGTGATCTATCTGAAGAAATATAAGATAGATGAAGAATTCTATGCCGGAATGATCAGTGATCTGAAAGACAGGGGCGAGATAGAAGAATAAGCGTAATTCCCCAAAGCATATCGGAGCGGCATGTCATTTAGAGATGCCGCTCCGGTTTGACAAACGATATCTGCTGGGATATAATCTCTCTTACAGTTTTATAATGAAACTTTGGCACGTGGAGAAGTACTCAAGTTGGCCGAAGAGGCGCCCCTGCTAAGGGTGTAGGTCGGGAAACCGGCGCGAGGGTTCAAATCCCTCCTTCTCCGCCATATGAAAACCTCTTTTGTCTGCATGGACAAAAGAGGTTTTTTCCTGATTTTACTGCTTCGGTCCAAGAATATCCTGAAGCACTGAATATACTATCCAGGATAAAGTCAAACTGGACAATCAGGTCCTGATAGAGTTTATCACCGGCAGGCTTGGAGGAGAGATCGGTGCGGAATACTCAGACCCATACGGAGCCGGCAGAATCCTGATCCGCAATACAGAGGAATGATGAGGCAGGATTCCGTTATTTTACACGAAAGAAACCTGTAATTGAGCAGTAATCCTGTCCCTTTTACGATTGACTGAAACGCCTTGCTTTGATAAACTTTTCATTGAAAGAAACGGTCTTCAAATGCTTCTTTAATTCAGCGCGGGACGCTGAAAAGGTGCGTTGATTGTGAATATGCAATTTACCTCCTTCTCAGCGATGAGTGGAGGTTTTTTTATGCCGATAAAAGAGAAAACCATTCTCATGGATGGAACCTCGGTTGACAGAGCGCTTATCAGGATATCTCATCAGATTCTTGAGAAGAATACTGATGACCCTGACGAGATCTGCCTTCTCGGCATCAAGACAAGAGGTGCCTTTCTCGCTGAGAGACTGGCTGATAATATCGAGAAGATCATTGGCGTCCGGCCGGCCGTAAGCTCTCTTGATATCACCAAATTCAGAGACGATCTCTCTCAGGTCGATGTAACTGAGAACGAGGATCTTCCGGAAATACCGTTTCCTGTCGAAGGCAAAACGGTCATCCTGTGTGACGATGTGATCTATACCGGAAGAAGCGCCAGAGCCGCAATGGAAGCGGTCATAAGAAAAGGACGTCCCGCACGGATCCAGTTTTTTGCTCTTATAGACAGAGGCCACAGAGAGCTTCCCATAAGACCGGATTATATAGGTAAGAATGTTCCCACAGCCAGAAGCGAGATCATCAGTGTCTGTCTTCCGGAATCGGACGGTGAATACTGCGTCAAGCTGGGTGAGAGGGAATAGGAATTATACAAAAAAGAAAGGGATTCCACATGAATCAGCAAGAAAAAGTGTTGGGCTATCTGCCTAACGAGCGCCCGACTGCCTGGAAGCTTTTCCTTTATGCTCTCCAGCAGGTCGTGGTCATGTTCCCCGCAACAGTAACTGTTGCACTCATCACGGGGTTCCAGGTCTCTACGACGATCTTCGCCAGCGGACTTGCGACACTCTGCTTCGTATTCATCACAGAAGGAAAGATCCCCCTCTATTACGGCTCCAGCTTCTCTTATCTGACTGCTGTTGCAGGTCTCGTGACCAGCCAGTCCATAATGGAGAAACTCTCCCCCGAAGCAGCTGCTCAGCTTGAAGCCTGGAAGGCGGGAACAAGCGCTGTTCTTCCGACAGAGGCAGTACAGTATGCACAGTTCGGAATCGTCATGAGCGGCCTCGTATCCATCGCCGCCGGACTGCTTATCAAAGTCAGCGGACCCAAGGCAGTTGAGACGATCCTTCCCCCCACCATCACCGGTCCTGTTGCCATGATCATCGGACTCACACTGGCCGGAAATGCTCTCGGCGACGCGTATGCCGGTTCTGCCACATGGCAGGGCGGTATGGGCGGAATCCTGCTCGTTTCCCTTTCAACACTGATCTCAACGATTCTGTTCTCTCGCTATCTTAAAGGCTTCCTCGGACAGCTGCCGCTGCTTCTTGGCGCAGGCGTCGGATGCATCGTAGCATTCATCGTTTATGTTGCAGGCGGTTCAACTCCCGAGAGCAACCTCTTTGACGTTATGACCGTCTCTGAAGTTGTAGCTGCATCGACCTGGAAGCTTGGTGACGGTTCATTCTTTGCTCTCCCGGCATTCTCGCTCCCCAAGGCTTCTCTGGAAGCTTTGCTGGCGATCATGCCTGTAGCTATCGCTACTATTCCGGAATCCACCGCGCATATGTATCAGCTCGATGTCTATGTGAACAACCTTGCTGAGCAGAAGGGCAAGCCCAAGACAGATTTCGTCAAGCTGCTTGACAGAAACCTTGTCGGTGACGGCCTCTGCGATATGATCGCAGGTGTTATCGGCGGACCTGCCGGAACAAACTACGGTGAAAACATCTCAACGATGGCTATCACAAAAGTATTCTCGACATCCGTCCTTGTCGTGGCTTCCATTGTAGCGATGATAGTTTCCTGCTTCACTCCTCTTATCACAGCTATCTACGGTATCCCGACCGCAGTAATCGGCGGACTTGAGATATACCTGTTCGGCGCTATCGCAGCTCAGGGCATCGCCATCATGATCGACAAGCAGTGCGATATGTTCTCCTCCAAGAATATTGCCGTTATCGCCACGATCATGGTAGTGGGACTCGGCGGCCAGTACTATTTCGGCGGAAACATCCCGTTCCCCGGATTTGCCGGCGGTATCCCCTGCATTGCAGGCGCAGCTATCTGCGGAATCCTTCTCAACCTGCTGCTTTCCATCGGCGAGAAGAAGGAAAACTGAACAATAGACACGGTATCAGTTAAGAACAAAGTGATATAAAAGTGCGGCGTATCTGATCATACGCCGCACTTTTGTTTATTGAATGCTTCTACCTTAAGAGAGACAGTGATATATCAGATAGACAATTCGACACAAACTGACAATGTGTCCACAAAATGAACAATATTTGTTGACAACTATGTTTGTAATGCTATAATTAATGGTACTGTAAGACCTTTATATATGTTTGCATGTCCAGTAAGAAGAACGAAAGCAATAAAAGACTTGCGTCTGTCGTGAACTCGATGATGCCCTATATCGAGCAGAAGATATCCGGTCTCAATCTGCCGGGGCTTGACAAAGATGATCTCAGACAGGAGGCATTTGTAGCGCTGTTCTCGGCAATTGAGTCGTTTGACGGCAGCAGGGGAGCAGTGTTCTCAACATATGCCATAACGTGTATAAACAACAGGCTGGCAGATGCGGTCAGAGTATCGTCGAACGGAAAGAACCGGCTGCTGAACGAATCGCTGCCGCTTTCGGACGAAGACGATCCTGCAGTCACAGTTGCTGAAGGGTCACCGGAAGAGACTGCTATAGCAAGAGAAGAGTTCGTGCGCGTCAGAAAGAAGATGGACGCTGTGCTGTCCGATTTTGAGCGGGAAGCACTTCTGATGTATTCAAGCGGTTACAGATATGCCGAGATCGCCGAGAAAAAGAATACTACTGCAAAAGCTGTCAGCAATGCAATTCAGCGTGCAAGAAAAAAACTCAGACAGGAATAAACAGGATTCTGTTTAATATATATGCCCTTAGTAGCTTAATAATGGTAGAGCGTTGTCCAATGAACAAAGGTGGCGGCCGCACCGCCCGGGGGCTTAGATCAATCATCCGTTTTAAGAGGAGAAAAGCAAATGTACGAAGACAAGACCCTGGTGTGCAAAGAATGTGGTAAGGAATTCGTTTTCACCGCCGGTGAGCAGGAGTTCTATGCTTCCCGCGGCTTTGAGAATGAGCCTCAGCGCTGCAAAGAGTGCCGTGACGCCCGCAAGCAGGCCAACAGAGCTACCCGCGAGATGTTCGACGCTGTCTGCGCTTCCTGCGGCAAGCCCTGCAAAGTTCCTTTCAAACCCCGTGAGGACCGCCCTGTTTACTGCAGTGAGTGCTTCGCGAAGATGAAGGAAGCCAACTGAAGGAATATCAAGCAATAGGGTGCGGCGGAAAGGCAGCTGCCGCTTCCCGCACGGAGTGTTCCTGAAAAGCAAAGGATCGTATCAATGATGATGCGGTCCTTCTTTTTTTGTATCATTCCATTTTGACAATAAGTGTGATAAAATCTCACTGGTAAAAAACATTTTTCGGAGGAATTATGATGTTTAATGTAACTAAAGATATGATCATCAGTGATATTCTTGCAAAGGATACGATGGCTGCGGAGTGCTTTTTCCAGATGGGAATGTTCTGCGTAGGGTGCCCTGCATCTGCAGGAGAATCAGTCGAGCAGGCCTGTGCAGTCCACGGGATCGATGCAGATGAGCTGGTGAACAGACTCAACGAGTTCTTCTCACGCACCGCGTGATGGAATCATCCGTCAGGCTGTCGCGACGGCTTCAGGCTGCAGCAGAATTTGTCAGAGACGGCTCTGTAGTAGCAGATGTCGGATGCGACCATGGAAAACTTGCGGCTTATCTGCTTGACAGCGGAAAGGCTGCTTATGTTTTCGCAACTGATATCAGAGAGCAGCCGCTTGAAAAGGCGGCTGCGCTTCTTTCATCACGAAATTATGACCGTAGGAGCGAATGCGTGCTCACTGACGGTGTTCAGGGACTCCCGGGAGACAGGATCACGGACGTAGTCATAGCAGGGGTCGGTGATGATGTCACGGAAAAGATAATCAGAGACGCGTCGTGGCTGTATGATCCGGGTAAGCGGCTGGTGCTGGTTCCTTCATCCAAGCACGAAAGGGTTAGAACGTTCCTCGCAAAGGAAGGTTTTTCCGTGATTTCCGAGAGGGCTGTGTTTGATAAAGGGCATTCATACACGGTCATCTGCTGTTGCTATGACGGAGTTATCAGAGAACCGGATATAGCAGAGAAATGGCTCGGGGGGATAGATGTTCTCTCTGAGGACGGAAGAAAGTACGCAGAGGTCCTTCAAAGAAGAATGAGCGCTGTGGCGGAAGGTATCAGAGACAAAAATGATCCTGCGAGGATCGAAGCAGAAGAACTGCTTTCACGGATCGATTCCGCGCTGAAAACAGCCGGGCATAATGTGTCCGGATGAATTTAATGGTTTGAGGTTTTAGCATTATGGCACTGGATGCTGCAATGGTCCGTGTGGCTGCGGACGAACTCGATCTGTCCCTGAAAGGGGCAAGAGTCGACAAAATATATATGCCGTCACGGGATGAAGCTGTTTTCAGTGTGCGCACAAGGGAGAGCAGGAAAATGCTTTTCCTGTCTGCCAGATCAGGAACTGCGAGGGCGCATATCACATCAGAAGAGTTTGATTATCCTGCAGTGCCGCCGGCATTCTGTATGCTTCTGAGAAAGTATCTTCTTGGTGCAAGGATAACCGGAGTGGAAACAGTGGAAGGCGACAGAGTCATGCTGTTCCGCTTCGAAGCCCTGAATGATATGGGAGAAAAGATCTATCCTGTCGTATCTGCCGAAATGATGGGCAGATACAGCAATCTCGTGCTCATCGGTGATGACGGGTATGTGCTTGATGCGGTCAAGAGGATCGACGGGACACAGTCGGATCTCAGGGAGATCATTCCCGGAGCAGCCTTTACCGAACCTCCGAAACCGGATAAGATCTCTTTCCTGTGCGCTGACGACAGAGAGATCGTAGCAGCGGTTAAGAAAAGCAGCAGGAACGTATCAGCTGCTCTTCTTCAGATGGTCTCTGGCCTTTCACCGCTTCTCTGCAGAGAGGCAGCTCTTGAGATAGATGACCTGACAGGTGATATCCTGGATGCCGAAGCGGAAGAAAAACTCATCAGAGGACTCGGTAGAATAAGAGAAGCTGTCGCAGATCCGGATAAAAGAGATTTCTCCATAGTGTATGACGGAGAGAAGCCGGTCGAGTATTCTTTCGTGGAACTAAGGCAGTACGAGGGGCTCAGAAAAGAGCATTTTGAGAGCGCAAGCTCCATGTTCGACAGTTATTACTCTTCCAGAGACAGACTGGAGAGGATGAGGACCAGAAGCCAGGATCTCACCAGACAGGTCAGACAGCTGATCGAGAGAAATATCAGGAAACAGAACGCACGAAGAGAAGAACTAGAAGATACCTCGAAGGCGGAAGGGAAGAAACTCTTCGGAGAGCTTCTGACAGCAAATCTGCATGCCTTCCGGAAAGGTGACAAAGAGGTAACTGTCCTCAATTACTACACTGGCGAGAACTGCACTATCCCTCTGGATGTAACTAAAGGACCCAATGATAACGCGCAGAAGTATTACAAGGATTACAGGAAGCTTCATACGGCCGCTGATGTCCTGAAAAGGCTGATAGTGGAGGGAGAAGAGGAAGCTGAGTATTTCCGCCAGGTGCAGTATGAGATAGGACTGGCCAGCACCGAGGAAGAGTTCATCGACATAAGGAAGGAACTCAGGGACGCAGGGTATCTTAAGGGGTTCAAGTATAAGGAACGCGGGCACAGAAAGAGCGATCCGTTTTTCAGATACAGGACTGACGAAGGGCTTGAGGTGATCGTCGGTAAAAACAACACGGCCAATGAAAGACTCTCGCTCAAAATGGCGGATGGGAAAGATTACTGGTTTCATGTAAAAGGTGCGGCAGGGTCTCATGTCATCCTGCGCTGTGAGGGTATCGAGCCGGGTGACAAAAGCCTTACGCAGGCATGCGAGATAGCCGCATATCATTCAAGTGTGAGAGACGGACAGCTTATACCTGTGGATTACACCGAAGCGAGAAGAGTCAAAAAGGCCTCCGGAGCCAGGACCGGGATGGTGATCTATTCCAATCAGAAGACGGCATATGTAACGCCAGCTGCAGATGAGATCGAGAGACTTAAAGAGAAAAGCAGGAAATGATGTTTGTGCGACTGTTATCGCAAAAATACATCAAATAAAGAATCTGTTGTGATATAATCGGACGAAAGTGATACAGAATAAAGATGATATATCTTGATAACGCTGCTACTACAGCAGTAAGCAGCAAAGCCGCAGATGAGGCGGACAGAGTGCTCAGAGCGTGCTTCGGAAATCCGAGCTCACTGTACGCAGCCGGACTTGATTCGCAGAAGGTCCTGGACAGATCCAGAGCCGTTATCGCCAGGAAGATGGGGTGCGACCCTCAGGAACTGTTCTTTACTGCGAGCGGAACAGAGGGCAACAATCTTGCGATCCTGGGATCGGCTAGAGCCAGGAAAAACTGGGGAAACCGCGTGATAGTGAGCGGATTTGAGCATCCTTCCGTCATGAATACCGTTATGTCGCTTGAGAACGAAGGATTCGAAGTGAAGGTGATCACGCCCGGAAAAGACGGAAAGTTGGATGCCGGTGCTTTTCTCAGCAATGTTGATAAAAACACTGTCCTGGTCACATGCATGAGGGTGAATAACGAGATCGGTACCATCAACGATTGCGCTCGTCTCGCACAGGAAGTTAAGAAGATAAATAAAAGAACAGCTTTCCACTGCGACGCCGTACAGTCTTTCGGAAAACATGAGACCGTTCTGAACGGTTCAATAGATACTCTTTCCGTTTCTGCGCATAAAGTACACGGTCCTAAAGGCATAGGAGGTCTTTATGTGAGGAAAGGATTTAATCTGGATAGAGTGTTTTTCGGCGGCGGACAGGAACGGGGACTGAGATCCGGTACGGAGAATATCGCTTATGCAGCGGCATTCGCTGAGGCAGTCTCGGAGATCGGTGATATGCGCAAGGAAGCGCAGAGGATCGCTGCACTGAAAGATATCCTCAGAGAGGAAGTCATGAAGACCGGACGGGCTGTAGTGAACAGCCCAGACGATGCTTCCCCTTATATTTTCAATTTCTCTCTTCCGGGATACAAAAGCGAAACAGTCCTTCATTTCATGGAAGAACGCGGAGTCCTTGTATCTTCAGGCTCTGCATGCGGAAGGGGCGAGAAGAGCCATACCCTCACCGCAATGGGGCTTTCAGACGAACTGGTGGATTCCGCAGTCCGTGTGAGTTTCAGTTCGCAGACACAGGAGGAAGATGTAAGACAGGCTGCTGCGCTGTTTATCGAAGCAGTCAATACTCTTCAGAGGAAATAGACTTATGGAGATCATTCTTGGAAAATACGGAGAGCTGGCGCTTAAGGGACTTAACAGGAACCAGTTCGAGAATTCCATGATCAGGACGATCAGAAAAAGGGTGGAAAGATGCGGCGAGTTCCGTGTCTATACCGCCCAGTCGACTGTATACATAGAGCCTTTGAACGAGGAAGCCGATATCGATTCTGCCTACGATGAAGTTGGAAGAGTCTTCGGCCTATCCGCATTGGTCAGGGCTGCAGTTTGCGATAAGGATCTGGATTCTGTATGCAGGACAGCGGAAGAGTATCTCGGCGGCAGATTGGACAGAGCTGTATCGTTCAAAGTCAATTCAAAGAGAGCGGACAAGAAGTTTCCGATGACTTCAATGGAACTTTCCAGAGAGGTCGGTGCATTTCTTATCGAGAAGCATCCGCATCTGAAGGTGGAGATGAGCGAGCCCGAGGTCACCGTGATCTGCGAGATAAGAGACAGCGCGGCATATGTGCATGCCGACCAGGAACCAGGTGCAGGAGGCATTCCCACGGGAACAGGAGGAAAGGCAGCATGCATGCTCTCCGGAGGGATCGACAGCCCGGTAGCAGCCTGGATGATGGCCAGAAGGGGCTGCGATCTCGTGTGTGTGCATTTTCAGTCTCCTCCATATACAGGGGAGAGAGCCCTTTATAAGGTCGAGCGTCTTGCCTGGAGGGTCTCCCGCTGGGCAGGAAGGGTATGCCTGTTCGAGGTGCCTTTTACCGACTGCCAGATAAGCATTAGAGACAATGCGCCTGAAGACCTGTTTACTGTATTGATGCGCAGATCCATGATGAGGATAACGCAGGAGATAGCCTTAAAAGAGGAATGCGGTGCTATAGTTACCGGAGAAAGTCTCGGACAGGTGGCAAGCCAGACGATGAGTGCGATCAGATGCACAGATGCAGTGGCGGATATGCCTGTGTTCCGTCCTCTTATCGGAAATGACAAGATAGAGATATCAGAATATGCCAGAAAGATAGACACGTTCGATGTGTCCATAGAACCATACGAAGACTGCTGCACGATCTTCACACCGAAGCATCCGCGCACACAGCCTGCACTTAAAGCCATAGAAGAAGCAGAACAGGGAGTCCCGGGCCTCCATGATCTCGAGAAGGAGGCGGCGGACAACAGTGTTCTGAAGGTCATACATTTTTACGATGAGGACTTTGCCTTATGAGTAACCGTAAGATCCAGGCCGAGATCATTTCTGTAGGAGATGAACTGCTCAACGGAAGAACAGTCAACACCAATGCTTCATTCCTTTCCAGGGAACTCCAGAAGATAGGGTTTTCTGTGACAAATCAGACTACGGTCGCCGACAGCGCAGCAGACATACTGGCGTCTTTGCGTTCTGCTATAGGAAGAAGCAGCGTCATAGTGTATTCAGGAGGGCTCGGCCCGACTGATGATGACCTTACAAAGGAGACCATCGCAAGAGCTATCGGTATGCAGCTGGAAGAGGATCCTGAGACTCTTGAGCGTATCCGCGCTTTCTTTGAGAGCCGCGGCAGGGAGATGAAGGACAACAACCGCAAACAGGCAATGATCCCTAAAGGAGCCACGATCCTGGAGAATGATAACGGGACCGCGCCCGGCATCTTCATCAGAAAGGGAAGCCAGGTAATCATCATGCTCCCGGGACCTCCGCACGAGCTGGAGCCGATGTTCAGGGAAAAGGCGGCTCCTCTGCTGATTGAAATGTCAGGACAAAAGATATTCAGCAGGACACTCGGAGTCGCCGGCATCGGAGAATCCGAACTTGAAGATCTTATAAAGGATTGCCTGTACGGCGATGATCCGCATGCCGCGCTTTATGCGAAGGAAGGAGAGGTCGAGATCTGCATCACTTCCTTCGGCGATACGGAAGCCGATGCTGAAGCGAAGGCTGATGAGCTTACAGGTGTGCTCAGAGAGAAGCTCGGTGACAGGATATATACCGAGAACGGGGAGAACCTGGCAGAAGCCACTGTCAGGAAACTGCTCGAGAAAAAGCAGAGAGTCGCGTATGCTGAGAGCTGCACGGGCGGAATGATCGCTGAAATGACGACGGATGTTCCCGGATCTTCCAGCGTTTTTGAATACGGAATCACCTCCTACGGAGACTGGGTAAAGAATGCGAGCCTTGGAGTAGACGGAAGTCTGCTGAAGAAGTACACGGCAATAAGCCCGGTGGTGGCTGCCGAAATGGCCAGAGGAGCGAGAAAGAACGGCAGGGCAACATACGGAATAGGCGTGACCGGAATAGCAGGTCCCGGTATCGAACCCTATCTCGACAAAGAGGTGGGTGAGGTATATATCGCTGTATGCGACAGGAAAAATACGGTCGTAAAGGGATTCCGTTTCGGGGACAGGAGAAACCGCAGGAACATAAGGCTGCTTTCGGCGAAGAATGCATTGGATATGCTGCGGTTGTTCATGGATGGGAAGCCGATCGAGGGCGGCGTTGAATTTTCGAACAGGAAGATCGCCGACCCTGAGCATAAAGACGATCCGAGAAGTCTTGCCGGCCTTTTTGCAAGAAAAGCCGTGAGCATGCTGATCGTAGGCAGTATAGCGGCTGCAGCAGGCTTTTACGGCATAAAGCACGTTCAGGCAATGAGCGACCGTGTAACGTACGACCGGATGGAAAACGAATACTCGGAAAGCGTCAGGACAGACGATGGCAGACCGGAAGCTTTTTCACGGCTCGCTGATGAGAATATCGATTTCTGCGGATGGATCAGCAACGCTACCGGCGATATAGATTCAGTTGTGGTTGAGAGCAGAGGCGATGATTTCTATATCAGACATGACTTTTATAAGGGAGTGAACAGACTCGGCTGCACGGAGGCTTCCACGGCCATACTGACAGACGAGGACTTCCCGAGAAATCTTGCTGTCAGATCATCTGCCCAGGGGAAAGAGGTCCTGTTTTATCATCTCCCTGATTACCGAGACATCGATTATGCCGCGGCAAATCAGACGATCACGTATTACGGAAAGGATTTCACGGCGAAGTATAAGGTGATCTCAGCGTTCCTTCTGGACGAGAATGAAGGACTGAACGACCTTTTCTTCAGAAACGACCTTTCTGCGGATGAGGATTATTTTGAATACGTGATCAACCTGAAGATGAGATCTTTCTTCGATTCAAACTGTGCTATAACGGATGATGAGCATTTTATCACGCTGTATGCACCGTGCGATGACTGGGAAGGTGCGGTCTTCGTAGTATGCGGGTGCCTTGTCGAGGAAGGCGAAGCTGAGAATTCCTTCCTGTCAGAAAATGACGTTGTCCTATATCCTGACACCTGGTATGAGAGAAAAGGCACTCAGAGCGGCATCAATGTCAGCGCTGAGGCTGACCGCTGGTATGAATGGATCATAAACAACAGCGAAGAAAAGAAACTGCGCGAGCAGGAGAATAACGGAGAAGATCATAGCTGATTATGGCTTCAGATACTAAGACGAAAAAGAAAAAAGCAGAAAACGGACTGCAGACGAAGACAAACAAAAAGCAGCTGATAATGAGGGCCGGAGCGGCGCTGATCCTTCTGGCCGTGCTTGCCGGTATCATTATGCCTCTTTACAACCCGGGAAGCCCGATCAAGAACCGTAAAAAGGTAATGACTGTCAATTCGCATGACATATCAGCTGATGAATTCGAGTACTTTCTCTCAAATGAGATATCGAGGTACGTGAATTATTACGGAGGAAGCTATTTCGCAGATAAAAAGAATATGTCCGATCTGCTGAATTATGTTTCCGAGGAGATAACCTTTTACTATGCGTTCCTGGACTGGGCAGAAGAGAACGGATACGGTCAGAGTCAGGAACAGAAGGACGCTGTAACCGCAAAACTTCAGGAATCCAAGTCGCAGTTTGAGAACGAAGAGAAATACCGCGAGTACCTTGACAGTATCTATGCTACGGAAAAGGTGCTGTTTGACACAGAGTGCATGTTTGACAGTCTCAATGATTTTTATGATCATCTGACTGATCCGGTAAACGGCCCTTATGCGGAAAGTGCCCGGAAACTGGCGGAAGACCCGGAGAGTTTCAATATCTACGGAGCAAAGCACATTCTGTTCCTGCTTAACGAGCAGACTGATGGAGAAGGAAGAACAGATGAACAGACGAAAGCTCTGGCAGAGGACGTACTGAAACAGATAAGAGACGGCGCAGATTTCGATGAGCTTATGAAGGAGTACGGCGAAGATCCGGGGATGGCTGAGCACCCGGAGGGCTATACATTTACCGACAGAGAATTTGTCGAAGAATTCTACAATGCGACGGCTGCAATGGAAATAGGAGAGGTCAGCGGGCTGGTTAGATCCAGCTACGGATATCACATCATAAAGAGGATCGAGCCTGATATAGATGAAGCAGCTCAGAAGATCGTGATGAAACTCTACGGAACAGAAATAGATTCTCATGTCGCCGCTGCGGATGTGAAACTGAGCAGAGGGTTTGACAGCATTGAATACAATGACTTCAGGATATCTGCCGTATACCCGGCAGATACAGCAGGAACCGGCAATGCTGAACAGGACGCTTCCTGAGTAACGGAATAAGTAAGAATGCCTCCGCTCTTATGCGGAGGCATTCTTACTTATTGAAATAATAAAAACGTGGCATGAGACCGAGCAGTATCAGAAGCGGATCACGGGATCAGATATCCAGCTTTGAAAAAACGCTGTCTATTCCTTCCGTTATCACAAGATCTGCAGAGCTGTCAGCAGAGGTAGCGGAGAGGTTTACTATAGCCAGTTTAGAGGTCCTGGGAAGATAGTTGATAAAACTTGCAGCCGGATAGACAGAGAGCGATGTGCCTCCTATAATGAGCAGATCACAGTTCGCGATGCGGTAGATGGCGTCCGAGATGCAGTCTCCGTCCAGAGGCTCCTCATAAAGGACTACATCAGGCTTTACCACCCCTCCGCATTCGGAACATCTGGGAACTCCTTCTGTAGAGAGGATATACGATAACGGATACGGTTTCTGACAATCAGTGCAATGATTCCGGAGCACGCTTCCGTGCAGCTCGATGACATTCCTGCTTCCGGCAGCCTGATGCAATCCGTCTATGTTCTGGGTTATGACTGCATCCAGTTTGCCTTTCTGCTCCATTTCGGCCAGCTTTATATGCGCAGCGTTCGGTTTGGCGTCCGGGTACAGCATTACGCTGCGGTAAAAATCATAGAACTCTTCCGTGTGCCTGAGGAAAAAAGAGTGGGAGAGCATTGTCTCAGCAGGGTAGCGGAACCGTCTGTTGTAGATACCTGTGCTGCTTCTGAAATCAGGGATTCCGGAAGGGACGCTGACGCCTGCGCCTCCAAAGAAAACGATTCTTGAAGACCGGCGTATAAGATCATTCAGTTCGGAAACGGATCCCATTTTAGTTCATTCCTTCCTGTCTCGAAAACACTACGTCATAGTAGTCTGTCATTGTTTCGTTATAGTACTCGCGCAGGATCAGCGACGAAAAATCAAGGCCGAGAATATACCGTCTGTATACCATAGTATTTCCATCACTATCAGTATAACTAACTCTGAGTGAAGATGTTTCAAGCTCGAGATGCAGATCTCCTGTCTGGCTTGCCGTCAGAGTCCATGTCTGCGGATCATATGTTTCACGATCGTTCGGTGAGGTCCATATCTCACTGGTGAATGTGCCGTCTTTTCCGACAGTCAGAATCTCACATGAAGGATACTCCTTGCCGGAATAGATAAATGTATCGCTTAACCATCTGCCGCGCAGAAAATCCATGTATGCAGTTTCTTTAGCGGCTTCATCCTGCTGCCTGGCCTGCACGAGAGGCACTACTATCATGAACACGCTGAGGATTACAGATATCAGAAACAGCAAAGTCACGACAACTGCGATGATCCTGCCTCTGTTGACATGGGCGATCCCTTCATTGTTCTTTACGCTTACGCTTACGATCCTAAAGTTTTTCTTCTCCGCGCTTGTGTCAGGCGAGTCATCTGAAACAGAATCATTGTTTTCACCGGAAACAGGCTCCTCATCAGAGGTCTCAGCCCAGGGCAAGGCAGCACCGGGATCCTCATCGTGTTCTGATGCACTGATATCGGCAGGCGCGGTGTCAGACGGGGCATCATTATTGTCATCTTCGTGATGCGCATCAACTGATGAGCTTGGATATGATCTCGATTCAGACAGTACAGACAAAGAGGAATCACTGGCAGATGGGATATCATCATCCAGATCAGGAACATCAGGAAGCCCCGCGTCTTCCAGCATAGAGGAAAGAGCGGAAAGGGTGCCGCGGACTTCGCTGTCCTGATCACCTGATGTATCCAGAATCAGATCGCTTCCGCATATACTGCAGAAATCTTCTTTGTCGCTGAGGACATGTCCGCAGCCGGTACAAATACGCATACGATGATTTGTCTCCCTGGAGATGACTATTTTGAATGTGTAAAGGGCCGGCGATCCGGCCCTTAATGCATATCACATTACTTCCGGTACTGAAACTCCCAGAATGGTGAGGCAGTTAGCTATGACCTGCTTTGCGGCAACACACAGAGCGGTCCTCGAAAGGGTCAGAGAACGGTCGCCGGAGTCTTTCACACGGCACACAGTGTAGAAACGGTGGAAAAGAGTAGCAGTGTCAGTGGCAAACCTTGTGATCCTTGAGGGATCGTACTCTCTGGCCGCCGCGATGATCTCTGATGGGAAAGAACCGATCTTTCTGATCAGAGCCTTTTCTTCCTCGGTGGCCAAGAGACTTGCGTCCAGCCCTTCCTTTCCGTCTGTAGGATATCCGTCCGAAACAAGGGCTCTGAGAACGCTGCACATACGCGCATGAGCATACTGGACATAGTAAACAGGATTGTCCTTTTCCTGTTTGACTGCGAGATCAAGATCAAATTCGAAATGAGATGACGGCTCTCTGAGGTTGAAGAAGAATCTCACAGCATCTATCGGAACTTCATCAAGAAGATCTGTGAGAGTTATGGCCTTTCCGGTCCTCTTGCTCATCCTGACGGGCTTTCCGTCGCTGACGAGCTCTACAAGCTGCATAAGGACTATGTCGAGCAGGTTTCCGTTAAGACCTACAGCATCCAGACTCGCTTTCAGGCGGTTTACATGACCGTGATGATCTGCCCCCCATACATTGATGACTCTGTCAAAGCCGCGCATAAAGAATTTATTGTAGTGGTAAGCGATATCTGAGGCGAAGTATGTATAGAATCCGTTTGAGCGGCGAAGGACATCGTCCTTAAGCTCAAGCTTTTCTACTTCTTCTTCCGTCTTCCCCTGAGCAAGATAGAGTGCCTTGAGATATTTCGATGTCTTCAGCCAGACAGCTCCGTCTTTCTCATACAAGGCGCCGTTTTCTTCAAGGATCGACATGATCTTGTCGACCGTGCCGTCTTCATACAGAGAGCTTTCATGGAACCAGACATCATAGTGGATACCGTACTTCTCCATAGTCTCCCTTAGACCGGCTATATTTCTCGGAAGGGCGTATCCTACCAGGGCGTCCCTGAGTTTCTCGTCATCATCCGGGTAAAGATCTGTCCCGTTGAGTTCGGCAAAAGAACGCGCGTGCACTGAGATGTCTTCTCCCTTGTAACCGTCTTCGGGGAAGGGGTATGAGGGATCGGTGATCTGACGGTATCTTGCAGCAAGGCTGTCTCCGAACTTCTTGATCTGATTTCCGGTGTCGTTGATGTAGAACTCCCTTTCAACGACATATCCGGCGCGATCGAGGACGCTGGCGAGGACATCGCCTATTGCTCCGCCTCTCGCATTTCCCAGATGCATCGGTCCTGTGGGGTTCGCAGAAACGAACTCCACCTGAACTTTTTTCCCTTCGCCGTAACCGGTGCGCCCGTAATCGTCTCCTCTTTCAACGGCAGACGAAATGACATCATTGTAATACTGCGGTCCGTAAAACAGATTTATGAAACCGGGCCCGGCGATCTCGATCTTGCAGAAAGGTGTCCCGTCAAGTTTGACAGAGTCCGCGATCTCCTGAGCTATAGCTCTCGGGCTCATATGATACGCCCTGGCAGAAGCCATCGCAAAGTTAGAGGCAAGATCTCCATGCGTGGAATCTGCAGGGACTTCTATATTGAAGTCGGGAAGGTCTGACTGAGGAAGTTTCCCGCTTTGCATGGCAGACTCTGCAGCGTCAGCGATCAGTTTGCGAGCGATATCCATCGCTTCTCTCTGAGGATTAAGCATCTGGTTTTGTCTTCTCCCTTACAGTTATCTTTAAATCAGTTGAGACGAACAGGCTGGCATTCAGGTCAAGCGAGTATGAAAAGTCCAGAGTGCCACCGCTGTCAGTCAGCTCATTGTTAATTCTTGTCGTGTATATGCCCAGAGGAAGATCTCCGAGAGGCGTGCCGTAGTGACATGTGTGTCTCCGCCCTTTTTCAAGTACTAGGCTGGAGGCATATTCACCGGTGCGGACCATAGTCACCATATCAGGGGAGATATGAAGGGTCGTCTCACTTCCTTCGAAGCCGGTGGCGGCACTGTCTTCGTATGCGATTATTCTCGTGTCGCCTTCCGTACGATAGTCACCTACTGTGGAGAAAGTGAACCTGTCTTCCCGTCCTTCGTTGTACTGGACATTATCTATGGTTATGATGTAGTCTTCTTTTTTCTTTTTCTTTTTCATGGAACAGTATTCTGGTCTGGTCGTTTTCAGATCGAAGTCAGAACAGCTTTTGCAAGTCTCTCTCCGAGAAAGTGTTCTGAAGAATTCTCAAACCGCTGCGGATCAGATGTGACATAGAACTCGGGAACGGCAGATAATTTGCTGTCATTCAGCATATCTGATTCCGCTAATGTTTTTGCGGCAGCCCGGGCTGTCTCTGCTCCGGAATCGACCAATGTGACTCCGTCTCCGAGAATCGATGAGATCCGGTCGGCGATGAGAGGGTAGTGAGTGCAGCCGAGGATCAGGGTGTCCGCTCCGGCTTCTTTGACCGTCAGCAAGTATTCACGCAGGGCTTCATCAAGTGCCCTGTCGACCTCCGCGGACGGTTCTGATTCTATGAGCGGGACGAGCTTGGGACAGGGAACGGATACCGTGATCAGCGATGGGTCTATGCTGCTGATCCTGTCCTGGTAAGCTCCGCTGCGGACTGCGGCACTTGTGGCGATGACGCCGATGATGCCGTTTGAGCTGGCGGATGCTGCAGCAATGGCAGCAGGGGTTATAACGCCTGTCACCGGAACCGGCACGGCTGCCAGTTCTTCTGCGGAAAGATTGGAAGAGACCGTTCCGCATGCAATGATGATGTGCTTGACATCCCTGGAGACAAGAAATCTGAAATCGTCTTCCGCGAAATCACGGATCGTCTGACGGTCTCTGGATCCGTAGGGAACACGTAGAGTATCCCCGAGAAACACTATCCTTTCGTTCGGAAGCAGTTTTCTGAGTTCCCGAACCGAAGTGAGTCCTCCAAGTCCGGAGTCAAATACTCCGATCGCGCGGCTGTCCAATCAGATCTCCTCCGTACGCTCATCAGCAAACTCTATAAGCCTTGTCAGCAGCTCAGTATAGGGCACTCCGCTGGCTTCGAAAAGCTTCGGATACATGCTTATGGATGTAAAGCCGGGTAGAGTATTGAGTTCGTTGAGGTAAGGTATTCCGGTCGACTTTTCAAGAAGGAAGTCCACTCTCGAAAGTCCTGTGCATCCGAGGAGTCTGTATACCTTCACAGCGAGAGCCCTGATCTCTTCAGCTTTTTCATCGGAGACTCTTGCAGGTATAAACAGACCGCTGGTGCCGTTCACGTATTTTGAATCATAATCGTAGAAACCGTCAGCAGGAGCTACTTCTCCGAGCACGGAGGCGACAGGGGAGGAATTGCCCATTACGGCGCATTCGATCTCCTGGGCTACTATCTCACGTTCGGCTAGGATCTTGGCGTCGTGACGGAAAGCTTCATCGACAGCGACCTTGAAACCATCTCTGTCGGTTACTCTTGATACCCCCACGGATGAGCCTGCGTTTGCAGGCTTTACGAACATGGGATATCCGAAAGCATTCTCGCATTCATCAGCAAACGATTCAAATTCATTCAGACGATCCTTGGTAAGGTATCTCCACTCAGCCCGTCTGATCCCGGCATTGTCAACGATCATATTGCAGACCGCCTTGTCCATGCACACGGCGGAAGCAAGTGCATCACAGCCTACGAAAGGTATTCCGGACATCATGAGAAGTCCCTGAAGGGTCCCGTCCTCTCCGTTCTTTCCGTGCATCACGGGGAATACGGTATCTACTCTTATCTGCCTGACGGATCCGTCAGGCTGTACCTCGATTAATCCGTGCACTGCACGGTCCGGAGATAGGAAACAGGGTTTGAGGGAGCCGTCATTCCAGGTGCCGTCTGCTATTTTTTCCACCGGCCCCTCATAACGCAACCATCTGCCGTCTTTGGTGATGCCGACTAGTATGAGATCATATCTGTCGGTGTCGATCTTCGATATGACGGACGAAGCGGAGATGCAGGAAACTTCATGCTCGCTGGACACACCTCCGAACAGAATGCAGACTGTCTTTTTCATTCTATCCCTCCTGAAGGCAGGCGCTGCGGTCCCGCCGTTTTTATTATATTAGTAATTATATAAAGTAACGTTCCACTTATATTAGCACGAAACCGGCGTGAATGGAACTGCCGAAGGTCGTCTGCGAACTGGCACAGGGGCGTTCCTGTATTATGACCCGGGTCCGAAGATAATGAATAAAAAGGAGTTTGTTCAAAGTTTTGTAATATTTCTCCAAAATAACTGTATGAATACACATTTTTTTTAAGGAGCATACGAATTGAATACTTGCATAGTAACGGATAAAATAGTATCTGCACGAGTTTGCGATTATTATTAATCGAGGTAATACTATGAATCATGTAGCAGAACTTGCAGGTATTGCTGTTGCTGTGCTTTCTTTTGCATATGCAGCCTGGCTCTACCTCTGGGTAAAGAAACAGCCCCAGGAAAACAAGACCATTACCAAGGTATCCGGTCTTATTCAGCAGGGCGCTAGAGCGTTCCTGAACAGACAGTACAAGCTCCTCTTCGTCTTTGCCGGAGCCATTGCTGTCCTTATCTTCCTTGTGCTTCCTGCTCCTATCTGGAACAGCAGCGTAGCCAAGAACCTTTCAATGGCGCTTTCATACGTCTGCGGAACCCTGTTCTCAGCGTTCGCAGGCAAGATAGGTATTGAAGTCGCCACCATTGCCAACGGCAGATCTGCAGAAGCTGCCCAGAAGGGTATCAAGCCCTCATTCATGGTCGGATTCCGCGGCGGCGCAGTCATGGGCATGGCTGTCGTCGGAGCCTGCGTTTTCGGTGTATCACTCGTTTACTACGTGCTCAGAGATACTCAGGCAGTCCTGTGCTTCAGCTTCGGAGCCAGCTCCCTTGCTCTGTTCGCCAAGGTCGGCGGCGGCATCTTCACGAAGACAGCCGATATCGCAGCTGACCTCACCGGCAAAGTTGAGCTCGGCATTCCTGAGGATGACCCCAGGAACCCCGCTGTTGTAGCTGACAACGTCGGCGACAACGTCGGCGACGTAGCCGGCATGGGCGCAGACCTGTTCGACTCCAACGTTGCATCTCTTGCAGCCGCTCTTGTCATCGCATATAAACTCGACGCGACCTCCGCTTTCACACAGAACGTTGAAACAGTGTTCTGGTATGCGGCTCTCGGACTTCTCGCTTCCATCCTCGGTGTTATGACAGCAAGGATAGGAAAGCACGGCAACCCCACCAAAGCCCTTAACTCCAGCACATATGTTACCACCGCTATCTATGCAGCCCTCACGGCGATCGTGACCGCGGCATTCGGATTCTCCTGGGCCATCTGGGCGTCCTGTGTCCTCGGCCTTCTCGTCGGCGTCATCATCGGTCTTACCACCGACTACTTCACCGACGACACCAAGAACCCCGTACATGCAGTTGCTCACGCTTCCGCTACAGGTCCTGCGTTTACGATCCTTTCAGGTGTCTCATACGGATTCCTCAGCTCTCTGCCCGCAATGGTCGGAACCGGAATCTCCACACTCATCTCCTACAAGCTCTGCCAGGGCATCGATCCGAACTATGCTTCTGAGTATGCACTGTTCGGTATCTCCATGGCTGCAGTCGGAATGCTCTCGATCGTCGGAATGATCGTTTCCAATGACGCTTACGGCCCCATCGTCGACAATGCCAGAGGCCTTGCCGAAATGGGCGATCTCGGTGACGAGGTCCTTGAGATCACAGATGAACTCGACTCTGCAGGCAATACCGTTAAGGCTGTCACAAAGGGGTTCTCCATCTCCGCAGCCGGCCTCACGGTAATCGCTCTTCTCGGAACATTCATGAGTGAGGTCAATACCGCAGCCACAGAGCTCGGCCTTGAGAGACTTACCGGATTCGATGTCATGGATCCTCTCGTTATGTTCGGTATGCTTGCTGGCGCCGCTATCCCGGCTGTCTTCTCGGCAATGCTCATGCTCGGCGTTGACAGAAACGCTCAGCGCATGGTGGCTGAGATCCACAGACAGGTCAAGGCTGAACCCGGCATCATCGAAGGCACAGTCGATCCCGATTATGAGAAGTGCATTGATATCGCTACTTCCGGCGCTATGAAGGAACTCATTCCTGCAGGTCTCGTAGCTATCCTCTCAACCATTGCCTGCGGCTTCATCGGCGGCGTCAGGGCTATCGGCGGATTCCTCGTCGGCAATATCGTCAGCGGACTTCTGCTCGCTCTGTTCATGTCCAATGCAGGCGGTCTCTGGGACAATGCTAAGAAGTACATCGAAGCCGGAAACGAAGGCGGCAAGGGCAGTGACGCCCACAAGGCAGGCGTTATCGGCGATACAGTCGGCGACCCCTTCAAGGATACAGCCGGCCCGTCCATCAACACCCAGATCACTGTTATCTCTCTGATCGCTTCGCTGCTTTCCACAGCGTTCCTTACGCTGTCGCTCTTCTAAGCGGAACAGCGGTTAAATACCGTCATCGGCGGAGGCTTGCAGCCTCCGCCGTATCATTGTGAATAACAGTGCTTAGCTATTGACATTGACGCTGTGGAATGTTATTCTAACCCTACCTCTTTAAGCGGGCTATTTTTTTGTGTGCACTTTTTTGCCCACGACGCTTGGAGGGAGGCCGGCAGCATAAGCTGCGATTACATACGGAGGTGCCGATAATGAGAGTAAAGATCACGCTTGCATGCACGGAATGCAAACAGCGCAACTACGATACCATGAAGGAGAAGAAGAACACTCCTGACCGTCTTGAACTCAAGAAGTATTGTAGATTCTGCCGCAAGCATACGCTCCATCGCGAGACAAAGTAAGGAGTATATGACGTAATGGCAGAAAAGAAGGCTGACAAAAAGAAACCCGGATTCTTCGCAAGGATCGGAAAGTACTTCCGTGATTCGAAGGGCGAGTTCAAAAAGATCGTCTGGCCCAGCCGCAAGCAGGTCATGAACAATGTCGTGGTAGTTCTCGCGATGGTTGTCATATTTGCTGTAGCGACATGGGGACTTGATCTCCTGTTTGCTTTCCTTCGCGATCTCCTTCTTAAACTGTTTTGATTTCGTATTGGAGTGTTTAGATGGCTGAAAGCGCAAAGTGGTATGTGGTACACACATATTCAGGATACGAGAACAAGGTAGCTCAGAACCTGGAAAAGCTCGTAGAGAACCGCCGCCTTCAGGATTACATTCTGGAAGTAAAGATCCCTACTGAGCATGTCGTGGAGATCAAGGACAACAAACGCAAAGAGTTCGACCGGGAACTGTTTCCCGGATACGTCCTTGTAAAGATGGTGATGACCGATGAGTCATGGTACATCGTCCGCAATGCGAACGGAGTCACAGGGTTCGTCGGAACCACTACAAAGCCCACTCCTCTTACTCAGGCTGAAGTTGACCGCCTGGGAGTGGAAAAGGCCGAGGTCAAGGTCAACTATGCCCCGGGAGACACGATCAGGATCATGAACGGTTCGTTCGAAGGTTTCGCAGGGCGGGTTGAAGAGATAGACCGCGAAAAGGGAAGGGTGAAAGTCAGAGTGTCCATGTTCGGACGTGAATCAGTCGCAGAACTGGATATAGAAGACGTCTCACCGCTCTAAATCAGATCATACGGACCCGGGTCCGTTGATATCAGCCGTCCTGCAGACGGCACCGGCGGTATGCCGGAACCGGAACTTTCCGGACTGCAGAAACGGACGCATACGTGTCCGTGTGGGAGAGCGTAAATTTTGTTTGATGCGCTCGAATAACCACATTATGGAGGTTTTTTATGGCAAAGAGAATCGAAGGCTACATCAAGCTTCAGATCCCCGGCGGACAGGCAACTCCTGCTCCCCCTGTAGGTCCTGCGCTTGGTCAGCACAGCGTGAACATCATGGAGTTCACGAAGGCGTTCAATGAAAGAACGCGTGCCAATATGGGCACCATCATCCCCGTGGTCATCACTGTTTATCAGGACCACTCCTTCACTTTCATCACGAAGACCCCTCCTGCACCCGTTCTTATCAAGAAGGAGTGCAATCTGGAGAAGGCTTCCGGTGAGCCCAACAAGAACAAGGTCGCGACGATCTCTCTCGAGTCCGTTCGCAAGATCGCTGAGACAAAGATGCCTGACCTCAACGCCGCCAACATCGAATCGGCAATGAGCATGATCAAGGGCACCTGCCGCAGCATGGGCATCGTAGTAGAGGAGGGCTGATAGAATGAAGCACGGAAAAAGATACAGCGAACTCGCAAAGAAAGTCGATCGCATGAAGCAGTATGATACCGCGGAAGCCTGCCAGCTCTGCTGCGATATCGCAAATGCAAAGTTCGATGAGACAGTCGAGATGCACATCCGCCTCGGCGTTGACAGCCGTCATGCTGATCAGCAGGTCCGCGGTGCAGTCGTACTCCCCAACGGAACAGGTAAAGATGTCCGTGTAGCCGTTTTCGCAAAAGGCGATGCTGCCAGAGCAGCTGAAGCAGCCGGAGCGGAATATGTCGGAGCAGAAGAACTTGCCGAGAGAATCCAGAAGGAAAACTTCATGGACTTCGACGTGGTCATTGCTTCTCCCGATATGATGGGCGTTGTCGGAAGACTCGGTAGGATCCTCGGACCCCGCGGTCTTATGCCGAACCCCAAGGCCGGAACGGTCTCTCCTGATGTCGCAAGAGCAGTTGCCGATGCGAAAGCCGGTAAGATCGAGTACAGGCTCGACAAGAGCAACATAATCCACTGCCCGATCGGAAAAGCTTCTTTCGGGACAGAGAAACTGGTCGAGAACTTTGAGACACTTCTTGATGCAGTCATCAAGGCAAAGCCCGCCGCTGCAAAGGGACAGTACATCAGGAGCTGCGTTATCTCCTCCACGATGGGCCCCGGAATCAAGGTAGCGACTAACCGTTATATGAGCGTAACAACAAACGTTCAGTAATCAAGAACTTGACACACATCGATGTGTGAAGTAAAATAACAAGGCTGTTTTCCAAAGACAGCAGGTGTGAAAACGTAATGAGCCGCGAGGCTCGCCTGCCGAGGATAAAACGCAGTGCACCTGTGTGCATGGTTTTATGAAGGTTTGTCCCTCCTCGGCGTTTGCTGAGGAGGGTTTTGTTTTCACCGCGAAAAAGAAAACAAGGAGGTAAACCGATTCAATGGCAACTGAGAGGATTCTCAACGAGAAGAAGGCTGCGGTTTCTGCGCTTGCAGAAAAACTGAAGGCTTCCAATGCTGTTGTTCTTGTTGACTACCGCGGTATCGACGTCGCCGACGACACAGCTCTGCGCAAGGAGCTCCGCGAGGCCGGTGTTGAGTACAAGGTAATCAAGAACACCATTATGAAGTATGCCTGTGAAGAAGCCGGGATGCATGACCTGATCGAAGAGATCAAGGGCACGATCTCCGTCGCGATCAGCGAAGATGAAATAGCTCCCTGCAAGATACTCCACAAGTATGCTGACCAGTTCACCGATATGTTCAACGTAAAGGCTGGATTTATCGACGGACAGAAGGTCGACACAGCAATCATCAGAAACCTGTCCAAGCTTCCCGGCCGTGAAGGCATGGTCGCTATGGTAGCAGGCTCCCTCAACAGCATCATTGCTTCTCTGGCTCGTGGTCTTGACGAAGTCAGAAAGATCAGAGAGACTGCATAACATCTGACAAGACATCTATCATCTTTATAAAACTGAAAGGATTACTAAAATGGCTGATATTACTAGCATGATCGAAGCGATCAAGGGTATGACCGTTATGGAGCTCTCAGAGCTCGTCAAGGCAATCGAGGAAGAGTTCGGCGTTTCCGCCGCTGCTGCTGTTGCTGTTGCTCCCGCTGAAGGCGGCGCCGCTGCTGCTGCAGAAGAGAAGTCCGAATATGAAGTCGTTCTGACCGAGGTCGGCGAGACCAAGATGAACGTCATCAAGGCTGTCAAGGACATCCTCGGACTCGGACTCAAGGAGTCCAAAGAGCTCGTTGACGCTGCTCCGAAGACCGTCAAGGCCGGCATCTCCAAGGAAGAGGCCGACGAGATCGTCGCAAAGCTCAAAGAGGCCGGTGCAACCACAGAGGTCAAATAATCACCTTAAAGCCAATAGAAAAGGAACAGCTCTTAGGAGCTGTTCCTTTTTTTGTTCCCGATGATGGAATATAAATCTGATTATTTGCCGAAGATGCTGCAGAGAAGCTTGTTCATGGTGGGGAAGAAGGCTATCACGAAAAACAGCCTGATGGTATGGAGGATCGATACTTTGAATGAATCCACTCCCATGTCCTCGGCGAGAATAGCCATCTCAGTCATTCCGCCGGGCGTAGAGGCAAACAGCGCTGTAGGATAATCAAGGTCAGTGAACTTGCTGACAAGGAATCCATTGAAAAGAATGAAGACTATAAGGCCTACCAGCATGATCAGTATCGGAAGAGCCAGGACATCGATGTTGGCAAGGTCAGCTCTTGAGAATCTGCATCCCATAAATGCCCCGGACAGGATGGACATGCATACCCTGATCTGAGACGGGAAACGGTTCTTGCCCATGAATACCGTAAATGTGGCTCCGGCGAGCATCGATCCGAGCATTGCGCCGGATGTGACTCCCAGCCATCTGAAAAAAAGACCTGCAGCTGTGCAGACAGCAAAAACAAGGATGAGTTTTGTCCAGTTCGTTTTATCCGGAATGCCGGGTTTCAGGGATTCATCAGCATCTTCTGTACCTGCTCCTTTTTTCATTCGTCCGGTGCGGAACAGATATTTGAAAAGCGGCGGACAGCAGGTAAAGATAATGAGAAGTCTGAGTACCTGAAGCAGGGCGATATATGCGGGGTTGGCCCCAAGCTCCTCGCCGATAAGAGCCATGTCAGAGGCGCCGCCCGGAGAGGTGGCAAAGAGGGCAGTAGGTACATCAAGATCAGTGAAAAGGATCATGAGTCCGCCGAAAGTGAAGTTCATCAGAATAAAAGCCGTGAGCAGAAGGATTATAGGTTTTACCAGCTTTTTAAGTCCCTCAACGTCTTCGCGTCCTACTCTGCATCCGGTCATGGCTCCGGACAGTATCTGGAGCCCTGTTTTGACATCAGGGATGAAATAGGCCTTTTCGGTTATCAGGTTGAAAATGATAACAAAGAACATGGAGCCGACCATCGCACCGGAAGGTATCCCCAGTTTCCTGGCTATAAGTCCGCCGGTTGCTCCTATCGCGATCGTTAAGAGGAACATGGTAAGGTTGTTCATTTTATCTCCTTGGAAGACGCGCCCGGGATCAGATCCCTGCCAGCTGGAAAAGGTATCCGAAAACTACGGATACTGCGAAGATGAAGAAACAAATAAGGAGATTCTGTTTTTTGTCACGGTTGTACTTCCACAGCATTGCCAGACCGACTCCGGCATTCATCGACAAGCCTGAGATCAGAGAACCGAAACTTATCAGACCTTCCATATAGAATTCCGAAAGGAATATGGAAGGCGCGCAGTTCGGGATAAGTCCCGTGAGAGCAGCGATCAGAGGTTCGACCGAATCGCTTCCTCTGAAAAGCTCTGCTGCATTTTCTTCGCCGGCGATTCCGATAAGCAGGTTCACGACAAAAACGGCAGTCAGTACGAATGCCAGGCTCTTGAGGGTGTGTATGAGAGCCGTGGTGAAAAGGCCTTCCTTTTCACATTCATCTTCCTCACAGCCACTGTGCATCAGTTCATGCTCACGATGTGAATGTTCCTTGTCAGTGCTGTCCGGGAATACCTTTCCGGCAACCAGTCCGGCAATGATGCCGGTAGCAAGTGATACAGCAGCAAGGACCAGTCCTTTTACACGGAAACCGGCAGTTCCGAGCAGAATGGGAATGGCTTCGTCAGTTTCTGCAACAAATTCTGCAACAAGCGTCGAAACGGATATCAAACGATTCGCAAAAAGATCTGCCGCTGTCACTGACAGCCCGCACATCGGCATAAGTCCCGCTATGGCTCCGAGGAGAGGACCCTTGGCACCAAGCGCATACAACCTGGAGGAAAGTCTCTCACTGGCTTCATGCTCGATGAATTCGATAAAAAGATATGACGCATAAAGAAAAGGAATGAGTTTAGCGGAATCCTCCAGAGCGTCAATTAATGATTCGATGAATACTTCCAGCATTTATACACCAGCTTGACATATGATACTGCAGCTACAACCGGACACCATGTCCGATTCCTTTTGTTCTTCCATTACATTATAATATAAACTGCAATAGAGTCGGGCGGAGGTGCAAAATGAGTATCGTCAGAAAAGAGGAGCGTATGCTCTCAAGTGACGGAAAGACCGAACTGTTTGTAGAGACATGGGCAGATGATGCTGTACAGCCTAAGGCCGTGCTGCAGATATCGCACGGAATGTGTGAGTATGTCGGCAGGTATGATGAGTTCGCCGGATACCTTGCAGCCCATGGTTACGTCGTCTGCGGAAATGATCATCTCGGACACGGTCATTCAGTGAAGTCTGCCGAGGATCTGGGCTATATAGCAGAAAAAGACGGCTATAAACTTATGGTGAAGGACCTAAGAAAAGTCACTGAACTTCTCAAAGACAGGTATCCCGGGCTTCCTATAGCCATGCTCGGACATTCCATGGGCTCGTTTCTGGCAAGGAAATATGCCGCTGATTACAGCGACGGACCGTCAGCTTACATCTTCGAGGGGACAGACGGGTCGAACCCTGCCGGCAAAGCCTCCGAAGTGATAATCTCCGCGATACAGCTTTTCAAGGGGGAAAGACACCGCAGCCCGCTGATCACTAAATTCTCTTTCGGATCATACTGCAGCAGAATAGAGGATCATCCTACCGGGTACGAGTGGGTGACCAGCGATCCTGTCAAACTTAGGGAATATGTCAATGATCCTCTCTGTATGTATTCATTCACTCTTTCTGCATACAGAGATCTCACAAGATGCCTTGACGAGGTCCTTGACAAAAATTGGGCGCCGAAGCTGCGAAAGGATATACCGTATCTGCTTGCTTCCGGCACAGACGATCCGGTCGGTGATTACGGAGAAGGGGTCGAGAAGGTCTTCGGAATGATGAAGGACGCGGGGTGTTCTCTCGCAGAGATGAAGCTGTATCCCGGTCAAAGACATGAACTGCATAACGAAACAGAAAGAGAGAAGTTCTACGAAGACACGCTCCTTTGGCTGGACAGAGCTCTGGGAGTATGAAAAAGGAAACGAATGGTACTCGCATTACAGAACATAAAGTTCTCTTATGGTGAAAACGCCGTCATAGAGGATGCCTCATTTCAGCTGGAGGAATATGACCGGGCTGGCCTTGTAGGCTATAACGGCTGCGGAAAGACTACCCTGCTGGGGATCATAACCGGAAACCTGATCCCTGACGGGGGTTCCGTTATACTCAGAAACGGAGCCGTCATGGGATATCTCAGGCAGGACAGCGGCCTCCATGAAGATCAGACGGTCCTGGGCGAAATGCGGATGGCCAATAACGCAGACCAGCTCCTGGAACAGATGAAGAGACTTGAGAGGGAAATGGTGAACGATCCGGAGCTTCTCTCAGAGTATCAGGTCGTCAGCGAGAGATATGAGGCGATAGACGGGTATCATCTCGATTATCAGATCCGGAGGATCCTGCTCGGAATGGGATTCCCGGAAGAGACATGGACTAAAAGTGTGGCGGTGCTGTCCGGCGGGGAGAAGACCAGGCTCTCACTTGCGAAGCTTCTCCTTCAGACACCGGACCTCCTTCTTCTTGACGAGCCGACTAACCATCTTGACGTCGAGACTCTTGACTGGCTGGAAGGCTATCTTACGGGATATAAAGGAGCAGTCCTCGTAGTATCCCATGACAGACACTTCCTGGATAACGTCTGCAACAGGACAATCCAGCTCCATAACGGAAAGACAAAGCTCTACCCATGTCCTTTCTCCGAGTATCTGGTGAGAAGAGAGAACGACGAGAGAGTTGAGAGAGCCCATTATGAGCAGACTATGGAGAAGGCTGAAAAATACCGCGATTTTGCGGAAAGGAACATGGCCAGAGCATCCACAAGGAACATGGCCAAAAGCCGTCTCAAAATGCTTGAGAGACTGGACCTTACCGCTCCTGAGGACAGCAGCCACACAGATATCAAATTTGAGATAGTTCCGGACGGGGAACCATACAAGGATGTGCTCAGACTTTCCGATCTCAGTGTCGGTGTCCCAGGACTGGTGCTTTGTTCCGGCATCGACCTTCTGCTTCAGCGCGGAGAGAGGATCGCAGTTATCGGAAGAAACGGTTACGGAAAGACAACGCTGATAAGGACCATCCTCGGAGAGATCAGACCTATCGCAGGCAGAGTCGTCATCGGAGGAGGAGTGAGGATAGGAGTCCAGAAACAGGATCTGTTTCATGTGGAGAACGAAAGCCCTCTCATGTATATATGGGACCGCTATCCGCAGATGGATCAGCTTCAGGTAAGGAAACTGCTGGCTCTGGTCGGATTCCGGGATGAAGAGGTGTTCACTGAAGCGAGAGGGCTTTCCGGAGGAGAACTTGCCAGACTCAATATGGCCAGGCTCTCACTGGAGCATCCGAATTTCCTTATCCTGGACGAACCGACGAACCATCTGGATATATTCACCAAGGATATCCTATTTGAGGCGCTGAATACGTACACGGGAACGCTGTTCATGGTGTCGCATGACAGGTGGCTCATAGAGAATCTCGGATGCAGGATCATGTTCCTTGAGGATGGCACGGCAAGACTTTTTGACAGTTATGACAGCTTCAGGGCGTACGCGCAGGCTTCAAGGACTGAACAGAACGAGCAGAAAGAGCAAAAGAAGGAGCGTCAGCCTGCCGAGACACTGAGCGGAAAAGATGCCAGACGGCAGAAGGCTGAGTACCGGCAGAAGAAATCAGACCTGGAGAAGAGGATCGCAGAACTCGAGAAAGAGGAGAAGGATATAGAAAGCTCCATTTCCGATCCTTCCGTGGCCAGTGACGCTGTGAAACTAAACGATCTGTGTATCCGGCTTGACAGCGTGAAAAATGAGCTGTCGGATCTTACGGATGAGTATCTCACAAATTATGTAGAATGACCGCGTCAGTTCAGAACAAATATCATGAGATGAAGGAAACAGGCAGAGACTGTACAGTCTCTGCCTGTTTTGAATTATGAAGCCTGAATGGGAAAAGATCCGCTCAGAATTCCTGGACGGGTTTTTCCCTGACTATGCGGAAACCATGCCTCGCAAGACGGCTGAGAGGCAGGTCTGAGTCTCTGTCGTAAAAGCTGTTCTCCGGCTCCGTATCCGGAAAGGCTTCCCGGAAACGCCTGACCTTTTCCTGCCCGGAACAGTTCTTTCCGCTGTATCTTCCGGTCCTGGGATCAACTTTTGAAGCAATAAGCGTTCTGATACCAAGCATTCTGCATACAGGCTTCAGCATGAATTCAGGTGAAGCGGAGATCAATACGTCGCTGTCGGAATGAATATCGCGATACCATGACAGGATGTTCTTTTTATCGTATTCCCAGAAGCGTTCTGCCATCGTTTCTGCATCTATAAGCCTGAAATACTGGTAGAATGTCTGTTTCATTGAAGTGACATCAATGATCCTTAGCGCGTAAAGCAAAGCCGCAGCGGCCTGCACGGGCAGCAGCAGCGCTATATAAGGACGCTTTCTTAGGCAGTACAGATAAAACGCGACGCTGCTGTCGCCTCTGTGAATAGTGCCGTCGAAGTCAAAAATGTTCATTATAATACCTTTAATTCCTGAAGTCAGAGTCATTATAATAAGTGAAGTTGATATTTGCAATTTCAGGAGGTGTCAGAGTGAATCTGCCTAACAAACTTACAATATCACGGCTGGTCTCGCTTCCGTTCCTTATAGCGTGCTTTTATATCGACAGTCCTCTCGGACGCTGGGGACTGCTCGTTCTTTTCGTGCTCGCAAGCATAACGGACTACCTTGACGGAAGGATAGCGAGATCAAGGAATCTGGTCACATCTCTCGGCAAGTTTCTTGATCCCATAGCTGACAAGGCTTTGGTCAACTCCGTACTCGTCTGCTTTGTTGAGATCGGATATGCCTCTGCAGCTGCGGTCATCATTATTCTGATCAGAGAGTTCGTGGTTTCAGGAGTGAGAATGGAGGCTGCCAGCAGGGGAAAGGTCGTGGCAGCAAACATTTTCGGCAAAGCGAAGACTTTGTTCCAGATGGTCTCCATGACTGTGGTGCTGTTCCTCAGGGCTGTATGCGGTGATCCCTCCTGGCTGATCACCACATCGAACATTCTCTGCTGGATCAGCGCGGCGATCACAGCGCTGTCCGGAATAGTTTATGTTGTAGACAATAAAGAGATATTGACTGAGAAAGGCTGAGATAAGTGAAGAAACGAGTTATATCCGCAATCGTGATGCTCGCTATCGTCGGGGTATGTCTGTTCGTCTCCGAATTGACGAGAGTCCTTCTGATCCTTTTGGCAGCAGTGCTCTCCGCGGTTGAGATGAGGAACTGCCTTGAAAAGAAAGGGGAAAAGGCGATCATCATGACCCCGGTGCTGTTCATAGCCGTAAACACGGCTATGTGCCTTTTCGGAGCACCGCTGTGGGCTTTTGCAGCGAATCTTATCGGCTGCTCGATCCTTACTGTCTGCATCTGCATCTGCCGTGAGGATCTGATGGCGGCAGGCGCAAGAGGGACACTGTTCGTCCTGTTATACCCGATGACGCTCTTTGCCACGATACAGAAACTGCTCGCAGGTGACGGGTGGCTGTACCCTGCTGCTGTTGCGGCACTGGCAACATGGAGCTGTGACGCATTCGCGCTATTCGGGGGCAGAAGGTTTGGTAAACACAAGCTCAGCCCTCACGTAAGCCCCAATAAAACGATAGAAGGCTCCATATGCGGAGCGGTCGCTTCGGCGGTGTTCGGCATCCTTGCATGGGCGCTGCTCAGAGAACGGGGAGCTGAGCTCTGGGTCTGCATCACAGTCGCTGTGATCTCCTCGACATTGGGACAGTTCGGAGATCTTGCCGCTTCCCTGTTCAAAAGAGAGGCAGGTATCAAGGATTACAGCAACCTCATACCTGGACATGGCGGAATGATGGACAGGGCGGACAGCCTTCTGTTCTCCATCCCGACCGCCTGGTTCTGCATAGAACTGATAGATTTTATAATGGGAAGGTCATAAGACTGCATGTCTGAAAACAACAGGAATTTGATGCTGATAGCCAATCCGGTATCCGGGAAGAAAGCAGTCACAAGCGTTCTCTCGGAAGTATGTCGGATATTCCTTACCAGGGGATGGATACCCAGTGTTTTCATCACGGGCGGCCGCGGAGATGCGACAGGCTTCGTTAAAAAATACGGTAAGGATTACGGACGGATCGTCGCAATGGGCGGAGACGGCACGATGAACGAGACCGTCACAGGCATCATTGAAGCCGGACTGGATACCGATTTCGCGTTCATTCCCAGCGGTACGACAAATGATTTTGCGACTACTCATCACATACCCGGCGATATCGCAGAAGCTGCAAAACTTGCAGCGACGGGTAAGGTCAGAAAACTGGATGCGTGCAGGTTCAATGAGCGGTATTTCATGTTTCACTGCGGATGCGGTTTTTTTGCCAGTGTAGTGAATGAGACATACCAGGAGATGAAAAACACGCTAGGATATCTTGCGTACATACTGGACGGCGTGGCAAATGCTCTCTCGCTGGCTCCGAAACATGCAAGATTCGTCATAGACGGCAGGGAGTTCGAGCAGGACTTTATCTATCTTGGACTGCTGAGCACGCTATCTCTGGGCGGGAACATCACTACGCTCCCGTCGGATATGGTTAGGGCGGATGACGGCAAGTTCGAAGTCTTTCTGGCAAATGCTCCAAAAGACATCATTGAACTGGGTGAGGAGCTCAGTGAGTTCAGCGGAAAGAATTTCAACGGAGATCACATCAGCCTTTTCAGTATGAAAAAGTGCACAGTGGATTCCGATTCGGATCTTGACTGGTCTCTGGACGGCGAACCGTATCCCGGAAACAGGCATGCTGAGATAGAGGTTCTGGGGAAGAGGATCAGCTTTGTGTCATCCGATGAAGATGAAACGCTTGCGTAGACAGACAGTAGATCAGTATAGATACGGATAAATCAAAAGACCGGCTTTCACGCCGGCCTTTTATGTGTAAAGTTTTCAGAAGCCAAGTTTCATGATAGAGCTTTCTCCGGCAAGATCCTCAAAGCCGAAAATGATCAGGATATCATCATAAGCCTCTGAGGCAAGAGCCGAGAAAGAGCCAGACCAGTATCGCGGATCTATACAGGTAATGGTCTCATAGTTGGATGTGAGGAAAGGGACCATACAGTCTGCATATGAATCCTTTATCACCAGAAGGCTGTGCTTCTTCCCGGCACCGGGTCCTGATTCTATCAGCTTTTCCGCCCCGTTTCCGTATAGGAACATGGCGTATTTATCCCTGAGCGAGAGTTTTGTAAAATCATATACCGTTTCATGGGTAATACCGTTCTCGGTGAGGACTGCATCTACACCGTAATACCTGACAGTGTCGCTCTGCTGGCCGTATCGCCTGCATTTCGAATAGCTGGTTCCAAGGAATCCATCGGATTCAAAAGCTTTGGCTTTCTCGCGTACGAACGCGTCCAGACCGAGATGCGTACACAGAACATTGTAGGCGAGCCAGGAACCGTCTGTAGTCCAGTGATGATCGGTACGGTAGTATATATATTCGTCGCTGTGTCTGTCCAGAACGGGAAGTACATCTACATACGAGCATCCTGACAGCATGTGCCCGAGTCCGTCTGAATTATCGGCAGACAGTATCGACTTCTGATCGGCAAACTGCGCTCCGTCAGGAAGTTTATCTGAAAGAACGGTGTATGATGAGGGTACGATCATGACTGTGACAGGGGCAGACGCCTTGGCGGCAAATGAGTTGACCGCGCTGATGTTGTCCATCAGGTCTTCTTCACTGTAACTGCCGAACTTCTGAAACAGGAATCCGTCTTTGCCGTAGATAACTCCGTTGTTCTCTGTCTTCAGAAAGACTGATTCGGTCACCGATCTTACAGCTATCAGCAGATCCCTTCCGGGGATATGGTCCGCAACATAATCTCCGTATCTTGTGAAGAATGTGCCGTTCAGCAGGCTTTTCAGAGAGAATGAGGGCATCTCGGAGAGATATTTGTTCTCCGATGTGCTGTATTCTCTGTCGGGGATAAGGATAGAAGAGAGCATCAGTCCGTACAGTATCAAAAACAGGATGAGGAATGAACGCATCGGTTTGATAAGTCTTTTCACTGCTTTCACCTCCTAAAACTGCGCGTACAGAAACGGATGATAGGTGGATCCGGTGATATATGCGAGACAGAGGGCCATGAGAATGAGAACTGCTGCGCTTCTGAGACCTCTGTGCTTCATGAGCCTGTTCCACACGGAAACTGCCTGATCAGTGCACAGCAGCGCGCATAAAACCAGTGTGACGGCGTGGTTTCTGAGGAAATACATCGCCGATGCTCCGCCGGAGCCTCCGAAGAGTCTGGAGAACAGGACCGGGATCTCAGGTATGCTGGTCACGGAGAAAAGGGACCACCCGATAAGGGTGATGAATATGAGATACAGATGACCGATGAACCGGTGGCTTTCAAGGAATCCCAGGTACAGATGCTTTTCCAGCACCAGTATTATGAAGTAGAAAAAGCCCCAGAGAAGAAAGTTCCAGGAGGCTCCGTGCCACAGTCCTGTTAGGAGCCACACTGAGAGGAGATTAAGGATATTCCTCAGTTTTCCGCAGCGGCTGCCGCCGAGAGGGAAGTAGACGTATTCTCTGAACCATCCGCCCATCGTGATGTGCCATCTGCGCCAGAACTCAGTTGCGCTTACAGAGGAGTAAGGGGTGCGGAAGTTGTCGGGAAGGCTGAATCCGAAGAAGCGGGCAATGCCGGAAGCCATATCGGAGTAACCGGAAAAATCATAGTACAGCTGAAAACCGAATGAGATCACTGCAAGCCAGCAGAGAAGACAGGACGATCCGTCAAATCCGATCTCTCTTACGCTGCTCCACAGTTCTGCAATGCTGTCTGCGAGTATGACTTTCTTTGCGAGCCCCGTCACGAAGAGCACGGTGCCGTGTTCAAGATCTTCTGTTGTGACTTTTCTGGACTTTATTGAGTCTCTGATGTCTGAGATACGTGTGATCGGACCCATCAGCAGTTTAGGGAAGAACGACACGAAGAGCAGATAGTCTATGACCGAGGAACAGAAAACAGAAGGATCTCTGTATACATCGATCAGATAACCTGCGACTGAGAATGAGAAAAAACTGATGCCGGCAGGGACTGCAATGCCCAGCGGGGAAAGAGGCGCTCCGAGATCAGCCAGGGTCTGTAGGATCAGATCTGTATATTTGAAGAATGCAAGGCATCCCAGCACCGCTATAAGACCGAGTGTCAGTGCCCATTTTTTTCCCTTGCCGGAAGTGGACCTGATCCACAGAGCGGTCAGATACCCGACAGCGGAAACGGCCAGAAGAACAGCAAGTCCCGCGGTGTCCCCCCAGGCATAGAATACCAGGCTCATCAGCACGAGGAGCGCGTTTCTGAGTTTGGACGGACATATATAATACAGAAGAATAGAGACTGGCAGAAATCTCAACAGGAAAACTAGACTGCCGAAAGACATTTGGACCTCCTTGGAGTCTGTCTGGATATTATGCTTATGATACCACAAGGCCGCAGTGAAAATGTTACGAAAGAAACAGGACGGCTGATGCCGTCCTGTTTCCAATTCAATATTCAGTTTTTTTTCAGTTGCCGCGCGGAACGATTATCGTAGTTTCTGCAGATCCGCTCTTGAGAGAATCTTCCAGAGCTCTGAGGAGCTTGAGTATACTGTTGGAGGTCGCTGTTGCTCCGGCTACTACGTCGACGTCTTTGCTGTTTCCGGTGGAGATATACTGGTTGATAAGATCCATATAATACTTCTCGGGATATGTGGTGCTGAACTTCTCCATATCCTCACGATACTCCTCGGATTCGCTCTTGAGCGTCCCGTCTGATCCGCGTACCGCGTCCATCTGGACATCGATGATCTTGCCGTTCTCGAAGGTGACTTCCACGAAATCCTTATATCCCGTGGCATCAACTGAATCGTACTCGATGTGGTACGTTCCGTTGGGAATGAGCTTCGCAGAACTGCACGCCGTCATGCATACAGCGCATGCAATGACGGTAAGGATTGCTATGATGCGTTTCATATTATTCTCCTTTTAATGCAGAAGTATTATAATCATATTGTTACCGTTTGTCAAATCTATGGGTATTGTTCACAATTAATTAACATTGTATTTATATATAATGACTACTGAAAGCAGAAAGGATGTCGTCGGGTTGAAGATCTCGCACAGAAAGATCATAGCAGCAGCGGCTGTGGCAGTGGTAACAGCGCTGTGTATTATGATGTTCATGCTGTGCCGCTGCAGGACATACGCAACCGTACAGTTCCATATGGACACGTTCATCTCTTATTATGTGGAATCATCTTTTCCGGAAAAGGCTGTTGACGCTATGGACCGTGAGGTAAGGCGATGCGAACAGCTGTTCGACAGATTCAGCCCTGAGTCCGAGATAACTTTGATAAACGCAAATGCCGGGAACTACACTGAAGTGTCGGAGGAGACATATCGGCTTATCGCGGAAGCGGTGAAGCTGGCAGAAGAGAACGGAGGATACTTTGACCCTACTCTGGGAGCAGTATCGGATCTGTGGGGGTTCGGAACAGATCCCCGTGTCCCGTCTGAAGCGGAGATCGGCTCCGCTATGGAACATGTCGGATATGACCGGATCGGCTTTATGGAGAAGGAAGGCAGCTTCTTTGTGCGCGCCGGTGAGGGACAGAGCATTGACCTCGGCGGAATAGCCAAGGGCTATGCTCTGAGACTCATCGGGGAAGCTGCGGCGGAAGCAGGGTGCAGATCAGCAGTTATCTCGTTCGGCGGCAATGTAGTATTGACAGGGAGAGGACCTGACGGCAGAGATGTTTTCTCGGTCGGTATAAGGGTGCCAGAGGAAAATGCCACTTCAGCGGCTGTCGTCCTGAATCTGGGCGGAGGAGTGGTCTCCACGTCCGGAAGCTATGAAAGGTTCTTCGTCGAAAACGGTGTGAGATACTGTCACATAATAGATCCGTTCACAGGAAGCTGCGCGGCAGGGGATCTGGTCAGCGTATCGGTCATATGTGACGACCCTGTCGAAGCTGACTGTCTTTCAACTGCCCTCTTTGTCAGAGGCCTTGACGGCACGCTGGATGCGCTTGCATCAGGAGAGGTGACCGGTGTTGCCATAGACGGCAGCGGAGCAGTCTATATCAGTCCCGATCTGACGGAGGCAGTGGACTACGACAGTGTTGCTCAGGGATACAGATTAGAGGTAGTGGGATGAGAAACGGATCTAAAACCAGGCGCATTGCCAGGACAGGCCTGCTTTTTGCGCTGGCATTGATTCTTCAGTATCTTGAATCACTTGTCCCTGTCCCGTTCCCCGCTGCACCGGGGATCAAGCTGGGACTGTCCAATGTCGTGACCATGTTCTGCCTGTTCTCTGTTGGGCTGCCGGAGGCTTTCCTGATAGCAGTGCTCAAGGGCGGATTCGCTTTTCTTACAAGAGGCCCTGCTGCAGGTGTGCTGAGTCTGGCGGGAGGTCTTCTTTCGGTCGCGGTCATGCTGGTTCTGACAAAAACAGGACAGTCCAGGGGCCTGACCGGAGTAGCCGGGGCGGTCTCTCATAATATGGGCCAGCTCGCCGCAGAGTGTATTATGATGAGAAGCTCTGCTGCGCTGTACTATGCACCGCTGCTTATCATAAGCGGAGTCGTCATGGGAACCGTGACAGCCTATACCTACAAGGCGGCGGAGCCTTATCTGGAAAGGGTACGCGGCGACACCTGAAACGGACTGGAACAGTGACAGGTTCAGAGGCTTTTTTTAAAAAAGGTATTGCAATTGCAGAAAATAATAGTACAATAGTTTTAGCACTCAGGAATAACGAGTGCCAACATAGTGAATAAATGCAAGGAGCGTATTAAATAATGGAACTTATTCCTCTTTTCGACAGAGTTGTTCTGAAGATGACTGAGGCCGAGACGACCACGAAGAGCGGCATCATCCTCACAGAAACAGCGGCTGAGAAGCCCCAGGTAGCGGAAGTCGTGGCAGTAGGCCCCGGCGGAATGGTTGACGGTTTTGATGTGGAGATGGTAGTTGAAGTCGGCGACAAGGTGATCATCGGCAAATATGCCGGCACGGAAGTCAAGGTCGGAGACGACAAGTGCATCATCGTTCGTCAGAATGATATTCTCGCCAGAGTAGAAGACTAATAATACAGAGGTGAATTGATAATGGCTAAAGATCTTAGATACGGTGAAGAGGCACGCAAGAGCCTTCAGGCCGGTATTGACAAACTTGCTGACACAGTGAAGATCACGCTCGGGCCCAAGGGCAGGAACGTTGTTCTGGATAAAAGATACGGCACCCCTCTCATCACCAATGACGGTGTAACGATCGCCAAGGAGATAGAGCTTGAAGATCGTTTCGAGAATATGGGCGCACAGCTCATCAAGGAAGCTTCCACAAAAACCAATGATGCAGCCGGTGACGGAACCACCACAGCTACACTGCTGGCGCAGGAGATAGTTCGTGAGGGTATGAAGAACGTTTCCGCAGGAGCCAACCCGATGGTCCTCAAGAAGGGCATCCAGACCGCTGTTGACGCTGCAGTCGAGAGCATCAAGGCTTCCTCCAAATCAGTGAGCGGCTCCAAGGATATCGCAAGGGTAGCCACCATTTCTGCAGGAGACGAGTCCATCGGTGATATGATCGCCGATGCTATGGAGAAGGTGTCCAATGACGGCGTCATCACCATCGAAGAGAGCAAGACCGCTGAGACATACTCTGAGGTCGTTGAGGGAATGCAGTTCAGCAACGGTTACATCAGCCCCTATCTCGTGACCGACGCTGAAAAGATGGAGGCAGTCCTCGAGGACGCGCTCATCCTCATTACAGATAAGAAGATCAGTTCCATTCAGGAGATCCTTCCTCTGCTTGAGCAGATAGTACAGGCAGGCAGGAAGCTTATGATCATAGCGGAAGATGTCGAGAGCGATGCTCTTGCGAACATCATAGTGAACAGGCTCCGCGGCACATTCGTATGCTGCGCAGCCAAGGCTCCCGGATACGGTGACCGCCGTAAAGAGATGCTGCGTGATATCGCCATCCTCACAGGCGGCAAGGTCATCAGCGAGGAAGTCGGCCTTACGCTTAAGGACACACAGCTCTCCGATCTCGGAAGAGCCGATAAGGTCCAGTGCAAGAAGGACAGCACCATCATCATGGGCGGTCACGGCGATCCCAATGAGATCGCGGCACGTGTTGCCCAGATCCATCAGGAGATCGAGAATACCACTTCCGACTATGACAGGGAGAAGCTCCAGGAGCGTCTCGCAAAACTGTCCGGCGGCGTAGCCGTCATTCGTGTCGGCGCTGCAACGGAAGTTGAGATGAAGGAAAAGAAGATGCGTCTCGAAGACGCACTCTCCGCAACGAGAGCAGCCGTTGAAGAAGGTATAGTCGCAGGCGGCGGAGTCGTGTTCGTGAACGCTATCCCCGCAGTGCAGAAGGCCGCTGAGAAGCTCAGCGGAGATGAGAGGACCGGAGCCAACATCATCGTCAAGGCTCTTGAATCCCCGATCCGCCAGATCTGCACCAACGCCGGACTGGAAGGCTCTGTCGTGATCGATGAGATCAGACGCAGCGGAAAGAACGGTTACGGTCTTGATATCTCCACTGGCGAATACGGCGATATGGTCAGCCTCGGTATAGTTGATCCTGCCAAGGTCTCCCGCAGCGCTCTCCAGAACGCGGCATCCGTAGCAGCCATGGTGCTCACGACCGAATCCCTCGTAGCCGATATTCCGGAACCCGAACAGGCTCCCGCAGGCGCTGCAGGCGGCATGGGCGGAATGTATTGATCTTAACAGATCAGGCTCAAAACAGAATCATTGAGAACAGCCGGCAAGCGCCGGCTGTTTTTGCATACAAAAAAGCCCGCACATGCGGGCTTTATCGGTTATGTCATTCATTCTCCGAAGAGATCGCCGAAGCGATCCTGATCGCGCCGGGGACGATCTCGAAGTCGATCTCCTGCGGGTTCCCGCCGTACTCACCGTCAAGGGTCCATTCAACGTTTTCCTGCGAGAGGATGCGGACCTTCTTTACCTTTCTGAAGACGAAATGCTCGTTATTGAAATCGCCCTGAAGCAGCGCGTAGAGTATCTCCGTAAGGTCAGCCGGATTCTCGGGGTATTTTATCAGGAACAGTTCGAATTCCCCGTCATACAGATTGCTTGTGGTAATGCCCGGCAGAGTCTGGCCTGCGACCGACAGCGAATTGCAGATCCCGCCGAAAGAGTAGTCGCCTTCTATTATATCCCCGTCCATCTCTATCTTCAGATGACACTTGGTGGTGAGGTGTTCGGGGGCTGAAATGATCGCATTGAGAATGTATGCGGCATATCCGAAAGCGTTCTTTGCTTTCTGATCGGTGTTGTAGCTGATGGCTGAAAAGGCTCCGAATGCCGCGACATAATTGAAGTAGTGTCCGTTGAAGCACCCTATATCGTAGTTTACATATTTTCCGGAGGTGATGAGCTCACAGGCTTTATCAACATCCCTGACCAGTTTGAGATTCTTTGAAAAATCATTGGTGGTCCCGGCTGGAATATATCCGAGCATAGGCTTATCGTCCAGCTTCATGAGGTGATTGACTGCGGCGTTTATGGTGCCGTCGCCGCCCACACATACCACCATATCGTATTTCTTATCGGCCAGATAATCATCTGTTTCCAGATCTACACCTTCCGCTATCGGGCATACGGTGGTTATAAGACCTTTCTGGGCGAAGTTCCTGACGATCCTGAATGTGTTGGCGCCGTTCCTGCCGTTTCCTGCCAGCCCGTTAACAATTAACAATACATCCTTCATGGGTGTCTCCCGAACAATGAGAATCTCTGACTGATTGGTGCTTTTATATGATACTGTATTAAAAGGGCAATATCTACAGGACGAAGATTAACTAACTGTGAACAAAAGTGTCTATGGGTCCTCAACGACTGATAAGAGTATCTGTGATCAGACGGGATACTGAGCGCAGGTATGACGGTGCCGTTTTGCAATGATGGCAGATGCTTGTATATAATTCTAATTAGAATAATAAATAGAATAATAAAGGAGGTGAGCCGGATGAGGGAATTCCATGAACCGAAAGCAGAATATGGTGCTGAAGAGTTTTTTGTCCATGCCGATGAGTTCAATGAGGAAGCGATGCCCGAACTCGGCTCGGATCCGGGAGAACCGCTTGAGCAGGAAGAAGGGATAAAGGGCTTTGCGAACATAGCAAAAGCCGCGCTTATCGTTTTTACTGGAGCGCTGTTGCTCATGCAGGTATTCAATCCGCGCTGGATGCTTATCCCTGACCCTGTCAGGAAATCGATAGGCATCGGCAAACATCAGCATACACCTTCTGAAGAGTGGATCATCGATCACGAGGCAACATGTACCGAGGACGGGTACGGGTATATCACATGCATCATGTGCGGAGAGGTGCTCGAGGAAGAGACCTATCCCGCCAAGGGACATATAGCTTCAGGTGTGTGGATAAGGGAAAAGGCTCCCACGTGTACCGAGGCGGGAAAAGATGTGCGGAAATGCACGGTATGCGGGGAAGATCTTGAGGTACAGGATATACCTGCTCTGGGACATAAACCTGCCAAGGAATGGACGGTGACTGTCAAGCCCAAATGCACCGAGAAGGGCGAGGAGGTCAGGATATGCACTGTGTGCGGAGAGGTAACGGAGACCCGTGAGGTGGCAGCGACCGGACACAAGTTCGGAAGCTGGATAACATCTGTCAGCGCCACCTGCACGACGCGCGGTTCCCAGTACAGGAAATGCACTGTCTGTGGATACACAGAGTACAGGGAGACAGGAACTATTAACCACAACTATGTTCTTGTGGAGTCCGTTGCGGCAACGTGTGAAAGCAGCGGTTACCGCCTCTACAAATGCTCGATGTGCGGGGATAGCTACAAAGAAAATATTCCGGCGACAGGACACTATTTCGTTGCGCAGCACTCATACGACAGAGCACCCTATGCTTACTGCACCAGATGCGGTAAGACGGCAGAACAGCTAGGATATAATGATCAGTATAACGAATATATGGGCGATGACGGTGAAATGCATGAGCGCGTGATAGTCTATCTCCCGGACGGGTCATATGTTTATGCGTACTTCTAATCAGATTCTGTTTGATAATACCGAATGATAAGGAGAAAAAACATGGAAACACTGGAAGCATTGTTTGAACAATTCATGGAGTTGGAAGGGATCATAAGGTTTCTCATAGTCCTGGCTGTGACTTTTGTTGCCGGGCTGATCATCAAACTGATCTTCGGCGTTAGGCTGAAAAAACGCCGTGTGTCTACGATCCTGGGAATGATCGGAAGCATTTTGTTTTTCCTGGTCTGGTTCGCGGGCATCGTGTTCGCGCTGATGCAGATCGGAGTGGATACCACATCGATCCTGGTCGGCGCCGGGATCGCCGGGATCATCCTGGGACTTGGCTCGGAATCGATCATCGCAGATGTCCTTGCCGGTATCTTCCTGATCATGGATAAGGACTTCCAGGTCGGAGATACCGTGGCTCTTGATGACTTCAGAGGTGAAGTTGTTTCCATGGGCATCAGGACCGTTAGCATCAGAGACGTTGCAGGTAACGTCAACATCATCAGGAACTCCGCTATCGAGTCCGTCATAAACCAGTCCAAAGGAAACACACTTGCCGTCGTGAGGTTTCCTGTGAGCCGGGATGAGAAGATGGAAGACGTCGACGCAATGGTCGAGAAGGCTATCGACAGTGTCTTTGCTGATAAAAGCGGGTTGTTCTTGTCACGCCCGGTATTCAGGGGGATCGATGAACTGATGACGGAACTGGATGATAACAATATGCTCCTTCTCATTACGGCTGAAGTTAGGGAAAAAGACATATATGACGCGAGAAGGGCGATCCTCAGGGCAGTTAAGGTCGCGATGGAGAACGAAGACAGCGCCCAGCCTGACAGTGAGGAATAAATCTATGTCTGACTCAGAAAGAAAAAAGTGCTGATATATTTTATTGTGTGAGTTCTATTGCTTGAAAACGATACTTGACGACTATATAATTACTGTATATTTCTATAACTAGCATTATGAGAGGTTTTAGGATGAAGAGAACATTTAGAAAGCTTCTGGCACTAGCAATGCTTTCTGTTCTTCTGATAGTATCCGCTTTTGCAGTATATGCTGCAGAGGCTACGGAGGAAGAGATTGCAGCAATGCAGGCTGCAGGGTTTAGTGATCCTGCTTTCGCCAAAGCTCTTGTGGAAAGCGGTGTAACTCCAGAGAATTATTCCGCTTTTACTGGAACTATAGACGCCTCAAACAAGGGGATAACCAGTATTGCTGGTATCAACAAACTTGTTTCAGCTGAGAGAATTGATCTTACCTATAATGAGATCAAAGACATCACACCAATTATGTTGGAGGGAGATTTTTACAGAGGTTATATCGATCTCAGATATAATCCGATCAACAATTTCCCCACGAACTATCATACAAGGCCGTATGTGTTTAACTTTGCACTGGCACAGTCCTTCAGTTTGGAGACCGGTCGCTGGTTCGGATCACATTACAGTTTTCTGAACAACGGGAGCGATCCCAAGGTTAAAGTCGATTTCGACGTTACCATGGACAGCGAGTACTGGTGGAACACGGCGGATGCTGCAGAATTCGGCGTTGATGAGATCATGCCGTATGTTGTTCAGACATCTCCGGCAGGAGTTGCTGACTGGACATATAACTTTGCTGGGAGAGACAATCCTGATTCCGGATTCGGTACCTATACCATCAAGGGCAGCGGTTACACTCAGGTCAGAGCGCCTTTTGAGCAGTTCGCATATCATTGTCCCTGGGATGGTTCAGTCGGTTCCCGCCAGGCTAACTCTCCTGAGTTCAGATATGCCATCAACGTTGATTCATATGCAAAGGTTAAAGAGAACGTCACGGCTGAATTCCTCGGTGGATTGAAGCTTGTGAAAAAGGATTCTGCGGGTAATGTTCTTGCTGGCGCTGAATATGGACTGTTCACAGACAGCGATTGCACACAGAGTGCAGCTGACTCTGCTGTAACAGATTCAGAAGGAGTGATCGTCTGGGACGGGCTCGAAGTAGGAAAAACATATTTTGTAAAGGAACTCAAGGCTCCTGCAGGGTATGTACTTGATGAAACCCCGATTGAAGTCAAGATTACCGGGACTGCAAGTGTGACAGAAGGGTCTTTTGACGGTGGATACTCTTCCATTGAGAATGTTTGCAGCGGAGATATTGAAGTAGCTCCCGATTGGTCAAGTGAAGAGAGAGAGTCTATCATTCCGGGTGCTCCCTCATATCAGAAGGAGCAGGATCTTAAGGTCGTCTCCGGAACAGTTACTGGAACTGTCACTGCAGAAGAAGCTGGTGCTGAAGCATTCATAAAGAACGGTGGTACAAAGATTAATTCCTTCAAGAGTGAAGGACTTAGCGCTGAAGGCGCTACTGTACTGGTCAGCGACCTGACCTTGAAACTCTCCAGTTCTGATAACGGTACTGCTGTTTCCAGCCCTGCTGAAGCACGTGCTAAAGTTAACGAGCTTATTGAAGGAAATAGTCTTACATCAAAGAATGATGTGATCGAACTGAGCGGAACAGTGACCTACCAGGTAAGTGAAGCGAAATTCGATGAGGTTGAGATCACCGATAAATCTCTGTGCGTGTTCCTCGAGCCCATTGCCAACAAGAAACTCGTAGGAAGAGCGATTAAGGAAGGCGAGTTCGGATTCGAGATCACCAAGTGCGATGAAGAAGGCAATGAAGTCGGTGTGTTCAGCGGTGTCAACGGAGCTGCAGAAGCCGGTGAAGAGTATACGATCGTAAACTTTGTTGACGAGAATGGCGATGCCGCAGTTCTCAAGTTCTGCAAAGTCGGACTTTATGAGTTCACTCTCAGAGAGGTCGTAACAGACAGAGAAGAGGGAATGGTCTATGACGAGACCGACCGTGCTGTTTCCGTAGTCGTCACAGAGAGCGGTTCCAAGGGATTGATGGCTGAAGTCTATGTTGATGGAAAACTGGTTGCCACAGTGTATTCCGCAGATACGACCAAAGCTGACAATACGGTCCTTGATGCAGGTAGTGTTGAGCTTGCAACGATCGTCAACAGGTGCACTGAGAGAACCAACCCCGGTACGGGCGTTCCCACGATGTTCTCACTTGTTGAGATCCTCACAGCTGCCGGCCTCGGTATAGTTCTCAAGAAAAAGTTCTTCTAATCACTAAAACTCAACGTATAAACAAAAGCCCGGCTTGACCGGGCTTTTGTGTTTTGAAGGATACAAATAGTTAGTTTGCAGCAGAACTTATTTTGTTGACTATAAAATGCCGGATGCTATAATTTTCAGAAGAAGATCAAACCGGAAGGGGATAAAAAAGTGGCTAACAGTGACTACATTCTCGAAATGAGGCACATTACAAAGAGCTTCGGAGCGGTCGTGGCCCTATCAAACGGGTGCGTCCGTGCCAAGAGCGGCGAAGTCAATGCTCTGATCGGAGGAAACGGCGCAGGGAAATCCACCCTTATTAAGATACTGTCCGGATATCAGCCTGCGGACAGCGGCGACATTCTTTTCAACGGTGAGAAAGTTGAGATCAACAGCACTGTAGAAGCTCAGAATATAGGTATCAAAACGATCTACCAGGAGCTCGCACTGTTTGAGAAAATGAATGTTTACGAGAACATGTATGTCGGCCGTGAGCTCACCATCGACAGAAAACCGATAAAGTGGCTCAAGGTCCTTGACCTGAAGGCGATGAAGCAGAATGCCCTCAATGAGATCAAGAGGATGGGCTTCAATATCCCTAACATCTTCAGCAAGGTGATGTTCATGTCCGGCGGACAGAGACAGGCTATCGCGTGCGCAAAGGCGCTCATGGGAGGAGCTCCTTCCGTGCTGATAATGGACGAGCCCACAGCAGCTCTCGGCGTAAAGGAAGCCGGCGAGATAATCGATCTTATGAAGAGATACCGCGATGAAGGCGCTGCCATCATACTTATCAGCCACAATATGAGGACTGTTTTTGAAGTTGCTTCCGAGATCACTGTCATGAGGCTCGGTGAGACCGTAGCTGCTCTCAAGAAGGAAGACACTACGGAAGAGGAAGTCGTGGGCCTGATGACTGGCGCTATCGAGAACATCACTGACGGAAGAAATATGATCGGAGAATATGACCTGTGATCCTGTCCTGATGCTTCCGAACAATACATAAATGCCGCGACCGTTAGGCCGCGGCTCTTTTTTTTGCTGCAAATACATATGGATCGGCTTTCATTGCGGCTGCGCAAGCATACGAATTTTTAAAAAAGATACATGCTGTGTTATCATAGTAATAATAAGAAAAATGAATGGAGTTCTGTTGAATGGCTAAAAATGATGAAAGGAATGCTCGCATTGGACGTGACTTCACGTTCTGGCAGCTGATCTGGTTCTGTGTCCCCGCGATACTGACGAATCTTTGCACTGCATTGTTCAGGACCCTGGACGACGGTCTGTTCGTCAGCCGTTATGTCGGCCCCACCGCACTTGCCGCTATCAAGATCATTACACCGATAAACTCACTGCTGATGGGTTTTTCACACCTTTTCTCAATAGGAGCGAGCACGCTCTCGGCTCACAAGATGGGCGAAGGCGACAGGGAAGAGGCAAACCGCATCTTCTCGCGAGTGGTCCTATCTGCGGGAGTGGTCGGCGCAGTGTTTTCTGCAGTCGTGCTTTTCTTTGAAGAGCCTATCCTTATGTTCCTGGGAGCGGATGCCGAAACGCTTCCGATCGCCATGACCTACACCCGCATCATCTACGCCGATGCGGCGCCGCATCTAATGGGAATGTGCATGGCAAGTTACTATTCCACAGCCGGAAAGCCGGTGATGGGACTCGCCAGTTCCATACTCAACGGTGCGATGAATATCATCTTTGACGTCATCCTGATCGTATGGCTGAAACTCGGAGCTGACGGGGCTGCGTATTCCACTATCTTCGGAGAGATAGCGGTCATGCTCCTCGGATTTGTTTTCTATACAATGAGAAAACATGAGATCCACTTTACCAAGCCTAACGGGAAGTATATAGAAACAACCTGGAACGCATGGAAAGCAGGTTTTTCCCAGTTCATCGGAAGCGTTTCCATCGGTGTTACCAACTATGTCACCAACATTACGCTTATATCAATGCTGGGATCCAACGGCATAGCTGCGAACTCGATAATAAACGACCTCAGAATGATGCTCAATACGGCATTCGTCGGATACGCAGGATGTGTCGGGCCTGTGATCGCATATAACTACGGGAACAGGAATCCCAAACGCCTGAAAAGGATACTGGGGTATAACCTCAGATTCTGGTTCTTCGGGACGGTAATGGTAGAGATCCTTGGGCAGCTGCTGAAAAAACCGCTTATCAGTATCTTCATTCCCAACCCGGAAACATCACCCATTTATGCGATGACTCTGGAAGGACTGACGATCGAATATTTCGCTGTCATGTTCTCAGCCGGATGCATCTTTACCATGAGGATGTTCGTAGCGCTCGGTGCCCCCAAATATGCGGCAGTGCTCTCGACGATGAGAAACTTCGTGTTCAGGCTGATCATGATCATAGTTCTTCCGAGAATGCTCGGAGAGGTCGGAGTATGGCTTGCCTTCCCGGTGGCTGAATTCCTGTCATGCATGGTCGCTGCAACGCTCATATATCTCAACAGAGACAATTACGGATATGGCAGATCCGGCATTGCCTATCTTATGCAGAATACACCGTACCCTGCCGATGAAGACCGGCCGGATGAGCCTGTCGAAGAGACAGCGGATGCTGCGGATTGACATTGAAAGCGGCATTGAATATAATCGTTTTGTTTTGAGCAGAGAAGGAAGAAAAAGATCCTGCGGACCGAACAGAGAGGCATACGCAAGCTGAGAGTTGTGCCGCGCCGAAGCAGTATCAAGCCGTCTTCCGGAGCTTCCGCCAAAAGCGGCGCAGAGGTGCGTTAAAACCGGCTTGAGAGGCGCGTAACTGCGCAATGCGGGTGGTACCGCGGAAGTCGTGATCACGACCTTCGTCCCGGTGTGGACGGAGGTCTATTATTTTACAAGGTGGAATCGGATATGACATCTAAAGAGCTTCGCAGCAAATGGCTGAAATTCTATGAGGAGAAGGGACATCTGAATATCGGAGCGGTCTCGCTGATAGGTGACGGCACTACCGGAGTAATGTTTAACGTTGCCGGTATGCAGCCTCTGATGCCGTATCTGCTTGGACAGCCGCATCCCTCCGGGAAAAAGCGCCTCTGCAATGTACAGGGGTGCGTAAGGACCGTTGATATCGAATCGGTCGGAGACGCGACACATTTCACGTTCTTTGAGATGATGGGCAACTGGTCTCTCGGGGATTACTTCAAAAAAGAGAAGACAGCCTGGACATTTGAGCTTCTGACCGAAGTGTTCGGGTTTGATAAGGATAAGATATGCTCGACAGTATTTGAGGGCGATGAAAAGGTGCCGAGAGACGAGGAGACAGCAGATCTGCTCAAGTCTCTCGGGGTGAGACCCGAGAATATCTTCTACCTCCCGAAGAAAGACAACTGGTGGGAACTGGAGGGAACTGTCGGCACGCCATGCGGTCCTGACAATGAATGGTTCTATCCGCGCGAAGACGGAAAGGATTCATCCGACTTCCTTACCAGCAACAGATATGTGGAGATCGGAAACGATGTCTATATGCAGTACAAGAAGACAGAGACGGGATATGAGGAGCTTTCCGGAAAGAACGTTGATACCGGATTTGGACTCGACCGTCTGCTGCTGTTCCTGAACGGACTGGATGACGGATATAAAACAGACCTGTTTGCCGGAGCGGTAAACTATCTGGAAAAAGTGTCGGGAAAGAGCTACGACAATGATGAGGAGGCGAGAAAGGCCATCCGCATCATAGCAGACCATACCAGAACTGCCGTCATGCTCATAGGCGACGTCAACGGAATACTGCCCTCCAACACAGGTGCGGGCTATATCCTCAGAAGACTGCTCCGTCGTGCGATCAGATACTGCAGGACTCTCGGAGTCGACACTTCTGCGATGCTCTCTGTTGCCAAGGTGTTCATAGAAGAAGTCTACGGAGAGGCTTATCCTCTTCTTGTGGAAAAGGAGCAGTATATCCTCAATGCAATAGAAAAAGAAAGCGAGAGATTCGCAGCGACTCTTGCCGGAGGCATGCGTGAGTTCGATAAGTGCATCGCCGGTATACAGGAGAGGAACGAAGCCCTTGCCGCCAAAGATCCCAAATTCAGCCCGGAGACCGTTATAAGCGGACAGCAGGCATTCCAGCTTTACGATACCTTCGGCTTCCCGCTTGAACTGACTGAAGAGCTCGCGGCTGAAAAGGGACTGACAGTCGACACGGAAGGATACCGCGAATGCGTCAAGAAACAGAGAGAAGTTGCACGTGAGGCGTTCAGGAGAAATTCCATCGAAACGGATGATTCCGCCAGAGTGCTCGAGAATGTGGATGGCGGAAAGGAGTTCACCGGATACAGCGCCGTTTCCGGTGAGGCGAAAGTGATCGCTGTTGTACGCGCAGGTGAACTCTGCAGCGAGATCTCCGAAGGAGAAGATGCCATCGTAGTGCTTGACAGCACGCCTTTCTATGCGGAAAGCGGCGGACAGGTCGGAGATACCGGCGTGCTCAGAAGCGGAGACAGTGAATTTGAGGTCATGGACTGCAAAAAATCCGCGCAGGGTCACTATATGCATATCGGCCGGGTGATGAGCGGAACGATAAGGAGCGGAGAGAGCGTCACAACAGATGTCGACGCCGAAAGACGTATGGCGATACGCCGCAATCATACCAGTGTCCATCTGCTGCAGGCAGCCCTGAGACAGGTCCTCGGTGACCATGTGCACCAGGCCGGATCGTATGTTGATGAGAAACAGATGAGATTTGACTTCACTCACTTCGAAGCTGTAAAACCGGAAGAACTGGCTGAAGTCGAGCGCATAGTCAACTCCAAGATCCTGTCCGGGATACCCGTAACTACTGAAGTCCTGCCGCTGGAAGAGGCGCAGAAGCAGGGAGCCATAGCGCTGTTCGGCGAAAAATACGGCGATACGGTACGAGTGGTAAGCATAGGCGATTTCTCCAAGGAGTTCTGCGGCGGTACACATGCGTCCAGCACATCGGATCTTGGCCTGTACAGGATAACCGGAGAAGCATCCGTAGCTTCCGGCGTCAGAAGGATAGAAGCCGTGACGGGAGAAGGAGTCCTGAGACTTCTGGATGAACAGAGAAATCTGCTTGAGGAAGCGGCAGCTGTCCTGAAAGCAGGAAACATCAGAGAAGTCCCCGCAAGAGCTTCTTCTGTTTCTGCTCAGGTCAGGGCACTGGAGCAGGAGATCGGCAGGATGCGCGACCGCGAGAGTGCCGGCGCTGTCAGGGATATCGAGAACAAAGGCCAGGTGTTCGGTGAACTCACATTCTTCTCAGCTGTTTTGGGCAATACGGAAGCAGACGCTCTCAGGAACATGGCTGCATCGCTCAGAGACAGCAAGCCCGGAGCGGTGGCTCTGCTTATCGCTTCTGACGGTGCTAAAGCTACATTGTGCGTGGCGAGCAGCAAAGAAGCAGTAGCAAAAGGACTCAAAGCAGGGCTTCTTGCAAGGACCGCGGCTCAGGCTATGGGCGGTAACGGCGGCGGAAAGGACGATCTGGCCATGGCCGGAGGTAAGCAACCCGAAAAAGCAAATGACGCCATAATGGCGGTAAAAATCGAGATAGAGAAGCAAAGCTGAAAGGAGAAATAAGATGGATGACTGTCTGTTCTGCAGGATAGCGCGGGGAGAGATCCCTTCCAACAAGCTTTACGAAGATGACGAACTTCTTGCATTCTACGACATTGCACCTCAGGCTCCTGTCCATTTCCTTGTCATACCGAAGCAGCACATAGAGAGCTGTGGCGATGTAGATGCCGGTAACAGCGCTATAGTTGCCAAGGCATTTGAGCTGATCGCCAGGCTGACCAGGGAGAACGGCATAAAGAGTTTCCGCGTAGTTTCCAACTGCGGAGAGGAAGCAGGGCAGAGCGTTTCGCACCTGCATTTCCATGTTCTGGCAGGACGCAGCCTCGCATGGCCTCCGGGCTGAGCGATTGAGAATATGAGCAAAACCTTACAATACACATTTGGAGGATCGATTATGGATTATTTTGAACTTCATGTTGCGGGACTCACCAGACAGCTCCCTATCTGCCAGGTCAATGACGAGATCTCGTTTGCGGCTTTTGTAATGTTCGGCGATGTTGATCTTACCGTAAAAGTCGCAGAGGAGCTTCTCAAGAAATGCCCTGAATTCGACATCATCGTCACAGCGGAAGCAAAGGGAATCCCTCTTGCCTATGAGATGGCAAGACAGAGCGGAAAGACCTATATACCGGCGAGAAAAGCTCCCAAGCTCTATATGCACGATCCTATCGCAATCGAAGTCAAGTCGATCTCGACAGCGGTCAAACAGACACTGTGGCTGGATCAGGCGGACGTCGACAAGATCAGAGGTGCAAGGATCCTGATCGCTGACGATGTCATCAGCACCGGCGGATCACTTGTGGCTCTTGAGGATCTGGTCAACAAAGCCGGCGGAAATATCGTCGGAAAGGCGTTCGTGCTTGCGGAAGGCGATGCTACAAAACGCGATGACATCATCTTCCTCGGCGAGCTTCCGATCATCCAGAACGAGAAATAAACAGTATATCAGCTGTAAGGGGGTGCGGGATCTGATCCTGCACCTTTTTTCATTATTGTGATGTTAAGAGCTAGGGGACAACTTACCAGAATGCTGTACGCAGCAGTTTCTGTATGATACGACAATCTGTTCAGTCAATGGTATAATCAGAACAAACAAATGAAAGGGTAGTGCTGTGGTCTCAAAACTGTCTGATACGACGCTGCGAAATGATCTGAAAAAAGGTCTGAAGCAGTTCTATTTCATAGCAGGAAACGATTCGTTTCTCATAGATAACTGTCTCAGGCTAATTTCTGAGGCGGTCGACGGGGAAGTGGAAAGAATGGATTTCAGTGAAACAGACACCGAGACAGCGGAAGGCCAGCTCACCACGTATTCGTTTTCAAACAAACTGCTTATCATTGATAACTTCAAAGCATCCGAGTTTACCGGAGAAAAGAAGTCGATGTATGCTGAGCTGCTTGCTGATCTTCCGGCGACGCTCACAGTCGCAACTGTGCTGTATTCCGACGACCCGAGGTTCAGGATCCCGAAATCTGCCGAAAACATGGCTGAGATGGCGCAGGAATCGGCTGTGGTATCCTGTCTGAAAAAGGAGAGAGAGCAGCTGTATCCTTACATCAGGCGAATGGCTGAACTTGCAGGGGCGGAGATCAGCGGTGAGGCGGCATCCGTGCTCATAGATCTCTGCGGGGACGATCTGCAGCTGCTTTCATCACAGATAGAGAAACTCGCTGCTGCCAGCGGATACGGTGAGATAAAGGAAGATACTGTCAGGAGGATGTGTCCCAGAACCACAGAAGAGAACGTGTTCTCATTCATCCGCGCCGTGGAAAGAGGACAGAACAGGGAGGCAGTGACACTTCTTAATGAGATGCTTGAGACAGAGACCGAACCGGTGAGGGTACTTGCGGCCATCTCCGGGTCTTTTGTGAACATAGCGAGGGTAAAGGCTGCGGAAGCGGCAGGGGTCTCCAGAGACCGGCTGGAGGAAGAGATGGGCTACCGAAAGGGAGACAGAGCGCTAGGAGTGGCCTACAGCAATGCCAGAAGGTATTCGCAGGAAAAGATAGACAATGTAATTTATCTTCTGAACGAAACAGACAGAAAGCTCAAGAGCGGGGCTGCTGATAAGAGGATCATTTTGGAACAGGCGATGGTCAGGCTCGCACTGATCGTTTCCGGGAGGTCCTGACAGATGCAGCATATCAGGCAGGCAATAGTTACTGAGGGCAAGTTTGACAGAGTCAAGCTCAGCTCTCTTTTTGATGCAGTGATCATAGAGACAGGCGGCTTTGGAGTGTTCAGCAGCGCAGAGACCAGGGAACTGATCAGACATTTTGCGCGTACTACAGGTATCGTGATCCTTACCGACAGCGATCCTGCAGGAATAAAGATAAGGTCTTACATAAACAGCTTTGTCAAAGAAGGAACCGTACTGAATGCGTTTGTCCCGGCTGTGGACGGGAAGGAAAAAAGGAAGAACAGGCCGGGAGCCGCAGGGATCCTCGGTGTTGAAGGACTTGATGATGAAACGATAATCAGCGCGGTTCTCGCCGTCACGGATGATACCGAAACTGATGAGACGGAAGAACCGGTGACTGCGACGGAACTTTATGAAGCCGGACTGGTCGGGAAAGCAGGCAGTGCTGCATTGAGGGAAGAGTTCCTTACGGGGCTTGGACTGCCTCCGGGACTTTCCAGGAAACAGATGCTTAATTACCTGAATGCAGTTCCAGGGCCCGGGAAGTTTCGCGAACTGCTCGCTGAATTCGAGTCAGGATCCGGCCTGAAAACCTGAAACTGCACAGAATGCAGTATGCACAAAAAACTGTATTGCACGGTATTTCGGATTTACGAATTATCATATTGATGAATTTGTTCACAAAATAGTAAAATTATAGTAATTGTTATAAAGGGGCGTTTGGGCTCCGCTTATTTTGTTTTCAATTAAATAGAAATAAAAAAGGAAAAAATGGAGGTACCAATGAGACGACTTTTACGTTACGTCGGAGAGTACCGCAAGTACGCGATCATCGCCATGATCCTCGTTGCCATGGAAGTCGTGTTTGACGTTGCCATTCCTATGGTCATGTCCAACATAATCGATATCGGCATCAATGGGGAAGCGGGCCCTGATCCGGGTTACTGTATAAAAATGGGAGCAGTGATGCTCGGAATGTCTACAGTAGCTATGTTCTGCGGAATCCTCTCAAGCAAAGTCGCTTCGCAGGCAGGCGCCGGTTATGTACGCAATCTGCGAAACGTAATGTTCAACAAGATCCAGAGTTTCTCATTCAAGAACATCGACCACTTCACGGTCCCGTCCCTCATCACACGTCTTACCATGGATATGAGACAGATGAGAATGGCTTTCATGACCGTGACCAGAATGCTGGTCCGTTCACCGATGCAGCTTATCTTCAGCTTTGTCATGGTGGCAAAGATCAACCTTAAACTTGCATCAGTATTCGCAGTCGCGCTCCCGATCCTGTCCGTAGGACTTTATGCGATCTTTAAGACGGCTCATCCCAGATTCCAGGAGATGATGACTAGGACAGATGACCTGAACGCAACGACAGAAGAGAACCTCATCGGAATCAGAGTCGTAAAGACCTTTGTCAGAGGCGAGTTTGAGAAGCAGAAGTTCAGCAAAGCCAACAATGCTGTCAGAGACAACATGCGCAGAGCTGAGAAGATCGTAAACTTGAACGAGCCGTTCTTCTCCACGGTAATGTATTGCTGCATGATCGCTGTTTCGTGGTTCGGCGGCAAATCCATCATTAAGGGGGATCTCTCAGTCGGTGAGTTCATGAGCTATATATCCTACATCAGGATGGTGCTCTTCTCATTGCTTATGATATCCTCAAGCCTCATGCAGATAGTGTTTGCAGACACTTCAGTCGGAAGGCTCAACGCGATCCTGGATGAAGAGATAGATATCACAGACACCAACGCTGATCCTGATCTGGTGCTTGAAGATGCTTCCATCAGATTCGAGAACGTTGACTTCAAGTACTCAGAGGAAGCGGAAGAGAATGCTCTTACCGATATCAACATCGATATCAAGCCCGGACAGGTCGTCGGTATCCTCGGACCTACAGGCGCAGGCAAGACTTCTCTCATCAGCCTTATCCCGAGACTGTATGACGTTACCGACGGAAAAGTTATCGTCGGCGGACACGACGTAAGGGATTACAAGCTTGACAACCTCCGCAAGGACGTTGCTGTAGTCCTTCAGAAGAACCTCCTCTTCACAGGAACTATCGAGGAGAACATTCTCTGGGGTGATCCCAACGCAACGCACGAAGAGGTCGTTGAAGCCGCGAAATGTGCGCAGGCCGATGACTTTATCACTTCCTTCCCGGACGGTTATGATACAAAGATCGAACAGTCCGGCGTAAACGTATCCGGCGGACAGCAGCAGAGACTATGCATCGCCAGAGCGCTCATCAAGAAGCCCAAGATCGTTATCATGGATGACAGCACCAGTGCCGTCGATACCGATACCGACAAGAGGATCAGGATGGCCCTCAAGGAAAAACTGGCCGGAATGACCACCATCATAATCGCTCAGCGAGTCGCTTCCGTTATGGAAGCTGACCAGATACTCATGATGGAGAACGGAAGGATCGCTGCACGCGGAACTCATGATGAGCTCCTCAAGATCAGCGAGGCATACCGCGACCTCTATGAGAGTCAGACACAGGGGGTGCAGGCATAATGGCAGAGAGAGAAAGAAAATACCGTCAGAGACGCCAGGGCCGTCCCTCAGATATCAAGAGAACAGTAAGCGAACTGTGGTCTTACCTCAAGACATATCCCGGGCACATGATCACGATGGTAGTCACCGTCTGCGTCAGCGCCCTCACCAACGTAGCGTCCAGCTACTTCTTCAAACCTATCATCAACGATTATGTTGTTCCTTTTATCGGACAGGATAACGTTGATCTTTCGAGGTTTGCCGCGATGCTCGGCTTTATGGCCAGTATCTACGCAGCCGGCGTCATCTCGACCTATCTCACCAGAAGAGTCATGAGCCATATGACCACCGGCGTCCTCGCTTCCCTCAGGGAGACGATATTCGATCATCTTCAGGATATGCCGATCAGCTACTATGACGGCAAGACCCACGGTGAGATCATGACTTACATCACCAGTGACGTCGATACGATGCGCATGCTCATCTCGCAGACGATGCCCATGGTGATCAATACGCTGATCTCCATCGTCGGCATCATAGTCGTTATGCTGAGACTTGACTGGAGACTGAGCATCATCAACATCGGGATACTGATCATAGTGGTGTTCGTTTCGGTCAGCCTCACGAAACTGAGCAGAAAGTACTTCTCTCAGATGCAGTTTCTGGTCTCACAGCTGCACGGCTTCATCGAGGAGACCTTCACAGGTCAGAAGGTCGTCAAAGCCTATCAGCATGAAGGTGAAGTAACGGAAGAGTTCACCGGTATCGTTGATGATCTGTACAACATAGACATCAGAACAGGGTTCCTCGGCGGACTCATGATGCCTATAAACATGAACCTCTCATATATTGCCTATGTGGTAACTGCCGTCGTCGGAGCGCTGCTCTGCATCAACGGCACTCAGGACGTCGGAACGATCGCAAGCTTCCTGCTCTATGCGAGACAGATCTCCGGACCTGTCAGCCGTATGTCACAGCAGTTCAACTACGTCATGATGTCACTCGCAGGCGCAGAGAGAGTATTCACCCTTATAGACAGCCCCAGCGAGCCCGATGAAGGCGATGTCGTAATGGTCAATGCCGAGATCGCGGAAGACGGCACCATAACCGAAGCGGATCACCGCACCGGTGTCTGGGCATGGAAAGATCCTCAGAACGGGAATGCTCTGACCAGAGTCATGGGCGATGTGAGATTTGACAATGTCACATTTTCCTATGTTGAGGGCAAAGTGGTCCTTGACGGGGTGAGTTTCTACGCTAAACCCGGACAGAAGATCGCGTTCGTCGGTTCGACCGGCGCAGGCAAGACCACCATCACCAACCTGATCAACAGGTTCTACGATATCCAGGGCGGATCCATCACCTACGACGGGTTCGATATCAAGCGTATCAAGAAAGATTCGCTGCGTTCCTCCATCGGCATGGTCCTGCAGGACACCAACCTGTTCAGCGGCACTGTTATGGAAAATATCCGTTACGGACGTCTGGATGCCACTGATGAGGAATGCATCGCGGCTGCAAAGCTTGCGAACGCTGACAGCTTCATCACGAGGCTTCCTCAGGGATATCAGACAGTCCTTGAAGCGAACGGCGCCAACCTGTCCCAGGGACAGAGGCAGCTGCTCAACATCTCGCGCGCGGCAGTCGCATCCCCGCCTGTACTGGTGCTGGATGAAGCTACGAGCTCCATCGATACCCGTACCGAGCACCAGATCGAAGCCGGAATGGATGAGATCATGAAAGGACGCACGGTGTTCACTATCGCTCACCGTCTGTCCACTGTCCGAGGCTCCAACGCCATTATGGTTATAGAGCACGGCAAGATCATCGAGCGCGGTTCTCATGACGAACTGGTCGCCCTCAAGGGAAGATACTATCAGCTCTATACCGGAACGCTCGAACTCGAGTGATCAGAAAATCATTACAAGACACAGAACAGCGGACATCAGCCGATGTCCGCTGTTTTTGTTCTATCAGGTTGTATCAGATAGACGTGGAGCGATCAGAGAACGCCCTTCCCGGCCAGATATGCTCTCATCTCCTCAAGCATGTCTATGATCGTGATATTTCCGTCATGACCGACTCTGGGGAATGTGACGGAATAACCTGTATGACCGTACTTCTCCAGTACTTCCGTGAATGCCCAGTGCCCGAGATTGAGGTAGAAGTTATCCATGTCTCCGGCTCTGAGATGGAACTTGTCTCTGATTAGCGGCATAAGTTCTTCATGGTGAGCCTCCAGATATGCGGTGAGATCATAGTGCTCTCTCCAGTATTCCACAACTTCCTTATTGATGTCACCGGTCAGCGGATCATAGGCGTTTACCGGATACCCGTCATCTCCGCAGGGCGAGAATACAGCCTGATATATCCCGTACTGGCCCATACCGTGAGCCATGTCTCCGCCGATGGCGAGCTCGTGATAGTGTTCCTCACGCATGGTCCACATCACATTGCCGTCGGTATTTCTTGCGCCGGGACGCTCGACTTTTCTCCAGGGGAATCTGGTCTCATACAGGTTCTCGTCATCATAAAGATTGGCCAGCTGATAACCGTGGAAATCCAGACTGTCGGCGAACCCCGGCCAGCTTCCTCCGAAGAAATCGGGATAGAACAGCTGGAGAGCGACTGAGATCCAGCCGCCTGTAGATCCTCCTACAAGGATACGTCCTTCCGGAGTACTGAGACCTCCGAACTTTTCCTCTATTGCAGGGACCAGTTCTTTAACATAGGCGTCTCCGTAAGGTCCGAGATTCTCGGAGTTGACCCTGTATGAATCATCATAGAACATGTTGGCGTCCCGGAAATTCACGCATATGACTTCGGGAGCTTTTCCTGAGTTCCAGTATTCGGTGAAGCCCTGCTCACGCTCTCTCAGTTCCACGTCATAGCGGAACGGAGCAGTGGCGCCCGGGAAGTGTCCCTGGCAGAGGATAAGGGGGTACTTTTTATCCGGGTCATAGTTTGCTGGCAGAAGTATATTGGCACCGAGATAAACGTCCTCTCCCCAGAAATCTGACAGGAGCTCACTTTTCATCTTAAAGTATCTGACCAGACCGTGATCGTCATAGTTGCCCTGGTCATAGACTTCGCCCTCTTTGAGCGCCCTTTCCGGAAGGATCATCTTATCCAGTTCAAGAATGGCGTCTTCCTTGCCGTAGTTCACTGTCACGACGTCCGAATAAAGGTTAAAAGGGTTGAGCGCATAACTGCCGCCGCCCCCAAGATCCTTCATTCCCCAGATCACATGACCGTCTTTTCTGGTGTACTTGTGCCAGCGGATGAAGAATGCCTGCAGCTGAAGTTCGGTATGAGGCAGTTCATCAAACTGTATCGGAGAGCCGAACATGTGTTCTTTCTGATCGTCAAAGCAGATCTCGTCACCGCCGGTAAGGCCGTAGAATGTGACTCCGAACACCGGGCAGCCATCCATTCCGAAACCGTCACGTTTATAAAGCATCGGTTCCTCATGGTCACCGGGGTAGTCCGCGAAAAGCAGCAGTCTTCCGCTGAGTTCTTCCGTAATATCTGGGCTGATCCTGATAGTGACTGACATATATGTCCCTCCGTACTTAGTTTCTTGTTAATTCGCTGAGTTTTTTATTATTAAAGAAATCATGAGTCAGCTTATCATACTCTGACCACATGGGCAATGTCTGGCATTCCGCAGCCCGGGGACATGGTTCGCATCCGTCAGAGAGACATGCGACGGCGGACAGAGAGCCCTCGGTGAGGTCCAGTATCTCCCCTACAGAGATGTCCTCCGGATCTCGGTTAAGACGGTAACCGCCGCCTTTCCCGCTTATTCCGGATATCAGATCTCCGCCTACAAGATCCCTGACGATTATCTCAAGATATTTTTTTGAGATCGACTGACGCTCTGCTACATCCTTGAGCGGGGTATATCCGCTGCCTCGGTGTTCGGCGAGATCTATCATGACCCTGATAGCATATCTTCCTTTTGTAGAGATCATTATCAATACCTCCCGCAGACCGGGTCCTTAAAAGGAGACGATTTCATATCGCCTATTATACTGCAGGGTAATTGAGGAGACAACACCTAATTACCTATTGACATAGTAGGTAATATATCGTATATTGAGTCAGGTGCCCGATGGAGCCGCTGATCCGGGCGGTTCAGAGGGCATAAGAGTTACAGGAGGCATATCCATTGAGCGAAGCTATAAGAACTGAGATATATGCAGATAACGCCGCTACGACAAAAATGAGCGATGCAGCTATAGAAGCCATGCTCACGGTCATGAAGGAGCAGTACGGGAATCCGTCAAGCCTCTATTCAGTCGGGCAGAATGCGAAAGAGATACTTGAAAAGGCAAGAGAGGAGATCGCCTCGGTGATCAATGCATCTCCGTCTGAGATCATCTTTACCTCCGGTGGCAGTGAGGCAGACAATCAGGCCATACGCTCTGCGGCTGAGACCGGCAGGAAGAACGGGAAGATGCATATCATATCCACTGCTTTTGAACACCACGCGGTGCTGCATACGCTTAAGCGGCTGGAGAGCGAAGGGTTTGAAGTGACCCTGCTGGACGTGCACGAGGACGGAATCGTCAGAGTGGAAGAACTTGAGAAGGCTATCAGAGAGGATACATGTCTGGTGACCGTGATGTTTGCCAACAATGAGATAGGCACCATCCAGCCGATCAGGGAGATCGGGGCAGTCTGCAGGGCAAAGGGAGTTCTGTTTCATACGGACGCGGTGCAGGCAGTCGGGCATGTGCCGATCGATGTCAAGGAACTCAATGTGGATATGCTTTCTTCTTCCGCACACAAGTTCCATGGACCTAAAGGCATCGGATTCCTCTATGCAAAAAAAGGAGTTAGGATCACTAACCTCATAGAGGGAGGCGCACAGGAAGGCGGAAAGAGAGCGGGTACCGAGAACGTGGCTGCCGTAGCCGGAATGGCGGCGGCTCTCAAGGAAACAGCTTCCCGCATGACAGAGAATGCAGCCCATATGACCGAGATGAGAGACCGCCTTATTGACGGACTGATAAAGATACCGCACTCAGCCCTCAACGGAGACAGGGCAAGGAGGCTTCCCGGAAACACGAACTTCTGTTTCGAAGGGATAGAGGGAGAATCGCTTCTGCTTCTCCTCGATGACAGAGGCATCTGTGCGTCATCCGGGAGCGCGTGTACTTCGGGCTCGCTGGATCCCAGTCATGTGCTTCTGGCGATCGGGCGGGTCCATGACGTAGCCCACGGATCGCTCAGGCTCACTGTCGGAGAGGACATAACGGCTGAGCAGGTGGACTATATGATCAGAAACGTCACGGAAGTCGTAGAGTATCTGAGGAGCTTCTCCCCGGTATGGCGCGATCTAATGAGCGGAAAAACGCAGTTCATTCTGTAAAGGAGCGTAAAAAGATGGCATTATACAGTGAAAAAGTGATGGATCATTTCCGCAATCCCAGAAATGTCGGTGTCATAGAAGACGCAGACGGAGTAGGAGAGGTCGGCAACGCCAAATGCGGTGATATAATGAAGATGTATCTAAAGATCGACGATGACATCATCAGTGACGTCAAGTTCGAAACATTCGGATGCGGAAGCGCGATCGCCTCAAGCTCCATGGCCACGGAACTGATAAAGGGCAAACCGGTATCAGAGGCGCTGGAACTGACCAACAAGGCAGTGGCGGAAGCCCTGGACGGACTTCCGGCGTATAAGATGCACTGCAGCGTTCTTGCGGAGGAAGCGATCAAATCTGCTCTGGATGATTACTACACCAGAAAAGGTATAAATCCAAAAGAACAGTGAGGTCAAAAAATGTCAAGGATATACAAGGGAACGATAGAGCTTATAGGAAACACGCCTCTCGTCGAGGTAGGCAATGTGGAGAAGGAATACGGTCTGGAAGCCAGACTGCTTGTCAAACTTGAATACCTGAACCCTGCAGGCAGTGTAAAGGACCGTATCGGCAAAGCCATGATCGAAGATGCGGAGAGCAGGGGACTGCTTCATCCGGGATCTGTCATCATCGAGCCTACATCAGGAAATACCGGAATAGGCCTGGCGGCGATCGCGGCATCCAAGGGATACCGCATGATCCTGACCATGCCTGACACGATGAGCGTCGAGAGGAGGAATATACTCAAGGCTTACGGCGCGGAGATCGTTCTCACAGAAGGAGCGAAAGGCATGTCCGGCGCGATAGCGAAAGCCGACGAGCTGGCAGCTGAGATACCCGACAGCTTCATTCCCGGACAGTTCGATAATCCGGCGAACCCTAAGGCTCACAGAGAGACCACAGGACCCGAGATCTGGAATGACACAGACGGAGAAGTGGATGTGTTCGTCGCAGGAGTCGGCACAGGCGGTACGATAACCGGAACAGGCGAGTACCTGAAGTCACAGAAGCCTGACATCAAGGTCGTAGCTGTAGAACCCGCGACCTCTCCGGTCCTCTCAGAGGGCAGAGCCGGAGCCCACAAGATCCAGGGCATAGGCGCGGGATTTGTACCGAAGGTCCTCAACACCGATGTGTATGACGAAGTTTTTCCGGTGCAGAACGAGGACGCGTTCAGCACAGCTTCTATGCTCGCAAGGAAGGAAGGCATATCTGTCGGCATCTCCTCCGGAGCAGCTCTGTTCGCAGCGATAGAAGTCGCGAAACGACCTGAGAACAAAGGCAAGACAGTTGTCGCGCTGCTGCCTGACAGCGGAGACAGATATTACTCGACGCCTCTTTTCCACTTTGATGAAGACTGATAACAGAACTCAGTGAATCAAGGCCCCAGCATTATGCCGGGGCTTTTGCATTGAAAAAAGCCGGTCGTGAACCGGCTTTGATCAGTTGTTTCGCAGCTGTTATTTTGAAAAAACATCGAGGAGCCTGGCGAGTCCCTTTCTCGGCTCGATCCCTAGCGCCTTCTCCATATCTTCTGCAAGCTTGCGCTGGTTGGGATAGAACTGCTTTCTCCTTTCAGGCACGGTAAAAACGTCGTAGACGCTCTTAAGATCGTCGTGTGAGAGGTGTTTTACAAGGGGAGCAGCAAGCACGTCATCTGCGCTGAAATTGAGGGCTACCTGGAAGGGCAGCTTCTCTTCCGGCAGGAACAGCATGGCGTCTACGGCTTTCCGGGCAAGCTCGCTCTTTACAGCTGAGTCACCGATCGACGACAGATGGCCGTCAAGTTCGTTGACCAGCTTGTCGAGGACAGTGAAGTAATTGTTGTGGATCTCGCTCATGGCGAATGGGTCGGTCCCGGCTAAAAGCCTTTTGAACGGGTTCGAAATATTCTGGTGAGTGGTCTCATACAGTTCCATAGAGTCCTTGCGATAGGTGTTGACGCGCTTTACTATATCGTTGACTACCTGTGTAGCTTCGTAAAGAACGACGGAGTCAGCCCGGCCGGATGACTTTGTCTGGGAGACAGCGAATCTGGAACCGCAGTACGGGCAGAAAGTCTCCTGGACCTCTTCTTCCAGAAGGACTGATTTGCCGCAGGCGGGACAGTTTACTTTATAAGATGCCATCGATAAATGCTCCTGATACTTAATGGGTCTATTATACTATCAGCCGCGCCAAGAGAGAACACTTAATTTCAGAATAAGAAGGATAAGGCAGTCCGGCTATACGACAGACAGTTTAAGGGCCCGGAAAATGATATAATCATTCTGTAAGACTGTGGTGTGCCGGACATCTGACAGAGGAGGAAACAGCTATGAGGACCATACTGCACTGTGACTGCAACAGTTACTTTGCAAGCGTGGAAGCCATGCTTGATCCTTCCCTGAAAGGACTTCCGCTCGCTGTTGCGGGGGACCCGCAGAGCAGACACGGCGTCGTCGTAGCTGCGAGTATGGAGGCAAAAAAGTTCGGAGTCAGGACAACTGATACAGTGTATGCCGCAAAGAAAAAGTGTCCGGATCTGGTGGTCGTGATCCCGCATCACAGTAAATACTCGGAGATCTGTGACAGGATCAACGCTATATACCTCGGATATACGGACCTGGTTGAACCGTTCAGCGTGGATGAATCATTTCTAGACCTTACAGGAAGCCCCGCACTGAGAGAGAAGAGCGCTAAGGAGATAGCGGATGAGCTCAGAGCCAGGGTAAAGGCAGAGATAGGGATCACGATCTCTGTAGGCGTGAGTTTCAATAAATGCTTTGCTAAGCTTGCTTCAGACATGAAGAAACCGGACGCAACCACAGTGATAATGCCTCAGGATGTTGAGAGAATAGTTTGGCCGCTTCCGGCAAAAGATCTCCTGTTCGTCGGAAAGAGCACGGCACAGGCGCTTGACAGACTGGGAATAAAGACGATCGGCGACATAGCAGCCAGAAGCCGTGATCAGATGACGGAAATACTTGGGAAGCACGGCGCGGGGTTATGGGAATATGCTACCGGAAATGACACTGAGCCTGTCAGATCCTATTACGAGGAAAGACAGGTGAAGAGCGTCGGAAACAGTTTCACTTTCAGCAGGGATCTTGTCACGCCGGACGATATCAGAGCCGGTATAAACATGCTGGCAGCTACGGTATGCGGCAGACTGCGAAGGAAAGGATTCCTTGCCGGGTCCATACAGGTCTCTATAAAGGACCCGGACCTGAAAACGATACAGCGTCAGAGGACCCTTGAAGTACCTACTCATCTGCAGAGGGAGATCGCCGATATCGCTTTTGAGCTGGTAGAAGAAAACAGAAAAGGCGGGCCGGTCAGGCTTCTCGGGATCAGCTGCTCCGATCTTTTGCCGGAAGGGGAAGAAGTGTCGCAGATATCTTTTTTTGACGAAGCCGGCGAAACTGCAGGCAGGGAGAAACAGGAGAAACTGGAGGACGCTGTCGCGGCCATAAAGAATAAACTTGGAAAGGACAGTATCAAGCTGGGCTTCCGCAGGGCAGAGGGCACCGGGATCCCGGAAGGAAGAGGATAATGGAGAGAAACGTAGAGATAATTGCCAGGGAGACTGGCCAGAAGCCGCTGTATGTCGAGAATGTTGTAAAGCTTCTGGATGAGGGGAACACGGTGCCGTTTATAGCGCGTTACCGCAAGGAGATGCACGGCACTATGGATGACCAGCTCATAAGGGAGATATCCGACAGGATGACTTACCTCAGGAACCTGGACAAGCGCCGTGAAGAAGTCAACGGATCCATAGAAGAGCAGGGGAAGATGACAGATGAGCTTAGGGAAGCCATCGCAAACGCAGTTACTCTCGCAGAACTGGAGGATATCTACAGACCTTATAAGCAGAAAAGGCGTACGCGCGCTACCGTTGCCAAGGAGAAGGGGCTGGAGCCTCTTGCGGATTCTCTTTTTGCTCAGGATATAATGACCGGGACCCTTGAAGAGATCGCGGGGAAATACATCGATCCCGAAAAAGGCGTTGAAAGCGCGGAAGATGCCCTCTTGGGAGCTTCAGATATAATAGCGGAGAGCATTTCAGATGATGCAGAGATCAGAAGGCTGCTGAAGGATCTCATTCATAAAAAGGGCAGACTTGCCTCCAAAGGCACTACAGAAGAGGATTCTGTGTACCGCAACTATTATGATTACAGCGAGCCCGTATCGTCCATACCGAGCCACAGAGTACTGGCGATAAACAGAGGAGAGGATGAGAAGTTCCTCAAGGCCGGAATAGAGATAGAAGAAGAACTTGCGCTCAACATAGTCAGGAACCATTCGGTTAAGAATAACGGCAGCATCAGCAGCCAGTTCGTTTCCGATGCCGCTGACGATGCTTACCGCAGGCTCATCTTCCCGTCCATTGAGAGGGAAGTGAGAGGTGAGCTTACTGATATGGCGTCCGAGCAGGCGATCCGGATGTTCGGAATGAACCTCAAGCCGTTGCTTATGCAGCCGCCAGTCCGCAATATGGTAACGATGGGTTTTGACCCTGCATACAGGACTGGATGCAAGATAGCTGTGGTTGATGAAACGGGAAAGGTCCTGGACACCGGAGTAGTGTATCCCACCCCGCCTCACAACAAAAAGGATGAGGCAAGAAGGATACTGACATCAATGATCAGAAAGCACAATGTCAAAGCCATCGCGATCGGAAACGGAACCGCGTCAAAGGAGTCCGAGATATTCGTGGCTGAGATGATAAAAGAACTGCCGGGCGTCGCTTATATGATGGTCAATGAAGCGGGAGCATCAGTGTATTCTGCTTCAAAGCTCGGAGCGGCTGAATTCCCGCAGTACGATGTCTCGCTGAGAAGCGCTGTTTCCATAGCCAGAAGGCTGCAGGATCCCCTTGCCGAACTTGTAAAGATCGATCCCAAATCCATAGGGGTAGGTCAGTATCAGCATGATATGCCCCAGGCAAGGCTTGATGAGACGCTTTCCGGGGTGGTAGAGGACTGCGTCAACGCTGTAGGCGTGGACCTGAACACCGCATCACCTTCTCTGCTGGCACGAGTTGCCGGCCTCAATTCCACAACGGCTAAAAACATAGTTCAGTACCGCGAGGAGAACGGGCAATTCAAGGACAGGAAGGCTGTTCTCAAAGTTCCGAAAGTAGGCCCCAAGGCCTTTGAGCAGGCTGCCGGATTCCTCAGGGTCCCCTCAGGCTCCAACGTGCTCGATAATACGGGAGTTCACCCTGAAAGCTATGATGCGGCAAAAGAGCTGCTGTCTCTGTGCGGATACGACCTGGAGGATGTGAGAAACGGAGAGGTATCCGATCTCAGTGCCAGACTGAAACTCGTCGGCGAGGAGAAAGCGGCAGCGCAGTGCGGAGTGGGTGTACCTACAATTACCGATATCGCGGCAGAACTTGTAAAACCGGGACGCGATCCCAGAGATGAGCTGCCTCCGACGATGCTGAGGACCGATGTCATGGGACTTGAAGACCTCAAACCGGGCATGGTCATGAAGGGTACGGTCAGAAACGTCATAGATTTCGGTTGTTTTGTGGATATCGGAGTGCATCAGGACGGTCTGGTCCATGTTTCTGAGCTGTCCAACAGGTTCGTGAAGCATCCCTCTGAAGTCGTCAAGGTCGGAGATATCGTCGATGTAGTCGTGCTGGGTGTTGATGTACAGAAAAAGCGCATCTCACTCTCCATGAAGCAGGCAGCTAAATCAGCCCGTGCAGACAGCTGAACTGCAGCATGGCTGACAGATAAGTAGTATCAGATATGTGGGTACAAAGATTTTTAACCGCCGGGCAATTGTCCTTTCAGGAGTTTTGATCATGTCGTTTTTTGCGCTTACAAGAGAAGAGCTGGGCGGGGATGCCGATATCGTGCTCGTCACGGGAGATGCCTATGTGGATCATCCGTCTTTCGGAATAGCCATTATCGGGCATATCCTTGAGGCAAACGGATATAAGGTCGGTATAATTCCCAGACCGGACGTTAAGGATGGGAATGCCTTCAAGGTGTTCGGAAGACCCAGGATCGGCTTCTTTATAAACTCCGGGAACATGGACTCCATGGTGAACAACTACACCGTAGCCAAAAGGAAACGCAAAGAGGATGTCTACGCGCCCGGAAACAAATACGGTGGCAGACCCGACTATGCGCTGACAGTCTACGGAAGAGCCATAAAGAAGGCGTATCCGGACGTTCCGCTCATCGCCGGCGGGATGGAAGCCAGCCTCAGAAGACTGGGGCATTACGACTACTGGAGCGACTCAGTCAAGAGGTCTGTGCTTCTTGACTGCGAGGCTGATCTTCTGTGCTGGGGCATGGGCGAGAGGTCGGATCTTGAGATAGCAAACGCTCTGGCCGCAGGCACTCCCGTAAGGGACATAACCTGGGTCAGAGGCACTGTGTGGAAAACTGAAACGCCGCCTGATGACGCGATCATTCTTCCGAGCTACGAGGATATCTGCAAGGATAAAAAGAAATACTGCAGAAGTTTCATGAGACAGTACGAGAACTGCGACGCGATCACTGCGAAACCTCTCGCAGAGAGGTATGTGCATGACAACTGCTATGTCATAGTGAATCCTCCGCAGGGGCCTCTTACGACAGAAGAGATGGACGCCGTGTACGACCTTCCTTATGAGCGGACATATCATCCAATCTATGAAAGCCAGGGCGGGATATCGGCAATAAGCGAGGTCAAATTCTCACTGGCATCAAACAGGGGCTGCTTCGGTGCGTGCAGTTTCTGCGCCATCACTTTCCACCAGGGCAGAACGATATCGGTACGCAGCCATGAATCGCTAATAAAAGAAGCGGAACTGCTGACAAAGCTGCCTGATTTCAAAGGATATATCCATGATGTCGGAGGGCCGACTGCCAATTTCCGTCATCCTTCATGCCAGAAACAGCTCAAATACGGCGTATGCAAGGACAGGCAATGCCTGGGACAGACACCATGTCCCAATCTGGAAGCCGATCACACCGATTACATAGAGCTTCTGAGAAAACTCAGGCAGATAAAAGGCGTTAAAAAGGTATTCGTGCGCAGCGGAATAAGATTTGACTATATCCTGCAGGATCCAAACGGTGAAAAGTTTGTTAATGAGCTGGTAAAGCATCATGTCAGCGGGCAGCTGAAGGTGGCACCGGAGCATGTATCAGACCATGTCCTGAACCTGATGGGCAAACCCAAGCACGAAGTTTTCCTGGATTTCAGAAAGAAATACTTCGACGCAAACAGGAAAGCCGGAATGGATCAGTATCTGGTTCCGTATTTCATATCTTCACATCCCGGCTGCACTCTCAACGATGCCATAGAGCTTGCGGAGTATCTCAGGGATATACGCTCCACGCCGGAACAGGTACAGGATTTCTATCCCACTCCCGGTACGCTTTCTACATGTATGTATTACACCGGAATGGATCCCAGGACGATGAAGCCCATATACGTCGCCAAAGATCCCAGGGAAAAGGAACTGCAGAGGTGTCTCATGCAGTACAGGATCCCTGAAAATGCGGCAAGGGTCAGGGAAGCCCTGAGAAAGGCGGGAAGACTGGATCTCATCGGGAACGGACCTAAATGTCTTGTGCCACCGGCTCCAAATGAAAGACAGGATCAGAAGAAACGAGGTCCCGGTCAGAGGGGCACTCCTGTTTCCAGGAGGAACGGAAAGACTCAGAAAGGCACTCTGGGAAGAGGGAGCAGAAAGAAATAAAAATACAGCGGGAGCCGACACGGCCCCGCTGTTTCGTTTTCAATGCCGAATGATCGTGGAGAATAATACTATCTACTATCCATATGCCGGAAACTAAAATAAAATGCCGCAAATTTACCTTGACCGCGGATAACAATCATTGTAATCTACATTTATACGCTGCGTTGCAGAGTAAGCATTACAGAGTAGATGGCCGTGCGTCATATACGCGGTGCCCGGTAAGGCACCGGTATCAGTGTCCCGACAACGGGGAGTTGTGTCGGGGACGAAACATACACATCATGCCGGTTTTAGTGCTTTGAAGCCTGTATGTTTGTATTGCGGTTCGGTCATTGCATCCCGCTTAATGCATTATAAGTGAAAATGAGGGCTTTCATTCTCTTTATAATGCGTTTCATTCTAAGGAGGTCAGAATGAAAGGCTTTTTTAATTTGTTCAGATTATCCGCAAAAGAGATCTTCGGTGAGAAAAAACGCACGACGATCATCAACCTCGTTCTCTGTTCCATGCTTATAGCGTTAAGCATGGTAGTGGAGGCTCTATCCATCGACATGCCCTTCGGTAAGATAAACTTTGCGTTCATACCGCTCGCGGCGATAGGCATGCTGTTCGGGCCGGCAGTCGGTATCGCAGCAGGAGGCATCTGCGATGTGCTCGGCTTTCTCGTGCATCCATCCGGAGCGTTTCTCCCGCTGTATACCCTTATTGGCATGTTCCAGGGCATGATATACGGACTTGTCCTTTACCGCAGATGGGGAGATGTGTATTCAGAGGAGACATCCGGCAGGCTTTTTGGACTTAAGGTAACGCAGCTCGGTCTGAGGATCGTAGTAGCAAGACTGCTTGATGTGCTGATAGTCAATATGATTTTCAACACCATAGCGAACATACACTATGGCTTTATTCCGTACAAATCAATATCCGTGATAATCGCAACAAGACTGGGAAAGAATCTCCTGGAACTGGCTGCCGATCTTCCGCTGCTGCTCGTGGTGCTGCCTTTCGTGCTGGTCCTGTATTCCAAGACCGTCAACGAAAAGACATCAGAAAATCCTTCTGTATGAAGTAAAGGCCCACGTGAGAAGGATGAGGATCGTGACGAATCAAATACAATAAACATATTGCGTCAGAAAGGCTCCGGACATATCCGGAGCCTTTCTGTTTACCTGATGATCGGAATATATGACAAACTGCTAGATCAGCTTGAAGTACAGAAGCACTTCGTTTCCCTTGCGGTTGAAGTATGAGGAATCCAGTTTTTCAAAACCGAGTTTCTCATGAAGTCCTATACTGGCCTTATTATCTTTTCTGATCTGCTGTATGACTAAACGGTAACCCTTTTCCCGTACGTGCATAATTGCCAGCTCCATAGCGGCAGCGGCGAATCCCTTGCCTCTCTGATCCGGGAATATGTCGGGACCGATCTCGCAGGCGGAGCGGCTGTGCTCGCAGATCGAGACGCTCCCGACCGGATCCCCGTCGCAGATAACTGCAAACATCTCGAAGTATCTGCCGCCGAACTGCAAAGTGTTCCATTCGGAGATCATTCTGCACGTTTCGTCGCAGGAAAGATCGGGATACCGGTTTCTGCGGATAGTATCACAGTCTTCACTGGAGAAGTGGCGTAGACTTACCATTATGCTCTTCCTCCTGAGCAGTCCGATCAAAACCGAGAACCGGAGAAAAGTGTCTTCTGACATCTCCTGCGAGATAGAGCGATCCCACGCAGCAGACGACGCCTCCGTCGGCAAGCTGTAAGGCAGTCTCGATCCCGGCTTCCACCGAAGGGCAGGGTATGGCGGTAAAACCGCTTTCCTCAATATGCCCTGCAAGTTCAGCGGCATCAAGCGCACGGTGCGAGTCAGGCGTGACTGTGACGAACTCTCCGGACACTGAACCGAGTATCTTTATGACATCCGTGAAATCCTTGTCAGCCAGGATCCCCATAAGATATACGATCCTGGTGCCGGATGGAATGAGGGATATAAGAGAATCCCTCACAGCCTCGGCGCACTGAGGATTGTGTCCCCCATCAATTATGAACAGGGGATCCCTGGAGACTACCTCAAACCTGACAGGCCATACGGTGTCCTCAAGCCCGGATCGTATGTCTTTCTCTGTGATATGCCATCCGTTATCTGCCAGCGCTCTTGCGGCGCATATGGCAACGGCAGTGTTTTTCTTCTGATGTTCGCCGGCAAGAGGTATGTGGATCCCGTGCATGCCTTCGGCGTCAAACGTCTGCCCGTATATGTCAGCATCGCCCTCGCTGATGCTGTCAAAATCTGCCTTGACAAGTCTGGCATTCACTTCCCGGCATCTGTTTTCAAAGACCTCTTCCACTTCTTGCGGTCCGCGGTAGACGACAGCGGTGCCGCCTGCCTTGATAATTGCGGCTTTTTGCCAGGCAATCTCCTGAAGGGTGTTTCCGAGTATCTCGGTATGGTCCAGGCCTATGTTTGTTATTACTGCGACTTCCGGGACATCTATGACGTTGGTGCCGTCGAGCAGTCCTCCCAGGCCGACTTCAAAAACTACGATGTCAGCTTTTTTCTCTGCGAACCAGACGAGAGCAGTGCACATCGTCATTTCAAAAAGATTTACTTTGTCATCAGTGAGGTCCAGAACTGACCTGACCTTTTCGGTTGCGCTGACAAGATCGTCATCGGAGATCTGGACGCCGTCTATCTGCATTCTCTCGTTGTATCTGAGAATATGAGGCGACGTGAAAAGACCGGTCCTGTATCCGGCTTTTCTCAGGATGCTCGCGAGCATCGCGCATGTACTGCCCTTGCCGTTGGTCCCGGCTACATGAACGAACCTCAGATTCCGGTCAGGGTCCCCGAGCTTGTGAAGAAGCTCGCGGACCCTGCTCAGATCTTCGTGTTTATATGTATAGTTATAAGTCCTGATATACTCTAAAGTTTCGCTGATATCCAAGTGATGAAGATCCTCTCAGTGTGCCTTCGCTGCAGCCTGAACGGTGTGCAGAGCCAGAATGGAAGACGTCACGGTGCCTACACCTCCGGGAACGGGGGAATATGCGGCAACAGTTTCTTCCGCATCTTCTTTGCGGACGTTTCCGCACATCTTGCCGGTCTCCTCGTCGAAGCAGATGCCGACATCGATGACGGTCTGTCCCTCACGGAAGTAATCGGAACCGACGGATCTGCCGATATTTGTCGCTGTGACCAGAATGTCAGCTTCGCGTGCGATGGAAGCGGGATCTGCGGTCCTGGTATGACACACCGTGACGGTCGCGTTCCTGTCCATAAGACCCATCGCTATGGGCTTGCCGGCCAGAAGGGATCTTCCGAGAACGACGGCGCGCTTGCCTGAGCACTCGACTCCGTAATACTCGATTATCTCCATGACCGCCTGTGCGGTGCAGGGGAAGAAGGTGTCCTTGTTCCCGGAATACGCTCCGGCGAGAGAGGCCGTGTTGCAGCCGTCGACGTCCTTTGAAGCGGGTATCAGATCCAGAGCTGCTTTCTCATCGAGTCCTCTGGGCAGAGGCCTCATAAGGATTATGCCGCTGACCTGGGGGTCGGCTGCTGTATCCGAAACCGCTTTCAGAAACGCCGCGGAATCTATATCAGCAGGAAGAGTGACTCTCTTGAAATCAGCGCCTACGGAAGCGCAGGTCTTCTCGGCATTGTTCTCGTATGCGATATCGTCGGGCTTTTCTCCGACCCTGATCACGGCAAGTGTCGGGACTGTGCCTTTCTCCTTGAGTTCTGCGCAGAGGGCGGATGCCTTCTCCTTGATAGCGGCAGCTACCTGTTTTCCTGTTAGTCTTTCAGCCATTTTTTCTGAGACCTCCTGTTATCTTCTCGTATAATGCGTCAGCTTTTTCGCAGCATTCAGCAGTCAGAAGAGCTGTTTTCTCGTCAAGAGAGACTGCATATTCGCGGTCTTTCATGAGCGCGGTGTTTATATACACGTTGGCAGCGGCTCCCTGAGCTGCAGCTCTGAGCATGACGGAGCCGACAGCGGCGTCCGAAACTGCAAGCGTGCTTCCTTTCTCAGCGACCTCTTCCATGATAGGCAGAGCTTTGCGCGCCAGTTCCAGTATCTCAAAAGGAGCGCCTGCTGCTGTTTTCAGGCACTTCTCCATAACGGAAGCCCTGTCGGGATCGTCCTTGGGAAGCGAATAGGCGCGGGAAAGCGGCTCAAAAGCTTCGGCATCCCTGTTTATGCACTCGGCAAGCTCTTCCCTGATGCTGCTGAGCTGTTCCGCGGCGGCAATGATGTCTGCTTCAACATCTCTGTATTTCTTCTTGCCGACGGTAAGACTGCAAACCATGCAGCCGAGCGCTGCGCCGAGAGCTCCTACCAGTGCCGACGCGCCGCCGCCTCCCGGAGTAGGCGCGGAAGAAGACAGTTCATCCAGAAAAGTATTGATCTCTTTCTTTCTGTAATCAGCCATTGGATCCATACCCCCTTACGGGTCTGACGCAGGTCATCCGGTGTTCCCGGATGATGTGACAGAAACCGTATCTCCTCAAAAAATGAATATAATTTTCAACAAACTCATTATATAATTGTAATAATGCCAATACAACTTACGGATATCAGGGGGAACAGGGATCATGGAGAGAAGAGACAAGATGAACTATTATCTCGACATCGCGCAGACTGTCGCAGAGAGATCAACATGTCTCAGAAGATGTTACGGGGCGATAATAGTTAAGAACGATGAGATAGTATCCAGCGGCTATAACGGAGCGCCCAGGGGACGCAAGAACTGTTCCGACCTGAATTACTGCACGAGGGAAGCCCTCAACATTCCTTCCGGACAGAGATATGAGCTCTGCAGATCGGCGCACGCCGAAGCGAACGCCATAATCTCCGCTTCCAGGCAGGAGATGCTTGGTGCTACCATGTATATGGCATGCATAAGCCCTGTCACCGGTGAACTGATCCCGGATTCATCATCCTGTATGATGTGCCGCAAACTCATTATCAATGCGGGCATAAAGGAGATCGTAATAAGAGATACCGCTACGGACTACCGTGTCGTGGACATCAACGACTGGATCGAGAATGACGATTCCCTTCCTGAAAACCTGGATTTCTGATATAACGCAAACGTAAGTATCCGGAAGCTCCGGCGATCGTCAGACACCGGAGCTTTTGTGTGCGCAAATAGCGTTGTTTTGCAATAATTCTGAAATCTTTACAAGGCGAAAATTCACATTTTTCCCATAAACGTCGGTTTTGTTTTGACGATACATACATAATTTATTCTTCAATATTGATTTGTTTCTTATAAGGTTATAAAATTCGTCTGTATAACCTATGAAGGGAGAAAACTATGAAGAAAATACTGGCATTGATTCTGCTGGCATGCATGGCTGTTAGTATGGTTTCTTGCGGCGGCAAGAAAAAGGGCGATGACGGTTATACCGTGACCTACACATACAACACATACAGCGCAGCACTTTCAAACAACTGGAATCCCCATACCTGGGAGACGAACGCGGACGACGGTGTTCTTAGATACATCACCACTCCGTTTGTCGACATGAGTATCGATGATTCCGAGAATCAGGTCTATCAGTGGACCTATAAGGCAGCTACCGCTGTAGAGGACGTAACAGCCTCCCACACAGCTGACCTTACAAAGTATGACGTCAAGCTTGACGGCAAGGATCCCTCCGAAGTGAAGGAAGGCTATGTCTTCCAGATCACCCTGAGGAAGGGCATCAAGTGGCAGAACGGCGAAGAGATCACAGCTGACGATTATGTCGAGTCTTTCAAGAGACTGCTTGATCCCGATATGCAGAACTACCGCGCGAACAACTATTATTCCGGCGAGACAGCCGTGGCAGGTGCTAACGGCTACTTCCATTCCGGCAGAACAGCCTACAATGAGGATACAGGCGTTCAGTTCGCTGACCTCGTAAAGGGCGACGACGGAGTCTATGCGACTAAGGACGGAGATAAGGTCTACATAGCGGTCAGCGTTCCTCTTGAGAGCTATCTCCAGGGAGCAACGATCGTTGATTATGCAGACTACATGGATCCGGATGGCCTCGCAGCACTGCAGGCAGCTTCCGATGCAGACGGCCGTGCGCCTCTGAACGATGACACCTATGCAGCACTTGTAAAGTGCATCACCTACAGTGAAGACTGGGGCGAGGATGAGAGCTACGCATATAACTACTTCCTCGTTTCCAAGACATATCCCGAATCATCCTGGGACAAGGTCGGCCTTTACAAGCTCGATGATGACAACCTCATCTATGTCAATGAAGTATACTGCGACATTGACTACTTCATGGCAGGCCTGACCAGCAACTGGCTGGTATATGCTCCCTACTATGATGACAACAAGGACACCACAGGCACACTCGTGACCACCAGCTACGGCACAGCCATCGAGAATACGATGTCTTTCGGCCCCTATATCATCTCCTCCCTGCAGGAAGAGAAGCAGATGGTCTACACAAAGAACCCCTACTACTACGCCTTCACAGAAGATGAGAAGACCGGCAGACTCGTGGGAACCTCCAACTGGAAGGTCGACGGCGAGGAGAGAGAAGTCTTCCAGGCTGACAAGATCGTCATCGATGTCATGACCGACGACGCTGCAAAGCAGGCGTTTATGAAGGGCGAACTCAACGACTGGCAGCTTCCCGCTACCGAAGTCGTTAACTACTCACTCTCTGACCAGCTCTACAAAGAGGATGAGACCTATACGATGAGGATGTTCTTCAACACCAACCTCAACGCTCTCCAGGGCATGGATCAGAACACTGACAACCAGAACTCCGTCGTAATGAGCAACTGGAACTTCCGCAAGGGCTTCACCCTCGCGATCGACCGTGCTGACTGGGTCAAGGCCACTGCAGGCTATAAGCCCATGTACGGACTTCTGAACAACCTCTACTTCTACAACATCTATAAGGATCCTACCTCCATGTACAGAGCTTCCGATGAAGCCATGCAGGCGATATGCGATCTTTACAATGTTGAGTACGGCGACGGCAAAGCCTATGCGACCCTCAAGGATGCATATGACTCCATCACCGGATACAACCTCACCCAGGCCAAAGAGTACTTCACAAAAGCCTGCCAGGAGCTCGTCGCTGACGGTCTCTACACAGAAGGCGATCCCATCAAGATCCGCCTCGGCTGGAAGAAGGGTGCTCTTGACTCCACAGACAACCAGCAGGTACAGCTGCTTCAGGATTACCTGAACAAGGCATTTGAGGGAACCGGATTCGGCACCATCGAGCTCGTTCCTGTTGGAAACATCGAAAACAGATACACTGCAGTACCTAACGGCGAGTTCGCTATCGGATACGGTGCATGGGGCGGCGCAGCTTTCTACCCCTTCACAATGTTCCGCGTGTACTGCGACCCCGACTATGTTGCCATCCATGAGATCGCCTGCTGGAACCCGGCAAGGGATACTCTCACGATCAACATCAACGGCGAAGACCGCACCGAGACATATCAGTGGTGGTCCAACTGCATGGCCGGAAACGGCGAGTTTGCAGCTCCCGGCGAGTTTGAGACAAAGCTCCACATCCTGGCAGCTCTTGAGAAGAACTACCTCGATAAGCTCTATTGCATCCCGCTCGCAGGCTCCACCATCTGCAACCTGCTCTCCTACAAGGTCAACTACTATACCCCCGACTACAACATCATGTACGGCTTCGGCGGTATGGAACTCTTGCACTTCAATTACACCGATGCTGAGTGGACCAAGTTCGTTGAGTCCAAGGGCGGCACGCTGAGCTACGAATAATCTGTTCGCAGTCCAGTCGCACTGAAACAAAAAGAGGAGGCTCGTCCTCCTCTTTTTTTGTGTGCCTGATGATATGACCGGGAGCGATTTAAATGGAAAAGGAACGATTTGACATACTATTTCGCTTTACGTTGTGATATAATATTTGGCATGCTTTGACAGACAGTTCCGGAACTTCTGTCTGATGATGTGACAAAAGGATCGAGACCGTGCATACGGAAAAACAGAGATCCTGATCCGGAAGAAAATAAGAAAGGTTTACAGTCCATGAAGATGTGGAAGTATATCCTGAAAAGGGTATTACTGATGTTCTGCGTTCTGTTTATCATTACGACCATCTATTTCGTACTGATAAGGATGCTTCCCAGAGAACTTCCTCTTGAGAAGGTCCAGGCAGAAGCGATAAAGGCAAGGTGGGAGGCACTCGGCTACAACAAGCCGCTGCTGATACAGTACTGGATCTACCTGAAGAACATATTCACCAAGTGGGATTTCGGAACGTCGTGGTATATCTCATACCGCACGCCGGCATTGGAGCTTATGACCTCAAGACTGGCTCCCACTGTTCTGGTGAATGTGTATTCACTCATATTCTCAGTTCCTCTCGGCATCGCCCTGGGGATATATGCCGCGATCAAGAAAAACAAATGGCAGGACTCGGTGATAAATGTACTTGTCATCGTTTTCGTCTCGGTGCCGAGCTACGTGTATGCCTTCCTTGTGCAGTATTTCCTGTACTTCAAACTGAATCTGCTTCCTTTGCAGATGTATGCTCTCGCCGATGCCGGCGGTTCCTATTTCACTTGGAAGATGTTCAAAAGCATGATCGCGCCGATCCTTGCACTTAGTTTCGGAACCATAGCTTCACTGTGCCGCAACACCAGAGCGGAGCTTACAGAGTCCCTGACTTCTGACTATATGCTGCTTGCAAGGACTAAAGGCCTGACAAATTCGCAGGCTACATGGAGACATGCGCTGAAGAACGCCATGGTCCCGATCTTTCCGGGTATCATCGCCATGTTTTTCGGAGTCCTCGGCGGTTCCATGATCATTGAGCAGATATTCTCCATTCCGGGAGTCGGTCAGCTCTACATCAGGTCCATCAACCTTTTTGACTACGATGTCTATATGCTTGACGGAATCTTCTACACTCTCCTCGGCCTTGTGGCGGGGATAGTTGTAGACCTCAGTTACGGGATCATAGATCCCAGGATCAGGATGGGAGAGTGAAGATATGGAAAAGAAAGATCTTATGCTTGAGTCCATTCCCGCTGAAAAATTCCGCTTCGTCAATCAGGACGAGCGCATACATGACAAGAAATTCGATGACAAGCCCATCGGATATTTTAAAGATGCCTGGATCAGGTTCAAAAAGAGCAAGGCGAGCGTCGTGGCGGCGATCATCATACTTCTAATCTTCCTGTACGCTTTTCTGTGTCCGTTCTTCATCAGATCCCACAGCGCCACTTTCATGGCCAATATGTACGCCAAGAAACCCGGCAGAGTCACATGGCTGAAGGATTTAGGGATCGCCGACGGCGGAATGAACCGCAACTTCTCTGAGAGAGGTCTTCAGAGCAAACTGGCGATCGGTGTAGGCGCCATAAACTATGACGGCGCCCACAATGTGACAGTATCGGAAGCGATGGAATCCGAATACATGCCGATGATCAGATACAAGGAGACGGAGCAGGGCTACAAGGGCAGGATCGATACATATCTTGAAGTCGGATTCATCTACAGGAGCATCGAGCAGTCCGAGTACCAGAAGATACGCGACTGGGAGGAGAGCACGGGACTCAGAGTCCTCTATCCTCTTATTGCGGACAATGAGTTCACCTACAGCTTCGATAAGACCGATGCAAACTTCTGGTATAAAGTCGACGCCAAGGGGAGCCCTGTCCGTGTCAACAGCAATGGGGAAGTCAAGCGCATATCACTGAAAGACGATATGAAGTTTGAGGATAACTATCTGCGCGATGAGAACGGGAATGTCCTCTACTACTCTTATGCGGGAGGCGGAGATCAGGCCACAGCCCAGTACAAGATCAGAGTCCTCTATTATAACTATTTCCAGTATCTGTACGGCAGCGAGCCCGAATACATCCTCGGTACGGATTCCCAGGGATATGACCTCGCGCTGAGACTGGCCGGTGGCATAAAGCTCTCTCTCGAGATCTCCATAGCGGTCGCCACGATGAACTTCGTTATCGGAACGCTGTACGGCGCTGTCGAAGGTTATTACGGAGGAGCCGTAGACCTGATTATGGAGAGGATATCCGATATACTCTGGGATATACCGTTCATCGTTCTCGCCAGCCTGTTCCAGATACATCTCGCAGCTAAGGTCGGACCGATACCGTCACTGCTGTTTGTCTATGTACTGACAGGCTGGATAGGTACGGCATCCACTGTAAGAACGCAGTTTTACCGCTTCAAGAACCAGGAATATGTCATGGCGGCTCATACTCTGGGAGCAAGAGACAGAAGGATAATCTGGAAGCATATATATCCCAATACCCTGGGAACCATCATAACCTCCAGCGCGCTCGCCATACCGAGCGTCATCTATCAGGAGAGCAACCTGAGTTATCTGGGCATCGTCAAGCTCGGATCGTCCAAAGTGACATCGCTCGGAACCCTGCTTTCGGATTCCAGCGGTATCTGGACCAACTATCCGCATCTGATGATACTGCCCGCGATGACCATCTCACTGCTTATGATCTGCTTCAACCTGTTCGGAAACGGACTGCGTGATGCGTTCAACCCGGCACTGAGAGGAACGGAGGAATAAGAGATGGCAGACAAGATACTTGAAGTCAAAAACCTCAAAGTTTCCTTCAGGACCTCCAGCGGTACACTGAAGGCAGTCCGTGACATCTCTTTTGACCTGTACCGCGGACGTACTCTCGCCATAGTCGGAGAATCGGGGTCCGGCAAATCGGTCACGTCAAAGGCCATACTCGGAATACTGGCGGGAAACTCCATCATCGAAGGCGGAGAGATCCTTTACGACGGAATGGACCTTCTGAAGATGGACGAGGAGACCATGCACACGATCAGGGGAGACAAGATCTCCATGATCTTCCAGGATCCTCTTTCTTCGCTGAACCCCATAGTGAAGATCGGTCCGCAGATAACCGAGGCGATGCTTCTTAAGAACAAATCAGGAAGGAAGAACGCCCGCAGGGAGTTCAACACCCTTCTTGAAACGCTTAAGAACAACATGAAGGAAGCCCGTCCGTCTGAGGCAGCGCATATCGACGAGATGGTCAAGACTTTCGACAACTTCTGCATCGAGGCCAATAAGCTGGAGGACAGCTACAACAGATCGGACTCGAACGCGCAGAACCTTAAGGAAGATATCACCAACTTCCTTTATATGCATTCAAAGAAACAGAAGCAGAATGTCAAACAGCTTGTCAGCGAACAGATAAACGACCTCAAAAACATAAAGGACGCTTTCTACATCCATGGTTTTGAAGAAGAGCTGACCGAATGCCTGAACGAATTCAATGCCGCAAGGTCAGCCTACAAGCCTGACAAGAGCGATCCCTCATTCGTGAATGAGGAACTGATCTCGGTCATGGAAAAGACGTCCCTGCTCATGGACAGGATCATCGAGCAGGTAAAGCCCAATTTCTTCCGTATCGGATACTATAAGATGGTCAATCCGGAGGAGGATATCTACGGATATGACCGCAATGAACTCAATGAGAAGGCTCTTAAGGTACTGGATGAGGGCTTCATGAACGAGTTCCTTGCATACTCGGAAGACGGACTGAGGAATTCTTTCAATAAAGCTCTCGCCGGGAAAAAAGAGGCGATCACGGCTCTTGCGGAAGCGGTCAGTTTCTATTCCGGAGAGATCGAAGAGAAGAGCGCCGAAGATTATGCGAAGACACTGATAGGAAAGGTCGAGTCCGGAATAGACTATATGCAGACGAACAAGGACTCATACGCCTACACATTCCGTTCCTCGCTGACCGGGGCGGTCGAGAAGTATTTCTTCTACGAGAAGAACAATCCCAAGGAAGAAGAGAGATTCGCGAAGCAGTCGGCAAAGAGGGAGCAGCTTATAGCAAGAGGCAAGAACGTCGACTGGAAGGTCGTCCCCAAGAACGTTCTGGATCTGGATGAGCTTAAAGCAGGCATAGTCAAGGTCTGCACTGATGTTAAGAGCCGCTTTGAAGAACAGGTATCCTATGATGAACCTGATTTCAGCAGCCGCGCTGTCGAAATGGTGGATTACTTCAGAGAGAAAGCATCGACCGTGGTATATGTGATCACCAAGGACATGGCGAAACAGACTGCTATCAAGCTCATGACAGAGGTGGGTATCCCCGAACCCAGAATGCGCTATGACCAGTATCCGTTCGAGTTCTCAGGCGGAATGAGGCAAAGGATAGTTATCGCCATCGCTCTGGCCGCGAACCCGGAGATACTTATCTGCGATGAGCCGACGACGGCTTTGGACGTAACGATACAGGCCCAGATCCTTGAACTGATCAACAAGCTTAAGGAAGAGAGAAATCTTTCGATCATCTTCATCACCCATGACCTGGGCGTAGTGGCTCAGATGGCGGATGAGATCGCCGTCATGTATGCCGGCAAGATCGTTGAGCAGGGCCTTTCCGAAGAAGTCTTCTACGATCCCAGGCATCCTTACACATGGGCGCTCCTGTCGTCCATGCCTGATCTCGATACCAAGGAGAAACTCGAGGCTATACCGGGAACACCTCCCAACATGATCTATCCTCCGGAAGGGGACGCGTTCGCGGACCGCAACAAGTACGCGATGGAGATCGATTTTGAGAAGCAGCCTCCTATGTTCGATATAACCGAGACTCACAAGGCGGCTACATGGCTGCTGCATCCCGATGCTCCTAAAGTGGAGATGCCCAAGATCATTACCGAGAGGATTGAGAGAATGAAAGCGAAGCTTACGGAGGGTCAGGATGGAAAATAAGGAAGTTTTGCTCCATGTTGAGCATCTGTGCCAGTATTTCGGACCCACCAAGGCAGTCGATGATGTATCGTTCGATGTTTACAAAGGCGAAGTTTTCGGACTTGTCGGGGAGTCGGGCTGCGGGAAGACCACTACCGGCCGTTCCATAATCCGTATCTATGACATAACCTCCGGAAGCGTTTACTTCAAGGGACACCGAATCTGTGCCGGCACGCTCTCATACAAGGAAGCGATCAAAGCTGCAAGGAAAGAGCTCCGCGGCGGAAATGTCACGCCTGAGAGAAAAGCCGAACTCGAGAAGATAATAGCCGACAATAAGATAGAGATACAGAAAGCGAACATCGATCAGAAGAACGCCGACAAAGAATACGGCAAACAGCGCGCCGCTGAGGTCCAGAAGGAGTATGATGAGCTTATAGCTTCCGCTCCGGATGAACAGGAGAAAGAGCGCCTGCGCAATGAAGCGAAGCAGAGAGTCAAGGCGGCGAAGAGATCCAAGATCGTCACACAGATCCAGATGATATTCCAGGATCCGATCGCGTCCCTCAACCCCAGAATGACGGTCAAGGAGATCATCGGAGAAGGCCTTGTCATTCAGGGTTATACCGATAAGGAATACATAGAGAATAAAGTCTATGAGATGCTCGATGTCGTCGGACTGGTCCCGGAGCATGCAGGAAGATATCCGCATGAGTTTTCCGGCGGTCAGAGACAGCGTATAGGCATAGCGAGAAGCATCATCATGAATCCCGAGATGATCATAGCCGATGAGCCGATATCTGCTCTGGATGTGTCCATACGTGCGCAGGTCATCAATCTTCTCAATGACCTCAGGGAGAAGATGGGGCTCACCATCATGTTCATTGCCCATGACCTTTCAGTCGTAAAGTATTTCTCCGACAGGATAGGAGTCATGTATTACGGAAAACTGGTCGAATTGGCTGATTCAGACGAACTGTTCCGCCATCCGCTGCATCCCTACACCAACTCACTGCTCTCCGCTATCCCGATACCGGATCCTGCGACGGAGAAGACCAGGGTCAGGATCACATACAATCCTCTTGAAGAGCATGATTACACTGTGAACCAGCCGTCTCTGAGAGAGATACTTCCCGGTCACTTCGTGTACTGCAACGATGAAGAGGAGAAGCGTTACAGGGAAAAAGTAGCTAATGAATAAAAAAATCATCCTGAAATATGCCGCAGCGCTTCTGCTGTGCTGTGTGATCACATTCTGGTACGTCCATTCCCGAGGACTTTCCGGCAAGAAAGCTTCCGAACAGTACAGGATACTGGCAGACGGGTTCACTATTCCCGGACTGCTGGTCACCGGATTCGGAGTCATGATGATCATCTCCGATACCGGCACCCTGGACGGCGTCGTATTCGGAATGCAGCAGGCGTTCCGCATGCTGACATTTCAGTTCCTGTCGAAGAATAAGCCGCAGAATTACGGGGAGTTCAAGGACAGAAGGGAAGAGATGAGACAGCTGAGAAAACTGCGCGGCGGAGGTTTCGGATATATGGTGATCACGGGAGGAGCATTCCTCGCAGCAGCTGTCGTGTTTACCCTGCTTTTCCTCAGGGAGACCGGCGGAGCCTGATCATCAGAGACATTAATGACAGCAGACCGTCCGGAACATGTGTGAACGACATGTAACGGGCGGTCATTTCATCAGAACAGGAGATACAGATGAGTACAGAAGAACTCAGAGAAAGATTTCTTACATGGCAGGACAGACTCAGCGCATATCAGATGGCGCTGACTCTGATAGAGATCGATGCCACGGAAAGACCGCTGAGCGCCGGAGCAAAATATCGCGGCGAAAAAGCAGCGGTGCTCTCGGCAGAGTACATGAGGGTCCTGAAGGAGGACGGCATGTACGACGTGCTGCAGAAAGTCGGGACCTCAGATCCGGATCCCGAGATCAGGAAAATGGCCGAGCTGTATATAAAAGAACTGGACGAGACCGGGAACATACCGGAGAAAGAGTATGCTGACTATCAGAGGATACTTTCTGAAAACCAGCGTCAGTGGCTGATCTGCAAGCAGAATTCGGATTACGAGTCATACTGGCCTTATCTCGAGAGACTGGTCGATGCTTTCCGCGGCATAAAGATGTACTCAAACAAGGGTGAGGATCTGTTCGATCAGCTTCTCAACGACAACGAGGAGGGGTACGACAGCAAGCGCTACGAACAGCTTTTTGACAGTGTCAGAAAGGAGATCGTGCCGCTCCTTAGAGACATCACCGCTGCCGAAAAACCGGACACAGGATTCCTCCATCTCAGATATCCTGCGGAAAAGCAGAGACTGTTCAACGCTGAACTCATGAGATACATACGTTTTGACCCGTCATGGGGCACTGTGAGCGAGTCGGAGCACCCGGTGACCACGGGACTTAGTCATGATGACGTGCGTTTTACGACGAAATACAGGGAGAATGATCTGGTCATGGCAGCGCTCTCATCCATGCATGAGAGCGGACACGCATATTTCGGACACCAGACTGATAAGAAATATGAAGGAACCATCATATCGCACAATATAACTGCGGGAATGCATGAGTCCCAGTCCAGGCTGGTGGAGAATCATATCGGAAGGAGCAGAACTTTCTGGGAGGTAAATTACCCGAAACTGCAGAAGATCTTCCCGGATGAGCTGTCAGATATCTCTTGTGACAAGTTCTACAGAGCTATCAGTCTTGTAGAGCCTTCACTGGTCAGAACTGAAGCGGATGAAGTGACCTACCCTCTGCACATCATGATCAGGTATGAGATCGAAAAGGGGATTTTCTCCGGAGAATACAAGATAAATGATCTTGATGAAGTCTGGAATGCTAAGTACAAGGAGTATCTTGGAATTGATGTTCCTGACGCAAGGTCAGGAATCCTGCAGGACATGCACTGGCCGTATGCCTATTTCGGGTATTTCCCGACATATCTGCTGGGAAGCGCCATGGCAGCGCAGTTCGCGCAGAAGATGTACTCCGAAATAGATGTTGATACACTGCTCAGAGAGGACAGATACAGTGAGATAATGGGCTGGCTCGGAGAGCATATCCACAGATTCGGAGGCATCTGCACCACGGACGAGATAATTCTGAAGGCCACCGGAAAACCGTTCGATCCGTCGATATATACCGGATACCTGAATGAAAAATACCGCGGCATCTACGGAATCTGAAAAAAGAGCATAAAAAAGCCCCGGCATGCCGGGGCTTTGCTGTATTCGGGATGATCTTATTTGCCAGAGATGGAGATCTTCTTCACCAGCACTGAAGGTGTGTAGAAGCCGTTCATCCTCACTTCGACATTGTTTCCGACTGCGGTGATCTGATTGAACATGTCAAACAGGTTTCCTGCTGCGGTGATCAGAGACAGCGGCTCCGCAAGCTTCCCGTCCCTGATCATAAAACCCTGGGCTATCAGGGAGAAGTTGCCCGACTGGGCATTCATTCCGGCGTGGAGTCCGCTCACGGACGTGATGTACACTCCGCTGCCGGCTTTCTCAAACAGACCTTCCTCTGAGAGGCTGCCGGGCTTGACGAAGACATTCCTGAGACCGACGCCGATGGCGCTGCCTCCTGCCTTGTATCCGTTGCCGGTGGATTCTCTGTTTTCCTTTGCGGCTGTTGTCAGGTTGTACAGATATGTCTGAAGCACTCCGTTGCGGATAAGTGTCTTGTTGCTCGTGGCTACGCCTTCATCGTCGAAATAACGGAAGGACATATTCTTCTCAAGAGGCTTCTCAAAAACGGTAAGTCTTGAGGAGGTGACCTTTTCTCCCAGCTTTCCTGCCAGGAGGGAACTGTTCTTCTGGACCTCATCGCTGGACAGGTTCCTGAGGAACGGAGCGAGAAGCGACGCAAAAGCATTGCCTGCGAACACGCACTTGTATTTGCCGGAGTCACAGGGGCCGGAACCGAACTGCCTGATCGTGTCATCCACTAATTTGGATGCTGTCTCTTCGGCATCAAAGTCCGCAAGGTCGCTGAGTATACGGAAGACCATGCCGGATTTTGTTTCGCCGGTTTCATCGGTGGCGACTGCCTGGGCGAATACGACCGCATAATTCACTTTGCTGCTGAGCTTGAGTCCGTATGAGTTGGTGAGAGTCACAGCTTCTTCAGATTCCTCATAACTGATCTCCACCTCCTGGATCTTCTCGCTCTTTTTTGTCACGGCTGAGTAGAAATCCTTCATGAGACGGATCTTCTCATCCGGTCCGGCTTCATGCAGCTTTTTGCTGAAGACGTTCTTCCTGCGGTATTTTTCGCTTCCTCTGAAGATGAGACCGGGATCATCGGAACTGGTCAGAGCAGCATTCTGTTTTATGTGGCTGACGAGATATTCGGGTGTGGTGCTGTCGAACTTCTCGCTGGTCGCATATCCGATCTTTCCGTCTGATATGCCTCTGGCTTCGACACTTGCTGAGTCTGAGATGCTGTAGGAGTCCAGTTCACCGCGGAACAGGGAAAATGAGAAGTTGCTGTTCTCTGAGACATACAGCTCGAGAGCTTCCAGTCCTTCCTGCGCGGCTTTGTCAAAAATCTTTTTATAACTGATCATTTTACCGTACCCCCTCTTCCGCCGACTGTCATATTCTGCACCCTTATGGTAGGTTCGCCTACATCAGCGGGGATGGAGCCGCTGGCTGCGCCGCACATTCCCTGCGCTCTGAGAAGGTCATTTCCGACCATATCGATGTTGAGCAGGACTTCCTTCCCGCTTCCGATAAGAGTGGCTCCCTTGACGGGATATGAGATCTTGCCGTTCTCGACTATATAGCCTTCGTTGACGGCGAAGTTGAACTCTCCGGTCGCGGGGTTGACGCTTCCTCCGCCCATATCCTTGGCATAAAGGCCGTATTCGGTATTTGCGATGATCTCTTCAGGGGTGCTCTTTCCGTTGAGGATGAAAGTGTTGCTCATGCGGCTGGTGGGCTCATACTTGTAGGATTCTCTCCTGCAGGCTCCGTTGCCGGGCTCGTTCATCCTGCGTCCGTTGAAACTGTCTACCAGATATGACGTGAGAACACCATTCGTGATGAGCATGTTGCGGGCTGTGGGATTGCCTTCGTCGTCAATGTTTCCGCTTCCCCAGGCACCTTCTATGGTTCCGTCATCGACAGCGGATACTATATCCGACGCGATCTTCTCGCCTTTCTTTCCGGAGAATACGGACAGACCCTTGGAAACTGAACTGGCCTCGAGAGAATGCCCGCAAGCCTCGTGGAAGATGACTCCGCCGAAACCGTTTCCGATGATGACGGTCATCTTTCCGGAGGGACATTCCTTCGCACCGAGAAGAGTGATCGCGCTTTTGGCTGCGTTCTTTGCTTCTTCATTCATATCGACTTCTTCAAGGAAGAATTCCATGCCCTTCTGGGCGCCGGGGCGGCTGTGGAATGTCTCGATCCCTTTCTCATCCCTCGCAGTGGCTGTAACTATGTATCTGCCTCTGGAATGGACATCGCCGAACTGCTTTCCCGTAGAATTGAAGATCTCGACAGTCTTGTAGTTGTACGCGAAAGATATCTCGCAGCGGACTATCTTTTTATCATATGCGAGACAGGCATCGCTGGAGCTTTTCAGCATGCCGATGAGTTCTTCCCTCGGAAACTCAGAGTACTTGATCTTCGGAAGATGCTTTTTCCCCTGTCTTACCTTGGTGATACTGTCCACTGTGAGAAGTCTCTTTCCGTCAAATGAAGCGGAAAGGTCCTTTGCAAGTCTCAACAGACCTGCGCGGGTGATGTTGTTGGTATATCCGTATACACTTCTCAGATCTTTGAGGAGACGTATTCCGGCGCCTCTGGTGAGCTTGTCGTCACAGGATTCGACTTTGCCGTTATCCATGCGGATCGTTGTCTGGTCGTCTTCTTCCAGATATATCTCGGCAAAATCTGCGCCTGTAGCGAGAGCCTCGTTGAGGACTTCGATGGCTGTAGATTTAGTGATCATATAAGCACCTCGCTTTCATCAGTATTATATCAGACAGAGAATAGACGGAAAGCAGAAAAAAGGCAATTTCACTGCTTTCCGTCATTAATCTTTATCGTTTGATGGGGCTGTCAGCCGGACATGTTACCGTACAGTTCGTTAAGTTTCAGAAGGATCTCGACGTTTTTCTCCATATTCACTATCGGGACATATTCGAACCTGCTGTGAGCATTCTCATATCCGGCGCTCAGATTGGGACAGGGGAGTCCGCGATGAGAGAGCGCGGATCCGTCTGTTCCGCCGCGAAAGGGGATGCATACGGGCTTTATGCCGCAGTCTGCGATAGCTTTTTTCAGGTTGTCTATCATGAACGGAACGTTTTCTATTACTTCCTTCATCGAACGGTACTGTTCGGTTATCTTCAGTGATACGGTTCCTTCCGGATATCTGCTGCTCAGACTGCCGGCGATCGCGGTGAGCGCTCCCTCGCGCTGAGCGAACTTTTCCGAGTCGTGATCTCTTACTATAAGCCTTATCGATGTTTCCTCGCAGTTTCCCTTAATTTCCAGCACGTGGAAGAACCCTTCTCTGCCGTCTGTGTACTGCGGCTTTTCCTCAGGAGGAAGAGAAGAAAGGAACTCATTGGCGATATCGATGCTGTTGACCATTATCCCTTTGGCGGTTCCGGGATGTACGGCTCTCCCTTTTATGAGAATGTCAGCCTGAGCTGCGTTGAAAGTCTCATATTCATAGTAACCGAGGTGGTCTCCGTCAAGAGTGTAAGCTGTCGGGGATGCGAACCTCGAGAGATCAAGGTCCTTGGCCAGCCCTCCGACTTCTTCATCCGGTGTAAAAGCCACTGCGATCGTGCCGTGGGGAAGGCCGGGATTTGCAATGCAGTATTCTGCCATTGTCATTATGGACGCTATGGAAGCTTTGTCATCACCTCCGAGCAGCGTCGTGCCGTCGGTGCAGATCAGATCCTCGCCGACATACATCCCGAGGCTGGGGAAATCGGAGCGTCTCATCCAGATATCTTTTTCCTTATTGAGCAGTATGTCGCCGCCGTCGTATTTCTCAACTACATGAGGCTTTACCGGACCTCCTGGCGCTTCAGTGGCAGTATCCATATGGGCGATATATCCCACAGGAACGCCGCTGCCGGTATTTGAGGGGATCGACCCGTAAACGACACAGTGCTCTTCATCAAGGAATACATCGGGGACTCCGATCTCGCGCAGTTCCGCGGCGAGCATCTCCGCAAGATCGAACTGCCTGCGGGTCGTAGGTGTATCCTGAACACCGTTCGCAGACTGCGTGTTTACGCGCGCATACCTTATGAAACGTTCCCTGACCTTGTCATAAAACTGACCCATATCTTCCTCCGGTAAAGATTTATCCGCCTAGATCTGCACGACGCAGAACGGGTTGCCGTCAGGATCCTGCAGCACGACATAGTCCGCTCCGGGCTCGTAGTTCCAGGGCTTGCGTGTGGCTCCGAGCGAGATGAGCCTTTCCACCTCTGCTTTCTGATCTTCAGCAAAAAGATCCATGTGATGTCTTCTTGCTTTCGGTGAGGTGATCTTGGACAGTGAGAGCTGTATCCCGTCGCCATTTTTTGGGACCAGCATTGCCCAGTCATCGGACATCTCGCCCTTCTGTTCATAGCCAAGCGCTTCGGTCCAGAAGGCTGCTGCCCGCTCTATGTCGGTGACGCCCCACACTATGGAACCTATTTTTATCATATCTTATCTGCCTCTCCGTATGTTTTCTCTATCTGGATTATAGCAAAACAAACTGAAACAGCGAATGAGAACACAATGCCGGACATGAAATATATATCATTGATATTATTGATGCATCACAGAGATGTTTTTGTCACGTCAGACAATAAAAAAAAGAGGAAACTGCAATAAAGGAAGAAACTGGTTAAATAACTGTCACTTGTGTTGTTTTGAAAGAGATCCAAAACTATAATCGCAATTGGAGGCGGCTCAGATTTGTTTATTATAAACTGAGTTTTGGTTGGACCCGCCTTCGGTTTTGTACTATCTGACCAAACTCGGAATAATAATTAATGGAGGAACCCTATGAAGAAACTGTTTTCAGTGCTCCTTATCATGGTCCTTGCATTCAGCCTTGTTGCCTGCGGCAAAAAGGAAGAGGACAATGGTAAGAAGACCATGAAGCTCGCAGTCGTCTACACAGGTCTCGGTGACTTCTGGGATATGTGCGGAATCGGCGGCACCAAGAGGGTCGAAGAGCTCAAGACAGAGTATCCTGACTGGGACGTTCAGCTGGAGCTTACCGGACCGTCCGAAGCCGGTGTCACCGCTCAGATCCAGGTCGTTGAGAACCTCATCTCCCTCGGCTATGACGGAATGACCGTTGCTGCGTCTGACGCAGAAGGTCTGACCCCCACCCTGAATGCAGCTGTGGATGCAGGCGTCTTTGTCCTGACTATGGATACGGACTGCCCTGACAGCAAGCGTGCAGCATTTGTTGGCACACACAACGAGAAGTTCGGCCGCAAACTCGCAGAATTTGCATGTGACTGGGAGAAAGACAACGGCGGAGCCAAGATCATCGTTCTGCACGGTGCAGTCGCACAGCTCGGAATGATCCAGCGTCTTAAAGGCATCACCGATGTCGTAGCAGAGAACGCCTCGACCGGCGCTGAACTCCTTGACTATCAGTCCCCCGTAGATATGGCAAGCGGCCAGGCAACTGTTGAATCCATGATGCTCTCCAACCCCGGCTGGAACAGTGCGCTCTGCACACACGCCGGCGGTTCTCTCGTATCCGCTGTTTTCGAAGAGAACGGCTGGAACGATGCGGATAAGAACAAAGCTCACTGCGGTGTTCTCTCCGACGACACGGCACAGGTCATCAATGCTGTCAAAGACGGCTTTGCTACCGTGACAGAAGTACAGAAGCAGGCCAACTGGGCGTATAACGGAGTCGACCTTATGTTCAAGAAGATTGCTCTCGGAATGGATCCGCCTTCTGACTTCGTTGAGACCCCGACATTCTATGTCACACTCGAGAACGTCTATGATGAGGATATGTATCCGACAAGGCAGTAATTTCCGAAAAGAATAAGCTGACCGGATAAGATGCAAAAAGCAGAGGCGCACAGCGGAAAGGCTGTGCGCCTTTTCCGGTTTATGCAATACTTCCTAAGAGGAAAATGAGCGGTAAAACACATAATATATATATCATATGCTAAAATCAATATCACGAACAATCAAAATAGTACAGATTCAATAATTGCTTTGGTCTGATTTGCTGAATGAAGTGAAAATGGTAAAAAGACAGTTATCATTATTGAATTAATATTAGTGGATAAGTAAAATAGACAAACGGAGACGAAAAAAACAAAACCGGGTCTGTTATTGCGTCTCCGTTTTTTCAATTGACAGACACGGAATAAAATGGAGGAATCAATGAAGAAACTTCTTTCTGTTCTCCTCATCATGGTTCTCGCTCTTTCTCTCGTTGCCTGCGGCAAGAAGGAAGAGGGCGGCAGTGATCAGAAGACAATGAAGCTTGCCATCGTCTACACCGCACTCGGTGACTTCTGGGACATCTGCGGCAGCGGCGGCAAGAAGAGAGTTGAAGAGCTCAAGACAGAGTATCCTGATTGGAACATTGAGCTGGAGTGCACAGCTTCATCCGAGTCCGGTGTTGCTGCTCAGATCCAGGTCCTTGAGAACCTCATCTCCCTCGGCTATCAGGGCATGTGTGTTGCTGCTTCCGACGCGGAAGGCATGACCCCCACCCTGAACCAGGCAGTTGATGCTGGTATCTTCGTCATCACGATGGATACCGACTGCCCCGACAGCAAGAGAGCTTGCTTCGTCGGAACCCACAACGAGAACTTTGGACGCAAGCTCGCTCAGTTCGCATGTGACTGGGAGAAGGACAACGGCGGAGCCAAGATCATCGTCATGCACGGTGCTGTTGCTCAGCTCGGAATGATCCAGCGTCTTAAGGGCATCACCGACGTCGTTGCTGAGAACGCAGCAAGCGGCGCCGAGCTGCTCGACTATCAGTCTCCTCCCTCTGCTGACGCAGGTCAGTCCACAGAGGAAGCGATGATGCTCGCCAACCCCACCTGGAACAGCGCACTCTGCACACACGCCGGCGGCGCATGGGTTTCCGCAGTTTTCGAAGAGAACGGCTGGAACGATGCTGCTACCAACAAGGCGCACTGCGGCGTCCTCTCCGATGATACCGCTCAGGTTATCAACGCTGTTAAGGACGGCTTCGCAACCTGCACCCAGGTTCAGAAGCAGGCCAACTGGGCTTACAATGGTGTTGACATCATGTTCAAGAAGATCGCCCTCGGACAGGATCCGGCCAGCGACTTCATCGAGACCCCGACATTCTATGTCACCATCGAGAACGTCTATGATGACGACATGTATCCCACAAGGCAGTAATTTCTGAGAAGAAATAAACTGACCGAATAAGGTACAAAACAACGGCGCGCAGCGGAAACGCTGCGCGCTTTTGCATATGAGGATATCAATCAGAGATATATCTCTGCGGTATAGAATGTCCTTCCCTTGCGGCTGACTCCGCCTTCTTCGGCGAGGACGCCTTTGCCTTTGCCCCTGACAGATATGGTGTCGCCGGGCTTTATCTGCGCATCCGCAGATGTGCATACGCTGTAGTTCAGAGATACCAGTCCTTCTGATATGTGTTTTGCCGCTGCGGTCCGGGATATCCCGAACATCGCGCCTGTAACAGCATCCAGCCGCGGTGACTGTGCCGTGAACGTGACCTCTTTCTTTTTTATCACCGGACGTGGAACTGCAGACAGACGCAGTTCCTCTCTTTTTACGCCGAATCTTCCGACATGATCCAGATCCAGAATGACAGAATCCGCAACGGAATCCATGCACAGAAGATAGGCGGACGGGCCGTCTATGATTATGTCTCCGAGCCATTCACGCTTGAGGCCAACGGCGAGTATCGCTCCGAGATAGTCCCTGTGACCCGGAGTCCCGAAACCCGCGGTGATCTTTACTGCCCTGATGCACTCCGCGGCGGGATCTTCATCCGGATACCACTCAGGGAGGAAAAAGGCTATGCGTCTGTCCGTATCGTCAACACCGCCTGAGAATACAAGCCTGGTATCCGCCCTGTTGGCAAATGCTGTTTTGACAGCATACTGCTCAGCGGGAGTAAGGAAGAGGGTATGTGTGACGGAGGAAGTACGTTCACATCTGTCACGGAGGTCTTCCGCGCGCTTTATAAGTTCAGTATCTGCCGCCATTTTTCTATGACCTCATCATCAAGGAAGTCTCCCAGCCTGGAGGGGGAAGCGCTGTCCCGGCTGCTGATCAAAGATGAGATCCGCTCTCCGACGCGATCGACCTCCTCCTTGAGTGAACGGGAAGACATATGCATGACTCCGGATCTGGAGACACCTGTCCTGACAAGATTGTCTGATGATACGACTTTGACGCTCTCATCTTTTCCAATCTCCTGGGAGAGTTTCTCAATGTACGCGTCAGCTGACTGTCCGGCGTCCGTGAAAACCACGTCTACGCCGTGGTGATTGAAGCGCTTTCCGGCGCTGTCGGTGCTGCGGTATGCGTCAAAAACTATCACAGTTCCTGTCCCGGTGAAACCGCTGTAATCGGACATTATATCCATGAGCCTGGTCCTGGCCAGGTCAAGACTCTTTTTCGAGAGCTCGTTCAGGTCATCCCAGGCGAATATCACATTGTAACCATCAAGTATGAGCCTGTTTCTGCGGGAAAAGCTGTCATCGGATGATGATGCTTCCCTTACTACGCTTGCTTCTCCGTACTGTCGTCTCCTTATCGGGCCGAATTCTCTTTCCATAAGGGACTCGAGGGCTTTCTCATCGAGATTCAGACTGCCCGGAGAACGGACTTCCGGTTCGTCCTTTTTCTCACGTATCGACGCCTGCAGATGCATATAGTTCGGAACCTGATCCCATTTTACTGTAAAGCCTGCCCCGTGACGGCAGAATACGGAATCGGGCGTGTTCTGTACGTCGCGCTCCGGATCGTAACCTGTTCTTTCCAGAACCTCCTGGGAGTTATGGCACGGGCGGTATCCGGCAGAAACACAGGACAGACTGCCGCGACCACCGGTATATGATGCCACTGCGGAAGCATATCCCTGCATCTCGCTGACCGGTACGCTTCCCGTCAGAACGGTATTTCCGTCAGGCATTTGCTCCGGACTGAAATCCCCGCTCATTGCCCGTATATCGTTTATGGCCCTGCCCACCAGCTCCGAAGGAACTATGAGCCGGTAGTTGTAGAAAGGCTCCAGGAGCATGTTTTCGGCATGCATGAGACCCTGCCTGACGGCGCGCCATGACGCCTCGCGGAAATCTCCGCCCTCCGTATGCTTAAGATGGGCTCTGCCTGAGGCAATCAGTATCCTGACATCGGTCAGCGGGAATCCTCCGAGCACGCCAACGTGCTGCTTCTCTTCCAGGGAGCTCAGTATGAGCCGCTGCCAGTTTATAGCGAGATCATCAGTGTGGCAGATGCTTCCGTATTCAATGCCTGTCCCCGGTTCATTGGGCTCGATGATCAGGTGGACTTCGGCATAGTGCCTGAGAGGCTCGAAATGGCCCACTCCCTCCACAGGGGAGGAGATGGTCTCCTTGTAGAGGACGCGCCCTTCATCTATTTCAACGGAAATGCCGAATCTGGATTCTATGAGGCTCCTGAGGACTTCTCCCTGCAGGTCGCCCATTATATTGGCGTGTATCTCTCCAAGCCTCTCGTCCCATACTATGCGAAGCAGAGGGTCTTCCTCTTCCAGACGAGACAGCTTGGGAAGCACGGTTCTCGGATCGGAGCCCGCAGGAAGAGCGATCCTGTAGACCATGACCGGCTCAAGTACGGGCATGAATACGCCGGTCTCCTCTCCGAGCCCTCCCCCGGCAAAAGTGTGTTCCAGTCCGGTGACTGCGACTATGTCTCCGGCGGAAGCGGAGTCCGCAGATGTGTATCTCTCTCCGCTGTAGATCCTTATGCCGGTAACTTTCTCGTTGTACAGCATACCGTCTGCCGACTCATACTTCAGCGAGTCTCTGACGTTTACGGTGCCGCCCGTCACCTTGATATGCGTGAGCCTTACGTCGTTTCTGTCCCGGGTTATCTTGTAGACTTTGGCGGCAGGCTTTTCTCCGTATTCCTTCCTTGGAGCGAGCGCCAGCAGCGCGGAGATCAGATCGTCGACCCCGTCAAGCTTAAGCCCCGAACCGAAGACGCAGGGGAACAACCGGCAATCGGCAAAGAGTGACGAAGCGTCAGATGAGGTGACTTCACTTCCGTCCAGATAGGAATCCATAAGTCCTTCATCCAGGGCTGCGATCTCTTCCTGAAGCGTATCTGACAGTATGCCGTCCCTGATACCGCCGGTGAAGTCTACGGCATTGGGGGAGAGAAGCATCCTCAGAGACCTGAGTATCTCTGTGCTTCCGCTGGTATACATATCCATTTTCGTCACGAAGATCAGAGTGGGAATATGGTAGCGCCTCAGCAGTTTCCATAGAGTGGCAGTGTGAGACTGAACTCCCGCCGGACCGCTTATGACGAGTACTGCCATATCGGTCACGGGCATCGTGCGCTCCGCCTCTGCTGCAAAGTCGACATGTCCGGGAGTATCCAGAAGAGTAAAACCGGTATCTCCCAGGACAAAGGAAGCCTGCTTTGAGAATATAGTGACGCCTCTTGAACGCTCAAGAGCGTGTGTATCGAACCAGCTGTCGCGGTGATCTACTCTTCCGAGCCGCCGGATGACTCCTGCGCGGAAAAGCAAAGCCTCGCAGAGAGTGGTCTTCCCTGCGTCGACATGAGCGAATATCCCGACTGCTGTTTTATTCATGATCATTCATTTCCTCCGGATCACAAAATCAGTATAGCACAACAGATGTGCGGTGCTGTTAACAGAAGTTTTATTGAAAAATCCGTATACCGATGCGACAATATATGAGTCCGCAGACACTTGATCATTGAGGTGATTTTAATGACATTGCTTAGCGAAAAAGCTTCCAGGGGCAATTCCAAGGCTCTTGGCAACATATATCTCACATGCAGGGGACTCGTCCGGTGGATCTGGACGCTCCTGAGCGATGAGAAGATAACGGAAAAAGAAGAAAGAAAGATCTGGAGATCCTTCTACGACGCGGTCGGAAACGGTGCGATAACGGAAGGGGATCAGGTGGAGAATTTCCTTACGGCTGCCGCTGCAGCAGTGTTCTGCGGAAAGGATGCAGACATCGCGGTCCGTAAAGGAACACCTGTGATCAGCATGATCAAGTTCCCCGGCGATATGGATGCAGGAAAGAAGTATCTCAGGCAGCTGTTCTCATCCGTAGGCACGGAGGTAAGGGCTTCAGCCCTGCTGTGCGCCTCCGGTGTCTCCGCGGAAAGCGCATCGGAGATACTTGGCGTCTCGGCGGAAGAGGCGTCGTCGTCGCTGAACGGAGCCGCAGACGCTCTTAAGGAGTCAGCAAAAGGTATAGCCGCAGGGAAATACAATATCAATATCCCGACGCCGGAAATGTTCGGAGATCTTATCAGCAGGGCTTCCGCAACAGCCGACAGTGACGGAGATGCCGACAGTGAGATACTGAGTTACGCGGATGCAGCGGCAGCTTCGATCAATGCCGCATCAAAAAAGAAGGAGCCTGAGTCAGGCGAGGGAAACAGAAAGAAGCTCCGCATCGCTGCGCTTCTGGCTGCGGCAGTTCTTATCATCGGATCTGTCGGTGTCTACTTTATTACGAAGGGCAGGACGGAGCAGGATGGAGGGACCGGAACCTATGACGGCCCGGTGAGCGGCAAGACCGATACGGACGACGCTGAGATGTTCGCAAACTATCACGTCGTAATGGAAATAAAGGATTACGGCACCATAGAGCTGGAACTGGACAGCAAAGCCGCGCCGAGGACAGTAAAGAACTTTGTCGACCTTGCCAGGTCGGGATTCTATGACGGCCTCACTTTCCACAGGATCATGGAGGGCTTCATGATACAGGGCGGTGACCCTGACGGCAACGGCTCGGGCGGATCCAAGAGAAAGATCCTCGGAGAGTTCGCGGCGAACGGAGTAGAGAACCCGATCTCTCACACCAGAGGGACCATATCCATGGCGAGAGCGCCCCGGGACTACAACAGCGCCAGAAGCCAGTTTTTCATCGTTCAGCAGGACAGTACATATCTGGACGGAGAATATGCCGCTTTCGGACATGTGATCTCCGGCATGGACGTGGTAGACAGGATCGCGGCTGACGCAAAGCCCATCGATGACAACGGAACGATACCTGCGGATGAACAGCCTGTCATCCTGTCGGTGACGGTATCGGTGATAAGCGACGAAGAGCAGGAATGATATCGAACAGCCTCTGCAGGGGAATGACCGCAGAGGCTGTTTTTGATTATCGGAGATGCCGGAAGCGTGACCGCAGCTGCCGCTTAACAGTTTAATAAAATACAGGTTTTTAGTGTTGAACAGGCAGCCGCCCAGATGGTATAATCATCGGCGGACAATCCATTACTTTATTATAAAAAAGGAGAAATTCAATGTTCGATTACACAGGAAAAGTCGTCGCCGTCACCGGTGCTTCTTCCGGACTCGGAAAGCAGATGTCAGAAGGCTACGCACAGCAGGGAGCCAACCTCGTTCTTCTTGCCAGGAGAGTCGAGAGACTTCAGGACAGCGCCAAAGAGTGGAGCGAGAAATACGGTGTTGACGTTCTGCCCGTCGCCTGCGACGTTACTAGCGCTGAGTCCATCGCAAACGCTGTTGCAGCAGTAAAAGAGCACTTCGGTCACTGCGAAGTCATCGTGAACTGCGCTGGCGGTGAGAAGGGAACAGGCACACCTCTTGTTGATTTCAAGAGAGATGACTGGGACTTCACAATGAATCTTGACCTCACATCCGTGTTCTCCGTTGCTCAGGCTTTCGCAAACCTTATGAAGGATGCAATAGCTGAAGGCAAGCAGACATACGGCCGCATCATCAACATCGCTTCCATCTACGGTCTCGTTGGAAACACAGCACTGCCCACCATCGCTTATCACACATCCAAGGGCGCTGTCGTGAACTTCACAAGAGGCGCAGCGGCTGAGCTTGCTACAACAGGCATCACAGTCAACGCTATCTGCCCCGGCTATTTCTACACCGAGCTGACGACCGATACACTGAACAGCGATTACTTCCAGGCATTCGCGAAGCAGTCCGTCCCGATGCAGAGATATGGTCATGAAGGCGAACTGAACTCCGTAGCAGTATTCCTCGGAGCTGAGGAGTCCAGCTATGTGACCGGTCAGGTCATCGCTGTTGACGGCGGTTACACCTGCGTATGATGCTTCGGAACCGTGACCTCGTATGAGAGACCGGGACAAGCGGAACAGAAAATGATAAGGCGTCCTGCAGATGCAGGACGCCTGTTTTTATCTATCAGTGGGCTTCTTGAACTTTCAGATCACTACTACGGAAAAGCCGGGGTTTGATGTGATTATGAACTCCCTGACTGTCAGTATGGCGTTCTCTCTGGCTTTCTGCAGAAGACCGGCTTCCAGAGCTTTTTTCTCCATTTTGCTGTTCTGATCTTTGGTGAACGATGTGTAATCGGTGATGTTGATCCTGTTGAAGAACGAGTAGGTCTCGTCGGTGGCCTGCATGGAGTCATAATCGATCTCATGCGACAGGATCACTGCCGGCGGAAGTGTAACCGTTATCATTTCTCCCTCCAGATTGATCTGTGCCTTGGAAAGGTCGACTCCGGCCTTGATGGAACCGTCATACGTGAGAACGAAGTAGTTCGTCGTGAACGGGATCTTGTAACCGTAGAAGTCAAGATGGTTCTCAAACCTAACAGAGTTGGTATAGCTGTATTCTACAGACGCAAGCTCAGAGATTTCAGCAAGCTTTTCGGTAAGAGAAACGGTATCGACAGTCGGTTTCTTTTTTTCATTCTGCACTTTCACATATCTGATGCCGCCGAAAAAACCTGCAGCTGCAATGGCAAGGATTACTAGCACAGCTGCAATGGCGGTGATGATCTTCTTTTTCATAAGTTCCTCCTTTGTGCTGAAGCGCCATATGGACGGACATGACATACCGTGAACAGATTATACTACACGGAAGTTATGACGGCGAATACCTGCCGCGTGTCACGTTTTATCAGGGATAACTGTTAAGAATGCATTCAGATGCCGTTAATTCTGTGTGATAAAAGCACAAAACCGCCGTTCGGTCTTGATGTTTCACAATTACTATGTTATATCTCAATTATGAACAAATAATCTGTCTGCCCCGTCAGGTACAGCCGGGTGCGTTATCAGGACTATAAAGATGCTGAAACTGCCGGATCGCTCGGAAAACGAGGGTCCGGAACAGTATGTTTAGAGAAAAAACTACCGAGGTATAAAGCTATGCAAAAATTCTTTTCCAGACTGGCGATCATCCTTCTTCTGGGATTTCTGATCTATTCCGCTGCTACTATCATCTCTACGAAAGTGCAGATGGATAAGAGCGACAAGGAGATCGCTGAAGCTGTAGAAAAGTATACCGCTCCCGCATCAGTGCCGGCGGACAGTGAGGAAGGTGAGGACGGTCCCGAATATGCGCCGATAACCGTCAACTTTGAGTATTTCAAAAGGACAAATGAAGATGTGGTCGGATGGCTCTACTGCGAGGATCCTCAGATCAGCATCCCCGTTCTTCAGACGAACAACAATACTTTTTATCTCAAGCATTCATTTTCCGGAAGGAAATCGAGTATCGGAGCACCCTTTGTGGATTCCAGAAACAGATTCGGATTTGAAGATGCCAACACTATCGTTTTCGGACGCAAAATGACCTACGGATCCATGTTCTCTTTCCTTGAGAACTGGAACAGTCAGGAGTATTACAACTCACACAGGGAACTTTATCTTCTTACCCCGGACGGAGACTACAGAGTCGAGATCATCGCAGCTTACACAGTGCCCGCCAATTCCAACACATTCACGGTGATATACAAGACGGGAAGAGACATGGAGGGCTACCTGGAGAGGATAATGGAGAGATCTGCGATCGATACCGATGTCGAAGCGGATCCGAACTCCAAGTATATCCTGCTCTCGACCTACGCGGGAAGACGTGACAGCGAAAGAAATGTGCTGCACGGAAAACTGATCCCGCTCGATACGGTCGGAGGAGTCATACCTGCTCCGGAGACAGAGGAAGAGGGGCAGGAGGGAACCTGAGAAGGCATTCCATTTGTTACAGCAATACAGCGGGTTCCGCGAGGAACCCGCTTTACAGATGGGTCTTCCCAGCGGCAGACGGGCAGGCATGTCATTTTCCCTTTGTTTAAAGGAAAATACTTGACAATGCGTTCCGCCGCTGATAGTATATCTCAAGGAAAAACAAAGCAGTGCTTCCGCGCTCACCCCGCATCGAAGGTGCGAAGGTCAACATCGTCAGTCTAAGGCTGTTTTATGTTGCGCGGATTTTCCGCGCGTTTTTGTTTTTATAACCCTTTTTCCCAGTTACGGAGGTACAAAGCGATAGCCGCTCAGAATCACTTAGTCAATGAGGACATCAAGGCACCCGAAGTCAGGCTCGTCGGAGCAGACGGAAGTCAGCTCGGCATCATGGAGACATCCAAGGCCCTTACCATAGCGGAGCAGGAGGGAATGGACCTCGTCCTTATCGCCCCTCAGGCGACCCCGCCGGTATGCAGAGTCATGGACTACGGCAAGTACAGGTTCGATCAGCAGAAGAGAGAGAAGGAACAGCGCAAGAATCAGAAGACCGTAGAGGTCAAGGAGATAAGGCTCTCTCTCAATATCGATGTGCATGACTTCGATACCAAGGTCGATCAGGCAAAGAAGTTCCTGTCTGCAGGAAATAAGCTCAAGGTCAGCATCCGCTTCCGCGGACGTGAGATGGCTCACACAGACAGGGGAACAGACGTCATGAACAGATTCCAGGAAGCGGTGGGAGACGCCGCGACGGTGGACAAGCCTGCCAAACTGGAAGGAAGATCCATGCAGATGTTCATGAGCCCCAAGACAGGGAAATAACCAAGAACTTATCCGGATCCGGGCGGTCCAGGGATATAAGTAATACCACTCAGGAGGTAATTTCAAAATGCCCAAGCTTAAGACACACTCAGCTACAAAGAAGCGCGTTCTGAAGATCACGAAGCACGGTAAGGTCAAACGTGCACGCGCCTTCCGCAGCCACATCCTCAATAAGAAGCCCACTAAACGCATGAGACATCTCCGCGGACCGGTCTACGCTTCCGAATCCACAGCGGGAAATCTCAAGAAACTTCTGCCCTACGGCGCGAAATAAGGAGGATATAGAGTTATGGCAAGAGTAAAAGGCGCAATGATGACGCGCAAGAGAAGGAAAAAAGTCCTTAAGCTCGCCAAGGGTTACTTTGGTGCCAAGAGCAAGCACTTCAAGATGGCCAAACAGGCCGTGTTCAAGTCCGGCAACTATGCGTATGAAGGACGCAAGCAGAAGAAGCGCGAGTTCCGCCAGCTTTGGATCACCAGGATCAACGCGGGCTGCCGTGCAAACGGAACGAACTACAGCACTTTCATGAACGGCCTCAAGAAGCTCGGCATCGAGCTCAACCGCAAGATGATCTCCGAGATGTATATAAGCGATCCCGCCGCCTTTGCAGATCTCGTAAAGAAAGCAGTCGCTGCAAACTGAAACAGTCATCGACCCGTCCGCCGGCAAGCGGGCGGGTTTTGCGTGTCAAGGGGTATTTGAGCTTGTTCCTTGACATTGCTTTTGATGGTTTCTATCATATAATACAATATAATGCCCTTTTGGGCTCTTTTTGAGGTCCAACGGATGCAGGAGATCAGTTCACAGGATAACGGAAGGCTGAAAGCTTTCATCGCTCTATACCGCGAAAAACGGGAGAGGGACAGAAGCGGACTGTGTGTGCTTGACGGAGTCAAGATATGCAGGGATGCAGCCGCTGCCGGCATACCGGTCAGACAGCTCTGGATAACGGAGGATGCCGCGGAGAGATATCACGATGATATTCCGCAGCTGATAACGGCATCAGACGAGGTCTTCGTCATTAAGGGATCGGCAGCCAGAAAGATATCGGATCTTATCGCTCCACAGGGAGTGTTCGCCGCAGTGGAAAAGCCTGCGGAACAGACTGCTGAGGATCTTTCCTGTCATTCGCGCATACTGGGGCTCTGCGGGCTGCAGAATCCGGAGAATGTGGGCAGCTGCGTCAGAAGCGCCGCTGCACTGGGATATGACGCAGTCCTGCTCTCATCAGACTGCGCCGACATCTGGTCGCCGAGAGCGCTGAGAGCAGGAGCAGGAACTCAGCTCTTCTGCGGGATATCCGTGAGCAGTGATTTTGCTTCATCGGTAAGAGCGCTTAAGGAGGCGAGCGTGCTTACCTGCGCATCTGCCCTTCACACCGATTCCGTACCGGTCACACTGGTGCCCAGAGACCGCAGTATTTTCCTTGCTGTCGGCAGTGAGGGAAACGGACTGCCTGATGAGATCACGGAACTCTGTGAACTCAGAGTCAGCATCCCGATGAGCGGATCTGCCGAGAGCCTTAATGCTGCGGCTGCAGCTGCAGTGATGATGTGGGAACTGAGAGACGACAGTCTCCTGAAATAAGAAATAAACCATTTGAGGATATACTTCATTCATGTCAAAATTAGTAATCGTTGAGTCGCCTGCAAAGGTCAAGACAATCAAAAAGTACCTTGGGAAGGACTACAATGTCACTGCCTCCATGGGACACATAAGGGATCTTCCGCAGAACTCGCTCGGTGTATATATCGAGCGAGGGTTCCGGCCTCAGTATCTCAACATCGCCGGCAAGGAGAAACTGATCAAGGAGCTGCAGACGGAAGCCGGAAAGAGTGACGGCGTGATACTCGCCACCGACCCGGACAGGGAGGGAGAAGCGATCGCGTGGCATCTTGCCACAGTGCTGAAGCTGCCTCATGACGAGCTTAACAGAGTTACCTTCTCCGAGATCACCGAAAAGGGGATCAGAGAAGGAATGGCGAAACCCAGGACGATCAACGAGGACCTTTTCAATGCCCAGCAGGCAAGAAGAGTCCTTGACAGACTGGTCGGATACAAACTGTCTCCGTTCCTGTGGAAAAAGGTCCGCAGGGGCCTTTCAGCAGGAAGAGTGCAGTCAGTGACCGTAAGGATACTTGTAGACAGAGAGCGTGAGATAGAAGCGTTCGTGCCCAGAGAGTACTGGCTGGTCGATGTTGTACTGAAGACCGACAAAGGGAAAAAGTTTACTGTCAGACTGCGCACTAAAGAAGGGATACCTGCCGAAGAGTTCAGCATTCCCAATGAAGAAGAGTGCCGGAAGATCACGGAAGCAATAGAGAACGAGAGGTTTGTCGTCGATTCTCTAAAGGAAGGTCTGAGACACAGGCAGCCCGAACCTCCGTTCATCACATCCACCATGCAGCAGGATGCTTCGAGAAAGCTTGGCTTCTCTTCCAGAAAGACCATGCGTGTCGCGCAGGAACTCTATGAAGGCATAGATATCGGGGGAGAAGGGGCGACCGGTCTGATAACCTATATGAGAACAGACTCTCTCAGGATATCTGATGAAGCCGCCGCTGCTGCAACTGCTTTCATACAGAGGAACTTCGGTGATGAGTACGTCCTCAAAGGCAGCAGATCATATAAGAGAAGGGGCAACGTCAATGCCCAGGACGCTCATGAAGCCATACGCCCGACATCCGTAGAGCTTACTCCGGAGAAGGCAAAGGACTCGCTCACCCAGGATCAGTACAGGCTTTATAAGCTTATCTGGGACAGATTCATAGCCAGCCGTATGTCGGATCAGATACAAAATACTGTCACCGTGGATGTCAAAGCAGGAGAGTACATATTCCGCGCCAGCGGATATACTGTCACGTTCGACGGGTTCGCCAGGCTCTATGAGGTGTCCACCGACGAGAAGAAGGAGCAGCCGGTGGTCCTTCCTCCGATAAAGGAGGATACCGGGCTTGAAAAGGAAGAGATCAAGCCTTCCCAGAAGTTCACCCAGCCTCCCGCAAGGTATACCGAGGCATCTCTGATACGCAAGCTCGAGGAGAACGGCATAGGACGCCCGTCCACATATGCCCCTACCATTTCGACGGTAATGGACAGGGGATATGTCGAGAGAGACGGCAGATCCCTGAAGCCCACTCAGCTCGGCATGATAGTCACGGACCTGATGATAGAACAGTTCCCGGATATCGTTGACGAAAAGTTCTCCGCAGATATGGAGAAATCCCTGGACAAGATAGAGGAAGGCAAAGCAGACTGGACCTCCACGATAGAGAAATTCTATAAGGGATTTGACAAGAGCCTGACCAAGGCAGAGAAAGCGCTGGACGGACAGAAGGTGACCATCCCGGACGAAGAGACCGATATCATCTGCGAAAAATGCGGAAGAAAAATGGTCATCAAGACCGGAAGATTCGGGAAATTCCTGGCATGCCCCGGATTCCCCGAATGCAGGAACACCAAGAGGATAACCGTATCGACACCCGGAAAATGCCCCAGATGCGGAAGCCCCGTCGTACAGCGCAAGAGCAAGAGAGGCAGAGTGTTCTACGCCTGCGAGAAAGGCGCGGAGTGCGGCTTTATGACATGGAATACCCCTACTGACAGGGTGTGTCCTAAGTGCGGATCCACTCTGTTCAGGACAAAAGGAAAGAACGGGACCTTCCTGTGTGAGAAGGAAGGCTGCGGATACAGAGAAGAGGCAGTGAAAGAAGCCAAATGACCGAGATACGGGTTATAGGAGCCGGGCTTGCCGGAAGCGAGGCGGCCTGTGCACTGGCAGATGCCGGGTACAGGGTGGTGCTCTATGAGCAAAAACCTCTCCATTTTTCTCCGGCACACAAGTCCGAAAAGTTTGCGGAGCTTGTGTGCTCCAATTCGTTCAAGGCGGACAGGGTCGAGAGCGCTTCAGGACTGCTCAAAGCCGAGATGAGACTGCTTGGATCGGTCTGTCTCAAGGTCGCAGACGGCTGCCGTGTACCGGCCGGAGGAGCTTTTGCCGTTGACAGGGAACTGTTTTCGGACGGGGTGACAGCGGAAGTAAGATCCAGAGAGAATATAGAGATAGTCAACAGCGAGGTCGAGAGCATAGATCCGGAAGTGCCGACGATAATCGCGACCGGGCCCCTGACTGAAGGAAAGCTCGCCGAGGAGATAAGAAAGCTGACCGGCGGAGATTCGCTTTATTTCTTTGACGCGGCTGCGCCTATAGTAACGAGAGACAGTCTTAATATGGACCGCCTCTACTCAATGAGCAGGTACGGCCTCGGAGGAGACGACTATCTCAACGCATTTTTTGACAAAGCCGGTTATGAAGCGTTCGTTGAGGAACTGATAAACGCAGAGTGCGCCGAACTTCACGCTTTCGAAGAGCAGCCGGTGTACGAGGGATGCATGCCGATCGAAAAACTGGCCAAACGCGGACATGACGCTATAAGATACGGCCCGATGAAGCCTGTGGGACTGAGAAATCCTGAGACGGGACATCGTCCCTGGGCTGCGGTGCAGTTGCGCAGAGAGGACGAGGAAGGAACTATGTTCAACCTCGTGGGGTTCCAGACAAATCTGAAATTCGGTGAACAGAGAAGGGTATTCTCAATGATACCCGGACTGGAGAACGCAGAGTTTGCAAGGTACGGAGTAATGCACCGCAACAGTTTTCTTAACGCTCCCGAGGTGCTGGACGGAACTCTTCGCATAAGAGGCACTCAGATGACATATGTCGCCGGGCAGCTCAGCGGGACGGAAGGATATATGGAAAGCGCAGGCTGCGGCATTCTGGCGGCGAGATTTCTTATGGAGCGCCTTGAAGGCAGAGAGCCTGCTGCATTGCCTGATACAACTATGCTCGGTGCACTTATGAAATATCTGAAGACTCCGAACAAAGATTTCCAGCCTATGGGAGCCAATATGGGAATACTTCCAGGACTCAAGGATGAGATCCGGGATAAAAAAGAAAGATACGCAGGATACGCATCAAGGTCACTAAGGGATCTCAGAGCGTTCCTGGAGGATAACGGTCAGGAGGCATCTGTGTGATGTCAGATCTTGAACAGAGAATAGGATATATATTTGAGGACAGCAGTCTCCTGGAAGAAGCTCTGACTCACTCCTCATACGCCAATGAACACGGACTCGGCAGGCTCGGATGCAACGAGCGGCTGGAATTTCTCGGAGACGCGGTCCTGTCGGCAGTCGTTGCCGATCATCTTTACAGGACTCAGCCGGATGTTGAGGAAGGAGAGCTTACGAAACAGAGAGCGGCAATGGTGTGCGAATCAGCTCTTGCCATGTTTGCGAGGGATATAGATCTCGGGCGTGAGATGCGTTTCGGAAAAGGTGAACTGAAAACTCACGGAAATGAGAGAGACTCAATACTCTCGGACTGCTTCGAGGCGGTCATAGCCGCGATATACCTGGACGGCGGAATGGAGGCGGCAAGGAAATTCATTGCCCGCCATGTGCTTCAGGAAGCTTACGGGGCTGAACTGTCCAGAGACTACAAGACCGAACTGCAGGAAGTCATCCAGCAGAATCCCGAAGAGAAGCTCCGTTATGTACATTCCGGAGAAAGCGGACCGGACCACGACAAGACATTCACGGTGGAGGTATGGCTCAACAGCAATGTGATCGCCACTGCCACCGGACACAGCAAAAAGCAGGCAGAGCAGAACGCGGCAGCGGAAGCCCTGCGTCTTATGGGGCTAGTAAAGTGAAGCGGCATGCCAATCTCGCTTTCTTCGTGCCGCATCTGGGATGCCCGCACCAGTGCGTGTTCTGTGATCAGAGAAGCATTAGCGGACAGCAGAAGGAGCCGACTCCTGATGAGGTCACGGAGACCTGTGAAAGGTATCTGCCCGGGGACGGGTCTGATACGGAGATCGCTTTTTTCGGAGGATCCTTCACGGCTATAGACAGAGGAACGATGACAGGACTCCTTGAAGCGGCGTATCCGTTCATCAGAGCCGGACGGGCATCAGGGATAAGGATATCCACCAGACCCGATGCCATAGACGGCGAGACACTGGAGATACTGGACAGATACGGCGTCAGATCGATAGAGCTCGGGGCGCAGAGCATGTCGGACAGTGTCCTCAGGATGAACGGAAGGGGACACGACAGCGCAAGCGTCGTGAGAGCGTCGGAACTCATCAAAGAAGCGGGCTTTTCGCTCGGGCTACAGATGATGGTCGGCATGTACGGCTCTGATGATCCTGCGGAGGAAGCGGAGTTTACCGCTGCAAGACTGGCGGACCTACTGCCTGAAACGGTCAGGATATATCCAACGGTCGTGGTAGAGAACACGGCGCTTGCGGCGCTGTACCGCTCGGGAAGATATGTCCCGATGCAGCTGGAAAAGGCGGTGGATGTCACCGCTTCGCTGATGAGATTTTTCCGCAGCAGAGGTATTAACGTCATACGGGTGGGACTGCACTACGAAGACAGTCTTGTAAAGAACATGATAGCCGGCCCGTACCACCCCGCGTTCGGGGAGATGTGCGAGTCAAGGATATTCAGGACTCAGATAGAAGAGCAGCTGAATGGCGCGGAGAACGCAGAGGTGCTCTGCGAGCCGAGGCTTCTCAGCCAGGTGACAGGTCAGAAGAAGAGCAATATCGAATACTTCGGGTCCCGTGGGATCCGGGTGACTGTGGCCCCGGAGAGCGGGATCACGGGGATCGTTGTGAATAAACTCCAGTGAGGAGAAAAGAGATAAGTGTATCTTAAGTATGTCGAGATCCAGGGATTCAAATCGTTCCCGGACAAAACAAGGCTCAGCTTCGGCAGAGGTCTTACGGGCATCGTTGGACCCAACGGAAGCGGAAAGAGCAACATAAGCGATGCTGTAAAGTGGGTGCTAGGAGAGCAGTCTACAAAATCGCTGCGCGGCGGAAAGATGGAGGACGTCATCTTCAGCGGCACACCGGAGCGGAACCCCATGGGCTTCGCCCAGGTATCCATATGCCTCGATAACTCTGACAGCCGCATCGCCGATGTCGGTGAGGAGATAACCGTGACCCGAAGATTCTACCGCAGCGGCGACAGCGAGTATATGCTCAACGGATCTCCTGTCAGGCTCAGGGATCTGAGAGAGATGTTCATGGACACCGGCCTCGGAAGAGACGGGTATTCCGTAATAGGTCAGGGCAGGATAGCCGAAGTTGTCGAGAGCCGCAGCGCGGACAGAAGAGAAGTGTTTGAGGAAGCTTCCGGCATAGCCAAGTTCAGATTCCGCAAAACGGAAGCCGAAAGAAAACTTGTGCAGACAGAGGACAATCTGTCCAGACTCAGGGATATCGCCGGCGAGCTGGAGAGCAGGGTCGGCCCTCTCAAGGAACAGAGCGAAAAGGCAAAGAAGTTTCTGGAGTACTCCGATGAGAGGAAGAAACTGGAGATAACGCTGTACTCAGATACGATAAAGAGGTCAAGAGAAAACATCTCAAAAGAAGATGAAAAGATAGAGATCGCCAGGCTGGATTACAGAGGCCTCGATGAGAGATTCCAGAGTATAGGAACAGAGATAGAGGAGCTGTACGAGAACAGCCGCGCTGCGGGCACAAAGTCCACGGCGCTTACTTCCGACATAGATGAGAGGAACGCGAAGATAGCTTCGATAGAGGCAGGAATCGCGGTCCTTCGCAACGACATCATGCACGGCGAGCGTGACATCAGGGAACTTGAGGATGACATCGCATCCCTGTCGGAAGGTGATACAGGAATTCAAAAGGAGATAACCTCGAGGCTTGCGGAAGCTCAGCAGAGGGAAGACCAGGCTGCTGCTGTCGCAGATGCGATAGCAGGTCTGGAAAAGGATCTGGAGATACTTGCCCAGGATACTCTCTCCACAGACAGGATGAGGGCGGAAAGGCTTGAAAGGCTGACTGCATTGCAGAAGGAGATCGCGGATCTCCGCGTGGAGACAGTCGCTTCGAAGTCGGTCATCGAGACTATGGATGAAAGGGAGAATTTCATCAGAGATTCTCTACCTGCCGAACTTGACAGGCTTGAGGACCGCAGCGCGAGACTCAAGGAGACGGAAGAGTACATCAGTAACCTTGACAGTGATATATCCGCAAAGGAGAACAGTGCCAGGGGATATGAACTCAGGCTTGCATCCAGGAATGAGAAGCTGTCTCAGGCGGCAGATAAGACGGCTGCCTGCGAGAACGAGATCGAGAGGATGATCCAGAGGATGAACCTCCTTTCAGATCTCGAAAGCAGCAATGAAGGCTATCAGCCTCCAGTGCGCAGGGTCCTCGCAGCGAGGGAGGAAAAGAAACTCCGCGGCATCGTCGGGACCGTCGGATCCCTGCTGACTGTAGGCGAAGGGCTTGAGACTGCGATCGAGACGGCTCTCGGAGCCGCCATACAGAATATCGTGGTCGACGATGAGAGAAGCGCAAAGTCAGCCATAGGTTTCCTCCGGGACAGCCGTGCGGGCAGAGCGACGTTCCTCCCGCTGGACACGGTCACTCCGAGAAGATTTGAGCACAGGGAGAGGCTGGCTGATGCGGGTGTCATCGGCGTGGCAAGCGAACTTGTGAGCTGCGACGAGAAATACCGTTCCGCGGTGGACAGCCTGCTCGGAAACGTGCTCGTGGTGGAGGATCTGGATTATGCTTCTGCCATAGCAAGAAAGGCAGGGTACAGGGTAAGGATCGTCACCAGGGACGGACAGATCATAAACGCGGGAGGATCCTACACAGGAGGCTCCGTGAGGGCCCAGGCCGGCATGTTCTCCAGAAGAACAGAGATCGAGGAACTTGAGAAGAAGATCGCAGAACGAAGAAAAGACAGCGAGACGCTGAAGAATGAGCTGGAAGCCGCAAGAACTGAAGCGTCCAGAGCCCAGGCTGAACTGACCGCCGTCACCTCAGAACTGGTGACTGCCAGAGAGGACCGCATAAGGGCTGAATCAGCAGCCGACAGGCTCAGAGACGAGATCGAAGCGCTAAAGAACAACGCTGAAGCTGCGTCTGCTGAACTGGACAGCATAGACAGCACGAGACAGCAGAGACAGTCAGAGATAGACCGGAACAGTGCAAAGAGCGAAGCCCTTGAATCGGAAGCCAGGCGTCTTGAGGAGCAGCTTACACAGGACGATTCGTCAGACGGCGTCATGGAAAAGCGCACGGGCATCATGCAGCAGCTGACCGAGCGAAGAGTCGAGAGAGCAGAGCTGCTCAAAGACGCAGAGAGAGCACGCCAGTCAGCTGAGGATCTCAGACTCAGAGGCAGCGAATCTCTCGGAAGGCTGTCGAATCTTCAGGAGACGATAGAGTCCATCAAAGCTGAGAATGAAGACAGGCTCAGCCGTATCAGAAGCGCGGAGGAGGAAGAGGCTTCTGTCAGGAAAGAGATCGATGAGATCCGCGCGGACATAGCGAGGAGCGGTGAGCTCAGAGACGAGAACGACCGCAGGACGCAGGAACTGCGCAGCGAACAGGACAGCATCTCCGAACAGAGGGAAAAGATAGCAAGCGAGATATCCAGACTCGAGGAGAGAAAGACAGCTCTGCAAAATGATTACAACAGCGCCGTCAACCGCTTGTGGGAAGAGTATGAACTGTCGGTCGCAGAAGCGCTGCCGCTCTGCGTGGAATTCTCAAGCGTGACGGAACTCAGACAGCAGGTGAGCTTAGTGAGGAACCGCATCAGAGCGCTCGGAAACGTCAATGTCGCTGCTATAGAGGAGTATCAGGAGGTCAGCTCAAGATATGAGTTCATGTCGGAGCAGATAGCCGATGTAGACGAGAGCCGCAGGACACTTCTGAAACTCATAGACGATCTGGAACGCGAGATGAAGCAGATCTTCACCAGAAGCTTCAATGAGATAAACGAGAAGTTCCACTACACGTTCAAGATGCTGTTCGGAGGAGGACATGCGAATCTGTTCCTCACCGACGAGAACGACATACTGGAGAGCGGGATAGAACTGGACGTTCAGCCTCCCGGAAAGGTGATCAAGAGCCTCTCGCTGCTCTCTGGCGGAGAGAAGGCCATGGTCGCAATAGCCATCTACATGGCTATCCTGGAAGTGAATCCGTCGCCTTTCTGCATCCTCGACGAGATAGACTCCGCGCTGGATGAGAACAACGTTATAAGATTTGCCCGCTACGCAAAGACGATGACAGACCGCACTCAGATGATTGCCATCACTCACAAGAGAGGCACGATGGAAGAGGCTGACGTGCTCTACGGCATCACCATGCAGGAAGAAGGCGTATCCAAGGTGCTGAGACTCAGCGTTGAAGAGGCACGCCTTGTGCTTGAGAAAGAGGAGAACGGACGGGGCTGACATATGGGACTGTTTGATAAGCTCAAAAGAGGGCTGGAGAAGACAAAGAACAATTTTGCCTACTCTGTAAGAAGAGACAAGATCTCGGATGAGTATTTTGACAGGGTCGAAGAGGCTCTGATACTCTCTGATGCCGGATATGATGTAGCGGTGTCGGTCACGGAAGAACTCAGGGGTGCCGTGAAGGACAACAACGCCGCAGACGAGGAAGCCGCGAACGTGCTGCTGAGAAAGATCTGCAGCGACAGGCTCAGAGCTGACAGGGAACTCGATCTCTCGGGAAAACCGGCAGTCATCATGCTCATCGGTGTCAACGGAGCAGGCAAAACTACGGCTGCGGGAAAACTTGCCGCTTTTTACAAGAGTCAGGGCAGAAAGGTCATGATAGCCGCGGCGGACACGTTCCGGGCAGCGGCGGCGGAGCAGCTGGAAGTGTGGGCACAGAGGAGCGGAACCGAGTTCTTCTCCGGCCAGAGCGATCCGTCGGCAGTCGTGTTCGATGCTGTGAGATCGGCGGCTTCCGGCAGGGCTGATCTGGTGATCTGCGATACAGCCGGAAGGCTGCAGACCAAAAAGAACCTTATGGATGAACTGGGCAAGATATCCAGAACCGTAAGGAAAGCGGCTCCCGAAGCTTCCGTGGAGACGCTTCTCGTTCTGGACGGAATGACCGGACAGAACGCCATAGAGCAGGCAAGGGCATTCGCGGAGACAGCCGATGTCTCAGGGATCATCGTCACCAAACTGGACGGCACAGCCAAGGGAGGAAGCGTATTCTCAGTAAAGGAAAAGCTGGGTATCCCGGTGAGGTTCGTCGGAGTCGGAGAAGGAATTGACGATCTGCTCGTTTTTGATCCGGATGAGTTCTGTGAGGCGCTGTTTGAATGAGGAAGATCGACGAGCTGGTCATAGCAACCAACAACAGGAACAAGCTTGAGGAGTTCAGGGACATCTTTTCCCGCTCAGGAATAAAAGTCGTATCCATGGCAGAGAAAGGCATCCATGTGGATCCGGACGAGAACGGCACTACACTTAACGAGAATGCCCGTATAAAAGCCAGGGCAGTGTGGAACGAGTGTCACTGCGCCGTGGTCGGGGATGACACCGGACTGTTTGTCGACGCTATCGGCGGGGAACCCGGCGTGTATTCAGCGAGATATGCCGGACCGGACGGCAACAGCGGGGCAAACATCGATAAACTGCTGGAAAAGCTGCAGGGAGTCCCCAGAGAAGAGAGGACGGCAAGATTTGCGGTCTCTCTGTGTTATATAGATCCCGATGGAAACGAGATGATCGTCCACGGGAGATGCGAAGGCTGGATAGCCTTTGAAAGACAGGGTGAGGGATTCGGATATGAGCCCGTATTCTGTCTGCACAACGGATTCTCTTTTGCCGATATCGGCAAGGAGATCAAGGACAGACGTTCCCACAGGGCCAGGGCGGCGCACATCCTGGCATTCTACCTTAGGGGAATTACAAAGATCAGAAGGAAGCATTGATATGGACAGCAATGAACGCGCCCAGCTCAGAAGTTTTGCAAACGGAATAAAGGCATGCTACTACATCGGTAAAGACGGAGTGACCGATGCGGTCATTGCCGGCATAGAAGAAGCTCTTGTTCCCAGAGAACTGATCAAGGTAGGGGTGCAGGAGAACTGCCCGTTAAGCGCCAGAGAAGCGTGCGGCATAGTCGCGGAAGCTCTCGGAGCCGAGCCGGTGCAGGTGATCGGAAGAAAATTCGTCATATACAGAAGGAACAAAGAGATCAATCAGTATGGCATCTAAGAGACTGCTGTTTTACGGCGGATCCTTTGATCCTCCGCACACGGGGCACAGGGAGCTTCTGAAGGCGGCGATGAGAGCCGTAGAGCCGGATCTCACGCTGATCATCCCCACCGGACTTTCTCCGTTCAAGAACAGGGTCAGGACCTCGTTCTGGGACAGAGTCAGGATGTCCAGACTCACGTTCTCGGGAATTGACAACGTCCGTGTGTCTACCATCGAGGGGCGAGGCTGGCGCAGTTATACCATGAAGACCGTGAGAAAACTGCTCAAAAAGTATCCTGGATATGAGCTGTTCATGCTGATAGGTTCTGATATGCTGACTTCCTTCAGCAAGTGGCATCTGCACCGGAGGATCATGGCGAATGTCACTCTTGTAGCCGGAGGCCGGGATGATGAACACAGAAAAGCCATGGAAGCAGCCGCAGTACAGCTGCGTAAAGACGGCGGGAAAGTGATGATCCTCAGCTTCGATCCCGTGGACATATCATCGACCAGAGTAAGGCAGCTGATAGAGTCAGGGGCTGATGTCTCCGGGTTTGTTTCCCGTGAGGTTCAGGAACACATAAGAAAGAGAGGACTCTACAGGTGATGACGATCCGTGAGGCAGACGCTCTTGCCAGAGGGAGGCTCTCAGACAGAAGATACTATCACACGCAGTGTGTGGCGAAGGCTGCGAGAGAACTTGCACCGAGATTCGGAGCGGATCCCGACAGTGCTGAACTTGCCGGGTATCTGCACGACATCTTCAAGGAAGAGAGCGATGACGTTTTGTTGAAAACCATGGGTGCCTCAGATATAATCAGTGATAAAGATCTGGCGAAAAAGCATGCTCTGTGGCATGCTTTCGCAGCTGCCGAATACGCGGCTGCGAAACTGGGAATGCCAGCTGAGATCTGTGATGCCATCCGTTACCATACGTCAGGCAGGGATGGCATGACGCCGCTGGACAAAACTCTTTTTCTTGCGGATTATATCTCGGAAGACAGAAAGTATGACGACTGCGTAAAGGTCAGGAAGACTGCTGAAGAAAATGTCGACAAGGCTCTGATTGAGGGCCTCAGATACACGATCGCGGAACTTCTGGAAAGAAACGCAGTCATAGACACGAGGACACTGGACGCATATAACAGCTGCGTCAGGGAAATCTAGAAGGCAGGATCGGCTTTGAGAAGAAACTGGGCGGTCAGAATACTTGTCCTCCTCGCATCGCTGTCTATGATGCTCGGAGGCTTTTCTCTCATGTCAGCCAGAAAACCTTACTGGTCCGGATCCGAGATCCCGGGCGAGATAACCACTCCTTCACAGGTGAGCGGGTCGGCCAGAAATATCCTGGTAGCCGCCCTGACTGAAAGAGACGGTGCGGCTCTCGCGGAGATGGCGGTGCTGATCAACGTCGATCTTGAGAGCGGTGACATCGGGGCTATGTATATTCCCGGTGAGACGCTCGTAGGAGAGAACGCAGTCAGATACGGACGGCTCAGCGGTGCGTTCAACTGGGGTACGGAGAACGTACCGGAAGGCGGCGCAGCTGCACTGGCAGAATGTGTCAGCACGGCATTTTTGATACCTGTGGACAACTATCTGGTTTTTGACATGGCTCTGCTTCCCGAACTTACCGAGAGGCTAGGAGGTGTCAGGGCTACCCTGGAACAGGACGTAACGACTGATGACGGAACGATTCTGGAAAAGGGCGATCACATATTCGGAGCTGATGAGGTCAGAAGATATGTAATGTCGCAGGGGGAACTTGATCCTGCAGCGCAGAACCTCCTCAGGTCGGGATTCATGGAAGGGCTTGTAAGGGCGGTCCTCGGAATGCCTTCCCGCGAGGCGGTCTCGGTCGCTAAAGGTATAAAGAACAGACTGGACACGGATATCTCACTGAGAGATCACTGGAAGCTGTCAAAATCGGTTTTCGGGAAAAGCAGTTCGCATATAAAATACTTTCTGCTGCCGGGCATAAGCGTTCCGGATTACGGAAGCATCAGACTGACAGTATGGTCAGTCAGACGTACAGAAGCCGCGGCGCTGATAAACGAGAGGTTAAGAGCTCATACTGAACATGTCCTCGCTGAGGATATGTCTGTGCCGGAGATTACGGCATAATCATAATAAGGAGATATAAATTGGAATCATTACAACTGGCAAAAGAATTCGCTGACGCTTTTGAAGAGAGAATCGGGCAGGACATAAAGATCCTCAAGGTAGAGGAACTGACCACGCTTGCCGACTATTTCGTTCTGGTCTCCGGACAGAGCAACACACAGGTGCGCGCTCTTGCCGATGCCGCAGAGGACAGGCTTCAGGCCCTCGGCCTTAGTGCGCCGCGCAGGGAAGGGCGCGGCGGAGACAGCTGGATACTGATGGATGCAGGGACGGTTATCGCCCATGTATTCACCAAGGAAGCCAGGGAATACTATCAGCTCGAGAAACTCTGGGCTGACGCGGAGACTGTAGAAATAAATGATTCGGAGAATGACTGAAGATGGCTGTATATGATTACAGAAACATAGAGAAGAAATGGCAGAAGATCTGGGATGATGAGAAGACCTTCGCCGCAAAAGACGATCATACTATGCCCAAGTTCTATGGGCTTGTAGAGTTTCCCTACCCGTCCGGGGCAGGCCTCCATGTCGGACATCCCAGGAGCTATACTGCGCTCGATACCGTAGCCAGAAAGAAGAGGATGGAGGGCTACAATGTGCTCTATCCAATGGGATGGGACGCATTCGGGCTTCCGACTGAAAACTTTGCGATGCAGAACCACATCCATCCGGAAGTGGTGACCAAGAAGAACGTTGACAGATTCAGGGATCAGCTCAAGAGCCTCGGCCTGTCCTTTGACTGGGACAGGGAAGTGAACACGACGGATCCCTCATACTACAAATGGACGCAGTGGATCTTCCTGCAGCTGTATAAGCACGGCCTCGCCTATAAAAAGGAGATGAACGTCAACTACTGCACCGGCTGCAAAGTCGTCCTTGCCAATGAAGAGGTGGTCAACGGCGTGTGCGAACGCTGCGGAAGCCCTGTAGTGCAGCGCACAAAGAGTCAGTGGATGCTCAGGATCACCGCCTACGCAGACAGGCTCATAGACGATCTGGACGGCGTGGATTACATAGAGAGAGTCAAGACTCAGCAGAAGAACTGGATCGGACGCTCCTATGGCGCAGAGGTCGATTTCACCGCCACGACCGGAGAGAAGATCACCGTCTTCACAACTCGCTGTGACACGCTCTTCGGAGCGACATATATGGTCCTCAGCCCCGAGCACAGCTATATAAACAACTGGATCGAGAGCGGAGTGATACGCAATGCCGATGAAGTCAGGGCGTATCAGGAGGAGGCTGCAAGAAAATCCGATTTCGAAAGGACCGAGCTTGCAAAGGACAAGACCGGCGTCAGACTGGATGGAGTAGAGGCGGTCAACCCTGTAAACGGAAACAGGATACCGATATTCATCTCCGACTATGTACTGGCAAGCTACGGCACCGGAGCCATAATGGCAGTCCCCGCTCACGACACGCGTGACTGGGAGTTTGCGAAGAAATTCGGGCTTCCCATCATAGAGGTCGTCAAGGGAGGAAACGTACAGGAAGAGGCGTTCACTGACTGCGAGACAGGTGTCCTTGTAAACTCCGGATTTATGGACGGAATGTCCGTGGAGGATGCAAAGAACGCCATGTACGAGTGGCTGGAGAAAAACGGAAAAGGCTCAAAGAAAACGAACTTCAAACTCAGAGACTGGGTGTTCAGCCGCCAGCGTTACTGGGGCGAACCTATCCCGATGGTCTATTGTGAGAAGTGCGGATGGCAGCCGATCCCGGAAGACCAGCTGCCGCTGCTCCTGCCTGAGATCACGGACTTTGAGCCCGGTGAAGACGGAGAGAGCCCGCTTGCAAGGCACACTGACTGGGTCAATACCACATGCCCCTGCTGCGGAGGCCCCGCGAAAAGGGAGACGGACACTATGCCTCAGTGGGCGGGTTCAAGCTGGTACTTCCTGAGATATATGGATCCTCACAATGACAAGGACCTTGTGGGCAAGGAAGCGATAGATTACTGGGGACCTGTAGACTGGTACAACGGAGGCATGGAGCACACGACGCTGCACCTCCTGTACAGCAGGTTCTGGCATAAGTTCCTCTATGATATCGGCGTCGTTCCGTACAAGGAACCGTATGCAAAGAGAACGAGCCACGGAATGATCCTGGGACTCAACCCGCACAGCTTCGTGAATATGACGAAGGATGAGCAGCAGGAGCTTATAAAGGAATTCGGCAGCGAGGAAGCCGCCAAGAAAGCCCTGGTTGAAAAGTACGGAGAGATGGCAGACCATCCTATCGTAAAGATGTCCAAGTCTCTCGGAAATGTCGTCAACCCTGACGATATAGTTAGGGATTACGGCGCCGATACTCTCAGGCTCTACGAGATGTTCATCGGTGACTTCGAACAGGCAGCTCCCTGGTCCACCAGCAGCATAAAGGGTTGCAGGAGGTTCATTGAGAAGGTCTGGCAGCTGCAGGATGTCCTGACAGACGGAGACGCTTATTCACCGGAATTCGAGTCGGCGTTCCACCGTACCATCAAGAAGGTGGGCAGCGATATAGAAAACCTCAAGGCAAATACCGCTATCGCGGCGCTGATGTCTCTGGTTAACGATATCGGGAAAAAGGGAAGCATCAACAGAGCTGAGTACAGGACACTTCTGATCCTGTGCAACCCGTTCGTACCGCATATGACCGAAGAGGCATTTGAGAGATGTGGATTCGGCGGACAGATATCTCAGCAGAAGTGGCCGGAATATGACGAGGCAAAATGCATCGACAGCGTCGTTGAGATGCCCGTTCAGATCAACGGCAAGCTCCGCGGAAGGATAAATGTGCCGCTCGACTCGGACAACGACACGGTCCTGAACGCAGCCAAAGCCGATGAGAAGGTCGCGCAGGCGATAGACGGGAAGACTGTAGTCAAGGAGATCGTCATAAAGAACAAGCTGGTCAATATCGTTGTAAAATGATGACCTGACGAAACTGATCAAAATCGGATGGCGCTCTTCCGCATGTGTGGGAGAGCGCCTGTTATAAAGAACGGGACGCCAGAGCCGGTCAGGACAGGAGACCGACATACTTTTCAGGAGGAGAGCAGATGAAAATCTACATACTCAGGCACGGTCAGACTGAGATGAACAGTTCGAAACTCCTTCAGAGCAGAAGCGATACTCCTCTCAATGAGACCGGTATCAGGCAGGCGCAGAAGACCGGGGAATGGCTCAGAGAGAACGGGATAGCATTTGACATGATCTTTTCCAGCCCGCTTAAACGGGCATTGGACACCGCAAGGATCGCTGCAGGCGGAGGCGTTCCCGTTATTACAGATGACAGGCTCCTTGAGATGGATTACGGTCCGTACGAGGGAATGAACCTGAAAGATCCCCTACCAGAGATACGGAGATTCTTCTCGGATTTCATCAATGAGAAGGCTCCGGAAGGCATGGAACCGCTCGATGCGGTCGTAAAGCGCCTCGGACAGTTCCTGGAGGATCTGGCAGAAAAAGACCTTAAGGGAAATATACTCGTATCAACTCACGCAATAGCGATGAAAGGAGCGCTTGAGTATCTTGATCCGAACTCAAACGGAAGTTACTGGAACAGGCATATAAGAAACTGTTCCCTGTACAGAAGCATATATGACGCAGGACATTTTTCCGTTCCTGTTGAGCTTCTTTGAGCAGCAGGGATACGATCGTCGGGTTGACACGGATGAGCTTTGTCGTTTCCGCGCTTTCCTTTAGACTGATATCGGAAAAATGTTGACGCTTGCGATCAAGATATGTTAGTCTGTCCCTGTAAAAGGGAGTAGCTAAACACCCAGAAGGTGGATCCGAACCCGTCATCACGACGAGAAACGTCCGGGCCGGAACAGATAGCAAGACTTTTGCTGCGGTTTGATATGCAGCGGAAGTCTTTTTTGTTGGAGGATATAAAACACATGAATTACTACACGATGCCGTCCGAGAAGGTTCTGGAAGAACTCGGATCGGATATGGCAACAGGTCTCAGTACCGCAGAGGTGGAGAAGAGAAAGGAGAAGTACGGAGAGAACGCATTGGCCGAAAAGCCTCCCAAGACCCTGCTCCAGAGGTTCCTGGCACAGTTCGCAGATATTCTCATAATCATACTTCTTATATCTGCTGCAGTCTCTTTTGCGGTCTCGTTGATCAGTCATGAAGAGAGCTTCTTCGAACCGATACTGATCCTTGTCATAGTCATCATCAACGCGTGCATAGGCGTGTTTCAGGAGAGCAAGGCGGAAAAAGCGCTGGATGCTCTGAAAAAGATGTCCTCTCCTCACGCAAGGGTCCTCAGGGACGGCGAAGAGAAAATGGTGGACACCAAGGAACTCGTGCCCGGTGACATCATCAGACTTGAAGCAGGGGATTTCGTTCCTGCAGATGCAAGGCTCATACGTTCTTCGAACCTGAAGGTGGAGGAAGCTGCCCTTACAGGAGAATCACTGCCGGTGGAAAAGGATCCGTCGGCAGAGGTCAGAGAAGACGCACCGCTCGGAGACAGGATCGATATGGTCTACAGCGGCTGTTCTGTAAGTTACGGAACAGGAATGGGCGTCGTTACGGCAACGGGCATGGATACGGAGATGGGGGAGATCGCATCCCTTCTCAACGAGGAGACGGATGAAGAGACACCTCTGCAGCAGAAACTGGCTCAGCTTGGTAAGATACTCGGCTACATATGCCTTGCGGCATGCGCGGTGGTATTCGTCGTCGGACTGATCGACGGAATGAAGCCGCTGGATATATTCATGGTAGCTGTTTCCCTGGCAGTTTCGGCAATACCTGAAGGACTCCCCGCCATAGTGACTATCGTTCTGTCGATCGGAGTCCAGCGCATGGTGGAGCATAATGCCATCATCAGGAGCCTGCCCGCAGTGGAGACTCTCGGAAGTGCTTCCGTTATATGCACGGATAAGACCGGAACTCTTACCCAGAACAGGATGACGCTGACCAAAGCCTGGGTCGACGGCAGGGAAGAACCGGAAACTATCACAGCCGATAACAGCGAAGAAGTTAAGAAACTGCTCCTGTACGGCGCTCTGTGCTGCGACGGATCGGTAGTCTTCCTCGAAGACGGAGAGAAGCATATCGGAGATCCCACAGAGACATGCATAGTCCTTGCGGCGCACCGCAACGGAATGGCCAGGGACAGGATAAACAGAGACTATCCCCGTGTGGCGGAGCTTCCCTTCGACTCCGACAGAAAGATGATGACCACTATCAATATGATAGACGGCAAGCCCGTGGCGATAGTCAAGGGAGCATTCGATATGATCTCTGACAGATGCATATCCGGGGATACGGAAAAAGCGTCAGTCATCAACAGAGCTATGGGTGAAGCTGCGCTCAGAGTCATAACCGTAGCTTACAGAAATCTGGACAGTGTCCCTGAAGACCCTAAGCCGGAGGATGTGGAGAGAGACCTCATTCTGCTCGGACTGGTAGGAATGATAGACCCGCCGAGACCTGAGGTCAAAGATGCGGTAGATCTCTGTGTGCAGGCAGGAATCAAGCCTGTCATGATCACGGGAGATCACGTCATCACAGCCTCTGCTATAGCCAGGGATCTCGGCATCCTCACGGACGGTGACGAAGCTGTGACCGGCGTTGAAGTAGATGCCATGAGCGACGAAGAGCTGCTTGAGCGGGCGAGACATATCGCTGTCTATGCGAGAGTCACGCCTGAGAACAAGATAAGGATCGTAAAGACATGGCAGAAGCTCGGTGAAGTCGCGGCAATGACCGGAGACGGAGTCAACGATGCTCCTGCGCTCAAAGCTGCAGATATCGGCTGCGCCATGGGCATAACAGGCACTGACGTGGCTAAGGGAGTCGCTGACATGACTCTTACGGATGACAACTTTGCTACGATAGTGGAAGCGGTCCGCCAGGGAAGAGGCATTTTTGACAACATCAGAAAGGTCGTCGGCTATCTCATAGGTACGAATATCGGTGAGATACTGGTGGTATTCCTTGCGATGATACTGTGGAGGGAAGCTCCTCTTCTGTCGATGCAGCTGCTGTGGCTGAACCTGCTCACAGACAGCCTGCCGGCCATATCACTGGGAATGGAACCCGTAGACGAGGATGTTATGGGAAGAAAGCCCAAGAAACGCTCAGAGGGCATTTTCTCAGGCGGATTCGGAACTAAGGTGGTCCTGCAGGGCATCTATTTCGGCGCGGTGTCGCTGTTTGCGTTCTGGCTTGGAAAGAAGGCTGTCGGAACCGTTTCCGGAGGACAGACCCTCTGCTTCCTGACGATGGCGCTGGCTGAGATAGTACAGAGTTTCAACATGAGAAGCCACCACTCTCTGTTCCACGGCAATCCGTTCTCCAACCGGATGCTGGATCTTTCTGCAGTTCTTTCCATAGGCCTTACCGCGCTTGTCCTCTTCACGCCTCTGAGGACGCTGTTTGAACTGGAAGTGCTGCCGGGGATATACTATATCTACGGCGCAGGACTGGCGCTTCTTTCTGTTCCGATCATGGAGATAGCCAAAGCCATGGGGCTGGAGAAGGACTGAAGATTGCGCTATGTAACGGTTAACCTTTTAGTCAGGCATTGAGGAAAAGAACAATGGAACCCAGTAAAGAGCTTATAGAAGAAAAGATCCGTGAGGGAAGAGCTTTCGTGGCAAGGTGGGAAATAGATGAGAACCTGTTTGAGGGATATCTCACCGACCAGGACAAGAAACTGCCGCAGCCTCCGCTCGTGAAGGAGGCGATGACAGACAATGTCATGGACCTGCCCAGAGATTTTTCCGCTCTCGCTATAAACAATGATTTTCTCGGTATCATCAATTCGCGTGAAAGTCACAGAGTCTATACCGGGGAAACGATGTCCCTTCTTGAACTGTCGTATCTCCTCTGGTGCACGCAGGGGATTAAGGAAATCAGGGGCAGGGCGTACGCGACACTGAGGACTGTGCCCTGCGGCGGCGCAAGACATGAATTCGAGTGTTATATGGCTGTCAGGGATGTGGATGGACTTGAGCCCGGACTGTACCATTATCTGCCGATGCACCATCAGATCGAGTATCTGGATGCGCCGGACAGCCTTGATGAGTTCATAAGCGCTTCACTGTGCGGACAGGCATGGACCGCAAAGGCAAACGTGGTCTTCTATTACAGCGCGGTGTTTTACCGCGCGGAATGGAGATACGGGATCACTACGCACCGTGTCCTTCTGATAGACAGCGGACACATAACCGAGAACATGTATCTTGCAGCGACATCGATAGGCCTCGGTGGCTGCGCGATCGGCGCGGTCGACGGAAATCTCTGTGACAGTTCTTTCCGGCTCGACGGCGAGGAAGAGGCGATGTTCTATGCGATGCCTGTAGGTAAGGTGAAAGCTGAGGATAAATCAAAGGAGAAGGAGTTCTACGCCTTCGTCGATGAACAGAATCTGTGATCCGGGTCTGCCGGTCAGCCTTTCTCCTTGACAGTCAGTTGCTTCGCGTTTATAATGTCAAGGTACGAAATTCCTAGGCAAGGGAGGGATAAAAGTGTCGGAAGTCAGAGTCAAGGAGAACGAGAGTCTGGACAGCGCGCTCCGCAGGTTTAAGCGTCAGTGTGCACGTTCGGGGATCCTTGCCGAGGTTCGCAAGCGCGAGCATTATGAGAAGCCTTCTGTCCGCCGCAAGAAAAAGGCGGAAGCTGCCCGCAAGCGCAAGTTCAAATAAGGATAAAGATCAGGGGCGTTGCGTGCAACGCCCCTTTCTGTTTGAGGAGAACGGAAATGGGAGCCAGATTCGGTCCTGCCGGCAATTCGAACAGCTTTGAAGCTGCCGGATACAAGAGCACCCTGGATGCGCCGGCATTCTGCGCGTCTATGGGACTTGATGCATATGAGTATCAGTGCGGGCTCGGTGTCAGAGTAAAGCCTGATACCGCCGAGAAACTTCGCGTAAGAGCGGATGAGAACGGCGTGAGGATGAGCCTTCATGCGCCTTACTATATCTCGCTGTCTTCCCTTGAAGAGGAGAAGAGAAAAGGAAGCGCCAGGTATTTCCTTGAGAGTGCCCAGGCAGTTAAGGGAATGGGAGGCGCCAGATTTGTTGTCCACTCCGGATCATGCGGCAAACAGAGCAGAGAACAGGCCCTGGCTCTTGCCGTGGAGACCCTCAGATACTGCATCTCGGAACTGGACGCGGCAGGTTTTACAGATGTCACGGTCTGCCCGGAAACGATGGGAAAGATCGGTCAGCTGGGCACGCTCGAAGAAGTGCTGGAACTGTGCTCGGTCGATGAAAGGATCATCCCTTGCATAGATTTCGGCCATCTGAATGCGAGGACGATGGGAGGGATCAGAGGCCGCGAGGATTATGAAGCGATACTTGACGCCATGGTTAACCGGATAGGGACCGAGAGGGCGTCAGTGTTTCACTCGCATTTCTCAAAGATCGAATACACTACAGGCGGCGAAAAGCGGCATCTGACATTTGCCGATACGGAGTTCGGACCTGAACCGCAGCCGCTTATGAGGCTGATAGCTGAGAGAGGATGGAGCCCGACTTTTATATGTGAGTCTGACGGCACCCAGGCAGAGGACGCCCAGGCCCTGAAGAGGATGTACGAGGATGAGCTCTCCAGACTTTGACAGGGCATCTGAAGAGGAACGTAAAAGGCGTTTTCTTGAGTTTTATCTGTCAAATAAATAGAATAGTAATGTAACTCAAATGCGGAGGCAGTTATGTTCGAGAGCTTTCTTGGCAACGAAGAACTGAAGAGAGAGATCTCCGCCCGCCTCGGATCGGGATCGTTCCCGCATGCCGTTTCTTTCTCGGGAGAGGAGGGAACTGGGTGCGACTTCTTCGCGCGGCTAGTAGCCTCGGAATACCTTGAGGATAAGAACGGACTCGTGTTGAGAAACGTTCATCCTGATTTCATTTCGGTGGAGGGCAGCGGTTCATCAGGGCAGGTATCTGTTTCGGATGTAAGAGATGCGCTCTATGAGATGAACAAAGCCTCGGTCATGACAGACGGCAGGAGAGTGCTTCACATAAGAGAGGCGGAGAACCTTAATGCATATTCTGCAAACGCTCTGCTGAAGATGATGGAAGAGCCTCCGGAAGGAGTCGTATTTATCCTCACAGTGAGGCGGCAGGATGACCTGATGCCGACAATACGTTCCCGGGCAGTGGAGTACCGGATACGCCCTCTGGACAAAAAGATATGCGCTGAGGAGGCTCTAAAGCGGATACCTGAACTCGGCATGGAGAAGGCAGAGAGACTGTCGGAACTGTTCGGCGGAAGGCTGGGACTGGTGCTCAGAGCAGCAGAAGACCAGAAGTTCTCGTTCTGTGTCCTGACCGCAGAGAAACTTCTCAGATCGGCTTACGCAGGCAGCAGGTACGGGGTAATGGCTTCTCTGGCTTCAGCAGAGAACAGAGATCAGATATCGCTTATACTTAGGACGGCTATTTCTGGCCTGGCACAGGATATAGATAACGACCCGGAGGATGCGGGCCGTGCAGGATTTCTTTATGAATGCTTCACGGACACACTGGAGCAGAATGAAGCATATGTTAACGCAAGAACAGCTGCGGCGGCGCTCGCCGCAAGGATCAGTATGAGGTAACGATGGCAAAGATAGTAGGAGTTAAGTTCAGAGGCACCGGGAAAAGCTATTATTTTGATCCCGGTGATGAGGAACTGAAAAAGGGACAGAAGGTGATTGTCGAGACTGCCAGGGGCATGGAGCTCGGCGAAGTATCGTTCCCGCCATATGACATAGATGAAGAAAAAGTCAGGGATGATATAAAACCCATAATCAGGAAAGCAAACGGCGATGATGAGGCGGTGTTCGAGGAGAACCTCGCTGACGAGAAAAGAGCATATAACATCTGTCTCGATAAGATCAGAGTGCATCAGCTGGATATGAACCTGATAAGCGTCCAGTACACTTTCGACCGAAAGAAGATCACATTTTACTTTACGGCGGATCAGCGAGTAGACTTCAGAGAACTGGTAAAGGATCTGGCTGCCGTATTCCATACAAGGATTGAGCTCCGTCAGATAGGAATCAGGGATGAATGCCGGCTGCTCGGAGGCGTCGGGGTGTGCGGGCGTGAGTTCTGCTGCAGCAAATTCCTGCCGGATTTCCAGACGGTCACCATCAAGATGGCAAAGGAACAGGGCAAGACGCTTTCCCCGACCAAGATCTCAGGATCCTGTGGGAGACTGATGTGCTGTCTGAAGTACGAGCAGGATATGTATGATGAGCTCTCAAAGCTTACACCTCCCACAGGGACGAAGGTCACCACCCCCGATGGAGCCGGGACGGTAATAGACTCGAACGTCCTCATGGGCAACGTTAAAGTCCGTCTCGACGCGAACGATGCGATCAGACCGTATGCGAGCTCGTCTCTGAAGAAGGTCTTCGGGTGGAAGGGGAGCAGGAATGCTGAAGTTCAGACAGATCCTGAGCTTGAGGAATTGACTTGATTTGTAAGGCATGTATGCTATTATAGTTTCAGCCAATCGATTATAAGGAGGATAATAATATGCCGTATGTCATCAGTGATGATTGTGTAAACTGCGGTGCATGTGCAGCCGGTTGCCCGGTCGGAGCTATCTCCGAGGGTGATGGAAAGCATGTCATCGATCCTGATCTCTGCGTCGAGTGCGGTGCCTGCGAGGCCACCTGCCCGGTAGGCGCGCCCCATCAGGAGTGATCTGAAAACACAGGAAAGAGGCGGGCACTTCCGTGTCCGCCCTGTTTCTTTAAAGGACCATTTATGACTGATTCCTATCTGCTTCACAACGGTACAAGAGTTTATACGGACAGTGACGAGAGGCCGTCGCTGGCTTCCTTTATGCTCGCGTATTTTGCACAGCAGAAGGGCAGCAAAAAGATCCTTGAGCTCTGCTCAGGGGCCGGTACTGTCTCGTTCTGGAACTACGACCGCGGATTCATAGGAAGAACGGTAATGGTCGACCTGCGGGAAGATCAGCTCAAACTTGCCGAAAGGACTGCTGCGGAGGGCGGGTTTGACGTTACTGCCGTCAAGGCGGATGCGGCTGCATATAAAAGCGAGGAGAGATTTGACTGTGTCATCTGCAATCCTCCGTTCTTCGACGAGAAAGACCGCAGCGAGGACCCTGACAGGAATGCAGTAAGGCATGAGAACGGGCTGTCTCCCGATGCCCTGTTCGCTTCTGCTGCAATGAATCTTAAGCAGAGGGGACATCTCTTTATCTGTCATGTGCCGGACAGACTGCCTGATCTTTTTGAGAGCCTCAGAAAGAACGGGTTCGAACCGAAAACTCTGAGATTTTGCAGACACAGCGCTGAGAGACTGCCTTTTCTGGTGCTCATCGATGCGATATACAAGGGCGGAAAGAAACTGACAGTTATGCCGGATCTCTGTGTTTTCGGCAGTGACGGAAAATATACTGATGAACTGATGGATATATGTGAGGAGGATTACGTTTGAACGAGCCGGGAATGCTTTATGTAGTGGCGACGCCCATCGGCAACCTTGACGACCTTTCACCCAGAGCGGCCAGGACTCTGGAGGAGGTGGATCTCATCGCTGCAGAAGACACCAGAGTGACGGCAAAGATCCTCAATCATATCGGAGTCAAAAAAAGCCTGATAAGCTGTCAGAAATACAATGAACGGGAGAGATCCGAACAGATCGTCTCGAGGATACTCGCAGGGGAAAACGTTGCATTCTGCTCCGATGCAGGAACTCCGGTGATCAGCGATCCCGGCGGTGCGCTCGTGGCAAAGGCACTGGATGAGGGAGTTAGAGTTGTTCCCGTCTCAGGTCCGTCTGCAGTCGTTTCAGCGCTCTCAGTCTGCGGGATCAAATGCGACAGGTTCTGTTTTGAGGGATTCCTTCCGACGCCTAAAGGCGGACGCAGGGAACGTCTGGAAGAACTCAGAGCAGAGAAGAGGACGATGGTGTTTTATGAAGCTCCGCACAAGCTTCAGAGGACGCTAAATGACATGCTCAATGCCTTCGGAGACCGTCAGATAACGATCTGCAGAGAGATGACCAAACTGCACGAAGAGATCTGGCGGACAAATCTTGCAGAGGCGAAATCGTATTATGACGACAATCCTCCCAGGGGAGAGTATGTACTGGTCATTGAGGGCTATAATGGACCCGAGAATATAGATGTCACGATTGAGGACGCTGCCTCGATGGCAGCCGATCTGATGGCCGGCGGGATGTCTGCCTCGGAAGCAGCTAAGAGAGCGGCAAAGGAGACAGGTTTCTCTAAGAGCGAGATATACAGAATGGCAGGAGATATCAAGAATTGAAAAGACTGTTACTAATATCCGATACTCACGGGATGAAAGAGCAGTTCGAAGAGATCTGCAAGCTCCATCCGGAAGCATATAAGATCATTTTTCTCGGGGACGGAGCGGCTGAATTTGAACGTATCAAGGCGGAGCATCCGGACTGGCCTCTGATCGGAGTCAGGGGAAACAATGACTTCGGATCCCAGCTGCCGTATGACAATACCGTTGTGGTAGACAACTGGAGGATATTCCTGACACACGGACATCATTACGGAGTCAGAGCCGGCATAGGCGGAGTTACCGGGGAAGCATCAGATCAGGGATGCAACGTCGTTTTCTTCGGTCATACGCACATGCCTTTCAGCGGAGAGCAGAACGGTGTGCGCGCAGTTAATCCCGGAGCAGTATTCACATATCCGCGGTCACAGTACGCGATGGTGGACCTCCTGGATGACGGAAAGATGGTAGTGAATCTAACTGAACTCAAGGACGGGAAGAGGAACGAGGACAGGCTCGCTTCATTCTTTAAATCATTCTGAGCTGCGATATATGAGGGCTCCGGGTACTGTTCAGTACCCGGAGCCTTGTTATGTCATTAATTTTCAATCAGATAAGAGACGGTATCCCGACCTTAAGGAATGCCGCTATTGCCCGGACAGCGACCTCGTGATCATACTGATGATCATTTCCCGACGCGATCATATAACCGAAGATGCTGCCGCTGTTCGTGCGGAGAGGCACACAGCCTCCGTCAACAGCATAGTTTGAAAGATTCTCAAGAAATCCCGGGGCTTCACGAAGACCTCCCATGATCTCGCAGAAGAGCCGCAGCGTGCTGATGCCGGTCTCCCTCACTGTATTGAGTTTCTTATCCATCCACCACTCATTCTCAAGACCTGTGCCGTCCATCAGATGAGAGAATACTGCTGCTCCGTTGACGATGATGCGGAAGGAAAAGCTCATTTCCATCCGTTTCGCTTCTTCGACAGCAAGCAGTCCTAATACAAGGGCATCTCTGTTGCTCAGCGGGGCATCAAAGACCAGAAGTTCCTCCTGACGTTGTATCTTTTCCAACCAGGCGGCATCGTACGGCTTGTCCATGCAGTCCTCCTTATTGCAGAAGAGTTTCGGGATCATTCGCGGATAGTGTATTATAATTATGGACGCTTTATCACGGCAATGCAATAAAACATGGCGTGATCCATCACAGTCCGGAAAAGCAAATAAATGAGCCAGCGCAAAAAGGAGAAGAAAATGGAGTTCAAAAAGCTGATCGATGAGCGCCGCAGTGTCAGAAGATACAGCAGCGGTATAAACAGAGAAGACCTTGAGAAAATACTGAGAGCCGCGCAACGGGCTCCTTCATGGGGAAACAGACAGGCGTCACGCTGTTATGCGGTCACAGATGAGGAGATAGTGGAAAAACTGCGCAAAGCTGCGCTTCCTGCCTCCAATCAGAATAATTCTGCAAACGCGGTTCTTGTGGTCACGACATTTGAAAAGGGCGTAGTGGGATTCCGTGACGGAGAACCGGCAAACGAGATCGGCGACGGATGGGGAGCGTATGACCTCGGACTGCATGACGCTTATATGATCCTTGCAGCAAAGGATCTGGGATATGACACTCTGATCATGGGAATGAGAGACTCGGAAGCGATCAGAGATATCATAGGCATTCCGGAAAGTGAGGAGATATTGTCTGTCATAGCGGTCGGAAAGCGCGATGAAGAACCGTCTGTCAGACCCAGAAAAGAGTTTGACGAAGTGGTCAGGTTTATCTAGGAGAGATACGGGGGAATACAGAATGAAAAAGATAGCTGTGATATGGTCCAGTCCCAATGCGGATGGGCTTACTGCGTCAGCTAAGGAAAGATTCGTCTGCGGAGCGTCAGAAGCCGGAGCACGGATAGAAGAAGTGCACCTCAACAGTAAGAAGATAGAGCACTGTCTGGCCTGCGGGAACGGCTGGGGGACCTGCAGGAACGAAGGAACGTGCGTGATCAGGGATGACTTTTCGGAGATATACGGGACTCTGAAAGAGGCAGACGGCATAGTGTGGGTCACTGCCGTGTACTGGTCTGATACGACGGAGTGCTTCAAGGCGCTGTTTGACAGGATCCGCAGATGCGATGCATTCTGCAACAGAGCGCTCGCGCAGAAGCGAAGCGTGATCGTCGCCTGTGCCGGAGGATCCGGAAACGGAACGCTTGAATGCATGATGCAGATAGAACGCGGACTGAAGCACATGGGTGTGAACGTATGTGACCGCATACCGGTCGAAAGGTACAACAGGCAGTATATGCTCCCTGCACTGCAGGAAGCCGGAAAGACATTTGCGGAAACACTGGAGAATGAGACTGCCGGTGGCTGAACTGACGGTTTATCGGCTTTGAAAGGACAAAAAGTGGATCTGAGAGCGGAAAGAGTCAAATACACCGTCGCGGTGCTGCTGTACGGGACGATAGGCATGTTCCTCAGACTGTCAGGAACACCCAGCGATGCGGCAGCGATGTTCAGAGGGTTTCTGGGGTCAGTCTTTATTCTCGTGTATTTAAGATTGCGGGGAGGCAGTATAGACCGTGAGGCGGTCAGACGGAACCTGAAATGGCTGCTGATCGGCGGTATCAGTCTGGGACTTAACTGGATATTTCTTTTTGAGGCATATCTTCGGACGACAGTTGCGATAGCCAGTCTGTGCAATTACCTGGCGCCGCTTATAGTAGTGCTGATCGCTCCTGTAGTGCTGAAGGAAAGGACGGATATCAGAAAACTCCCGCTTGTGGCGGCGGCTTTTGCCGGTATCGTGCTGGTCTCCGGATTCTGGAACGGATCAGCAGGCAGTGTATCAGGTGTTCTGATGGGGATCGGAGCCGCAGTATGGTTCGTTTTCATCGTCATCAGCAACAGGAAGATAAGCGGTGTTTCATCTTTGGACAAGTCTGCTTTTCAGCTGGCTGTTTCGGCGCTAACCATCCTTCCGGTCGTTCTGATCAAAGACTGCGGAACAGCTTTGTTTCCGGATCTGAGATCGCTGCTGATAATCATCATGCTGGGCGTTCTGCACACAGGAGTTGCCTATATACTGTATTTCAGCGGTATGGGAAGCCTTCCGGTACATACAGTAGCGGTACTTGGATATCTTGAACCTGTAGTATCGGTGCTGTGCTCGGTCTTTTTCCTGAGAGAGAGGATGGATGCGGCGGGATGGGTAGGTTCCGTGCTGATAATCGGAGCGGCGGCCGCCAGCGAACTGCTGCCTGACAGGGAGAAGCAGGATACCGGATGATGGATGGCTGAAATCGAAACATAAAAGGTGAAGACATATGTCTTCGCCTTTCGTTCCTTTTACGGGGGATCCGGAAGGACAGCCGTCATTCACAGAAACCCATTACGATTATGCCGGCTATCGTAAACAGCAGGGCGATGTAGTGGTTCCTGGAGAGACGTTCCTTGAGGAAGATCGCAGCCCAGACACAGGACAGAACACAGTATGAACTGATGATCGGGGCTGATGTCACGGGGTTGTCATTGAGAGCCTTTACATATGCAGCCTGTCCTGCGGTCTCGCAGAGAGCACCGGACAGCATAGGAAGTCCCTGATCAAGAGAGAATTTAGCTTTTCTTACAAAGATCAGATACAGGAAAATGACCACCGCGCAGGCGAACCAGGTAAGTTCGTAGGCGCAGTTTGCTGCGTCTTCATCCATATTGACAAGAATGGCGCTGTCAGCAAAAGTGCCGAGAGTATCCAGCAGACAGTAGGTGATGGGGAGTATGAAAGCGCGTATGTCTTTCTTGTAGCTTCTTCCCGAAAGTTCCTGACGTCTTCTTCTTGATTCGTCGTCCTCTTTTGATTCAGCAACGCCGAGCATGAATACTCCTGCGGTGACAAGAATGATGCCGGCGGTCTGAAGACCGTCTATTGCCTCATGCAGAAAGATGAGACAAAGAACAGCGGAAAATGCACCGGAGCAGTTGCATATCGGGGATGAAACGGACAGCTCTATATATCTGAGACCCAGATATCCTATCACCATGGACAGAATGTAGAGAGCAGATGCCGGCAGATAGTGTATAAGATCCGACAGCGTGACTGTCGCTGCACCGCTCAGGATAGTCGCGAGTGCATGGAATCCCATCACGAAACCGACAACGACTGAAATCTTCAGGTGCGAATCCAGATCGCCTTCCTTAGCGCCGACCTTAGTGAAGATGTCGGAGCCGCTCCAGAAAAGAAGCGCAAGAAGAGACATAATAAACCACATATGTTTGACCGCCTGTTCTAAAATTGATATGTTAAGACCAACAGGATTGATAATACAGGAAACATGCTTTCAGTTCAAGTCGGAAAGGGACTGATAAGCGGGGAGGAGTACCATTGAAGACCAGAGTTAAAGAGGCTGAATACGAGAAAGTCATGGCTCTTCCGAGAGAGCCGCACCGGCTTCCTCAGAGACCCGGAATGCTGTTCAGAACTCTTATGAGAGTCCTCGGGGCACCGGATCTTAAACAGACAGATTTTACCTTTACACAGAAGGATATGGATAAGGCTGGGGAAGGCCCATGGCTCATACTCATGAACCACTCCGCGTTTATAGACCTTGAGATCGTTGCGAGGATACTGTACCCGAGACCGTATTGCATCATCTGCACTTCTGACGGTTTCGTCGGCAAGGACTGGCTCATGCGGAAACTGGGCTGCATTCCGACACAGAAATTCGTCAGCGATATAACGCTCATACGTGACATGCAGTATGCTCTGGGAGAGCTTAAGACAAGCGTCCTGATGTATCCTGAAGCCAGTTACTCATTTGACGGGACAGCGACTCCGCTGCCCAGGGGATTAGGCGCACTGGTAAAGAGACTCGGAGTGCCGGTCATCATGATAAAGACAGAGGGAGCTTTTGCCAGAGATCCACTATATAACTGTCTTCAGAAGAGAAAAGTAAAGGTGTCAGCCGAGGTGAGCTGTCTGCTCGATGCAGCACAGGTCAGAGATCTCAGCCGAGGACAGATAGAGGAAAGGATCGATACGGCGTTCACATTTGATAATTTCGCTTGGCAGAGAGACAACATGGTGAAGGTAGAGGAACCTTTCCGCGCCGACGGTCTCGAAAGGATAATGTTCAAGTGCCCTCACTGCGGAGCGGAAGGAGAAACAAAAGCGAGCGGAATAACTCTCAGATGCAGTCACTGCGGGAAGGAATGGACCATGGACGAGTATGGTCAGATGCATGCATCGAATGGTGAGACCGAGTTCGCGCACATACCTGACTGGTATGCGTGGGAAAGAGAAGAGGTCCGGAGATCTCTGATCGACGGCACATATCTTCTGGATACAGATGTCAGCATAGGGCTTATGGTGGATCACAAATACATCTATATGGTAGGTGACGGACATCTGATACATAATACGAACGGATTCCTGCTGACCGGTTGCGAAGGGAAACTCAGATACGAGCAGCGGCCGCTTGAATCATACAGCTTATACTCTGATTACTTCTGGTACGAGATAGGCGACGTGATCTGCATAGGCAACAAGGACTGTCTTTACTATTGTTTCCCCAAGAAAGAAGGAGTCGTTGCGAGGACCAGAATAGCGGCTGAAGAACTGTACAAGTTAAACGATCCGAAGCACAAAAGGTGAACTACCCATGACTGAAGTCACAGGCTTCCCGTTTCACAGGCAATGACCTTGCTCCAGTACAGGTAGATTACTGTTTTGGAGTATTGGGTCTGACCTCCGCGGGACCCTGAGTTCTCCGTTCCGGAGAGACTGTATTCTCTTACCGCTTCTTCCAGGATCGAAATCGCTGCCTTTACATCTCTTGAGCGATGATGATATCCGCAGTGATCGCAGGTATAGCTTCTTTCATTCAGAGGATGCTTTGTCA
>JAFWDH010000024.1 GCA_017513135.1 Oscillospiraceae bacterium
GCAATCAATATATATATTTGTTATAATCAAGTGTAATTGCAGATAGAATGAAAGGAGTCATCATAACTATGATCAGTTTATCTGACTGCAGACATATCCATTGCATCGGAGTAGGCGGCATAGGCCTCTCGGGGATAGCTGAAATACTCAAATCCAGAGGGTATGAAGTATCCGGATCCGATATGAGGGAAAGCGACACCACAGAAAGACTCCTGGAACACGGCATCAGGATATTTCTCGGTCACAGAGCCAAGAATGTAGAGAATGCCGATCTCGTTATCTATTCCACAGCAGTATCTAAAGACAATCCCGAACTTAAGAGAGCAAAGGAACTTGGTATCCCGGTCATGACAAGAGCGGAGATGCTGGGTATTCTTATGGAAGAATACAAGACCAGCATAGCTATTTCAGGCACTCACGGAAAGACCACGACCACATCCATGATATCTCTGATATTAAACAGAGCGCAGATGGATCCGACTATACTCGTCGGTGGCAACCTGGGAGAGTTCGGCGGAAATGTGAGAGTGGGCGAGAGCCAGTTCTTTGTAACAGAAGCCTGTGAGTATATGGACGCGTTTCTGAACAGCCGGCCCAGGATAGAGATAATACTCAACATTGATTCAGATCATCTGGATTATTTCAAAGATATAGAGCATATCGCCAATTCATTCAGGGAGTTCGCAAAGCGCGTGCCTGATGACGGCGTGATCATTGCGTATGACGCCAATCCTTTCGTGCGCAGCATAGTTAAGGATATGGACAACGTCATCACCTTCGGTTTCAGTGACAGCTGCGACTACAGCGTTGAAGACGTCATATTCAACTCCAGCGGAAATCCTCAGTTCTATGTCAATTATCATGGAATGAGACTGTGCACGGTAATGATGTCGATACCGGGGGAACACAACATTCTGAATGCTCTGGCGGCTATTGCCTGCTGCCACTATCTGGGCGTGGACGTTTCCGATATAGTGGAGACACTGGAAGAGTATAAAGGAACACAGCGCAGATTTGACATAATGGGCACCACCAATAACAATATCAAGCTGATCGATGATTATGCCCATCATCCGACAGAGATAAAGGCGACGCTGGATGCTGTGAGCAATATGAGATACAAGAACCTCTGGGTTCTTTTCCAGCCCCATACCTACACAAGGACCATGGCGCTGTTCGATGAGTTCGCCGAATCCTTTGAAAAGGCGGACGTGGTGGTTCTGGCTGAGATCTACGCTGCCAGAGAAAAGAACATACACAAGATAAGTTCCGAAAGTCTTGTGAAAGAGATCAAAAAGGATTACCCGAGAAAGGAAGTATATTTCTACCCCGATTTCGAAGAGATGGCCAATTTTGTCTACGAAAATGCTGAGCCGGGAGACTTGGTAATAACCATGGGAGCGGGAGACATATACAAAGTCGGAGAAAGGATCCTCGAGATAGACAGAGAAGTATACAAAGGAGGATACAGCAGGTGAGCAGTATTTCCGGAAAATGCCCCGCCGATATAGGTGAGGTTGAAAAAGCAGAAAAGGAACGGATCGAAAGGAATCTGGCCCTTGTCAAAGAGGGCGTAAAGTTCATCGATATCCGTACTGCGTATATAGACGATGATGTACAGATAGGAAAGGGGACGCTGATATATCCCCTGGTAACTCTGGAAGGTTCGGTAAAGATCGGTGAGGACTGTATCATAGGCCAGAACACCAGGATCGTGGATTCGGAGATAGGAGACAGGACCGAGATCCACAGCTCTGTGATCATCGAAAGCAAGGTGGGTTCGGAAACGAAGGTCGGCCCCTTTGCGTACATGCGCCCCAACAGCACTGTGGGCGACGGCTGCAAAGTAGGCGACTTCGTGGAGATAAAGAATTCTTCAATGGGAGACGGGGCGAAAGCATCACACCTTACATACATCGGAGATTCCGATGTGGGAGGCGGAGTGAATCTCGGCTGCGGTGTGGTCTTCGTCAACTTTGACGGCAGCAGGAAGTACAGGAGCACGGTAGGAGAAGGCGCGTTCATAGGATGCAACTCAAATCTTATCTCCCCTGTCAATATTGGCGAAAAGGCCTATATAGCTGCCGGGAGCACCATAACGGAGGATGTTCCGCCGGGAGCACTCTATATTGACAGAGGAAAGGCTGCTGTCAAGGAAGGCTGGGTGGAAAAGAAAGACATACTGACCAGAAAGAAATAACGGTATCGTCTATTGAACATCAAAACGATCATGCAATGAAAAGGAGCGGAGAAATGAAAAACGGGCAATTTTCAAACTACAAAGTTTTCACAGGCAACTCGCACACAGAACTGGCGGAAGAAATAGCGTCCATAATGGGAAAACCCATGGGCAACGCCACTGTTTCAAAATTCAGTGACGGGGAGATCTCAGTCAGCATGTGGGAATCGGTTCGCGGAACGGATGTATTCATCGTTCAGTCAACCAGCGATCCTGTAAACGACAATCTTATGGAGCTGCTGATAATGATAGACGCCATCAAGAGAGCGTCAGCAGGAAGGATCAACGCGGTAATCCCGTATTACGGATATGCGAGACAGGACAGAAAAGCTAAAGCGAGAGATCCAATAACAGCAAAACTCGTAGCTGACCTGATAGTCGCCGCCGGCGCGGACAGACTTCTCACCATGGACCTTCACGCTTCACAGATACAGGGATACTTCAATATCCCGGTTGACCACCTTGTGGGACTTCCTATTCTGGTGAACTATTTCAAGGAGAAGAACATCGAAGATCTGGTAATCGTTTCTCCTGACCACGGAAGTGTTACAAGAGCCCGTAACATGGCCAACCCGCTCAACGCTCCTATAGCTATCGTCGACAAGAGAAGACCTGAGCCCAACAAAAGCGAGATCATGAACATCATCGGCGACATAGAAGGAAAGAACTGCATACTCATAGACGACATGATAGATACTGCAGGAACCATAACCAACGCGGCAAACGCGCTGAAGGATCTGGGCGCCAAGAGTGTAAAAGCCTGCGCTACACATCCTGTTCTTTCGGGACCTGCTGTTGAGAGGATCAACGATTCGGCAATAGAGGAACTGGTACTGCTGAATACCATCGCTATACCGAAGGACAAGAAGATAAAAGGAATGGTACAGCTCTCAGTTGCGCCGCTCTTCGCGGAGGCGATGATGAGAGTATTCAACAATGAATCGATCAGCAAACTTTTTGACTGATTCGGAGCATAAGACATGCACATTATAACCGGCCTCGGAAACCCGGGGCGAAAATATGAAAACACCAGACACAATCTGGGATTCATCACTGTAGACAGACTGGCAGAGGAGCACGGGATTTCTGTAACGAAATCGAAGCACAAGGCGCTGATCGGAGAGGGAAGGATCTCCGGTCAGAAAGTCCTGTTGGTGAAGCCGCAGACCTTCATGAACTTAAGCGGTGAGGCTGTCAGGGCAGTGATGGATTACTATAAAGAACCTGTTGAGAACCTTCTGGTCATCTACGATGACGCGGATATCCCCGCGGGGGCCGTCCGCATAAGGAAGAAAGGCGGCGCAGGGACCCACAACGGCATGAAATCTGTTGTATCCTGTCTCGGAGACGACGGTTTTGCCCGTATAAGGATCGGCATCGGCACTCAGGATGACAGAGATATAGTCGACCATGTGCTGGGCGGATTTACCCGGGAAGAGGCGGATGTCATGAGAGAAGCGGTGCTGACTGCCGTGAGCGCCGTGGAGTGCATGCTCTCAGAAGGCATCGATATCGCAATGAACGAATACAACACCAGGAAGGAAACTGTATCTGAGGAAGACTGAAAGGCTGGGGCAGATGGCTGAAAAGGGAATAATCAATATTTCCGGAGTTTCGGACAGTCAGGTCGCGCCTGTTGCGGCAGAAATAATAAAAGAAAACAAGGGTCAGTGTCTGCTGGTCGTAAGCTCTCTCACCAGAGC
>JAFWDH010000003.1 GCA_017513135.1 Oscillospiraceae bacterium
AGGTAGAACTTCCCATGCTTATACACCAGCTTAGCGGTACCCATTCTCGCTCCTTCAGCAAAAGCCCAGTCCATTGCTTCCGCAAAGAAAGCTGCCTTTATCCTTCCCTTGAGAGTATTGATGCTGAATACTCTTTCCGTACGTTCCCTGTTCCATAGGAGCGAATAGTCTCTTCCTCTTACGAGATCAAGCTGAGGAGAACGGAACTTCGGAACGATATTCCTCTTCTTCCTGAATCTCTCAGGATGCTCTTTCCGACTGGTACGCAGAGTTCTGTAAGAGGCCGTAACTGTTCTGATGACGCTCTGAGCCATCTGGGAAGGAAGAGAGAAGCGGGAACGTACCTGTCTGTAGACAGCATCATGCAGTCTGTATCTGTCAGGAACAACTGTCTGTGAAGAAGCGACTTCAGACACGAAGCTGCAGGCATCTGTATAGGCTCTCATAGTATCCAGGAGAACACCGATGTCATCTGTATCAGGACAGATCCTTAACTTAGCAGTTCGCGTCTGAAGCAACAAAAAACACCACCATTCTGTTACTGATCACAAATACAGGATAGCACATTCATAGTACTAATTACAGTACAATGGTGTATTGTTTAAGAGAGTATAAAGCAAACAAGCTCAAACAAGCAAAATCGCAGAAAAGGAGGCTGGCGCTCCTCCCACGACTGAAGTCACGGGTCTCCGCGCCAGGTTAATAATGAATATCACACCTGTTCCAAATCTGCTTCTCCACAAGGAAAAAAGCCCGGGACAGTGTCCGGGCTTCATAATATTTCGCTGTTCGACGTGCGGCAGATACAGAAGATCAGTCTTCTTTCCTTGCTGCCTTGATCGCGGCTATAGCATCTTTACGTGAGAGGTCGATACCTTTCTCGCTGATCTTGATCACCTTAACGGGAATGACGTCACCGACGCTCACAACGTCTTCGACTTTTGCCACTCTCTGCTCATCCAGCTTGCTGATATGAACGAGCCCTTCCTTACCGGGAGCGATCTCAACTTTTGCTCCGATCGGGAGTATCCTAGTGACCTTTCCGTAGTACATAGCGCCGATCTCAGGGTCTGTCACGATTGTCTGAATGATGTTGATGGCTCTCTTTACACCTTCGCTGTTCTTGCCGGATACATAGACGTGTCCGTCTTCCTCGACATCCACCTGGACCTCGCATTCAGCACAGATCTTCTTGATGACCGCTCCGCCCTTTCCGATGACTTCGGCGATCTTATCGACATCGATCATGATGCCTTCAAGCTTAGGTGCATAGGGTGAGAGCTCCTTGCGGGGTTCGGGAATAGCCTTGAGCATGATCTCGTCAAGAATGTAGAAACGGGCTTTCTCGCACTTCTCCAGAGCTTCTTTGATTATGTCGTATGTAAGACCATCTATCTTGAGGTCCATCTGGATGGAAGTGATGCCCTTCTTTGTTCCGGCAACCTTGAAGTCCATATCGCCGAAGAAGTCTTCGACTCCCTGAATGTCGACCATCGTCATCCAGCGGTCATCTTCTGTGATGAGTCCGCAGGAGATACCTGCGACAGGAGCTTTGATCGGGACGCCTGCATCCATAAGAGCAAGCGTGCTGCCGCAAACAGATCCCTGTGACGTGGACCCATTGGAAGAAAGAACTTCTGAGACCAGTCTAATCGCATACGGGAACTCCTCTTTGGAAGGAATGACAGGCAGCAGAGATCTCTCTGCCAATGCGCCGTGTCCTATCTCCCTGCGCCCGGGTCCGCGGCTGGGCCGTGTTTCGCCGACTGAATAGCTGGGCATATTGTAATGATGCATGTAGCGCTTTTCTGTCTGGTCATCAAGGCCGTCCAGAAGCTGAGCCATATCCAGCATCGCAAGTGTGCAGGTCGTAAGTACCTGAGTCTGTCCCCTGGTGAACAGGCCGCTGCCGTGTGCTCTGGGAAGCAGTCCGACTTCGGAAGCCAGCGGGCGGATATCATTGATGCCGCGTCCGTCAACACGTTTTCCGTCATCCAGCAGCCATCTGCGGACGACATACTTCTGAAGTTTATACATCGCGTCATCGATGATAGATGTATTGTCCTCGTACTGTGCGTCAAACGCCGCATGTACCTCATCATAGATGGGAAGGAGAGCAGCATCGCGCACGAGCTTGTCATCAGTATCCATAGCTGCGCGAACCTTCTCGACAGCCATATCCTTCACTGCCTCGAAGAGGTCATGAGGAACATCCTTGCTCTCGAACGGGATCTTCTCTTTGCCGATCTCTGCAACGATGGAATTGATGAAACGAACGATCTCCTTGTTGACCTTGTCGCCTTCAACTATGGCATTGAACATGGTCTCGTTATCTACTTCGTTTGCACCGGCTTCGATCATAACGACCTTTTTGTCGCTGCTTACGACTGTCAGCTGAAGATCATTGTGCTGGTTCTGCTCGTGTGTCGGGTTGATAACGATCTCACCGTCCACAAGACCGACAGATACACCCGCTACCGGTCCATTCCACGGCACATCGGAGATGGCGATGGCAATAGAGGATCCGATCAGTCCGGTGATCTCGGGGGAGCAGTCGGGATCGACAGACATAACCGTCATCACGACAGCTACATCGTTTCTCATATCCTTGGGGAACAGCGGACGAAGAGGACGGTCGACGACTCTGGATGCAAGCGTCGCCTTCTCACTGGCTCGTCCTTCTCTTCTCAGGAAGCTTCCGGGTATCTTTCCGACGGAATAAAGTTTTTCTTCATAATCCACGGAAAGCGGGAAGTAATCAATGCCCTCTCTGGGCTTGGGGCTCATAGTGACTGTGCAGAGTACTCTTGTATCTCCGTAACTGCACATTACAGCTGCGTTTGCGAGAAGCGCGAGCTTGCCGGACTCGACTCTGAAAGTACGGCCCGCTATCTCGGTCTCGAACACGCGATAATGATCAAACATTTTGCTACCTCCGTAAAGATATTATTCTCCGTACGGTTTCGCAACGAATCCGGCGTTCTTTTACCAAAGAGCGCTCGAGTCAGTGCAAAACTCATACGGCTGTTAATGGATTAAATACTTAAAGGCAGATACGGTGACGTACCTGCCTTTTTGTACGCTTTTACTTACGAAGTCCGAGCTTCGTGATGATAGCACGGTAACGCTCGACGTCTTTTCTCTGCAGATAAGCGAGAAGGTTGCGGCGGCGACCTACCATCTTGAGCAGACCGCGGTAGCTGTGCTTATCCTGCGGATGCTGCTTGAGGTGCTCATTGAGGTGGTTGATGCGGTTTGTCAGAAGAGCTACCTGTACCTCAGGGGAACCTGTATCGGCTTCCGTGAGTCTGGCGGACTCGATGACTTCCTTCTTGTCCTTAAGCATGTTGTTTCTCCTTTCTTTTCATTCGCCGTGACTAAGAAACAGGTATCAGGAGAATCCGTTGTACGGCATCCGCCATGTTTCCGGGTCAGGGTATATGCTCTTTTTGACAGAGCGTTGTTTATTATATCAAAGGTTTTTCCTTTTATCAACAGGAAAAATCGAGTATTTGAATCAGTTCCTGTTTTCTCCGAAGACCAGACTTCTTGCTGATTCTATATTCATCTTCACGGTGTCCACCAGTTCTTCCACAGAGTCGAACTTCTGCTCCGGTCTTACGAATTTGAGCAGTTCCACCGTTATCTCGTATCCGTACAGATCCTCGTCCGCATCTATGAGATGTGTCTCTACGACTGCTTCCTCGTCATCCGTAACAGTCGGTCTGGTACCTATGTTCGTTATGCCTCTGAAACGGAACTCATCCACCTGTGTGTCGGTGATGTACACTCCTTTCTGCGGAAGCACACATCCTTTTGGAAACATTATGTTTGCTGTCGGAAATCCGAATCCGTGTGCCATATGGTTTCCGTGAACCACTGTGCCGGTTACCGAGTATGTATAACCGAGAAGTCTGTTTACCAGCTGTATGTTTCCTTTTTTCAGTGCGTTTTTTATTCTCGTCGACGAAACCCGCTCACCGTCCAGCATGACCGGTTCCTGAGGGAAGACCTGGATCCCGTAAGGTCCGCACAGCTTGGCGAGTTCTTTGATTCCGCATTCTCTGTTCTTTCCGAACCGGAAATCTGTGCCGCATACGACCACGGCAGCGTTAAGGCACTTGGCGCTCAGGATCCTGTCCACGAATTCCTTCCCGCTCAGTTCGCGGATCTCCTCAAACGGCGGACATACATAGTATTCGATTCCGAGTCCGGAGATCTGTTTCTTTTTCGCCTTCGCCGTGATGAGATCTTCGCTTCCCTTTCCAGGGACTCTGCTGGAACTCATATCGAACGTAAACACCGCCGGACAAAGGTTCATCTGTTTTGCAAAATCAACTGCTGTCTGCAGGATCAGCCTGTGTCCCAGATGGATCCCGTCGAAGTAGCCTATGGCTACAGCCGTTTTTATATTCAGAGGTTCGATCTTTGCTGTTTCTTTCAAATGATTCGCTCCTTATTCTGCTGTGCGTGACTGCCACAGTTTATGAAGCATTCCTTCCCCGTTGATCTCCGCGATGCCGAGCATATCTGCACCCTCATAAACTCTGACCCTGGTCTGCAGCGGTATATCAGTCCCGATCCTGGACTGTGCGAAATCCAGTCCATTCATAAACATCTTAACGAACCTTCCAGTGACAATTACCTCCGGAAGCTCGCTGAACAGCCTGTCGGGAGACGTCAGATATCCTTCGATTTCTCCGCGCTCGGCTGCATTTCTCAGTTCTTCCGGACTTACAGCCGATTCAATGCTGAAGCCGCAGGCCGCAGTCCTTCTGAGAGCTGTCAGGTGGCATATGGTACCGCATTTCGCAGCAAGATCCTCTGCCAGCGTTCTTATGTACGTTCCCGCTGAGCATGCTACGCGGAACCCTGCTTTTCCATCGCCGTATGAAACGAGCTCTGCGGAAGCTATCTCTATCTCCCTCGCCTGCCTGTCAACTGTCTGCCCTTTCCTTGCCAGTTCATAAAGAGGGACCCCGTTCTGTTTTATTGCGCTGAACATCGGGGGCGTCTGCATGCTTTTCCCCACAAAAGACCTCAGTGCATCGCGAAGCTCTTCCTCTTCAGGGATCCGTCCTCCCGTTTCAAGAACAACGCCGTCCGCATCCGCAGTATCAGTACGGATTCCGAACAGCGCTTCTGCTTCATACTCTTTTCCTGTTTCAGGCAGAAACTGCAGGAGCTTTGTAGCTCTCCCGACCATCACCGGAAGGACGCCGGTCGCCATCGGATCCAGAGTCCCCGCATGTCCGGTCTTCTCACGTCCGAAAAGTCTTCCTACTATCCTTGCCGCCTGAAAGGAAGTAATATCACGGGGCTTATCAAGAACAACTATCCCGTTCATGAGAGTCCCAGTCTCTTGTTGATCGCCGCAACCATAGCGACCTTGATCTCAAAAGGGGTCCCTGAGCACTCACATCCTGCAGCCCTTATGTGACCGCCGCCGCCGAACAGTGAGCATATCTCCGCCGCATCCAGCGATGCCGTGCGCAGCGATATCTTCCAGTTTCCGTTTTCCTGCTCGCGAAGCGTTATACCTGCTTCGACCCCTTCTATAGCCTTGGGTATCGTCGCAATACCTTCAATATCGCTCTCGATGCAGTTCGTCTCTTCCAGCATGCTTCGCGTTATCGTGATGATGCAGATCTTCCCGGAAGAAGTAAACTCCATTCCGGACAACGCACGCCTCTCTATCTCGATCCTTGCCCTGGATTTCTGTCCGAATATCAGCTCGTTGAACTTTGCGATGTTAACACCGAGCGATACGAGCTGAGCGGCGAGAAGGTGGTTGTCGGCTGTTGTATTGCTGTATCTGAAACACCCGGTATCCGTGGACAAGCCCACATATATGCAGTTCGCTATATCAGTTGTTACGCTGCATCCCATCGCATTGATCACCTTGAAGATGATCTCCGCACAGCATGAAGCAGCCGATTCAAGAAGAGTTTCTCTGGCAAACTCTACGCTGGTCGCATGGTGGTCTATGACCATATCGACACGGTCGGAATACCCGATAGTATCCTCGGGAAGAAGCCTGGGGTTCGCCAGATCTACAGCGAGAACGAAGTCGGGCTCACCGATTTCATCAGGCTGATAGCACTCTGTTATGAGCGAGTAGAAGCCCGCCAGTTCGCCTGTCCAGCAGACACGGCAGTGTTTGCCCTTCTGCTGAAGCGCCAGCGCTATGGCTATTCCCGATCCGATTGCGTCCCCATCCGGGTTTTTATGCGTAAGGATCAGTATATTGTCAGCTTCCAGCAGCCTTGCGGCAGCTTCTTCAGGATTGATCCTCCGTGTTTCCATCTGTATTTAGCCCTTTCAGGATACTGTCAATACGATTGTAGTAATCCACTGAATCATCCGGTACGAACTGAAGAGACGGTATCTTCCTGATGCTCTTCATTGTATGAGCAAGTTCAGTCTTAAGAAACCCCTCAGCGCCCTGAAGCACCTTGCAGGCTTCCGCAGCTTCCTCTCCTCCGCCCACAGAAGCAATATATACCTTGGCATAAGAGAGATCGCTTGTGACTTTCACTCTCACGACCTCCAGCAGGGGGCTGATCCTGGGATCCTTCATCCTGGTTATGATCATGGCCAGCTCTCTTCTGAAGTCGGAATTCAATCTTTCGGCTCTGTGAGAAGGCATATCATTCCTCCCTATACTCTTCTTTAGTGTATGCTTCGAGGATGTCTCCCTCTTTAATGTCGTTGAATCTGCCGAGAGAGATACCGCATTCGTAGCCCTGCGCCACCTCCCTGACGTCGTCTTTGAACCTTCTGAGAGAGGATATCTCGTCATCATAAATGATTATGCCGTCACGGACTACACGAATGATGCTGTTCCTTGTTATCGTTCCCTTCGTAACGTAGCAGCCGGCAATGGTTCCGACAGAACTGATCTTGTAGACCTGTCTGACTTCTGCAGAACCAAGATCAACTTCGCGGATCTTGGGAGCGAGCATTCCCTTCAGAGCTTTCTCTACGTCATCGATGGCATCGTAGATGATTCGGTACATTCTCATCTCAACGCCTTTTTCTTCAGCCTGGGATGAAGCCGCTGCGTCAGGTCTGACATTGAATCCGATTATGATGGCGCCGGATGCGTCTGCGAGCATGATATCGTTTGCGCTGACACCGCCGACTCCCATATGGATTATCCTTACTCTGACTTCGTCATTGGAAAGCTTCTCCAGGCTCTGTCTGAGCGCCTCGCATGAACCCTGTACGTCAGCTTTGACAATTATCGGGAGCTCTTTCACTTCGCCTTCTTCTATATGGCTGAACAGGTTGTCGAGCGTTACCTTTGAATAGCTCTTGAACCTTTCCTCCTGCATCGCGACTCTTCTCTCTTCGACCAGTTCTCTTGCAAGTCTCTCATCCTTGACTGCATTGAAGCGGTCTCCTGCCTGAGGAACTTCCACAAGTCCTGTGATCTCTACAGGCACGGAAGGTCCTGCGGCGCAAAAAATGAGCATTTCCGTTCTCGTCTGCCATCTGGCGTACGCGACCTATGGCTGTTCCGGCTATGACGACATCGCCGTTGTGCAGAGTTCCTTTCTGCACCAGGATCGTTGCGATAGGTCCGCGGCCTTTGTCGAGTCTTGATTCGATGACCGTTCCGAGAGCGAGTCTGTCCGGATTGGCTTTGAGGTTCTGGACTTCAGCCACGAGATTGATCATTTCGAGCAGTTCATCAATGCCTTCTCCGGTCTTGGCTGAGACATTGACGCAGACTACATCGCCGCCCCATTCTTCCGGGACAAGGTCATACTCTGTCAGCGAAGCCTTGACTCTTTCAGGATCCGCTTCAGGCCTGTCTATCTTATTGAGCGCTACTATTATCGGTACGTTTGCGGCTTTGGCATGGTTTATGGCTTCCACCGTCTGGGGCATTATACCGTCGTCAGCAGCAATGACAAGAACTGCTATATCAGTAACTGATGCGCCTCTGGCACGGATTGCGGTAAATGCTTCGTGTCCGGGAGTATCCAGGAACGTGATGGTCTTGCCATCCTGCTTTACCTGATAAGCGCCGATATGCTGTGTGATACCGCCAGCTTCGCCGGACTGGACGTGGCTCTTTCTGATATAGTCGAGTATCGATGTCTTTCCGTGGTCGACGTGACCCATGACTACGACAACAGGAGCGCGCGGGACAAGGCTCTCTGCCGGATCTTCGTCGCTGTCCGCACCGGCGATGTTGAGCCTCTCTTCTATGGTCACATGGACTTCCCTCTCAACCTTTGCTCCCAGCTCTTCTGCGACAAGTGAGGCGGTGTCGAAGTCAATCAGTTCAGAGACAGACGCCATGACACCGAGAGACATAAGCTTTTTGATGACGACAGTCGCCTGAGCCTTCAGCCTGCTTGCAAGTTCTCCGACTGAGATCTCATCGGGTATCATGATCCTCAGCTGAGCGTGGCGGGCTTTTTCGAGCTGCAGTCTCTGCAGCCTCTGTGCCTCAGTCTCCCTCTTCTGATACTGCTGCTTATTCTTTGTCTGCCTGTTTGTGAATTTCTGCTTGTTCCCCTGAATGTTACCCTGATTGCGCCTTCTTCCGTTGTTGTCTGCGCCTTTCTGGGTAGCCATCACGTCATATTTCTCATTGTATTTGCTGAGATCTACTTCAGACCCTCTGGTATCGACGACTCTGGATACTCTTTCCTGGACAACGTTTGTCTTGCCCTGACCCTGATTCTCCCTGGCTTCCGCTCTGCGGAGCTGCTTCTGAGCAGATTTCTCGATGTCTCTCTTCTCAGCGGGCTTCTGAGGCTGCTGTTTCTGTTTCTGCTTCTGGGACTGCTCCTGCTGTGCAGGTTTCTGCGGCTGTTTCTGCGCAGTCTGCTGCTTCTGCTGCTGGCCTTTGCTTTCTTTCCCGTCCTGCTGCGGCTTTTTCTGAGACTGCGGTTCCGGTCTCTTAGCAGGTTCCGGCTTCTTCTCCTCCTTCGGCTTATCCTCAGGAAGCACGTCGTTCGCGAAATACGCACTCAGATCCTTGGCCTGGCGCTGCTGCGTTATCGCGTTGAAGAAGAAATCCAGCTCGTCTTCCGACAGGACGGTCGTATGCTTTCTCGCCTGACCTTCAAGCGGTTCCAGCACCATGATGACATCCTTGTTCGGAAGATTCATGTCCTTAGCCAGATCTCCGAGTTTGTACTTAATGATCATTTAATCCTCCCTTGGATCGCCTTTCTAATCAATTCGGCAAAATTATTATCTGTTACTGCTGCTACTCCGAAACGCCACCCGAACTTCTCCGCTATCTCATCCTGAGTGAACCCCGGCTCCGACAACTCACATCTGCTCTCACAGAAGCGTTCTGTCTCTCTGCGTGTTCTCTCGGATACATCGGAAGCTATTATCACCATCCCGGCTCCTGCCGAAACTGCTTCTCTGGCGGCTTCAAACCCTATCTTGAGCTTTCCTGCTCCTCTTGCCATAGACATGGCAGAGAGGATCCTCTCATAATTCATCCTTGCTCTCCGCTATCTCTGATGCAAGATGGTCATACAGTTCCTGCGTTATGCTGCATTCAAGCGCACGTTCAAGCTGCTTGCTTTTCTGAGCTTTTCTCAGACAACCTTCATTCCTGCAGATGTATGCTCCTCTTCCGGGTTTTTTCCCTGTTATATCAACGGATATCTCGCCTTCCGGAGACTTCACGACCCGGATGAGTTCTTTCTTCGGTTTATGTTCTCTGCATCCGATGCACATTCTGAGAGGGATCTTTTTAGGCATTTCTTTCCTCTGTCAGTTCTCTTCTCCGTAATATCCGCTCTCCGGGCGAATGTCTATCTTGTATCCCGTGAGCTTTGCGGCCAGTCTTGCATTCTGTCCTCTGTTTCCAATCGCCAGTGAGAGCTGATGATCCGGAACGGTGACTCTGCATGCATGTTCGTCTTTGTCCGTGATCTCCACGCTTATCACATTAGCCGGAGAAAGAGATTCAGCGACAAATTTTGTCGGATCCTCATTCCAGAGAATGACATCGATCTTCTCGCCGCCCAGTTCTTCAACTATATTGGCTACTCTTGATCCGCGGGGGCCTATGCACGCTCCGCGCGGGTCTACGTTCTCATCCTTTGACCAGACAGCGATCTTCGTGCGCTGTCCCGCTTCCCTGGCAATGCCCTTTACTTCGACCGTGCCGTCAAATATCTCAGGCACCTCATTTTCGAACAGTCTCTTTACAAGGCCGGGATGTGTGCGGCTGATAAGGATGCGGGGGCCTCTGTCGGAGACCTCGACATCAACGACATAAAGCTTGATGTGCTGCCCTTCAATAAGGACCTCATCGGGGACCTGCTCATTTTTAGGAAGAATGGCTTCCGTCTTGCCGATCAGGACCACTGCGTTGCCCCTGACGGGATCGACTCTGTTGACGACCGCTGTAACAAGCTCTCCCTCTTTGCTCTGAAGTTCCTCAAAGACCTGAGTGCGCTCAGCATCCCTTATCCCCTGGCGGATGACATGCTTCGCATTGACTGCTGCGATCCTTCCGAACTTCTTAACTTTAACAGGTATATCGATCACGGACCCTATCCTTGCCCTTGAACGATATGTCTTGGCTTCCTCCAGAGTCATCTGGGTATTGGGATTCTCAACCTCTTCTACTACATCCTTGCGGATATAGATCTTGAATCCTTCTGTTTCGGGATCTACATCCACGAAGATATTGTCCTCTCCGCCGTAGTCTCTTCTCACAGCATGGATTATCGCTGCTCTGATCTTTTCTATGAGGCTCTCTTTAGACACGCCTCTTTCCTTTGACAGCATATCCAATGCATCAAAGAATTCGCTGTTGGCACCCATTGCGGTGTTTCCTCCTAAAAATCGTTGTCATCGTCCGCCTTAACATAGGCGACTGCTGCTTTACTAATAGTTCTGGATCCGTTTTCTGTCTCAATGGTGAAATCATCTGCCGTGCTTGAGATAAGAGTTCCTCTGTACTCCCGCATATGATCCTCATCCTCTCTGATGAGCTTTACAGCTACGGGCCTGCCGCTCCACACGATGAACTGTTCGTCTGTGCGTATCCTTCTTCCCAGGCCGGGGGAGGACACCTCAAAACTGTATGGTGCGGATGTCAGATTTGCCTCGTCGATCAGCGGATCGACAGCTCTCGACATGCTCTCACAGTCCTGAATACCGATCCCTTCCGGCTTGTCGATAGTGATCCTCATGATCATATTCTGACCTTCCTTGCCGTAAAAGACATCCCAGACAGACAGTCCGAGCTGCTCTGCTACAGGATCCGCGATCTCTCTCACTCTTTCCGCTATGCTCTTTTTTTCAGCCATTTAACGATCCTTTTTTCTGTTATACAAACGAAAGAGCGGGTCGCCCCACTCTTCCAGTCAACTGATCATTCAACAAAAATATATTAACATGTAAAAAACAAAAATCAAACCCTTCTTTTATACTATAAGTTGTTTTTATCCGTGTATTTACTATATGTTTATTCAGTCACCGGTTTACTGCCAGGCTCTCGTAGAAAAGCGGGAGAAAAACATAACCCTGCTCCTCAAGGCCCTCTATGATCTCCGGCAGCGCTTTCAGCGTCTCCTTGCTGTAATCGTGCATCAGCACGACCAGAAACTCTCTTCCGTTCGTCCTGTTTAAAACATTATCCCTGTATTCATCAGCGGAGAGATCATACATCCCGTCCATAGTCGCGCTGTTCCAGTTGACATAAGCATACCCCTCTTTCCGCAGTTCTTCGATTATTCCCTGTTTCAGGCTGCCTGCAGTACCGCTTCCCCCGGGGAATCTGAGGACCTGCGTAGTTATCCCTAGGTTCTCCTCGATATACTTCCTGTTCTTGAGGACATCATCCATAAATGTCTGAACGGACCGGTATATTCCTCCTCTGATCTGATGAGAATAGGTATGATTGCCGATTGTGTGTCCACTCAGCGCTAAACGTCTGTATATGGCACCGTATTCATTCCAGTCTCTTCCCCTCTGGAAAAAAGTAGCAAGCACTCCGTACATCTCCAGGACATCAAGATATCTGTCTGTTATCTCGTAAGGGCCGTCATCAAAAGTCAGATACGCGATCTTTATGTCAGTATTTCCGTCACGGACCATCTTCTCCAGTCTCGATGCATCTTCAAAGAATTTCTGTCTGGCGGTTTCCGCTTCCTGCGGCAGGTTCTTTACCGTTTCAATGCTCTTGCGCAACTTTTCTATCTCTGTATCTATGCAGACTTTCTGTTCACGTATGCTGTCTGACTCAGCAAGTATTGATCGCAGTTCCGCTCTCATTGATTCATTCTGTCTTATCTCAGAGATGAGCAGCGCGGTCATTCCGATGAGAAGCATCAGCAGCACGGGGATCAGGAGCCTGTGAGCTCTTCTATCTCCCTGTCTTCCCGAATCCATATATCATATATCTCCTTTGCCCACGCGTAGCGGTGACCCAGTTCCTCCAGTTCATGCTCCAGCCTGGCCACTGTTTCTTTCCCTTTTTCGACTGCGTCAGTCAGTTCAGTTTTCTCACTCAGCGCTGATCCTATCTCCTGCGATGTTCTTTCCGCGCGCACTGCCGCGAATGCAGTCAAAACAGCTTCCGCCGCCAGCACAAGCATCAGCATGACCGCTGCGATCTTTTTCATGCCATCATTCCTCCTATCATCACCTGAGATCCGGTTAAATATAAAGGGACGATGGAAGATCCTTCCCGCTCATCGTCCCCTGTCGCCTGTTGATCATTATCCGCCGAACAGCTTCTGGATCAGTTCCTGAGAATGATTGGAGGATACTGCCTGTCCGGGTGCTGTAAACACGATTATTATTTCCTTTTTTGATACTTTTTCTTTCATTTCATTATTTCATCGAGGTCGTTGCGTTGGGACAGTGTTCCGCGATGAATCCCGCTACGAAATCAAAATCCTCGTCACAGACGTATATCTGATTGTAGTTGAAAGGAGCATTCATCTTGATAACGTTGTTTCCGCGGTCTGCCTTCACAGTACGGACTTTGCTGAACCTGGAATAGAAACTTCCCGAATTCATACTGTTAACCCCTGCGCTTACAGCGCCGTGGCTGCGGGCCGCCAGACCTGCAACGGCTGTTATAGCCCCGATCGCCTTGGCTTTGTCCGACTGTTCCTTTGTCTGGGAAGTGGTGATGCCATCTTCATCCATCTCATACACAGCCTTGTATGAGCCTCCGTAGATCCAGGACACAAGCCAGTATGAGAATACCGCAATTACTGCAAGCGCGAGGAATACATATCCAAAGACCCGAAGATTCCTGAGGATAACGATAAACGGAACTCCGTCAAAAAGATCTGCAATTACGGGGATCAGTATAACGATCAGCAGGCTGATAAACAGCACCTTAATCACTGTCCAGAATATGGTGAGGTTCTTCATCATGGGCACTTCATACGCCCATCTGTATTTGCCGTCCTGACTGCGTGTTACTCTGTTTTCCATCTAAAATCCTCCTGTTACGGTCTGGTGAGCAGAACAGTTACTGTATTCCCGTTTGCTGCTGTGATAGACCCGAATCCGAACTGAGTGCCGTCTACTGAAAAGAACATCCCCAGCACAGCATCCATTCCCGGGTCTCCGGAGCTGAACCGGAACACCTTCTCATCGACATATCCCGTCAATGTCGGATATCCGATCTCCTCCCTGCTGGTAGAGTAAACATCCTCCCCGTAAACGCTGAATTCCGGGTAAAGGTCAAAATACAGTCCGTCCTGCCCGAAGAGTATGGATGTCCTCCCTATCTCCCTGTAATCCAGTTCGTCCGAGAACAGTTCATATTTCCAGGCACCGGACGCTTCATAGATATCAAGTCCCACGGCGTTCTGAGGCACTCCCTGTTCAAGAAGGACTTCGGGATATAGGAAATCGTCAAATATGACCTGTGTCAGCTCATCTATGCTCTGCGGCATAAGGTCTTCCTGCCACGTTCCGCCTCCGGGTGAATCATTTCCGGATGAACTGCTTCCTGAAGAGCTGTTTCCGGGACTGGTGTTTGCGGAAGAACTGTTTCCGGTATCAGTGTTTGCGGAAGAACTGTTTCCGGTATCAGTGTTTGCGGAAGAACTGTTTCCCGGATCGGGATCTCCCTGAGAAGGACTGACCGGCTGGCTGTTTCCGGAATCGGCAGTCCCTGACGGTTCTCCTCCCGGCGTTGTTGTCCCTGCTGGTTCGCTCCCGGGCTGGCCGGATGAGCCGGGTTCTTCCTTGGAGCCGTTATCCTTACCGAAGATTTCCTGGAATATGGACTGCCAGGTGCTGCCGGGCTGGTCGGATGGACCGGCTTCTTCCTTGGAGCCTTCATCCTTGCCGAAGATCTCCTGGAATATGGACTGCCAGGTCTCGCCCCGCTCGTCTCCTCCGCCGTCCTGTGTCACAGGTTCTCCGCGGAATCTGCCGATATATTTCTCTACAAGCACCTTGATGTACGGCCCGCCTGCATACAGGACTGCAGCGATCACCACGAGCGCAAGCAGCTTCTTCAGCGCTCCGCCCTTCTTCCGGGATGCCTTTGCCGGCTGAGCCGGAACAGTCTGCGGGGGCATGTAAGCCTGAGGCTGTGTATAAGTCCGAGGACCTGGCGCGGACTGCGGCGGCATATATGTCTGCTGCTGCGTATATGACTCCTGTGGGGCATATCCAGCTGCATTTACCTGAGCTCCGCATTTGGGGCAGAAGACCGCCTCGTCCGGGATCTGGCTTCCGCATTTCGGACAGTACATTTTATCCTTCCTTTCTGTCTCCGTTCTTTTTTACATGATTGGAGATTTCACAAATCTCTGGAATTTACAGTCTGACAGTTGCTGTTATTATATCTGCGGCATTGCAGGCATGTCACTATATCCTGATGGCTTTTGTCATTTCATCTATATAGTTTGGGCACTATGCACCATAGACCTCAGCCCGGCATATCATTCCTGACGGTTTGTCTCCATATCGATGACTTTCCTGAACTGGGTCTCGTAGAGCTGTTTATATACGCCGTTCATGGCGATCAGTTCTTCGTGGTCTCCTTCTTCGGCAATCTTTCCGTCGGAGATAACGAGGATCCTGTCCGCCTGGAGGATCGTGGACAGCCTGTGGGCTATGACTATGGAGGTCCTTCCCTTCATCAGTATGTCAAGAGCGCTTTGTATCGAGCTCTCGGAAATGGAGTCGAGAGATGAGGTCGCCTCATCAAGGATCAGGATCTTCGGGTCCTTGAGTATGACTCTTGCTATGGACAGTCTCTGTTTCTCTCCTCCGGACAGTTTCAGTCCCCGGTTGCCTACCTGAGTCTCATACCCGTCCGGCTGCGAGATAATGAAGTCGTGGATATTTGCTATGCGGCAGGCGTTCTCCAGTTCCTCCTGTGTCGCATCCGATTTCGCGAAGAGTAGATTGTCTCTTATCGTCCCGTTGAACATGTATGCTTCCTGCGTGACGACGCCGATATTCGACCTCAGATATGTGAGATCGATATCCTTTACGTTGATACCGTTTATCCTGACCGAGCCTTCCAGGACATCATAGAGTCTTGGAAGAAGATTGACCACGGTGGATTTTCCGGAACCGGAAGGTCCCACGATCGCATACATCTTTCCGGAAGGCACCTCGAAAGACATATCCTCTATGAGAGGAACATCTTCAGAATACCTGAAGTAGACATGGTCATACTTTATTGTCGCGCCGCTACTGAATGACGGTTTGACTGGGTTGTCCCTGTTCTTTACATCAGGTTCCATGTCGAGATACGAGAATATCCTGGTGAACAGAGCCATTGACCTCGTAAGATCCACGGAAACATTCAGAAGCGATTCCACCGGGCGGTACAGTCTGTTGATCATGCTGACCGTCGCGGTGATGGTCCCTACTGTGACCGCGGTATCGTTCAGTCTGATGATCAGATATCCTCCGGCGAGGTATATGAGCAGGGGCCCGAGATTGGTAAAGATGCCCATTATGACCCTGAACCAGCTCCCCGCTCTGGACTCCTTCGTGGAGAGATCGATGACGGCTTTGTTTGCCTGCTCGAATTTCCTGTTGGTCTCCTCTTCCCGCGTAAACAGTTTTATCAGAAGGGATCCCGAGACCGAGAGCGACTCGTTTATGATCTCGTTGAGATCGTCAGTTTTCTCTCTGGACTCTGAAAGCAGCTGCCATCTGTTCCTTCCAGCGGATTTCGTAGGCAGGACCAGCAGCGGTATGACAAGTATCCCTACCAGCGACAGTTTCGCATCGATATTGAAAAGCGCAACTATCGTCGTCACGACCGTGCAGATATTCGAGATGATGTTTGTAAGTATCGAACTTATGACCGTGGCTACTCCCGAGATGTCCGAATTCATCCTTGTGATGATGTCTCCCTGCTTTTCGGAGGTGAAGAAGGAATGGGACATCGTCTGAAGATGACTGAACATCTCGTTCTTCATATCGAAGACGATCCTGTTTGACACCCAGCTGTTTATGTATGATTCAAGCACCCCGACGACATTTGACATCGCGAGAGTGAAAACGGCAAGAATGACCAGTTTGATCAGCAGGGCCAGATCTTTTCCGATTATCGCTTCATCAATGATCTTTGCTGTGATCAGTGAAGGCAGCAACCCCAATACCGACGACAGGATAATGATGGCAAACACCGTTATCAGCTGCAGCCAGTACGGCTTTAGATATCTGAGTATCCTCATGATCAGCTGACGGCTGATCTTCGGAGTGTTCTGCTTCTCCTCCTCTGTGAGGAATCCTCTGGGTCCGAATCCACGCGGCATTGCTTATGGCTCCTTTCGGCCGTAAAAACAAATAAAAGAGCAGGGATCATCTTTGAGAATGACTCCTGCTCTCGTTGCGTTATTTAACTCTTACCTGTCAGTGAGTACTTATCAGCCGAGCTCAGCGAAGTACTTGATCGTCCTAACCATCTGGGAGGTGTAGGAGTTCTCATTGTCGTACCAGGAGACTACCTGTACCTGATAGGTGTCGTCATCGATCTTCGCGACCATGGTCTGTGTGGCGTCGAACAGGGAGCCGAAGCGCATGCCGATGGTATCGGAAGAAACGATAGGATCAGTGTTGTATCCGAAGGACTCGCTCTGCTGAGCCTTCATTGCAGCATTGATGGAGTCAACAGTGACATCCTTGCCCTTTACGACCGCAACAAGGATCGTGGTGGAGCCGGTGACTGTCGGAACGCGCTGAGCGGAGCCGATGAGCTTGCCGTTCAGTTCGGGGATGACAAGACCGATGGCCTTGGCAGCGCCGGTGGAGTTGGGAACGATATTGGCAGCGCCAGCACGTGCACGGCGCATATCGCCCTTGCGGTGCGGTCCGTCAAGGATCATCTGATCGCCGGTATAAGCATGAACTGTGGTCATGATTCCGGACTGGATCGGATATGCATCGTTGAGAGCCTTGGTCATGGGAGCCAGGCAGTTGGTCGTGCAGGATGCAGCGGAGATGATTGTATCATCCTTTGTCAGGATGCTCTCATTGACGCCGTAAACGATGGTGGGAAGGTCATTGCCTGCAGGAGCAGAAATGACGACCTTCTTGGCACCGGCGTTGATGTGAGCCTGTGACTTATCCTTGGAGGTGTAGAAACCAGTGCACTCGAGGACTACGTCGACATCGAGCTCGCCCCAGGGGCAATTGTTAGCATCAGCCTCTTTGTAGATCCTGATCGACTTTCCGTCGACAACGATGGAATCCTCAGTGGCTTCGACTGTGTGTGTGTTCTCGCCGAGCTTGCCGATGTACGGACCCTGAGCGGTGTCGTACTTCAGAAGGTTTGCGAGCATCTCGGGGCTGGTCAGGTCGTTGATGGCAACGATCTCATAGCCCTCTGCACCGAACATCTGACGGAATGCCAGACGGCCGATACGTCCAAAACCGTTAATAGCAACTTTTACCATAATAATCCTCCGAATTATTTAATATCCATTTCTGAATATACGTTATGAAAGACCGCAAATATTTTATCAGAAGCAGGTTTTATATGCAAGTCCAAGTTAAGACAGGCGGAGTGCTGTTTTTTCCTTTAAATACCGATATTTGTCAAAAACTGTACACTCTGTCGAAACTGTCGAGATTGCCTGCCATTTCCTGCATCCGGAGATACAGCTCCGCGCATCCGAAACTGTCGCTTCCCGCCTGATGAGCATCCAGCGGGATACCGAGTTCAGCACAGAGAGTTCCCAGTTTATGATTTGGCATCGTCCTGCCGTATACCGCTCTGGATATCCTCAGAGTATCCGCATATCTGACCGGATGGAAATCCAGTTCATAGTGTAACAGCAGTTTCTTGAGCACTCCGAGATCGAAGGATGCGTTGTGCGCCAGAATGACACTGTTCTCCATTATGTCCCTGATGCTGTCCCACACTTCCGGGAACGCAGGTTCGTCTTCCACGTCCTCGGGATGTATACCGTGGACTCTGATGCATCTCCAGTCAAAGTCCGTCTCCGGGTTTACCCTTATCTCTCTCGTCTCTATCACTCTGTTGTTCTCTATTACCGTAAGGCCTGCCGAGCATATCCTGTCGCCGCGGGTATTCGGCGTCTCGACATCGAAGGCGACCATCCTCCTTGGGGGCACCGGCCTGAGATGCTCCGGTGCCCCTGCAAGAAGTTCTTTAAGTTTTTCCTCTGTGATGTAGATCAAAGCCGGTTACCTTTTATTGTTTCTGAACTGCCTTCAGATAATCCTCATCCGATATGTGTTCAAGCGGTTCTCCGCTCGTGTCCTCACCCGGTACGTCGATGTTGAGATGGGAGAACCATGAATCAGGCGCAGCACCGTGCCAGTGCTTCACGTTGGCAGGCACATGGATCACCGTTCCAGGAGTCATCTCAACGGCATCCCGGCCCCATTCCTGATAAAACCCTCTGCCGCCCACGCAGATCAGCATCTGTCCTCCGCCGGAAGTCGCATGATGGATATGCCAGTTGTTCCTGCAGCCAGGTTCAAATGTAACGTTTGCTACTGTGAGCTGTTCTGTAGAGATCTGTGCCAGATATACCTTTCCCGTGAAAAAAGGGTGAGGTCCTCCCGTCCCTACCGGGAAAACGATAGTCTTCTGATATTCCTCAAGCGTCATGTCTTTTCCCTCCGTCGCGGTTTCTACGATTAATGATACCGATGTTAAGTCTGCGATTGCAATGCTCATTGACTGGATTAAGCCGTTTGGCTATAATTTCTCTGCACGGCGCATGAAACATGGAGAGTTGTCCGAGAGGTCGAAGGTGCAGCACTCGAAATGCTGTGTGCCCAAAAGGCACCTAGGGTTCGAATCCCTAACTCTCCGCCATACAGAGTCTCTTTTGTCTCAGGCAAAAGAGACTTTTTTTGCTGCTGACATCATCCTATAATACTAATTGAATGTAAGGACTGGAGGTCTTTATGAAAAGAAACAGGGTTTGGTTCGTACTTGCCGGTTGCATGCTGTTTTACGGAGCTATGATGGGCATTCTGTTCAACTGTGCGGGTGTTTTGATCAACAACATAATCCAGACAGAAGGGTATACAAGCAGTTCGATCTCCAGCTACTACACTCTCAGAGGGCTTGTCTCCACTATAGCGATGATCTTTATGGCCAAGCTGCTGACAAAGATCAACATCAAAGCTATGGCAATCATCGTCGGTCTGACCGGTTCCCTGTCGTTCCTGCTTATGTCCATGTATACGCAGCCTTGGCAGTGGGCAATATCGGGAGTGCTGCACGGGATCGCCTCCAGTCTGACCATGCTCCTTCCGACTTCTGTCATACGTGTCTGGTTCGTCAAGAATCGGGGCACCTTTATGGGAGCCTATATGATGCTGTCAGGTGTGATCGGAGCGATCTTCAATCCGATCGCCGGCCGTCTCATCATCTCGATAGGATGGAGAAAGACAGCTGTCATCCTGGCTGACATTGCATTTTCGATCGTATTCACCGGCGCGATGCTGATAGTCAGAAAGCCCTCCGATGTAGGCGCTCTTCCCTACGGTGGAGAAGAAGAAACTGCATCTGCGAATACTGCCTCCTCTGTCAAGGACAAACATGTTCCCTTTAAACTTGGAACCTATATCTATATTTTCTGTTCCATAACGATAGCCGGTCTTGCGATACAGATGGTCTCATATATCCCTCAGTACGCTTCATCTCTTGGTTATGATACGATGATCGGTGCCAGGATGACTTCAATACTCATGATCGGCAATACTTCTTCAAAGCTTCTGTTCGGTCTGTGCAGCGACTACGTCGGACTGTGGCGCAGCATTCAGATATTCCTTGGCCTCATAGGCACCGGTACTCTGCTCCTTATTGTAGGAAGCGGCGTTCCCGCGTTGCTTTATGCAGGCGCTCTGCTTCTCGGATTCGGCTATATGAACGGCGTTGCTCACTCTCTTGTTTCCGCTGAGATCTTTGATCCTGATCAGTTCGAGATACATTACAGCAGGATCAATATGTTCAGCGGACTTTCTACAGCGATATTTCCGACCATAATGTCCGGTGTTTTCGACAGCACCGGCAGTTTCAAACCGGTGTTTGCTGTCATTACTGTCTGGCTCTTCGCTGCCATACTTCTTCTCTCTCTGCGCAAAAGGTTCGGTATCGTAAGGTATCGCCCGTCAAATGACACTGAAGAACCGGATACAGCCCCCACTGAATAAATACACTAAAGACACCCAACAGCCGCGGATCAGACTGATCCGCGGCTGTTTTGTTATTACCCTCAACCGGCCAGAAGCTGTTCACTGATCTTCTCTGCCGCTTCTCTGTTGCCAACTTCCGTGAGATGGATCATGTCAGGCATGAATCCGTTCGGGCTGATGTCTCCCGTGTTTATCACAGTTGCCCCGCTACTCTGCAGCTGCTCTGGATCCGGAGTGACGATGAACACCTCATGTCCAGAGCAGAGTTCTACGAGTTCGGTATATTCTCTGCCGCTTATGAAAGCATTGCGGTCAAACACGAACACGACTCTGTTCGGCAGCTCCTCATCGGAGATCTTTTGCGTAACGATTTCCTTAACATCTTCCGCGTCACCGTCTATCACGATCGTCTCGGAATCGCTCAGTTCCTCATCAAGGAAGGGGAACACTCCGGTCAGCAGGTCATTCCCGATAAATGCAGTCTTCTTTCGTTCCTCTTCTTCATGCTCCGCGATGATCGCGTCTACCTTCTGCTGCCACTCTTCCCTGTACTGCTCGCAGATCCCGTCAAATATAGCGGATGCAAAAGCTCTCTTTCCTTCCTCAGTCAGATGAATACCGTCAGAGATAAAATACTCATCATGCCCTTCCGACAGCTGATTCCAGTCTATAACTGTCAGGTTGCTCCGTTTCTCCGCGAGTTCTTTGATGCTGTCATTAACCCAGAAAGTGGATCTGTTTGTGTTAGTGAGCCAGAACACTTTTCTGTCGGAAAGCCTGTCGACGACGTTCTCTCTCACCCAATCGGGACCTTCTCCGTTTGCTCCGAAATTGAACACCACGACATCTCCCAGAAGTCCCATGTCCTCTATATAAGAGACGATTCCATCAGCCACATAGGACGTTCTGGACGTTCCCGCGTCGAAATAACCTTCGGGGAACTGTTCATACAGCTCCTGGATCGCTCCAAGCATTACGGAATCCCCTATCCCGACTACCGGGATCTGTCGCACTGCGTCTTTCAGTCCTTCTTCTCCGCTCTGCAGCGTTTCCAGCAGATCCTCCCAGTCCTTCTCTTCCTGTTTCCTTCTTTCCAGAAGTTCTGCCTGTCTCTGTTCCAGTTCAGCCGCCATCGTTCCGAGCTGTTCTTCCAGCTCTTTCAGTTCCTGGGTGTGATCCTCTGCAGCAACGTACTTCACCGCGCCTGCAGAGGCGAGTGCCAGGATCACGAAAAGCACGGCTGCTCTTTTCTTTATTATCGTTTTCCCGGATCTGAACTCTTCAGCATATCTGAGAATGACGGCCAGGATAATTGTTGCCAGTATCTTACAGACGATCAGCACCGGCGAATTCTCGGAATCTGCTATGTTCATTGGAAGATCCCTGAACCATCCTGAGAATACCATTTCCTGTGCCAGATATATGACAGGGTACTGCACAAGGTATATCTCATAACTGAGGCCTGATATCTTTCCGAAAGCATTGTCAAAGCTTGATCTTGTCCTGATACGGGTCCCTGCCCAGACGATGAGCATGCTGAGCGGCACTGAAAGGATCATCGATACCGCACCGGAATCCGAATTGCAGAACACCATCATTGCAGCCCAGACGATCATGCAGCTCAATAAGACTGTTCCTTTGTCGCCGCTGCGCATTCTCTGTCTGTTCTTGCGGTCCTTGCTGCTGTCCATACAGAACCCTAACAGCATTCCGCAGAGGAGGGCATGCACTCTGGAGAAAGTGTCATAATATGCGGCCATCACTGATCCGTTGCTATAGAGAAGACACATATAAATCCCGCTGAGTGCCGCTGCGATAAAGAGCAGCAACTGCGGCGCCTGTCCTCCCTCTTTCTCCCTGATTTTCTTCAGGAATACGAAGAGGACGGGGAACAGCAGATCGAACTGAAGCTGGATCGCTACATACCAGAAGTGCATAAAAGGCGAGCTGACATGACGTGCAAAATAGTCCAGGCTCGCGGACAGCTGCCACCAGTTATTGTATCCCAGAAGCACAGATCCGGTTTCCGGTTTCAGATTCAGCCAGATGATATCCGGAATCAGCGTGATAACCAGGACCGTTATCAGCGTCACCGCAGCAAGAGGCAGATATGTCTGAACGAGTCTTCTTCCGTAATACTTTCTGAACGAGAACTCCTTCTGCTGCAGGGCTGATGTCACACTGAGGAATCCGCTCAGGACGAAAAAAGTGCATACGGCAAGATAGCCTCCTTTGAGAAGGCCCAGGTGATAGAGAAGTACCGCGATGCAGGAAAGAGCCCGCACCATATCGAGATCGTAATAGTGTACTCTTTGCGAGTGTTTCTCTCTTTCGTGCTTGCCCGCTCTGCCGGTCTTTGCGGCTCTGTCGGCTTCTCCCGGCTTTCCTCTATGAACGTTTCCTGCCCTGCTGTTCTTTCCGGCTTGAGTCTTTTTCTTCCCCTTATCAGGCCCGGAGACTTTTTTCTTCGCCGGTTTGCTGTCCTTGTCTTTGCCCGCACCCCTGACGGATTGCGCGCTCTTGTTGACTTTACCGGGATCAGCAGCTTTACCGGTTTTCTTTTTTCTTTTTTTCTTGCTCAAAATAGCCTCCGCCGGTTTTTCCGTCAGGCTGCTTGATTTACCTGACAGTTAGTACGGTCTTATCTGTTGTCTGTCATATCAAACCCCTGCTGCCTGCACCAGATATCCATCACCAGGTCAACAGGCAGATGTTTGACGAGCTTTACCTGTCTTCTCACAGGTGCTCCGAGTATTGACACAGCCTTTTTCTTTTCCAGGTCTTTCATAGCCTGCTCGGCTACTTCATCCGGGTCGTACCACCTGTCGACATATCTTATATATTCGTCATGGTGTGCATATTCCTGAAACTCGGTCCTGATCCAGCCGGGGCAGACACACATCACGTGGATACCTCTGGGTCTCAGTTCCCTGCCGATCGCTCTGGAAAAACTGAGCACATAGCTCTTGCTGGCTCCGTAGACTGCCTGATAGGGTACAGGCTGCCACGATGAATTGGAACCAACATTGATGATGTTATCTCCCTTGGTCATGTACGGGAGGCTCATGTGACACATTGCCGTCAAAGCCACCGAGTTCAGCTGAACACTTCCGAGCAGCTTATCCAGTTCTTTCTCTTCAAAAGGCCCGAACACTCCGCATCCGGCGGAGTTCACCAGCAGTTTTATCTCCGGTTTCTCGTTTTCTAGCATATGCCGGTATCTTTCCAGATCACCGGAATCAGTCAGATCCATCCCAACCGGTCTGATCCTGTTCCTGCATCTGCCTGACAGTTCCTCGAGCCTTTCAGTCCTTCTTGCGATCACCCAGATCTCGTCGAGCTCATATCTCCTGTCTATGGAAAAGACGAATTCCCTGCCGATACCTGCCGATGCCCCGGTGACTACAGCGATTTGCATTTGAAACCTCCTTAAAGCCTGACCGTCAGTTGTCTGCGCGGTTAAAGCCGTTCTTCATATGCATACTTGCATCTCTGAGGACTGCATTCAGCGTACTGATGGTCTGTTTCTTTGCCATATCGCACAGTTTCTTGTTAGCTTCATCCAGCAGAGCGGTATCCGCATTTTCCTTGAACTTCAGATCGTATTCCCTTATGATCTCCCTTCCCTGAGTCATTACAGCACTCTGATATCTCTCGACCGTCTGAATGCTGGTGAAGAAGTTTGGATCCGCAAGAGCTGCGATCAGTCTGCTTCCCCAGTAGTAATTCTCGGTGGAAGTGTCTGCCGTTACATCACTAAGGTACTTAGGCATCTTGTCAACATTGGTGTAGACCGGCAGGAACGCACCGAAAGCAGTTGAACCGAAGCAGATCCACTCGATGCCCTTGATCTCATCCGGAACATTGTTCCTTATCTGGCATATGGATGTTACGCCTGTGCGGTTGATGCCGATTGAGCGGTATGTCCCTCTCTTTCCGGTATTCTGCGGACTGTACGGATCATACGGAGTTCCCTGATAGTGAGATGAGAGCATATATGCCACATCCTCCGCAGTTACTTTCCTGTCAGGTACGAATGCCCAGGGGATATTGTCGCTTTGCGGGTTGAATTCCGCGTCCTCCCCGTCCCACTTGTGGGAGAATGGAGTGAGGTATCGTCCCATGAACCAGGATCTGGGCGTGTTATAAATATGATCCTGGTCGCTGTGCGATCCGAATATGTTTCTGGGATTGAATTTCCCGTCAGTGTTCAGGTCGAGGAAGTTGTCACTGATAAACTCCCTCAGGTCTGCTGAACACATATGTGTCTTTTTCTTGCCCAATGCGTCATCCAGATCGAATTCGTCCATGCCGAACTGGTTTGGAATGATCGCGCAAACATCATCCGGGACCTTCTTTGCCATCCAATGATGTCCCCCGATGGTCTCCAGCCACCAGACTTCATTCTCGTCGTTGAACGCTATCCCGTTCATCTCATAGGTGCCGTACTTCTCCAGGAGCATGCCCAGTCTCTCCGCGCCTTCCCTTGCCGTCTTGACATAAGGCAAAACGATGTAGACAAGGTCCTCTTCTCCGATACCGCCGGGCACATCCTTCTCCCTTCTGGACTCAGCCTTGCGATACCTTACCAGCGGATCGGCTGCAAGAACTCTGGGGTTGGATGTTATGGTCTCTGTTGCGGTCATACCTACGTTGGCGGAATTAATTCCCGTTGCGGCCCAGACTCCTCTTCCTTCTTCCACACGCGGGCTCGCGGTATATCTCATGGGGTCGTCCGGAAGATCGATCTCCAGATGAGATATGACGTTCTTGTACTTCCTCGGCTGCTTGTCTGGAGTGATAACCACCAGTTTTTTTACATCAAAAAACCCGTCATCAGTCCTGGCTATCATCGTTGATCCGTCGTTACTGGCTTTCTTTCCCACCAGTACTGTAGTGCATGACATTTCCTCAACCTCCAATAAAACTCTTTACGAGCAGTTGTTTTTATTCTCATATTTTATCACAGGAACGCCTGCTTTATCCCTTATTTTTACCTCGTCATGATCAGTTCAGAGCCGTGATAGATCATCTGCAGCAAACATAGACTGTTAGTATATTTCAATTTAATTATTACAATGCGTAGCTTTTAAGCCGCGAAGAACCATTTCATCGAAGGATCTGTGGTCATTCAAGGACAGGACAGCAACTGTTGCATATATCAACAGGCAACAGGCTGCCGCAGATCTTTCATGCTCCTGCAGCAGCCCGTTTTGTTTTCCGATACTTATTCTCTGTCCGGATCGAAGGTGATCTCTCCCTTCTCGACCTTTTCTGACGGGAAATAGGTCCTCTCACAGCTGTCGTCTCCCAGAACCACATTCCTGTGCAGCTTGTGGGAATAACTCCCCGTGAAGATCTCCGCTATCGTTGTGTCGGTCACATCGCAGTAGAGGCTGGCATACTTTCTGAATTCCGGATCATCTTTGATCCGTCTGTTCCATGCTGCTCCGTACGGACAGGTCTCAGTCCCGAATGAAGGGTCCCAGCCAAGATATGAGACATCTGACATTTTATTAATGTTTTCGGGAGTTCTTGGAACTCCTTCTTTTTCTGCTCTGACGATCATTTTCTGTGCTCTTTCTGATGCGCGCAGATATAGGGCTCGCTGAGCCAGGTCAAACGCTTCATCATCCCCGTACCTCTCCCTTAGTATCTTTACGAAAGCGTAATAAAGGTCCGCAAACTGGAAAGCCATATTTCTGACTTCTCCCACCGCCTGTTCTTTGCTGACAGTTTCTTTTCCTTCCATTGATGATCTCCTTTATCACTCTGTCCTCAATGCGACGACAGGATCTTTCTTTGCTGCGCTGGCTGAAGGGATGATGCCTGCAAACAGCGTCAGCATTGTGCTGATCAGCACCAGTACTCCGGCAACAGGCACCGGAAGAACTGCTGAAAGGCTGCTGATCCCGGTTATCTTATGCAGGATCGCATTTATCGGGATGCACAGAAGATATGTCACTCCTGTCCCTATCATCCCCGACATGAATCCTATGATCACTGTTTCCGCATTGAACATGCTGGACACATTGCCCTTGGATGCGCCTATTGCACGCAGTATGCCTATCTCCTTGGTCCTTTCCTGAACAGAGATCAGCGTGATGACTCCGATCATTATCGAGGAGACGATCAGAGAGATCGATACAAACGCTATAAGCACATAGGTGATTGCATCCAGGATCTTTTTAACGGAAGACATCAGTATCCCGGTCATATCAGTGTACCTGATGACTTTCTCGTCCTCTCCTCTTGCTTCCGCTGCGTCGTTGTAGTCGTGAATGAATCGAATAAAGTTCTCTTTTCCGTCAAAATCCTTGAGATAGACGATTATGGAACTGGGATCATCAGGATCGCTGTATCCCAGGTCCAGAAGGTTTCCTTCGTAAGATCTTCTGGATCCCGCAGTCGAGTATGCCGACATTACTCTCGCCAGTTCCTCTTCAGACAGATTGAACTTGAAGGCGGAAGCCATTTTCTCCGCATCTACACGAAGTGATCCAGCCATCACCCCCATCAGTTTCTGAGGGATCAGGCTCAGTTCATCCATCACATCCTCTGCTCCGAGAGACGCGTTCATAAGACGGCCGGTATTTGGTATCACGCCGGCAGCGAGTTCGCTTGCAGTAACGGCATATCTGATCTCATCCGCTGACCATTCAGCGAACAGAACAGTCTCAGAATCAAGTATGATCCCCTTCTCAGCATATTCCTCTCTCTCGTTCCATACATCGGCGTGTCTGACAGGGAAATCTCTTAGATATGTATACAGCGCATTTATTAGAAGCGGAGCGACCGGCGTGTCGAGCATCTCCTTCTGCATCTTGTACTCAGAAGCAAGGTCGGTGATCCTCCTTACTGCATCTTCAGTCTGCAGAAATCTGTTAACCAGCTCCGGAATCTCTTCTCTCTTCAGCAGCACAGTCTTTTTTTCATCTTCATGCTCTTCTGATCCGGCAGAACTGGCGTTCTCTTCTTCTCCCATTATGGTCTCCACTTCGTCAGGCAGTACCTGTTCCGAAGTTCTGACGATGTAATCTGTCAGTCCCTTTGACAGGTCCGCAAGCATCTTTGTAAACTCAACCTCTGCGACTATCGTGTTATCCAGACTTATATTGTTCCCGACAGCCTCTCTCACATAGGTCCTTATATATCCGTTTATAAGATCAGTGTCTATATCCATATTGAATGCCGACGCGATCATGTCGGGATCGACGGATATCATATTGTCAAGATCAAGTGCTGAGCTGTTCTCCTTGTTGAGATCATCAAAGGACTTTCCGGAGATCACGTCGTTCTCCCTGTTCAGGAGCTGCCGTCTGACCATGTCGGATGCTGCGGAGTTTTCCATCATATGGAGCGTCAGAGACGGCAGGTAACAGATCCCCGGGCTGAGTGCCGTGGAGGAAGATCCCGGAGCTGGTGCTACTATTCCCACTATTCTGAGCCGTTCAGCGGTATCAAAGTATCTACGCATAAAAGCGCTGTCACCGGTCATGTCCTCCCATACTCCGAATTCCGGATTGTATCTGTAAAGATCAGGAACATTGAACATCCTGAGATCTATGTCCATAAGCTCTTCAGGAGCGTATGTTCTTGTTTCCGAAGCATCATCAAACTCTACGGATTCACCGGACATGACGCTCTTTATCATCTTCCTGAGCTCTTCCGGGTCTTTCAGTCCTATTGAGTATTCCAGAAAATCCGTAACGTGAGACTTGTCTGTCAGGACTATGAGCAGTTCATCGTATTTCTCCGGAAGCCTTCCGGAGACGATCTCATACTGACTGCCGATCAGTTCCGGATCGTCCAGCATCTCGCTGAACAAACCTCCGCCCATGAATGACCCGAACGACATTCCCCCAGTCATCCCTCTCATCACGCTGCTTGGGTTTACTCTGAGAAGATCTCCGTTTATATCAATCGTATAGACTCTGGGAGACACGGAATATGTATATCTGACTGTGTTGACGTCTTCCTTTATTTCTTCATAGCCGTCTTCAAGATATGTCTTGAAGGATCTCAGGTCGTTTGTACCGATACCCTGAAGTATGTCTGCTGTTACCTGGACCTCCTCTATCAGTCCGGCCTGTGTGACCTCCTCGTTTGCCTTGTTCATTGCGGCAAAGGCAGTCATCATCGTCGCCATATCAGCCGTCTCTGCCGTTATCGTAAGGGGATACGAGGACAATGCATCCTGCTGTACGGTATCTATATAGTTCTCCGTCCCCTGGGAAACGGCATAAATAAGCGCTATACCGATGATCCCTATGCTTCCCGCAAAGGCGGTCAGTATCGTCCTTCCCCTCTTTGTAAACAGGTTGTTCAGGGACAAACCGAATGCGGTCGGAAAGCTCATTCTGGGTATCTTCTTTTTTGCATCAGCAGCTGCCTTCAGGGACTCTATTTTCTTTTCGTCCTCGATCTCTTCCCGGCTGAGCGGTTTACTGTCGCTTATGATCCTTCCGTCCAGCATTCTTATGATCCTGGTCGAATATCTTTCCGCAAGCTCCGGGTTATGGGTGACCATGATCACAAGACGATCCGAAGCGACCTTTTTGAGGATCTCCATGATCATGATACCTGTCTCTGTATCAAGCGCTCCGGTCGGTTCGTCCAAAAGAATTATCTCGGGATCATTGACGAGCGCTCTGGCTATAGCGACCCTCTGCATTTGCCCTCCCGACATCTCGGAAGGCCTCTTATTGAGCTGATCAGCAAGGCCTACCGCTGCAAGCGCTTCCGCCGCCCGCTGCTTCCTGCTGGGTCCTTTCACTCCGGACAGGGTCAGCGCAAGCTCAACGTTCTTCAGCACAGTCTGGTGAGGAATCAGGTTATAACTCTGGAAAACAAACCCTATCGAGTGGTTCCTGTAAGTGTCCCAGTCCTTGTCCTTGTATTCTTTTGTCGATTTCCCGTTAATTATCAGATTGCCTGATGTATAACCGTCTAATCCGCCGATTATGTTGAGCATCGTCGTCTTTCCGCAGCCGGAAGGACCGAGGATAGAGACAAATTCCTTGCTCCGGAACGACAGATTGATGCCTTTAAGCGCGTGTACTGTATCTCCTCCGGCAGGATAGTCCTTTATTATGTTTCTGAGTTCTAGCATTGGTTCCTCTGTTTTCTGTCAATCCCTTTAATTATACATTATGAGATTAGTCTGTTTGTTACCTTTATATAAAAGAACTGCGGACCGGCCTGTTACAGCCGATTCGCAGTTCCTTATGATCCGAACGTTATTTCTTCTTCGCGCGATATGTTTCGATATCTGCTTTCCATGAAGCGTCCAGGACTTCCCTTTTTCTTATGGATCCCAGCGCTTTGCTCACCACCTCGAAGTTCAGTTCTGTTCCCTCACAATCTGCCTCGTATTGCACAGCCCTGTCTTCTCTGATGCCGATCTCCTTCGCAGCAGCAATCGCATCGATGTTTGCCCCGAGGAATAGAAACTCCCATCCCTTCTCCTGCTGCTCCTTGATCATGCCGCTCACCTTCCTGTAATCGTATTCGCGGCTTGCGTTTTCCATCCCGTCGGTCGTTATCACGAAGACGGTCTTTGCTGGTCTGTCCTCTTCCCTTGCGTACTTGTGGACATTCCTTATGTGGCGAATGGCCTCTCCTACCGCATCCAGCAGCGCTGTGCAGCCTCCTACCTGATACTGTCTGTCGGTCATAGGCTCGACCTTTCCGATATCGACTCTGTCATAAATGACAGCGCTCGAGTCGGAGAACAGCACCGCAGAGAGCAGAGCGTTACCTTCTTCCTTCTGCTGTTTCTTCACCATGGCGTTGAATCCGCCGATTGTGTCATCCTCCAGGCCTGCCATGGACCCGCTGCGGTCCAGGATGAAAACCATTTCAGTAAGTTCCTTGTTCATATTCAAAACTCCTTTCGTCTTGTTCCGGTATGATGATACCAGTGACGAAAGGATCTTTTGTCAACTGCAGTTTTACATTTTATAAGCCCGGCATTGCCGGGCTTTCATGATCCTTATCATAAGTTTCCTCCGAGATATTCTCTTACGAATTCATCAATGTTTCCGTATATTAGAGGCTTCATCCCTGCTTTTTCATATTCAAGAAGATACTCCTCCAGAATTCCGTCGAATGCTTTTGCGTTTTTCCCGAGATCATCTGCTCTGAAATCCTTCATGACATGAAACTCGGGGATATCCGCATTCCCGGCGATGCCCGCCAGCATGAACTGCAACGAGGCCATGTTCATGAAGGATGAGAATGCGTCCCGGTTCTCCGCAGCCTCGGTCATCTTGTTGCGCCAGTTGGAGACCATCTCCTCGTATGTTCCCCTCAGGCTTTCCCCGTCAGGCACGGGTCTCTGCTCCTCTGTCCCGGTAAATGAGAGCACGGACCTGACGAGCCGGGTCAGCGCGGCATCGATGCTTTCACTGTCCCCGGCCTGTATCACCGCGTTTACGGCATCCCTGAAGCCTTCCGGCAGGGACAGTCCTTCCAGCTCCTCAAAAGTCCTTTTGGTCCCTCTTCTGAAATACCTGCCGTTATAAAGCATTACCGCGTCAAGGCTCAGCGAGATAACATAAGCCGCATAGGCTCTTTTCTCGGCCATGATCCCGGACAGCAGAGCGTCCGCATACGGCATGCGCATCCTTTCGGATGCTTCACGGGCTTTCCGGAACCTTTCATCAGAGGCGAGGATGCGGGATGCTTTGCTCCTTAGCGCTTCAAGCCGATCCCTGACAGAACCGTTCTTCTCAAAAACGATAATGGAGTCCATAAGCTTGCCGAGCTGTGAATGAATGCATTCTGCGTCGCTTTCCAGTGCTTCCCAGGAAGTGCAGTACAGATCGTATCCCACCTGCTCGTCATCCAGTATGAATGTCCGGGCGAGCCGCCGCCCGGTTTCCTCCCCGGAAGGCACGATGAGAAGATCCAGATCGGACTTTTCATGCATGTCCCCCGTAGCTGCTGATCCGTATACCCCCAGAAGGTCAAGCCCGTCCGGGCAGCATCTCCGGGCTTTCTCCAGAACGGCCTCTATCATCTTTTCATGCGAAGCTCTGAGTTCCATTTACGTTTCCCTGTTCGTTCGTCCAATTAGAATGTCATTTGCCTTTGTCAATATCATTCGGGTGGCAGGTCTGTCAAAAACCCTTATGGCTTCTTCATACGGAAGGAGCCTGACCTGCAGGATCTCTCCCCTCATTCCAGAGAAGGATCCTCCTTCGACCTCGGCAAGATAATAAGTCACTCTCTTTCTGGCACCGGGATTTCCGGCGATACCGTACTCTTCCTCTTCCCGGAATCCTTCCAGAAAAACGGCTGTCAGTCCGGTCTCCTCGGTTATCTCGCGGCGGGCGGTCTCGATCTCTGTCTCACCCTCCTCCATATGTCCTTTCGGAAAGCTGTAGTTTCCCGCCTTCTGCTGCACGACGACGTAATAGGGCTCGCCGTCTTTTAGCGTATACAGGACTGCTCCGCAGGAGTGTTCCCAAATCATCCGTCTCATCCCCCCTTTCATCCCCTGGTCAGCGGCTTCAGTCCGGCATCCACCAGCGCAACATCTATCTCTATAGTGTTGTATCTGCGGTTAATGATGAAATACTCCATCATCAGATCCATCTTGTTGCTGCGAGTTATTGAGTAGCCTGCTTTGTTCATAAGCTTTACCGCCTGCTCCAGGTCAAGCTGCAACCCTATAATCAACTGGTAGACAGTCCTTTTGGTCGGCTGATAATCAAAGTTATTTATGATCTTGTTGAATAGCTGCCTGCTCATGCCTGCCCTGCCGTACACTACGGGTTCATTTATGCCCTTTTCTTTGATGAGATCACGCAGATATTCTACGAAAGAAGATTCTTTGCGCCGCATTATATCTTCAAGTGACAGTTCCGACATCTCCGCTGTCAGGTTAAAGTCAGAGACCGCGTTGAAGAATGCTCCTTCTTCTTTCGAGGCTTCATATGCTTCTGATCTATCAGCCTCTAAATCTTCCTTAGCCATATCACGCGAACCGGGCAGTGCCGCGCCTGTCATCGCCATGTCCGGTTTTCTGCGGCGCCACGGGCGTATGCTCTCCCGTCTTTCTGCGCGGGATCTCTTTTCTACGTAGTTATCGTCAACATAGCTTCTTACATCATCGAACAGAGAACCGGCCAGAGAATAAGCCTCTTTATTGAAGACCGCAAGAATTATCCTCATATCATGGGACATAAGAAAATCTGTGAAAGCCTGTATTGCCACTGACATGGCAAGCTCTTTGGGAAACCCGTATGAACCTGTAGACAGAAGAGGGAAGGCTACACTTTTGCAGCCAAGCTCATCTGCCAGAGAAAGTGCTGAACCGTATGCCTTTCTGAGGATGTCCTCCTCGCCGTGTTCCCCGTCTATCCACCCCGTAGTCACCGTGTGTATGACATATTTTGCGTTCAGTCCATACGCCGGCGTCTGCGCTGAATCTCCTTCGGCGATGTCGCCCACCCTTTTCCGCGCTTCCAGCAACTCAGGACCGGCAGCCATGTGTATGGCCGTATCGGTTCCCGACCCTATGACAGGCCGCGGGTTTGCAGTGTTGACTATAGCGTCAGCCTTGACCCTGGTAATATCATTTCGGATTATCTCAAAAGGCATATCTTCCCTCTTTCCTTTAATTCCGGGCAGCATCAGAACTTATCACACGTCCCATTATATCAGATGCTGTTGATTTGAATTGTTCCACGTGGAACATATGTTTGTCTCATTTTTTGCCTAAACTGCAGGTTTTTGCTTCGTTGCCTTTTATTTTTGATTGCGATATTATTAGGAAGCAATCTAGAAACAGGAACAAAAGTGTTCCACGTGGAACATTCGGTAGGACATGGGCAAGATTATCGCTATTGCAAACCAGAAGGGCGGCGTTGGTAAGACGACAACAGCCGTCAACCTTGCTGCGGCTCTCGGAGCCCAGGACAAGAGCGTGCTGCTGATCGATGCAGACCCGCAGGGCAATGCCACAAGCGGGCTGGGCATCAACAAGCGCAGTGTGGTCCGATCCGTGTATCAGCTGCTTAACAGCGATGCCGGTTTTGAAGAATGCATCGTTCCGTCCCAGTATGATGGTGTCTCTGTGATCCCATCCAGCATAGACCTCGCCGGAGCGGAACTTGAGCTCGTAGATGCCGAAAGAAGGGAATTCCGCCTAAAGGATGCGATACTTCAGCACAAAAAGGACTTTGACTTCATTCTCATAGACTGCCCTCCTTCCCTGGGACTTCTTACTCTGAACGGTCTGAATGCATGCGACAGCATACTTATCCCCATACAGTGCGAGTATTATGCGCTCGAAGGCCTTTCCCAGCTAATGAGCAGTGTCCGGTCTGTAAAAAGGCTGTACAACCCCTTCATCGAGATAGAAGGCGTCCTTGTGACGATGTATGACTCCAGGCTTAACCTGACACTTCAGGTAGTGGATGAAGTCAAAAAATTCTTCCCGGGAAAGGTGTTTTCATCCGTAGTTCCGCGAAACGTCAGGATATCGGAAGCTCCGAGTTACGGAAAGCCTATCAGATATTACGATCCTCATTCAAAAGGCGCTCTTGCCTACGATGACCTGGCTTCCGAGATAATAAAGAATAACAGCAGGGAGGTATGAAATGGCCAAGAGACAGGGCGGTCTGGGCAAAGGTCTGGACGCCATCTTTGTTGATAATTCCGTATCTTCCGACAGCTCGTCCGTACTGCCGGTATCCGAGATAAATCCGGACAGGACTCAGCCCCGTAAGGTCTTCTCTGATGAATCGCTTTCGGAACTTGCAGATTCCATAAGGGAACACGGTGTTCTGCAGCCCATCCTTGTCCGCCCGGTAGCCGGCGGCTCGTACAGGATAGTTGCAGGCGAGCGCAGGTGGCGGGCTGCGAGGCTTGCGGGACTCGACTCGGTTCCCGTTATCATAAAAGAAATGTCCGATGCTGAAGCGTTCAGCGTCGCACTGGTTGAAAACCTGCAGAGAGAAGATCTCAACCCTGTTGAAGAAGCGGAAGGTTACAGACAGCTGGCAGATACCCAGGGCTGGACTCAGGAACAGATAGCATCCAAAGTGGGAAAGTCACGGTCCACCGTGGCAAATGCCATGAGACTCCTGACTCTCCCGGACGGGATACTGACCATGCTCAGGGAAGGCAGGATCACATCCGGGCACGCCAAAGCTATTCTGGGCATACAGGACGACGAGATAAGGCAGCGCGTTGCCGCCCTTGTTTCAGATAAGAATCTTTCTGTCAGGGCAGCCGAGAGACTTGCAAGATCTGCAGAGAAACCGGTAAGACCCAAAACCTTGTCCGATCCCGTCGCAAGCGAAGTAGAACTTGCGCTCAAGAACGCTCTCGGCGTAAATGTCAAGGTGAAGTATACGGACGGCAAGGGAACGCTCTCTCTGGATTTCTACTCTAAAGAGCAGCTATTTGATTTTGCTAATAAACTTGGAGGAGATAAATAGGCCAATATGATAGACATCAGACTGATCAGAACCAATCCCGACCTCGTAAGGGAAAACATCAAGAAAAAGTTTCAGGATGAGAAGCTGGTTCTCGTCGATGAAGTTCTGGACCTGGACAGGCAGTTCAGAAACGCCAGGTCCCGCTGTGACGAACTCAGAAGCCAGCGCAACCAGATAAGCAAGCAGATCGGCGCGCTTATGGGCCAGGGAAAGAAAGACGAAGCGGAAGAGGTCAAGAAGCAGGTAGCCGCTATCGCACATGAGCTTGAGGAACTAGAGGAGAGCGAAGGCACTCTCGAGGAAGAGATCCGCAAGCGCATGATGGTCATTCCTCAGATCATAGATGACAGTGTGCCGATAGGAAAAGACGACAGTGAAAATGTTGAGATAGAAAAGTTCGGCGATCCTTTCGTTCCGGATTACGAGATACCGTATCATGTCGATATCATGGAAAGACTTGACGGAATCGATCTGGATTCAGCGAGAAGGACCAGCGGCAACGGTTTCTATTACCTCAAGGGAGATATCGCGAGACTCCACTCCTCCATTCTCAGTTATGCACGCGACTTTATGATCGGTCGCGGTTTCACGTACTACATCCCGCCTTATATGATCAGAGGGAACGTCGTAAACGGCGTTATGAGCTTTTCCGAAATGGAGAATATGATGTACAAGATCGAAGGAGAAGATCTGTACCTCATCGGCACCAGTGAGCACTCCATGATCGGCAAATTTATTGACCAGATACTCGAAAAGAGCGAACTTCCCCAGACCCTCACCAGTTTCAGTCCCTGTTTCCGCAAGGAAGTCGGTGCGCACGGCATCGAGGAGCGCGGAGTCTACAGGATCCACCAGTTCGAGAAACAGGAAATGGTCGTGGTCTGCGAGCCTGAGGACAGTATGATGTGGTATGACAGACTTTGGCAGAACACGGTCGATTTCTTCCGCACCCTGGATATCCCTGTACGCACACTTGAGTGCTGCAGCGGCGACCTCGCCGACCTAAAGGTAAAGAGCTGTGATGTCGAAGCCTGGAGTCCGAGACAGAAGAAGTATTTTGAGGTCGGAAGCTGCTCCAACCTCGGCGATGCTCAGGCCAGGCGTCTGCAGATCAGAGTCAGGGGAGAGAACGGCACGTACTTCCCACACACTCTAAATAACACCTGTGTGGCTCCTCCGAGAATGCTCATCGCATTCCTTGAAAACAATCTTCTTGAAGATGGAAGGATCAGGATCCCCGAGGCGCTTCGTCTCTACATGGGAGGTCAGGAATTCATCGGCTGATACTCTTATAACCAGCGGTATATTATAATCGTTATTATACGCAACGCAATATAGTGGAATAATTAAAGCCCGGAACGAATCGGTTCCGGGCTTTGTGCTGTGTGATGTGCGGTCAAAGCGTCTGAACACCTTTATTTTTTCGTTGACAATTCAAATCCCATACTATAAAATAATCAATGCGTCAATTTTGACAGATATGGCGGATTAGCTCAGTTGGCTAGAGCACTCGGTTCATACCCGGGGTGTCGTTGGTTCGAATCCTACATCCGCTACCAGGCCCGGTGGTCAAACGGTTAAGACACCGCCCTTTCACGGCGGTAATACGAGTTCGATTCTCGTCCGGGTCACCAAAAACCCGTTCTCTTAAGAGAACGGGTTTTCTTTTTATTCAGGTCAAAGCTGCTGCAAATCAATCCAGCTCAGTCAGTTCTCCTCTCAGGTCTTTCTCGATGAGTTCCTTTACAGCGGCTGTCTCGCTGCATGTACTGAACAGATAATATAGTTTCGCTACAGCTGCTTCCGTGGTCATGTCTCTTCCGCTGGCTGCGCCGATCTGCCTGAGCATGCTTCCTGCTTCGTATGCGCTCATATTGACCGTTCCCTGAGGACATTGGGAACAGACTACTGTCACCGTATCCTCTGCACCTTTTTCTGCCGTTATTGAAGCAAGTACGTTATTGTCATCAGGTATGTTGCCTGACCCGAATGTTTCCAGGACGACACCCTTAAGCGTCCCTGTAAACATGGATCTGAAGAGTTCGAATCTTATTCCCGGAAAAACCTTGAGTACACCGATCGGGATCTCTCTGAGCCGGACACACCGGAACGGCACACCTTCCGCTTTTCTCATCGCAGTCTCGTTATACTGTATCGAGATCCCTGCTGTAGCCAGCGGCGGGTAATTCGGAGATCTGAACGCCTGCATACCGTCTGCAGAATACTTTGTCGTCCTGTTTCCTCTCAGAAGCAGTCCTCCGAAATATATACACACCTCGTGAACTTTTCCTGACCCGGCGATCATTAGTGAGGTAATGAGATTGTCCCTTCCGTCACTTCTCGTCTCAAACAGCGGGATCTGAGATCCTGTCAGTATAACAGGCTTATCCAACCCGCACAGCATAAAGGACATGGCGGATGCGGTATACGCCATCGTATCTGTCCCGTGAAGGACGACAAAACCGTCATATTCCTCATAGCTGTCAGCTATCAATTTTCCTATTTTGTTCCACTCAATGACCGACATCCGGCTTGAATCCAACAGAGGCTCTGTCTCTACCAGATCCCACAGCGGGATATCATCAGCTTTCAGATCCTTGAGGTTATATATGGCGGAACGGAAGACCTCACCGTTCGGCTCGTATCCTCTTTCTGTCCTGGTCATACCGATAGTGCCGCCCGTATGAATAATGAGTACTTTGCTCATAACCGCTCCCCTTTCAGGCTGCCTCCGGAATAGGATGCGCCCATTTTCCTCTTCGATAATAGACGGTATAACACAGGAACGTCGTCATATTGTGCGCTATCATGCATGCCCATGCTGCTTCAAGCCCGAGTCCCAGCAGTCTCGTACAGATGAATGTTCCGAGGATCCTGACTGTCCAGATCGCTATGATATTGACCGCAAATGAGAACTTGGTATCACCTGCTCCTTGAAGCATTCCTTCCAGTACATTCGATACACCGAAGAATGGTTCAGAACATGCCACCATCCTGAGCACTGTAGAGCACAATGCGATGACTTCGGCATCCTTACTGAATATACCCACCATCTTTGGTGCGAAAATGAACAGCAGACTTCCGGTAAACACCATCATAACGACTTCGCAGAGTATCGTCATCCTTGAGATGCTGTGGAGCTTTTCTTTATCTCCTGCTCCGATGGCATTTCCTGTGAGCGTAGCGGCAGCCGCCATCATTCCGAATCCGGGGATATAGAAAGCGGATTCAACCGTGTTGGCAATGGTGTGTGCTGCCGTTGAGATTCCTCCGAGGGAATTGATCATGGATGCAAATACCACATATCCCAGTGACGAGCCGAAACGCTGGAACATATTCGGGATGGCCGTTTTAAGGCAGGGTCCCATTATCTCCCACTCTATTCGTACAGGCAGCCCTTTTGGAGATATCTCTTCATGGCGGAAGATGCTGATCACTATCGCTATTCCTCCGTAAAGATACGATACCGCGCTTGCTGTTGCCGCCCCGATTACTCCCATTCCCGCTCCGAACACGGTGAACTCTTTTCCGAGAAAACTCACGACCCTGGTCGGTTTGATAAGAATCATGTTCAAAGCCAGATTTATCGCGTTCATGGACAGTCCGACTCTCATCGGCGTCTTAGTGTCTCCTGAAGCCCTTAAAACCGTTCCCAGTATCATATTCGCCGTCCTGGGAAGCATTGGGAGATACAGGACAAAGAAGTATCTTGCAGCCAGATCCCTTATTTCCTCGTCAACGTTCATCCATACAGGAACTGCCTTGCTGACACTGAGCACCAGAACTGTAAAGACGGTCCCCATTACCGCAGCAGTTATCATAGCCTGCATCACTGCCTTCTTCACCCTGTCAGAATCCCCTCTTCCCATTGCCTGGGAGATATAAGCGAGGAAACCGACACCTAAAGCATAGACCGTGCTGTATACCAGCCAGTTTACCGTTGATGTGGATCCTACCGCTGCCGTAGCCTTCGTTCCGAGACTGCCCACCATGGCTGTATCTATATACTGCACTGCAGTGCTCAGGATCTCTTCCAGCATAGTCGGCCACGCCAGCGTGAATATAACCGGAAGATATGAGAAATCAAAATATCTTTTCTTCGAGGCTGCCATAAAAACCTCCGAGACTATACCGGATGTATTATTTGAACAGTACTTTAAGCGAATTGTAGAAATAGTACGGTGCAAGCATATCAGTGTGCCTGAACTCCGACAGCGCAAAATAGAAATTATTGGTCTCCGGGTCTTTTCCGTAGGAGAACACGTCGGCTTTCGGAACATACCGCATCTGCTCCGTCATAGCTGAGACATCATTCGGATGTCCGTTGCTGGCAAATATGAAAAACGGCAGATCAGGGTGGTTTATGATAGGTTCCGTGATATAATTGGTCACCTGTTCGGGAGTTTTTTCCGCATTCAGCGCGAGTCCCGCTGTTGTCATGCAGCTCATCGGCGCATAGTAGCGGAAATACTCAAAGTCATTATGAAGTATATACCAGGTGCAAACCGCTCCTCTGGAGTAACCGCTGAATCCCCGGTGATCTCTTGAGGCTTTTTTAGCCGCATCCGAAGCATCGGCAAGCCAGGTATTGTATCTGAGTTCCACCGCGGGGATCACGTCTTCAACGATCTCCCTGTAGAAGTTGGGAACTATACTTCCTCCCCCGTAGTTTCCGTCACCAGCCGGGACATCTCCCGTCGTTTTTCTGGTCTCTATATCCTTAGTGACATCAAAATAATATGTAGTAAAAACCATGATGCACGGTTCTATCTCACCCGAGTCAAAGAGACAGTCTATAGTCTTTTTCCCCTCCTCTGTAGTGAAGATATCAGGATCGCAGGTATTGCCGTGCTGGTAGTACATGACATTGTACTTTCTATCCTTATCCTGCGGATCATAGCACCAGGGGAGATAAACATTGCAGTACTTGGGATGTTTTTTTCCATCCTCGTACACCTCGGTGAAATAATCAACACGCTCAAAGCGTCCGACTTTTTCTGGTTCTCCGGCTATTGCAGGGTTGTATTCAAACTGCGTTTCAAAATCGATGACTTCTCCTGCAGGATGCACGATTACCCTTTTTTCTTCAGCCATATCTCTTCTCCTTATATCGATCTCAAGAAAAATGATATCAAATTGACATGGTACCCTCAATAAAAGCTTATCGTTATTTTTAGGCATCTCTGCTCATATACAATGCAGAGTTTCTATGAGATACTTAAAAAAAAGGAGAAAAAACATGAAGAAGATACTTGTCACTATGACCGTCGATGACGATTTCCGTGAGAAGATGCTTGCCGTCGCGGATCCGAATGAATACGAACTCATCTTTAAGGGAAATGCCGCAAAAGGTGAAGCAGACATCGATGCCGATGATGTAAAGGATGTTAGCGCTGTTCTGGGACATCTTCCGCCTCGTCTTATGCCGTACGCTGAGAAACTCGAGTGGCTGCAGACGCAGTCCGCCGGAGTCGATCGCTATCTGTCTCCCCCTGTACTTCCGGAAAACGTCATCCTTACCAATGCTGTCGGAGGCTACGGTGTCGCCGTTTCCGAGCACATGACTGCCCTGACTCTTTCCGTTATGAAGAATCTCCCGATGTATTCCCGAAGCCAGTTCTCCAGGACCTGGCTCAGAGGCTCAAGGAATGCGCGCCAGATTGAAGGCTCCACTGTTCTGGTCCTTGGAATGGGAAATATCGGCACCAACTATGCAAGGCAGATGAAAGGCCTCGGCTGCTTCGTCATCGGCGTACGCAGGAATCCCGACAAACCGATGCCGGAATACTTCGATGAACAGTATTCTCTGGATCAGCTGGACATTGTTCTTCCCCGCGCTGATATACTTGCGATGATCGTTCCCGGCGGAGATCCCACCAGAGGGATGATCGACGCGCGCAGGATAGCTCTGATGAAAGACGGGGCCGTGCTTGTAAATGCCGGAAGGGGAGTATCCGTAGACACCGCGGCGCTGGTCAAAGCCCTAAAAAACGGTAAGCTCTCCGGCGCAGGACTTGATGTCACCGATCCGGAACCCCTAAACGGAGAAAATGAGCTTTGGGGATTAGACAATGTAATCATAACCCCCCATGTCGCCGGTATGCTGGAAGGAAACCGAGACAGGGTGTCTGAGATCCTTCTTGAGAATCTTGAGCATTTCTGCAAAGGCGAACCGCTCAAAAATGTCGTTGATAAAAAACTTGGATACTGACACATATTATTAAAAAAGATCCTTCCCTCACCTAACGGCTCGGGAAGGATCTTTTCTATAGAGGGGAAGATCACGCCTTTTTCTCTGTCCTTTGCAGTCCTGCCGAATGGCATTTGTCATGCATGGGGCAGGAACTGCAGCCACAGCCACAGGAGGACACCCCGTTTTTTCGGTCTCTCGCCATCGAAACGATTATCGCGGCGACAACAGCTGCAAGTAACAGCAGCACAATAATGGTGGACAATTGAGATAACAGCCAATCGACCATAATCTAACCCCCTTTGCCAGACAATCAGGCATCTGCTCTTTCAGTAGCTTCTTTATACTTCTTGAAGAACAGCATATAGACCATATACGCAAGAATAGCTACAGCCGCAACAAGGCCGACTATATTGACGTTTCCGGTGAAGATATTGCCGAACTGAGTGATCATCAGTGCGATGGCATAAGCGAATCCGCACTGATACAGGACAGCGAACCAGGTCCACTTTGCGTTGTTCATCTCTCTTTTGATGGCTCCGATAGCCGCAAAGCAGGGAGCGCAAAGCAGGTTGAACACAAGGAACGAGAACGCGGTAATCTTGGTAAAGCTGGCAGCAAGCGCAGCATATACACTCATATCTCCGCCGCCATAAAGTATTCCCATCGTACCTACGATGTTTTCTTTGGCGACCAGTCCGGTGAAGGACGCAACGGTAGCCTGCCAGTTGCCCCAGCCAAGAGGCGCAAATATCCACGCGATAGCGTTGCCTATAGTTGCAAGGATCGAGGAATCGATCTCATCCTCTTCCAGCATTCTGAAAGTGCCGTCTGCAAATCCGAAATAAGTGGTGAACCATACAAATATCGTAGAAAGAAGAATGACCGTACCTGCCTTCTTGATGAATGACCAGCCTCTCTCCCACATGGAACGAAGTACGTCTGAGACTCTGGGCATATGATATGCAGGCAGCTCCATTACGAAAGGCGCGGGCTCCCCGGAGAACATCTTAGTCTTCTTGAGGATGATTCCGGAGATAATGATGGCAGCCATACCGATAAAGTATGCGCTTACCGAGACCCATGCGGATCCCCCGAAAAGCGCTCCTGCGATCATTGCTATAAACGGGACCTTGGCTCCACAGGGTATAAATGTCGTTGTCGTTATGGTCATCCTGCGGTCTCTTTCGTTCTCGATCGTTCTGGAAGCCATGATTCCGGGAACTCCGCATCCTGTACCCACAAGCATCGGGATGAAAGATTTTCCGGAAAGACCGAACTTGCGGAATATCCTGTCCAGAACGAACGCGATCCTGGCCATATAGCCGCAGGATTCGAGGAATGCAAGCAGCAGGAACAGCACAAGCATCTGAGGCACGAATCCAAGCACCGCGCCGACGCCGGCAACGATTCCGTCCAGGATAAGACCCTTGAGCCAGTCAGCTACTCCGGCTGAATCAAGTGCGTTCTCAACCAGTCCGGGTATACCGGGGACCCACACACCGTAATCAGCAGGATCCGGTTCTTCCGCATTGTACTTTTCAAACACCTTGACAGCTTCCTGCAGCTCGTCATACGTATATGTTACTTCCTCTGTCGCGAGAGTTTCTTCGTCTTCGATAACATAATCGGCGGTCGATCCCGGCGCAACTTCAGAAACTGCATTCTTAACCGTCTGAAGAGTATATTCTTCATCAAGACCGACGAATGCATCTATTACATTTGCGGCATCACCGTATTCTTCCGCAACTTCCTCATAGGCAGCAGATCCTATCCCGAACAGGTGCCATCCATCTCCGAACAGTCCGTCATTTGCCCAGTCCGTCAGTCTTGTTCCGATAGCATTCGGTGCCATGGACAGATAATAGACCAGGAACATGACCAGTGCGAAAATGGGAAGACCGAGCCAGCGGTTCGTGACCACTCTGTCGATCTTGTCTGATACCGTCATCTTGGTGTTGCTGTGCTTTTTCAGACAGGCTTTTATGACAGACCCGATATAGACATAGCGTTCGTTGGTGATAATGCTCTCAGCGTCATCATCAAGTTCTTTTTCCGCATTTTTGATATCGTTCTCGATATGTGCCATCTTGTCTTCGGGAATGTGAAGCTCCTCAAGCACCTTCGAGTCTCTCTCAAATATCTTTACGGCATACCATCTCTGTCTTTCCTCAGGCATATCATGAAGAACCGCTTCTTCAATGTGTGCCAGCGCATGCTCGACTACTCCGGAGAATGTATGCTGAGGAACTGTCTTTCCACCTTTGGCAGCTTTTATGGCAGCCTCTGCTGCTTCCTGTACACCTTCTCCTTTAAGCGCAGAGATCTCGACAAACTCGCATCCGATCTGACGGGAGAGTTCTTTGACATCGATCTTGTCCTTGTTCTTCCTGACGACATCAATCATATTGATGGCCGCCACAACAGGAATACCGAGCTCGGTAAGCTGAGTGGTCAGATAGAGGTTTCTCTCCAGATTGGTCCCGTCGACGATGTTGAGGATCGCATCCGGTCTTTCTTCTATCAGGTAGTCTCTGGCCACGACTTCTTCAAGCGTGTAAGGAGACAGCGAATAGATGCCGGGAAGGTCCGTGATCACCACATCATCGTGCTTCTTGAGTTTTCCTTCCTTTTTTTCGACCGTGACTCCCGGCCAGTTTCCTACGAACTGGTTGGAACCGGTCAGTGCATTGAACAGCGTTGTCTTTCCGCTGTTCGGGTTGCCTGCCAGGGCAATTCTGATACTCATTTGATCTCCTCTCTTTCATCACTCCAGTTAGATGTTTCTAACTCAGTGATGTAAATAACAGCGTTTCAAGTTGTTTTTACTCGACTTCAACCATTTCCGCATCCGCCTTGCGAATACTGAGCTCATAACCGCGGACAGTCACTTCTATGGGATCTCCGAGCGGCGCTACCTTACGCACATAGATCTCTGTCCCGCGTGTAATGCCCATATCCATGATCCTGCGCTTTACAGCGCCTTCTCCATGGAGCTTTACGGTCTTGACAGTATCTCCGATCCTGACGTCTCTGAGTGTCTTCATTTGGTTTCTTACTCCTTTTCAGTTGTTTCAGATCATTATTTTCTGTGCCATCTCACGACTGATAGCGATCCGGGTGTCTTTGACATCAACGATGAGGTTGCCCCCCATCTCTGCAACTACACGCACGATCCCTCCGGTGACGAAACCCATATCTTCAAGATGCTTTTTCATCTCGGGATTTCCACCGACCCTTTGGATTACGTTATCTTCGCCTGTCGTCGCAAAACCAAGCGGCATCATGCAAAACCTCCTCCTGTCAACACTTGTTACCCATTGCTAACCGTGCCCTATTATAGTTAGCAATTACTAGCTTGTCAACAGATCATACCATATTTCCTTTATTTTGCACGATTTTGAAACTTTGACATTGTTTCAATCCGAAGCGAATCCTGATATAATTCAGCATAACTTACCTTTGGGTAACTTGACTTTTATCGAGTGTTGCTATACTTTTTCTATGGTGAGGGCAACCTGTGACAGATGTCACGGTCCCCTGCATCAGATCATGATGAAACCAATCACAAGGAGCAACGGCATGAGAGAATCGGGAGAGATGTACCTCGAGACCATACTTATACTCGGAAAAGAAAACAATACAGTGAGAGCTACTGATATCGCATCCCGTCTCGGTTACTCCAAGGCTTCGGTAAGCAGAGCAGTCGGGAAATTGAATTCCGAAGGACACATAGTAGTCGGAAGCAACGGCCATATCGCTCTGACTGAACGCGGCAGAAACATAGCAGAAAAGATATATGAAAGGCATCATGTGCTCACAGAAGTCCTTTCATCGCTGGGCGTGGATCCAAGATGTGCCGCCGAGGATGCGTGCCGCATAGAGCACGTCATCAGCGACGAAGCGTTTTCCGCGATAAAGCAGCATCTGATTCGCTTCGGAGCCGCTAATAATAACGCATGATCCGATTACGGAGATGAAGATGCACAGGCAGATCAGCTGGTTTGAAGCCGGTCTGTCTTTTTTTATCATTTAGCAGCTTGTTGTCGGATGCGAACCTGTATCGTTCTATAATGAATGATTGTGATAAAATAGTTCTATACATTCAGAATAACGGGGGAAAAAGATGCACATTCTCGTCATAGACGGACAAGGTGGCAATCTGGGCAGAGAGCTGATACGTTCTATCTCTGACAGATTTCCTGATGCCACCATACACGCTGTTGGTACAAACAGCGCGGCAACAATGAATATGCTAAAGAATTCCGGTATAACTGCTGCCACAGGCGAGAATGCCGTAAGAGTCGCATGCCGGAACGCTGATATAATCGTAGGTCCGGTCGGGATCGTTCTGGCTGATGCTCTTATGGGAGAGGTCACTCCTGATATGGCCTGTGCAGTTGGACAAAGCCCTGCATTTCGTGTGCTGCTGCCTCTTAACAGATGTGAGACTCTGATCGCAGGTGTCCGCGATATGAGCACGTCTTCTCTTATAGAGGATGCAATGACAAAGGTCGAAGAAGCTATCAGGGTCGTCACAGAGCAGAAAAAAGGTAAAGTCTGATGAAGAAGATATCTGCGTTCCTTGCGCTGTTGACAGCGCTCATGCTGATCCTCAGTTCATGTGATGTCGTCAAACCCGTTTCGGAGATAGACCCCAACAAACCGTCTCCTCCGTCCGGAAACACGGACCGTATTGATCCGGTCATCGACCCTGCAGACGACAAATGGAGCTGGGGCTATACTGAGAATACTCTCGGCGAGAGCTGGTTTCTGGACGGGAAAAAGGACAATCCCTTCTTCACCGTACAGCCAGATGAAGAAGGGTTACTGACCATATCCTTTTTTGATGCCGGCACTGAAGCTGCACCCGGAAGAAGTTCCTCCGATTCCTCTATCCTGGTGTCAGAGATGCACGTCACAAATGAGCCCGGCTCTGAAAAAGAGTTCGATCTCGTTTTTACTGACCCCTTTACTGCCTTCGATACCATTTCAGAGGAGTACTATGTCAGAGGTGACTATGTATCATTGTTTGACGATCTGACCTCATCGGCGTTTCGCAGCACTGTATATCCTCAGGAGTATATAATCCTTCACACCGACGGCACCGCAGAAGACAATTATGAAGGCACTGCATATCCGGGCAGCTGGTATGTGGAAAACGCGCATCGTCTGCTTTATCATGATGCGGAGACTGACTCAGATATCCGCTTCTACTACTCATATTCTGAGAACGGCTCCTTCATCGGCCTGACCAATTCGGCGGGAGAACTCTGGGAACCCTTCAGCATCTGACCTTAAGAATAAAAAACAGCAGGAACATTGTTCCTGCTGTTTTATTATTGAACTGACTGCTGATCAGACTTCTTCTTCCACTACTTCTGCATCCGGAGCGTTCTTTCCTATGGATGCAATGCCGTTCTTGCAGTTGGCTTTCGTGGTATATCCCTCACCGACTGCTATTATCTCTCCGTTTGCTGCTTTGAGGCGGAAACGATATTCACCGGCCTTATCCTGATAGAGTTCGAACTTCGGATTCTTGATTTCTTCTCCGGCTGTCTGATCTTCGATCGGAGCAAGAGCATTCTTTCTGACGCTCTCTATGCCGTTGCGGCACGAAGCAAGGCTGGAGTAGCTCTCACTTGTGGCAATGACCTCACCGTTGCCGGCTTTGAGATTAAAGCGGAACTGATCGTTTTTGCCTTTAAATACCACGAATTTACCCATAGTTATTACCTCTCTAAATCTAATGGTTGACTGTTACATCCGGCTTACCGGTGCAGGTTTATTATCGTAATTTATTTCTTGTCTTCGTCTTCTGCAGGCATAAACTTGTTGGGGTTTACATCAAGCAGTCCGCCGAGAAGATTTCCGAGCATTCCAAGCGAGGATGTCTGCTGTGCCGGTTTTACCTGCTGCACCTGCTGAGCAGGCTGCTGTGCGCCGGCGCCGAGACCACTTGCGAGGATACTTCCAAGAAGACCTGTAAGCATTGAGGAATTTCCGCCTCCGAGAAGACTGCTCATAAGGCCGCTGGCCGCGTTTGCGGTAACATTCGTGCTGTTGGACTGGCTCTGCGATGTCTTTCCGAGAAGGCTCATAAGCAGAGGCGCGATGCATGCAAGGATAAGTCCTGTCTTCTTGTTGGACACTCCGGTCTGCTGTGAGATCTGCTGTGTTGTAGCTGCCTGCTGAGATCCGAGAAGGTGAGAAATGATCGCTCCTCCGTCTTTGAGGTCTGCATTGCTCAGGAACCCGAGCAGATTGCTTGTATCGCTTGCCGCATGGCTCTGAAGTGCATGGGCAAAACCTGCGGAAGTAGATGCGGAATTAGCCTGTGCGCTTGCTCCGGAAAGAAGTGAAGGAAGCGCTGCTGCCAGAACATTCAGAACATCTCCGGTAGATGCCCCTGTAGCTCTGGAAACACCTTCAAGGCTTTCCTCGCCGAGCAGCGTGCTGGTAAGAGAATTGATATCCATATTGTATTGCTCTCCGTTTTTTACATGATTTTTTGGCTTTATTGCATAAATTATCAACCTAAACCATATCAATGTCAAGAAAAGGTCACCAAAGGCAATATTGCCCGAAGCCTTATTAATGGTATAATTTATAAGCAGTTTTTGTAATCGTCATGAAATAAGAGGTAACCAAAATGGCTGAAAAAAAAGAAAAGAAAATAGTCGCAGCAGCCACCGGTGAAGAAGTCTCCAATAAGGAAGCAGAAAAGAATTCCGCCTCCAAGGGGACAAGAACAACCAAGGAAGCTGCTCCTGTCGGCAATGCTACCGGCCTGAGGATCGGCGCTGTTCTGTGCTGGCTCGGGGCTCTCGCTCTTGAGATAGTCGCGGTCCTCATTTTCTCTGGAAAGATCACCTGGTCTTTTCTTCCTCTCTTGTATCAGCTTATCATAGCGCTGGTACTTGACCTCGCGCTCGTTATAGTCGGCGCACAGCTGTGGAAGAAAGCAAACAAGATCAGTCCCGCTTCCAAGAAGAACCCCGTAAAGTTCTGGCTGTGGAACAATATGGGCGTCATCGCATGTGTTCTTGCGTTTGTTCCCTTCATTGTTCTGCTTCTGAACAATAAGGAACTCGACAAGAAGACGAAGACCATTGCAACTGTCGTCGCTATCATCGCTCTCCTTATCGGCGGAGTCGCAAGCTACGACTTTAACCCTGTCTCTCTCGAGGAAAAGAATGCAGCAGTCTCGACCATTTCTGGGAATGTCTACTGGGCTCCTTTCGGAAAGGTATATCACACCAGCGAAGACTGCCAGGCTCTCAATCAGTCCGAGACCCTGACATACGGTACTGTTGAACAGGCCATAGCAGCAGGAAGGACCCGCCTTTGCGCCTTCTGCGCAAAGAGAGACAACATCGACGGTGTTGTTACTGACAAGCCGGTCGATGAGATAGAGGATTCAGAGATCATTGATGTTGATGACGCAGCATAAGATGACGTTCTGATCTTATCATTTCATAAAACTGAGTCCCCTCAATGCAATTGCATTGAGGGGACTTTTATTTATCAGAGATCAGCCGGGATATTCTTCACGGTAATGTCCGCACACATATCCCACAAATTCATCCATATGTGATGTGGCTTCCTCAGAGTTCGTTCCGAACACCAGAACAATATATGTCTCATTATCATCCTGCGAGACCACTGTCGTCGTTCCCGACCCGTCCTTGTAAAACATATCGTTCCTAACAGCATACATATCGTTCAGTTCGGCTTCAAACGTGTCATCTGTTGATATGGAGCTTGCGTATTTACCTCTCGCCGTAGAGGTCAGCGCATCCAGAAGCGATTCGGCAGATTCAAAAACGGTTTCATCCATGACCTCCCATTCTTCCTTCGTGTAAGTGAATACGGTAATGTCATAGTCGCCGTCAGGAGACTCGTAAGATATAACCAGCTCATCGGATGTCCAGTCTGTCGTATCATTCCAGTCGTCCGGGATCCAGAAGTAGCCGACTCCGTCCTCTCCTCCGAGAGATACTCCTGCTCCGAACGGCCATGCCGGTTCGGACGCTTTGCTGGTCCTGACATAAGACACCCCGTCCAGTTCGATCGTCCTGCTTGACGATGTGTAACTCATTTTCTCGCCGTCCAGAACCGCTGTATTCGTATCCGGGTCAAAGGTCACTGTCCAGTTCGTCTCCGTGCCACCGTCTTTTTCCGTGACCGTTCCGTTTCCTTCCTTATCTATTTTAAGACTGAGCACATAACCCTGCGATTCCAATGTGGCAACGTTTGCGTCAATGAGATAATCCCCATCCACTTGGTTCTCCACAAATTTTCTCAGGTCCGCCTCATAGTAACCTGCCAGTTTCTCCAGCGGTGTCCTCTCTTTTCCGCAGCTTACCAGAGAGATCATCATCGTCAGGGAAAGGATGACAACCAAAATCTTCTTAATCATTCATAACCATACCTTTCGTAATTAATTACTTAACTTCTGGTGCAGTTTGCATCGTTTCTAAAAGATAAAAGGAGCACACCTTCTCCGGCATGCTCCTTTTTAAAGAATGCCTTTTATTTCTTTACTGCTTCAAGGATCTCTCTGAGAAGCTGTACAGGTTCTTCTGCTCTCTTTCTCGCTTCCTCTTCTTCTGCCTCCTTGGCAGCCTTCTCTTCCTCTTCCTTTGCCTTAGCTGCGGCAAGTTCTTCCGCTTTCGCCTTTTCCCTGATCTTGTTGATCATCTTGACGAAAAGGAAGACCGCAAATGCCTGGAAAAGGAAATTGATGACGTTCTCAATAAAGGTCCCATAAAGAATCGCCGTTTCAGCGGCACCTTCTGCTGCCGGTGCAAGAACTATCTTGAGATCGCTGAAGTTGATCCTGTTGGTGAGCAGGCTCAGTATGGGACTGAGAATGTCAGCTACAAGAGAATTTACTATCGATGAGAAGGCAGATCCGACGATAACACCGACTGCCATATCGATAACATTTCCTTTGGAGATGAACTCTTTAAACTCTGTGATAAACCCTTTAGTGGCTTTTGCTACGCTTTTTTCTTCTGCCATTTTTTCTTCTCCTTAAAAAAAGAGTGTTTATTATGTCAATTTATTGAGAGCACTGATAAACAGATCTACGTTCTCTTCCTTGGTCGCCCAGCTGGTACATGCCCTGGCGACAACGTCCTCGTCATCGAGGAAGCAATTAAGATCCAGCGCAAATTCCTTTGTCAGCTCATCGAACTTATCCTTTCTGACCACAAAGAACTGCTGGTTTGTCGGCGAATCGATATAGATCCTGAACCCAAGCTCATTGAGAGCGCTTCTTATCCTGTCCGACTGCGCGATAGCATGTCTGGAGACCTTCATATACAGATCATCAGTAAACAGTGCCGTGAACTGAATTCCAAGGAGCCTTCCCTTTGCAAGCAGACCGCCGCCCTGTTTGATCATATATCTGAAATTCGGAAGCTTTGAGGGATCCGGTACGACTACCGCTTCACCGAAAAGCGCCCCTACTTTCGTCCCTCCGATGTAAAAGATATCGCTGAGTTTTGCGAGATCCGGCAGAGTTATATCGCACTCCGAGCAGGCAAGCCCGTAACCCAGCCTTGCGCCGTCAATAAACAGCGGAATGCCGTATTCCCGGCAGACATCGTGAAGTGAGCTCAGTTCATCACGGGTATATATGGTTCCGTACTCTGTAGGATATGAGATATAGACGATCCCCGGGCGTACAGTATGCTCAAACGCAGGAGAGGCAAAGTGTTCCTTCAGACAGTCTCTGACCTGATCTGCCGAGATCTTTCCGTCTTTTGAGGGAAGTGCCAGCACTTTGTGTCCTGTATGCTCGATCGCGCCAGTTTCATGGACGTTTATGTGTCCTGTGTCAGCAGAGATCGCTCCTTCATAAGGCCTGAGCACAGCCGCGATCACAGTCGCGTTTGTCTGGGTCCCTCCGACAAGGAAATGAACATCTGCACCGGGACACTCGCAGGCTTCTCTGATGAGGTTCCTGGCTTTCTCACACCATTCGTCGGTGCCGTATCCGTCTGTCTGCTGGTAGTTAGTTTCTTCAAGCATCCGGAGTATCTCCGGATGCGCGCCTTCAGTATAATCAGAATTGAATCTTATCATAATACTCTCCGTTTTTGATTTCTAAATGCATTATACATTTCATCGCTTCACAGTACAACTAATGAGAAAGCGCCGCCTCAATACGCACGGACACTACCAGCCCGTGCTCCCGGGTGGTATGATTTTAAAAAAGATTGAAAGGAATACAGTCAGATGACAGAGACCACAGAAAGATTTCTGAGATATGTTAGGATCGATACTCAAAGCGAGGAAGGACACGAGTCGACTCCATCCACAGAGAAACAGTTCGATCTCGCCAGACTGCTCGTCAGAGAATTGAACGAACTTGGAGCGGAAGATGTGTTCCTGGATGAAGATCTTTGCTATGTCTATGCCAAGATCCCCGCAAATACTTCCTCTTCATGTCCCAAACTCGGCTTCATTGCTCATATGGATACGAGCCCCGCAGTCTCCGACGAAAATGTCTCTCCCGTGATAACTGAGAATTATGACGGTTCCCCGATAAAAATGGGGAACAGCGGGCTGACTCTCTCACCGGATGAGTATCCCTCGCTTCTTAACTATAAAGGCCAGACCATCATCTGTACCGACGGCAACACCCTGCTGGGAGGCGATGACAAGGCCGGGATCGCAATAATAATGAGTTTCGTCAAGTACATGAAGGATCATCCTGAATACAAGCATGGCGATATACGTGTAGGGTTTACACCCGATGAAGAAGTCGGCATGGGCGTCAGCGGCTTTGATATAGAAAGATTCGATGCGGACTATGCCTACACAGTTGACGGAGGTCCTGTAGGATCCTGCGACTTTGAATGCTTCAATGCAGCCAGCGGACTCGTGACAGTTACCGGCAGAAGCATACATCCCGGCAGTGCCAAAGGCCTCATGAAAAATGCGCTCAATATAGCCGCTGAGTTCCATTCTCTTCTGCCTCCTGCGGAACGTCCGGAGCATACAGAGAGATATGAAGGTTTCTTCCATCTCAACGATATGAGCGGAGACGTGGAATCGGCGAAGATGTCGTACATAATAAGGGATCATAACAGAGAAAAGTTCGAAGCCCGCAAAAAGCTGTTTCTCAACGCAGCGGAATACATCAATTCAAGATACGGAGAGGGAACAGTGAAGGCCGAAATCAGGGATTCATACCGAAATATGCGCGAGATCATCGTCGAGAACTTCCATCTTGTGGAGAATGCCAGAAAGGCATATGAAAATCTCGGTATCGCACTGCTTCCTCCGGATCCCGTCAGAGGAGGCACTGACGGAGCGACGCTCTCATACCGCGGTCTCCCCTGCCCGAATCTTTCAACAGGAGGCCACAACATGCACGGCCGATACGAGTTCATCTCTGCTGAGTCAATGGATACCATGGTTGAGGTCGTAAGGGAGATAGTCCGTATCTACACGGAAGCCTGATACACACAAAACAGGATAATACAGAACAGCAGGAGCTTCATTATGAAGCTCCTGCTGTTTTTCATTCCGATCTCAGTCTTCCGATTCCTCTTCACTGAACTCGTCGACTGTGTCCTCCTCAGAACCTCCGGTGATCTCATCCATAAGCTCTTCCTCAGTCAGTGACACCGCCGTCCCTTCCAGTACCTGATTCTCTGCCTCTTCTACTACTTCTTCTTCGGCATCCTCTCTAAGTGTTCTGGCTACAGTCACTACTCTGTCTCCTTCGCTGAGTCTCATTACGATAACTCCTCGGGCAGTCCTGGACTGCGTGGATATTTCGGAGACGTTCATCCTGACTACGGTCCCGTTCTCGCTGATCATGATGACGTCATCCCTGTTCTCGTCTACCGACAGTACACCTGCGACCCAGACACCTTCTTCGCATTCGAAGTTCTTGGCTCCTTTGCCTCCGCGTTTCTTTGTAAGGTAATTGTCCGGGGTCGACAGTCTTCCGCGGCCGTTTGACGTCACGGTGAGGATCTTTCTGTCTTCGGAAACGATCGCAACTCCGACAACTTCGTCGCCGTCTCTCAGCGTGACAGCTTTATGTCCCCTTGTTCCTCTGCCCATAGGCCTGGCGTCTGTCTCACTGAACCTGTTGGCGAACCCATTCTTCGTGCTCAGCAGCAGATCGTCATTGCCGCTCGTTAGTCCCGCCCAAGCGAGTTCGTCTCCTTCATTCAACTCTATACCGATAACACCGCTCTTACGGATCTTGCTGTAATACTTGAGCTCAGTCCTCTTTATAAGACCTCTCTTTGTGACCATAGTGAGGAACTTTCCTTCCTCAAAGTCTGTCACCTTGAGCACCGCACTTACTTTTTCGTCAGCTGTAATAGGCAGTATGTTGACCACATTGGTCCCCCTGCTCTGTCTGGAGGATTCCTGGATCTCGTAACTCTTTATACAGTAAACTCTTCCGAGATTTGTCATGAACAGCAGATAGTCATGGCTCGTGCAGGAAAGCATATCCTCAACAAAGTCATCTTCTTTCCTGGACAGTCCGCTGACACCTTTGCCTCCGCGCTTCTGTGTTCTGTACTCCTCTACAGTCTGCCGCTTGACGTAACCGAAATGCGTCCTTGTTATGATGCATCTCTCATTGGGGATCAGATCCTCTATGTCGACCTCTCCGGAGATCGCTCTTATCTCGGTGCGTCTTTCGTCACCGAAACGGTTCTTTATCTCTTCAAGCTCTTCCTTGATGATCCGGGTCAGGTGTTCCTTATTGCTCAGAACATCTTCAAGATCGGCGATCTTTTCATTGAGTTCCTTCAGTTCTGTCTCAATCCTGAGTATCTCAAGTCCGGCGAGCTGTCCGAGACGGAAAGCTACGATTGCGGATGCCTGCGGATCGTCGAATCCAAACTCCTCCATGATAGCGAGTTTGGCTTCCTGCTGTCCTCCCTTGGTCGCCCTTATGGTCCTTATGATGTCGTCAACTATGTCGACTGCCCGGTGAAGACCTTCAAGCACGTGAGCGCGGTCTCTGGCCTTCTTGAGATCAAACTCGCTGCGGCGTCTTATGACTTCTTCCTGGAACTCAAGATACTTGACCAGCATCGTCTTGAGGTCCATTACCTTGGGTACGCCGTTATCAAGCGCGAGCATTATCACTCCGACAGACTCCTGCAGCTGTGTGAGTTTATAAAGCTGGTTCACTACGATAGTCGGGTTCGCGTCTCTCTTGAGTTCGATGACGATGCGCATTCCCTTTTTATCGCTCTCGTCGCGCAGATCGGATATGCCTTCTATCTTCTTGTCCTTTACCTGATCGGCTATGTTTCTGATCAGTTCGGCTTTATTCACCATATAGGGGATCTCTGTGACGAGTATGCGGAACCTTCCGTTCTTCTGCTCCTCTATCTCTGCTTTCCCTCTGAGAGTGATCTTGCCTCTGCCGGTACCGTATGCCGCTCTGATCCCGCTTCTTCCCATTATTATGCCTCCGGTAGGGAAGTCCGGTCCCTGGATATAATCCATCAGATCAAAGACATCGCAGTCCGGATTATCAATGAGAAAATCTATAGCGGATATGACTTCATTCAGGTTATGAGGAGGTATGTTCGTTGCCATACCGACAGCTATTCCGTTAGATCCGTTCACCAGAAGGTTGGGGATCCTTGCCGGCAGCACTGACGGCTCTACCGTAGTGTCATCGAAGTTTGGGATAAAGTCGACTGTTTCCTTGTCAATATCGGTGAGCATCGTTGCCGCTATGCGGGACATCCTCGCTTCGGTATACCTGTACGCAGCAGGCGGGTCTCCGTCAACAGAACCGAAGTTCCCCTGTCCTTCGACGAGAGGATATCTCAGCGAAAAGCTCTGAGCAAGCCTGACAAGGGCATTATATACGGACATATCGCCGTGCGGGTGATATGCTCCGAGAACATCTCCTACGACCGTCGCGCACTTTCTGGTGGGTTTCTCATGGGTCAGGCCCATCTCGCCCATAGCGTAAAGTATCCTTCTGTGGACTGGTTTCAAACCGTCTCTCACATCGGGAAGAGCTCTGGAGACGATAACAGACATGGAATAGTCCAGAAAGCTCTGTTTTATCTCCTTCTCAACATCTACGTCGATTATTCTCTCATTTTCTATATTGAACTCGTCCATTCAAACTCCTCACATCCAGCGCCTTGTTATATGCTCTACACTTTCGAGCGATTCAAGCCGTTCCTTCATTTCAGAAGGCACCGCTCTGACAGGTATGCAGATCCTTCCTATCGGCGCCGTAATCCTGTATATGTATTCTCCCTTTTCCACTGCGGCTATCTCATTGTAATCCGCATGGTATCTGATCTCGTCAGCGAACTCGTAGACCGAGAATCTCTCCTCCTCTGTGACCAGATGCAGGTATCGTTTCATTATCGCTGCCGCCGTGATCCTGATCCTGTGCCTTATATAGATCGAAAACAGGATCCACAGAAGAACTGTCACTCCGTACATGCCGATAACTCTCATCGGCGGAAGAGGTATATCGAATATGATCCTTACAGCTATGGACAGAAGCACGATAAGCGCGATCCAGAATGCGGCAACGGAAGGCAGATCCCCTATGCCTGTTTCGCATCTGGCAGCAGCCTCAGCCTCTTCCTTGCTGAATGAGAATTCGTTTCTCTTTGTCTCTTCGGCCATTTTACACGTCCAGGTTCTTTACGAACTGCGCATTCTTCTCTATGAATTCCCTTCTTGGCTGGACCTTGTCCCCCATCAGGATCGCAAACGCTTTGTCAGCCATCTCCGCATCTTCAACGGTGACTTTCTTCAGTGTTCTGAACTCCGGGTCCATAGTGGTCTCCCAGAGCTGGGAGGGATTCATCTCACCAAGACCTTTATAGCGGTTGACCTTGATATTGTTCCCGCCCATCTCATTCTGTAGCTCTACCAGCTCCTCATCGGTATAAGCATACTTGATGGTCTGACCCTTGGTCAGCCTGTAGAGCGGCGGCTGAGCGAGATATACATGTCCCTGTTCTATCAGATCCTTCATATAACGGAAGAAGAACGTCAGCATAAGAACTCTGATGTGTGATCCGTCTACATCGGCATCCGCCATGATGATCACTTTACCGTATCTGAGTTTCTCTATGTCGAACTCGTCCCCTATTCCGGTCCCGAGTGCAGTGACGACCGGCATCAGTTTGTCATTGCCGTATACCTTGTCTATCCTGGCTTTCTCAACGTTGAGCATCTTTCCCCACAGCGGGAGTATAGCCTGGAACCGACGGTCGCGTCCTTCCTTTGCGGAACCTCCTGCAGAGTCACCCTCGACGATGTATATCTCCGTCATCGTGTTGTCACGTGATGAGCAGTCCGCCAGCTTTCCGGGAAGCGTCGCTGTATCCAGTGCAGTCTTTCTTCTTGTCAGTTCCCTGGCCTTCCTGGCAGCTTCCCTTGCCCTTGACGCCAGCATAGCCTTTTCAAGAATGATCTTTGCTACGGAGGGATTCTCTTCAAAATATTCACTCAGTTTCTCGTAGGTGAGCGAGTTCAGTATACCTCTCATCTCCGGATTCCCGAGCTTGCCTTTAGTCTGTCCCTCAAACTGCGCTTCCTGGAGCTTGACACTGATGACACACGCAAGACCTTCTCTTACGTCTTCGCCCTTAAGACCGTCGTCTCCTTCCTTGAGTATTCCGTGATTTCTGCCGTACTCGTTGAAAACTCTGGTCAGCGCATTCTTGAACCCGTCTTCATGAGTTCCCCCGTCCGCTGTTCTTATATCGTTCGCGAATGAGAGGATCATGTCCTTGAACGATTCGTTGTACTGTATGGCAACTTCCGCCTCATATGACAGTTCGGAGCTTTCTGCTTCGCCGGTATTCTCGTTAATCCTCTGCCCGGGAAATGACCCCTCTTTCTTGAAGTAAATGGGAGTATCATGCAGGACATCGTAGTTGCGCTCTTTATTCTCGAATTCAACGAACGAGGAGATCCCCCCTTCGAAATTGAGCGTATCAGAACGGATCTCGTCCTCTCTCTCATCGGAAAGGATTATCGTCACTCCGGCATTCAGGAACGCCTGCTCTCTCAGACGCTGCAAAAGAACCTCATACTCGTACTTTACAGTCTCAAATATATCGGGATCGGCATGGAATCTAACCATGGTCCCCGTGCTTTCACATGTCCCTATGACCTTGAGATCCTCTTCCTGCTTGCCTCTGTTGAATCTTTGGAAATACATCTTTCCGTCATCAGAAAACACTGTGACTTCGAGCCACTCGGAAAGAGCATTCACGACAGATGCACCAACTCCATGAAGACCTCCTGAGAAGTGATATCCTTTCCCGCTGAACTTGCCGCCGGCATGCAGGATCGTATAGACGACAGTGACAGCCGGAAGACCGACCTTTGGCTGTATGCCTACAGGTATTCCTCTCCCGTTGTCCGTAACTTCGATTATCTCTCCCGGAAGCATTCTCACGCGGATCTCGCTGCAGTATCCGGCAAGGGCTTCGTCTATGGAGTTATCCACTATCTCATAAACAAGGTGATGAAGTCCGGCAGGTCCTGTTGTGCCTATATACATTCCGGGGCGCTTGCGCACAGCTTCAAGACCTTCAAGTACCTCTATATCGCTGGCGTCGTAGCTCTGTTCGTTTCTGATCTCTTCTGTCATATCCATATCTTTGTTCATTGCGTTTTCCTTTAGCTGTTTTCTGTTCCGTATGGATCCTTCGATCCTGCTCTTTTCGTAAGGGTTGAAGGCGATACATTGGTTATATAGACCTTCTCCCCGTCTGCTCCGTCAACTATTATGAAGCTTTTCGGAATCTCCTGTGAAACATCGATGATCCTTCCTTCTTTCTGGGCGTTTGAAAGGTATCTGCGTGTGCGTCTGTCAACAGAGCAGTAATCGATGTCAAAAATCCCGACTATCTCACGGTCATCCACGACCATTCCGTTTCCTATATGAAGATACATCTTCTTTCTCACTCTTCTTTTGTAAGGATGCCGCCGTGCATCTTCCATACATCGGCGTCTGTTTCCCTCTCTATGAAATTCGGATCGCAGCAGGTGATTATTGCCTGAGATCCTCCAAGTCTTCTGAGGAGAAACTCCTGACGGCTTCCGTCCAGTTCAGAAAGAACATCATCAAGCAGGAGTACAGGCTCCTCACCGAGTTTGTTCCTGAATATGCCCGCTTCAGCCAGTTTCAGCGCAAGGACCGCTGTCCTCTGCTGTCCCTGTGAACCGTATACTCTTGCGGGATCCCCGTTTATCCGAAGTTCCAGATCATCACGGTGCGGTCCTACCGTGGAATATCCCATCCTCAGGTCATCGCCCCTTGACGCAGTGATCATCCTGTGTATCTCAAACGGATCGTCGTCATCTCCGGTAGTGCTCAGGTATCCCATACTGAATACCTCTCTGTCGCCTGACACGGATGAATAGGCTTCACCTGCAAGTATCTCGAGTTCAGAGGAAAAACTTCTTCTGTATGTGACGATGGAGGATGCGGTCCCCGCCAGCCTCTCATCATAGACATCCAGCATATCGTATGCCGCAGATATATTCCGCGCATCCTTGAGCAGAGCGTTTTTCTGGGCAAGGAGCCTGGTGTACTCCCTAAGATCAGACAGATATCCGGGAGATATCTGACACAAAGCTGTATCTATGAACCTTCTTCTCTCTGCAGGTGTTCCCTTGACAAGCTCAAGATGTTCCGGAGAAAACACTACGCAGCAGAATTTTCCTGCAAGTTCCGAAGCCTTTTTTTCACTTCCCCTGTTAAGAGAGGCTGTCCTTCCCTTGTTCCCGATGGTTACTCTTATCTCCTGCCTTCTGCCTTCAGCGAAAAACACGGAATCCAGCGATGCCTGTCCGCTTCCATTTTTGTCAGGAAGCTCTTTGTCCTTGACATGTCGGAAACTCTTTGCTCCTGTGAGAAGAAATATGCTCTCAAGCAGGTTTGTCTTTCCCTGACCGTTCTCCCCGCATATCACTGTCACGGAAGTGGAAGGGAAAAACTCTGCGCTTTCGATATTTCTGAAACCTTTTATTTTTTCACTGATCAGTTTCAACTGGCAACTACCTGATATGTCTCTCCGAACGCTTCCACGACCTCTCCGCCGCGAAGTTTCTTACCTCTCATATAGCAGACTTCCCCGTTTACAGTGACTTCTCCGGCTCTCACGGCTTCATCTGCTTCACCGCCTGTCATAGCGGCGCCTGAATACTTCAGAAACTGCGCCAGTGTGATGTATTCAGTATGGATAACTATCCTATTCATTCGTTCTGAGCCTCACGGGAAGTACAAGATAGAGGAAGTCGTCTCCCTCCGTTGGGACTATCGTCATAGGCATCGTCGGCTGATTAAGTCTCATTATGACTTTCTGTGCTCCGGAATTCTTAAGAGCATCGAGCACGTATCTGTAGCTGAATCCTATATCTATTGGATCGCCCTCCAGTTCGCAGCTGATCTCGTCATATACAGAACTTGTCGATGTAGTGCAGCTTATGCTTATGACACCGTCGTCGAATCTCATCTTTATAGGACTCTTGAATCTGTCGCTTATGATCAGAGACGCTCTCTCAACTGAACTGGAAAGCTCATCTGTATCGACTACTGCTGAGGTCCTGTATGAGACCGGTACGCTCTTCTTATAATCAAGGAAGTCTCCTTCAAGGAGCCTTGTGACTACGGTATAACCGACAAGGTTGAACACTGCGTATCTTCGCGCTGTACCTATCCTTATGTTATCCTCGCTGTCTCCTATCAGCCTGCTGACTTCCTGAAGCGTTTTGGCAGGAATGATGAAAGGCCTGTCTTCCCTGTAGTTGTCTCCGTGCTTTCTTGCAACCGCAAGCCTGTGTCCGTCCACAGAGACCACTGTTATAGTTCCGTCCTCAAAGATGAACTTGCTTCCTGTATGTACAGGTTTCTGATCGCTCACGGATACCGCATAAATGGTCTTCGATATCAGATCCTGCAGATCCTGTCCCGGGATCGTCATAGTGGAGTCTGTATCAGGTACCGGAAGCTCCGGAAAATCCGATGCGGGAAGCCCCATGAATGAATACTTTGTGAGACCGCTGTTGATCCTTACCATCAGGTTCGGTTCTGTTTCGATCTGTACGGTGTCCCCTTCGCTCTTGCGGAGGATCTCACCGAGAAGCCTGGCATTGATGACTATATCGCCGGGATCGTATATCTCTGCCGGAGTATATGTTATGATCCCGAGTTCAAGGTCGTATGCGGTAAGCTTCAGAGAATTCTCCTCGCAGTGAAAAAGGATACCTTCCATTGCCGGTACAGGAGACTTGGAGCTGACAGCTCTTCCCACACCGGTGATAGCGTTGAGCAGTTCATTTCTTTCGCAGATTATCTTCATTTCAAACTCCTGAGCATATATTCTATATAAATCTATTCAGTATCAGTATTAGAGGATGTCGATCTGTTAAAAACAGCAGAAAAGCATAGTAAACACGGATTAAATGTGAAGACAGTATGTGTGAGCGGTCTGTTGAAAAAACACGCAAAATCTGCAGTCAACATACTGTATGTGTTAAAAATGTTGAAATCTTGCTGTTGATTGTTGAAAAAAAGTCGATTACTGCTGGCAGTTTTTGATTATATCCTCGATTATAGACTTAAGATTTTTATCCTCTTCGGTCTGTCTGATGACTTTATCAATGGCATAAACGACAGTAGCGTGATTGCGGTTGAATTCGCTTCCGATCTTATCCAGCGTATTTCCGGTAACTTCCCTGATGATGTACATTGAGACCTGTCTTGCCTGGGATATCTGGGCGTTCTGCCTGCTGGATCTTATATCTTCTGCGGTGACGCTGAAAGTACGCGCTACCTCACCTATTATCTTGTCCACGGTGGCGGGCCAGGGCATCTGTTCGTTCACTATGTCCTGAATGGCGTCGTGAGCTGCATCCAGATTCGGGTCGGAGCCGTTGATAAGTGAGTATGCATAGAGCTTCTTTACTGCTCCTTCCAGCTGCCTGACGTCATTCTTGAGGTGCTTTGCTATGTATTCGGCCACTTCCGGAGCCAGCGTCATATTCATGTCGTCGGCTTTTCTGTAAAGTATAGATATCCTTGTCTCAATATCCGGAGGCTTGACGTCTGCAAGAAGGCCCCATTCGAAACGTGTGCGAAGTCTGTCTTCCAGGCTTTTGATCTCTCTCGGAGGTCTGTCTGATGTCAGTACTATCTGTTTGTGAGCTTCATGCAGAGCATTGAAAGTATGGAAGAACTCCTCCTGGGTCGATTCCTTTCCGCCTATGAACTGCACATCGTCCACCAGAAGAACATCGACATTGCGGTACTTGTCATGGAAAGGTTCCGTTGATCCTGATCCGATAGCTGCGATCAGTTCATTAGTGAACGCGTCGCCTCCTATATAAAGGACATTAAGCTCCGGACGGGTCTCGGCAAGCTGATTTTTGATGGCCATCAGCAGGTGTGTCTTGCCAAGTCCGGACGGACCGTATATGAACAGCGGGTTGTATGCGTTTGAAGGGTTGGCGGCGACAGCTACGGCCGCGGCATGCGCAAACCTGTTGTCCGGACCAATTACGAAGTTTTCAAAAGTATAGGATGACGTACTCGATATGGGCTGCTTCTCCTTTACAGGCTCAGCCGGTTCCTGCTCGCTGTCGCGAGTGACGACAGACAGATCCAGATCATATCCCATCACTGCTTCAAATCCCTGCCGGAGCAGAGAGAGATACCTGCTCTCAACGGTCTGCCTGATGAAATCGGATGAGACCGAGATCACTGCGCTGTCAACAGAAAAGGACACAGCTTCGATCCCTTTTATCCATAGATTGTACGCTGCGTCCGGGATATACTCCCTGCAGTATTCCTTTACTGCCTCAAGACACTGGGAAAAAGATTCCATGTGTTTTTCCTCAATAAGATGTGTATATTAAAATACAATAATAATACCTATATATTCTACCACCTGGCAGGTGAGCTTTCAACAGACCGAAATCTTTCAGAGGCACGAAAATTCTTTCAGAATCAACTCGGCATCTTTTCCGACAAAATACACAAAAGAGGCAATCAGGTCTAAAAAAGGCGGTTTTTTACCGATATCGGTAAAATGACGAAACACACGTGGATTTATGCGTCATAGACGGCGCCCTGAGCAGGCAATTGGCAGAGGTAATTATTCTTGACAAGGTAAATACCTTTAGATATACTTTTCCTTTGCAAGGTAAAATAGAAGGAGAATTTCCTATGAGACCCACATATCATCCTAAAAAACGTGCCCGCAAGGTCGTTCACGGATTCCGTAAGAGGATGTCCACTTCCAACGGCCGCAAGGTTCTGGCACGCCGTCGTGCACGCGGCAGGGCTCGCCTGAGTGCGTAAAAAATAAAAGCCAACCTGAGAGGCTGGCTTTATTATTATGCTGATAACAGAGCTCGAGTTTCAGAATGAAAATTGAGGCAATAAACAGAAATTATCTGTTTCTCAGGGCATACAGAAGCCGCATCAACTATGTCTCTCCCCTTATTGTGACCTACATTGTGAAAAAGAAGAGCGGCGGGATCCGTCTTGGAATCACCGCAGGAAAAAAAGTAGGGTGCGCAGTGGAAAGGAACAGAGCAAGACGCGTTGTAAGAGCGGCAGCTACAGAGCTTTTAAAGGACAGGGACGGAGATTATGATATCGTCATAGTCTGCCGTCATCCGTCATGTAAAGTATCGTCAAATGAGATCAGAGATGTTCTCAAAGGTCATCTTTCCGAAGCGGGAGTGATCGGATGCTGAGCAGATTACTGATCGGAGCAGTCCGGCTGTACCAGAGGTTTCTTTCGCCTGTGCTCGGGAAGAATTGCAGATTCATTCCGACGTGCAGCGAATATATGATTGAAGCGATCCGCATCCACGGTCCCTTGAGGGGAATGTGGCTGGGGATTCGTCGTATAGCAAGATGTAATCCTTTCGGCGGATGGGGATATGACCCCGTACCACAGAAGAAACCCGAAGACTGAATACAGATATCACCTGTTTGGAGGAAATATATAGATGTCACTTATAAGCGGCATAATCGCATACCCTCTCGGATACCTGATGAAGGGATGTTACTGGCTGGTGACTGAACTGCTTCACCTGCCGCTCTCCTATGTTCTCGCACTGTTTCTGTTTACCCTGATCACCAAGATCCTCATGTTCCCCATAAGCGTAAAGCAGCATAAAGCCACTGCGACCATGTCTGCCTTCAACCCGATGATCGAGGAGCTTAGGACCAAATACAGGAACGATCAGAATAAACTGAACGAGGAGCTTTCACGTCTGCAGATGGATTACGGATACAATCCGACTGCGGGATGTGCCCCTATGCTGATCAACCTTCTGATAATGTTCGGCCTGGTAGAGGTCATCTATAAGCCTCTGACCTATATGCTGACCCTTCCGAGAACACTGATCACATCTCTCTCTGAAAAGACCATCGAGATCCTGGCTGCTGCGGGGAACACAATCAACGCAAAGGACAGGATGATCGAGACCTATATAATCGCGCAGGTCAAAAACAACTTTTCCGCATTCTCAGATCTTGCGTCTGCTCACGGCGAGGAGCTCGCCAGGATAAGAGATCTTGATATGAGCATCGGAAGTATCAATCTGTATAACAAACCGGAGCTGGCATTCAGCCTGGCTCTGTTGATTCCGCTTTTTTCTATCGTTACCCAGCTCATTTCCACCGTCTTTATGCTGAGAAGCTCCGGATCCATGAGCGGAAACGCGGCAGGACAGATGAAAACGACAGTAATCTCGACAAGCATCCTGTTTGCGGTATTCTCTTTCATGTATCCGCTGGGATTCAGCCTTTACTGGGGCTTCTCAAACCTTCTGTCGCTTTTGCAGAACATTATTCTGAACAAGCTCTACGACCCCGAGAAACTTAAAGCGGATCTTCTTGAGAAGATCAAACAGAAAAAGAAGGAAAAAAATGCAAGGAAGAAGGTCGCTGTCGTTGATAAGTCGACAGGTGAAGTAAAGGAGAAGGAAGTGTCGGCATCTGAAGCAGACAGGATCCGTCTGCAGCGTGCCAGGGAGATAGACAGAGAGCGGTACGGTGATGAATAAGAGAGGTATTGCTAATGTCTGAGATCGTCATGACGGGCAAGACAGTGGAAGATGCGCTGGACCTTGCCTGCCGGGAACTGGGCGTGACGCGTGATGAGGTAACTTACCAGATCATCGAGATGCCCCAGAAAGTGCTGTTTTGGTCAAAACCGGCAAAGATCTCCGTCAAAGTCAAGGAAGAGGATTTCTCCCTGAGCGATCTGTTTAAGAATTACGGATCGGATGACGGACGCAAGAGCGGAAGCGGCGAAAAGACTTCCAAAGAACAAAAGAATCAGAAGAACCAGAAAAACCAGAAGAACCAGAAAAATCAGCAGAACAAGAATCAGAAAGCGGATGCTGAGCCGCGCGCTCAGGAGAAGCAGGCTGACGAAGCTGAGAAAAAGGAAGAGCCTAAAGCCGTAAAGAATGGTTCCGAACAGGAGAAAGGAACCGGCAAGAAGAAGAAAAAGAACAATAAGAACCGTTCTAACGCAAAGAAAGAAGAAGCAAAGGAAAACAGACAGGATACTCCGGGGATCCAGGAGACCGAGATCACGGTGCCGGAAGATGACGGACCGGAAGAAGTTCTGGAGCCCGTGGATGAGAAGGATCTTCCCGCACGCGCTGTATATGCGTTCAACTATCTGAAGGAGATCGCGGCTGTGATGGGCCTCGAAAAGATAGATTACTCCTTCGCTAAGACTGACAGAGGGATAAGGATCATACTCAACGGCGAGGATGCACCGGTACTCATCGGAAGACGCGGCGATACTATGGACGCTCTGCAGTACCTCTGCACGGTAGCTTCTTCCAGAGAGGACGGAGAGTACTGCAGGATTACCCTGGATATAGAGGGTTACCGAGCACGCAGAGAGGAATCCCTCAAAGAGCTGGCGGCAAAGGTAGCGGCCAAGGTCAAGAAGAACCGCCGCAGCCAGACCCTTGAGCCCATGAATCCTTATGAGAGAAGGATCGTACATGCTGCAGTCCAGAAGATCGACGGTGTTGATTCACATTCGATCGGAAGTGAGCCTTACAGAAAAGTAATCATCACACTGGAAGGCGCGTCGCAGGATCGCAGAGGCCGCGGAAGCCGTTCCAGAAAGAACAACGACAGTTACGAAAGAAGATCCGACAGACAGCAGGCGGCTCCTCAGATCAAGACGCCGATCCCTGTCAGGAAGGAACTCAAGAGCCAGGAGGAGTTCATTGGAAACCTCTACGGCAAAATAGAACTCTAAAAAATCGACACACCGAGGTCAAAGGTCGGAGTGTCCCCTTACAAAGCGGGACAGGATACCTTTGACCTTTTTTTCAGGAAAGGAAAACAGATATGGTTTTGCTCATCAATGCATGTGCCAGAGAAGAGTCAAGAACGCTGCCTCTGGCAGAGAAAGCGGCAAAAAAGATCTCTGATGACATCGTCAGACTCGATCTCTATGAACAGGGACTGCTTCCGGTAGACAGGGAAACGCTGGAAAGACGTGAGGAGTTCATAGCAAGGAAGGAATTCACCGATGCCATGTTCAGTCTTGCTCATCAGTTCAGAGAAGCTGAGAATGTCGTTATCGCAGCACCGTTTTGGGACCTGTCAGTGCCATCAGTCCTCAAATGCTATATAGAGCATCTTTGTGTAAGAGACCTTGTTTTCAGCTACAGCGATGAAGGCGTCGCCCAGGGACTGTGCATGGGAAAGAGGCTCGTGTATGTCACTACAGCGGGAGGATACATTCCCGAAAATGATCACGGTTACGGTTATGTAAGGGACGTCTTTACGGGATTCTTCGGGTATACCGATACTATGTGCATAAAAGCTGAGGGACTTGATATAGTCGGCAATGACATAGATGCCATTCTCGAAGAAGCGGAGAAAGAGATCGAGGAGAAGGTTTGAGATGGTTCAGGGAATGCCCACCATTGCCGCGATCTCTACGCCTGCCGGCAAAGGAGGGATAGGGATCGTCAGGATGTCCGGACCGGAGGCCATGGAAATGGCAAAGAAGGTCTTTCGTCCCAGAAACGGCAGGGATATCACTTCCATGAAGGGATATACAGCTGCTTTCGGTACGGTCCATACCGTGTCCGGCGAGCTTATAGACCAATGCGTCCTGCTGTGCTTCAGAGGGCCCAGGAGCTATACCGGAGAAGATGTGGCGGAACTGCAGTGTCACGGCGGAGAGGCTGTTATCCATGCGGTTCTGAGAGCGGTCCTCGACAGCGGTGCTGAACCTGCCGGGCGCGGAGAGTTCACCAGAAGAGCATTCATCAACGGACGCATCAGCCTTACGGAGGCAGAAGCGGTGATGGATATCGTCAACGCAGCGTCAGCCCAGGGTGAGAAGGCAGCCGCGGCTCAGGCTGAGGGATCACTTGCCAGACGCACAGAGGAATTCCGTGACAGGATTCTCGCAATACAGACACAGATCGCTGCTGAGATAGATTTTCCGGAAGAGGATGTTGACGAGGCAGACAGAGACGGGCTTACCCGCGATGTCAGGAAGCTTTCTGAAGATATCGATTCTCTGATAAAGGGATATGATGCCGGACAGAAGATGCTCAGAGGCATTCCGGCGGCAATAGTCGGCAGTCCGAACGTGGGAAAGAGCACGATCCTTAATCTGGTATCCGGCTATGAGAAAGCGATAGTCTCTCCTGAAGCAGGGACTACCAGAGACATAATAGAGGAGCAGGTGAGCCTTGGCGGGATCACGCTTATGCTTGCCGATACCGCCGGCATCAGAGAGAATGCATCCGGGGAAGTAGAGAGGATAGGCATCGACAGGGCCAGGAACAGACTGCTGAAATCGTCGCTGATACTTGCGGTGTTTGATGCTTCCAGGGAACTGCAGGCTGACGACCTGTCCCTTATAGAGGAACTCAGAGGGAAGCCCGTGCTGGCGGTGATCAACAAGAACGATCTGCCGGCAGCTGCCGACACACAGAGGCTCAAGGATGCCTTCCCGGCATATGTGGAGATTTCTGCTCTTGATCAAAGCTCTCTGGGGGTACTGGAAAAGGCGGTCGGGGATATGGCCGGAGTCTCAGGTTTCGACACGGACAGTCCGCTGCTTGCCAATGAAAGGCAGAGAAACTGTGCGGTCAGGGCTAATGACGCGATCAGAGAGGCGGCGGATTCGCTTGAGAGCGGGTTTACACTGGACGTATGCTATGCGCTGCTTGATGAGGCGCTGTCGGTCCTGTTTGAACTCAGCGGAGAGAATGCATCAGAAGAAGTGATAGACGCGGTATTCCGCGATTTCTGTGTGGGTAAATAACTTGAAACGAAGAGGAAACAGATGTTTGAGTACAAGAGCTATGATGTTGCCGTTATAGGGGCCGGACATGCCGGTATAGAGGCAGCGCTTGCAGCGGCCAGACTGGGCTGCCGAACGGCTGTATTTACCCTTACGCTCGATGCTATAGGAAATATGCCCTGCAATCCTTCGATAGGAGGAACAGGAAAAGGCCATCTGGTAATGGAACTGGACGCGCTGGGAGGTGAGATGGGCAAGGCAGCGGATGCGACTATGCTGCAGAGCCGCATGCTCAATCTTGCGAAAGGACCTGCCGTTCATTCACTCAGAGTGCAGAGTGACCGCAGGGCTTATCACAGATATATGAAATCAGTGCTGGAAGCGGAACCGAATCTTGACATTTTCCAGGATGAGGTTACAGGAATAAAAGTTGAGAACGGCGAGGTCAGGGGAGTAGTGACGTCTCTGGGCGGAGATTTTCCCTGCAGGACCGCGGTCATATGCACCGGCACTTATCTCGGCGGAAAGATATTCGTGGGAGATGCTGTACGCCACAGCGGACCGGACGGAGTATGTCCCGCAGACAGGCTGACGCAGAATCTGGTGGATCTCGGGCTTCCGATAAGAAGATTCAAGACCGGAACGCCTGCAAGAGTCCACAGCCGCAGCATAGACTATTCAGTGCTTGAGAGACAGGACGGAGATGAAGATATTGTGCCCTTCTGCTTCGACAGGACAGAACCGCTAGAAAATACCAGATGCTGCTGGATCGCATACACCAACGAGGAAACTCATGAAGTCATAAGAAGGAATCTGTCCAGAAGTCCGCTCTACGGCGGAGCCATCGTGGGAATCGGGCCGAGATACTGTCCTTCCATAGAGGACAAGGTAGTCAGATTCCCTGATAAGAAAAGGCACCAGCTGTTCATCGAGCCATGCGGGGCAAACACTCAGGAGATGTACCTGCAGGGGATGAGTTCTTCTCTTCCGCTGGATGTTCAGTACGAGATGTACAGGACGATAAAAGGTCTGGAAAACGTCGAGATAATGAGACCTGCATATGCGATAGAATACGACTGCTGCGACCCGACAGAACTGTACGCAACGCTGCAGAGCAAGAGGATAAAAGGACTGTTCGGAGCAGGACAGTTCAACGGGACTTCCGGTTACGAGGAGGCAGCTGTTCAGGGATTCGTCGCGGGGGTAAATGCGGCACATCTGGTTCTCGGAAGAGAGCCTTTCGTACTGACCAGAAAGGAAGCGTATATAGGCACGCTGATAGACGACCTTGTCACTAAAGGGGTCAATGACCCGTACAGAATGATGACGTCCAGATGCGAGTATAGGCTGATACTCAGACAGGACAATGCAGACGAGAGGCTCTGTGAAAAGGGCCATCAGCTCGGTCTGCTGCCGGATGAGAAATATGCTGTGTTTCTCAGGAATCATGAAGAACTGGATAAGGAACTCGATCATATAAGGCATACGGTCATACACGCATCAGATGAGATCAACAGCATTCTAGAAAATCTTGGAGAAAGCCCTCTTGCAGGCGGGGCCAGCGCGGAAGCGGTGCTGAAAAGGCCTAATGTCAGATACAGGGATCTTCTGCCGTTCATACATCCTCAGGGCGATATTCCCTCAGCGAAAGTTCAGCAGAAGGCAGAGATCGAGATAAAGTACGAAGGATATCTCAAGAGGCAGGCAGCGCTTGCGGAAAAACTCGGAAGAGAGGACTCTCTGGCGCTTCCCGAGGATATTGACTATAAGCAGATCAGAGGTCTGCGTCTTGAAGCCGCGGATAAGCTTAACAGGATCAGGCCCTCATCCTTCGGACAGGCGGCAAGGATCAGTGGGGTAAATCCCGCCGACCTGCAGGTCCTGTCAGTGTGGCTTGCCAAAAAACGCAGAGAAAACAGGGGACGGGTCGATGATCAATAAACAGAGAGTCGCGGACTGGGCGCAGTCACTGGGTATCAGCACAACGGAAGAGATGCTGAATGATCTGGACCGGTATGCGGAAGCCGTTGCACGGACCAACGAGATGTTCAATCTCACCGCGATCAAAGAGCCGGAAGACATGGAGATAAAGAACGTGATGGACAGCATGAGCGTTGTGCCATTCATACCGTTCGGAGCCGCTGTGGCAGATGTGGGAACAGGTGCGGGTTTTCCCGGAATGATCATCAAAATACTCAGACGCGATGTGGATCTTACGCTGATCGAGGCTACAGACAAGAAACTGCAGTTTGTTCTCAGGACCGCTGCGGAAATGGGTGTATCCGTCACAGGGTGCCACATGAGAAGCGAAGAAGCGGGAAGGGGCCTCATGAGGGGTAAATTCGATGTGGTCACCGCAAGAGCTGTGGCAGCACTGCCATCGCTTCTGGAATATACGCTTCCCCTCCTGAAAACAGGAGGAAAGCTTCTTGCGATGAAAGGACCGGCTGCAGGGGAAGAAATCGATTCCGCTGCAAACGCGCTCAGAGAACTCAAGGGCAGGGTGGAGGCAGTGCACCCCGTGACCTTACCGGGAGGGGACGAGAGAGCGATAGTGGAGACGGTATTGATATCAGATTGTCCCGCGAAGTATCCGAGAGCCGCAAAGAACATAAAGAAAGCTCCGCTTTGATAAGGTAAAGGTGAACGGATGGTACTGGTTGATACACACTGTCACCTCGGTTCCAGGCAGTTTGATGGTGACAGAAACGAAGTAATTAACAGGATGCTTTCGGCCGGGGTCAGCAAAGCGCTTGTCATATGCTGCAGCGATCATGATCTTGATGCGGTTAAGGACCAGCGGGACCTGGTACCGGGCTTCCGGCTGGCATGCAGCGTGCATCCACAGGATCTGGAAGATGACAGTTCTCCTGCCCGGATCGTGAAGCTAAGAGAAGATGTTCTGAGAAACCGGGCTGACGCGGTCGGAGAGACGGGGCTGGACTATTATTCACATCCGCACACCAAGCAGGCACAGAAGAGATTCTTTGAAGCGCAGCTGGAAATGGCGGCTGATCTCGGACTTCCCGTAAACATCCATTCGAGAAGAGCAGCGGCAGATACTCTGGAGACTCTCAAAAAGTATCCTGTCAAAGGAATAATACACAGTTACAGCGGTTCCTATGAGATGGCGGAACTTTTTATAAAACTCGGATACCGAATCTCATTCGGGGCGAGCATTCTCTTCAAAGGCGCGAAAAAGCCTGCGGCTGTTATAGCGAGGCTGCCGGAACAGAGTCTGCTCCTGGAAACAGATGCGCCTTATCAGAGCCCCGTTCCCGGAAGGAGACATGAGCCTGCTGACATTCTTGCGATCTATGAAGCCGTCAGTAGGATCAGAGGTGTAAGTCTGGACGAACTTGCAGCGCAGCTGGAGGAAAACTGGGAGTCAGTCTTTCAGAACAGTTAAGCTATGGCGAGTTACCGGCAGAAGGAAAAGGCTGTCCTTTTAAGGACAGCCTTTAGTTGTTATCTGACAGGAAACAAAAGGTTTATTCCACGGTCTCTCCGTTGATCAGGACTCTTTTTATGACGGAAGAACTGACCATCGGGTCTCCGTCCGCAAGAACGATATCGGCATCTTTTCCCGGTTCAAGGGAACCGACTCTGTCAGAGATCCCAAGCTGTCTGGCAGGGTTTATCGTGATAGCCTTGAGAGCATCAAACGGATCCATTCCGGCTTTGACGGCAAGTCCTGCACACAGAGGAAGGTATTCCTGGGGGATCACCGGGGAGTCCGTTACGATCGAGACCATACAGCCTTTGTTCGCAAGGATGCCGGGCGTGACCCATGATTTGTTCTGCAGCTCAAACTTGGAAGCGTGTGTCAGAGTAGGACCGACTGCAAGAGGATAAGGGCAATTCTCAAGTTTGTCAGCAATGAGATGTCCTTCCGTCACATGCTCGATCGTGAGATTGACATCGAATTCTTTCGCCAGGCGGATCGCCGTGAGAATGTCGTTTGCCTGGTGGGCATGGATCTTGAGGGGGATCTCCTTTTTGAGGACCGGGATCATAGCTTCACACTTGAAATCGAAGGCCGGTTTCTTGAAGATGTCATCTCCGGCAGCTTCTTTTTTTGCAAGGTATTCCTTCGCCTTGAAAAGCATCCCGCGGATGACGGAAGCTGTGGACATCCTTGCCTGGTTACCCTTGTCACGGTAAACTCTTTTCGGGTTTTCTCCGAGCGCACATTTCATAGCGATCGGCGTCTTGATGATCATATCATCGACACAGTTGCCGATGGTCTTCACTGCGATCCAGGTGCCGCCTATGGCGTTAGCGCTTCCCTGACCGGTACCGACTGAAGTGACACCGCCTTTTGCTGCATTATGAACAGTTGGATCCAGAGGATTGAAACTATCCTCCGCCCTCAGATGAGGAGTGCAGACATCGCCTGCTTCGTTGTAATCGGCGCCTTCAAAACCGATACCCCAGCCGTCAAGACCAAGGTGACAATGAGCATCGATGAAACCAGGATATACACGCAACCCCTTCGCATCGATAACAGGCTCGTTCTCGGACTGTGCCAGTGAAGGCCCTATCTCAGAGATCTTTCCGCCGGTCACGCGGATATCTGCGGTGTAAGGGTCTCTGTTGACTGCATCATAGATCGTACCGTTTTTGATCAGCATGTTATTCTCCTTTTTAATTGTGATATTGAATACAAAAAAGCTGTCTTTGGGAGAAAGTATAGCACGCCTGACAGGTTCTGCAGATAGCTTCGGGATGATTTTGTTTAGGTTCGGGATTGCGGTATACTTCTACCGTGTCTGAACGACGCCCGGGAAGGAGGGAACGGTACCATGGCCAGAAAGATCTTTATAACATGCGGCACTCTGTGTTTCCTTTACGGGATCGTTGTGCTTTCGATAATAGGAGGAGGCGCACTGTTCAACTGGTTCTATCTCTGCCTCGGAGCAGTGCTCGTGTTTCTCGGCAGATCATTCAGGACAGGGAAGGATAAGAAGACCCGTGACAGGGCAGTGTGCGTCATTGCAGCGGTCTGTGCCTTCGTGTTCATCGTTGCTGAAGCAGCAATCGTCCTGTATCCGATACGGGGACCTGAGGCTGCTGCAGATTATGTCATACTTCTGGGAACGCAGATGAGGGAGGACGGACCTTCCGTCGATTTCAGGGCAAGGATATTGGCGGCATACGGTTATATGAAGGAGAATCCGGAAAGCCTGCTGATAGCTACTGGAGGAAAAGGAGAGGACGAACTGGTTTCTGAGGCTGAAGGAGCAGTGAGGTATCTTTCGGATCTCGGCATTCCGGAGGAGCGGATGATAGCTGAGGACAGCAGCAGAAACACTCAGCAGAACATTGAGAATTCATACAGACTTATAGAAGCAAATGGAGATGCGCCTTCTGAAAGCCGTATCGTCATCGTGTCGGCTGCATATCATCTTATGAGAGCGTGCTATATTGCATCTCAGAACGGATTCCGGAACATCAGTGTCAAGGGAAGTGTCGGCAACATCCTGATCCAGCCGCATTTCTATACAAGAGAATTCTTTGCATTGATAAAGGAGATAATCGTGTTCACCTTCTTAAAGTAACGGTCTGCCTGAAAAGACCGGATAAAAACAGCAGCCTGACGATTTACCAGTCAGGCTGCTGTTTTAAATGGTTCTTTTTGGAAAGCGGAACTGCCGGATCAAAACCGGCAGGTGTCCGATACTGCCTGTTCCAGAAGCATAAGGTCGGCAAGAAGTCTGGCGATCCCGTAATTCTTTGATAATTCCTTGCCCCAGACAAGCACATCTGCGATCTCCTCGTCCATCAGACCTACTTCACGAAACGATAAAGGAGAACTGGAAGAATGAAGAAGAGATGTGATCCTTGAACTGGACAGAAGCGGGCGCACGGCAAGGGAGATGTATTCTCCGAGATGTGTTTCAAGATTGTCCAGCCTGCGAAGACGCGCTGCACGCTGGTAATAATTCTCTCCGCCGAGAGAAGACAGAATACGGTGTCCCTCATCGTCACCGAAAACCCTGAACAGTTCTTTATGAAGATAGACTCTGTCTATATCATTGAACTCCGCTCTCGCAGATTCAAATGACGGAACGTTTTTTTTCAGATATTCGTACAGTTTAACAGCATACAGGGCGGATATCCCGCGGAGCGTCTCAAAGCTCACGCCGGTAATATTCTCTGATACAAGCAGCATTTCAGCTTTTCTTGCAAAGCAGGATTCAGTGCCGCGTATAGGTGCGGTCGTACCGCAGATATCGGAGGAGATTCCGCATGCAATCAGACAAGAGATCAGATCTTCCATCAGATCGCGGTCACGGGGAGAGACCCCGTTTTCCATACTTATAAGTACCTGCCTGATCGCGGACGACAGTTCGTCAAAAACGACCTGACAAAAATAAGATCCTGTCACCTCTGCGTGCAGTCTCCAGTCGGCAAGAGATACGAGTGACGCCATAACACAGGACACGCCGGATGCAGTCTTATCCATAGGAGCGTTCTGCAGCACGGAAAGGTCTGCCACTATCACATTTGGAGAGGAGAGCTGTAGCCTGACTCTTCTGTCATTCTCCGTGAACTCGGCTTCCGACATTGAAAAAGTGTCTGTCGAAGCGGAGGTCGGGAGAAAAATGAAAGGGATTCGGTCTTTGGAAGAAACGAACTTCGCCAGATCGCAGATCGTTTTTTCACCTGCGGCAATGATGAGCTGGGCATCGTCAGGCACATGAATGAGGAGGTCCCCTGCCGACACATGGTCGCAGACGAACTCTGACTCAGGAGGAAATACTGATGAAGTGACGTGATAACCCAGAGAACTAATGTAGGTCAGAACTCTGTTGCCCAGAACATCCATATCGGGCTGTGACGAAATGAAATGGATCCGGGAGACCCCGTACTGATCAAGGATCTCAGGAATCAGTTTTTCACTGGAGGTGTCCGCGACACGAAATGAACTGAGCCTGCAGGTGTGATCTCTTCCGCAACTGCACGGCTTGCTGCTGTTGATCATATGCTCGACCAGTTCTCTGATATTGGTGTTGTTCTGCATAGTTTACTCCAGATGTTCAATACCGTCCGCACGGACAGTCCGGACGGAACAATGCCTATTGTATCATATTTGATTGAGAAAAAGTGCGAGACAGAGCATAGCGGCCGCGTGCGGTGAGACGGGGTATACGCACGGGAATTCACAGTATTCGGATCGATTTGTGGTAAAATATGTTCCGTATTGATTAAAGGCGGCAGGGGGAAGAACTCTTGAAAGGTTTTTACAAAGGATTGCTTCTGGCGACCGGCGTGTTCGCGGCATATATAGCAGGGACCGGTGCGACAGTATACACTCAGGCTATGACGAGATCTTCCACCAAAAGGGACAGAAACTACGACCCCGATGAGGTAAAGGAATACATAGTACCAACTGAAAGATCATCGGTCTACAGACATGCAGCCTACAATTATAATGTGTGGTGGAACACGCAGGACACAGAGAAAGTGGAAGTCATTTCGGCTGACGGGCTGCGGCTTCGGGGAGGGATCCTTATGGCTGAGCCCGACAAGGCTATAGGAAGATTTGCCATCGTTGTACACGGACATTTCTGCTGTGCAGGAGAAGAAGGACATATCTCAAAAATGTTCCATGACAACGGGTACGATGTTCTCGCGGTCGACCAGAGATGCCACGGCAAGAGCGACGGTGAAGCGATCACTATGGGGCGTATGGAAGCATCCGATATCGTCGAATGGTCGCGCATGATAGCAAAGAGGTTTCCCGATGAGAAGATCGTCCTGTACGGGGCATCCATGGGCGGAAACACCGTATTGAGGACCACAGACAGAGAGTTGCCGGAGCAGGTGGTTTGTGTCATAGATGACTGCGGCTACTGCAGAGCTGACGAAGCGGTGCTCCTGACGCTCAGGCATGACCATGCCGGGCTTCTTTTCAAGGAGGCTTTGACGGCAGCTTGTTCTGCGACATACAGAGCTATGCAGGGTGCGAGCATCAGAGAGACCGATGCCTGCGGACCTGTGAGCAGGGCAAAGGTCCCCGTGCTGTTCATTCACGGGACCGATGATTCTATCGTGAACTGTGACGACAGCAGAAAACTGTATGCCCTTCATCCGGGAAAAAAGAAACTGGTCATTTTTGACGGGGTCAAACATAATTACTCATACTTTTCCGACAGAGACAGATATACTAGGGAAGTCACTGAATTCATAGACAGCTGCTGTACTGTCTGAACGGAGGAACGGATAATTGAACAACGAACAGAGACAATCCAGGGAAAGAAGGGCGGCAAGAAATACAGAAGCCGCCGTTAGAAGGAAAAAGACTGCAGGTACAAGAGGCGGCAGTCAGTACACTCCTTTCCAGAGAGTAATCATGGCATTGTCTTTCCTGCTCATTCTGACAACGATCACGGCATCCTCGATCTATATCATCAACAGAAACAGGGATGTCAAACCCGACAAGAACAAGACAGACGTCATCGTCCCCGACAAGGATCCGAAAGAAGGCGGACCAAAAGAAGATGAAAACTGGGACGGAGTCTCACTAAAGAAAACAGAGGATGCAGGGCAGGACTACATAGACGACACGCTGTTTATCGGAGACAGCAATTTCCGCAGGCTTGAGAACTACAGCGTCGTAACGGGGCATAACGTGATCGGCCTGACGGGGCTTGGGATCCAGGGGGTCTTTTATGCCGAAGGAGTTTACCTTTCAGGATATGATTATCCTGTGACTCCGCTGAAGGCCATAGAGATCATAGAGCCGCGAAGGGTGCTCCTGAACTTCGGTACAAACAATCTCGGTGGTTACACGGAAAATTTCATCAGCGTATACAGGGATGTGATAGAATCCATCCGTGATTCATACGAGTATACTGACATTATCGTCATGTCTGTGCCGCCTCTCGCGACGGATGTCGACACGGGGTACGCGAAGCTGTATATGTCAGATGTTGACGAATTCAATTCGGCTTTGAAGGAAATGTGCCGGGAGATGGGAGTACCGTTTCTCAACGTCACTGATGACTGCCTCAAGGATCCTGATACCGGATACGCAAAAAGCGAGATCATGTACAGCGACGGCATCCATATAGAGGGTAACGGTCTCAGAGACCTGATCGATTACTACAGAACACATGCATATGTCACCGAAGACAGAAGACCTTCCGGAGGTACGGGGATCACTGTAAGGGAGATCTACCTGCCGGAACCGGAGCCTGAGACAGTGGATTGCGATGAGATCCTGTCAGCTGTCCGTTCCAAACTGAGATCCGGCGGGTACAGCCTGGTAAGCAGTGATGATGACAGGATGGGCAGCGAAGCAACGTACTCTTATACTATCGACAGTTCTGCTGATCCGGACAGGCAGGATGAGATAACAGACGAGGCGTACAGTTTCATATGCTCTGTTTGCTCAACGGATTCCAGGCTGGACCTGTATCTTGATGATAATGTCATATATATAACTGAGTACCAGCCGTGTGTAGAGCATTCATTCGGCAGCTGGACGGTAGCCAAGATTCCTACCTGCTCAGAGGAAGGCCGAGATGAACGCAGATGTGAAGTCTGCGGTTACAAAGAAGAAAGATCGGTGCCGAAAGATCCCGACACGCACACCTACGACTGGACCGTCACGGAGGAAGCGACCTGCAGTGCTCCCGGAAAGGAAGAAGGGGTCTGCAGCGGATGCGGACATGAGACGATCAGGGAGATCCCGAAGACTGAACATGATCCGCAGGTCACGCAGGATGGGATAAGTCCTACCTGCACAGAGTCCGGCTGGTCGGAGGAAGTCATCTGCTCTGTGTGCGGCGAAGTGATAGAAGCCAGAGAGGAACTGGCTGCTCTCGGCCATGATTATACTTCGGAAGTGGAGACAGAGCCGACAGAAGACACGCCCGGAGTTCGCAGATATACCTGCAGCCGGTGCGGCGATACGTATACAGAAGAGATAGAAGCCACAGGATCGGAAGAATAACTGCCTGACCGGGACAGCGTATGCTGTCCCGGTCTCTTGCATATGGGATGTCACAGAACGGTGATGCATCATTTCACAAAATGATATAATCAATTATCAACAGGAAAAGAGGAACGGAAACCATGAGTCATGTAGCTTTTGATTTTAGGAGCGCTTATCTCCGTAAGAGCAATACGGTCCATATCATACTTCCTGATCTCCCCAGTGTCGGGCCCCGTTTTTCCGACCCAAAGGAGTTTTACGGCAGCGGAAGGAAATACCCAGTCCTCTGGGTGCTTCACGGCGGTTCGGATGACAGTTCCGACTGGATCAGACTGACAAACATAGAACTGTACGCAAGGGAAAGGCAGATAGTTGTCGTCATGCCTGACGCAGGAAACAGTTTCTACGCGAACTGGAAGCAGGCAATGATGCAGTTCAACATGTATGATTTTCTGACGGAAGAGCTTATGCCGCTGGTACACAACTGGTTCCCGGCATCTTCGGACCCCAGTGAGAACTTCATCTGCGGGCAGTCGATGGGAGGCGTCGGAGTTGCAAAATATGTAGCGAATCATCCGGAGCTGTTCGGAGGTGGAGGTATCCTTTCAATGGGCATACCGGATCTGGATGATGCCGGCAACGGATTTCTGACTGCAAACGTGATAACTCAGCTTTCCAGAGCAAACGGAAGTCTTGAGGAAGCCAAGGCGGGTCCGGACAATATCCGTGCGGCTCTTGTAAGGAACCGCGACAAACTTCCGCCTCTGTACTGTTCTATCGGTACTGCCGACCCGCACTACGGGGAACTGTATCTGCCGTTCAAAAAGTTCTGTGAAGACAACGGGATCAACATACAGTTCAAAGAGTATGAAGGCTACGGTCATGAGTGGCGCCTGTGGGATCTGGAGATCCAGAGAATGATGGATCTCTTCGGACTCAAGACGGTGTGAACTCAGAACAGGAAGGACACAGATGAGCTATAACAAAGACAGCGGAGCTGTGCTAGGAAGATTCGATGCTGAGAAGTACTATAAGATCCTTCTGAGATGCGTTGAACAGATAAAAGAAAAGACCGATTTCATCCCTGAAGCGGCTGTAGTGCTCGGAAGCGGACTCGGTCATTTTGTCGATTCAATGGAAGTCATAGCGGAGATCCCTTACGAAGACATAGACGGTTTCCCTGTCTCTACGGTCGCAGGACATCAGGGTAAACTGGTATTCGGAAAGATCGGAGGCAGAAATATCGCGGCCATGCAGGGACGGGTCCATTACTACGAGGGCTATGATGTCCACGATGTAGTGATACCGATTCGTGTTCTGAAGCTTCTCGGGGCGAATACTGCAGTTTTCACCAATGCAGTCGGCGCTATCAATGCTGATTACAGACCAGGCGATTTTGTAGTCCTCAGTGATCACATCTCCAGTTTTATGCCGTCTCCGCTGGTCGGAGAGAACATTTCCCAGCTTGGAGAAAGGTTCACCCCGGTCACCGATCTGTATGACCGTGACATGAGAGAACTTGCTCTAAGCATTGGACGGGAGAAAGATATAAGGGTACACAGCGGGGTTTTCCTGCAGGTGACCGGACCGCAGTACGAGACTCCCGCAGAGATCCGCATGTTCAGAATGCTCGGCGCAGATACTGTAGGCATGAGTACAGCGATCGAAGCGACAGCGGCAAAGCATATGGGAATGAGAGTCTGCGCCATAAACTGCGTCACTAATATGGCTGCAGGAATTAACAACTCCGTGCCCTCTCACGAAGAGGTCACAGCAACGGCAAATAAAGCCGGAAAGGATTTCAGTATCCTGCTGAAAGAACTGATCACCAGGATGAGCTGAGATACCGGAAGGCTGATAAGAAAATAATATAAGGAGACAAGGGAAATGAAAGAAGTAACAGAATTCCTGACATCCGCGGGATGCTTTTTCCTGGGAACGGAGAACGGTGATCAGCCTGAGATCCGTCCGATAGGCGTTCTCAAAGAGTACGACGGAAAGGTCTATACTGCCGTCGGCAAGCACAAAAACGTCTACAAGCAGATAGTGGCTAACCCCAAGGTCTGCCTTGTCGCGCTCAAGGGCAGTGACTGGGTAAGAGTCAGAGCTACAGCGGTCGATGCACCTAAGGAGATCGTTGACAGGGTGTTCGAGGAGAATCCCTTCCTGCGCAACCTGTATAACGAAGAGAACGGACACGAACTGGGAGTTCTGGAACTCACTGACGGTGAGGTGGAATTCTGCAGCATGATGGGTCCCGACAGGACAGAAAAGCTGTGATAAAATGGCGGACGAAAAGAGACTGATACCCGACGCACACGAGGGAATGTCGATCTTTCGCCCGCCGCTCTGTTTAGAGCTGGCGGGAAAAAGATTCGAACTTGTGCTGGACGACGGGTTTGACAAAAATCTCATATTTGAAGACGGCAAGACACTGCTGTTCGGAGAGCCCGGACATGAGGAAAGCTATCCGTACGAGTGCATCAAGATGGCTGACCGGTGTTATCTGATCAATTTCGAACATATTCCTTTCCCGGAACCCCGCGACGGCATCGCGGTGGTGCTGGATGAGAGGGAGAGCCTGGTCACCGTATGCTACGCGACGCTCGGCAGAGATCCCAAACTGCCGAGAATGCCGTCGACAGAGATCGTTTTCGGCGGAGTGAAGCGACCGGACGGCACAGTGCCGTCTCTGCGTCACGGGTATACCGATGAAATGGCGGGAACGTCCATAGACTGGAACTACGGCACTTTCAATATCGCTCATGTATACCAGAGTGAAAGATTCTACAGAGTCGCTTTCACACCCAGAGCTCTGGAAAGGGTCAGAAGGAACTCTCCGGACATGATGGCCGGAGCTGACACAAGACCTCCCACGCAGGCCGTATACGAGGATTACTGGGACTGTGTGAAGATACGTGACGGTATATATGCGGTCAATCTTCTTGAGACGAATCTCTGCAGAAGAGTTGGGCACGGAAACAGCCTGTTCTTCCTCATGAATCTGAACGAGATGCATGATGCAGGGCGGTCATTCGGTACGAGCGTCGACGGAAAGGACGAAAACTATACGTTCGGGGCCTTTGGTTCATGGTACGACGCTACGGAAGAGATGAAGCGTCCTAGCATGTATTACATTCACTGAGGGGGAGCGGCATATGAGAAAAAACAGAAAAGGATCCACAGAAGCAGTTCCCGGAACATTTGAGGGTATGTCACAGTACAGACCTCCTCTTTGTTTTGAACTAGTAGGAAAGACTTTTGAGCTGGTCATGGATACCGGCTATGACTATGAGATCTCGTTCAATGACAGGAAGACCCTGCGCTTCGGAGAGAAAGACGGAGATGCTGCAGAGTATGAGTATGACTGTCTCAAGGCTGACGATGACACATATTTCGTCAACTTTGAGGTAACAGGCGCCGATCCCAGAGCGGGACAGTCTTTCGTGCTGGATCTGGAGCAGTATCTGGTGACTTCAAACTACTGTACAGTCGGGCAGAATCCGCGGTGGCCGAAGATGTGCAAACCGCATATCACTTTCGGAGCGATCAGACGGGAGGACGGATCGCTGAATGCGCTGAGGCACGGGTATACTGACGACATGGTCGGCAAAGCTATCCACTGGCGTTACGGAAATCTCGAAGTTGTGCACGTATATGCGAGCGAGAGATATTACCGCCTGACACAGACAAGAGAAGGGCTGGAAAGGCTCAGGACCGAGAAACCTGAAGTATACGAAAGACTGTCAAAAAGAAACGTCGAAACGATCTACGAAGAGCCGTGCCATATGATCAAGATCAAGGACGGAATCTATGTCTTCGAATGCAATGAAGAAATGGCCAACAGGGACAGAGGATCCGGAAACGATCTTTTCTTCCTTATGAACCTAAACCGTATGCATGATGTCGGTCGATCGTTCGGATACAATGACAGGGGTCTTCCCGAGAACTATACATACGGAGCTTTCGGCGAGTATTACGATGCGAGCGAGCTGCTTGCCCGCGACAGCACTGAATTCATCAGATGAGGTGTCGGTAACATGACGAAACTGTGGAACATAATTACAGATGCTGGGCAAAAGAAGCCCTACGGAATGACAGACAGTCTGGAACTCGCCGGAAAGGTCCCGGAGGGAAGTGTGGCGGTCAAGTGTTCGGATGACCTTTTTCTCGTAAAAACTGAAGAAGGCCTCAGAGTATACCGTACAGAGAACAGCGGACTGGAGGCAGCCGGGAGTTTTCCGCCTGCAACCGACGCGGACGGATTCAGGACCGAGATATCAATGGCTCCTGATGTGATTCTGCCCGCTGAATTCACTGAAGGAATGATCAAGCTCGGGGAAGATACGATTCCGGTGACTGTCCGTAAGGTACGGGAGAAGATGCTTCTCCTGGACTTCGAGGGGCAGGATGCGATCCTGTTTGATACATCAAGGTTCCTTCTTTACGCTTTCATAGACGGAGAATTCTTCTGCGGATATGTTGAGGTCTGACCCGGAACGGGAAAAAGTAAACAATCAAAAGAAAAGACTCCGGCAGATGCCGGAGTCTTTGTAAGTTATCATGGCTTTATCAGAAAAAACGGAATCATTTCTTCGCTGCTTTGCCTGCAGACTTCTTTGCAGGCTTTTCTTCTTTCTTTTCGGAGGGCTTTTTCTCGCCTTTTTCTGCGCCGGGGAAGAATCTCTTCTGTTCCTCGATGGCTTTTGTCACTTTCTCAGCAAACTTCCTCGGGATCGGGTTTACGGCGGCGTTACCGATCTGATCACCGAACTTCGCCACGAAGTTTGCCGTGATCATAAAGGAGTCGGGATCAAGGTGGTCCATATTGTCGTGATGATTATGGATCTGAGCGCCGCCGCGGGGATTCAGCCTCGCGAAGGTGCAGGCAGGGACGCCGGCTCTGGCGAAGCTGCTGGAGTCAGAGGAATACATTCCAAGCTCGATATCCAGAGGATAGTTCTCGATGTTGGCAAGATACTGGATCGCGTGCATCGTCTCTTCGCTGCAGGAGCAGCATACATGCTCGTATCCCAGGGTGACGCCAGTCATATCGAAGTTGATATTGAATATGACCTTATCAAGCTCATCCTTGTGGGTCTCACAGTACTTTCTGGAACCCACAAGGCCGATCTCCTCGGCGCCGCACCACAGGAACTTCATTGTCCTTCTCGGCCTGTGTTTGTTGAAATAATGCATGAGCTCCATGACTGTGACTGAACCGGTGGCATTGTCCCAGCTTCCCTTGGAATAGGGCACGGAGTCACAGTGTGCGCTGAAGATAATGACTTCATCCTTGAGGTCGCTGCCTTCTATTGTGGCGATAACGTTATGGGCGGTTTCCTTCTTTTTCCTGTTTTTGAGGACCATCCTGACCTTTACCGGGTTGCAGCGGACCAGTTTCTCGGCATCGTCCATATGGATCTTGATCCCCGGAAGAGGGTTATCATCACCGAAAGCAGATGTAGGTCTCAGCTCTTTCTTGATGCTGTCTTCTTCATAGAAGTCTCCTCCTGTGAGGATATAGCCAAGAGCGCCTTTCTCTGCGAGTTTCTTCATTGTGGGAGGCATAAGTCTCGGACCGTTCACAAGGACGATCTTGTCCTTGACATCGGTGAGATTGGAGTCCAGGGCGTTTTCGATATACTTGAAGCCGCCTATGGCTCCGTCCTTCTTAGTGTTGGGAGTCTTGCCGATACCTATAACGGGGAAACTGCAGTGTTCGGGTTCCAGAACCTCCAGGGTCGCCTCCGTAATAACTGCATTCTCGATTTCAAATTCCTCAATGACAGCCGGTACACCGGCTTCATCGCAGTGAGCCTTAAGGATGTTTGCGGTCTTCAGGTCCTCCTTCGATCCGGCAACGCGGACGAAGCTCATTTCCTGAAGCAGTGACCATGCGCGATTCTTATCCATATTTACACCTCTCTGATGGTTTATTTGTGTTGTATAAATAGCGAGATGGAAATTGGTCAGGAGGCTGTGGGATCTCCGCCGGTGACGAAGGTCCTGATGTCCTCAGCCAGTTCCCTTGTGTTTTCTTCACTGATGTATATCATATGGCCGGACTTATAGCCTTTTACGAAGATCCTGTCCTTGGGAAGTCCTGCATGATCCATCGTGTAATAGACAAAACCGATCTCAGTGCAGTCGTCATACCATCCGTTGGCAAAGAACGTTCTCATTCCGAAGGTCGTGGTCATGGCAGAACGCAGTCTCTCGGCGGTGGTGCCTCCCTTTGTCTCCTCGTTCCAGCCGTATTCGCCCTTTTCGTTGCGGTGGATCATATATGTCTTATACTGCCTGTCAAGCTTGACGTTGAGGTAGGGGAGGATGACACCGTTGAGGGCGGAGAAGAAGAAGGAGTCGTAACGGTCTCCGGTAGCGTCGTCATGGGGGCCAACCTTCTCCTCGACCTTTGCGGGAACGAGGAGCGGACGTGTCAGACGGCCGTCATATCTGGAGCAGGCAAGCCCCTTATGCTTGATGACTTCGGAGCGGAATCCGGCCTCATCGATCCGCAGGGCTCTCGCCTCGAGAAAATCCTTTGACATCCCGGTATAGTATGTGAGCTTGCGTATGATCTCTTCCCGTTCCTCGCCGACAAGAGATTCCCCCTTATAGAGTGCAAGCAGGTAGTCGTGATCGGCAAAAGCCTTCGCTTCCTTGACGAACTCCTCTACGGTCTGGTCAGAAGGATGATTGTGATAATGATTTATCGCGGCGAAGGTGGGGAAGAAGAGAACAGATTCTTCTACCTGTACTTCTCTGTTGAAGTATTTACCGATAGTGACGGTATTTCCGATCATTACGATGCCGTCAAAACGTATGCCGTAACCGCGGTCGACTCCCATCCCGGAAGCAATGCCCGCAGCGGTCGCGCTTCTCGTGCAGCCGTAGGATTCGCCTACCAGATATTTTGGGGACAGCCAGCGGCCGTATCTGTGGCACCAGCTTTCAATGAAGGTGAGTATCGATTCTGCGTCTTCCTCTATGCCATAGAAATCCTTGGCATGTGATTCGTCGAACAGAACACCGTATCCGGTCCCGACAGGGTCGATCATGACCAGGTCGGCAACGTCAAGCAGACAGTCGGGGTTGTCGATAACTTCGTAAGGACCGAGAGAAGAAGGGCGGTCTACGGGGTCCTCGTACTTGACTCTCTTGGTTCCGAAGAAACCGGCATGAACATACATTGAGCAGCTTCCCGGTCCGCCGTTATATCCGAAGATCACCGGACGGTTGGGATTCTTGTCGCTCTTGTTGAAATAAGAGTAAGAGAACAGCGTGGCGATAGGCTTGCCGGCGTCGTCGTAAAAAACGTTGTCTTCGCAAACCGTGTGATACTTGATCTCCTTGCCTCTCAGAGTAATGGTGTGATCGCTTTCGAACCGTTTCGGTTCAAATGATGCGGCGTCGAATTTCTCGGTCTTGTACATTTCGCAGCTCCTTTATGTATGAATTATTATTCAATCATATGTTTATTTTTCAGCTAGTATTACGGAAGTCGAGCCCCATGACTTGAGGGCTCCGGCGCGGGAGAAACCGCCTTCCAGCAGCACAGAGATCTCGTGCTGAATGGTGAACGGAGTGTCTGCGTGTATAAGGACTCCGTCCGGGATGCCCTGCTCCGCGCGCAGTCTGAGCGCTTCCTCTGCCATGTTGAGCTCTTCCTCTTCAGAGGAAACGAAATAGTCTGTTATAACAAAAATACCTTTGTCTCTGAGAGCTCCATGTACTTTTCTGTAAAGGGACTGTTTGGTCTCCTCTGAAAAATGGTGAAGAGACTCCACTGAGACTACTGCATCATAGATGTCTTCTCCGAGAGGAACGTCAAAATAAGAGGCACAGAATGTTTTTATGTCCTTATTCGGGAATTTGGAGATAAGGGCATCAAGCATCTCCCGCGACAAATCAATACAAGTCAGCGAAGCAGCGCCGCCGGAGCCGTAGTAGTATTCGAGTTCCAGTCCGGTCCCGCAGCCCAAGTCAAGTATCCTGCAGCTCTGATCGGCGGGAAGGAGAGAAGTCGTGAAGGGATAAAACTCAGCCGCACCTTCTATGTCCCTGAGCATGTGTTCATCATATCCTTTTATGCGGGAAGAAAAGAAGGAATCCATCGGTTCAAGCATCAGTGTATCTCCTTTCTTTGTCTCTCAGAGACTATTGTATATCATTATATGAAAAACAGAAAGTATGCAGAAATAATGAGAGAGGCTGCAGATATGCTGTATAATTATCGGAGAAAAGCGGCATGTGCTGCATGTCCAGAAACAGGAAGCGGAGGAACATGAATTGAAAACGGTACAGGTCCTGCCTGACGGATACATAGAGCGCTGCACGATAGATCTGCAGAAGAATAAGAAGGAAGCGGTTATCGTAAATGTGCTTTCAGCGCTTATTGCCTTGGTCATGTTTGCGATGATGGAAAGAAAACTCCCGTTCATGAAATGGACGGATGAGATGCTTGCGGCAAAACAGCTTATTCCTGCACTTGCAGCGATCGTGGTAGGGATGCTCATTTATGTGATCCTGCATGAGTTCACCCACGGCGCTGTTATGAGACTCATGGGCGGAAAACAGGTCAGGTACGGCTTCACCGGAATGTATGCTTATGCCGGAAGCGAAGAGGACTATTTTCCCAAAAGGCAGTATCTCTGCATCGCGCTTGCTCCGGTGCTGGTCTGGGGAATCATCTTTCTGATAATGCAGCTGCTTTTCACCGGCTGGGAATGGGTGGTATGGTTCCTTCAGATAGCCAATGTGGGAGGAGCTGCAGGGGACATCTATGTATCAGCGAAAGTCTCGCGGATGTCTTCGACGATCCTGGTCAGGGATACTGGAGTCAGCATGACAGTATTTGATGCCTGATATTTGTAACGGAAGGCAGAAAGCAAGGATATAGCATGGAAATAGTAAAACTTTTGGTCTGGAAGATCCTCACTATGTTCATGGTGATGGGTATAGGAGCGTATCTGTACCGGAAGAAAGTGATCTCGGACAGGACTACGGAGGAACTGGGCAAAGTGCTGATTCAGGTGGTCCTTCCCTCGGTGGTACTCAGTCAGATGTGGACTGAGTACAGTGCAGAGAAGCAGCAGACTGTCATCAGATGTTTCGTGCTGGGTATGCTTGCCCAGATACTGGCAGTAGGAGCCACATGGATCAGGTTCCGCAGGGACGATGAGGCAGCGTCCAGGGGATGCAGCGCATTCTCCAATGTAGGTTTTTTCGGGATCCCGGTGGTCACCGCAGTCATGGGAAGCTCCGCCGTATTCTATCTGTCGCCCACGATGGGGACAGCGAATCTGCTGATGTCAACTCTGCTGGTCCTGTGGTTCAGCAGGAGCACAAAAGATATCGATCTTAAAAGCGTTCTGCTGAATCCGGCGCTGATCTCACTTGTGACCGGACTCGTCCTGTTCTTTCTCAGGATTCCCCGTCCGGAGATCGTAAGCGATGTTTTGTCAGCGCTGAATCAGCTCAATACACCTGTCGCTCTGCTGCTCTCCGGGGCGTTCCTGGCAAGGAGCGATCTTCTCGGCGCTCTCAGGAAGCCTGAAGTATGGAGGGTGACTCTATGGAGACTGGTGCTCATTCCCGCAGGGATCATGCTGCTGTTCAGCATTCTTCCTATAGGTTCAGTCGAGGAAAAGACTGCCATATGGATAAGCCTGTCGTGCCCGATCGGGATGAATCTCCCCGTTTACGCCAGACTCTATGATCCCGACAGCGTGGCAGTGTGCGCAGAAGAGGTATGTATCACTACACTGCTGAGCATCGTGTCTCTGCCTGTAGGACTGCTTGCAGCAGAAATGGTCCTGAAATAAGCATTGCAGGGAGATTATACGCGGAAAAGGGAGACAGCAGATGGATAAAGAAGAGATAATTGAAAAACTGGAAAAGTTCCCTTATGACACACGCGAGTACTGGATCAACGCCGGTTCCGCCATGGTCATGCACGGACTGAGGGAGAACACTGAAGATATCGATCTCGGATGTACATCGGCGCTTGCCGACCTGCTGGAAGCCTCAGGTTATCTCTGCGGGACCGGTGAAGGAGGCCGTCGCAGGTTCCGTTACGGTGAGAGCATAGAGCTTTCTGAAAACTGGATGTATGACGGCACGGAACGCATAGACGGGTTCAGAGTCCTCACACTCAGAGGACTGTTGATACAGAAGCAGCTGCTCGGCAGAGAAAAAGATGCAAAGGACTTGGTCCTGATCCGCAGGCGCATTGAAGAAGACGGAAATTGGGGACAGGAGCAGCGGTAACTGTTACAGTTAAACAGGTATCGTTTACAGGTTAGAACGACGGAGAAGACCAGGGTCTGAATAGCCTTTTCTTTTGCTGCAAATCAGAAGCGAAGAAAGCTGAAGACAGTAATTACAGTTTATTGCATGTACTGAATTTCATCAGTATTGTGCTAATATTAAGACAGACTATTGAGCGACAGGAGCGTTGATGGATGAATCAGACAAATTACAAAAAGACAAAGTATAATGTTCCGTTTATTGCTCAGCGCGCAGACCCGTACATCATGCAGGAGGACGGGACTTACTACTTCACCGCATCTGTGCCGGCATATGACTGTATAGTTCTCAGAAGGGCATCATCCCTGGAAGGGCTTAAGGACGCGGCAGAGACAGAGATCTGGCACTGCCATGACAGCGGAATAATGAGCAAGCATATCTGGGCTCCGGAACTGCATCATATAGACGGGCGCTGGTATGTTTATTTCGCCGCTGGTGAAAAAGATGATATATGGAACATACGTCCCTGGGTGCTGCGCTGCGAAGGAGAGGATCCGCTGGAAGGACCCTGGACAGAATGCGGCAACCTCGGAAAGGTGGATGACGATGAATTCAGTTTCACCGACTTCTCTCTGGACATGACGACATTTGTCAACAACGGAGTCAGATACTGCGTATGGGCTGAAAAAGTGAGTGTCGGTAGGAAGATCAGCAATCTGTATATTGCCAGGATGACGGACGCTCTCACTCTGAGCACGCCCCAGATGCTCCTGACAGCTCCCACATATGACTGGGAGAGGCACGGCTTCTGGGTAAACGAGGGACCTGCGTTCATAAGAGAGGGGGATAAGGTTTTCCTTACTTACTCTGCCAGTGATACCAGTCCGGCTTACTGTATGGGAATGCTTTGGGCTTATGCCGATGCGGATCTAATGGATATCTCCGCCTGGCACAAGATGAACAGACCTGTCTTCGGAACAGACAGAGAAAGAGGGCTGCTGGGACCGGGGCATAACAGCTTCTTCCGTGACCCGGAAGGCAATGCCTATATGGCGTACCACGCAAGGAACTACGATGAGATAGAAGGGGATCCTCTGTATGATCCCAACCGTCACACCTATGTGATGAAACTGGAGTTTGAGAACGGCATGCCGGTGTTCAGTACCGACAACCAGCTGTTTATATAAATGTCTTAAATTTGCCAGCTGACGGCGGGATATATAACGACCCGACGCAAGCCGGCTTTCGGTGAAAGGAGGGACACTCACCATGAAATACGTTTGCCCGATCTGCGGTTATGTCTACGATGATTCCGCAGGTCAAGCATGGAATGAATTGCCGGAGGACTGGAAATGCCCGCTGTGCGGAGCCGCTAAAGCAGACTTCCGCCCGGAAAGCGATCAGCCTCAGGCAGCAGAAACGCCGGAACCGGAAGATCAGGGTGAGCTGAGACCTCTTTCCGCTGCCGAGCTGAGTGCTGTATGTTCAAGCCTCGCCAAAGGCTGTGACAAGCAGTATAAGCCCGAACAGGCCGCGGCTTTCAGAAGGATCGCGGACTGGCTGAATAGCAGAACGGCAGAGGTTCCGGACCCGTCTTTCTCCGGGATACTGGAGAAAATAGAAGAAGACCTCTCGCAGAATTATCCGGCTGCGCGAGCGGTGTCTGCCGCAAAAGGGGACCGCGGTGCGCTTCGCAGTCTTACATGGAGCGAGAAGGTGACCCTTATGCTGAGATCACTGCTCACCCGGTTCGGAGAAGGGAAAGAAGAACTTAAGGAAGAAACCGGGGTATATGTGTGCACTGTCTGCGGGTTTGTCTATGTAGGAGACAGTCTGCCGGAAGTGTGCCCGGTCTGCAAAGTCCCGAACAGCAAGTTTGAGAAGATCGGAGGGTGAGGATATGAGTGACAGATATGCAGTAAGAAATGTAAAGCTCTGTGAAAAAGACTGCCTTTGCCTGTTCGTGTGTCCCACCGGAGCCACAGATACAGAGAACAGCGTGATCGACACGGAAAAATGCATAGGCTGCGGAGCCTGCGCAGATGCGTGTCCGGCCAAAGCTATCAGTATGGTGCCAAGAGAATTCCCGGTACAGCAGAAAAAAGAAAATGCTGTCATAGCGGCGCAGAGAACGCTTGCTTCATCCAAAGCGCTGCAGGAGCAGATGGCAGCCGCGATTCCGGGAAAACTTGCGAAAGCAATAGAAAGGTCCTCCAGGATCATGCGTGAGGATATTCTCAGAGAAGCGGGATATATGCTGCCTCAGAGCGGCAATGCCTACAGCCTGCTCAGCGGACTGGCTGCAGAATTCGGTTCAGATCCCGGCTTCCCTGCGAACGACGTGGAGTTCCTGATGAACACTATCAGTTTCAATGAAAAAACAGAAGAAATAAAGGAGAAGAAAATGGAAGTCTGGAAATGCTCGGTATGCGGTTATGTCCACGAGGGACCAATGACCGATGATTTCGTGTGTCCCCGCTGCAAGCAGCCTGCATCGGTGTTTGTAAAGGTCGAGCCGGAAGTTAAGGAAGAACCCAAGTCAAATCCTTATGCCGGGACACAGACAGAAAAAAACCTGGAGGCCGCGTTCGCGGGAGAATCCCAGGCAAGGAACAAATACACATATTTTGCTTCAAAAGCGAAGGCGGAAGGATTTGAACAGATAGCTGCGCTGTTCCTCAAGACTGCAGATAACGAGAAAGAACATGCCAAGATGTGGTTCAAGGAGCTGAACGGCATCGGAAGCACGGCAGAAAATCTCTCTGCCGCAGCGGACGGAGAGAACTTCGAATGGACCGATATGTACGAGGGATTTGCCAGGACAGCAGAGGAAGAGGGATTCCCGGAAGTGGCGGCAAAGTTCCGCATGGTCGGCGCGATAGAGAAGCATCATGAGGAGCGTTACCGTGCTCTGCTTAAGAATGTTGAAACTGCGGAAGTTTTCAGAAAGAGCGAGGTCAAGATCTGGGAATGCCGCAACTGCGGCCATATAGTCGTCGGAACCCAGGCGCCGGAGGTCTGTCCCGTCTGCGCGCATCCGCAGAGCTACTTTGAAGTCAACGCCGAGAATTATTGATCCTGCCGGAAATAAAAGAGCCCGTACACTAAAGTACGGGCTCTTATCTTCGTTGCATTACAGATTGTATAAACGGCCAAACTTATCCTTGAGGTAATCGGTGAAGAACTTTGCGGAGAATTCAGCTCCGCAGATAGACGGAACGACATCGCCGGGCTTGATATAGCTTCCGAACCGGTAAAGCTTCTCAGTCAGCCAGGCCAGTATGGGCGTTATGTCGGCAGCAGCCACGCAAGAACTGAAATCGAGGTCCTTTTTCATAGTATCGAGGATCTGAGCACTGTAAGCGGTCCCCAACGCATAGGTGGGGAAATACCCGAAGCCTCCGTGGCTCCAATGAATATCCTGCAAGATGCCCCTTCTGTCATCTGGAACGTCCACTCCCAGATAATCCTTATAAAGCCCGTTCCAGGCATCAGGAAGATCCTTTGAGGTAAGTTCGCCCGCGAACAGTTTTTTCTCTATCTCGTACCTCACCATGATATGCATCGGGTAGGTGAGTTCGTCTGCCTCAGTGCGGATAAGACCCGGCTGAGCCTTGTTTATGCAGCGGTAGAAATCGTCCTCGGACTTTCCCGCCGTCTGGTCCGGGAACAGCTCACAGAATCTCGGCCACAGCCAGTCCGTAAACTCCCTTGAACGTCCGACGTAATTCTCCCAGAAGCGGCTCTGGCTCTCATGGACCGCCATGGAGCAACCACCTTTGAGGCAGTTGTAGTCGTACGCAGGATCCACGTGCAGCTCATAGTTGGCATGTCCGCCTTCATGGATGACACTGTAAACGGAGGCTATCGGAAGATCCTCATAGTAGTGTGTAGTGATCCTGACATCCTGAGAGGTGGGACCGCCCGTGAACGGATGTTCGGTCTCCGTGATCGAACAGTGGTTGCGGTCCAGACAGAAGGCATCCATCAGTATCTGCGAGAGTTTCCTCTGCTGTTCGACAGGATATGACTCGTGCAGCCAGGAGTCGTCCGGTTGTTCTGCAGCATTTACCTTTGCTATAAGAGGCACCACGGTCTCTCTGAGTTCACTGAAGAATCTGTCGTAGTATTCTCTTGAAGTTCCTTCCTCAAAACTATCGAGGGCGACGTCGTAGGGATCGATGCCGGGACGCGTGATATCAAAGATATGCTTTCTTGCGGCTATCAGTCTGTCGATGTAAGGAGCGAAAGACGCGTAGTCGTTCGCGGCTTTGGCCTTGTGCCATACATACTGGGATTCGCTGAGAAGCTTATTGAGCTCCGCATATTCCTCTGCGGGGACGGCTCTCATATCGGCCAATTCCTTACGCAGTATCTCGCTGCGACGGAAGTATTCCGGACCTGCTTCTTCTTTGTTGTCATAAAGTGTATTGACCGTCTCCCACAGATCTTCGGACGTCATAAGCTCGTGACTGCGGGACGACAGGATACCGAGCGCCACGCTTCTGCCTTCCTGGGTCTCAGGAGGCGCTGCGGTCCTGGCATCGAGATTGATGGATGACATAGCGTAGTTATAGGCGAACATCTCGCGTTCCAGTCTGTCCAGTGTCTCCTTGGCTTTGCTGATTTCCATATAGATAACCTCCGTTTTGTTTCTGAAATGATTATATTGATACACGCTAAAAAACACAACGCTATACAAAAAGTGCTTAATTTGCTATACTTCTTAATGCAAATCATGTCTGTTTAAGGAGTTATAAATGGATATCAAAGAACTGAAAGAGGTTTGCCGGCAGGTCCGTATAGACATCATCAATGAGGTCACAGAAGCTGCCAGCGGACATCCCGGCGGAAGCCTTTCCGCTGTGGAGATGCTCGTCGCCCTCTACTTTGAGGTGATGAACATCGACCCCAAGGATCCTCAGAAGCCTGACAGGGACAGATTCGTGCTGAGCAAGGGTCATGCGGCTCCCGCTCTTTATGCTGTCCTGGCTGAGAGGGGCTACTTCGATAAGGAAGAGCTCCATACTCTCAGGAAACTCGGCTCAAAGCTCCAGGGACACCCGGATCCCAGAAAGCTTCCCGGAATCGATGCGGCCACCGGATCGCTCGGACAGGGAATCAGCATCGCAGTCGGAATGGCACTCGGTGCCAAACTGGCCAACAACGGCGCTAAAGTCTACACGATGGTCGGCGACGGTGAGAACCAGGAAGGCATGGTATGGGAGGCGGCAATGGCTGCTGCCCATTACAAACTGGACAACTTCACCGTTTTTCTTGACAGGAACAATCTGCAGATCAGCGGCACCAACGACGAGGTCATGAGCCTCGGAGACGTTCACGCCAAATACGAAGCTTTCGGATTTGATGTGATCGAGGTGGAAGACGGAAACGATATAGAGCAGGTCCTTGCAGCAATAGCGGTTCCCTTCACACCCGGCAAGCCCAAGTGCATAATCGCCCACACAGTCAAGGGCAAAGGCGTCTCCTTCATGGAGAACAGCGTAGGCTGGCACGGCACGGCGCCCAAGGAAGATCAGCGCCAGGCCGCATTGAAAGAGTTGGAGGGCTAAACAAATGAGTGAAAAGAAAGCTACACGTAATGCTTACGGCGAAGCGCTGGTCGAGCTTGGTGCAGTAAATGACAAGATCGTCGTTCTCGACGCAGACCTTGCTCCCTCCGTTATGACAAACGGCTTTGCAAAGCAGTTCCCCGAAAGATACTTCAATACCGGTATCGCGGAAGCCAACATGGTGGACATGTCAGCCGGACTCAGCACAATGGGATATATCCCGTTCTGCAGCACCTTCGCTATCTTTGGCGCAGGAAGAGTCTATGAGATGGTCCGCAACAGCGTTGCGTATCCCAGATTCAATGTCAAACTCGGAATGACACACGCAGGGATCACCGTCGGAGAAGACGGCAGCAGCCATCAGTCCATCGAGGACATAGCTCTTATGAGAGTAATCCCCAACATGACAGTCATCGTGCCCTGCGATGCGAATGAGGCAAAGAAGGCGACATTCGCGGCAGCAGAGATGGACGGTCCCGTTTACCTGAGATTTGCGCGTCCCTCATCTTTCGTGTTTGAAGAGGATATGCCTTTTGAGATAGGCAAAGCCAATGTGCTTCGCGACGGTGATGATGGAGTCATCTTCGCGTGCGGTCTTATGGTAAAGCCTGCGGTCGACGCAGCGGACGCTCTTAAGGAGCAGGGAAAGAACATTTCGGTGGTCAACATCCACACCATTAAGCCTCTGGACAAAGAGACAGTCCTGAAATATGCAACAAGGTGCAAGAAGGTCCTCACCATCGAAGAGCACAGTGTTATCGGCGGCCTTGGAGATGCGGTAGCAGATGCAATCATCGGTCACGGTGATTTTGCATTCAGAAAGCTCGGAATCCAGGATCAGTTCGGACAGTCCGGAACACCCGCACAGCTTCTTGAAGTCTACGGCCTTTCAGACGCCCAGATCCTTGAAGCAGCAAAAGAGATGTTCTGATCTGAATAATCCTAATAACAATCAGCGGGAGCATCCTGTTCCCGCTGATATGATTTTTATCGACGAACCATCGGAGGTCTTATGGGAAAGAAGATTATCGACTGGCTGAAAACAGAGTTCTTTACGAAGGAGACACTGGCGTACCTGATCATCGGCCTTACCAGCACAGCCATCAACTGGACGCTGACGTATGTGCTCAATAACGTGTTCGGCGTAGGATACTGGGTGACCAGTGTGATCACGTTCCTTTTCTCCATAACGTTCTCGTATTATATGAACAGAAAGTATGCGTTCAAGAGCACGGAGTCCGGCAGGGAAACGCTGCCGAAGTATCTTATTGAAGTGTGCATCTGCTTTGTGCTTTCATATGGCTTGGGGAAGATCGTGCTGGACTGGTTCTTCTCAAAGGTCATAATTCTCCCTTTGCCTGACGACAAGATGAACACGGTCAAAGGCATACTGGCAAACTGCTGTTACATCGCGCTGAACTATATAGGCCAGAAATTCTTTGTTTTCCGGAAGAAAAGAGAGGAATAAAACTCTTGCGTGATATCCGATAAGCAAACAGCCGCTTCCGAGGGAAGCGGCTGTTATTTCATGGTCGACAGTTCAGTCTTTTTTGAGCCTTATCTGACTGCTCAGAAGGATCCCGGCGAGAAACGGAACTGAGTCGGCGACTGCAGCTACGGTTCCGCGTATCAATTTGACGCCAAGAGGCAGATTGAACAAAACTGACTCCGAGAGGGATTTGATCAGAGCAACACCGATCATAACTGACAGGAATCCCGCTATCAGCTTTGTCGTCATATTTTTGAGGCGAGGGAACATCCAGCTGCATGATATGCCGATGAACAGCTGTCCCAGCGCCCAGCCGACAGGAAACGTGCCGCTGTAAAGAAGATTGGAGATTATGCAGCCGAGCACCCCGACAGATGTGGCCGGGTAGCCGAAAAGACAAAGGAACAGACCGAAAGCAATGTAACCTGGTTCGGTACGGATATGCGCCAGTATGGGGATCTTGACAGTGAAGGAGAGTGCAACGTAAAGTGCTACACCAAGTCCCATATAGGTCAGTTTTTTAGTTTTGTTCATCTGTTCTGCCTTTCAGAAAATCCGATTTGCCCAATGGCGGTTTAAGGGTTATAGTTAATGCATCAAAGCTAAACGGAGATAATTGATGGATAAGAAAAAAAGCATCCTCCAAGTCATAAAGTACTTCCTTATTGCTGCATCTGCCGGGATCATCCAGACACTTTCGTTTTCCCTGTTGGAAGAACTGTTCCATGTTCCGTACTGGCCCAGTTACCTGATATCGCTGATCCTGAGCGTCGTGTGGAACTTCACGTTTAACCGCAAATATACGTTCCATGCTTCAGGGAACATAACTAAGGCTATGCTTCTTACTGCACTGTATTATCTGGTGTTCACGCCGCTGTCCACATGGGGCGGGGATAGGCTTACTGCTGCGGGCTGGAACGATTATCTGGTGTTTGCGCTGACTCTCATCGTCAACGGTGTCACTGAGTTTCTGTATCAGAAGTATCTGGTCTTCAAAGAATAAAAAAGAAGGAAAGAATAACTAACGGGCAGGATCTGGTCCTGCCCTGTTTTTAATTAAGGATCCGATCCGCGATCAGTCCTCATAAAGCGCAGAAAGCGATCGTACATATTCAGCGGCTTCGTTCCTGACGTTTTCGGGACCGACGATCTCGGCATCTGTCCCGAAAGAGAAGACCCAGGAGAAGAAGACCGGACTGACGGCGACAGGAACGTCTATGTTGAACCAGCCCTCCGTATCAGGGATCATCAGGACGTCCTTTCCGAACCGGTCTATGACCTGACCTGCAAGCCTGTCCTTGAACCGGATCCTGACCCGCTGAAGTTCTCCGTGATACATGCCGAAGTGCATGACCGAATATCCGGAAAGATCTTCTTCGTGAAACAGATCCAAGCCTTTTCTGGGAAGCCCTGAGGAAGAGATGGATTCCATCTTGTCCACACGGAAGTGCTTCATGATCTCGTCATCTTCGTCGTATCCCAGAAGGTAATAATTCTCGTTATCCCAGATAAGCGCGAACGGACTTACCGAATAAGTCCTTCCGTCGCGGTGATAGACTTTTTTCGCCGAGGTGTTGTAATCGAAATATCTGAAACGGATGGACTCAGAGGAGTTGATCGCCGAAGATATCCTGTCGACGTTAAAGAACACGCTCTCATTCATGCTTTTTACACGTCCGGTAACGTACACATGCCTCTGCAGGTCACGGCTCTCGTGAGTGCTTGCAAGGGATTCGATCTTTTTGATAAGATCTGTAGTCTTTCTGGTCGTAATGAATCTGGAGCTCTGTATCGAGTCGACGAGGAGCTTGAGTTCCGCGTTCTCAAACGTCCTTGAAGTAATATAATATCCGAATACGTGACCTTTCAGCTGGGTGATGTCGTATCCGGAAGCCGAGAGCGACCGGATATCTTCATATATGGCTCTGCGGTCAGCAGATATCCCGTGTTCCTCTAGATGGGAGATAAGTTCCTCGGTGCCGACGGGATGAGAACTGTCGCTTTTTTCGAGCAGGTAACGGAGAACTATCAGAAGCCGCTCTCTGCTGTTTCTTCCGCCCATTGCTACCTCCGATCTTCAGCTTCAGCAGCAGGTATTGTCAGATACGCCTCCTGATAGAGGACGATCGAAGCGATACAATCCATAGCGAGGCACGAGATCTCATAGAGATCGCCGAGCCGCAGATAATAGACCAACGAAGGCAGCCGCAGTCCTATGCAGAATACAAGCGAACAGAGAGCTGAAGACAGAAACTGTCTCTGTGCCGACGGTTCATCTGCCGATACGGTCTGCATCATCCTCAAAGCTGTTACAGCCAGGGATCCGCAGGAAAGAAATGAGACCATCAGAGGGATATTGTTCCGGTTTACGGAAGAGCAGAAGAATCTGTTCAGAAGATCCGCGGTAAAGAACAGGCATGGTCCGAGAGAAAGAAGCACTGAACTGAGGGGACCGGAAGCTGATTTTGATATGACTCTCAGATAGATGCAGATCATGGCGACGCACTCAAATGCTATTGCGATAGCCCATAAAGGAAGCATATATGCAATATCCGGGCGGAAGTATGTGAATCTGCAAAGAATATTCAACAGAACGAGCATCGCGAAAAGGATGTTAAGGACCAGCCAGGCAGGGCCATGCGACGGTGTGACGGAAGGAATACCGTGTCCGGCGGCATAAGATGCAATGGAAAAAGAGACAAAGAAAGAGATGACCACGGAAAGGAGACCTGCGATAAGAAACGCAAGTTCACTTTTGTAGAAACCGCTCGGGACCTCTACGCGGTCGAATACCAGCCAGGCCGCTATTGCTGCCGGAACAATCAGTAAAGAAGATAGTAAAAAACGCTTTTTCAACTGTGTCACCTCTAATTGTTGATCAAGACAGATTTTATCACAATGGCAGAGGAAAAGGGAGAAGACAGAAAAAACCCGGACCGAAAAACGGTCCGGGCAGAAACCGATATTTTGCGACAGATCAGAACCGATCAGAGTACTATTCGATCCTTATTGTCTTCTTCTCGGGAAGCTTCGGAGCTTCCTTCTTGGGAACCGTCAGACGCAGAACGCCGTCTTCAAATTTGGCGCCTATCTCGTCCTCCGTCACATATTCACCGACATAGAAGCTTCTCTGCATCGAGCCGGAATATCTTTCCTGACGGATGAGTTTGCCTCTGTCGTTCTTGTGCTCTTCGTCAAGAGCTTTGGACGCACCGACTGTCAGATAGCCGTTCTCAAGATCCAGAGAGATCTCTTCCTTCTTGAAGCCCGGCAGATCGATATCTACTTCATAACCGCTGTCTGTCTCGTGGACGTCTGTCTTCATCACACGCGATGCATTTTTGCCGTAAAGCCTGCGGTCAGTGTTGTCAAGTTCACGGAAAGACGGGAACTCAAGATTCATAAGATCGTCAAACAGATTTTCATTCCAGATACTAGGATATAACATTTCAGTTTCCTCCTTATACTCATAACAATGATTTTGTTTTGAGCATCGGGACGGAGGGTTCGGACTCAAGGAATTCCATCCTTCGGATCTTCTCTGTTCCTTTGTTCTGAAAACGTTATACACCTAAAAATTAGCACTGTCAATAGCCGAGTGCTAATTTTTTTGTGATCTTTTTTGCTGCGAAAGGTGCAGGAAACATCACAGGATGCTATCATATTCTCATCTGGAGGAGCGTCGGATGAGAAGGAGATACATTTTCAGGGGAACAGTACAGCATGTGGGACTCAGATACCGCGCAGTATCTTCAGCTTCAAGGCTCAATATAACCGGATGGATACAGAACCTTCCGGACGGCAGCGTAATGATGGAAGCTCAGGGTGATGAAGCTGCGCTGAACTCTCTTGAGGCAATGATACTTGAGACTCGCTACGGAAAAATCGAGAGTTCATTCACGGAGATCCGGGAAGAAGATGACACAGGAATGTTCAGAGTCAGACTGTGACAGGGGTTAGGGTCGATGAAAAAAGAAAAAGGTAAAAAACCGCTTTGGAAGGATCTTTTGCTGATCCCTTTGCAGCTTTTGGCGGATCTAGCTCTTCTTTACACGGGAGCTTATCTTGACACCAGGATCGCGTCACCGGAAGCAACGGGACATCCGACATTTGCGCTGACGATACTGTTCGCAGCTGCTGCCGGAATCATAACGGCTGCTGTTGCGCTGTATGTCCTGATGCGGGTGATCAGATTCTTCTTTCGAAAGGACAAATAAGAATACATAACAGGAAAGCCAGTTATGTGAATTGCGGATCCCGGCAGACAGCGACATCAGGGAGAACTTAAAAAAACGGACAGAAAAAACAGACGGCTTGATGCCGTCTGTTTTCAGCAAAGTATTATCAGAAGATTATGCCAATAAGATTGACTACCAGCGAAACTGCACCGAGCACGAAGCCTGCGGTTGCGAGCGTGGTCTGGTTATCTTTGCGGGCTTTCGCTCCGAGAGCGGTCGCAACTACACCGACTGCAAGGCCGAAAATGCCGTTAAGATATACTGCCAGGGCCCCCAGAGCCACTGATGCGACTTCGAGGGCAGTGGGCTTGCCGCCTTTTACCCTGTAACCTGCGCCGCCTTCTGTAGAAGAGGATTCGAGTTTCTCGCCTTTGATGGCTGCCTTGAACTCCTCAACTACTTCCTTGCCTTCGGACTTGACTGCTTCCACCACATCGGCAGAATATCCCTTGGTGTCTGCGGCGAAAGCCTTTGCTTCTTCCTTTACACCTGCTACGGTGTTCTTTGCTACGTCAGCAGCCTGTTCCGCTGTCTCTTTAAGCTTGTTTTCTAGATCTGCCATTTATTTAACTCCTTCCGTTACTGACAAATAGATTTAACTAATTATATATCCGGAAACCGGGAAAAGGGAATATATTGATGGTGCGGAATTGACCTCAAAATCACCTGGTGATATCCTCACATTATCATTTTCAGGATTAAGGAGACAGCTCAGTGAAGAGAGAAGACAGGATCTCTGCCATGGAGAAGATCATGGAGGAGATGGAAGCAAGAACAGAGGAGCTCCGGACAGCCTTGGACGGGTTCAGTGCAGGTCATAAAAGTTTTTCAAAACTGATCGACTATTACGGATCCCAGCAGTGGATGAGAGATTACGAGGCTGATGAGAAGGGGAAGATCTCCCAGGACATAAAACGAGGTGTCCTATCAGAGGATGGTGTGTACGACCTGATCATGGATTATAAGGAATTGCTCCTTGATCTTCTGGCTGTTGCAGAAGAAGGACTGAAAAACGTCTGAAGGAAAGGAACAGACAACAGTGGGCAATAAAGAAAAAGACAGAAAACTTACTCCCGCAGAGGAGAAAAGAATGAAGAGATTCAGTGAGATCTCGGAAAAACTGGAAGCGGAGGGCTACAGAAAGACGGAACTCACGATAAGCATCACTGCTGCCAGCCTGATAACGATCCTCGCAGGCATTCCTCTGCTGATCCTCAGCATAATGCTGTTCCACAGGATAAACGGTATCTGGGGCTTCTCGCTCGGCACGGGAAATACTGCCTCGTTCCTGATCCTTATGCTGGTGCTCACGGTGGTCCATGAACTGATGCACGGAGCGGCATGGAGCCTTTTCTGTGAAAACGGGTGGAAGGATATAGAATTCGGATTTATTGTGAAGTCACTGACTCCGTATTGCACGTGTGCTTCCCCGCTGCCGAAGTGGAGCTATATCATGGGAGCTATGACACCGCTGTTCGTACTGGGGGTGGTCCCATATATGATCGGCCTTTTTTCCGGGAATCTGTATGTGCTGTTTATGGCTGTAGTGATGATACTCGGTGCAGGGGGAGACATCATGCTTGTGATAAGACTCCTCAGATTCAGATCCGAGAGCAGCGAAGTGCTGGTCTACGATCACCCGACAGAAGCAGGAAGTGTGGTATTTGAGAAATAACAGCCTGAATAAGGGAACGGACTGACGCCCAGGCGCCAGTCCGTTTTTGTCATTCCTGCTACTGAAGGAGACTATTTCCTGTTGATATCGATAAGGAAACGGTCGCGCTCACTGATCCCGTTGCCCATGGAGATCTCATCGAAGAACTGAATGGAAGAAGGATTCTCCTTGGTGTAAGGAGTCCAGACAGGCATCGGCGTGCCGTCCTTGTCGTTTCCGTTGGGATCACCGTTCTTTGCAAAGTTCGTCCAATAGTTGCACATGCGGCGTGCGAGATCGAAGTGATGACCGTCAAAAGGTCTCCAGCACTTCATCAGCGTCTCGAACTCGAACCAGAGATCGGAACTGTGGAAGGCACCGGCATCATCACCGGGTATGGTGGGACCGAATACGTATGTGAAGAACTTCCTGCCCTGTTCCGCAGCGACCTCATCGAAGATCTCGTTTCCGAGCCACATCTGGCTTACAGAGGCATTTCTGTAGTAATCGCCGGGCATTGCCTTGACGAGTTTGCGGTATTCTTCCGCATACTCGCCGAAGGAAGCATCGATCCAGTTGTCGACTTTAGTCGTCTCATCGATCTCAACGGCTGCGGCTTCTTCGCCGGCCTGGTTGAAGGCGAACATCTTCTGGGTCCTTGCATCGCCGTCCGGTTCCACAAGGAATTCGTCCTTGGTATTTCCTACCATGAAAGTGCCGACATGGATATCTCCGTCTTTTATAGCCTGATCATAAGGCTTGACGATGACCTTTCCGTCAACACAGTAGCCCCATCTCCAGAACAGCTCATTGAATTTCTCGGAGATCACCTTGCCGTCAAGGGCCCTTGCCTCTTCCAGAGAATTGACCCCGAGTTCCTTGAAGAAAGCCTCTCCAAGTTTTTCCTGATCTGCGAGAGTCAGGGTGACTCTGGGGTTGGGACGGACCGGATATGTGAAGCCCATGGCTCCGATGGACTCAACTATTCCTTTCTGGAACATACCTTTGTCCATAGGCATGAGCATATGCGCGAGAGTGCTGCTGCCGCCTGCCGACTGACCGAAGACGGTGATGTTCTCCGGGTCTCCGCCGAAGTTGGCGATGTTGCGCTTTACCCATGCGATACCGGCGCTCTGGTCCTGGAACCAGAAGTTGGCAGGAGCGTCAGGATTCTCTGCAGTGACTTCGGGATGAGCCAGAAGGCCGAAGACGTTAACCCTGTAGCCGATGGAGCAGAGGATGACGCCGCGGGATGCGATGCGTTCGCCGTCGAACTCCATCTCATGGGGATAGCCTTCCTGCAGACCGCCGCCGAATATCCACACCATTACGGGGAGCTTCTCGTCGACAGACTTTGCGGGAGTCCATATGTTGATCCTCAGGCAGTCTTCTCCCATTGGGACCTCGGGATCCACGTGCCATTCCTTGGAATAGAAGCCTTCAGGATTTGCGCCGGGTTTGCGCTGCATAGGTATCGGGCCGAATTCTGAGCAGTCTCTGACGCCTTCCCAGGGCTCAGCGGGCTGCGGGGGACGCCAGCGGTTCTTGCCGGCTGTAGACGCCGCGAAGGGGATGCCCTTGTAAACGGTGATCCTCGCGTCAGTTCCGACTACTCCCTTGACAAGGCCGGTCTCGGTTTTTGTAGTGCGTAGCATTAGGTTTGACCTCCTTAAAGATGTTATTATTATTACTTAAATCATAGCCTCAGAGTTTTTAGGAATCAATGATGATCAGCAGGATAATGAAGCATATGCTTTGTCAGAGCGCCATCACATATATCTGACAGGGATTGTTTCTGTCCCAAAGATCCGGGAAGACCTGAAATTCCTTGAAGCCTACTGACAGGTAGAACCTGTTTGTGGCATCGTAGCATGGATACCTGCCCATCTGTACGGTCTTGACCTGCAGAAATGAGAAACCTTCTTCCCGCGCTGCTTTTCTGGCAGCCTCAAACAGCCGCTTTCCGATCCCTTTCCTGTGGTATGCCTCAAGGACGCCTAGCACGTATATCTCGGCGGTATCCTTTCCGGTCTTACGCAGACATATAAAGCCCACCGGAACGCTGCCCGCATAGGCCGCAAAGAACGGGCAAGCGGAGCTGCTCTCGATGTATTCTTCTCTGGATTCTTCTATACCGAACCACTCGGTCAGCGATTCAAGTATCGATCTGGATATCGCTTTCTTTGATCTCGGATCAGTGATCTCTATTATTTCCATTTTTCACTGCCTCTGTATTGTCTGCTGATGTAATTGTAACGCAGGAAGACTGTTTTAAAAAAGCCGGTCAGGTCTATGACCTGACCGGCTTATATGAATTTCTGTAAGAACCTTATGTCCTGTTACCTGGGGTTCTTGATCTGAGCCTGCGCAGCCGCGAGGCGGGCGATCGGTACACGGAAGGGTGAGCAGGAAACATAGGTAAGACCGATGTTGTGGCAGAACTCGATGGATGTCGGGTCACCGCCGTGCTCTCCGCAGATTCCGAGTTTGATGTCGGGACGGGTCTGCTTTCCGAGTTCGACAGCGGTCTTCATAAGACGGCCTACACCGACCTGATCGAGGTGCGCGAACGGATCGAGCTCATAGATGTTCTTGCCGTAGTAGTCATTGAGGAACTTGCCGGCGTCATCACGTGAGAATCCGAAGGTGTACTGCGTGAGGTCATTGGTTCCGAAGGAGAAGAACTCTGCTTCCTTGGCGATGTCGTCAGCTGTAAGAGCCGCGCGCGGGATCTCGATCATAGAGCCGACCTTGTAGTGGAGAGGCTTGCCCATCTTCTCGATGATAGCGTCAGCTGTGTCACAGACGACCTTCTTGACGTACTGGAGCTCCTTGATCTCGCCGACCAGCGGGATCATGATCTCGGGGGTAACTTCCATTCCGGTGCGCTCCATAACGGCATATGCGGCCTGGATGACAGCGGTGGTCTGCATCTCAGCGAGCTCAGGATAGGAGACAGCCAGACGGCAGCCTCTGTGTCCCATCATCGGGTTGAACTCATGCAGATTGTTAATGGTCTGGTAGACTTCTTCCACGGAGATGTTCATCGTATGAGCCAGATTCTCGATGTCGGCTGCGTTGGTGGGAACGAACTCATGGAGAGGAGGATCCAGGAAGCGGATGGTCACGGGTCTGCCGTGCATCTCTTCATAGAGCTTCTCAAAGTCGCCCTGCTGCATCGGGAGCAGCTTGGCAAGGGCAGCCTTGCGCTGATCTGTGGTCTTGGAGACTATGAATTCACGGATAGCCGCGATACGGTCGGTCTCGAAGAACATATGCTCTGTACGGCAGAGACCGATGCCTTCTGCACCGTACTCGAATGCCTGTCTGGCATCGGCGGGCGTATCAGCATTGGTGCGGACACCGAGGGTGCGGACTTCGTCAGCCCAGCCCATGAAACGGCCGAAATTGCCGGAGAGAGAAGCGGGAACGGTGGGGATGGCTTCGAGATAGATGTTGCCGGTGCTGCCGTCGAGGGAGATATAGTCTCCGCGGTTGACGCGCTTGCCGAATACTTCGAAGTATCCTTCGTCATCATGCATGCTGATGTCGCCGCATCCGGAAACACAGCAGGTTCCCATTCCGCGGGCAACGACTGCCGCGTGGGAGGTCATTCCGCCGCGAACGGTCAGGATGCCCTGAGAAACGTGCATTCCTTCGATATCCTCAGGAGATGTCTCAAGACGTACGAGGATGACTTTGTTGCCCTTGGCTGCTTCTGCGATGGCTTCTTCTGCGGAGAAGACTACCTGGCCGCAGGCGGCGCCGGGAGAAGCGGGAAGTGCGGATGCTACGACGGTCGCCTTCTTGAGAGCGTCAGCGTCGAACTGGGGATGCAGGAGAGCGTCGAGCTGCTTGGGATCTACCATGAGCAGAGCTTCTTCCTTGGAGATCATGCCCTCATCAACGAGGTCGCATGCCACGCGAAGAGCGGCGGCAGCGGTACGCTTGCCGTTACGGGTCTGCAGCATGTAGAGTTTGCCGTTCTCAATGGTGAACTCCATGTCCTGCATGTCGCGGTAATGTTTCTCGAGCCTATTGGCTATCTCGGAGAACTGCTTGTAGACTTCGGGGTTGGTCTGAGCGAGCTCATCGATGCTGGAGGGGGTCCTGACGCCGGCGACGACGTCTTCGCCCTGTGCATTCATAAGGAACTCACCGAAGAGACCCTTCTCGCCGGTGGCGGGGTTACGAGTGAACGCAACGCCGGTTCCGGAGTTGTTATTGAGGTTTCCGAATACCATCGGCATCACGCTGACGGCTGTTCCCCAGCTGGAGGGGATCTCATTCATCTTGCGGTAGAAGATGGCTCTTTCATTGTTCCAGGAACGGAAGACCGCTTTTACGGCGCCCATGAGCTGGACGTTGGGGTCCTGGGGGAACTCTTCGCCGATATTCTCTTTATAGAACTCGCGGAAGAGCTTGAGCATCTCTTTGAGGTCTTCGGTATCAAGTTCGATATCCTGCTTGACGCCCTTCTTTTCCTTGATATCGTCGATGATGGTCTCGAAACGCTTCTTGCTCAGGCCCATGACAACGTCAGAATACATCTGGACGAAGCGGCGATAGGAGTCATATACGAAACGCTCGAACTTGGGATCGGAGTTGCCTGCGATAAGACCTGCGGCGACCTCGTCATTTATTCCGAGGTTGAGGATGGTGTCCATCATGCCGGGCATTGAAGCGCGGGCTCCGGAGCGGACCGAAACGAGAAGGGGCTTGGCAGGATCGCCGAGCTTCTTGTCGTTGATATCCTCGATCTTGTGCAGATACTCAAAGATCTCTGCCTCGATCTCGGGAGCGACGGTCTCGTTATCATCGTAATAACGAGTGCAGGCTTCAGTCGAAATGATGAAGCCCTGGGGGACAGGTAAGCCGATGTTTGTCATCTCGGCTAGGTTTGCTCCCTTGCCTCCGAGCAGCTCTCTCATGGAGCCGTTGCCTTCGGAGAAGAGGTAAACATACTTGTAAGCCATAGAAACCTCCGTAAATAATATTCCTATTATATAATTGCTTTTTTGGCAAACGTAATTATATCAGAATATAATGCCCAAAACAATAATCTGAAATGATGTTAAGCATAGAAAACAGAGGATGCGTAAGCATACCGCCGAAATATGTACATAATCGCCTTTTTTCGTGTGCAATTGAAAAAATGATGTAAAATAAGCAGCGCAAAAACGATTAAGATGTACCCTTTCGGTTGAAATTGCAATGATCAATTGCGATAATATTAAAGGTATAACAGTGGACGGTCAAAGCGTAACTCAGCGAACGAAATGTCAAAAAGAGACAGGGGAGAATAGTTCAGAATGAATGTGCACGGAAGGGAAATAAAGCTTTTTGCAGGAAACTCCAATCCGGCGCTGGCGCAGGAGATATCTGATGCGCTGGGCATACCTCTCGGCAAGTGCGATGTAGGGAAATTCACCGACGGAGAGACATCAGTCTCCGTATATGAGACAGTCAGAGGATCCGATGTGTTCGTGATACAGTCCACGTCGGAACCGACCAACGACAACCTGATGGAGCTTCTAGTAATGATAGATGCGTTCAAGAGGGCGTCCGCGGGAAGGATCACGGCAGTAGTGCCGTACTACGGCTATGCAAGGCAGGACAGAAAAGCCAAAGGCAGAGATCCGATCACGTCCAAACTGGTGGCAGATATGATCACAGTGGCAGGTGCGGACAGGATCCTTACGATGGACCTGCATGCGCCGCAGATCCAGGGATTCTTCAATATCCCTCTGGACCATCTGGTCGGTAGCGCGATACTTGCTCCTTACCTTCTGGAAAAATACGGGGTGGACAATCCCGATCTGGTCGTCATGTCCCCCGATGTCGGGTCCATAAACAGGGCGAGGAAATTCGCGGAATATTTCAACGCGCCTATTGCTATCGTTGACAAAAGGAGACCGAAGGCGAACGTCAGTGAAGTTATGAACATCATCGGTGACGTGCGGGACAAGGACATCATCATATTCGATGATATGGTGGACACAGCGGGAACACTGTACCATGCAGCCTTTGCCATCAAGGAAGCCGGAGCCAGAAGCATCACGGCGACTGCGACACATGCGGTCCTTTCAGGTCCTGCGGTGGAACGCATACAGGAATCGCCGATAGACAATCTGGTTGTCCTGAATACTATCAATGTGCCTGAAAGCAAGCGAATAGACAAGATCACCGTGTTGCCGGCCGGCCGGCTGTTTGCTGAAGCGATAGAGCATATCTATTCAGACAAGCCGATGTCGCCGCTGGTCGATAAGATGGTGGAAGCGAAACAGGACTGATTCAACTGACATTTTAAAGAGATCCCTCCCGGGAAAACTTCCCGGGAGGGATCTCTTTTTATAAACGGATTCAGGCAGTGTTTCTCTTGAGAAGACCGAGGACAGCAAACCGAAGCTTGCGGTATAAAGGACGTATCTTCTCATAGATGAAATACCAGAACGGTTTCGTGACCAGATCAAATTCACCGATGAACTCGATGAGACGTCCGCCCCACTGCATTTTGAACTCATGTACGGTACGGAAACGCTCATCCATTTCGGTCCCGTACATATCAAGAAATACGCAGCCGGCTTCCTTCTGCGCCATCAGCTTCTCGTAGTAGGTGCGGTTGTTGCAGAAAGTCTCATTCAGCTTGCCCAGGCTTCCTGCGTGTACTGCCCACGCCTTGTCACCGTATCTGACAACGAGGTGACCGCTCACCGGTATCTCTCCTGTGTATTGTTTGGCATACTCCTTAAAAAGATCGATCTCCCTGAGAAGTCTCGCCTCCGTTTCGGCAGACTCCTTTAAAGGTCCTTCCTTCCTGAGTTTCTGCCTTTTTTCCAGCACTGCAGCCAGTTCTTCTTCAAGCATTTTCACTGTGGCAGAAGGGTCAACATAGCCCATGTACAGATGAGCCATCCCGTCCCTGGCAAGAGTATCGTAGAAGTTCTTGTAATAATGCTCCTGGAACATAACGAAATCGTCCCTCTCCGCTGTATGGGACAGCAGGTCGAAAAGGACCGGGATGTCATCTGTAGTGCCCTCGCATACCCTGACAGCATAATGATGAGACTTTTTCACGTTCTTCATGATGTTTCCGGTGAAACTCTTCTCGATCTCCTTTCTGTCCCGGGTGAGATCGATGCGGAAGGTAAATCTCGGTGAGCGCCCGAAATCCAGAGTCCATCCCTTGTGATCGTAGCCCAGAGAAAGAAGGTGCTCTACTATATCGGAGTTATCAAAGCCTCCCGGAACAACAGATCCGTCCAGAGCAAGTTCCCTTCTTTCCACATCTGGATCTATCGCAACGAACATAGCCCCGATGGAGCGGGCAAAGAGCCTGAGGTTCTCTGTCATTGCTTCTACAAGGGCCTTATCGGAATAGTCGCAAACGAAACCACGGGGGCAGTAGAGATACGGAGGAAGGAACCTGGCAGGGTGCTTCTCCAGAAGAAGGGCAGCCCCGACGATGTTACCATCGTCATCGGCTAATGCTGTCCGGTATACTTTTACACCATGCTCTATAGCATTGAATTCGCCCCAGGCAGAACTCTGCATAAAGTGACTTTTAGTCGGATGACAGCGAACGAAATCGTCGAAGACTTTGTAATCTACGTTTTGTATAAATGTCATTTACCTGCTCCGGTATATCAAAAAAGTTTTAAACAGTGACATAAAGACAGGACAGACAGCCTGCATGTATAGCAAAGAAGACAAATTGATGATAGCCAAAGAAAAAATCTATATAAAATGATCACGAATATCTAAAGACAAAGCCGTTTTAGACGCAAAAATGTACTGCAAAAAAAACATAAAAATATCAAGCAAAAAAGTGTTTTTAACAACTTCAACAGAGTTTTCAACATATGTGAAAACAGTTCGTATAAAACCTTGGACAGTTGCTTCAGGAATAGTATCTGCGCCTCAGAACAGACCATGTCTGGATGAATTTCATCATATCGCGGGAATCCTCCGGATCAAAAGCGAAATCCCTATCCTCTTTGGAGTTGCCGGGTATGTCAAAGGCGCAAAGCACCTCGTTGTGAGTCAGATTGAAGGTCAAAGCGGGCGTTACATCGTATTTAAAGGGCTTGCCGTCTCTGGTCACGTCAAGATGAAGGCCGTCCCGGTCGAGTGTCGCGGTGCCTTCACCATGGCATCTGTAACCGTTTTCGGAAAAATCTTCCGCGGAGGATTCAAGGAACCTGCCTCTAAGCTGTATGGGAAGAAGTTCGCCTGAGACAAGCTTCCTGTCCAGAACAGAGTCCTGCCATCTGAACCATTCCGGAGGAGTATCCATTTCAGCCCGGCTTCCGTCGGGATTGAAAAGGAAACCGTAATCATCTGTAGTGACACGATAGCCGCAGGATGAACAGAAAAGATCCCGCCCGGAAGACTGCATCGTGTGTTCCTTTCCGCATTTCGGGCAGAGCCAGAGCAGGTTCTCAAGACCCTGCAGGTTCCGCGGTTTGCTGCTTTTGTGCATCGCGGTGCGCTGCCATTCATAATCATTGTAGAATACTCCCTGACTGATCCTTTCGGCAATCTCGGTATCAGACATCCTCTCAACATCTTCAGCAGATAGCAAGACGTATCCCTTAGCTTCTGCCTTTATTGGAAATTTATTTCCGCATGCCCATTTCGGAGAATAGAGATGATTTCCCCTTATCTGTACGTTAACTACGGGTACACCGAGATTCTTAACAAGTTTGCCGATAGAAGGATCTATTTCTGTGCTCTCGCCGATCGAGCTTATCTGTCCTTCCGGGAATATGGCGATACTTCTTCCGGAACGTATCACCCGTATCATCTTTCTTACGGATGAGAGGTCGGGAAAAAACTGCCTTTTCGGGATGCATCCTCCGAGTTTGAGCCCTATACGGAGGACTTTATCGCGGAAGAAGTGAGTGGACACTACAAAGATAGGAGGATTCTTAATACATACGAAAGCTACTGCACCGAAATCGTACATAGACTGATGGTTGGAAACTATGACATACGGCGGTTTAATGTTTCTGATACCGGAACGATCGATACGAAGACGGCGGAAGACCCGGAGATACAGGCCGAACAGATACATAGCCGCTTTATAAAATACCGAAGGCTTCAGCACCGTATCTTTATTCTTTTTTTTCCGATCTTTCCCCTGCATACTGACCTCCTAAAAGAAGCAGCGCAAAGCGCCATAAGAGACACTTTGCGCCTTACAACTTATAAACGGGCGATGTGGCCGATCATTTTGTACCAAAGATCCTGTCACCGGCGTCGCCGAGACCGGGAACGATATATGCGTTCTCATTGAGGCGTTCATCCAAAGCGGCACAGTAGACCGGGACGTCCGGATGCTCTTTCGCGATGCGTTCTACGGCAGGAGGTGCGGCGACCATGCATACCATACGCAGATCCTTGCAGCCGCGGGCTTTGAGAAGATCGAGAGCGGCACATGCGCTGCCGCCTGTCGCGAACATCGGGTCCAGCACGAAAACGATGCTTTCAGCTACGTCATCAGGCATCTTGCAGTAGTACTCGACGGGATTGTGAGTCTTGGGATCGCGGTATACGCCGATATGACCTACACGCGCAGTCGGCAGAAGTCTCAGTACGCCGTCCACCATCCCGAGACCGGCTCTGAGGATCGGCACGAGGGTGATGGGAGTATCAGCAAGAACATTGAATTTCGCTTTCGTAATGGGAGTCTCGATCTCCTTCTCTACAAGAGGGAGATCCTTGGTGATCTCATATACCATGAGCTCAGCCAGTTCGTTGGTTAAAGTGCGGAAGTCTTTGGTATTCGTGTTTTTATCGCGCATAAGAGCGAGCTTATGCTGGATAAGCGGATGGTCGAAGATAAAAGCGTTTCCGACCTGCATGACATTGCCTCCTCAAATAATCTAACTTCTCGTAGATTCTAACACAGCCGGCTGACTATAACAACGAGTGTATCATAATTTGTTCGCGGTCCGGCCTGAGGAAAGAGAAAAGGGACAGCGATCCTATATTATTGTAAATAATAAAGGAGTGTGCTATCCTACTTTGCGTACCGCAGGTGAAAACACCTGTGTCATATGCGCCCGTAGCTCAGTTGGATAGAGCGTCTGCCTCCGGAGCAAGGAGTCTAGCCCTATCGCAACATGAGCCGAAGCAGTTAGTTGATAGTTCGAAGCACGTCATCAGCGCCACCTCAAAATTGAATAAAAACACACGCGCCTGTAGCTCAGTTGGATAGAGCGTCCGCCTCCGGATCACAGCGTTAAACATTTTGTCGAAAGGGTCCGAGGCGTATGGTAGAATGATATAAATCCCGATTGCCAAACCGAAACAATTGAATAACTCCATGTAGCTCAGTTGGATAGAGCGCGAGCCTCCGGAGCAGAAGGCCTGACCCTGTGCCAAATTTCGCGATGCCGAAGGCTAGCAGTTCAAACGACGTCGTACGCGTCATAAAAAAATTGAATAAAAATCATGTGCGCCTATAGCTCAGTTGGATAGAGCGTTCGCCTCCGGAGCAAGAGGCCTGACCTTTACCCCAATCGGTCCGATGCCGAGAGTTACCAGTTCAAACCACGTCATGCGCACCACTAAAAATTGAATAAAAAACACATGCGCCCGTAGCTCAGTTGGATAGAGCGTCTGCCTCCGGAGCAGAAGGCCGGAGATTCGAGTTCTCTCGGGCGCGCCAGCAATACCCCCGTAAAATAAGGCTTTTTCGCCATTTTGCGGGGGTTTGTTTTTTTGCTTTTTAGTGGTGCGCATAACTGGAAACGAACGCTTAACACTATGTCGATTATTAGCTGACCTCTTGCCGTTTGATGGCAAATTTTTGCTAATCGTGATTAGCAGAAATTGACGATCTCCGGAGATCTTTGCCATCACTTTGCTAATACTTTTAATCGGAAGCCATCAATTTTTCTCGGCTTTTTGCTAATCACAAGAATGTAAAGGCCAAGCGTTCATGTTCTTCATCCGCTCCAAATAGGGAGTTTTTAGGAGTGTATGTATCCAAATCGCATAATTGCATTCTTGAGTTGTTCTATTTATATAGGGAGTAACAGTGAATATCTGGAGGTTTATTTGAATGAGGACGCCTAAATTCCACGTATATCTAACAACTGAAGAGAAAAGACTGCTTTTGAATGCTTTGATTGATGAGAAAAACCTTCTTATCGCGAACGGGAAATACACAGATGCAGTAGATGATTTGATTATCAAAATCACAAAGGCACATCAAAAACGGCGTTTTCTGTCAGCATAACGCGACAATAAGACCAGCTTTTCAATCTGGGGCAGAAAAACCTTTCAAAATGGCCTCTCCCATTTCATATATAGTAGAGGGGCTTTTACGAATCTCTCTGCTGAACATTGAAAACTGAATAAGCAAGCACTGAGACATCAGTCCTGGTGATAGCCGCTTGTGAGGTACGCCATGATCCTCCAGCCCCGAGTGGGTAACGGAGGGAGGAGCGAGAATCCCGATCACAGACCATGAGACAGCTTCTCATGTAGGCGATGACAGCCAGGATGACAATGGTACTCCCGGAAACGGCTCGGAGAGATCCTCGGAGGGGTGAGATTCCCGTGATGCGGATAC
>JAFWDH010000025.1 GCA_017513135.1 Oscillospiraceae bacterium
CCAGCCGGACAACAGCTACCAGATGAGCGGCAATAAGATCAGCGTGAAGACGCTTGATTTGAACAAGGATTTCCCGGAGATTGCCGCACAGCTGAATGCTATCGTGGATGACCATTTTGGTTGACTTGTTTCCACGGACGCCTACTATCCGTAGAGATGTTTCCCTGAACGCTCACGGTTGTCTGACTTGTTCCCTTGAACGGTTATGATATATCGGACACGGATACGAGAGTTCCTAGGCATGTGGAAACTGTATGCTGCTTGTACCATCAAAAGAAGGGCTTTATTTCAGTGTCCAATGAATAAAGGGACTCTTATTAAATGAACAAAAGATAAGGACAATTAAGTATGGAATTCAGAATTGATAATTTGAAGGAAGAAGAAGCCGAATATATCGGTGAAAAAATCAATGGGATTGTTCCAAAAGAGATTGATGCGGATTCAGAAGAATTCGTTCTTAAAGTCGAGAATGAAAACGGGCAGGTCATCGGTGGATGTATAGCGGAAGCATACGAATACCATTGGGCAAGAGTTTTACTTGAAGAACTTTGGGTGGACGAACGTTATCGTCATCAGGGAATCGGCTCTATGATCATCCGCGAGGTCGAGAGGATTGCTAGAGAGAAAGGCTGTCGGGTCGTGACGCTTGGCACCGCCAGCTATATGGCGAGACCATTCTATGAAAAACACGGCTATACGGTTTTTACGACTCTGAAAGAGGCAAATGGCTATATCAGTTATTCCCTGGTCAAATACCTTGACAAGAACACGCCTGAATATGTACCGATGAAAAACAGCGGTACGCGGTTCAAAGTATCGTTTGGCAATGAGGAAGATGCGGAGGTGATTCAAAACGGTCTTGACGCATACGACGAAGCCTACGAGCCGAAATACGAAAACGTCGGTTTTTACAAGAAACTTGTTGATAAAGACGGAAGGTTAATTGCTGGTATCATTTCGGACGTGGACAAAGGCGATAGCGGCTATATTAAAGCGCTGTTTGTAGAAGAGCCGCTGAGACTGCAAAGCCTGGGCTCGTATCTTTTGAAGAGAGCGGAAGAATTTGCAAAAGAAAACGGCGCGTCTATGATACTGACAAGCGCAGGCGACTGGAACGTCGGGTTCTTCAAGAAGAACGGCTATCTGCTCAGAGGTGAACTCAAAGATGTTCCAAAAGGGCATGACTGTTACGAGCTTTACAAGAATGTCTGAAGCAAAGCACCATTAAAGTGATGTCTGAGTTAAACATATAATTGCGGGACGAGGCTTGATTTAGGGAGATGAAGGAGATACTGAGGCTTTCGATCAATAGAGTACCGATGACATCCGAGCAATGTCTTCAGATGTTGAAGGAACGAGGAATTCTGACTAATCATTATGCACAGAGGTTTATTTCTCACCCTTGCTTCTCTGCCAAAGAACCGGGAGAGATGACAGTAGCTATCGCCTCTCTGGAGGAATTAGGCCTGGAGGGAGGAGCTTCACTTGACGAACTGTTCAGACATATTACGGGAACACAATTCAGTCCCTGTCCTTCGGACACAGGGCTTTTCCTTCGCCTTGCATGGACAGATCAGCCTCAGAGTCAGAACTCTATTCTTACCGGAACACACAGTTCACCGGATCAAGCCGTTACTGTTCTGTCAGAATTGCTTGAAAATGATTATGCCTTCCCGAAGGGGCTTTATCTGCGCAACGTGGACGGCGATCTTTGGCTTAGGGGCTATGTTTGCGATTCTTCATATCGTTTTCCGGGCGATGCTATATTTGCACTTAAAATGAGCATGATCTGAGAGGCGGATTAAGTTGTTGAAATGCTTTGGGTGGATGAGTCCTGCCGCAATTAGGGCATGGGATCCTGTCTGCTTTCGGATATTGAGTGGGAAGCAAAGAAAAAAGGAGCTGGTATTGTGATGATCGAGGCTCGCGACGGGAATACGGACTTCTTTAAGAAACTTGGATATACTGTGTACTGTACACTCGAAGATTGCCCGGACGGGTACAAAAGTACAAAATGCTGAAGCGGCTCATACGGGTCTGAAAAGATTCATAGAGCTTTTTGGGAAGTTGAGAATATACGGGTAATTAGTAAGATGCTTACAGAAGAGAAAAGAACCAGGATTGCCGGAAAATGGGAGGCTTTCAGAGGATATAACCGCAGAAAACGGAAAAAGCTGCTTGATCACTCATTTGATTTTTTCATTGAATACGACGGCGGTGTCGAAGACGCGTTTCGGTTTGAATTGGACGGAAGAGAAGCGGATCTGATTGGATTGGGATATGCAGGTCCGAGAAAGGATGATTTTGTCAAACTTGTGACGACTCTGAAAGAGAAGGATCTGTTGGAGGTTGGGTATCTGTATGAGCCCGGTGAGGCTGATCTGCTTTTTTCCAGAAGAAAGGAAAACATCTATATAGAACTTCCGCATTTGGATGACGGGTTCTTTCTCCGGTATGACTACTTTGTGGAGAAGATCCTGGAGGGTTATCAAAGGCAGTAATCCCGATAAGGACGCAGCATAGCCGAAGAACGCAGGCTAAACAGTTAAGAGAAGGATGATGAGTATTATTTCAAAAAAAAGAAAAAATATCAGTTTCATATTGAAACTGATCGTGATCATTTCTGCTGTGGTAGGTATAGTCATGTGTACTTTAGCCGGCAGAAACAGTTTTATGGGCGGCAGCAGAGTGTTTATGTATTTCACGATCCAGTCGAACATTGCGATTGCTGTGATCTGCGTGATCGGCGGTTATCTGCTGATGCAGGATAGAGCGATAGGGTATAATTGGCAAATAGTTAAGCTTGTCGGTACCGTCTCTATTACGCTGACCGGAGTAGTATTTGTCGTATTGCTCGTTCCTGTACTTGGAGACAGGGCATGGAACATTCAGAATACACTGACTCATGCCGTGGTTCCGGCAGCGGCGATCGCTGATTTCTTTGTAGTCGCATCCGGCAGCGGTATCAAAAGCAGAGATACGGTATTCGTGATCATACCTCCGATGCTTTACGCAGTATATGCCGCAATAGGCTATACTCAGGGCTGGGAGTTTGCTCCCGGTGTGAACTATCCCTATTTTTTCCTTAACTGGGGAAGTCCGGCCGGAGCATTCGGCTTTTCCAGGCAGCTGCCGTATATAGGGTGTGTCTGGTGGATAATGATCCTGCTGGCATTTTTGATCATTGTAGGCTCGTGCTACATAAAACTTGCTGAGAAAATAGGTAAAAAACTTAGCTGATCCGGTATCGGGCTTCAGTAGATTACTGATAAATGTCGCAATAAAAAACCGGTCTGATGTTTTCATCAGACCGGTCTCTTTTGTGTCAGAACATGTTCCGGTATGTGGGTGAGCTGTTTTGTTTAATCCTTTTCCTGGAAAAACTCAATGGTCTCTCCAACAGGGCCGGTGCAGAAGGCAACTTTCATGCGAAGCGGAGGTTCTGTCGGCATTGCTGCATCTCTCGGCTCGGCGGTAACTGTAAAACCTGCACTTCTGACTTTTTCGATCATTGAATCAACATCATCACAAGCCAGCGCTATATGCTGAACAGCCCCCGGAGCCTTGATGTTTTCACGGTTGAGAAAGACTTCGATCTGACCTGCGCCTGTATCATAAAAGATGCCGCCTGCCCATTCTCTTTTTACCGGGAGGCCAAGTACATCACCATAGAATTTTCTTGTGTTTGCTTCTTCCTCAGGTGACTCGCATCTGATATTGATATGATGAATGCCTGTAATCATTATCCTCTCCTTTTCATTCTGAAAATGTTATTTATATTCTAATGATACCACTAATGATAGCTTTCGGTACAATAAGGCACACACCTGAGAAAGTGTTCATTTTATCAACGGTAAAGTGGAATTCAGCTTTCTGCAGGATATATATTATGTGCATGAAAATAACGGAAGCCGATTCTTTTCTTTTAAATACAGTCATCATCAAACACTAAATAGGATTCTGTATCACATAATATACAAACTTGTTGTCTATAGACAGAGGGTAATAAATGCAAAAACTGTTTGTTCTTCTGCGGCAGGGAAACATCGAAGAAGTAAAGCGGATCATAGAAATGAAGCCGCAGCTGCTGAACAGCATCTCCGGGCCGAATCCTAAAAAAGACCGCGGACAGTCGCTGCTCCAGGTCGCATTGAAGTCAGGGCATTTTGATATTGCTGAATACCTGATCGATAAAGGTATAGATGTGGATTTTATGGAAGAAGAAGACGATGACCCGGGGATCAGAGTGCCTGTGCTGTTCGATGCGATAATGGCATCGATCGACTCTCTCTGTATAAACCAGTTCGCTTCACAGGATGTGATAAAGGAACGTTTCAGGGGCTCTGATATGGCTTTGAAGCTGTTGAGCAGGATCATCAGTTCCGGGGCAGATGTAAACAAAAGAAGTTCCAATGGAATGAGTGCCATGAACTGGGCTCTGCATCACGCGGAACAGATAATGAGAAATCCTGAAGCTTATCCGTTTTCGCAGGAGAAGGTAAGAGAACAGCTGACGCGTATTCTGGATCTCCTGATCGATCACGGTACCGACCTTAAGGCGTGGCGCAATGAAGGGACGTATCCTGAGCCCAGCCCGGGTACAAGTGCGCAGCTCTTGTACTTTGCAGAGGAAGATCCGCATAGCGGGATAAACTATGATGCTGTCCGTGAGATGAGGAACTACATACGGAGCTACTTCCGGAACAGGAGATTATTACAGTAGAACGGAAAACAGCTCGATTACTGTGATGTTAATACTCGTTGCTTGAGGCAACGGGATAAACAGACGTAAACTCGATGCGAAAGGAAGGAGGTTTTCAAACATGCTTAGTGAAAACATCAAGGCTATCAGAAAATCAAAAGGACTTTCGCAGGATGAACTGGCGATAAAACTGAATGTGGTACGGCAGACTGTCTCCAAATGGGAGAGGGGACTGTCAGTGCCTGATTCTGAGATGCTGATATCCATCGCGGATGCGCTTGAAGTGCCTGTCAGCAGGCTCCTCGGAGAAACAATCCAAGAATCTGCTCCGGATGACTTAAAGGTGATATCGGAGAAACTCGAAGTCGTTAACCTTCAGCTTGCAAGACAGAAAGAAACAAGACGAAGGATACTTCACTGGGGATTCATTGCTTTGTGTGCGTTTATATTATTCGTGTTCGCTGCACTTTATCTGGACGGCAGCTCTTATCTGGACTGGGATTACAGTGACCCTGAGACCGCAGTGAGCGGAGCTTTGCTGCATGCATTTGAGTTTGTCTTTGTCAGGATAGCGCCGCTGGCTTTTGTTGGCGCAGTTGTCGGAGCAGTTCTGACACGGAAGAGGAAGTGATGCAGGACAGCCTGCAGCGTCTAACGGATCAGGAATAACGTTTTTCTATTGCTTTGGGAGTTCGTATGATAATTAATACCGGTCAGAGAACAGATATACCTGCTTTCTATTCAGAATGGTTATCTAACAGGCTGAAGGAAGGATACGTCTGTGTCCGCAATCCTTATAACTCAAAGCAGGTGAGCCGCTATCGTCTTGATCCCGAGGTAGTGGACGTGATAGGATTCTGCACCAAAAATCCCGCTCCTATGTTTCCTTACATGGAACTGCTGAAGGACTACGGGCAGTACTGGTTCGTTACGATCACTGGCTACGGGCGGGACATAGAGCCGAATGTGCCGGATAAACACAGTCTGCTTGAAGATTTCAGAAAACTGTCGGGGATCGTCGGCCTTCATTCGATAGGATGGCGCTATGACCCTATACTGATATCAGACAGATATACGGCAGACTATCATCTTCGCGCGTTTGAACAGATAGCTTCTGCCCTGGAAGGATTTACTGAGACTGCGGTCATCAGTTTTATAGACCTTTATCCCGGAGTCAGACGAAACTTTCCGGAAGCGTTGGAAGTCGATAAGGAACTGCGCCATGTGCTGGGCAGGGAACTTGTTCGGATCGCATCTTCACACGGAATGACAGTCAAGCCGTGCGCAGAAGGTAATGAGCTTGCAGTTTACGGGGCTGACTGCAGCGGCTGTATGAAGATAAGAGATTATGAGAAAGCGATCGGAAAAAGTCTGAATGCTCCCAGAAGGAAGGGAGCCCGTAAGGAATGCGCATGTTATCTGTCTTGCGACATAGGAGCTTATAATACCTGTATGCATATGTGCAGGTACTGTTACGCAAACTCCGATCCGTCAACGGTAATGGCACGCAATCGTATGCATGATCCCAGATCGCCCTTCCTCATAGGATGGTACATGGATGACGATGTGGTCCATGAGGTGGATCAAAAGTCCTGGATCGACAGCCAGTTAAGCCTTATCTGATTCAAAATAACAGTAATCGTTCTAAACGACGCATCTTAAGTCTGACGTTTCCGGATCAGGATGCGTTTTTTGTATCCTGATTGAAAGAACAAGACAGAAACAGTAAGATACAAAAGGAAAAGAGCATCATTTTAATTAAAAGAATTAGATCATATTCATGAGCCCGGTCATAAACAAATCGGGACAGAGGAGCCGGACATGCAGAAAGAATTGAATTGAAACGGTGTGAGAACCCGATAAAAGATTTCAATTTGCGAGGAAATGCATATGGATTCTAAAGAAAAAGAGAAGTACATCGCGCTGAATGACGGATACTTAAAGGATATGTCGGATGACAAAACTCCGGATGCGGTAACCAGAGACTTGAGTTACTGCCTGTCGAGACAGGCGGAAAGACTCAAGGATCACAATATCGTAATGCATGAGGAGTATCTGTTCCAGGATGAAGCAATAACGGGTGCTATCGAGCCGGATAAGAAGGAGAACAGCACTCCGTTCCGCGGCGCTGTGGCTTACAGGGAAACGGTGAGGACTACGGAGTTCTATCAGGGCGGCGAAAAGGTCTTTAACAGGCGTGAGCCTGTGACTTTCTATTCAGTGATCGTAGATAAAGATGGAGGCAGTGACGATGTTACCGTCAACTGTCCTAACTGCGGAGCTGCGACGTTGGCGTCAAAACTGCAGGAAGGATGCCCTTATTGCGGCACTTTTTTCAAGATCAGCGAACTGTTTCCACGTATTTCTTCCTGCTATACGGTAGACGGAATAATAGAGCGCGTGGGATTTGAAGACAGGCTGAAGAAGTTCTTCACAAGATTTGCGATTGCTGCTTTTGCCGTAATTCTAATATTTTTATTCATTACGGACAGGAATGAAACTGAACTTCACGTTGGGTTTCTCGTATTGAAGAACCTGTTCCTGTCAGGATTGTTAGCGGCACTCCTGACATTTGTTTCGTACATGTGCTATTCAGCTTCGTTGGTAGTAAAGGTCTTTGCCCAGCTTGGAAACGTGCTGCCGATGCTTGGCGCAGGATCCTCGCAGAACAGGCTGAAGAAGAAGATGGATAATCTGGATCCCAACTTTTTTATAAGGATCTTTGAAGGCAAACTGGTATCTCTCTTGCAGGCGGTGCTGTACAGCAATGACCGTGATACTCTCAGCATCTATGAGGGCAATGACGATCTGTCTGAATTTGATGACATGATAGATATGGATTACAGAGGCGTATTCAAACTCAGAGACTTCGGGATCAGAAACGGACGTGTATCGGTCCTTCTTGAGGTGTTCACGGACAATACATATGCTCAGAAACGACTGAAACGCAGAAAGGAACAGATCCTTGTAAGGATGGAACGCAGTGCGAATGCCGTAACAGACACCGGTTTCAGCATCCATGCAGTCAGGTGCGGAAACTGCGGAGGCTCATTCGACGCTCTGCATGAGAGAAACTGCCCTTACTGCGGAAATGAATACCATGCCGCTGATTCGGACTGGGTCATTACCGAGATAAGGAAGAAATAATAAGCCTGACTGCTGATTGAAGGCTGTAAAGCTGAGGTCTATGGAACATGGTGGTTCATCAGATCGATCCCGTATTTGATAAGAACTCCAGAGTGCTTATACTCGGGAGCTTTCCTTCCGTTAGATCAAGGGAGACAGGCTTTTATTACGGTCACCCTGCGAACAGGTTCTGGCCGGTTATGGCTTCGATACTGAAAGAAGATATTCCGCAGACTGTTAAGGATAAAAGATCAATGCTCGTCAGGCATGGCATTGCTCTGTGGGATGTTATCCGTTCGTGTGAAATAGACGGTTCTTCAGATTCCAGTATCAGAGATGTCGTAGTAAATGACATAGGCTCGATACTTGCTTCTGCTGATATAGGAAAGATATTCGTTAACGGGAAGACTGCGATGAAGTATTATCAGAAGTATCTGTTACCGATGATAGGGAGAGAGGCGGTTTGTCTCCCGTCAACAAGCCCTGCAAATGCTGCATGGGACATAAAGAAATTGACTGAAGAGTGGAAAATCATCGTCGAATGAGAATACATAAATAAGATATTAGATAAGGGGAGATCCAATGGATTATATCAGGGTCACGGCTGATAACATCGAAGAGGAGCATATCTGCTGCGCTATATCAAACAACAATGACATTCAGGTGCGTTCAAAGAAAACATGGCTCTCCGAACAGTTCAGGAACGGTCTTGTTTTTATGAAAAGTACAGAGAGAGGAAAGTGCTTTATTGAGTATATCCCGGCTGAATACGCCTGGAATCCGATCGAAGCCGATGGTTATATGTATATAGACTGTCTCTGGGTATCTGGATCTCTGAAAGGACACGGATACTCATCAGACCTGCTTTCTGAATGTATCAGGGACAGCAAGGAAAAGGGAAAGAAGGGATTGTGTATTCTTTCCTCAGAGAAAAAGAAACCTTTCCTTGCGGATCCCAAATATCTTCAGCACAAAGGTTTTTCTGTATGTGATGAGGCAGACAACGGCATCCAGTTGTGGTATCTCCCGTTCGCTGACGGGGAAACGAAACCTGCTTTCAAAGAGTGCGCTAAACACCCTCACGTGGATGAGGACGGATTTGTGCTGTACTATACAGACCAGTGCCCGTTCAACGCCAAATATGTTCCCGTTCTCGAGAAGACTGCTAAAGAGAACTCGATCCCTTTCAGGACTGTACACATAACATGCATCGAAGATGCAAGAAAAGCTCCTACGCCGGTCACTACATACGCAGTGTTCAGAGACGGTGAATACATCACAAACGAACAGATGAACGACAGAAAGTTCCTCAAACTTGTATCACAGGACTGACGGGACAGCTGAGGATAACATAAATGACCAAGACAGATATCTATGTAGGGCTGAACGACCAGCAGACAAAACAGCAGACACACAATACCTCGAAGTACGTCTCGGTGCTGAAGACTGTCTGCAGGAATTACAGAGTCCCGTTTTCTTTCAATGTCATTGAAGGAGGGTATATCCATGAGTCCGGAGAGTACACTCAGGAAGTCACGCTGATGCTGTCGCTTATCGATGTGGAAGATGGAATAATAAATGAGATAGCGAAGGATCTTTGCTTCTTCTTCAACCAGGAATCCGTGCTTATAACAAAGGGTGAGGTAGAGACTTTTACAGTGACTGCAGAATCGTGTCTTAAGGTAGAGGCTGAAGACTAATTGTAAAACTGTACAGGAATTCCAATAAAATGGCGAAGTCTGACTGAAAAATATGCACAAAAGACAAGGTTAATTTTTGAAGAAAAAAACTTCAAAAATGTGTTGACTTCAAAATTCCGCAATGATAGAATATCAATCACGTCACCGCAAAAAGTGATGACTTGGACCTTGAAAATTAAACAATATCACACAAAAAGTGCAGCCCTTGTTAGTGAGCGAAAGAGCTCACAGAAGTAACGAGGAAAAGCCAGAAATGGCGTTCTCGAGCTAAGGATATCAAGCGCGGAGACGCGCAGGATATACAATAATTTAGAGAGTATGATCCTGGCTCAGGACGAACGCTGGCGGCGCGCCTAACACATGCAAGTCGAACGGAGGTATTGAGACGGAAGCTTCGGTGGAAGACTTAATACTTTAGTGGCGAACGGGTGAGTAACACGTGAGGAACCTGCCTTTAAGAGGGGGATAACACTTAGAAATAGGTGCTAATACCGCATAAGACCACAGAGCGGCATCGCTCAGGGGTCAAAGGAGGAATCCGCTTAAAGATGGCCTCGCGTCCGATTAGGTAGTAGGCGGGGCAACGGCCCACCTAGCCTGCGATCGGTAGCCGGACTGATAGGTTGAACGGCCACATTGGGACTGGGACA
>JAFWDH010000026.1 GCA_017513135.1 Oscillospiraceae bacterium
ATCAGTCAGCGGCGGGGCTCTTCCGGGATGCTTCCACCTTGTCAAAGACGGTGACACTTATAAGATCGCAAGCATAGATGCCGCCGAAGACGGAGAGCGGTACGAAGAGAGCATCAAGAAGATGACCGAAGGCTTCCCGGGACTCTACGAGATGTATTTTGCAGGCGACAGTATTGACGAAAAAGTCAGAAAAGAAGCGATCAACGATTACGTACTCAGCAACGGACTCGGCATTGATTATTACAAAGACTACGGCTGGGATCCTGTGCCACTCAATTAACGGAATATCATCCGAAAAGGCGCCTGCCGCTCATCGATGCGGCAAGCGCCTTTTTCTTGTTACCCTTTTATACGAATAAAGCTCATCCCACAGAGTATTTTCATATCCTGCGCATGTCAGGAAGATGCTTTTCAGATACTCTGCCATAATGCTGCTGTTGCTAAACGCACTTTTTAACTATACATCTCGTTCTAGCAACGAGGTCAATGCATTATATAAGATCCTCCTATCTCACACCTCACATTTTGGTGCTCCTGACCGGATTTGAACCGGCAACTGAAGGATATGCTGTCCCTTCCTCTACCTGGTTGGGATACAGGAGCAAATGTACGGCCAAAGAAAAGGGAGGACCTCTAATGTGTCCTCCCTATCGCAAAAATGAGCATTATGGAAAGTTTTGCTTTAGCTAATTTTCTTCTCCTTGAGGTATTTGGCAAGATCATCCATAGCCATATCTCGAAGCTCTTTCGTAACATCCACATAGATATTCATTGTAGTGCTTATGTCTGAGTGCCCAAGCAACCCCTGAATGACTTTAATATTCATTCCGGATTCGCACAGACGAGTCGCATATGTGTGCCTGAACGAGTGGCAACTGATCCTCGGCAGAAGCAACGGCATATCGTCGCCCTCATGGTTTTCCCACACTTTCTCGTTGCAATCTACCATGATCCTTCTGAGAGCCTTGTTGATGACCCCCAGATTCAGAACTTCACCAAATCTGTTACAGAACACGAAGTCCTGATACCCGTCAATAATACTCTTACAGTACAGACCGCTCTCCTCTTGATTGCGCTTTTCCTCCAGAAATGCCTCTTTGACTGAGTCGAGCATTGGTATTGTTCGAATGCTGCTCGGTGTTTTAGGAGTATTTATGGCATATGTCTGTTTATGATTCCTGTTATAGAATACCAGCGTGTGATTCACATCGATGGTACCGTTCTCAAGATCCACATCCTTCCAGCGCAGGCCCGTTACCTCTCCGGCCCTCATACCCGTTCCAAGCATGACTGTGATTATCGGTCTCCAATGTTTGAACATTTCACTCTCGTCCAGATATGACATAAGCAGTCTCTGCTGTTCAACGGTAAGTGCCATTCTTTTGTCGCTGTCGTAATTATGTGACAGTTTGAGTTCCTTGAGAGCATTATCTGAAGGGTTGATACGGATATAATTGTCATCAACCGCTACCTGGAGCACCTGATGCAGAACAGTCTGTATATTATCTGCTGTGGACAGCTTTACACCATCTATCTCTAGAACACGGTTATAGAACCGCTTTATATCTGACTTCTTTATACTTGATACCTTCTCCCTCCCAAGAGCCGGAGAAACAAATTGTCTATACATATACTTATAGTTGTTATACGTATTGTCCTTCAGTCCTCTTTTAGTATCACACCAGACGTTGAAGAAGTCGTCGAGTTTGGCTGAGTTGTTGCTGATCTTGATGCCTGCATGTCTGTCTGATACCAGCTGGTCTTCCAGTTTACGCAGACCCTCAAGAGTGGATGAGTAAAGAGACTGTCTCTTGCCACGGATCTGATACCTGTATTCGTATGTCCCGTCATTACGCTGCCGCTCACCTGTCTTGAGCAGGCGGCCTTTATCGTCTTTTCTTTTCGCTGCCATAGCTGCCTCCATTTCCGGATATCATTTATACTGAGAACTGTGAATCTAGGAATTCTGCAAAGCGTTCTCTCTTTATCAGTCTGCGTGTGCCATTCCACACCACATATTCGCAGTCGTCGTCTGATGTAAGAGCACTGAGCTTAGGATAACCCATGTTAAAGTAGATTGAAGCTTCCTGCATGGTCAGCAAACTCTTTTCCCAAATCGGGCACTCCTTGCCATCAACATGGTACACTCTTGTTTTCTCCTGCTGTTCCATATCCTGGCCAGCAGCTTTTTTTGAATCTCTCTGCTTCTCTGCAGCTTTGCTACTCATCTCACTTATTCTATCGAGCAGTTCATCATACTGTCTGTCGGAAATCAGTCCATCCTCTCTGAGTGAAGAAAGGCATGCTATTTTTATGCTCTGCATGATCGTATTCTCAAAACTATTATCTGCCATTGTAGTATTCTCCTTATCTTTTCATTAGACTTGTCCTGATCAGTGACACGCTTCCCGTGTCACTGATTTAGCCACTGTTGTGGCATACCTGCAATGATGCAGGACTTAAATCGACATTCTTGACTTTCTGCCATGACCGTGCTGACAGCACGACTCACATCCATATCTTTATCTGCGCCTCCGCGGATTTTATATATCCCCCAAGGAGATCCATGGACATGTTCATCTCTATCGAGATATCCAGGAGCGTCTTATCCTCGAGGAAGAACTTCTTCACTATCTCCTGCTCCTTCGGCATCATATATCTGAGTGCATCCTCCATATTCCTGTGGCCTGCTCCGCCGATCCACTCATCACCAACAGGTCCTTTGAGCCTTTTGGTTGCCACTCTCTTGAGGATGGTATCCATTATCGGATCCATATCGTTATTTTCATCGTGTACATATCCTGTCGTTTCGATCATTTCCTTCACCATATCCTTTCTTACTTCATGCCCTGGCAGTACATCGCCGGGCTGCGTTTGACTTCTTCTTTGTACTGATTCTGTTTTTTCCATTCGGCGAAAGCTTTCATCTTTTCTTTCTTTTCCTCTTCCTTAATCTCCTTGCTCTCTTTCGTCTTGCCAAGAGCAAGAGCTTTTTTGAGTCCTCTGTCGACCCGATTCATGGTTGCTAGATCCAGCTGCCCTCTCTTCTCGAGCATCCTGCTCTTGTCGGCTGTCCGGAGCTGCTCCGCCAGAACCATCGACTTCTTTTCCAGACCAATTACGCCAGGAAGATTTATATGATATTGCTTTCCCCGCTTGTCGAGCTGACTGGTTATGAAAGCTATTATGACTTCGGGAGAGTAATCGTTTATCTCATCGCAGCTCACGATCAGGATCGGGCGGTTGCCCTGCTGTTCGCTGCCGGCGATATTGAGCTCTCCTATGTCATATATCTCGCCTCTGCGGAAAACTCTTTCTTCTGAATTGATTAGTTCCATTTCTCCTCCAGTTTCTGTGATACTGAATACACAGTTTCCCTGAAAAAGGTGTCTGCAGATCGATATGTATAAAAGCGATGCCTCAGAGTGCGCACTGCTCCCTGCTGCACCGCTTCGTTTTCCTGTATCTATCCGCATTTGTCCACCACACCCCCGGATCAGGGAATAAAGCAGGCGTGTGATGGCGAATCACACTCACGGGGTCACTAACCCCACCGACGATCTATCGGTTTCCCCTCTTTGCCTGGGACGCTTTTAACGCACGGACTGAGACTGGGGAAGCGTATCATTATACCCATCCGGTGTCATCGCGCTCGGCAGGGTGCCCCCTGCTTGATCCTTCAGATTGTCTCGCTCACCTTGCGGGTCATGGCGTATCATCGGATGGCGCTCTCCTTTTACAGAGCCGGATTAAGAATGTACAAATGCTGAAAGTATCAGCAACTGCCTTACTGTGTATTCAGTTTCCAAAGTTCCTTCACCCGGAACTTTCAGTCTTCGTTTTTGGCTGTCTTTTACAGTTCTCTGTGACCTCTGTTCCCTTGGTGTGTCCGTATAATAGCAGATTTGAAATCCGTTTTGTTGACTGCGCCAGACCGATTGCAATCGGTCTGACACAGACCGTTTTCATGGGTTTCAGCGTCCTCCCCCAAGGTTCTTCATACCCATCAGATCAAGAACCATGTTCCATTCTGCAACGCTTAATCCCTCCCTGTTCTCGAGGATCTCAAGATAAACTGCATCGATTGGGGCGTCCCTTCTCAGCCGATAGGCAGACTTATGGATGAGATCAAGGGACTCGTCAAGTGTCAGTCCCAGGCCGACGCATGCGGCTATGACCATTTCTCTTGTCGGCTCATACATATCGTCGCCTTTCATCCTTCTGATCGTTCTGTCGGAGAGGCAGGATACATATGACAGCGTCCTGCTCGAAAAGCCCTTCTCCTTCATCAGGCGTTCCATCATCTCTCCGAAATCTTCCTTAACGCGGCCGATCCTGGCGGCATCTCTTTTCTGCGAAAGCATCTTCATGAGTTCCATATTGTCAGACATTTTTGTCTCCTTTCTTCATTCGAAGCGGAGACATGGACCGGCAAATAAATTGGGTATGGCAAGCCACATGGAGCTCTCGCTTCATATAGTGGCCGGTCATACCCAATCGCCCGGCTTGTTATTAAGTTGCTTCTGCTGTGCATTGGGTAGTGCTCCGGTAGCTGCAGTCGCAGAAGAGGCGGTTTTATGTCACGCCCGGGACAGGTCCTTTAACAAAAAAAACGGAGTTGCTTGACCTTGCTTGGGGGTTTGAGTGGTCAATTAAGCAACTCCGGCAATTTAGTACCTCGTTAGTTCTAACGGGTCAGGGCTCGGTAGCAAGTCATTCAGTTGTTGTCTTCAGGGATTCTACCTGTTCCTTGAGTTCTTCGTAATCTATGTATCTGGTCTGCCTGCCTTCCTTGGTCGCTATAGCAACTTTGGAAGTATTCTCATATAGTATGACATCACAGACTCTTTCGTTGTCCTTGTTACGTATCGGTGCTCGTATCATAGCATTCATCATCTCCTGTGTGATTCATAAAGCTGTATCCCATAACGCATCTCCGGGGAGATCTGTCCGGCAGATGCTTTTCAATTGCTGATTATCCTCCTCTCTGCTCAGCATCCGCTCCATTAACGAATAGTGTGTTTTATTTGGTTTACCTCCTGAGTTTTATTGTTACTCCTTTACGCGTAAATCCTGGGTTTTTATTTTCCTGCCGCCATATCCTGACGGCAGGATCTTCTTTCAAGTCTTATCCGCATCATCTGTAGAGGCTCTGGTACATCCGCAGACGCCTTCTGGCTTCCTTTATCTTCTCATCCTTCGGGTCCGCCTGCAGTCCGTACTTTGTCATTTGTACTTCGGCTGCCCGGATCGATACTCCGAACTGCTTCGCTGCCTGCCTCACGACATCCCTGTATCTCCAGTACTCCCGGCTCCCGTCATTAACAGTGTGGGTCACCATGAGTTCGTCTTCGAAGCGGTTGAACTGCTTCATCTGCTTCTGCACATACGGGATGAATATCCTAGGCGGCATCAGCATGCATCCTGCGAAGGTATTTGCCTGATGTTCTCTGAAATCCTCGCTGGTCCTGAGGGCCCCACCGCCTCTTCCTATGTTGCTTCTCATGCACAGTACGGCGTTTCCAGCAGCATCCGGCACATTGCCTGTGGTGTAGAAGCCCTGTTCAGGCTGTCTTCTGTATACCTTCTGGTGTAGCATCAGGTGCCCGCATTCATGCATTATGGTGAAGAATTCGAAGCCCTTGTGCCAGTTCTTCGTTGTCTCGCTGTCCAGTAGTATGGTGCCTGGCGGGACCAGGATCTCTCTGGTGCACATATGCTCCTTGTCGAAGACTTTCACCTTCTGCAGATTGAATACTGCAGCGCCTGCAATCACATCTTTGTCCGATTCCGTATAGATATCGTGGACTTCTATATTGGATCCAAGATAGTTGTTTGCGAAATCATATGGGTCCAGGAGCGCAGGTTCGTAGTATGGGTCCTCTCCATATGATGTGTATGTTAGCAGCTCTGGCCTGTAGTCGTAGAGCACACACTGTGCGAACTTCGCGATCTCTATGTCCCTGATAACAGGGGTATTATCTTCACTTGTCCTGCTGCAGCTGAACTCTATCATCAGATATCACTCCTTCTGCTCTTCAAGCTTCTTTCTCTCGAGCTGGCGGATGAATTCCTTCCAGTCATCCTCTTTAGCTATGCCTGCCTTCGTCATGCGAAGCGCCATCCTGGCCATGTTACCTGACTCGGTGTTCATCATGACATCTTCTATATCCTCAGGTACGGTCTTGCGGCACTTTCCCGCCAGATCGTACATATGAGCCTTCTCACTTTCCGACAGTTTCAGGAGCTTCGCCAATGCCTCATAATCGAATCCTTCTCCCGGATTCCTTCTGTCGTGCTCTATATCACTGTAATACGAGAGCGAAACGCCGACTGCGTATCCGATATCCTTTAATGTGACATCTCCTGCGTCCAGTCTCTTCTCGCGGACGAAGCGTCCGAATGTATTGGTGTTCTCGTACATTTGGTTCCCTTTCCCAAGCTCCCTGGGACGGACACCGGTCGCGCTATGGAAGGCGCTTACCGGGATCTATTTATATTCCGATGTCCTGTCTCAGGTCATTCTTAGCTTGTGTCTGAATGATAGCA
>JAFWDH010000004.1 GCA_017513135.1 Oscillospiraceae bacterium
TATCCTTGCTCCGCAGTGTGAACAAAACAGCATTATAGTCTGTCCTCCTATAGTTTTCAGATCCTGCCGGATCTCTTGCGATCAGTATATGTATATGAACGGAACGCCGAGTTCAGTGCTTACTGCGGCATCCGTGAATGTGATCATGCGGGTCCCGTCCCTGTTGTATCCTACTACGTTCGAGTCAGGGCCGTCTTTCGAGATCACCTCTACGATCCCATTCTTGTAGGTGATGTAGTACGTCTCTCCATCCAGATACGTTTCTGCAGTCTCTCCGTCCCACAGTCCGTTGACCAGATTTCCCTTGATTTCTGTGTCGTCTGATGCGTCCTCAGCGTCATAGCCCAGTTCTCGGTAGATGCAGTATCCGTTCGGCCTTCCGTTCTTCCATTCGCAGCTGTACGTGTAGAGATACTGCCCTTCTTCTCCCTGCAGTTCCGCATAGTATATCGTCGCTTCCCCGTCAGGAACTCCGTCTTTATCGATCTCACCGACCACGGTCTGGACGTCTCCCTGAAACAGATACAGCGCCAGTCCCTTATCTGAGCCTTCTGCTCTGAAACAGTACGGGTTCGTGCCGCCCAGTTCGAACGCTTCCTCCGCTTTATGGGCAAATTCCGTCATCCTTCCGAACACATCTTCAGCCCTGCCGCTTTCGCTCAGTTCGATGATCCCTTCGGATTCCTCGTCAAGTTCCCTCAACAGCGAGATGTATCTCAGTATATCCCTAACGCTCTGTCTGATGTCGGATATCTCTTCTGCAGACAGATCCGAAGCTGCGTCAGCAAGCAGTCTGTCCAGTTCTCCCTGATCGCCGCCTCCGGCCAGGCTGGCAGCCCACTGCCGGTATATGACGGTGAGTGCGGAATGGTTCATGGTTTCCCTCTCGGGATCTATCTGCGGAAGGCATCTGGCACGGTCGAGCGCTTCTCCGAAGCGTTCCTCATCGACGAGCTCCATTATCTGCGTGACCTCGCCGCTCCATAGCAGATAAAGTCCCTGCTGAGCCTCTTCCGATTCCGGCATGATCCTCAGCGCCTCTCTGTAGTCAGACGCAGCCTCGATCAGCTCCATGGCTTTCTGATGCGCCGCAGCCCTGCTGATGAGCCTGCCTGCCCTGTTGGAGGGCAGCATATACCAGAACAGTCCGGCGCCGGCGACGCAGAACAACAGCAGAACTGCGATCAAGGCAGCATGGATGCGTCTGCCTTTCCTTCCGGGCTCTGTATCCGGCTCATGGCGCTCTTCGGACGGAGAATGCCATTCTCCGCTCACGGCGGAATGCTTCTCTGCTCCTGTGTCAGTTTCTGCTGACACCCTCACGGGAATAAAAGGGTTGTCGGAAGGTCCTGGCGTTTCCGCCGCTGTTTCTTCCGAAGAAGGAGCACCGCAGACAGATACGTCTTCTGCCGTTTTCTTGTCATAAATATCACTTCTCATGACCCGGCTCCTTCATAAACTGCTCCATTATAGATTATATATCAATAACCTCACAGAGTTGTTATGTTTTTTCTTGTCTGTGAATACGATTTGGTTTAGAATCTCCTTGACCGTAGGGAGGAAAGAACATGGAAAGCAGGATTCAGAACAGCATCATTATCAGTCCGAGCATATGCGACAGCAGCGGGAGGCTCGGCATCCCGGACACCGCTTCTCTCTTCATGGATATCGCTGCCGAGCATTCCGATATTCTGGGCATAGGCCAGCGCAGGCTGGGAGCCGAAGGAGGTTTCTGGCTGACCATAAAGACCATGATGCGTTTCTACCACAGGCCGGATCTCGGAGAGACCGCCGTTGTATCCACATGGCCGGAACCTCCTGAAAAGCGCAGGTGCTTCCGCGACTATCTGCTCAGCGGAAAAGACGGCGTACTTGCCGCCGGCAAGACGGAATGGGGAGTACTTGATATCAATACCGGAAGGCTGAGGCATCTTGAGTCCGTGTACCCGGAGGGACTTTCATTGTCAGGAGAGACCGCACTTCCTGACGAATTCGTCCGTTTCGAGGACGAGCTAACAGACGGAGAGCTCCTTGGCACCTATACCGTACGATCCACCGATATAGACCTCGGGAAACACATGAACAATGTCGCCTATATCAGGGCCTTCTCCTCTCTTTTCACTTCTGACGAATGGAACCGTATGGATCTGCAGTTCCTGGAGATATGGTATCGGTCGCAGTGCTTTGAGAAGGAAAAACTGACAGTGCGCAGAGCGGTTCTGCCCGGCAGGGAAGAAGCTTCTTTCATCAAGGAGGACGGCACCTGCGCCGCACAGATAAGATACGTTCCCCGTTCCTGAAGCAGCAGGGTCTCTTTATCAGCATGGCGGGACCGATACCGGACCGCGTCCTGTATGTTTATTCTGTATACTTTTGCCTGCAGTCTCAGTGTAAGGTGACGAATTTGAAAAGCCCCGCGGCATTCTGATAAGAATGCCGCCCTTTTTGTCCTATAATTCAGATAAGAGACAATAGCTGAGCAATGAAAGGGAGGAACAAAATGCTTAGAGTCGTAAAAACCGAGAACGGCATCGTCAGAGGCATCCCCGCGGCTGATCCCCGCGTGACCGCGTTCAAAGGGATACCCTTTGCGAAGCCTCCTGTAGGCGATCTCAGATGGAGAGCTCCGCAGCCTGCGGACAACTGGGACGGTGAGCGCGAATGCTACACCTTCTCGCCTATCAACATGCAGACTCCTCCGGGACTCGACCCCACCAATATCTACGCAAGGGAATGGAACGTCGATCCCACAATAGAGATGAGCGAAGACAGCCTGTACCTCAACGTCTGGACCAACGCCAAGACCGGTGATGAAAAGATGCCGGTAATGGTGTGGTTCTTCGGAGGCGGCTTCACAGCCGGCAACACCGCTGAGATGGAGTTTGACGGAGAGCGCATCGCCAGGCGCGGCGTCATACTCGTTTCGGTCCAGTACCGTCTCGGCGTATTCGGATTCCTTGCCCACCGTGAACTCATGGAGGAGAATCCCGGCGAGCCCGTCGGAAACTACGGACTCCTTGACCAGAGAGCCGGCGTGCAGTGGGTCATCCGCAATATAGAGGCCTTCGGCGGCGATCCCAAGAACATAACCATCTTCGGACAGTCCGCTGGAGCAGGCTCAACACTCTGCCAGGTCGGATCCCCTATGAATGAAGGGCTTTTCCAGAGAGCCATATTCGAGAGCGGCGGCGGTCTGCGCACCTACGGACAGGGCGGCGGATGCATATCGCTCGAGAAGGCCCTGAGCAACGGTGATGACTTCTTCAGCACATACGGCATAAAAAGCCTCGCCGATGCACGCGCCATGGATGCGGAGGAACTCAACAAGATAGGTATGGAATACGTCAGGAAGAACCGCTTCGAGCCGGTCATCGACGGCATATTCCTGCCTGAGGATCCGTCGAACATGATGGCCAGAGGCAACTATCCCGATATAAGCTATCTGTTCGGATGCACTGGCGCAGAAGGCGATACGCCTGCGCCAGGCTATGCGCCTCCCAGAAACCTCAAGGAGCTGAGAGAGTACGGCATGTTCCGTTACGGCGAGAAGTACATTGATGAGTATCTCGCTCTTTGCGGATGCCGCGATGACGCTGAAGTCGATATGCTCTCCCACACCGACGACTCTTTCCGCGGCCGCTTCATGAACAACTATCTGTTCCTGGAGCAGCGCATACGCGCCGGCAAGAAGGACAACTGGATGTACGTCTTTGACGCATCTATGCCGGGATGGGACCGTCCCGGCTCCTTCCATTCTTCCGAACTGTGGTTCGTATTCGAGACGCTCGCGAAATGCTGGAGGCCTTTCAAGGGCAAGCATTACGACCTCGCCAGAAAGGTCTGCAACTACTGGACGAACTTCGCCCGCACAGGCAACCCGAACGGTCTTGACGCCGACGGTACGCCTATGCCCGAATGGAAGAGCGCTACTGCGGATGACTACTACATTCACTATCTCAACGAAGACAGGATCGGACCGTATGGTAAGAGCAATTCTGCTCTCGTCAAGTTCCGCACAAGGGTCACTTTCGAGCAGCTCAAGGACAGAGGCATAATAGACTGAGTCCCTACAGCATCGCTTAAAACTGAATAAAAAGAACGGGCAGACGGATCATCCGCTCTGCCCGTTCATTTATGTCCCAAAGATCATGCCGTCAAGGCAGTGAGCTGCTGTTCAGGTCCAGCCCGAAGATCCCGCTTGTCCCGTTGAACGCCGCCCAGGGATCAACGCTGTTGTCGTGGACCATCAGGTTGAAGTGCAGATGCGGTCCGGTTGCGTAGCCGGTGGCTCCGACCTTTCCGATCTCAATGCCCTCCTCTACGAACTCCCCCTCCCGCACGCAGAGCTCAGCCATATGGAAATAATACGTCCTCACGCCGAAGCCGTGATCTATGACCACCGTATTTCCGGAAACCCCGTTATAGCCGGCAGCGATCACGTAGCCAGAAGCGGCAGCCAGCACCGGCGTGCCCTCGTCCTCCGCCAGATCGACTCCGGCATGCCTTGTCGGCACTGGATTGTCGTTAGTGTAGCGGAAGAGGCCAAACTCGGTGGTGACCTCCCCGTCTACCGGCAGGGTGAAGCAGTCATCATAGAACCGTTCCGGATACCAGGAATAGTATGTCTTGTCGATCATCTCGTTATATGCGTCCCTGTTGTCGCTGTTTCCGATCGTGGCGCTCTGAGTCTCTTCCGAGATGATGAGATGCTGCACGGTGTACTGCTCCTCCTCTATCGTGAATGAGAACTCGCTGGTGCCCTCCCGCGTCTCGATGAAGCCGGTATACGTTCCCGGAGGCGTGATATAGCTCACACTGAACAGTCCCCTGCCATAGCCGCGCTCATCGGTGACGAGAGGAAACGGCGCAAGAACTTCTCCCGCAGAGATCACTACCTCACCCCTGACGCCGGAGGCATTCACAGTCATCACGCTGCCCTCCCTGATCCGGTCGGATTCAAAGGATATCTTCATGGACACATCATACTCAAGCTCGGCGATGTATTCTTCGGTGCCTTCGAAGGTGAACTCCTCGCCTTTTGAGGTAACAGCAGTCGGCTGTACGCGGCACTGCACTCCGAGTCTGTACCTTCCGTTCTCAGGATAAAAACTTCTGAAATCATCTTCACTGCCTGAGAAGACCGTCTCTTCTCCCGAAAAGACAGTGATCTCTGCAGAGACTGCGTCATCGGGAAGAAATATCACCGACTGTTCCATATCAGTGATCCTGACAATGCCGGGTTCTCCCGGATTTACCGTGTATATTCTATTCTTTATCTCGGCGTCTGCCTGTACCGGTTTTATGACCTCGTCACCGATGCATATGGCGTCTGTACCGAGCAGTTCCAGTGCAGCTTCCTGTCTCGCAAGAGCCATGCCCTTTGATCTGTTCAGCAGAAACAGGAGCCCTGCCGATGCAGCGATCAGCAGCACGGCAGTAATTGCCAGTATCTCTCTCTTTTTCTTCCCCATGTTCTTCCTCTCCGGATCATCTGTCTGAAATTATTCTACCATTTTGTTTCCTGTTCCGTGCCGGAGCTTGTTCCACTATAATGTATCTGTACATGCATTTACCCGAAACCATGGAGGTCAGACGATGTCTGTAAGACGCACTGTTTCAATACTTCTGATCATTACAGCCGTGATCGCATTATGCACCATGTATTCCTGCCGCGGAAAAGGGACAGAAGACGGATCCGGACTGCAGGAAGGTTTCATACCTGATCAGGATTTCAGATATTCGGGCAACGGCCGGGGCGGTTTCCCTTCCCTTGAGTCATTTACAGCAGAAACGCTCGAAGGCGGGTCATTCACCGCAGATGATCTTTCCGCCAAGGATATCACCATAATAAACGTATGGGCAACGTGGTGCGGTCCCTGCCTCAATGAAATGCCCGGGCTCGCCGCTTTCTCCGAGCTTCTTCCGGACAACATAGGCTTTCTCACGCTTTGTGCCGATGCTCCCGACGATCCGTGGAAGACTTCCGACATTCTGAAGAAGGCAGGATATACAGGCATGACCGTCATATCGGGCACCGGGGACATCGGCAACCTTGTGAGTTCGGTCCTGTATCTTCCCACTACCGTATTCGTTGACAACAGCGGCAGGGTAGCGGATTCGCTGGTCGGCTCTCCGAACAGAAACATCGCCGGATATTATCTGGCTTATCTGAACAGGGCGCTTATGAGTTGCGGGCTGGAACGCATAAGCCTGCCCGGCGTGGAGGAGGAGAACATAGATGGATAACACCGGGAGGACCGCAGCGCTCATAAGGGCAGTCCTCATCATCACAGGCGCGATCTTGATCACCATCGGTATTCTCGGTAAGGAATACGTTTCTGTATTCAACAAGGCGGTAAGGATATGTCTGGAATGCATAGGGATCGGCTGAACGGCAACGGCATACGCCGTGAAAAGCAAAGAAGGACGGTGCGGAACGTGATCAGGATCGCGTCGCTGTTCCTGTTCAATGGGTACCTGACCGGATTCAGGAACGGCAGGATCTTCACCGGCCGTACAAAGTCAGTGTGCGTTCCGGTGCTCAACTGTTATTCCTGTCCGGGTGCTCTCGGCGCGTGCCCGATCGGCTCGCTGCAGGCAGCGCTCGGTACATCGGGAGGCAGATTCCCGTTCTATGTCCTTGGCACTCTGATGCTCTTCGGGGCAGTGCTGGGCCGGCTCACCTGCGGTCTTTTGTGCCCTTTCGGTCTCATACAGGATCTTCTGGCTAAGATCACCAGCAAAAGGATCACTGTCCCCAAAAAGACGGACAGGCTTCTGAGATACCTGAAATATGCCGTTCTGGCATTGTTCGTGATCATACTTCCGGCATTCTTCCGCGATGACTTCGGAAGCTCCGTCCCGTGGTTCTGCAAATACATCTGCCCCGCGGGGACCTTGGAGGGCGGGATCCCCCTGACGCTTGCCGACCGCGCTCTCCGGGAGATGACAGGACCTCTTTTCTGGTGGAAGGTCCTGCTGCTGGCTGCTGTGATCGCCGGCTCTGTATTCATAGAGCGCTTTTTCTGCCGCTATCTGTGTCCCCTCGGAGCGTTCTACTCTCTTTTCAGCAGAGTCAGCGCCGCCCGTATGAAGATCGACTCTTCTGCCTGCATCAGCTGCGGTAAGTGCGGCAGTGTGTGCCCCATGGCGCTGGATCCGGTACGCCAGATAAGCAGCGCCGAATGCATCCTGTGCGGAAGATGCGCTGACATCTGCCCCGCAGAAGCTGTATCGCTGAGATTCTCGCTTTTCTCCGTAAACGCGCTGCGTGAAAAAGACTGATCTTTCTTCGCGCGTCCTCCCGTGATCGCGTTGCATCTGCGGTATCCTGAGTTTCCCGGAAGCCTTTTAGGCCAGTACTTTATGCCGCAGTGCCGGAGCCGGCCGCTCCGTTCGTGTAAAAGCATTAAAACGGGAAGTTCGCGCGCTTGTATTATTGTTGAATCTACCGCTTTCAAAGCAAACGGGCAAAGTAGTAAAATATTTGCGTTGACAGCTGTTTTATTCAGCTTGAATTTGAGGAGGAGTCAATAATGACAAACAACAGCTTTGGAAAGAGACTGCTCGGTTCTTGGGGCACCAAGACCATCGTTGCAGTTGCTATCGGAGCCGCTCTGTTCGGAGTTCTCATGAACTACGGCGGCATCCCGGTATTCACCAATACATCACTCACCACAGCAATGATCGTCCCCGTGGTCGTCGGCGCTATGTACGGCGCTCTCCCGGCAGCAGTCGCTGCGGGCGTCGGCAACGTCATCGCTGACCTCATCGGCGGATGGGGCCTCTGGTTCGACTGGTCGATAGGCAACTTCTGCGCCGCCCTTTTCGTCGGCTTCGGCGCCTATCTCCTGATGAGCGGTTTCTCCGCGAAGAACGCCATCCTTTATGTCGTTCTCTGCGTTCTCGGAAACGGACTGGCATTCGGTGTCGTGACACCCATTCTCACAGCCATCTTCTACGGCAGTGAGCTCAACGTCACTTTCATCCAGGCTATCTACGGAAGCCTCAGCAACATCCTCGTCGAAGTAGTAGTGGGACTCCCCGTCCTGTACCTGCTCTCCAAGAGGACTGCTGCCCGTACCAACCTCGAGGAAGAATGATCTGAATCAACGTACCGCAGGCCCGGCCGAAGGGTCCGGGTCTGCGGACAGCCTCCGCGCAGTCATGATGAGCGGGGGCATTACTTTTTTTGACAGCTTCTTACAGGAGAAATCACGTGAAAGAACCGATCATCAGCTTCAGGAACTTCAGTTTCCGCTATAAGGAGCAGAAGAATCCCACGCTGCACGACATAGATCTTGACATCTATCCCGGAGAGAAGATCCTCCTTCTGGGAGCTTCCGGCAGCGGCAAATCCACCCTGTGCAACTGCATAAACGGACTCATACCCTTCTCCTACGAGGGCGAGATCACCGGCTCATGCACCGTCAACGGCACAGAGACCTCCTCAGCGTCCATATTCAAACTATCTGACAGCGTAGGCACCGTCTTGCAGGATACCGACGCGCAGTTCGTCGGTCTTTCGGTAGGCGAGGACATTGCCTTCTCCATGGAAAACGATATGATCCCCAGAGCTGAGATGCTTCCCAGGATCGAGAAGAACGCCTCTATGGTAGGCATGCAGAATTTCATCGACCACGTCCCGTTCAACCTCTCGGGAGGCCAGAAACAGAAGGTAGCCATCGCGGGAGTCTTCGGTAATGACGTGAATATCCTTATATTCGACGAACCTCTCGCGTCGCTGGATCCCCAGATGGGAATGACGGCCGTGGAGCTGATAGATGACATATCAAAAGAGACGGGAAAGACCGTCATTATAATAGAGCACCGTCTGGAAGACGTGCTGCACAGGCCGGTCGACCGGATAATACTGATGGCAGGCGGCAGGATCGTCGCCGACATGTCTCCCGACGAGCTGCTGCGCTCGTCCCTGCTCAGCGAGTACGGGATCAGAGAGCCTCTTTATATAACCGCAATGAAATATGCCGGCTGTTCGCTGGAAGGAAACAGGAACCTCTGCGACCTTGAGTCTCTTGAATTCACTCCCGAAAATGAGGCAAGGCTCAAAGCGTTCTTCACGGAAGAGAGGACAGCGGTAGAGGAGAACCGAAATGAACCTGTCGTGACCTTCAGCGACGTATCCTATTCATATAACGGCGGGCACAAAGTCCTGAGGGACATAAACTTCGAGATACGCCGCGGAGAAAGGATCGCCATAATCGGCAGGAACGGCGCCGGCAAGTCTACCGCCGCGAAGCTCCTCTGCGGCATCATACGTCCTGATACCGGCACCATAACGCTTGAGGGTACCGATACTTCAAAGCTCTCCGTCAAGGAGATAGGAGAGAAGGTCGGTTACGTCATGCAGGACCCGAACACGATGATAGTCAAGGACATCATCAAGGATGAGGTCGGCATGGCTCTCGGATTCAGGAACATCCCGCAGGATGAGGCAGAACGCAGAGTGGCCACGGCTCTCGAGACCTGCGGACTCTACAGGATGCGCAACTGGCCCGTCGATTCCGTCAGCTACGGACAGAAGAAGAGGGTCACCGTAGCTGCCATGATGGCACTGGAACCGGATGTGTTCGTGCTGGACGAGCCGACCGCCGGGCAGGATTATCACAGCTACACGGAGATCATGCAGTTCGTCAACACCCTCAACCGCGAGTACGGAAAGACGATCCTGTTCATAACTCACGATATGCACCTCGCGATCGAGAACACAGACAGGGCCATAGTCTTCTCGGACGGGGAGCTCATAGCCTCCGACAGAGTATTCTCCGTTCTGGCCGATCCCGACATCATCTCCAGGGCGAGCCTGAAGCAGACATCGCTGTATACCCTGGCTGTCAAACTCGGTCTGGAGCCGGAATCCACCATAAGACACTTCATAGAGTATGAAAGGGAGGTGAAGGCGCATGAATAACAAGCTGGTCATAAACTACACTCCCGGACCTACGATGCTGCACAAGCTCACCGGATTCACCAAGGTGTTCCTCTTCGCTGTCATGAGCGCTGCGATCATCTCCACATTCGACATCAGGCTTCTGGTCCCTCTGCTCATCATAAATGTCATAGAGATAATATCCATGAAGCCTGATTACAAGCCGATAGTGGTCATGTTCACCATAACATTCTTCACCGTGACCCTGGTCGGAAACATCATGCTTTTCCTCGTGTCTCCCGGAGTTGGTCTCACCAATGTAGGCGCAGAGAACATCATCTGGAGGATAAATGACAGGCTGTATCTTTCCAAGGAATTTCTGTGGTACATATTCGTCTTCTTTATAAAGAGGACAGCTTCGTTTGCTTCGGTCATTGCCTTCGCGCTGGCGACCACACCTTCCGAATTCGCTTCAGGTCTCAACAGATGCGGGCTGAACTACAAGGTATGCACCATCGTGTCTCTGGCTTACAGGACCATTCCCGACATAGCCAACGACTTCATAAACATCCGAAACAGCATGATGATGAGAGGCGTGGAGCTGTCAAAGAAGGCGAGCGTCGGAAAGAGGCTCAAGAACACCGTTCTTATCCTTGTCCCTCTCATCTTCACGGCCTTCGGGAAGGTCGGAAATATCGCCAACGCCATGGACCTCAGGGGCTACGGAAAACACAGCAAGCGAACATGGTACGCAGAGCACGAGAAGACTAAATGGGATCCTGTCATAAGAGCTCTCACGATCCTTCTCCTTGCGCTTACCGCGTATTACATAATCAGGTACAGGATGATCGATCCCTATCCCGTGGATTACTGGTGTCCCTGGGTCCCGCGCGAGGAGATCCAGCAGACGAATGCCATCGATACCCTGTTCATAATCAAATGGATAAGAAAACTAAAAGGAGAATAAGGACCGACATGGCTCATCTTATAATTCAGACAGACTTCGGTACGGGCTCCTCTTCCGTCAGCGCAATGCACGGCGTTGCCGCAGTAGTGGATCCCGACCTCAGAGTCGATGACGGAAACAACGACGTCGCTCAGTTCAACGTCCTTGACGCATCCGAATCGCTTATGTACCTGCTGCCCTACTGGCCGGCCGGGACCGTCTTCGTGTCAGTGGTGGATCCCGGGGTCGGCACTTCCAGACGCAGCTGTGTCGCCAGACTGTCCAACGGCAGTTACATAGTGACTCCCGACAACGGTACACTGACATATGTCAAGGAGCGCTTCGGCATAACCGCGGTGCGTATGATCGACGAGAGCGTAAACCGTCTGAAAGGTTCAGAGGATGTGCACATCTTCCACGGAAGAGACGTATACGCGTACTGCGGAGCCAGACTTGCCGCAGGCATCATCGATTTCGAGGGAGTCGGGCCGGAATACCCGGTAGACGAGATCGTGGAAGCCGATTACATTAGACCAGGAAAGAAGGACAGAGAGGTCTCCGGGATGATCAATGAAGCAGGAGACCATTTCGGGCTGATCGGAACCAACATTCCGTTCTCCTGGCTTGCCGAGTCTGGTATGAACTACGGAGACACGGTGAGAGTCACCGTCCTTGAGGATGACAGGCCTGTCCTTGACAGGGAGATGCCACTCGTCAGGACTTTCGGCGATGTGCCTGTAGGCTCTCCCCTGGTATTCAGTTCAGAGATGAGGACGGTGATGATGGCTGTCAATCAGGGAAATGCCACCAGAGAGTTCGGCATCGGGTTCGGGCCGAAATGGAAAATGACTGTAAGAAAAGAGAACTGAAATGACAAGACCATCTGTAGTCATCCATTCAGACAGCGGTACATCCGATACCCTTTATGCCAAAGCAGCCGGGATCGTCGAGAGCCTGTCACCGGGCACCGACGCGGTGGATGCATCGCAGTCATTCGAGCGCGGAAACGTGCGGCAGGTATCGGCTTATCTGTTCACCTCGGTCCCGTTCTGGCCGGACGGCACGATCTTCGTGTCCCTTGTCGGAGATGGAGCCCCGATAGCTGTCAGGCTCTCTTCAGGAAGCATCATTCTCAGCGCAAACAACGGGACCTGCACCATGTGCGCTTCCGCGATCGGTTTCAGGGATGCGGTGATGATAGATCCCGTCAGGTTCGGAAACGACGGCTTTGTCCTCGTGCGGGCAGCGGCTGCGCTCTCTTCCGGCTGTTCCTTTGATGGCCTCGGAAGACCCGCCGAGCCTGATGAGCCCGTGTTCTTCAATATCCCGAAAGCGGTGATATCGGAAGGAAAAGCCGAAGGTGAAGTCGGAATGCTCCTCAGAACGTTCGGGAACATCACCTTCACCATAGGAACGGATGAGTTTGAGGATACCGGCATCGTCACCGGAGACCGCCTGAGGGTCACCTTCACAAGAAACGGAAATACGGAATACTGTGAAGAGATGCCTTTTGAGCCGTCATTCGGTTACGTTCCGATCGGCGAGCCCGTGATATTCAACGGAAGTTCCGGGTATATGGATATCGGTCTGAACATGAGAAGCTTCATAGATACATGTCTGCCGCAGATCCTTGACTGTCCCGATCCCGGGGAGTTCAAGGTCACTATCGAGAAGATCGGAGGAAACATATGAAACCCTGTATTGTGCTTCAGTCGGATTTCGGTCTGTCCACCGGGTTGCCCGCTTCCATGACGGCGGTCATCGCGAAGACTGATCCGGAGATAAGAGTCTATGACCTTTGTCATGAGGTCAGAGAATACGACATCCGCCAGGGCGGATCCATCCTCGCCTCCACATTTCAGTACTGGCCGGACGGGACCGTGTTCGTGTCGGTAGTCGACCCCGGGGTTGGAACAGACAGGAAAAGCTGCGTCGCTCTCATGGACAACGGCAGTTACGTCGTGACCCCGGACAACGGCACGCTGAGCCTGCTTTTTGACAGGATCGTGTCCGTGAGACAGATAGACGAAAAGGTCAACAGGATGCCGGGCTCTGATGAGCATCACACTTTTCACGGCAGGGATGTTTACGCCTATACGGCAGCAAGGCTCGCGTCAGGAATAATCGACTGGCAGGGAGTGGGACCTGAATATCCCAAAGAGGATATGGTCCGCTTTGAAATGCCCAGTGCCGAAGTCATCGGAAACTCAGCCTGCGGCGAAGTCACCGGCGCTCACGACCATTTCGGTAACGTCAGCATCTCCATTCCCAATGATATGATCAAGCAGATAGGCATCGGGCTCGGAGATATGTGCAGAGTCGAGATATCCAGGGAAGGATCTGTTCTGTATGACAAACAGATGATGTTCCATAGATCGTTCGGATGGGTGGCTCCGGGAGAGCCGATCCTTAACGAAAGCAGCAATGATTATGTAGAGATCTCCATTAATCAGGGGAGCTTCTGTGATATAGAGCTCCCTGAGCTTCTCAGCGCATACGATCTCTCCGTCTATAAAGTTAGGATCTCTCCGGTTTCAAAGGATGTATTAGAATGAAGCCTATCATAGCTATGCAGACAGACTTCGGCGTCGGCGGAGGCAGCACGATGCGGGGCACCTGTCTCAAGGTGGATCCTGAGCTCGAGGTCTATGAGATCAGCCACAGTATAGAGAAATTCAACATTAAAGCAGCTGCAAGAAGCCTGTACCATATAGTCCCCTACTGGCCGGCAGGCACTGTCTTTGTGTCGGTCATCGACCCGGGAGTCGGAACCTCAAGACGCGCCAGTGTAGCGCTACTGAACAACGGAAGCTACGTCGTGACACCTGACAACGGCGCACTGACACTGCTTCTTGAATCTCCGGGTATCAGAGCGGTCCGCACCATAGATGAAACAGTCAACAGGCTTAAGGGTACCGAAAAAGTGAGCATCTTCCACGGCAGGGATCTCTTCGCCTACTGCGCGGCCAGACTCGCATCCGGCATCATCGGCTTCGAGGGCGTCGGTCCCGAGTATCCCGTGGAAGAGATAGTGCGCTACCCCGAGCCCGGATACACATGTTCCGACGGTTCCGTATCCGGATCCGTGACCGGCATAATGCGCACCTTCGGTAACCTTGAGACCGGCATCCCCGTCTCTGCCGCGGAGGCGTCGGGGATCCTGGCCGGAAACGATGTAAGGGTCACCATCTCCTCTTCTTCAGGAATCGTATTTGATCGAACGATCCCTTACAGAGCCTCGTTCGGCTGGGTCCCGGAAGGCGATGAAGTTCTCTATAACGGAAGTGACGGAGATCTGGGGATAGGCATCAACCTCGGTAACTTTGCGCAGCGCTACGGTCTTGACCCGGAAGATCCTCTGGTCATCACCGTGAGAAAGGAGTGATCGCATGGGATATGTAGTCATGCAGACCGATTTCGGCAGCGGCGGATCAGGAGCTATGGCCGGTGTCTGCAAGCTTGTGGACAGAAGTGTCAGGGTGTACAACATCACTCATGAGGTCCCTAAATTCGACGTGAGAGCCGCCGGACACAATCTCGCTGAAGTGATCCCGTACTGGCCGCAGGGGACCGTGTTCGTCTCAGTAGTGGATCCGGGCGTGGGCACTTCCCGCAGAGCCTGTGCCGCCAAGACATCAACGGGATGTTACATAGTCACTCCGGACAACGGCTGCCTCACGGAGACCGCCGACAAGATCGGCATCGCTGCCGTAAGAGAGATCGATCAGAGCACCAACAGATACAACGGCAATGAATGGTCGCAGAAGTCGGATATATTCCACGGAAGAGACGTTTTTGCGTACTGCGCAGCCCGCATCGCTACCGGCATCATCTCCTTTGAGGAGGTAGGACCTGAATATCCTGTAGAAGAGATCGTCAGTCTTTGATCAGTTACGTGAAACTGAAAAGAGCATCGTCCCGCGGACGATGCTCTTTTATATTGTTTTTATCGATCACCTGGGCACGGGGAATCCCAGCGCTTTCTCGTAATCCGGCTTGATCCCGAGTCCGTCCTCTCTCCAGCGTATGTTCTGCGCCATATCGTTTCCGGGCATAATGTTCGCTTCGACCATCACAGGCCCGTCTTCCGTTACGGCTACATCCCATCCGATATATCCGAGACGCGGCTCTTCTTTCGCGGCTCTTAGACAGAACTCCACAGCTTCCGGATACATCGGTACCTTGAACCCGTCTACCGTCACTCCGGATACGGGGTGTACGTCATAATATGTTCCGCTCTTCTCGTGGTAAAGCGGAAGATGAAGCGTACCGTCTCCCTCCACCCATGTGTAGATCCCGCCGCTCGTCGCGTTGTCTGTCACTCCGTTACCGCTTCCTACACGGAATATCGAATATACGTGTCTGCTCTCTCCGTTCACCAGCAGGGTCACGACCCTTATGGTATTGACGCTTCCGCTGTACATGCGGTCCATCTCGTGATGCTGATGAATCTGCTCTTCCACGATCATCTGACCGTTGCTTATCAGAGAATCATACAGCGCCTCAAGGTCGGTTTCTTCCTGTACCGTCTTCTTCTCGATGCCTATGCCGCCGAACGAGTCCACGGGCTTCACGAAGATCACGGGATGCTTCCTGCAGAAATCGAAAAACTCATCCCTTGTGCACTTCCTGAGATCGAGCCAGTCTCTTTTGACATAATCGCTGAACCGCTCCAGAAATCTCCCCTTGTCTTCCAGAATATCATACAGTGAGCGGTCGTTGAGCATCCTTGTAAGGGCCACGTTATTACTCACTGTCATATAAGTGGATCTCTGGGACGGTTTTTTATAGACGAACCCGTATCCCCTGTATTCCTGATAGCCGATACCGTATCTCAGTATGCAGACTGCCATATCAGCCAGGATAAACGGAACGGGCTTGCCCGTCTCATTATGGATGTCTCTGGCGAACCGGTACATCTTTTTGAGGCTTGAACTCCCGACCCTATTTAAAAAGACATTCAGTCTGTCAAATACATTCATTCCTTCCTCCTTGTGAGCCCCGGATCAACCGGTCATTACTGATAAACAAAGACGGTATCACAGCCGGCAGTATATCTCGGCTGTGATACCGGACCTCTGCGTGAACACTGCCGGTATTCTCCGGCTTGAGGGATGGTGTCCGCATACCGTGTATGTTGGTGGAGGTGAGGAGAATCGAACTCCTGTCCGAAAATCTGTCCGCACAGGTGTCTCCGGGCGCAGTATATCGTTTGAGATTCCCTCGCCTGACGCAGACATACATGCTTCAGGTCCGGTAGCTTCATACTTTACGTGGCAGGGCTCAAAGCTTTGACCTGCTCACGTTCACCGCATCATTCTACGCCGTGATATGCTATGCGGTCTCACATACCACGACGAGCGGCATTAAGCCGCTATGGCAACAGGATTGTTGTCAGTTATTTTTTGTGAGGCTTTTATAGCGGTTCCTCACCGCTGCCCGCTGCCCATGTTTCGAAATCCCCGTCGAAACCTTTACACCCCCTGATATATCATCTCTCGTTCAGCTTTTCCGGCTCACCGTAATCCTCGCCGAACGTCTCGACTCTTATGGTATCTATGACCTGAGGTTCAAGGGGCTTGTCCCTCATATCCCTTCTCACCCTGGATATGGCAATAGCCGCTTCCGTATTCTCGGTTATCCTGCCGAATGCTGCGTACTGTCCGTCAAGGTGCGGCGCATCGTCCACCATGATGAAGAACTGGCTTCCGGCTGAATCCGGATGCTGTGCCCTCGCCATGGAAAGGACTCCGGTAGTATGGGCTATGTCGTTGCCGTCGAACCCGTTCGCCGTGAATTCTCCGCGGATCGAGTATCCCGGGCCTCCGATACCTATTCCCTGCGGGTCTCCTCCCTGGATCATGAATCCCGGTATGACCCTGTGGAAGATGAGTCCGTCATAGAACCCCCTGTTTGCCAGGCTGATAAAATTGGCGACTGTCTGGGGAGCCGTTTCGGGATAAAGCTCACCCTTCATGACCTGGCCGGATCTCATTGTGATAGTCACTTCTGGATTAGACATTCTCTTTCTCTCCTAGTGTCTGATCTTCATAGCCCTGTCCGCTTCGCGGTTCATCTCCCGCGCTGCTTCAGTGGCTCGTTTATCATAATTCTTTTTTCCCTTGCAGAGCCCAAGCTGGACCTTGACGTTGCTTCCCTTGAAATAGAGTGACAGAGGCACCAGTGTCAGTCCGTCCTGCTTGACCCTGTAGTAGAGTCTGAGTATCTCCTTTTTGTGCATGAGGAGCCTTCTGATCCTGAGCGGATCCTTATTGAAGATGTTGCCCTTGGTATAGGGACTGATATGCATTCCGTAAACCTTGAGCTCACCGTTGTCGACCCTGCAGTAGCAGTCCTTGAGGTTGACTCCCCCCTCGCGGATCGATTTCACTTCAGTACCCGCCAGTTCGATCCCCGCCTCATAGCTCTCGAGCACATAATAGTCGTGGCGGGCTTTTCTGTTGTCAGCTATCGTTCTGTTGCCGTTCTTCTTTTTATCAGCAGCCACGACTCCTGTCCTCCTTTCAGATCTCGCTTCTCCCTTCAAGTGCTTTGAAAAGGGTCATCTCATCAGCGTACTCCAGATTTCCTCCGACCGGAACTCCGGTCGCAAGTCTTGTCACCCTGACGCCCAGAGGTTTGATGAGTTTTGATATGTACATGGCCGTGGACTCCCCCTCCACTGTGGGGTTTGTCGCCATTATGACCTCCTTGACCGAGTCATCCGCCGCTCTTGTGATCAGCTGCTTTATGAACAGCTGTTCGGGTCCGATCCCGTCCAGAGGGCTGATAAGACCGTGCAGCACATGATAGAGTCCCTTATACTCCCTGGTCTTCTCTATGGAACTGACGTCTCTGGGGCTCTCTACCACGCAGATGATGCTTCTGTCCCTGTTCTCATCGCTGCAGATGGAGCATTCCTCCGTATCCGTAAGGTTGTGACATACAGGACACTGATGGACGTTCCTTCTCACATCGGCTATTGCCTGCGAGAATTCCATCGCCTGCTCCTCGGGTATGTCCAGTATGTGATATGCGAACCTTGATGCAGACTTCCTGCCGACGCCGGGAAGCGCGGCAAAGCAGTCAATCAGTTTGTCCAGAGACGGTATGATATTCGCCATCTGATCACCTCAGGCCGGGGATCTCAAGACCTCCGGTGATGCTTCCCATCCTGCTTTCGTAGTCTTTTGAAGCCTCCTCGACCGCAGCATTAACAGCAGCAGCCACGAGGTCTCCCAGCATTTCTGTATCATCCGGATCCACGACCTCCGGTTTGATATTGACGGATATGACTTTGTGGGAACCGTTGACAGTGGCTTCCACCATTCCGCCGCCTGCGGAGGCAGTGTATTCCTTTTCGGACAGCTCCGCCTGAGCCGCCTCCATCTCCGCCTGCATCTGATTGAGCCTCTCTATCATCTGATTGCGGCTCTGCTTTCCGTATCCATCCGGTACTCTTGCCTTCATAGTATCATTCCCTTTCAACTTCCACTCCGGCCTCTTCCGCCATTCTGAGGAACTCCTCGAGGCCGTTATCATCTTTTTCCTGTCTGATCTCGCTGCCGTCCTTCCATGGTCCTACAGGGAGTCTCAGACCTGTAACGGAAGCGACCGCTTCCTTTATGGTCGTCCTGCTGTCTTCGTTGTCTCTGATGAATTTGATAGCCATCGGGTTGGCTTCTATCAGCAGATGCGTATCCGTCAGATGAGCGAGAGAATTCTTGAGCAGAGCGCCGAGCGTGCGGTTCTTTTCCCTGATCTCCGCTACACAGTCATCCCACCTGTCAAGAAGCCCTGCAGTCTTTTCCGCCGCCTGAGGCTCTTCCGCCGAAGTCTCCTGCTCTGCTGCAGCCGGAGCTTTTTTCTCTGCCGCAGGCTCCGTCTTTTCCTTCAGTGCGGCTTTATCGTCATTTACCGTTTCTTTTGCAGCTTCCGGGGCAGGCGCTTCACCTGAGCCGCGTTCCCTGCGTACAGCAGCGCTTGCGGATCCCGCAGTAGGTGACGGGCGGCGTGTACCGCTTCTTCCCCCTGCCAGCGCTATGACTGCCAGTTCCAGAGTGATCTCCCTGTCCAGCGATCTCGACATCCTGTCTGAGGCATCGCTGAGAACATCCAGGCAGTCCAGTATCTCCGTTTCGGAATAATCCCCGCTCTCATCCTCGTACCTTTTCTGCATCGCGGATGAACAGTCGTTCAGCGTGACCTTTCCGACCCGGACCATGAGCAGGTTCCTGTAGTGCCTTATGAGCTCGGGGAGCAGTCTTACCGGATCCATTGAATTATTGTAAAGCTCTGAGATGATACCGAGCGCTCCGGTTATGTTCCTGTTCTTTATACACCCGGCCAGATCGAAAAGGTACTCTCTGTCGGTCACGCCGGCAAGTCTCTTGACGACTTCCTCATCGACGTTTCCGTCCAGCGAAGCGCATGTGTCAAGCAGCGAGAGCGCGTCTCTCAGAGCCCCGTCCGCCAGCCTCGCTATGAGCGAGGAAGCCTCATCGGTCACCTTGATCCCCTCACGGGAGGCAACATACCTCACCCTTTCGGCGATCATGTCTTCGGGTATCCTCTTGAAATCGAATCTCTGACATCTGGAAAGGATCGTAGCAGGCACTTTCTGCACCTCAGTAGTTGCAAGGATGAACATCACATGCTGAGGCGGCTCCTCAAGCGTCTTGAGCAGTGCGTTGAACGCCTGCATCGTAAGCATATGCACCTCGTCGACGATGTACACTCTCATCCTGCAGACTGCCGGGGTATATGACGTCTCATCCAGAAGATCACGGACATCATCCACCTTGTTATTGGATGCCGCGTCGATCTCTGTAACGTCAAGTATCGCTCCGCTGTCGATACCCCTGCATATCTCGCACTCGCCGCACGGCTCCCCGTCCTTCGTGTTGGGACAGTTGACGGCTTTGGCAAGCATGCGGGCGACCGTAGTCTTGCCCGTTCCCCTGACTCCGGTGAACAGGTATGCGTGTCCGGTGCGTCCTGCGATTATCTGGTTGCGGAGAGCAGTGATTATGTCCTCCTGCCCGACGACGTCGCTGAACTGCGCAGGCCGGTATTTTCTGTAGAGCGCAAGTTTCATATAATTCCCCGCCAAAACCGGACGGCAGAAAGACAGGCAAAGTTGACTGCGTCGCACGCGACGCAAGCTTAAGGCTGCTGCGTTCCCGCCCTGACCTGGTTCGCAGGTTCGCATCGCGCAGGCTCTGCCTATCTTTCCGCCGTCCGGAAAGCTTGTTAATGATAATTATAGTCTACAGCTCCCTGACATTCAAGAAAACAAAGGCTTACGGACCTCCCCGGATGACCCTACTGCACACGTCAGAAGATAAGACAGGGGACCTCTGGCGAGATCCCCTGAAATGTTTCTCCGTAAGCAGTTATTTGATGATCGTGACTTCGGGCGTGCCGGATATTCCTGCGGCGTTTCCTTCGTCGGTGTCGACATGCATCGCGGGAGCGTAGCTGTCGGACACGCGTACGACGACATCCCCGAAGATGAGAGAACGGTCAGCGGTCTCGACCTTCGCCGATACCACCTGCTTGTCTTCAAGTCCGAATTCTGCAGCTGTCTTCGTGTCGAGGTGGATGTGACGTTTCGCGACGATCACGCCTTCCGTGAGATCGACTTCACCGGCAGGTCCGATGAGCTTGCAGCCGGGGCTTCCGGCGAGGTCACCGCTCTCGCGTACAGGTGCGGAAATGCCGATGGAACGCGCATCAGTCGCGGAGATCTCTACCTGGCTCTGCTTCCTGCAGGGTCCCAGTATGGAGACGTTCTCGAGGGAACGCTTCGGTCCGACTATGGTGACTCTTTCGTTGGAGGCAAACTGACCGGGCTGGGACAGCATCTTCTTGACAGTCAGTTCATATCCTTCTCCGAACAGGGTATGAAGATCTTCTTCTGTAACATGTACATGTCTTGCAGAGATTTCTACAATAACGCTTGCCATATTCTCAATACCTCATTATCAATTGTTTTTCGTATTCCGTAATTCGATTTTACTATTTCCTGCACCCTTTATTCAAGCAAGTAATATGCTGTGCTATACTTTGACTCGGAGGTGATCCGAATGACACTTGACGAGCTCAGAGAAAAAGTCCGCACGTGCATAAACTGTCCGCTCAGCGCGACCCGCATCAATGCCGTTTTCGGTTCCGGGAATCCAAACGCAGATATCATGTTCGTCGGGGAAGCCCCCGGCAAAAACGAGGACGAGACCGGTGAGCCGTTCGTAGGCGCTGCCGGGCGCATGCTCAATGATTTCCTTGCTGCAAGCGGGATCAAAAGAGAAGAAGTCTTTATCGGCAATATAGTCAAATGCCGACCTCCGCAGAACAGAGATCCGCTTCCCGCAGAAGAGGAGCGCTGTATCGGATATCTCATGGAGCAGATACGGATCATCGACCCGAAGATCATCGTATGTCTGGGCCGTATAGCCGCAAAGCAGCTCATCTCACCTGATTTTCAGGTCACTAAACAGCATGGAGAGGTTTTTATGCGGAACAACCGCCTTATCATGGCTACGTTCCATCCGGCTGCGCTGCTGCGCAATCCCTCATATAAATCCGCTACGATGGATGACTTCGATGCTCTGTATGACATAGCGTACAACAGGCATTTCAGCCTTGAATGATATTTATCTTAAATGACAGAAGATATCCGCATACTGTATAGGGACGAAGCACTCGTCTGCTGCATCAAGGAACCGGGACTCCTTTCTGAGGATCCCGGTCTTCCGTCTGTTATCGGACAACAGCTGTGCATACAGGATATATTCTGTGTGCACAGACTGGACCGTGAAGCCGCGGGCGTGATGGTGTACGCGCTCACAAGGACAGCGGCCGCAGCCATGTCGGTATCCTTCTCGCCTCAGGGAGATGCGGAAAAAACCTATCTTGCAGTGATCTCCGGTTCAATGGAGGCCGGTGACGGCGTGCTCACAGATCTCCTGTTCCATGACAGCAGAAAGAACCGCAGCTATACGGTGGACAGGATGAGGAAAGGAGTGAGAGAAGCCTCTCTCTCATACAGCGTTCTTGCGGAAAGAAATGACCGCACTCTTGTCTCGGTCCGGCTCCATTCGGGAAGGACCCACCAGATACGGGTCCAGTTCTCGTCCAGAAAGCATCCGCTCCTTGGTGACAGAAGATACGGGAGCAGCATAAACTGTCCCCTGGCGCTATGGTCTTACAGTCTAGCCTTCGACCACCCTGTAACAGGCCAAAGACTGTCATTCTCATATCCGCCGCCCGATTCATTTCCATGGAAGGATTTTGGAGAAGTGATCAGCCGGCTGTCACAGAACGAACGCACATATTAACAATCTGAAAACAGTTATGTACGCCGGGACACAACGATTGCAATATTGATTCGATATAATGGTATACTTTCTTTTATAAAGAAATCATTAGTCTGAAACACGAGGAGAGTTCATATGGACAAAGAAAACAGGCCTCACAGCAGAGAGCGTTCCGAACCTCAGGGTTCAGTAAACGTCAATCTCAACGGCTCTGCCGGAACGGGTCCGGTCGGATCCGGAGGCAGACCGGGTTCATCCGGCGACCACCGTCCTTCTTCCGGCAGTTCATCCGGACGTGCAGGTTCAGGCAGAGGAGGTTCAGTGAATCCCCTGGCTCTGCTCGGATTGTTCGCGCTGTTCAGCAGACTGCCCAAAAAGGCACGCCGCATCCTGCTCATCGCAGTAGCTGTCATTGCAGTGTTTGCGTTCATCCGCAGCAGCTTCGCGGCTCCGTCGGTCGTCGATCCGACTCCGACTCCGGGAACCACACAGACGCCAGTCACGGATCCGAAGCCTAACACTGATCCGACTCCGGTCGTGACCCCGCAGCCTTCCGGCAACTCCGGAAACACCTCAAGCGGGAAGGCCAGGGAGAAGAGATTCGAGGCTCTTGGGAACGGGAAGGATACCGTCACCATCATGGTATATATGTGCGGGACCGACCTTGAATCCAAATACGGCATGGCCACTAATGACCTTGTCGAGATGACCAAGGCCACGATCGGCGACAACGTGAAAGTCATCGTGGAGACCGGAGGCTGCAAGAAGTGGCACAACCAGATAGTGTCTTCCGGTTCCAATCAGATCTACCGCGTACTGTCCGGCGGCCAGCTTGAGACTCTTGAATCCAACTTTGGGAACAAGTCGATGGTCAGCGCTTCTACCCTGACCGAGTTCATCAGATACTGTTCGGCCAAATATCCCGCAAACCGCAACATCCTCATATTCTGGGATCACGGCGGCGGTTCGATCACCGGATACGGTTACGATGAAAAGAACGGCGGAAGCGACTCCATGGATCTCGCCGAGATCGACAAGGCGCTCGCCGATGCGGGAGTTATCTTTGACTGGATCGGTTTTGACACTTGCCTGATGTCTACTCTTGAGACCGATATGGTCTGCACAAAGTATGCGGACTATATCATCGCCTCGGAAGAAACTGAACCCGGGGCCGGCTGGTACTACACCAACTGGCTCACTACCCTTTCCAGAAACACTTCCATCGATACGGTAACACTGGCAAAGCAGATCTGTGATGATTTCGTCGCCGCCAGCCAGCAGGCTGACCGCAGTGCCATGGTCACCCTTTCCTGTGTCGACCTGGCCGAACTCGAAGGCGTCGTTCCGGAAGTATTTACCCGCTTCGCAAACTCGACCTCGTCTCTTATAGAAGGAAACAGCTACAGGACAGTCTCCAACGCCAGAGCCAACACAAGGCAGTTCGCCGAAGGAAACGGACTCAACCAGATAGACCTCCCCGATTTCTGCGACCGTCTCGGGTCAGCTGAGGCAAAGCTGCTCGCGGAAACTCTCAGGAGCTGCATCAAGTACAACCGCACCAATATCTCCAGAGCAAACGGCATATCCATCTTTTTCCCCTATGAGTCCATGCGCTCAATGAACTCTGCAGTGAGTACATACAACAGCATCGGATTCGATGAGGAATACACCAGGTGCATAAAGACGTTCGCCTCCCTCGCATCAAGCGGTCAGGCAGCGCACTCAAGCTCCACATACAACTACGGCCAGTCCGGCTCATCGATCGACCTGGGCTCCCTCTTCAGCGGCAGCTACAGCAACCCCCTCGGGTCTCTGCTCGGAGATTATTACACCAGTTCCGGCAGCCAGTCTTCCGGTTACTCGATCAGCCCGTCCGATATCATCGGGCTCCTCTCGCAGATGTCCGGCCGCTCGATGCCTTCCGAGTACAGCTGGTTCGACGGCAGCGCCGTCAGCCGCAGCGCTCAGTACATCTCGGAAAACTATCTCAACCCGGGTGATATCTTCATCACAAAGAATTCAGCCGGAAAGAACTGTGTATCTCTGACAGACTCACAGTGGGATCTCATCGAGACAGTAGAGCTGAACGTATTCGTCGATGACGGAAACGGATTCGTCGACCTCGGTCTGGACAACCTGTTCACCATCGAAGGCAACGATCTCATCTTCGACTACGATAAATCCTGGACTACAGTCAACGGCACCCTCGTCTCCTACTACATGACCTCTGACACCGTCAATGACGACGGTTCGTGGGTCACCAGAGGCAGGATCCCTGCCCTTCTCACAAGAACTGATGATTCCGGCGAAGAGATCACCTCTCTCGTAAACCTTGAGGTAGTTTACTCAAGCGAGAACAAGAGCGGTTCCATAACCGGATGGAGACCGTTCTGTGAAGATAACGAGCTGATGTTCGCAAAGGGCAACATGCCTGTGGAAGAGGGCGATGTGCTGCAGTTCCTGTGTGACTACTACAGCTATGACGGTACGTATACCGACACCATGAAGCTCGGTGACCCGATAACCGTTGGCTCTTCCGGCCTTACGCTCGGGAGCGCTTATGTCAGCGACGTGACATTCAGCGTTACCTACAGGTTCACAGACCTGTACGGCAACCGCATCTGGACTCCCGCACTGGAGTTCTGAAAACACTGTTTCAGATATGCAAAAGGCAGCTGTCATAAGACAGCTGCCTTTCTTACGTTTCCTTGGATCCGTGTCATTCCTTCCCGTCAGTGTCGGAACGGTTTCTGCCCCTGTTCCTTTCTCTGACGCATTGAGTCAGAAGATACTCTATCTGCCCGTTTATGGATCGGAAGTCGTCTTCTGCCCACTTCGCAATCTCTGCGTACAGAGATGAAGACAGTCTCAGCGGTATCTGCTTTTTGCCTTCAGCTTCCCTATCCATTAAGCGACCTCGCTTTCATTTAATAAATGCTTCCGCTGTTCACGACGGGCTGAGCATCCTTGTTGCCGCAGAGCACGACCAGCAGATTGCTGACCATCTGTGCCTTTCTTTCGTCATCAAGCATGCAGACATCGTTCTCAGAAAGTTTTTTCAGAGCCATCTCGACCATCCCGACAGCGCCGTCCACTATCTTCTGCCGCGCCTCTATGATCGCTTCGGCCTGCTGTCTCTGCAGCATTGCTGCGGCGATCTCCGGTGCGTACGCCAGATGCGTGATCCTTGCGTCAAGTATCCGGATACCGGCGAGTTCCACTCTGTCCTGAAGTTCCTTCTCGATCATTTCGGACACTTCTTCGGAATCACCCCTGAGCGAGACCTGCTGCTGTTCAAACTCATCGTACGGGTATCTTCTGACGACATCCCTGAGCGCTGAGTCAGCCTGGATCTGAACGAACTGCACATAATTGTCCACGTTGAACACTGCTTTCGCCGTGTCGATCACCTGCCATGTGACAACTATCCCGACTTCTATCGGGTTGCCCTGGGCATCATTGATCTTCTGCTTGTTGTTGTCGAACACCTGTGCCTTAAGCGATATGGTCGGTCTGCTGGACGTCTCGGCAGCAGTCGCCGTGATATCGGTAGCTGCACCGTCTGTTGTCACGACTGCCGTCTGGTTCCTTCTGGCGGGATTGATAGCCGCGCAGAACGGATTGACTCTGTAGAACCCTTCCTTCTTTATAGTCCCGTAGTACTTTCCGAAAAGGGTGAGCACCAGAGCTTCGTTCGGGCGCACGGTCTTTAATCCGAGCCAGAGTATCCATCCGAAAGCCATATAAAGCGCTCCTGCGATTATCATGAAGACTCCGAGCGCTCCGCTGTGGCTCCCTGCCTGGATCGACGAGCCTCCTACTATCAGGAAGAATGCAGCAAAGTAAGCGGCTATCGATATGAACAGCATCAGCCATCCGTTGACTGGGGTTATCTCTTTCTCTTTATACGAGAGATTATGTGTATCAGCCATGGTATTTACCTCCTTGCTTGGTATTATTATGATATCATTTTGATATTATCTGTCAATACCCTGTCGCATTTGAAATTGTTAATCTGCCGTGAACAATCTTCTGCCGGTATTGAACGCCGTTTGGAACTCATCATATTATTAATTCAAAGGAGGCTGATAGCAGAATTGAGAAACAGGTTATCATATCTTCTCTCAAGGATATTCGTGGGACGCTGCGGTTTTGATGACCTCAGCCTGTTCCTTATGCGCGCAGTTCCGCTTCCGTTCCTTCTTTCAGTGATCCTCAGAAAGGCGGCAGGCGGCTATTTTTCGATGTTCTTCTTCTCTGTATCGATGGTCCTGTTTCTGTGGTCGCTGTGGCGTGCATTTTCCACAAGCCTCTACAGCAGAAAATGCGAGAACGAGCACTTTCTTTCGTCTCCTATCCATCAGTCGGTGAACGGCGCAATGACGAGGCTCTCACAGAGCGGACACTACCGTTTTTTCCGTTGTCCCGGATGCAGACAGTGGCTCAGGGTCCCGAGAGGAAAAGGACGCATACAGATACACTGTCCCCACTGCGGTAACTCATTTATTAAAAAGACCTGACATAAGCAAAGCCCGGATCGGTGATCCGGGCTTTGTCATTTGATACAGACTCAGTCGAACAGACAGTTTTTCTTCACAAGCTGCGCCATCTCATGAGCAAATCTGGAGATCTCGTGCTTGTCTCTTTGTTCCTCCGGCATGCTCCTCCATATCTCTATTCTGGCAGAGGGGGCATCCCACATCGGAACCATCTCGCAGGCTTCAAGAATATTGACGCAGTATTCCGCCGCATCCAGGATATCATCCGTCGTCTTGGGCTTTGACATGAACAGCGTCGTAGGCTCGACCCTGAGGGCATCCTCAACAGCCTTGACAGCTCTGTAGGCGTGTCCTTCCTTATTGGCGTTGGCAAGTATCCTTCCTGTAGTCCTGTTGCGGAAGAATCCGAACAGTGCTGCGATGACAGAGGGATCCCTGATCGTACCGTCGTCATACACCAGTCCGTGGATGTCACCCCAGAAACCGTGGCTCACCAGATTGAAAAGATAGAATCCGATGTGATGACGGTTCAGAAGGTCAAGCTCCACCTCATAAGGATTGGCTCTTCCCACGCATCCGGTCTCTGTGTTGAGGATGGGCTTTCCGAGCTTCTTTCCGTAATCCTCCGCGACAAGGATCGCCGCCTCGATATCCTTTCTTATGCTGAGATAGTCGTGGAAACAGATGACGTCGACCAGATCGTTGGATGATCTCAGATGATCCACGTTCTCATGTCCTACTGTCATGCATCCTTCCGGATCTGCCCTGCGGACTATGTCACAGAGACGTCTCACATACTTCTCGAGCTGCGCAAACCTTCTCTCGTATTCCTCCCTGGAGATCTCCTTCGCTGTGTTCATGTAATCATTGCACATCGGCTCATTGATGACATCCCACATAAGGATATATGGTTCGTCCCTGAACCTTGAGATGAAAGCGTTGGCATATCTCTCCGCTCTCTGATACCATTCCTCGCTGGGTTCAGTATACTCGTGGATATAGTTTCCGTTGAAAAGGATGGGCATCGAACTGAGGCCGAATCTCCAGCATGTGCTCATAAAGTTCTCAAGCATGCCGTAGTATCCTTCAGGGTCCTTCTCATAGGTCTCCATGTCCATCCAGAATCTTGTGCTGTTTATAGTCAGCCTCTGAGCGTATGAAAGATGGCGCTCAAGAGTCTCCTGGTCTTTTGCTTCTCTCGGGTTGTAGCATACTCCCCTTATGTGACTGTAATCACTTAACGGTCTCATACGTAACCTCCAATCAAGTCTGTACTTCGGCTTTTCCCGGGCCGTTCTTATCCTGATTATAGCATAGCGGGACCCCTTCTCCCCTGTCGCTTTCAAGAGAAAAACATATGCCGCATTTGTGCAAATTTCCGTTTTCGTGCCCGAATGAAAGTCTTTATTTTCTCCCTTCCGAATATTACATTCAGGATTTTTATATGTTAAGATTACATATAGGCAAATATATCTGCCGGAAAGACGGAGTTAAATGTACAAAGTCAACGAAATCGTCTCATACAGCTCTCAGGGCATCTGTGAGATCACCGAGATATGCCAGCGCGAGATCGCAGGCATCGTCATGGATTACTATGTCATGAAGCCCGTCTTTGACAGCAGATCCACTGTTTTCGTCCCGGTCTCAAATGAAAAACTGGTCTCAAGGATGAGAAAAGTGATGAGTCCCGGGGAGGCTTCCGAACTGATCGAAACGATAAACGACGGTGAGATCCTTTGGGTGGACAACGATGCCGAAAGAAGAGACCTTTATCAATCCATTCTGACCGAAGGCCTTCCCTCAAGACTTGCCGCTCTGCTCCGCACGCTCATCCTCAGGAAGCGTACGCTTGAGACAGCCTCAAGAAAACTCAGAAGCACTGATGAGACCTGTATGAGAGCAGCTGAAAAACTCATCGTAAGAGAATGCTCCTATGCCCTGGGAGAGGATCAGGACTCTCTGACACAGCTCATCGCCTCTCTCATTAATGGTCCCGAAGTCTGAGTAACTCATATAGTCCCTGTCACACTGCAGCACGGTCTTATCCGCTTGCTGCAGCTTTTTTTTGCAGTTTCGCTGAGATTCTGATCTTACTGTTGACATACAGATCATCAATGATATACTTTTTACAGAACATATGAACAATTATTCATATGAAAGGATGAATCAATATGATCGACGAGAAAAACAACGGGAATATCGATCCCGCATCGATCGAGGAACTGAGACAGAGTCTTCCAGAAGACGAGATACTTTATGATCTTTCCGAACTGTTCAGAGTCTTCGGCGACACTACGCGGATCAAGATCCTTTACACTCTGTTCGAGAGCGAGCTTTGCGTAAATGATATTGCGCAGCTGCTGGGAATGACTCAGAGCTCCGTCAGTCATCAGCTTCGCATACTGAAGTCCGCGAAACTCGTTAAGTTCAAGAGAGACGGAAAGCAGATGATCTATTCTCTGGATGACGATCACGTCAGGAGCATGATCTCGCTCGGTCTGGAACACACGGAAGAATAATCAATAATTCGATACGAGGATAATAAGATGACTAAGAAATTCAACATTGAGGTCGACTGCGCGACATGCGCCGCAAAAGTAGAAGACGCGATCCGATCCATCCCCGGAGTAAAATCTGCCAGTGTCAGTTTTATGACTCAGAAGATGTCTCTGGAAGCAGATGAGGAAAGATTCCCCTCCATCCTTAAGGACTGTCTGAAAGCGGCCCGCAAGATCGAGCCTGAATTTGATATCGAATTCTGATAAAGCTGGTAAAAGAAAATGTCCAAGAAAGAAAAAAAGCGCTTCAGGCGCATCCTCATCAGCGCTGTCCTGACTGCAGCAGCCCTGCTTGTTCCGGATGTCCCCGGCTGGCTGGGTTATGTGTCAGTCGCACTGTATCTGGCGGCTTATGTCGTATCCGGGTCCGATGTTCTGATCAACGCTGTCAGAGGAATAGGTTCAGGAAGTGTTTTCGATGAGAATTTCCTGATGTCTGTCGCTACACTCGGTGCGATCGCGCTTGGAGATCTGACCGAAGCAGTTTCTGTTATGCTCTTCTACCAGATCGGTGAACTGTTTCAGTCTCTCGCGGTCAGCAGAAGCAGAAAGAACATAACCGCTCTTATGGACATCAGACCGGATACAGCCATGATCGAAACAGAGAGCGGAATGCAGGAGGTCGATCCCGAGAGCATCCCCGAGGGAAGCGAGATCATAGTCCGGACCGGTGACAAGATACCGATCGACGGGGTCGTGACTGAAGGTTCAGGCGAACTGAACACGGCTGCGCTGACCGGAGAATCCAAGCCCAGATATGTAGTGCCCGGAGATGAAGTCATAAGCGGCTGTGTCAACAACGGCACGATGCTCAGGATCCGCACGACCAAGTCTTTCGGTGAATCCACCGTATCCAAGATCCTGGAACTCGTCGAGAATTCAAGTTTCAAGAAAGCAAAGGCAGAAGCATTCATCTCCAGGTTTGCTAAATACTATACCCCGGCTGTCTGCATAGCTGCTCTGATCCTTGCAGTGATTCCTCCGCTTTTCACCGGCAGCTGGAGCGTATGGATACACAGAGCTCTGACATTTCTGGTCATCAGCTGTCCCTGTGCTCTGCTTCTCAGTATTCCTCTGGCATTTTTCGGGTCAATCGGAGGTGCATCCCGCTCAGGCATCCTGATCAAGGGAGGGACTGATGTGGAATCCCTGGCATCGATCAGGACTGCTGTGATGGATAAGACCGGCACTCTCACAGAAGGCAGTTTCCGCGTTTCAGGTGTCAGTCCCGCAGACGGGATCGCGGCAGATCATCTCGTAAACGCAGCAGCCGCTGCTGAGACATATTCCACACATCCGATAGCTAACGCTCTGAGAGAGTATGCAGGTACGACTGCCGATCCCTCACTGATAACTGAGGCATCGGATATCGCGGGTCAGGGAGTCAGAGCCGTCTGCGGAGGCAGTACGATCCTCGCAGGCAACTCGAAACTGATGAAAGCGGAGAATATCGCGTTTGTTACCGAATCTTTCTCAGGTACTACGGTTTACGTTGCCGAGAACGGACAGTTTCTCGGAAGCATCCGCATATCGGACAGTCTCAAACCGACTGCCGCAGAAACGGTCGGTAGACTGGCATCTTCCGGAGTCAGGTGTGTGATGCTCACCGGAGACAGCGAAAACAGTGCAGCAAGCACCGCCGCGGAGCTGGGCATCAGTGAATACAGAGCCGGCCTCCTTCCTGCAGACAAAGTCTCCTTCGTAGAGAGTCTTATCTCTGAGCTGAACGGAAAAGGAACCGTTGCTTTCGTCGGGGACGGCATCAACGACGCACCGGTCCTGATGAGGGCAGATGTAGGAATAGCTATGGGAGCTCTCGGAAGCGATGCCGCGATCGAAGCTGCAGACATAGTTCTCATGGACGACGATCCCTCCAAGATCTGTACCGCCATGGAGATATCACGAAGATGTATGCGTGTCGTGAAGGAGAATATCGTCTTTGCGCTGGGGATCAAGGCGCTCTGCCTTATTCTCGGAGCGCTCGGTATCGCGGGGATGTGGCCCGCCATATTCGCAGATGTGGGCGTGATGGTGATCTCCGTTATAAACTCCGCCAGACTGCTGAAAAAGATATGATAATGATCAGTATACAAAAGAAAAAGCCCGGCTGTTGCCGGGCTTTTTGTGATTATTAACCGCGCTAATTCTGTCAGATCATGAATCCGAAAGCAGAAGCTATCAGGAGCATCATCAGAAACGGGCCGAGGCATCCCAGGCATCCGAATCCTCTGCTGTAGCGCGGCCACGGGCGCATCCACCTTCCGAAATAGATCGGCCGGAAGAAGCGGGGGCCGTGATGGAATCTGTGGGCTCCCGGGCCATGCATCGGACCCATCGGACCGTGCATTGGACCCATCGGACCATGCATCGGGCCCATCGTGCCGTGCATCGGCCCATGCATTGGGCCGTGTCCGAATCCCCAGCCTGAATGGCTGCCCATGAAGTGCATATTATTTCTCATCATGTTTTTTACCTCCGTTTTGTATATCCAGCGGCAAAAAAAGACTTTCGCCGCTGCTGCGGCAAAAGTCTTGCTTTCTCATTTGGGTCGGACAACTGTCGGGATGACGGTGGCCAAATACGCTGTCTGCGTTAAGCTACTCCCTTTTGCATCATCATAGTACTGTGCTGAAGCGCCTGTGTCAATATATCTGCGGTATTGTTTACGATTTGTCCACAATTACTGTTCCGGCGTTTTTTTCAGCGAGGAGGCTGCGGATGCTCCTGCCGCTCTTCCTGAAGCCCATGCCCAGTGCAGATTGTATCCTCCGCATCTTCCGTCCACATCGACTATCTCACCGCAGAAATACAGTCCATTGCACACAGCAGATTCCAGCGTCTCCCCGTTCAGGCCGGAAAAGCCCCCTCTGCAGATCTGGGCGTTTCTGAAATCGCCTTTTCCTGCCACCTCGACCTTGTATCCTTTGATGAGTTCCGATACGTTTTCTATCTCTTTCGACGTCAGGGAGCCCGTTTTTCTCCTGTAGAGGTCATCGCAGCAGGTCTTGAGGATCATCTCTCCCACAGACTTCTGCATCAGGCCGGACAGCGCTGTCGAGGCATCAGCGTTTCCTCTAATGACAGTCACCTCACTGATGAACTCAGCGATCTTCCGGCAGCTCATATCCGGACACAAATCCATGATAAGGAACGCGCCTTTTTCTCCGTTATACTCCCTTGAAAGATCCATCACGCAGATGCCTGAGACATAACCGCTTCCGAACTGAACTTCTCCTGAAGCCGTCTCTCTCCTGCCGTCAGGAAGCTGCAACGTTACATCTGCCTGTACTCTTGTCCCTTTAAGCTGCGCAGGCAGATCTCTGACCATGAGAGGAGCCAGTGCCGGGGAAAATTCTCTGAATCCCTCCCCCTGCGATATCAGTGATGATATAAGCTTTCTGTTTGCGAAGCCATGGGCACCGGCCGGAGACCCGGCGGCTACGATGACCTTAGCAGCACTATATTCACTTCCGTCTTCTGCCGTCACTGTAAACCCGTTCTCCTGCGGCAATATGCCTGTCACCTGCGCGCCGTACACCGTCTCCGCGCCTGACGCTGATACCATGAACCTGAGGGCATCAAGCACGGACGAAGCCTGTCCGCTGTAAGGGTATATCCTGCCCTCCCTCTCTTCTCTTGTCACAAGCCCCATTTTCCTGAAGAAAGAGCGGTCATCGGCATATCTCTCCATCACATCGGAAAAGCCTGATACGGCGCTGTTGTAACAGGAAACATCAATACCGGAATTAGAGAGATTGCACCTGCCGTTCCCGGTGACGAGGATCTTCCTCCCTGCCCTGTCGGAACGTTCGAGCAGAAGTATCTTCGCCTCCGGTGATACACCGGCTGCCTCTATCGCCGCAGCCATTCCGGAAGCCCCGGCGCCTATTATCAGGATGTCGGCATCTATACCCACAGCTCACTCCTCCGAAAAGAAAAGCCGGATCAGAAAAAGACTGTCCGGCCGCAACTGTTCATATCAAAGAATTATCAACTCTTTTTCTTTCTGCAGTATATACTCCCCGGGCAGCTTTCACAAGTTCCGCAGCCGGAACGTCCCCTGAAGACACGGAACGCAGCCGCTGCAGCCGCTGCGACGACTGCCGTTATAACCGCAAGGTCAAAAACGTTCAAAACAGCAGCCTCCCGACAGTGTAGACGACAAGAGCCGTTATCCACGCAATCACGCACTGGGAGATAACTACTGTCAGCGTCTTGAGCGACGAATCCAGTTCCCTTCTCACAGCTGCCACAGCCGCGACACACGGTGTGTACAGGAGCGTAAAGACAAGGAAACTTACAGCCGTAAGCGGGGTAAAAAGCGACCCCAGGACCTGTCCGAGACTGTCTATGCTCGTACCGAGCAGCACGGCCAGGGTGCTTATGACAGACTCTTTTGCCGTGAATCCGGAGATGAGGGATGTCGCAACTCTCCAGTCATTGAATCCGAGAGGCGCGAACACAGGCGCTATGAACCTTCCTATGATGGCAAGGAGGCTGTCCGCAGAGCTGCTGACAACATTAAGTCTGGAATCAAACGTCTGCAGGAACCATATCACCATGGATCCGAGGAATATGATCGTGAAGGCACGCTCTATAAAATCCTTTGCCTTCTCCCACAGCAGCAGAGCCACCGTCTTTGCCGAAGGCAGCCTGTAGTTCGGAAGTTCCATGACGAACGGCACCGGTTTGCCTCTGAAAAGCGTGCTCTTGAACATCAGCGCTGCAATGATGCCTACCAGTATGCCGGTAACATACAACGCTATCATCACCAATGCGGCGTGACGGGGGAAGAACGCTGCAGAGAATACCGCGTAGATCGGTATCTTAGCAGAGCAGGACATATACGGAGTGAGAAGGATCGTCATCTTCCTGTCGCGGTCCGAAGACAGTGTCCTGGTAGCCATTATCGCAGGCACGGAACAACCGAAACCCATAAGCATCGGAACGAAACTTCTTCCGGAGAGCCCGATCTTCCTGAGCAGGCTGTCCATAACGAAAGCTATCCTCGCCATATATCCCGTATCCTCCAGGATGGACAGGAAGAAGAACAGCGTGACCACTATCGGCAGGAAGCTCAGGACCGAACCTACACCGGCAAAAATACCGTCTATGATAAGGCTTCTGACGACAGGGTTGATACCGTAGGATACAAGCCCTTTGTCTGCAGCCTGCGTAAGCATTTCTATCCCGGTTGCCAGAATATCGGACATCCTCTGTCCTACTGCATGGAACGTAAGCCAGAAGACCAGGAACATGACGAATATGAAAACCGGGATCGCAGTGTACTTTCCGGTCAGGATCCTGTCTATTGCGACGCTCCTCCTGTGCTCCTTGCTCTCGCTGCTCTTTATTACCGCCTGAGCCACCGCGTTCTCTATGAAGTTGTATCTCATATCGGCAAGCGCAGCATTGCGGTCCAGACCTGTCGAGTTCTCCATCTCCACGACGCAGTGCTCGATCAGTTCCTTCTCATTCTGGTTGATACCGAGCTTTTCATCCATATCTCCGTCGCCTTCGATCAGTCTGGTGACGCAGAATCTGCAGGGAAGTCCGAGAGAATCGGCGTGATCCTGTATGAGATGGACTATAGCGTGTATGCAGCGGTGGACCGGGCCGCCGTCATTACAGAAATCGTAGACGCTCGGCAGCGCCTTCCTGTTTGCCGTCTCCAAAGCCACTTCCAGCAGTTCTGATATCCCTTCTCCCTTCGCCGCGGCGATCGGAACCACGGGGACACCGAGGATCCCGCTAAGCTTTTCAACATCGACCGAGCCACCGTTCTCGCGGACCTCGTCCATCATGTTGAGCGCCACGACCGTAGGGACCTTCAGTTCAAGCAGCTGAAGGGTGAGATAAAGGTTTCTCTCTATATTGGTGGCGTCAACAATGTTTATGATGCCGTCAGGATGCTCATTGAGGATAAAGTCGGTCGAGACCACTTCCTCCTGGGTATACGGGCGAATCGAATAGATACCGGGAAGGTCAACGATGGTACAGTCCTTCTTACCCTTGACCTCTCCGGATTTTCTTTCCACAGTAACTCCGGGGAAATTCCCGACGTGCTGATTGGATCCCGTAAGCGCATTGAACAGAGTCGTCTTTCCGCTGTTCTGATTTCCAGCTAAAGCAAATACCATCACTCGCTCAACTCCTCTATCTCGATCTTTGATGCTTCCTCAAGCCTGAGAGTAAGCTCATAACCCCTGATAAGTATCTGGATCGGATCTCCGGACGGAGCAGTCTTCTGCATTCTGACAACAGTGTGGGGGATAAGGCCCATATCAAGGAACCTCAGCCTCAGAGCACCTTCTCCGCCGACCGATGTGATCTTTCCGCTCTTTCCTATCTTAAGCTTGTCCAGCGTCATTGTCCGTCACCAACCTGTGTGTTTTTTACATCCGATACAAAGGATATCACGAAAAAGCTTTCCAATAAATAATAATAAGACAAAACTAACTCTTTGGCTAACTTTATGCGGCGATTCACCCGTCAGTCCATTCGTCAGGCTGCAAAACATCCCGGTTCCTTTCGATAATCTGTGGTTTTCTGCCTTTTTTGCCGTAGATGCGATACAGCCGCAGATGCTAACGTAACTGCTAACAAACAACAGGAGATACGTCCTACGGACGCATCTCCTGTTGTTTGTTATGATCACAATAAATGCTCAGTCGGCATCAACATCCAGTGCCTCGATCCCCTTGACCGCATCGGGTCTGCTGTCTCCGTGCATGACTCTGGTCATGGTGCAGAGCGCAGCGAGAACGAACAGCGCTGCATACGGGAAAAGCGACTCATATCCTATATGATCTATGAGCCATCCGGAAGCGATGGGAGTAAAGACCTGAGCAGCCATGGAGAAAGTGTAATAATACCCGGTGAACTTGCCGATATCGCTTCCCTTGCACATCTCAACTACCATAGGCAGGGAATTGACATTTATCGCAGCCCACGCAAGACCAACGAGCGCGAACATTATGTAAAGCAGAGGTGTGAATTCGGAGGTGATCTTGGTCACTATATAGCCGGATGCGAAACATGCGGAAAGCAGGATGCAGCCTGCCATGATCGTCTTTTTCCTGCCGATGCGGCTGGCAAGGAACCCTATCGGGATATACGAGACTATAGCACCGGCAGTTCCAATCGTCAGACATGTGGAAGACTGCCCCAGCGCCATGTCCCACATCTCAGCCGCATACGTAGTGAACCATGTAGTTATGGCATTGTAGCCTATGAACCAAAGGGAGATAGATACCAGGATGAATGCCAGGCTCTTCTTGACATCCGGAGGAAGCACAGCGTCGCCGCTTCCGTCATCCTCCTCGAGATTCTCTTCCGGATGCTCCTTCTCATAAGCCAGCAGTTCCTCATGAAGCTTATTCTCATCCGTCGTGAAGAACAGGATCAGAACCGCGATCACCATCAGCGCTGCGACTATAAGGAACAGGTTCGTGTAATCGACGTGCGGAAGGCTGGCAGTCCTGCTCTTGGAATACAGAAGGCCTGCGATCACAAGATAGATCGCCCCGCCGACAGCTCCCATAAGGTTGATAACCGCATTAGCCTTGCTTCTCAGAGGCTTCGGCGTGACATCCGGCATCAGCGCCACGGCAGGACTTCTGTATGTTCCCATTGAGATCAGCAGACACCCGAGACATATGATGAAAAGAGTGATCTTATACTGTGCGGGCTTCGTGAAGTAACTGTTGTCCAGCATGGGAAGAAACTCCATGAAAACAACAGCCAGCGCAGTTCCTATAAGAACGAAAGGCATCCTCCTGCCGAATCTGGTCGATGTCTTATCCGAGATGGAGCCGAACAGCGGCAGAAGGAACAGGGCGCAGACGTTGTCCGCAGCCATTATCACTCCTGAGACCACAGAATCCAGCCCGAACGTCTTTTTCAGGATAAGAGGGATGACATTGTCATACATCTGCCAGAACGCACAGATGGAAAGAAATGCCAGTCCTATAACGAATGTCCTTTTGTAATTGAGTTTCATTTCTTCTCTCCTTGTATCTGTATCTTACAGGATCGATGTTCAGACGATTGATAGAGTTAGAACACTCTTCTCCCGCCGACCCACGTGGACTTCACTTCTATGCGGCTCAGGCTGAACGGCTCCTCACTGAACGGATCGGATCCGAGCACCGTGAAATCAGCCAGCATGCCCGGCGCAATACTTCCCTTTATGCACTCTTCTGATGAGGCATAAGCTGAAGCCGACGTAAAGCTGTCGATCGCCTCCCTGACAGTAAAAGCCTGATCGGGAAGGTACGGTCCGGTGCCGTCCATTGAAGTTCTCGTCACTGCGCACTGAATGCCCTTAAGGACATCCGGAAACTCGACAGGGCAGTCAGACCCGTTGGAAACGTTCACTCCGAGTCCTAGCAGCGTTTTCCAGCTGTAGCTCGTAGAAGCTATCTCTGCCGGCACAAGAGCTTCAACGATATGGTTGTCATAGTCCAGGAACACCGACTGCGCGTATACGCAGAGCCCGAGATCGGCTATCCTTTTCAGCTGGTCTTCGCGGCTGACCTGACAATGGACTATTCCGTCTCTTCTCTCACCAGGGTATTTATTCCTGGCATATTCAAAAGCATCGAGCACCTGATCAAGACATCCGTCGCCGATAGCATGCACCACTGCGTTCTTCCCATTGGAAGCCGCTGTGCAGATCTGTTCTCTCATCTCATCATCTGAAAAGATGAGTATACCCTTTTCATCGGTTCCCGGATACTCAACTGAAAGTCTTGCCGTCCTGCTTCCGAGAGAGCCGTCTCCGAGTATCTTGACAGTGCCTGAACTGAAGAAGTCGTCCTGTTTGCATGCCATCCCTCCGCGGGCAATGAAATCCTTAAGCGCATCCGCTCCTCCGAGGTTGCACTGTTCGTGCACCCTGACAGTGAGCTCACCGGAATCGATCAGTTCCCTGTAGGCTGCGTTCACCGTGAGCGGATCGAGTCCTGCAAACACGCCGTAATCGTCAGTCTGCACACTGGTGACTCCGTAGCTGTTCACTTTCCCCGCAGCATTTTTGATCAGGCTCTTAATATCGCCAAGTGACGGTACGGGGATCACTTCGGCGGGGATCCTGACAGCATTCTCGTAGAGCCTGCCGTCGGGAGCTCCTCCGTTCTTTCCTATCCTGCCGCCGTCCGGGTCCATGCTGTCAGCCGTGATGCCGGCAGCTTCAAGCGCGGGGCTGTTGAGAACGCAGCAGTGTCCGCACGTCCTTGTTATCATTATCGGCACCTGATCCGAGACCTCGTCAAGATCATGTCTGTCAGGCATCCTGTCCGTATCGTTGAAATAGTCCTGGTTCCAGCCTCTCCCGAGAAGCCAGCCGCCCGCTCCGGGGCCTTTCTCCGACAGGTGCTTTCTTAGACTGTCCTTGAGGTCCTTCAGACTTCCGGTGTGCGCAGAGAGATCTGCTCCGTCAAGAACCTTGCCGAAATTCAGAAGATGCATATGAGAATCGTTGAACCCTGCGCAAACAAAGCTGCCGCTGAGGTCTATCAGATCGGCATCTGTCCCGTCAGTTTCCGGCTCATCCTTCCAAACCTCGGCGATCTTTTCGTCCTCCACAGAGAACGCTTTCAGGAACTCTCCGTTTCCCGCATAGACCGTACCGTTGTAAAAAATCTTCTTTCTGTTGCTCATCTGTTCTCTGCCCTGTAATTGTCCAATGCGTAGCGGAATGAATTTTTCAGGAACTCCCTTGCATCCCGCGCGGGTTTCGTTGCGTATGCTATCATATCGAATCCGTGGAAACATCCTTCGAATTCACGGAAAAACACCTGTACTCCCGCTTTTCGGAGCTTTTCGACATACTGCTCCGTTTCAGCGCGGAAAGGATCTATAGTGCCTACAAAAGTGCAGGCGGGAGGCATGCCGCTGAGGTCTTCCTCCCTGGCAGGAGCTGCATAGCTGGGTATGTCTCCGTCCTTGGGGAAACCTGCCAGATACAGATCCCACCCCGCCCGGTTGGATCTTGTGTTCCAAACGGGAGCGTCATTGTTGCTTGAGGTCTCTGTCTCTCTGTCATCCAGCATCGGATAAAGAGGCATGTGGAACGCTATATTGACGATACCTTCGTCTCTGGCTCTCAGACAGACCGCAGCGGTAAGACCGCCTCCGGCGCTGTCGCCCCCGACCATGATACGATCCTTGTCTATATCCAGTTCTTCGGCATACTGGACCATCCAGTAGAGGGCCAGACAGCAGTCTCCGAGCGCAGCAGGATACGGAGCTTCTGTGGAACGTGTATAATCAGGCATCACTGCCACGCACTCGCCGTCGGTACAGAAGATATCGGCAAACAGGTGATCCTGTTCCGGAACGCCCGTAGCGTAGCCTCCCCCGTGTATCCAGAGCAGGCCGGCAGCATTTTTCTTCCGTTTCTCCTTATCTATTGCCCGGCAGATGAGTATCCTCAGCTCAGTGCCGTCTCCCCGTGAAATGAACTTCTCTTCGACCTCAGTATGAACAGGCGCCCACTTCCCTCTGACCAGCGCGTCTTCCGCTTTGTTGGTCTTGCGGAAAAACTCCTCGTCCTGATACGGTCTCAGTCTCCTGAAAGCGGAACCTATCCTGCGGACATCGGCATCCATATCGGAATCCTTGATATTGTATTCAGCCAAACGTGACTGCCCCCTTCCGACTGATTCTGCTCTATCTATAATATCACACAAAACACGCAAAAAGCGGCAGACCGGCTGTTGCCGGAATGCCGCTCATCCCTCACGGGATATGATCACTGATTCTTGAGCATCCTGTTCAGGAATTCCCTTGTCCTCGGCATCTTCGGGTTCCCGAAAATGACTGCCGGGGTATCATCCTCGACCACATGTCCGCTCTCCATAAAGATCACCCTGTCAGAGATATCTCTGGCAAAACTCATCTCATGGGTGACCACCAGCATAGTGATGCCGCTGTTCGCCGCGAGATTCTTCATCACGTCCAGGACCTCTCCGATCAGCTCCGGGTCAAGGGCTGACGTCGGCTCATCGAACAGGATCGCTTCCGGATCCATCGACAGCGCTCTTGCAATTGCTGCTCGCTGCTTCTGACCTCCGGATATCTGGGAAGGCTTGGCGTTGCGGTACTGCAGCATGCCGACCTTCTCAAGGTAGTTTCTGGCATTCTTCTCTGCCTCTTCCCTGTCACGTTTGAGCACCTTGACCTGCGGAACCACGCAGTTCTCAAGAACGGTCAGATTGTTGAAGAGGTTGAACTGCTGGAACACCATTCCTACCTTCGCTCTGTAATGCGCAAGATCGAAGTGAGGTGAAAGTATGTCCTCTCCGTGATATCTGATAGTCCCGTACGACGGCTGTTCAAGAAGGTTGATGCATCTCAGCAGTGTGCTCTTGCCGGTACCGCTGACACCGATGATGCTTATGACTTCTCCCTGGCTCACATCAAAACTAATGTCGGTGAGGACTTCATTGGTTCCGAAACTCTTTCCGAGATGCTCTACAGAAATGATGGGTTCAGACATCGCTTTCCTCCTCTTCATCATTCAGGACCTGATACTCCGAGGGGCCGTCCAGCTTCTTTTCGATCCTGCCGAGCAGTTTCGAAAGAGTTGCAGTCATAATAAGGTACATAACAGCAACTATGGAATAGACCTCGAAGTATTTAAGATATGTCCCGGATGCTGATTTTCCGACGAAATACAGTTCCGATACAGCTATGACATTCAGGACGGAAGTATCCTTCACGTTCACGACGAACTCGTTTCCGACTGAAGGAAGGACGTTACGGATCGCCTGCGGCAGGATCACGCAGCTCATTGTCTGCCAGTGTGTCATTCCCAGCGACATGGCTGCTTCAGTCTGTCCTTTTTCGACAGAAATGATGCCGGAACGCATGATCTCAGCCATATAGGCTCCTGTATTGCTTCCGACGATTATCATGGATGCGACTATCAGAGGAAGCCGCAGGGACGCAAATTTCATAAGTCCGTAGTATATGACCATGGCCTGAACCATCAGAGGCGTTCCGCGGAACACCTCGATATACGCTACGCACAGAAACTTTACAGCTTTCAACAGCCAGTATCTGACTTTTTTGCTTTTGGGCGGATCCGGGATGGTCCGGACCATAGCGACCAGAAGGCCGACTACGAATCCAATCGAAGTTCCCAGAAATGACAGATACAGGGATGTCCAGGCTCCTTTCAGGAGCAGAGGCCAGTATTTTTTCCACAGGAAGGGTATCCACTCAAAGAATGTTGTAGGCATACCCGAATCACCTTTCTGATGTTATTCGTTATTAGGCTGGTTGATGACAGCCTTTTCCATGAGCTTGAGGCGTTCATCCTCGGACACCTTGGCGAGCACGCCGTTGATGAACTCAACGAGGTCGCTTCCCTTGCGGCATCCGATTGCGTTGACCGCGTCGCTCTCGTCCACGACGAAGCCCTTGCCCGGCTCAAATACCACATACATCAGATCGGGGTTGGAATTCGCTACGGACATTCCGACAGAGACTTCATCGACGAAGCCGTCGACTTCGCCGCTCTCTACGGCCACTACCATTCTGGGAGTGTCGGAGTAGCGGTCATCGTTCGTGACATCCGGGATCTGATCTATCAGCTCTCCGAAGGCGTTGTTGTGCTGGTGTGTGATAAGCGCGCCGCTGAAGTCCTCAAGAGACTTTGCTGATGCGTACTTGCTGTCCTTGCGGACTATGATGCACTTCTCTCCGATATAGTAGGGATCCGTAAAGTCAACGGTCACCTTGCGCTCCGGCGTGGGCGACATTCCGGCGATGATCAGGTCGATCGTTCCGGCTTCGAGCGCCAGCGTGAGGCCTTCCCATTCCAGCTTTACGACCTCGACTTCGACTCCGAGAGCCTCGGCTACCATGCGGCTGAAGTAAACGTCATATCCGTCTGCGTAACCGCCGCTCTGGATCTTCTCGGATGTATCGGTGGGATCGGTCACCATCCAGTTGAACGGGGCGTAATCGCACTCCATTCCCACACGGACGACTCCTGCCTTCTTGACAGCAGCCATATCGCTCTCTTCTTCCTGCTTCTTGCCGCATGATACGAGGCAGAGCGCAAGCGAGAGCAGGAG